>JBEKTZ010000003.1:0-337272 GCA_049515535.1 Candidatus Aminicenantales bacterium | reverse complement strand
CCCGCAGCCAGCGCTGCCGGAACTGCGCACAAGCTCTATGTCGACGTCATCGACGGAGTCAATAATTTGGTTGTCTTTGACCTCGGGGGTGCGAACGCGACGTTCTTCACCAATTATCTTGAATTTGATTCCTAGACTTCCCAGAAAATAAAGACTAGGATATTAATAGAATGAGAAAGAAACTGTTTGTCTTAATTTTGATGATTTTAGCCGTGCTGATGATTGCTGTCTGCGACAAAGCCCCCACAACGCCCCAACCGCCCGAACCAGCCAGTTATTACACCTTGAAATTTACGTACACGAGAGTTGAAGTAAAGAATGTGAATAACCTGCCTAATACCCCAACCGTGTTTTTTGATTTATATGGTGGCGGAAATCGTGATTTTGTATACGATTTCACAAGGATCGACAACTACAATTTTGAGAGTAGATTCAGTAAAAAATATGCTGCGGGGACCTATTGTATTTTGGCAGACGATCGAGCTCGATATGATGGCGTAGATAGGGGAACTGAACTTGTGGGTTGCAAATTTGTAATAACTGTGGTAGAAACAGGATTTACCAAAGAATTGACCAATATTATGGTCAACACAATGCAGGGATTTGCAATCGCAACTAGCGCTTCCACTATGTCTCGGCTCATGTTACAGAAGGACGGAACTTTTGTTGATTATTAAGAGGGGTTATAAAAACATAACCCCTAAATTCCTAGACTTCCCAGAAAATAAAGACTAGGATATACCTCGAATCAATGAGGATCTCCTAGTCGCTTCAATTTGATCTATCATTACAACGCTAAAGAAATAACAACTTATGTAGCATCTCGTTTTTTTCGATAATCGATTTGCGACGAGAGACTGGCGGGCGCTTGCGACATCGGCTTAAGAACAAGAATATCAACGACTTTCCGACAACGGGAAAATGTCGGAAAGCGAAGATGTCGAAAATACCCTCGGAAAAGGGCTCCCGCAGGTCCTTTGCCGACTTTACAAATCGTCGAAAATGCCAAAAGCCCGGAAAAAAGTCGCAAACAGAGGCCTTTTTACGGCCTGAAAAAGATTTTCGCGATCTCCCTTAATGAAAAAGATGAAAGGAAATTCTTCATGGTCTCCTCAAAGTTTGCCTCAGATGGGAAACCATTGAGGCTCAAATCGAATTTTTCCCCAGAGCCGAATAAGGATCACGCCCATGAAAGTGGGATGAATCACCGGAAATTAGCTGCCGCTTCCCGAGACTTCATCCGTAGCTTGAAGGGATCGGGGAGGGCGGGTTCAACATTGGAGAGCTACTCCAAGAAACTCGAGCTGCTCGAGGAATTAATCGGAGACCTTCTCCTCCACAAGGTGACCGGCAACACTCTCACCCAGGCATTGATTCAACTTGAGGAAGGCTATCCTCGCGAGATGCCGCGCTCCGGCGTTTCGATGAATCAGATCCGTAGCGTAGTAAGAACCTTCTTCTCCTGGGCGGTGGAGACCGGAAGGGTCCCGAGAAACCCGGCGGCCGATCTCCGGCTCGCTAAAGTGGTCAACCTGCCAACGCCGCCGATTTCAGAGAACGAGCTATCGCTATTGTTCGATGCTATCCGGCGAGAATACTCCTTCCTTGCGCGACGCGATGAGGCGCTTTTCGCTTTTTATGCCTTCTCCGGGGTGCGCCGGAACGAGGCATTAGCTTTGCGGATCGACGATCTTGATCTCAGCGAAAAACGAGTCTGGTATTCCAAAACCAAGACGACCGGCGGCGAGTACCGGGCCATTCCAAGCAAACTGAAGTTGATACTCGCAGAATACCTTATCCAACGTGCTGCTCGGAAAGAACACTCCCGCTCCCCGTTTCTCTTTCCTGGGCGGAACTTTTCCCGCCCCCTGAGCGCGCGGGAGGTGCACCTGCGTTTCGAACGCTGGAAAAAGGCTGCCGGCTTGCGGCCGAAGCTTACGCTGCATTCTTTCCGCGCCGGCTTCGCCACTCGTCTTTATCGCGCCACAAAAGACGCGGTTCTGGTTTCAAATGCAATGGGGCATAAAAGCCTTTCTTCGATTAATCGTTATATTTCGCTGAAGGAAGACTCCATCCGCGCAGCAATGGAAAAAGCCTTTGGCTGAAGCCGCATGGAGAAATTTCGCCGCTACGCAATTCGACAGGAAATTCCCCCAAAAAAACAAAAAAGGGGATGGTTCACGGGGAACCATCCCCTCGATGTTTCAGAGAATTTTCCGGATCGACGCGATCCGGGGCGCTAAAACCCGATCAGAAGCGACGGCCGCCGCCGAATCCGCCTGTCCGCGGCCGATCCGTGCGGGCTTGAGCTTCGTTGACCTTCAGGGCCCGGCCCTTGAGTTCGCGGCCGTTCAGAGCGCCGATGGCCTTCGTCGCCTCGTCCTTGTTCGGCATTTCGACGAAGCCGAAGCCTCTCGACTGGCCCGTCGTCTTGTCACTGATCACCGCGGATTTCTCGACCGTTCCGAAGGCCTGGAAGGCCTCCCGGAGGTCGGATTCCGTCACGTTGAAAGAAAGGTTGCCAACATAAATGTTCAAACTCGTCTCCTTTGACGATGGATCCGTCCGGAAGCCTCCGGAACGGTCCGTTAAAAAGATATCGATCGAAATAAAGGAGAGGAGTATGCCGCCAACAGTCGGGGCCTGTGCCCCTTTGTCCTTTATCCGTCTCGAGCAAAGAAAAAAAATCCTAGATGCGAACCGCATCCCCCGGGAAAACCAATAGTCCCGGGATACGTACCGCGCCATTGCGCCTGAAAATAAAAAAACCCGGCAATATCCTACTCTCCCACCAGGCACCCCTGGCAGTACCATCGGCACCTAAGGGCTTAGCTTCCGTGTTCGGAATGGGAACGGGCGTTTCCCCTTCGTCATGGTCGCCGGGATTTAAATACAATACCAAATCCAAATCGATGATAGCATTTTTTGCCTGAAAAAACCTTATGGTCAAGCCTCACGGGCTATTAGTACTGGTAAGCTTCATCCGTCACCGGACTTCCACATCCAGCCTATCAAACACGTCATCTCCGTGTGCCCTTCAGCCCTTGCGGGAGGGAGATCTAATCTTGGGGCGTGCTTCCCGCTTATATGCTTTCAGCGGTTATCACTTCCGAACATAGCTACCCAGCGATGCACTTGGCAGTACAACTGGCACACCAGAGGTTCGTTCGTCCAGGTCCTTTCGTACTATGGACCACCCCCCTCAAATCTCCTGCGCCTGCCGTGGATAGGGACCGAACTGTCTCGCGACGTTCTAAACCCAGCTCACGTACCGCTTTAACCGGCGAACAGCCGGACCCTTGGGACCCGCTTCAGCCCCAGGATGCGATGAGCCGACATCGAGGTGCCAAACAGTCTCGTCGATATGAGCTCTTGGAGACTATTAGCCTGTTATCCCCGGCGTACCTTTTATCCGTTGAGCGATGGCCCTTCCATACAGGACCACCGGATCACTAAGCCCGAGTTTCCTCCCTGCTTGAGATGTCTCTCTCGCAGTCAAGCTCCCTTATGCCTTTGCACTCTACGGCTGATTTCCAAACAGCCTGAGGGAACCTTAGGGCGCCTCCGTTACATTTTGGGAGGCAACCGCCCCAGTTAAACTACCCGCCTAACACTGTCCCCCCTCCCGATCAGGGAGGTAGGTTAGAATCTCAGAATAGTAAGAGTAGTATCTCAAGGTTGACTCCATCCTGGCCGGAGCCAGAACTTCAAAGTCTCCTACCTATCCTGCGCATACGATCCCAAAATCCAATGCTAGGGTGCAGTTAAGGTGCCGGGGTCTTTCCGTCCAGCGGCAGGTAACCGGCGTCTTCACCGGTACCACAATTTCGCCGTGCTCCTCTTTGAGACAGCGCTCAAGTCGTTACGCCTTTCGTGCGGGTCGGAACTTACCCGACAAGGAATTTCGCTACCTTAGGACCGTTATAGTTACGGCCGCCGTTTACTGGGGCTTCGGTTCAAAGCTTTGCCTTGCGGCTGACCTCTCTCCTTAACCTTCCAGCACCGGGCAGGCGTCAGACCCTATACGTCGATTATATGTCTTTGCAGAGTCCTGTGTTTTTACTAAACAGTCGCTTGAGCCATTTCTCTGCGACCTCTTCATGCTTCGCCCGTGGATACGGGCTACAACACTAATGAGGCACCTCTTGTCCCGAAGTTACGAGGTTAGATTGCCGAGTTCCTAAAAGAGGACTCACACGTGCGCCTTAGGATTCTCTCCTCATCTACCTGTGTCGGTTTACGGTACGGACACCTGAAAAACTCCCTAGAGGATTTTCTAGGCAGTTTGGAGTCAGTGAGTTGGTAAGGCCGAAGCCAAACTTCCTCGCCGTGCTCGAGGTTAAGAGGTCCCGGATTTGCCAAAGACCTCCCTCTACCTGGCGACCGCACACTTCCAGACGTGCGTACACTTATCCTCCTGCGTCTCCCCATTGGTGGTAACGCTTCTCAGGTGGTGCAGGAATGTTGACCTGCTGTCCATCGGCTACGCCATTCGGCCTCGCCTTAGGTTCCGACTAACCCTGAGCGGACTGACCTTCCCCAGGAAACCTTAGATTTTCGGCGTTGCTGGTTTCTACAGCAATTATCGCTACTAATGCCGGCAGGGTCTCTTCTAACAAGTCCACCATGGGTTACCCCACGGCTTCTGCCTCGTTAGAATGCTCTTCTACCACTGTCGATACCCGAAGGCATCGGCAATCCGCAGCTTCGGTAGCATGCTTTAGCCCCGTTACATTGTCGGCGCAAGAACGCTTGACCAGTGAGCTGTTACGCTTTCTTTAAAGGATGGCTGCTTCTAAGCCAACCTCCTGGTTGTCTCGGTATCCTCACATCCTTGCCCACTTAGCATGCACTTAGGGACCTTAGCTGACGATCTGGGCTGTTTCCCTTTTGACCACGAAGCTTAGCCCCCGCAGTCTGACTCCCGCATAGTTCTTAAGGGAATTCGGAGTTTGGTTGGATTTGGTAGAACTTTCGAACCCCTAGGCCATCCAGTGCTCTACCTCCCTTAGAATTCGTGCGAGGCTAGCCCTAAAGCTATTTCGAAGAGAACGAGCTATCCCTGAGTTTGATTAGCCTTTCACCCCTATCCTCAGCTCATCCGAGCTGTTTTCAACCAACACCGGTTCGGACCTCCCTGCGGTGTTACCCGCAGTTCATCCTGGCCAAGGATAGATCACTCAGCTTCGCGTCCATTCCGTACGACTTAACGCCCTATTCAGACTCGCTTTCGCTACGGCTCCCCTTGAATCAAGGTTAACCTTGCCGCACAAAATGACTAGCCGGCTCATTAAGCAAAAGGCACGCAGTCACCCGGTTGCCCGGGCTCCTACTGTTTGTAAGCATACGGTTTCAGGTACTATTTCACTCCCCTAACAGGGGTTCTTTTCACCTTTCCCTCACGGTACTGGTTCACTATCGGTTGCAGGTTAGTGTTTAGCCTTGGAAGATGGTCCTCCCGAATTCCCACAGGATTCCACGTGTCCCGTGGTACTTGGGAACCCAGCTAAGAGGACCGCATCCTTTCGCCTACAGGACTATCACCTTCTGTGGTTGTTCTTTCCAGAACATTCGGCTAGGATCGGCCTTTGTAACTCTTCGGCCCTATCGAGTTAGAGCCACGCTGAGTCCCACGACCCCGCGCACACAACGCACTCGAGCTTACATATGCGCGGTTTGGGCTGTTCCCCGTTCGCTCGCCGCTACTTAGGGAATCTCGGTTGATTTCTTTTCCTCCGGGTACTGAGATGGTTCACTTCCCCGGGTTCGCTTCCTCACCCTATGGATTCAGATGAGGATAACGAGGGTTTACCTCGATGGGTTTCCCCATTCGGACATCTCCGGATCAAAGCCTGTTTAACGGCTCACCGAAGCTTTTCGCAGCTGGCCACGTCCTTCGTCGCCTTCCTGCACCAAGGCATCCCCCGTATGCTCTTAATAACTTGACCATAAAGTTTAGTCAAGACAAAAAATGCCGCTAATCGATTGTCAAAGAACGAAAGTCCATTTATCCCTTCCCCCAAAACTTGGGGGAAATGTTCTATTTTGGATCCGCCGGGAAAAGATTGGTGGAGCTGACCGGAATCGAACCGGCGACCTCCGGCGTGCAAAACCGGCGCTCTCCCAATTGAGCTACAGCCCCAGTTCAATTCGTTTCAGCGTAAAATTCCCTTCCTAAAATCTGGATGGTGGGCCTAAGTGGATTTGAACCACTGACCTCACGCTTATCAGGCGTGCGCTCTAGCCAACTGAGCTATAGGCCCAACGTAGCGTTTATTCCTTGGTCAGAGCTCGTGCCTACGCACCTCAGCCCACTCTAACCCGGCGAATATAAAAAAAAGCGGAAGCGACACGACGTCACCAAAATGCTCCTTTGAAAGGAGGTGATCCAGCCGCACGTTCCCGTACGGCTACCTTGTTACGACTTCACCCCAATCACCGACCATACCTTCGGCGCCTGCCTCCTTGCGGTTAGCACAGCGACTTCGGGTACGACCAGCTTTCGTGATGTGACGGGCGGTGTGTACAAGGCCCGAGAACGTATTCACCGCGGCGTAGCTGATCCGCGATTACTAGCGATTCCGACTTCACGAAGGCGAATTGCAGCCTTCGATCCGAACTGAGAACGGTTTTAAGGATTAGCTCCACCTTGCGGTCTTGCGACCCTTTGTACCGTCCATTGTAGCACGTGTGTAGCCCTGGACATAAAGGCCATGCTGACTTGACGTCATCCCCACCTTCCTCCCCGTTATCCGAGGCAGTCCCCTTAGAGTGCCCGACATAACTCGCTGGCAACTAAAGGCAAGGGTTGCGCTCGTTGCGGGACTTAACCCAACATCTCACGACACGAGCTGACGACAGCCATGCAGCACCTCTACCGGCTTCCTGGAAACCAGGATCATCGCCCTTTCGGGTTTTTACCACCGGCAGTTCAAGCCCAGGTAAGGTTCTTCGCGTTGCGTCGAATTAAACCACATGCTCCACCGCTTGTGCGGGCCCCCGTCAATTCCTTTGAGTTTCAGCCTTGCGACCGTACTCCCCAGGCGGGACGCTTAACGCGTTAGCTTCGACACTCCCACATAAACGCAGGAATATCTAGCGTCCATCGTTTACGGCTAGGACTACCGGGGTATCTAATCCCGTTTGCTCCCCTAGCTTTCGTGTTTCAGCGTCAGGAGTAGTTTAGAGAATCGCCTTCGCCTCAGGTGTTCCTCCCGATATCTACGCATTTCACCGCTCCACCGGGAATTCCATTCTCTTCAGCTATCCTCAAGCTAAGCAGTTTCAAAGACAGTTCCGAAGTTGAGCCTCGGGATTTCATCTTTGACTTGCTCAGCCGCCTACACACCCTTTACGCCCAGTAATTCCGAGCAACGTTTGCCCCCTACGTATTACCGCGGCTGCTGGCACGTAGTTGGCCGGGGCTTCCTCTGAGGTTACCGTCAAACCCTTGCGGGCATTCTTCACCTCTGACAGGAGTTTACGACCCGAAGGCCTTCGTCCTCCACGCGGCGTCGCTGCGTCAGGGTTTCCCCCATTGCGCAAAATTCCTCACTGCTGCCTCCCGTAGGAGTCTGGGCCGTGTCTCAGTCCCAGTGTGGCCGTTCACCCTCTCAGGCCGGCTACCCATCTCAGCCTTGGTAGGCCGTTACCCTACCAACTAGCTAATAGGACGCAGGCTCATCCTCAGGCGCCTTACGGCTTTGACTCCGAGACTTATGTCCCGGAGTGTCATGCGGTATTAGACCCGCTTTCGCGGACTTATTCCTCACCCGAGGGGAGATTACCCACGTGTTACTCACCCGTCTGCCACTCATCCCGGGAGTTGCCCCCCGAAACGCGTTCGACTTGCATGTGTTAGGCACGCCGCCAACGTTAGCTCTGAGCCAGGATCAAACTCTCCAATTTATAAGCACCCTTGCGGGTACTTAACGAAGTTTGAATTGGCATATTGGATCAATCAATGTCGCTCCGCTTTTTATTTCAAAGATCTGTTTCTCTCTGCCCGAGAGAGAAAAACCATCCCTTCAAATGAATTTCTCTTTGATTTCAGCCTTTCGGCTGTCAGAAGAGACGGCTGTAATATAATAAGGATTCCTCACTTTCTTGTCAAGCGGGAAATAAAAATTTTTTCAGATTTTTATTTGCTTTTTTTTCAACCATATAGAAAGGGGCGTTTACGATCGTTGACGCGACCGTTCGATTTCCTAAACAAAAGTCGACGGTCCGGACGCGGCGCGCTCCGCGTTTCCCTGGATGACGCGAACGCGGCGATTGGCACGAGTTGCGCACGAGGAGCATATCGTCGGTTCCCTGAACGAGAATAGGACCTTTCCTCGCCGGAAGAAATTCTCCTCTGGGCGCGGGAAACGGGAAAGAGGTGAAGGATGGAACGCCGCGGATTCAGCTTGATCGAGGTCATGGTCTCCCTGGTCCTCGTTTTCTTCTTTCTCATGGGAACGGGCGCGCTCGTTCTCCGCTCGATCCAAGCGAAAAAAAACGTCGACGATCGGCTGGCGCTGGCCGAGGCCGCCGTTTCGAGGCTCGAAAGTCTCAAGCCGCTGCCTTTCGAAAGCGGGGACCTCGCGGCGGGTTTCTACGAGGGGGAAATCGAGAGCCCGTCGCCGGAGACGACGCGCGCGGAATGGCGGATCGATCTGCTCTTGCCCGACATGAAAAAAATCGACCTTCAAATTTATCCGGAAAATATGCCGGAGCATGTGCTGCGGGCCGTCCTTCTCTTTTCGAAATATCTCGGATTTTGATTATGAACACGCAAGCAACGCGGCGGCAGGGATTTTCCTTAATCGAGAGCCTGCTGGCCATGGCCCTCTTCCTGCTGATCCTGCTGGCAAGCCTTGAATTCTTCGCCGCGACGCGAACGGCGTTCTTCAAACTGCAAAGCGCGCAGACGAACCAAGAAAGCGCCATGGCGGCGCTCGAAAAGATGAAAACGGACGCCTTTCAATCAGGACAGGGACTGCTCGAGCCGATCGGCTTTGGTCTCGTCCAGGGAATTGATTGGACCGACGGGACATTGGCCCTGATGAGCCTGGCCAAGACGAGCGCTCTCCTGACGAACGCTCAAGTCGGTCAAACGACCATCAATCTCGACGACGGGGAAGATTTCGGCCCGGGCAAAGCCGCCTGTATCTTCGACATCAACAAAGGTGAACTCCTGAGCGTCGCATCCGCCGACGAACACGGCCTGACCCTGACGGCGCCGCTGGCGTTCAATTATATAAAGGGTGAGAGCGCGGTCATCCTCATCCAAAAAGTCTCCTATTTCCTTGACGCCGCGAATTCCACGCTGCGGCGGAAAGTCAACGCCGGGGCGGCCCAGCCCCTCTTGGAAGGCGTCCGGTCTTTCGTCGCCGGCTACGGCAAGGATTCGCATCTCCTCGACATCGGCATCGGCCTTCAGTCGGAGCCGGACAAGACTCGTCGCCTCGTGGCTTTCCTGAAAAATATGGCCCTGGCCGAACGGCATTAAAATGAAAAAATATGGGGAACGCGGTTCCATGACGCTTCTCACGGTCTTCGTTTATTGCCTCTTTTCGACCCTGGGGCTTGGCCTTATCTATATCTCCCAGGTCTATCTGAAACTCGGCGCTCTCAAAAAAAATCTGACGCTGGTGGCCTATGCCTCGGAGAACGGGATCAAACGGGGATTCGGATCCATCGCCGAAATGGCGGCCGGCCGAACGGCCCCCGCGGTCTGCTCGGAAGAGCATTACGCCCTCCTCCGCGGCGATACCCAGGCCGGAAAAACCGGGATCGTGGAAGAGGCCCTGGGCCATGTTTTTCCGCTCCTCATCGAGGAAACGGCAGGCGATGAAAGCTGGCGGTCGTCCGTTGATTTTTCCTTGAGTTCATTCAGCTCGAGCGGAGATTATTGGCTGGCTGACTTCAAAGGCACGATCGCTTCCGAGGGCCGGCTGCTCGACCTTCCCCCCAAGAAAACGGCGTCTCTCGACGTCTCCCTCAAAATTTTGGCGGGGCATATCCCCCTGGCCTATTTCCCCATGCTCATAACGGGAAATCTCTCTCCCGAGGAAAAACGGGATTTCCTGCGAAACCGGAATATCACCCTGATTCCGCCGGCGAAGAACCAGGTCATCCCCGGATTGAATTTCGCCGAGGCCTCCATCATGCCCGAAAATGTCGATCCCTTATTGAAAAAAGCTCTCGCCGTCAAGATCTTGTCGCCCGCGAAGCTCACCCGGGCGGAGTTGAGGTCCGCGCTCGGCCTGGAAATGGTCAATGAGCCCGTGCCGGAGGGGATCTATTTAATCAGCAGCGACATGGGACTCGGCGGAATCTATGCCCAGGGAGACGTCGACGAATTGATTTTGGCCGTGGACGGCGGTTTCCAGGTCATCTCGTTCCGGCGGGGAGAGGACTCGTGGATCCTGAAGTTCAATCCGTCTCAAGGTAAAACGTTCTTTATCACGCCGGCGGAAACCCGGGAATTCGACCGCGTCCCTTTGGGCATCGTCATGGTCAACGGTTGTATCCGGTCGCTGGGCGGCGGGATCGTCGATGCCGCCGGCCGGATCGAGCTCATGAAGGACCAGGCGATCCCCTGCGTCCTTCAGGGAGTTTCGCTCTCCATCGTTTCAGCGGACCAAGTCACCCTGTCCTCCCATCTTATCCAGCAAGGCGTCAAGTGGCTCGACGGCATCCCCTACCTCAAAGACTCCACTTCGCAACTCATGATCTATGCCGACGGCAGGGATTTCATCGAAGGCACGGAGAAAAACGGCAAAATCTTCATCGATCCGAGCGCCCCGGCGGAGATGAAAATCCAGGCGGCGCTGGCGGCCAAGAATTCCATTGAGGTTGGAGGCGCTCAAAAAACGCTCGCGCTGGCAGGTAGTCTTCAGACGGGGGAACTCCTCCTGAACGGAAACGCCATGAAAATCGCGCCCGACGAGCGGCTCCTCGAAAACAGGGTCCTGCCGCAAAACGGTCCCGCCACGAGCTGTCCCATGCTTTTCGTCCTTTCGCTCAAACCCCTATCGTGGAATGAACATTAAATGAAAAAAGGCTTCACTCTTCTGGAGGCGGGTCTGGCAACGGCGATTCTATCCATGATCGTCTATCTGGCTTCGACATCGTTCCTCAGCCTCATCCCCAAATACCAATTGGAAAAAGCCGTGTGGGAAATTCGGTCGGCCTTGAACGCGGCCCGGTACAAATCCCTGTTCGAAGGCGTCTCTTACCGGGTCAGATTTTCAGATAACGGCTACACCGTCGAAAGATATGACGACACCGCAAAGAAATGGAATCCGGTGGGGAGGCGGACATTGGAAGGCGCGACCGTCGAGGCGAACAACGCTCCCCTCTTCACGCCGGAAGGAACGGTCTCCGGGCTCGCGACGATTACCGTCTCGAACGTCCGGGGAAAATACAAAATCACGCTGGCCATAACGGGCAGAATCAAGTCCGTTCGGGTGAGTTGAAGGCCGGGAGGCCGGGCCAGGACGACTTGACGTCATTTCTTCATGAACACGATCTTCCCATCCACGATGGTGTGCGTGACCTCGGCCTTCAGGATATCCTCCGGCGCGATCTTGATCAGATTCCGGTCGAAGATCGTGATGTCCGCGAGTTTTCCGGCCTCGAGGCTTCCCCGAATCTTATCCTCGAACGCCGCGTAGGCGTTATTGATCGTGTAAGCTCTGATCGCTTCCTCAACCGATATCTTCTGTTCCGGAAACCAGCCGTCCTTCGGCTCGCCCTTGAGCGTTTTTCGCGTCACGGCCGCGTAAATCAGGAATTTTGGATGCATCCGGTAAAGAGCGGCGTTCGTCCCCGGCCAGTCCGAGCCGAAGCAGAGCGTCGCACCGTTCTCGAGGAGCGATTTGAAAGCATAGGCGCCCTTGGCCCGTTCATGCCCGATCCGCTCTTCCATCCAGCGCATGTCGTCCGAGATATGATACGGATTGACTTCGGCGATCACGTTCAGCGCTTTGAACCGCGGGAAATCCTGGGGCCGGACGACCTGGGCGTGAATCACGCGAAATCCCTTGAGGTCGATTCCCAACTCCTTCTTCAGCCGCTCGTAGAGATCGAGCATTTCAGCCACGCCCCGGTCGCCGATGGCGTGGACGTTAGGAACGAAGCCGGCGTCCAAGCCGGTCTTGATGAGTCCGTACATTTTTTCCATGTTCCCGACCTTGAGATCGGGATCGTCCGACGTATGAACGCGCCAATGGCCGAAGTTCCCGGGCTGGTCGCTGTACGGCTCGAAGAAAAGCGCGCCGTGATCTCCCATGATCCCGTCGATATAACCCTTGAGGGCGCCATAGCGAAGGAACGAGCTCTTCTGCTTCGTCCGGGGATGGAGGCCCATCGTAAACCCCTGGGCCTTGAGCTCCGCGCCGCGGGACAGATCGGGCCGCAGCCAGACCCGACAGGTCAGCTCGCCGTTGGCTTCGAGCTCGATGAAACGCTTCGTCTGATCTGGAGTTTCGATGTCGTGGACTTCGGTGATGCCCGCTTCGCGCAGCGCCTGGAGGGCGGCCCGGCTTTCATCGAGCAGCCGCATGTCGGATTTCGGTTTGATCGCCCTGGACATCTTGTCGAACGCCGCCGAAGGCCGGAAAATGATGCCTGTGGGCCGGCCGTCGGCGCCGATCTCCATGCCGGGGAGCCGCAGCACGTCAAGCCCGGCCGCCTTGAGCCCGGACGTGTTGGCCAGCCATTCTTTCCGATCGAAACGGCAAAGAAAGCAGGGATGGTTGGGTGTGATGTCGTCGATCATTTTCAGGTTTGGCCGCCAGGGGGTTTTCTTTTCCTTCGCGCTTCGGCCGGCATCGCCCAGGGCCCATTGCTCATAGGCGCCCCAAAGCCCATCGGTAATCCATTCGTCGTCATCGAGCAAATCGACGACCCGCCGGATCTCCGCGCGCAGTCCCTCTTCGTTGGATACGGTCAACAGATTGGCTCCGTTGATCATGGCCCCGGCCGCTGAAAAATGGACATGGCCGTCGATGATGCCGGGCAGGACGAATTTTCCGCCGAGATCGATGACGCGCGTCCTGGGACCGATATATCTTTTCGCCTCCCGATCGGATTCGCAGACCGCCGTGATCGTGTTCCCCGTGACGACAACGGCCCGGGCCCTGGGGAAGGCCGGATTGACGGTATAGACGTCGCCGTTCAAAAGAACGAGGCCGGCTGGCGCGGGTTTTTTGGCGCAGCCCGCGAATCCCGAGATGACATATCCGGCCAAAAAAGCATAAATGAAAAATCTCGCTGTCTTTCCCATGCGTCCTCCGGAGAATTTAAGGGCGATCAAGAGCCTCCAATTATATTTTCCCGGCGCGCGTTAGTCAAAGGATGGTTCCGGGACCTTTCTATTTTTATTTGAAATCCGGGACGGGTTTGGGATATAAAAGATGCGTCTTGACTTCGCCATCATCGACAAAGGAGGATCCATGAAAAAGCGTCTGATTTTGATCTCTTTGGCCCTGGTCTTTCTCTTTCAATTCATAGCGTTCGCCCAGGAGCCTTATAAGCTCCCGCCCAAGGTCGTCATGGATATCCTCGACGCGCCGCCGACGCCTCGCGTCTCCTTGAATCCGGCCCGCGACACGATGCTCCTCATCGAATCCGAGTCCATGCCCGCGATCGCCTACATTTCCCAGCCCATCTACCGCATCGCCGGGATCCGGATCACGCCCATGACCAACAGCGTGCAGGTGCTGTCCTTCAGCACCGGCCTCACCCTCAAGAAGGTCAAAGACGGGACGACCAAGAAAATCGCCCTTCCGGCCGGCATCAAATTCACGGCCCCGCGCTGGTCGGCCGACGGCTCATGCGCCGTCTTCGCCCGCTACCTGGACAACGGCATCGAGCTCTGGATGGTCAATGCCGCCACCGGCGAGGCCAAGGCCCTGACGCCGCCGACGCTGAACATGGTCGTCGGGGGCGGAATCTCCTGGCTGCCCGACAACAAGCATGTCCTCCTCCACATGATCCCGGAAGGACGAGGCAAGGAACCCGAAGCGCCGCGCATTCCCATCGGCCCCAACATCCAGGTTTCCACGGGCAAGGCGACGAAGTCCGCCACTTACGAGGACCTTCTCAAGACTCCCTACGACGAGATGCTGTTCGATTACTACGCGACCAGCCAGATCGTCGAGATCGATCTCACAACCGGCCAGACCCGCAAGATCGGCGGTCCCGGCATCTATACGGGGGTCAATCCCTCGCCCGACGGAAATTATCTCATCGTCACCCGAATCAAGAAGCCGTATTCTTACAGCCTCCCTTATTCGAGCTTCGCCCGGGCTTACGAGATATGGGACAAAAACGGCGGCCTGATCAAGGTCGTCGCCGACCTTCCCGCGAACGAGGGCATACCGATGAACGGCGTGCCGACCGGGCCGCGCAGCCTCGACTGGCAGCCGACGAAACCGTCCACGATGATCTGGATCGAAGCGCTCGACGGCGGCGACCCGGAAAAGGAAGTTCCGTTCCGGGATAAGTTCATGGTCCTGCCGTCTCCGTTCACGGGCGAAGCGAAAGAAGTCCTCAAACTCCAGCACCGCGCCGGCGGCTTGACCTGGTTTTCGACTCCGGGCCTCGCCTTTGCCTCGGAAAGCAATTGGAAAAAGAGATGGAGGACGACTTATCTCGTCAACATCGACCAGCCCCAAACGCCGCCCCGCAAGATCTTCGACCTGAGCACCCAGGATCAGTACAGCGATCCGGGCTCTCCCGTTACGGCCGCGACGAAAACGGGCGACCGCTTAGTCCTTCAGGATAAGGACTGGATCTATCTCTCCGGGACAGGGGCTTCCCCCCAGGGCGATCATCCCTTCCTGGACAGGATGAACCTCAAGACGCTCAAGAAAGAGCGCCTGTTCCAGTGCGCCGACCCGACTTATGATGCCTTCATCGATTTCGACGGGACGTCCCGCGACCGGATCATCATCATCTCCGAATCCAGGACCGAGCCCCCGAATTATTACATCCTCGACCTCAAGACGAAGAAAAGGCAGACCCTGACGGACTTCAAGGATCCGGCGCCCCAGCTTACCAAAATCAAGAAAGAACTCGTCAAATACAAGAGAGACGACGGCGTGGACCTGTCCGGGACGCTCTATCTGCCTTTTGATTATAAGGAAGGCACGCGGCTCCCCGTCGTCATCTGGGCCTATCCCTACGAATACGCCGACGCTTCGACGGCCGGCCAGGTCCGCGGTTCGGTGAACCGGTTCACCTTTTATCGAGGGACCTCGGAGCTTTTCTACGTAACCCAGGGATACGCCGTGCTGGACAACGCCACTATGCCCGTCATCGGCGACCCCAAGACTATGAACGACACGTTCATCAAGCAGATCGTGGCCAACGCCAAAGCCGCCATCGACAAGCTCGACCAGATGGGCGTCGGCGACCCGAAGCGCGTCGCCGTCGGCGGACACAGCTACGGCGCGTTCATGACGGCGAACCTGCTCGCTCATTGCGATTTGTTCGCGGCCGGCATCGCCCGGAGCGGCGCCTACAACCGGACGCTCACGCCGTTCGGCTTCCAGAGCGAGCGCCGGACCCTGTGGGAGGCGAAGGACACTTATATCAATATGTCGCCCTTCATGTTCGCCGACAAGATCAAAACGCCCATCCTCATGATCCACGGCGAGATGGACGACAACTCCGGCACGTTCCCGATCCAGTCCGAGCGGCTTTTCGCCGCCCTCAAGGGATTCGGCGCCCCGGCCCGGCTGGTCATGCTGCCCTATGAACGCCACGGCTATAGCGCCCGGGAATCCGTGCTCCACGTCCTCGCCGAGATGATCGAGTGGTGCGATAAATACGTCAAAAACAAAAAGTGAATCGGCCGTCCGCGGACGCGAACGATCCCCTTTTCCACACAAAATGTGCATAAGGTTGTGGATAAGTGGGAGACAATTTTTTATAACAAGTTGAAAGCCAAACAGTTTGCGGAGAATGCACATTTTTTGGGCGTCTGAAATATTTTGGGAATGAACGGAGGTCGAGATGAGCGTCAGATCCCGCTTCTTCATCGTTTTGGCCGTGATCCTTTGCTTATTCGCCGGCGGCGCGCCGCTTTCCGGCCAGACGATGGATTATGGGCCGGCGGCCGATGGCATCGTCGATTTAATCCGGGCACTCAGGGAAAAGCCCATGAAGCCGGGGCTATTCCTCAACGTCAACGTTCCCAACCTGCCCAAGGACGAGATCAAGGGGATGATGGTCGTCCCCCAGGACATGCGGCCATCCAATCAATCCTACGCGCGCAAGGTGGATTCCTTGGGCCAGGTCTATTACCTGAACTCGTTCAAGGCGCTCGAGGCGGGAACCGAAAAGACCGACGTGTGGGCCGTCCGCAACGGATATATCTCCATCACGCCTTTTCTCCTGGACCAGACGAGCATTACTGAACTCAACTCGCTGGAATCCCTGAAGATCGCCGGCTGGAAAAAATAGGCCCTTCCTTATTCATCGTCCGTTCATGAGGAATCGTGGCATAATTGAGCGGAGCTATCATGAGACTGTTGATTGTCGAGGACAACCGCGCCCTTCTCAAGAGCCTGAAAAAAGGTCTGGAGGAGGAGGCGTTCGCCGTCGATACGGCCGAGGACGGCGAGGAAGGGTTGTTCCTGGCCGAAGCCAACGATTATGACGTTGTCGTCCTGGACCTCATGCTTCCGAAGATCGACGGCTTGGCCCTTTTAAATAAGGTCCGGGCCAAAGGCCTGTCCACGCATATCCTTATCTTAACGGCGCGCGACGCCCGGGAGGACAAAGTCAGGGGGTTGAACGCGGGGGCGGACGATTATTTGACGAAACCTTTCAGTTTCGAGGAGCTCCTGGCCCGTATCCGGGCTTTGCTCCGGCGCAAGTACCAAACGAAAAACCCGCGTTTGATCGTGGCCGATCTGGACATCGACACCGCCACACACACCGTCATCCGGGGAGAGCGGGACATCCCCCTGCAACCCAAGGAATACGCGCTCCTCGAGTATCTCGCCCATCGGGCGGGCGAAATCGTCCCCCGCTCCGAGATCTGGGAACATCTCTATGATTGGCAGGACGACAAGACGAGCAATATCATCGACGTATTCATCAGCCGGCTGCGCAAGAAAATCGACCGGCCCGGGCTCCGCCCCTTGATCCATACCGTCCGGGGCGCGGGCTATCTTCTTAAGGGGAAATAAGATGCGTTCCCTTCGTCTGAAATTGATCGTCGGATCGCTGCTCGTGCTCGCGGCGGTCATCCTCAGTTTCGACGTATTCATTTTTATCGCGAAACGCAACGCCCTCCTGGACATCCTGGATGGCCGGCTTTTCGCTGAATCCCAGTCCGTCGTCCTGCGCCTGGAAATCGCCGGCGGGAAGCCGGCCTTCGACCCGGCCGAAGACAATGGCCCCCGGCCCGCGATCTCATCGCTTTTCAGAATCGTGGATGAAAACGGGAAGATCGTCTTTCAATCGCCGCGCTCCTCGGAGTTGCCCTGGCCGTCGGTCCCCAAGGACGCGGCAATCCCTGAGTGGGCGACGGCGCGTTCAGCCCGCGGTGAAGCCTTTCGCACGGCGACCTGGGTGGCCCGCATCGAAATCGACAAGGAATCAAGCGAAAAAAGCGCGACCCGTCCCGATGCGACGATCGCGGTCACGATCCAGTGCGCCGAGTCCCTGGCCCCGACGAATAAGGAACTGCGGGAGCTCGTGTCGCTGCTGGCCGTCCTGTCCCTGGCCGCGTTCCTGATCGCGGGCGGAGGAAGCTTCCTTCTCGCCGGGAAGGCGCTGCGACCCATCCGGCGCATCAACAAGGCGCTGGCCGGAGTTTCAGAAACACGGCTCGATCGGCGGATCGATCCGGAAGGGTTCGATACGGAGCTTCACCCTCTGATCGAGCAGTTGAACGCCGCCCTCGACCGGCTGGAAAAAGGTTTCCAACGGGAGCGACAGTTCACCGCCGACGCTTCGCACGAGTTGCGGACGCCCGTCGCGGCGATTCTCAACACGATCGAAGTCCTGCTCCGGCGGCCCCGCGGAGATCAAGAGCTGATCGAGGCCCACCGCGACAATTGGCGGACGGCCAGGTCGATGCAGGCCGTTATCGAAGATCTGCTTCTCCTGGCCCGGATGGACGCGGGCAAAGCGCATCCGGCCAAAGAAGAGATCCCCCTGGCACCGTTCGTCGAGATCATATTCGCCGCTATCCGTCCCGAGGCAGAGGCCGGGAAGGTGCGGCTCGAGCGGGACATTGACCCGAAACTTCGGATCCTGGCCGATCCTTCCCAAATCCGTCTGGCCCTCTCCAACCTGATCGACAACGCCGTCCGCTATAATCGACCCGATGGAAGCGTGACGGTCGCTGCGCGGTCGGCGGATGGGGGGATGGCGATCGAGGTCAAAGACACCGGAATCGGCATTCCGGCCGAACACTTGCCTCGGATCTTCGAGCGGTTTTACCGGGTCGATCCGTCGCGGACCGAGGCCACGGGGGGAAGCGGGTTGGGAATGTCCATCGTCCGCAAGATCGTCGAGGCCCACGGCGGCCGCGTGACCGCGACCAGCGGTCCCAAGGGAAGCGTGATCAGCGTCTTCCTTCCTGGCCCGTAACGGAAAAAATCGGTTCACCTTCCGTTCATCTTCGCGGCTGTATCATCCCCTTCGACATTATGAATCGAACCTCTGTATTGTCAAAGGAGCGCCTCGTGATCTTCGTTAAGAAAGCGGCCGCCGTGATCGGCCTTCTCGCCCTCGCCCTCCCGCTGCAATCCCAACACAGCCGGCCCGATACGCTCAAAGCCGTCCCCGCCAAGTCCGCGATCCGCTTGGACGGGATCATGGACGAGGCGGACTGGGCCACGGCTCCGCGCATCTCCAACTTCACCCAGCGCGAGCTCAACGAAAACCAGCCGGCCACGGAAAGAACCGAGGTCGCTGTTCTCTATTCCAAGACCGAACTTTTTATCGGCGTCTGGTGCTTCGACGCCGAACCGGACAAAATCATCGCCCAGAAAATGAAGTGGGACTTCGAATATGGGAACGAAGACAATTTCGAAATCGCCCTGGACACGTATGGAGATAAGCGGAATGCCTATCTCTTCATCATCAACCCCAACGGCGCGCAGTACGACGCCCTTGTCACGGACAATAGCCGGAAACTGAACGCCGACTGGAACGGGGTCTGGTACGTCGCGGCCAGGCGGACGGACCAAGGCTGGTTCGCGGAGATCAAGATCCCTTTCTCGACATTGAAATTCAGCGCGGCGAACGAACAGACCTGGGGAATCAATTTCGAGCGGAACATCCGCCGCAAGCGCGAGCAGGTCCTCTGGCAGGGCTGGTCGCGGGATTCCATGCTGGCGCAGGTCAACCGGGCGGGGACGCTGACCGGATTGCAGGCCCTGACCCGGATGAGGATATTCGAATTCCGCCCCTATGCCCTCGCCGGGGCGGAAAAGGCGATCCAAATGCCGGCGACGACCGTCGGCAGCATCGGGCTGGATTTCAACTATCTGATCAACCCGACCGTCAAGCTCGATTTCACGGTCCACCCGGATTTCGCCCAGGTCGAATCCGACCAGATGATCGTCAACTTGACCCGCTTTTCCATCTCTCTGCCGGAAAAGAGGCAATTCTACCTCGAAGCCCAGAATTTCTTCGACTTCCCTCTCGGGAAGGCCCGGCCGTTTTACAGCCGCCGGATCGGCATTTACCAGGGGGAGCAAACACCCATTCTCGGAGGCGCCCGTTTTCTCGGCAAAATGGGAGGAACGACGCTCGGGATAATGGTCCTCCAGAGCCAGGATACCGACATGGCCAAAGCGACGAATTTTTCTCTCGTCCGCTATAAACAGGACCTGGGAGAGCAATCATCGATCGGCGCGCTCGCAATCGGGGCCGCCCAATCGGGTCGGTTCAATGGGACGGGCGGCGTGGACGCACTCTACTCGACGTCCAAGCTATTCGGAAACAAGAATTTCCAGTTCGGCGGCGCGTTCGCTGCGACCTATACGTCCGATCGGGAGGCGGCGACCGGCAGCGCCCAACGCCTGTTTTTTAACTACCCTAACGACCTGATCGAGCTCAGCGCCTCCTGGGAGCGAGCGGGTAAGAATTTCAACCCGGAGGTCGGGTTCCTGAGCCGGACGAGCTACCAGATATATACGGCGAAATGGCGGATCAACCCCCGGCCGGACTTCTTGCCTTGGATCCAAAAGCTCCAATTCAAGCCGATCGAAATCAATTATTACATTGACGAAGTGACGCACAGAATGCAGTCCGTCTATATGGAATTCCGTCCGTTGGCTGTGTTTTTCAAGAGCGGCGAGAACCTGGAAATCAACATCCAGCGCAACGCCGAGGACCTGACCGAAGATTTCGAGATTCGCGAAGGTCATGTCATCCGCTCCGGGCGCTATTGGACGAACCGGGGAGAAATCCAATTTTCCACCTTCGACGGACGGCCGCTCGTCTTCGACGCCGGCGTCAATTGGGGAAAATTCTACGATGGCTCGAGCACGGAGTGGGATGCCCAAGCGACCTGGAAACCGAACAAATATTACGCGCTGAACCTGGCCTACAAACGGACCGACATCCGTCTTCCGGACGGCGGATTCGCCATCGACGAACTCGTCACGCGGATGAATTTTTCCTTGACTCCCAAGCTCTTCGGGGCGGTCTTCGTCCAGTGGAACAACGACGAGAACAAGATCCTCTTCAACTTCCGCGTCACCTGGATTCCCAAGCCGGGCGCCGTGCTCTATTTCGTCCTCAACCAGTTCGGCGATAGCCTCGACCCGCACCAAAATTGGCGATTGACCAAGACCGTGGCCATGCTCAAGTTCGTCTGGTATTTCGGGACAAGATGAGCGGGGCGCGGAAAGAGTTTTCGTTCATCATCCGTTCAGGTTCGCCGAGATAGAATCGAGGCGATTGACAGTATTTTAAGGAGAACATTCATGAAACACACGGGCCGATTTTTGATGATCGTTTTTGCTCTGATGCTGATCCTTTCCGGGATCGCCGTCGCGCAGGACAAGCCCAAAACCGGGGTGGTCGACCTCAAGATCCTTCCCCCCGCGGTTTTGCAAGCGTTCAAGACGGCTTATCCCAACGCCGTGATCACGGGCGCCAGCAAGGAAACCGAAAAGGGCGTGACCTTGTATGAAGTCGAAAGCGTCGACGGCAAGCTCAATCGCGATCTCCTCTACACGGCCGACGGCAAGGCGACCGAGATCGAGGAAACCATCGCCCCGGAGAACCTTCCTGCCCCCGTCAAACAGACGCTGGCCAAGGAATATCCGGGCGCCAAAGTCCTCAAAGCCGAGATCCTGACCAAGGACGGTGCCAAGCTTTTCGAATTGGCCCTCCAGGTCAAAGACAAAAAAGTGGAAGTGACGATCGATCCGCAGGGCAAGATCCAGAAAACGCCTGCGGCGGAAGTCAAGGCCAAGGAGAAGGAAGCGGAAGAAGCTGAAAAGGACGAAGAGAAGGAAGAAAAGGAAGACGCCGCTAAGCCCAAAACCGGGGCGGTCGACCTCAAGATCCTTCCCCCCGCGGTCTTGAACGCGTTCAAGACGGCTTATCCCAACGCCGTGATCACGGGCGCCAGCAAGGAAACCGAAAAGGGCGTGACCTTGTATGAAGTCGAAAGCGTCGACGGCAAGCTCAATCGCGATCTTCTCTACACGGCCGACGGCAAGGCGACCGAGATCGAGGAAACAATCTCTCCCGAGAACCTTCCCGCTCCCGTCAAGCAAACGCTGGCCAAGGAATATCCCGGCGCAAAAGTCCTCAAAGCTGATATCCTGACCAAAGACGGCACAAAGCTTTTCGAATTGTCCCTCCAGGTCAAAGACAAAAAAGTGGAAGTGACGATCGATCCGCAGGGCAAGATCGCCAAGTAAGCTAAGAAGGAAGGAAACCGAGAATTCTGATTAAACGGTCATGGTCCATCCTACGTTCGCTTGACACGAAAACGCGCCACCCCCCACAATCAGAGGCGACCCGGCTAGGGCCCCGCCCCAGAGCGGGTGTAGCCCGGCGGCCGCAGATATGAAACCGAACCTTTTATATGAGGCTTCCTTTCACTTCACCAGCGCTCTTACGGACCGATTCCCCCGCGCGGGGGCAAAGTTGTTCGATTCCATCCTGGTTCCTCTGCTGGGTAATTCCCTGCTTCGTAGGCATTCCGTCCAACACAGCCGCCGCCGCCTTGAAAAGGCGCGAGGCTTTCGGAAAATCGTTGTCCTGCCGGACATTCATATCGGGGACTCCATCATGATGCAGGCCGCCGTTTCGGCCCTGCGGGATTTTTTCCCGGACGCCGAAATCGACTACGTCGTCAAAAAGACAGTCACCGGCCTGATCGAGGGCAACCCCGAAATTTCGTGCCTGATTCCGCTCTTCACCGGCGCGACCATGCCGGTGGAATCCGATCTCCGGGGTCTGAAAGCGCTCCTCTCCGCTCGTGGCTATGACGTCTGCATCAATTTCAACCCCTTCCTCGGCGATGGCCCGCTTTTCCCGCCTAACCTGGCGGTGATCCATTTTGTAGACCACGTATCGTTCCTCGTCTGGAACGAATTCCATCCCACGGCGCCCAACCATTTCCTCTACCAGGCCCACCGGTTCATCCATGACCTTCTGTCGGCCTTTTTCTCTCCCCGGCGGGCCGGGGCCTTCACCGGAGTCCCCCTCAACCTGGCCGAAGACGCCGCGGAGGAGACCGAGCGTTTCCTGAAGGCCAATGATCTTTTCGACGGCAGTCCGTTCCTCCTCTACAATCCGGACGCGGCTTCTCCCTTCTCCCGGTTACCATTCTCCCAGCAGGTAGAGCTTCTGAGCCGCCTGACGGACCTCTCCCGGCCGATCCTGGTCGGGGCCGGCCACAGCGAAAAAAACATCGGGGTCCGCCTCAGAGATGCCCTCCCGCCCGAACGGCGGCGGGAGATCCGGATCATCCCGCCGACCCTGCGTCTGGAGGCCTATTCGGTGTTAATCGACTGCGCTTCCGCCTTCATCTCGGGCGACACGGGGCCGCTTCACGCGGGCGCGGCGCGGAAAGTCTCGCCGTCCTTGTCCCGCGCTTTCCGCAACCGGACGGCCATTTATTGTCTCTTCGGGGCCACGCCGGCCCGGATGTCCGGCTACGATTCGAGCCGCCGCGGCTTTCTTCCGGCCAACCAGGACGCCCCCTCGCACGCCTACGTGGCGGGCAGCCCCTGCCGCAACATCACCTGCGCGAACAAAATGTACAAGACCTGCAAGACAGTCCGCTGCTTCGAGTCGATGGATCTCGAGGCCTTGGTGTCGGATATCCGCGCCGAAACCGACGCATCGACCCCTAGCCAAAATCGCCGAGGGGAAATCCGCGTCATGACGAACGCTCCCCGATGAAACTCCTTTTTCTGGTTCTCCTGGCCTTCGTTTTGGGATTCGTGACGGCCATCCCCATCGGCGGCTCCCAAATCGAGGTCGCCAAACGCGCCCTGAACAACCACATGAGGGCCGCCGTCCTGGTCGCGATGGGTTCGGCCAGCTCGGACATGGTCTACGGCTTCGTGGCCTTTTTCGGCATCGCCCCTTTTCTGTCCCACCCGTCCGTGGTCGCTTGGTTTTACCTGGCCGGAGGGTTATTGCTGTGGGTGCTGGCCTGCTTCACGTTCAAGGAAAGCGCCAAGCCTCACAATGTGGATTTCAATCATGCCCTGCTGCGCCGGGGCCGGCTGTCATACCTAACCGGGTTTTCGCTGGCCTTTTCCAACCCGCCCATGATTCTCATCTGGTTGATCGGGAAGGGCATCGCCGAAAAACTCGGGGTGGTCGAATCCTTCACCCCGAAATCCTCGCTCCTGTTCATTCTGGCTGGCGGCTTGGGGCTGGGAAGCTATCTGACGGCCTTGGCGTTCTTTCTCAGACGAGTAAAACATTTTTTCCCCGTTCACGTTTTGAGGCGGGTTTATTTTTGGCTGGGGATCGTCCTGGTCGGGCTGTCGTTTCTTTTCATCCTCGGCTCTCTGAAAATCTGGCTCCGCCGGTGAGCGGTCTTGGCAGATTCAGGATCCAGTCGGCGATGAATGCCATCGCTTCGGGAGACGGCGTTTCGTCAAGGGACGAGCCTTCGCGGCGGAAGTGGACCCCCGGGTAAAGCCCGGGGCCCCGTCCGCCGGGGAAGGGCTCTTTTCCCCCTTTGCTCTTTTATAAATCCCGGATATCGATATAAAAATCATCCGATTCAAGGGGGAAAACCCTTCCCTTGGCCAATAAGCGGTACGGAAAGGTGATAAACCTCGGCCCCGCTGCCCGAAGAGTTCCGAGAAGCGGATCGCCGTCCCGGACGAGGATATAAAAATACGTCCGGCCCCGGGCGAGGGCCAGATTGTTGACGGCCGCGAGAAGGCTTCTCAATTCCTGGGGGCCTTCCGCGTGGAAATCGAACAGGAACCAGCTCCGGATGATCTCATTGTCGGCCGGAATATGAGGCAGCCTGACGAACGGGCTGAGCGCGCGGGACAGAGCCCGTAGCCTCCTCATCCGGGAAGGGATTTGGGTCACCTGTTCAGCCAAGATATTCTCATTCGTCCAGATCGAACAGCCCGTTCCATTCCGTTTTTCCAGGATCAAGCTCGTCACGTAGCCGCTCAGTCTCTCTTCACGGAAAAGGGGCCTGAATTCCAGATCGGGATGGGCCCGCTCATAAGACGCGTGGAGATCCGCCGCTTTTTCGAACCGCCACGCTTCCCGCTCTTTTCGCTTCTTGTAAACAGGAAACAGGGCGTAGGTCAGCGGAATGACGGCTTTTGGGGCGAAATTGCGGCGGGCGAGGTTCATGGCTTTAGCGTTTTCGCCGTTGACCAGAGTGTAGAGGCAATCCGCGTTCTTTCCCAGGTCGTCGATGACGGCGTTCGTCAGCTTTTTCCCGACCCCCCCGTTCCTGAAAGCGGGATGCACGCGGAGGTCATAAAAATAGAGAGCTCGAACCATCTCGCCGTGAAGCCGCACGTCTTTCAGCGCCCCGGCGATGATTCCAATGAGTTCGCCATCCCTGCGGGCGCAGTAAATCCGGGCGTTCTCATAGAGCTCGGAACGGGCGCGAAAATCCGGCCGACGGAACGAAATTTTCAGCGATGTCCCCTGGACGCACTTCTCCTCCAGGGCCAGGGCGGCCCCATCGTCGGCCGGGGAATAAGGAAATATCTTTACGTCGCTCATCCGCGCCGGTCCCCTATTTCCGCGACGACAAAGGAAAAGAAGAGCGAGTTGTCCGTTCGTTCAAGGTCCTTTTCCAGCTCGCTCTCTCTGCGGACGCAAGCTTGAACGTCCCAAGGAACATCTCTTTTGACCAGATATTGCCGCTCGCAGGCGCGCGCCCCGGGAGCCGCCGACTTTATGACTCCGCGCCAGATCCGCCGATATTCCCGTTTATCCGTATAGGAGGAAAAATCGGAGAGCGAGTATTTATCGAACGATTCGGCGCCGCCAGCGAGGATGTCCCCGAGCGATCCTGTCACGATCCGAACCTTGTGAAGATTTTTGCGCAAGGTTTCATAGTGCCGTTCCTGAAGATGGGGAGGCAGCGCGTCCGCAAGCCGGCCCAGAAACAAGAGCGCGGCGTAGGGACTCTCCCGGAGAAGGACATTTTTGAAAGCGTGTTCAAATTTCCTTTCATGGTATCCATAGATCGAAAAATCTTCAGGCACATATTGGTAAAACCCGGGATCGCGGAAGGCGTATTTCCAAACCGCCCGCCGCGAAACGAAGCGGAGGAACATCCTCCACTCCGGGGAATCCCAGGCTTCGCTCCATAACCGGGCCTGCCGGCCGACCGTGCGACACGAAAAGATCGCTTTTAAGAGATCGGCCCGGACAAGACCGAAGAGGATCGCCATCGACTTGAAATATTTTTCCCATCCGCCTTGATAGATGATCCCTTTTTTAATCATCCGGAGTTTCCCGTCCCAGAATCGTCCGGCCGCAACGGAAAGCCCGCCCCGCAATTCTTTATAAACGCGAAGCCTCTTCGCGGATGGATGGACGCCGATAAAACCGAGAAAATCCTCATACGCCAGGCTTTCGACCGCCCTCATTTTGAGTTCGAGCAGATGATTCTGGCAGGGATTGAAATCCACGGCCACGATTTCAGCCGGGTTCTCGGTCAGGAGATCGAGGGGCCGCGCCCCGCTGCCCGTGATGCAGAGAACGCGGTCGGCCGCGCCCATCTTGAGCGCTCGGATCTCGGACCGTCCGTCTTCGTTCACAGACGAATAATTGATTTTCCGGCAGAACGGCGTCATGGACGTTCCTCCTTCTTCACCCGCCCGTCCTCCATCGTGATGACGCGGTCGGCGAAGGACCTGATGCGCTCGTCGTGGCCGACGATAACGACGGCCTTGCCTCTTTTTCGCGCCGCTTCGCTGAGGTATTGCACGGCGGCCCGCCCGGCAATCGAGTCGAGGCTGCCCGTCGGCTCATCGGCCAAGATGATCCCGGGATCGTTGACCAGGGCCCGGGCAATGGCCGCGCGCTGTCTTTCTCCGCCGCTCAAAACATTGGGGTGAAAACACGCACGATGAGATATCTTCAGCTCTTCGAGCGCCGCTCGCGCCCGCTCGCGGGACTCCGGCCGGCGGATCCCGGCCAGATTCAACGGCAGCTCGACGTTTTCCATCACGCTCAGTGAATCGAGAAGACGAAAGTTCTGAAAGACGAATCCGATATGTCTCAACCGGAAATCGGCCAGTTCCTTCTGATCCAGGACGGTCACGTCCCGTCCGCAAATCCGGATCGTTCCCGCGTTCGGCTTGAGGAGGCAGCCGAGCATGGACAGGAGCGTCGTCTTTCCGCTCCCGTTCGGGCCGCTGATGAGGACGATTTCTCCCGCGGCGACCCTCAAGCCGACGCCTTTCACGGCTTGGACGGAGGGATGGGAATGATTGAGATAGATCTTCGTCAGGTTCTCGGTCGCGATCGCCGGGGCGGGCCGCGCGTCATTCACCGAAAGACCTCCATCGGGAAAATGCGCGATAATTTTCTGACGGGCGCCGCGGAGCCGAGCCCGCCGATTAAAAGGACGGCCGCGAAGACGGCCAAAATGGAGCGAACCGTCATCACGACCGAAAGACTCGGAACGAGATTCCGCAAGGCCGGAGAGAGCGCGGCCTCGAGCGCGAGTCCGATCAGGAATCCGGAAACCGAGACGATCAACGATTGTTTCAAAATGAGGGTCAGCAAGAATCGCGGCCGGGCCCCGATCGCCTTGAGCAGCGCATAGTCCTCCCTTTTTTCGAGAACCGATCCATAGAGCATCAGGGCGATGACGGCCGCGCCGGTGATCGCCCCGAGCACGGCGATCGTCCAGAAGATCGGCAGGACGCCGGTTTCCATTTCGTCGAGATTGTTCCGGATGAACTCATCTTTCGTGAAAAAGGACAGCGCGGGACGGCTCTTTTTGAGATCCCGGAGAACGGCCTCCATCGGTGCCCCCGGCTTCAAAGACAAGAGGAAGAAGCTGACCACGCCGGGAAACCCCAGCAGTTTTTGAGCGTCCTCGAGCGTCGTGAAAACGAATTGCGTCACGACGGCGTTCATTCCTTCCCCGACGGCCGCGACCCGGAAGCTCCGGCCCTGGATCTCGACCGGATCGCCGAGAGCGAGTTTGAATTTCGCCGCGAAGGCCCTATCCACGATGAGTTCCCCCGGCCCGATGTCCGGGTTTCCTTGAAGGATTCGCGCGGGTCTGGCCATCGGCTTCTTCGGATCGAAGCCAAACAGAAAAAGCGTGACGGGCTTCCCCTTGATCCTCGTCGTGGCAAGGACGCGGAGAATCGCCGCGGCGTCCTCCACTCCCTCCGTTTTATAAAATTCCGATTCGAGCGCGGCCGGCATGAAGGACGAGCTCCGGAGGAGGTTCGTGGAATTGTTATCGCAGGCCCAAATGCCAGCCGGGCATTCCCTGACGTAGCCTGTCGATCCCCTTTTCACGCCTTCGTACACGCCCAGCAAAAACATCATGAGCATGGCCGTCAATCCCAAGCCTCCCGCCGTGATGAAAAAGCGGGCTTTTTCCCTCCAGATCATGCGGCGCGCGATCGGGATCATGGCTCGATGCCCCATTTTTTGCCCCAGGCATGGTGTTCTTCGAAAAGCCGAGATAGGGAAACATCCGGGTCAGCCCAGAGATTTCGCAGAGGCGCCATGTCGAGCTCGGTTCGAGATCCTGACGGCAGCGTCAACGTCAGGCGGGGCTTTTCCTGGACGACGCCGATCCGGACGGGATAAAAGCCGGTCTTCTCGGCTTCATCCAGGAAAAGACCAACATCGTCTTGCGGAACGGTGAAGACGAGTTCGAATTCGCCGTGAATGCCCGCGGCCATGAACCAGAGCGGGACTTCCGTCCGGGCGCAAAATCGCTGAACGTCCGGAGCGAGGATGCTCTCCCACCCGGCAACGATGTCGAAACCGATATGATTGAGCCGCATAAGCTGGTCGAGAGTGATGAACAGGCCGTCGCTCGTATCCATGCAGGACGCGGCGAATTTTCTGATCAGCGCTCCTTCTTTGAGCCGGGCCATGGGCCGATACGAAGCTTCGGCAAAAACCTCCTCAGGCATCCCCGTCAGCGCTCTCACGCCCAGAGCGTTGCCGCGGCCGGCGCCGCCGCTGATGAAAACGGTGTCACCGGCTCGGCCTCCCATGCGCGTCAAAAATTTATCTCCGCTCGGAACGAAGCCGAAGGCGCAGCCTGTCAGGCTGACCTCGCGCGCTGCGGATGTATCCCCTCCGAGGATAAACACGTCGAGCGCCCGACAGGCTGACGCCATTCCTTGCGCGATGCGATTCCGGAAAGATTCCGGCCGTTTAGGCTCCAGCGCCACGCTGATGACGATCCCCAGCGCCTGGGCGCCGACCGCGGCCAGGTCGCTGAGATTGGCCATCACCGTCACCCAGCCCATCGTGAACGGATCGCGGTACACGCCGCGGGCGATCTCTTCGGATATGGTATCGATTGTGACGGCCAACACATACGGGCCGCCCTTCATCTCGACGAGCTCCGCGTCGGACTCGTGGGGCCGGTTGATCTGAAAAGGATGCCGGGCGAAGTGCCGCGCCCAGCCGTCCACGGCCCGGTTTTCAAGGATCTCCTCGAGCGCGTTCACGCGCAACACCTCATGAGACCGGGATAGACGCTGAAAATCGCCCTGTCGGTCTTGACGACTTCGCCGTCCATCTCCAGGGCGAACGCTTTCTCGCTCCGCAGGGCGAATTCACGGGCGAACCACGTATATGTTTTAGGGTGCCCGCTGAAATCTTTCTTGTATAAACGAAGGAGAGTCTTGATCGCCTCCCATTTCGTCATGCCCACGCAAAGGTTGATGCCGATCTGGCCGTCGTCCGGACGGACGGCCTGGTCATAGCACAGGCCGCCGGCAAAATGGGGGTTCTTGATGACGCCCAGATTGGTGATGTCGTACGCACGCGCTGTCCGGTTCTCGAACGACAGCGCGGCGTCGATATTCCGATAACGCGCGATCGTCTGCAGGGCGGAGACGACGACGGCCGCCTCGTGGGACATTCTTTTGAACAGGGCGACGGACCGGGCGCGGGAGTTATAGAGCGCGTTGGCCTCGGCCGTGATGCCGACGCTGGCGTTGATAAGGCAATGCCGCGAGGAGAGGCCGTCGCCGCCGTTCTGATAGCGGACCGCGATCACGTCGCAAGAGACGGGGTTTTCCCAATCCATCCGGATGGGGACGCCCGCGACGAACCGGTCCGGCCGGAACGGCTTATGAAAGTCGTTGCTCGAGCCGAGCCCGACCGCGCCGAGGACGACGTCCTGGCCCGTCACGCCGGAACTCAGAAGCGCGTTCAAAAGGAGGTTGACCGTTCCGTCGCCTCCGGCGGCGATGAAGACGCGCTCGCCCGCCGCTAAGGTCACTCTCACCCGGCCTTCGAGGTTTTCGGGCGCCATGATTTCCTCGGCGTCGAAAGCGCCGAAGCGCCGTCGGAGCTCGGGCACAACCATGTCCCAGGTCCGGCGGCCCTGGCCGTAATTGCAAACGGGATTGACGTAAATACGCATGTCACACCTGCTCTTTCGCGGGCCTGCGGCTCAGGACCCACTCAAAACAGAGATAGAAGACCGCGGCCGCCGGAGTCCAACCCGGCCGCAACGAAACGGTTTCCGCGAGTCGAAGGAGGATGAAACCGCGGACGACATTGACGATGGGCTTGAACGCGGATTTTTCATCGCGGACCCGGTGGAGCTCGAGCTGGGCGAAAACAAGAACCGCGGCCGCCGCGGCAAGAGCCAAAATTGAAATCCCTCTCGACGAAAAGACTCGTCCGGACGCGATGAACGGCGCGATCGCCCAGCCAGCCGCCAGGACGGAGAGCGCGGCGAAAGCATCCGAGGCGAACGCCGTTTTACTCCAACCGAAGACGACGGGCAACGTGTTGTAGCCCGTGGCCCGGTCCGCCGAAATGTCCTTCGTATAGCCCGCCAGGACGAAATTGGCGTAGCTGAAAAATGTTCCAACGACGATGGGCCACAGCGCGCCGCTCCAGAAAACCGGGGCGGGCGCGACATGCGTTCCCCAAGCGGCCATCATCCCGATGATCGGGAGCAAGGCCACGATCCAGGCGTTGTAGAACGGACCGCCCCACCAGCGCCGCTTGAAAAACGTGTACGTCGCGAGGCCGAAGACGGAGAGCAGCGCGAGGAGGAGCGTCCTCGAGTTGAGGGCGAACAGAATCGCGCCGCCGACGGAAAGACCGGCGAGGCTGACGCCGATCGTCTGGCCCCGGCTGATGACGCCCCGAATGAGCGGGCGATAGGGGGAGGATATGGCGTCCGTGTCCATCTGAAAACTGTCGGTCAATCCCTGGCTGAATCCGTAGGCGGAGAAGAAAACGAAGAACGCGCCCAGCGTGGCTGCCGCTCCGCGCGCGGGACCGCCGGCGAATCCGGCCATTCCGGCCGCCGCGGAGATGAACAAAAGATACGGCCGCATCGTGATCCCATAGGCTTTCACGAAGGCCAGGCTGAAGAGCGGGACCGGTTTCCTGTTCATGCTGATTCCTCCTGGGGCGGCCCGGCCTCAGATCAAGCCCAGCCGCCGGCCGACCAACCTGAATTTATCGAGCGCGAATTCCAATTCTTCATCGGTGTGGGTGGCCATGGCCGTCACGCGGATGAGTGAAGACTCCGCGGAGACGGCGGGCGGAACGATCGGGTTGACGAATACGCCTTCGTCCTCGAGCCCCCAGGCCAGCCGGAAAACCTTACTGTCGTTGCCGAGCGGAATGGGAATGACCGGAGTCGGCGTAGGCATGACCGGAAAGCCCATGCCGGTCAAGCCGTCCTTGAGGATCTTGGCGTTCCTGCGTAGATCCCGGAGCAAATGCGGCGATCCTTTGATGACCCGGAGGGAGGCGAGCACCGTGGCGATGACCGAGGGAGGGAGGCTGGCGGTGAAGACGAACGGCCGCGAATTGAACTTCAGGAACTCAATGACGTCCCGCTTCGCGGCGACCGCGCCGCCGACCGTCCCAAAGACTTTGCTGAACGTGCAGCAGACGAGGTCGATCTCGCCCTCGAGCCCGAAGTGCTCGGCGACGCCGCGGCCGTTCTCCCCCATCACGCCCGAACCGTGGGCGTCGTCGATCATGATCCAGGCGCCGTATCGATCGGCCAGCCGCTTGATCGCCGGAAGGTCCGCCAAGTCGCCTTTCATGCTGAAGACGCCGTCGGTGACGATCAGCTTGTTGACCTCGGGATCACATCCCGCCAGCAGCTCCTCCAAATGCTCCATGTCGCCGTGCCGGAAGACGCGGTTCTGGGCCCTGGACAGCTTCACGCCGTCGATGATGCTGGCATGGTTCAACTGATCGCTGAAAACGACGTCGTTTTCGCCGGCCAGCGCGTAAATCACACCCATCATCGTCATATAACCCGTGCTGAAGAGCAGCGACGCCTCCGCGGCCTTGAACTCGGCCAATTCTTTTTCGAGCTCGACATGGAGGCTCGTCGTCCCGGCCAAGGGGCGGGAGCTGCTGCACCCCGTTCCATAGATATCGATCGCCTTTTTCGCGGCTTTGATCACCGCGGGATGGGTCGCCAGCCCGAGATAATTATTGGAGCCGAGCATGATGAGCGTCTTCCCGTCCTTGAGGACCTCGGTCCCGGCGCAAGGGTCGAGGACCCGGAGATAGGGATTTCGGACGTTCATCGAGGCCAAATAGGTCTCGACGTAATTCAAGTAATTCGAGCATTTGGCCAGAAACGTATCCGTCCGAGGCCGGACGGAGGTCGGGGCCGCCCCTTTCGCAGTTTGGCTTTGAGTCGCGGTTTGCATCGTCTTTCTCCTGGATTCTCGTTTTCGCGATCCCAATCTAACGCGGACCGCGGCCGGAGTTGTCATGGAGATGTCAAAGAATTGTTAAGAGTTTGTTAAAAGATGCGGGGAAACGGCGTTATTTCTGAAATTTATAGCCCGACCAGGGAATGGTCAGGAGATGGACGGGTTTGGCCGGGTCCTTTTCGATCTTCTGCCGGAGATTGTGGATGAAGGTATCCACGGTCCGCGTCGTCGGGAACTTCTCGTATCCCCAGACTTCGTTGAGGATGACGTCCCGGCTGACGACTTCTCCCTCCCGGCCGATCATAAGCTTCAGGAGGTGGTATTCCTTGGCCGTGAGATAGATCTCCTTTTTGCCCTTGGTCGTGACCTGCTTTTTGAAATCGATGGAAACGTCGCCGAACGAATAGGCATCGAGGCTCTTCGCCGCGGGCCGGCTGCGGCGGAGCACGGCGTTGATGCGCGCCAAGAGCTCTCGCTGTCCGAAGGGTTTGGTCAGGTAATCGTCGGCGCCGAGCTCCAGGCCCAGGACCTTGTCGATCTCGTCCTTTTTCTGGCCCGTCATCATGATGATCGGCGTGCCGATTTTCTTCTCGCGGAGCTTGCGGCAAATCTCCATTCCGTTGAGCTCCGGCAGGATGAGGTCCGTGAGGATCAGATCGAGCTTCTCCTCGCAGGCGAGATTGAATCCTTTTGCCCCGTCCTCGGCCGTCTTGACATCGAATCCCTCGGCCTCGAGAAACGCGGCTGTCGTTTCCCGTAAAACCCGGTCGTCTTCGATCATTAAAAGCTTTGTTTTCATGGCCTTATAACCTCGGAAAAATCAAGCGGAAGGCGCTCCCCTTCCCGACCTCGCTCTCCACGAGGACATCGCCTTTGTGGGCCTGCATGATATGCTTGATGATCTTCAATCCCAGGCCAGCGCCTTTCGGGTCGATCCCGCCGGCGCCGCGAGCGCGGTAGAATCTATCGAAAATCTTCTTTTGCTCTTCCGGCGGAATGCCGATACCCTGATCTTTCACCCGGATCTCGATTTCGTTGTCCCGTTCCCAAAGGCTGATTTCGATGGCCTTTCCCCCCGCTGAATATTTTATGGCATTATCGATGAGGTTGATCAACGCCTGCTTGACGGCGTCGGCGTCAATAGCGAGCGAGACCGGGTGATCGGGCAGGCGCGTTTCGAGGCGAAAGCCCCCGGCTTCAAGAATATGGCCGAAGACCGCGAGCGCTTCCTCGATGACATCCTGGAGAACAGTCTCCCGGAAATGATAGCTCTTGGACTGCTGCTCGATCCCGCCGAAATCCAGGACGTTGTGGAGGAAGCGCGACAAGCGCCCGCTCTCCGAAGCCATGAGGCCGAGATATCTTTCCTTCTGCTCCTCGCTCTTGACCTTGCCCGATTGGAGGATCTCGGCCAGGCCCTGGATCGAGCTCATCGGCGTGCGGATTTCGTGCGAAACCGTGGCGATGAATTCCGTCTTCAGGTTGTTGAGCTCGTCCAGCTTTTCGCGGGACGCCCGCTCGTAGATCACCTCTTCCTGGAGCCTGATCCGTTCCATGTTCACGCTCAAATCGCCGGCCATCGTCCGCGCGAGCTCGAGATCCTCGCGGTCGTATCGCTCGCCGGACTTCTTTTTACCCAGCTCCAAAAAGCCGAAGATCTCCCCCGAAAAAGATTTCAGGGGAATCGCCATTTCGCTCCCGCCCTTATCCCCGGACCCGCCCCCCGGGCGAAGGTCCACGGTCTCCATGGGAATGACACCCTGGATTTCCCGCTTGAAACAATCCAGGAGATCGTCCCGGATGAAGATGTTCCGCGCTTTTTCATTGAAGGCCAGGACGGTCCGGCGATAATCGTAGCGTTGCCGGAAGAACGCCCGGTCCACGAAATCCTGGATCCGCTTTTGGGCCGGATGGAAAGCCGCGGCGGCGAGGAAAACGCCGATCACCGAGAAAACCGTTTCCGGGACGATGAAGACCTTGGCCAGGAGCTTTTGCCCGACCTCGATGAATAGGATATAGACGCCGGCCGTGAAAATTGTCAGCATCGAATAGACCAGGCTGCGGTTGATCACGACTTCAATGCGCATTAATTTGTACTTGACGATGGCGATGGCGAACGCCGCGGGGATGGCGATGAAAAATACGGCCGAGAATTCCTCCGAGAGGACGGGCTTGAGACTCAACGCGGCCGGAAGCTGGAATAAGGATAGGAAAGGCAGAAGCCCCACGATCAGGCCGTAGAAGATCCATTTGATTTGGGCCCTTTCCTCGTCCTCTTGGGACTTCCTGAGGCTGACGCTCATCCGGACGATGGCCAGGAGAAGATAGAGCATAACGTATATGCGGAACACATAAAAATGCGCGTAATAAATCCGCTCCAACTCGACGGATGGCTTGAGAAACATATAGAGAAAGACGAATTCCTGGACCGCCGCGAGGAAAAGCGGCGGGACGAAAACGATGAGCGTATTGAGCCGAAAAGGAGTTTTGGAAAAGGCTAGAGAAAAACGGAGGAGGAGCGCGGGCGCCAAGGCATAGGCCAGAATGAAGACGAGGCAAGGAATGAAAGTCAGCCGGCTCCGGCCAAGACAATAATCGTCGCCCTGGATGATAAGCGCCAAGGAAAAAACCAAGGTCAGCCAATAAAAAAGACGCGCCTTGAGGTCCCCCGGCCTGAGCACGAAGACGGCGAATCCGACGATGAGACAGAAAAGGCCGATCACGAAATAGATGAGGGGATAGGCCGTCCCGCTATAGAAAGGAACGACCGGCAGCATTTTTTTCTCGATTTTGCCTTCCGGCGTTCGGACGTAGAAAGCGGCCGCCTCGCCGATATCCTTCCCGGCCAGGGCGAATTCGGCGTCATGCTGGGCTTGAATATCGACGTCATCGATCCGGACCAGGCGATCCGGGTCGAAGTCCCGGGGAAGCCCCGGCCTGCCGCGAAGCCCTAAGTATCCAAAAATACAGACGACAACGACGGCAAGTCCGGCCAAGAGCGACAGGACGAACGGGATTTTCCTGGATCCGGACAATTCCCCCATAGCGGCTCAGATTATGGCCCACCGCCCCTAAAAAATCAACGAAATCTACCCCTGACCGTAGTACTCTACCCTTTCGGGCCGCGGCAGGCTCTGACGCAGACGCCGCAGATATGCTGACTGACGATATGCGTCCGCCGGAACTCGTCGATTTTTTCGTAACAGGCGCGGTGATCGAAATCCTCGGGCCTTTCTTGAATCGCCCGGGCCGGGCACGGCGAAACGCAAGCCCGGCATTTCCCGCAGGAAAAATCCAGCGGACGGCCCGTTTCGAGGGGCATCTTCGTCAGCACCGTCACCAGCCGGAAACGCGACCCGAGCCCGGGATTGACGAGCAGGTTGTTCCGGCCGATCCAGCCCAGGCCGGCCAGGACCGCGATCTTTTTATGCGAAACATGCGCTTTCTGATTTGTCCAATCGATGATCTGGGACGCGGCGATCGGCAGCGCTTCGAAACCAAGATCGACGATGTGATCGGCGACGAGTAGCGCTCCCCTGTCCAGAAAGAAATTGAGCTGCCGATAATGATGGAAATAAAGAGGGGTCGGCTTGTCCACGATGTCTTCGAGAACGCTATCCGAAACCCGCTTGCCCAGAGAGATCGCCCGGTCGAATCGCGTTTTGAGCGGCTCGGCAAGGAGGAACTCGGATCGGACCTGCGTCACGTCCGCGACGCCGAAAAGCGAGAATCCGAGGCCGCCGCAGTATTCTTGAATGGAGCGGAGGTTTTCCTGTTCCATCGTCATGGGATTTCATTCTACCGGCCATCCGACTGCGATGTCAACGAGCGCAGCGGAGGTTCAAGAACGAAGGCCGGTCAAGGGACGAGCCTTCGCGGCGGAGGCTCAGCAGAAGTTTAAAAACGAAGGCCGGTTGACGGAACTCCGGCATTTATATATAAAGGGAAAGAAAACGATTGGAAGGAACATTCATGACCGAAAAGACCCTCGCCATCATCAAGCCCGACGCGGTGAATAAGAACATCATCGGCAAGATCATCCAGAGAATCGAGGACGAAGGCTTCAAGATCGCGGCGATGAAAATGCTCCGCCTCACGAAAGACGACGCCAAGGGATTTTACATCGTCCATAAAAGCAGACCCTTTTACGAGGGCCTGACGGATTTCATGTCGTCTGGTCCCGTGGTCGTGATGACCCTCGAACGAGAAGACGCCATCGCCCACTGGCGACAGGTCATGGGCGCGACCGACCCCGCCCAGGCCAAGCCCGGCACGCTGCGGCACGCCTACGGATTTTCCGTGGAACGCAACGCCACGCACGGCTCGGACGCCCGCGAAACCGCGGAGTGGGAAATCGATTATTTCTTCAAGAAGTGACGGCCCAACATCTTGCGTCCCTTCAAAAGCCGGCCACAAGATCCTGTGACTATTAGCGTTAACTTGTTTTATTAAAACAACTTAGCCATGATCCATTCTTGACATTTGCCTCCGCTTTTTCTAGATTAATCCCAGGGCTTATCGAAAAGGAAAAGGAAACGGGCACTTCTTTATAATCCATTCTCGTTTTCAATTTACTTTTCCGAAGTCCGACTAATTTTTTGTAAGGAGGATACGATGAAAAAATCTTATCTCAAAGCTGTCGCGGTCATTCTATGTTTTGGTTTTCTCTTGATGGCGGTTCCCAACCTGAACTCCGCCGAGAAAAAGGCCGGCAAGCTCGGCCTATTGCCCATCATCTCGCAGCCCGGCTTATTGATGAACTCCCTGTTCCCCTGGTTGAATCCTATTTTCGACCACGGATCCAAACCGGCGGACACCAAGAATGTGCCCGGGCGCGGAATCGTCCGGCCGACGGATGATGTGAGCATCGTCAAACCGGGAACGGGCGACTGATCGGATTTTTCAAGAAGCCCCTCCTATAATTTTCAGGACGGGGCCGACCTTTTAAATCGGAAGGGCCGGCCCTGTCCCATGTCGCGTGAATTTTCCTTCCGTCCAAAATAGTCGGGCGGGAGTTTTTTTTGCTTTATGCGGGCTTTTGTAATTAAATATGCTGCTAGATGAAGCTGAAATCTCAATTCGCCGCGTTTCTGATCATTCCGATTCTCCTTGAGCTTTCGCTTTATTCGAGCGGCGTCTCCGCCTCTCCATCCCCGTCCCCTTTCGATTCGCGCTATCTCGAGCAGTTCGCTCAAGGCGAACAACTTCGGCTCGAAGGGGAATATGAAAAAGCTCTCCTCTCTTTCAGCCGCTGCGCCGCCCTCGCCGCCGAGAGCGGCTCAAAAAAAGAGGAGCTCGAAGCCCGGATAAAGCTCGGCCTGCTGCTGTGGAACCTCGGCCGGCTCAAAGAATCCGAAACCGCTTATCTCGACGCTCTCGCCCTGGCTAAAAGCTCGGGACTTAAAGACAGGGAAAAAGAAGTTGCGGCCGCGCTCGAGATCTACAATCTCTATAACAAGGCCAAGGCGCTTCGCTCGGACGGCGATCCCATGAAAGCCGTCGAGCTTTACGGAAAAGCCATCGATCTGGCCTCGAAAATCGGCAGTCCCGATCACGAGCTCAAATGCCTCAGGCAAATGAGTGTGTGTCACTGGGACCAAAACGACCTTCAGAAATTCCGCCGCCTCAACGAAAAGGCGCTCGGGATCGCGCAAAAGATCCGGAACAAAAAGGACGAGGGAATCTGCCTCAACAACATCGGCGCGTATTATTGGAAAATCGACGATTATTCGAAAGCGCTGGAATATTTCGAACACGCGCTCGCCATCGCCCGGGAGATCAAAAACGTCCAATCGGAAAACGAAGCCTCGAACAACATCGGGATCATCTATAAAGACATCGGCGATTACGACAAAGCGCTCGTTTATTTGAACAGCGCTTTGTCCATTGATCGACGGGCCTTCGGCAAGGACTATATCTCCATAGACCTCAGCAATATCGGCACGATTTACAGAAAAAAGGGATTGCTCAGCGGCAGCAAGGAAGACTTCCGCAAAGCCCTGGAATATTTCCGCAAGTCCATCGACTTGATCATCGAAGCCGACAACAAGAAAACGGCCATCTATATCTACAACAACATCGGCACGGTCCATGCCGATTTGGAAAATTATGCCGAGGCCCTGAAATATTTCCGGCTGGGCCTCGGGCTCGCGGAGGAGGCAAACGACAAGGAAGGCATCAGCCTGATTTCGAACAACATGGGAAACATCCATTACAAGCTGGGCGATTACGAAGAGTCCACCAAATATTTCCAAAAAGCCATCGACCTGGCCCTCGAAATCAACGCCGGCAAGATTCTCTGGGAGGCCTTCCTCGACATGGCGAATTCCTATGAAAAGCAGGGCAAACTCGATGAAGCCCTGAACTATTTCAAGCGCTCCATATCCGTCATCGAGAAGGCCCGGTCGACGCTCGATTTGGAGGAGCTCAAAGCGAGTTATCTCGGCGCCGGGAGGCGGCTCGAGGCATATCAAAACCTCATCGATCTGCTGGTCCGGCTCCATCGGGCCGACCCCGGGAAAGCCTATGACGCCGAAGCGTTCATCTACCTGGAGAAAGCCAAAGCCCGCGCTTTTCTCGACAGCCTCGAAGTCGCCCAGGTCGCGATCTCGCAGGGGATCGACGCCAGGCTTCTGAACGAGGAGAAGCGGCTCAACAACGACATCGCCGGCCTCTACAAAAAACTCCTGACCCCGGATCTCGCGCCAGGCCAAAAGAACGAAATCGACGAAAAGATAAAAAAATGCGAGGACGATTACGAGAAGCTGAAAAGGGAGATCCGCTCGACGAGCCCCGCCTACGCGGATTTAAAATATCCGGACGCCGTCACCCTCGGCGAAGTCCGGAAAAATCTGGCCGATGACGGGACGACGTTCATCTCCTATGCGGTCGGCAAGGACGGCTCCTACGGGTTCGCCGTCAGCCGAGCGGGCCTGAAGATTTTTCCGCTGCCCGCCAGAAAAAATCTTCAAGCCAAGATCGCGGCGTTCCTCAAAGTCGTCAGCGACAAGGACGCCTCCGATTTTCATCTCGGCCGCGAGCTCTACGCCGAGCTCGTTCGGCCCGGCCTGGATCAACGGACGAAGCGGCTGGTGTTCGTCCCAGACGACATCCTCCATTTCCTGCCGTTCGAAACCCTTGTCCGGAACGAGGGCGCCGATCGATGGCTGATTCAGGATTTCAGCGTGGCCTACGCCCCGTCCCTTTCCTCTCTGCGCGAAATCATCGACCGCGGCCGCGCCAACGGGAAAAAGCCGAAGAAAGATCTTCTCGCCTTCGGAAATCCCGACTATGGCCCGGCCGGCACTTCAGCCTCCTCGTCCGCATCCTCCGCCACCCCCTCTTCCTCGCCCGCGTCCGCCGCCCCCTCCTCCGCCCCCTCCGACGTCTTCCAGGACTTCTATTCCTCCTCCGCCTTCAGATTTTTTCCCCTGAAATACAGCGCCGCGGAAATCGCGCGCATCGCCTCGCTCTTCGATAAAGACCGGGAAGACGTCTTCCTCGGCGGCCAGGCGTCGGAGCAGACGCTCCTCAAGCTCGATCTCTCCGACTACAGGATCATCCACTTCGCGGCGCACGGCCTCATCGACGACCACAGGCCGGCCCGCTCTTCCATCGTCCTCTCCCTGGATCCGAAATCCGCACAAGACGGCTTCGTCCAGGTGCGCGAAATCTACAATTTGAAGATGCGCGCCGATCTCGTCGGCCTCTCGGCCTGCCAGACGGGGATGGGCCAATTCATCCGGGGAGAAGGCATCGAGGGCCTGAATCGGGCTTTTTTCTACGCCGGCGCGTCCTCGGTCCTGATGACCCTGTGGTCCGTCAACGACCAGGCCGCGAGCGAGCTCATGGAACGGTTCTACGGCCGGCTGCGCGCGTCGCAATCGATCACGGACGCCCTGCGCGGGGCCAAGCTGGACATGATCGGCTCGCCGGCGCTCTCCCACCCCTATTACTGGGCGGGATACGTGGCCGCGGGAGACGCGGCCAAGGTCATTTTTCCGCGCACCAAAACACCCTACATTCTTGGGGGGATCGCGCTCTGCCTCGCCGCGCTCGCGGGAATCCTCCGGCTTATCTTGTCACCCAGGACTGGTCCTTCATCGTCAGGGCGGAAAAGGGAACGATCCACCACAGGAAAAAAACCGCGATAAATCCGTAGGGAATCCCGTAAAGAAAACTCAGGCTTTTGTTCGTCCGCAGATAATACAAGGACAGCATCAAAGACGCGATGGGCAAGAGCGTCAGGTGGCGGAGCATGAAGAGCGGGTTGACCGCGAAGGCGTAGACGATGAGCCCCAGCGAAAACAGGTGGAAGGGGTGGAGGAAATTCAGGAAGACGAAGTCGATGATCGGCAGGACGCGGTGCCGCTTCTTCTCCCGCGAAAAGATGAACCGGCCCAGGAATACGGACTCCCGGAGGTAGCTGCGCGTCCAGCGGACGTACATCCTGTTCATCTGCTTGAATCCCCTCGGGACGTTCGTATAGACGACGGCGTTCGACTGGTATTTGACGTCGTATCCCGACCTCAGGATCAGCGTCGTCAGCGCCCGGTCCTCGCCGTGCGTGCAGGGCTGGTTCAGGAACTTTTGGTGCATGAATTCATAAATGATCTTTTCGAGCAGGTCCTTGCGCATGGCGGTCAGGGCGCCCGGGCAGCAGACCACGGTCCCGAAGACGCTCTGGTAGGCCCGGCCGAAATCGAACGAGACCGAGTAGCGCACGGCCAGCATCCGGGTCAGGAAATTGTCTCTCTCGTTGAGGGCGGCCACCCGCCCCGAGACGGCGCCGACCCGTCCGTCGTTCATCAGCGGGACGACGACGTTCCGCAGCGCGGCGCGGCCGATCGCGCCGTCGGCGTCGATCGTGACGATGACGTCGCCCTTGGCTTTCTTGTATCCGACATAGAGGGCTTTTCTCTTGCCCAGGTTCCTTTTGAAACTGACGACCTTGAGCCGGGTGCCGTAGGTCAGTTCGGCCCTCAGCATGTGGTGATAGGTCAGGTCCGTGGACCCGTCGTTGACGCAGATGACCTCGAGCTTGTCCTGGGGATAATTCGAGGCGAAGATCGAGTCGATCGCTTTCCCGACGGACGCTTCCTCGTCGAGGGCCGCGACGATGACCGAAACGGACGGCCAGGCGGCGTCCTCTTCGTCTCCACCCAAAGTCTCCGGCCTATACCGGAGCCAGAGCACGGTTTGCAGAACCAGGGTCGCGACGATGCCGGCGGCCGAAACGATCAGTGGATAGGCGGCGATCCGCAAAAATTTCGTGCTCCCCAGGAACCCGGCCCAATCCCGGAACAGGTGGAATTTGACCGCGACGATGACGATCAGGGTGCAGCCGATCAAGATGAAAAAGACGATGATCTGATCGATCCGCGCCTTCAGGAACGGCAGGTTGAAGACGAACCCCCGGGACCGGCCTTCGATCTCGAGCTCGTCGAACGTTTCTTCCCACATGAAGATATTATTCCCTAAAAAGATTATATCTGAACATTGCGAAATCTCAAGGAAAGAAAAGCAATTTCCCCTTGAGGAGAAAAAATTTTAGCCTATAAAAGGAATAAAATCAAGCCGGATCTGAGAATAATCTCCGAAATCTCCATCTATATTATTGTATTGGCCCCGTGAGATCGATATGATCTGAATCATAGTTTTCGAGATCGAACATGAGATGGGACGAAAACAAGGACAAGGAGCTAGCAGAGATTCTGGAGCGATTTACAGGGTTTATTAGAGCGAATATTTACCGCTATAATTTGTATAAATTTGGCCTTGAGATCGATGATATTCTTCAAGAAGTTAAAATTAAGATCTGGAAAATAATACATAATGAGAAAAAAATCACTAATTATTCGTCGTATATTAAGAAAATAGTGGACTCATCTATAATTGATCAGTTTAGAAAATTCAAAAGAGAAGAGGGCGTTTATTTACATGAAATTAATAAGCAGATCTCCGAATTAAATTATTCCTATGATTCAAGCGCTTTTTATGAAGAGATGGATATCAAAGATTTAGTGGGAAAAGCTGTTGAAGGTCTTATTCATAATCGGAAGAGAGTCGTTAAACTATATCTCTTGAATATGAGCATAGAAGAAATCGCATTATATTTTAATTGGAGCAAAGCTAAAACACGCAATTTGCTTTATCGTGGATTATCAGACTTAAAAATAATTCTCAAAGAGAAAAATATCAACTATGAAGATAACCCATAAAGAATTGTGCCACAACTATCGTAAATATCTGAACGATAAAATTCCAATATCAAAGAAAGAATGTTTTTCTATCACGGATTTTAATAATTTTTTCAATCCTAAAATTAAAAGGAATTTCAAGAAAATAATAATTGACCATCTTTCGTGCTGCGCATTATGTGCAAAGGATTTTGAATTGATTTTGGAAATAAAACGAAGAACTGAGAGTTTAAATAAGGAAATCGAATTTCATTTGGAATCCGAATTGGTTGTCCATAAACCTTCGAAAGAGCCAACTCAGATTTCCTCAGTTTTTCATTCATTATTAAGATACGCTACCTTTTTTGGAGGAATTATTTTTATATCAATAGCTATTTTGACTCTTTATCATAAAGCGCCGATTAATCTTTCTAAATCGCATTTAGCACGTGAAGACAATCGACTTGGTATTATTTTAATTGAACCTATTCATAAAATAATATCAAAAAATAATCTTCTTTTTAAATGGGGCAAGAGCGACTTGGCAGATTATTATATTCTAGAGCTTTTTAATGAAGAATTATTACCTATTTGGAAAAGCCCAAAATTATTGATAAATCAATGCAATATTCCAAATGATATTTTAGAAAGACTTCTTTGTCCACAAATATTTCTTTGGACGGTAACAGGCTATTCTAAAAAGGGAATAACCATAGAATCTCAAATTATCAACTTCACGCTAATTAACTAATCAGCGAAACTTAATTGTTGAATCTGACTCACCATTCAAGATATAACCAGCCCAATAATAGGGATGAGAATATTTTGAATTGATCATGCTTTGCTTGGCTAATTGCAATGCCTGAGCTTTTGAATTTCCTTTTTCTAAAAATGAATAATACACATTCATAAAGTTCGCTGTCACCTTGTCATTTATCGCCCATAACGTAGACAAAACAGATCTAGCTCCCGAATAAAAGAATATTCTCGGCAATCCAAGAATCCCTTCCCCATTTTCCATTTGGCCTTTTCCAGTTTGACAAGCCGAAAGCACGACTAGATTTGAATTTAATTTTAGATTGTAGAGCTCCCATACCTGAAGAAAACCATCTTCCTCTCGATCATCATCGCTACTCAGGACTAACGCTGATCTGATCGGAAATCGTTCATCTAGAAAGCTATGACAAGCAAAATGAATAATTTGATAATTATTATATTGCCTGTTCTTTAATACTTCTTCGCGAGCTTCTTTTCCGATAAATATATCTCTTTGGTTTTTAGGAAAATATTTTGAAATCGCCTCAATTTCATATTTTGAATAGGGAATCTCTGAAAAAGAGAATCCTTGGTTCAAGTATATTTCGGCCAGATAATATTTTCCTTCTTTTGATTTTTCATTCATTTCTTTGTTGTATCGATAAATGGGACCCCCGATTGCTAAAAGGCCTTTAAAAGATTCTATTTTTTCTTTTTTGTCACATAAGAACGATAAAACAGAAGCAGAGGGCGCATAGGATACTTGATATTTATCGACTAAATAATCAATCACTCTCTTTTTTGTCTTCAAGGCCAAGGCTTCAAAAGGAAGATAATATAATATTCCATCTGGGACGATAATAAGTTTTTCAATATTTGGAAGCTCTTCCCTTTCAAGAGGAAAAAGCAATTCTTTATAGATAGGTTCTGCAGCTATACTACCATTGACTTCAGCTAAAGGAGACGATAAATATTTCGTATATGCTCTTATTGAATTTTCAATTATTCTTCTTGATGGCAAAATGAATATTTCATATTTATACTTTGTAATGAATAGCATATAAGATTGCTGTGTACCTAGGAAATATTCAATCATAGCTGTTTTTTCATTTAATATTTTTGTTTGAATCTGTTCAAGTTGACAAGTTTTTGGAGATATGAGCCCTGCTAAAGCCGGATTTTCTGTTCGTATTCTTGAAAGTAATCGCATATATTTATCTTCTTCTTGAGAAAGTCTATCTTTAAGTTCTTGCTTATATTGAGTATTACTATTAGGTTTTGCTACCTCATAAAATATTTTGCCTATTTTATTTGAAACATCATTCATTTCATGGCGCTGTTGTTGATCTAAGCTTTGCATTATGTCGACCTTTGCTTCCAAAAGTGATTCTAAAAAAGCTCGCGCTTTTGATTTTTCGATAAAATAGAAAATGTCCTCCTTACAAGAATTCGATTCTTTGTTTATTTTCCATAACAAATTAATAATAGATTCGTAAACTATCGATTTGTCTCTTGAATATCCAGTTTTAAAAATATCTATGTTAATTTGGCTCCTAATCTTATCAATTATTTCGATGGATTTTGTATAGTACATTTTTGCTTCGTAATATTGTTCATTTGCTTCATAACATTGGCCAAGGTTATAATAAGATTCCCAAAGAATTTTGCTGTCATTAATCTCAAAAGCTATATCGATAGCTTTCAGCAAATGTGAAATGGCTTTTTGGGGTTGTTTTAAAGCTAAATATACATTACCTATATTAGATTGAAGCCGGCTAATTAATTCGTTGTACCTAATCTCATATGCAAGATCTAGTGATTTGCTGTAATTAATCAATGCAATTTTAAACTCCTTTTGCGCATAAAATACCTCTCCTATATTATTTAAGATAATACTTTCAATTTTTTTATTTTTTATCTGCTTCGCTAATTCTAAAGAATTATTAAAACTCTTAATAGCCTCTAAAAAATTACTTTCGACCTGTGTAACAAGCCCCTTTTTAAGGTATGCATTCCCAATATTATTATTATCAATGGCTATATTAAAAATATCGTTAAGATCATTATCTATTTTCAATACGCGCATTAGATATCCAAGGGTTTTATCATAATCACCAAAATCAAAATAAATTAAGCTCAGGTTTGCTAGACAATCAGATATATTTTCAATATGGTTCTCCCCTTCGGAAATTTCAAGCGCAAGATGGAAATATCGCAATGCATTCGAGTAGTCATTGCGTTTCCAATAACAAAGACCAAGATTATTTAGACAAATTCCCTCTTCTCTTCGATTTTGGATCTTATTTGCAAGAAGTTGAGCCTGCGAATTAAACCTAAAGAATTTCTCAATCTCTTCCATGTCCCAATAATTGAGACTCATCTGTCTCAAGCATTTAGCTTCGTGATTTGGGCTTTTAATTTCTCTCGAAAGACGAATAGCCTCAATAAAATAATTTATTGAAAGCCTGTATTGGCTCAAAGAACGAAAATCCTTTCCTTTCAAATATAATCTAATTATCTCAAGTGCCGATGAACATTCTTGTTCCTCATTCTTTAAAGCTAAAGATTTAGAAATATTTAACGCTTTCTCATAAAAGGAAGAAGATTTGCCCATCCCCCCAATATTCCAATAAAGTATTCCCATTTGTTTTAGTATATAAACTTCATCAATTTTGAGTTTCAATTCTTGAGCCAAATTGAGAGCATCTTCAAATCTAGCGATTGCCTTTTGATATTTACCCTCCTTCATCAATATTTCGCCTACAAAAATCTTTTTTTTCAATGAAAACGACAGTTGGGAATTTTCATAGCCAATAACAGGACCTGAAAGAAATGAAAATAGGACAAAACTAAAAATGATTTTATACATCTTCTCCCGCCGTGTAATCATTCATGATCCCCCATCATTAAGCTATTCTTGCCTTCTTCTCCTCCCCCACAAATCACGAAGGCCTATTATTTATCTTTTTTTAAATAATATAGCAATATCTCCCCCTTGAATCTCCCCGCATTCTGCATTATCTTCTTCCTATGTCCGCTTTCATGAGGTGACAAACATGTTCGCTCTTTCTAAAAAGATCGTCCTTCTGATAGGCTCCGCCGCGATTCTTCTCTGGACGGGCGCGAATCTCGGCCAAGGCCAGAATCCTCCCCTGAAAAAGCCCGTCCCCCGCAGGGACGCCTTCTTCGGGCTCCATTTCGATCTCCACCCTAATGATAAAGACGTCGCCTTGGGCGAAGATGTCTCACCGGAGAATATCGGGAGGCTTCTGGAGCGGGTCGGACCGGATTATGTCCAGTACGACTGCAAGGGCCACGTCGGCTGGGCTGGCTATCCGACAAAGGTGGGCTGGCCGGCGCCGGGGATCAAGAAAGACAGCCTGGCCGTCTGGCGGAAAGCGACCAGGGAGCGCGGGGTCGGGCTGTATATCCATTATTCGGGCGTCTGGGACGGGCAGGCGATCGCCCATCATCCCGACTGGGCGCGCGTGGACGAGAAAGGCGGCCGCGACCCCAACGCCACGAGCGTCTTCGGACCCTACGGGAGCGAGCTGCTCATCCCCCAGCTCGAGGAAGCCGTGGCGGCCTACGACCTGGACGGGCTGTGGGTGGACGGCGATTGCTGGGCGGCGCAGCTGGATTATTCGCCGCGGGCGCTTGCGGCCTGGACGAAGGCGACAGGAAAGGCCAGGGCGCCCAGGGGGCGGGGCGAGCCCGACTGGCTCGAATGGAAGACGTTCAACCGGCGGGCGTTCGAGGATTTTCTCGGCCGGTGGGTGGACGCGCTCCACGCCTTCAAGCCCGGGCTCCAGATCACGAGCAACTGGATGTACACGACGTTCGCCCCGAAGCCGGTCGCGGTCAAGCTCGATTTTTTGAGCGGCGATTACTCGCCCTCGCTGTCGGTGGACCGGGCGCGGGTCGAGGCCCGGTATCTGGCGAGCACGGGCATGCCCTGGGATTTGATGGCCTGGGGCTTCGACAAGGGCAAGGACCAGGGCTGGTCGATCAAGACGCCCGCCCAGCTCGAGCAGGAAGCGGCCGTGGTGCTGATGCAGGGCGGCGGGTTCCAGATCTACCATCAGCCCACGCGCTCGGGGTATATCGCGGACGCGATCATCGACCAGGAAGGCAGGGTCGCGGATTTCTGCAGGGCGCGGAAAGAGGCGAGCTTCAAGAGCCGGAGCGTGCCGCAGGTTGCGCTGCTGTTGTCGTCGGAGTCGTACTGGGACAGGTCGGACCGGGTTTTCGCGCCGTCGGGCGGCGTCTATGACGATTTGGAGGGCGCGCTGGACGCGCTGCTGGAGCTTCATTATTCGGTGGATATCCTGGCCGAGCACCAGCTCGGGCCGCGGCTGGCCGAATTCCCGCTCGTCGTGGTGCCGGATTCGCCCAAGCTGACACAGGAATTCCGGGCGGCGCTGCTGAAATACGCGGAGGAGGGCGGAAGCCTGTTGCTGATGGGCGAAAAATGCGCCCGGCTGTTCGAGCCGGCGCTGGGCGTGAAGTTCACGGGCGCGGCCCAAAACGCGAGCGGCGAGCTGGCCACGGGGGTGGGTCCGGCGGCCATCGACGGAGAATGGCAGGACGTCGCGCCGACGACGGCGAAGGTCGTGGGCTGGAGATATGCGACCCGCGACATGCGCAAGGAAGGGAAGGCGGCCGCGACGATCGTGAATTACGGCAAGGGGAAAATCGGGGCGGTGTTCGGCCCGTTGGCGAATATCTTTTTCAAAGGGCATCATCCTTACGTGCGGCAGTTCATCGACAGGATGACGCGGGAATTGTTTCCGGAGCCCGCGGTGTTCGTGAACGCGCCGCCGGTGGTCGATATCGCCCTCCGGACGACGAGCGACGGGAAGACGAGCGTTCATCTGCTGAATCGGGCGAACATGCCTCTCCCCGACCGGCATAATTTCACGGATTTCATCCCGCGGGTCGGGCCGATCGTGATCCGGATGAAGCTCGCCGCGAAGCCGAAGACGGTGAAGCTCGTCCCCGACGGCGGGCGCATTCGATGGAGCTTCAATGACGGCCGGCTGACGGCGACGATCCCTCAGATTTACATCTACAGCGTTTTGGTTGTGGATTAGGCGGGACGGATTAAAGGCGGCGGATAAAAAAAAGAGGATTTTTTTGGTTTTAGGCGGAATCCGCTTTTTCTAAAAATAGCATATTGGGTTGACATTGACCGGCAGCCAAGAATATCCTTCTCGTGAAAGGCGGTGCAGATTCCGAGCGTAAGGGGATGGAAGACGGTGCGCCGCGAAAAAGCAAATTCCTATGGATTTCGCTGAGAAGTCGCGAAGTGGCCTCCGCTTTTTTTCGCAGAGGAGGGAAACAAGATGGGGAAAGCAAAGATCTTTATTCTCGTTCTTAGTCTGGTGCTTTGTATTTCGTGTGCCGAAAAAGCGAGGTTGCCGATAAAGACATCTTTGGGCGACCTCACAAAAATCGAGAACTGGGATAAAGTGACGACCGATGAAGGGATCATCTCGCCAAATTCAGAAGAGATTGTCTACGTTCTCAGTTTCGAGTGTAAAAACCTTGAGTTTGAAGAGATTGAGATCTTAGATGCGGCAAATGTCCTACCCAAGCTTGTTAATCTCACGCTCGTTGACTCAAAGGGAAACGAGTTTACCCTCGTCTTCTTCGGAAGCCCTACAAGAGAGGGCGCGTTATCCAATAAAGAAATAAGGTTTGATGGAGCTCTAAGACCAAAAAACGGAAAGTGGTTCTTCACGGGAAAGCTCATCGTTCCCGAATCTAAGCTTGCCCTTGTCTATGTGGTTCCCAAGAACGCTTCGGGTTTGGCTCTTAAAGACGGCGAGAAAAAGTATCGAATCGAACCAGAGATGCTGACTCGGCCGGCTCCACCGACTTCGTTTATAACGACACCTAAAGAGCCTTCATCGGATATAGCAAAATCCGGGGAACCGCAGATTGTTTCCACCGACATCCTCAACAAGAACGCCATCTATAGAGCAAGCCCAAATTACCCGCCTCAAGCCAAAGCCGCGCAAATATCCGGAACAGTGCGCGTAGAGATCGTGGTGGATGAAGGCGGCAACGTGGTTTCTGCTCATGCGCTAAACGGGCTTCCATTTTTTCAGGAGGCCGCGGTTGAGGCAGCGGAGAAGTGGAAATTCAAGCCTTTCCTTAACAAGGATCGGCCGATCAAAGTGAGCGGCATTCTGGAATTCAATTTTGCGTTGTAATCGCTAAATAATTTTAATTTCAGTGACAGTCAACGCAATACCGAAATTCGACAAATCGGAATTTAGGGGTTGAGTTATCTGTCACTGAAATTCTCCGCGACGACTTGTCAGAAGATGTGCCCGAAGTTGAAATAGAGTCCCGTGGCGTCCGCGCCCAGGCCCACGTCCATCCGGACGACGAAGGTCTTCATGTAGTAGCGGAGGCCGAGCGTCGGGTTTGCGGCCCACTTCCGGAAATCGATGCTCCCGAGCGAGGGCCAGACCTTGCCCATATCAAGGCCGACGACGCCGCCCAAGCGGCCGGTGATGGGGAACCGGACCTCGGCGTTCATGAGGAGATGGGATTTGTCGAGGTAGCGGTCCTGGGGCGAGCCGCGCAGCGTGTTGTTGCCTCCGAGCGAGAGCAGCACCTGGCTGGGCAGGTCGTCGCCGAACAGGTTCTGGCCGCCGAATCGGAAGGCGAAGATCGTCTTGGGCTCGAAGAGGACGGTGTAGTATTGGAACCAGCCTGCCACCCGGGTGAACGAGACCGTCTTCGCCCCGGCCTTCGGCGCGTATTCGGCCTCGGCCTGGAGGACGATCCCTTCGCTCGGGTGGATGAAGCTGTCCCGGCTGTCGTAGCGGATATTCCCGAAAATCGAGACGGACGAAGCGCGGCCGATGTCCAGGCCTGAGGGAAGCGCCAGGCCCTCCGGCGGGCTGTTGCGGACCGTGGCATATTTCAGGCCCGCCTGGCCGACGGTCGTCGCCGTGAACCCCCGGCTCAGGGTCAGGCTGATCTCGACGGGCTCCCGCGTATAGGACACGCGGTCGGCGTAGAGGGAGGCGTTTCCCACGCCGAAAAAGTTGTTCTTTATCATCTTGTCGTAGTCGATCGTCAGGTCGAAGGCTAGGGGGTAGATCTTCCCCTGCCGCGTCTCGAAGTCGGGCAGGGAAAAGACGAACCGGTACCAGCGCTCGCCCTTGGTGCTGTTGAAGGCCGTGAGGTCGAACGACTCCGAGAGGCCCAGCGGGTTGAGGAGGAATCCTTTGGCCCCGTAGCCGAACCCAATATCCGTATCCCACATCAGGATCGGGAAAAATTCCTTGCCGAACCCCTTGGGCGGGACGACCGTGGCCGGCTCCTTGGGGGCGGAAGCGAGGATACGCTCCAGATCGATTTCGGCGAAGACGCCGTAATGGTCGGAGGCGTGGATCCCGGATTCCGGCGCATCCACGGCGACCGACGAGGATGCGACATCCTCGGGCCGGAAGCCCTTGTTCAGGACGATGTAGTCGAGCCGGCGGCTGATCCCGCAATCGAAGGCGTCGAGCAGGCCAAGGGGCGGCCGCGGCGCGCCCGAGGCGTTGACCGGGCGGCTGGAAAAGGCGATGTTCTCGTTTTCCCCGGCGTCCCAGGTGATCGGATGGGCCGCTGCCCCGTCGGCCGGCCCGGCGGTCGCGGCGGCGGCGAGCGTGTCGATCATGCCCCCGACGGACAACACGGCCCGGACCGCCGGCGTTTCCGGGTCGGCGTTGAAGTCCCCGGCCACGATCACGGGGCTGTCGGCGGGTAGCTCCCGGACGCCGGCGAGGAGCTTGCGGGCCTCGTCGAGGCGGCGGCGGTTCTTGGCCTTGGTCTCGGCGACAACGGCCGCGAAGTCGGCCGGCGAGAGGGCGCGGCCCTCGAGCGTCTCCCGGAAGCGGGCAAAGAGCGCCTCGTCGTCCGCCGCGGAGGCGACGAGATGGACGTTGACCAGGAAAATCGGAGTCTCGTCGACGATGACCTTACCCACGAGCGAGAACACCGCCTCGGCGAAGTGGAAGGTGAGAAAATCGCCGAAGAGGCCGAACGGGCCCGAGAGCTTCCACACGTCGTGCCGCCGCAGCCGCAGGGACGGCCGGGCCAGGATGGCCATGCCCTCCTTGAAGTTCGACGGCACGCCGAGGGGTCCGAGCTTGATGCCGCCGTTCTCGACCTGATGGATTTCGGTGAAGCCGAGCGCCCCGGCCAGGCGGGCCGCGAAGCGGGCGGCGGTATTCGCCTCCTGGAGGAAAACAATGTCGGGCGCCAAGGCCTTGATCCGGTCCACTAAGACGGTGAACCGGTGCTCGCGCCGTTCGCGCGGCTCGTACTCGCCGAACTTGGCGAATCCCTCGTAGTCGAGCCCGGACCAGACGTTGACGGTCAGGACGCGCAGGCGGGGCGGCGCGGCGGGCCGGGCGGCGAGGGCGGACGCCCCGAGCCACAGAGCGGTCAGGACAACGGCCGTCTCTCGGATCAGAGTCATGGCGGTTCCTCCTGGCACACGATTTTCATATGAAGGATATCGCGCCCCCCGTCCCGACTTGTCAACGGCGTGTTAAAAGTTTGTCAAGAATTTGTCAAAGCCGCAAAGCCCGAACACGGGATGATCAAGGCATGGGAATCCGCTTTTTTGCGCCGTGCGGCTTTCCTTCCCGCCTAGCTCGGAATCGGCGCTCCCATCGCGAAACGACTATATCGCCGGCTTCGGCGCGAAGTCAAGAATGTGAACTCGAGGACAATTGACCCATTTATGCCACATCCGGGGCTCCTCCCAGCCTGGATGACAGGCCTTGAAATTTGGCATGGTTTTTGCATAAAAAATGGACAGGAGCCAGACAATGAAAACAGGAGGCAAACCATGAAAAGAAGAAACATGGCGGCGCTTATCGCCCTTCTGGCGGCATCAATAACTCTCGCAGGATGCGCGATTCCTCTGGAAAAAAGAGTAATCACGCCAAGTGAATTCATTTCGGGCAGACTTGTAACTCTCACTGGCGAAGTGACGGCGGATTACAAGGACACTAACCTGCGAAGCGACCTAAACCTCCCATTAGTAGTGTACAACAGCGTGGATGAGAGCGGAAACAATATCATGGTCAATGTTCACGAAGATTTCAGGTTCGGCCTGAACGCGCAAGCCATTAAGAGGATAAAGGAAGCCATTAACAAACAAAACTGCGCTATCAGAGTGTACGGAAGAACAACTTACGACAACATGACATACGACATTAATGGCGCGAAAAAAGAAGTCAGGAATGTTGATGCGGACTTCATAACCCTGACGGAACAGACGGGTAAACTAATACTGACATTAGAGACTGATCTTGACCCCATCGTCGCGTTGATGGACCCGAGAACAATCATGATGCCAATCAATGTTAACCCGGGCATATCCTGGGGATTAGCCTGGCCTTGGCATTTTGGCTATGGCTCGATGTTCCGCAGCCTGGACTGGTTTGCCCAGATAAGCGACTGGGGCTACTTCGGGCCATGCATGTCAGGATGGTATGGCGCTATGGGGCAGGACTGGGACGGAGATGGAATACCAAATTACATAGATCCATATCCTTATGACCCGACAAATTCAGGCCAAAATAACTCACTAAGCTATCCAAGCTCCTATGTCAATCCTTATGCCGGCCTTAACCTGCATAACTACATTGCCGCAATGAAAGGCGACTCAAAGATGATGATTCCGGAAGAGGGAGCGAGGCTGCACCCCGACTTCGTCAACATCTTTGCGCGCAACAGGCAGGCCGACGAGTATCGTGCGCAGATAAGCGTAAAAAGGCAAGCGCTGATCAATGAATATAATTTAAAGCCGGCAAACGCGCGAATAAGAAACGTGGAGCCGATATTCAGCACTGAAAATATTGCAAAGAGCGCAGGCATTAGAATGAGCCAATTGCAGAAAACATATAATAATCCGCAGGTGAGAATGCCGGGCCTGATATTTGAGCGCGGCTACGGCCTGAGCAACCAAGGAGCAGGCGCAAGACAAGGCGGCGGCGGCAACGTAGGAGGCTACGCAATACCGAGCGCAGGAAGCGGGAGCGCGTCCGACGCAGCATCATCAGGTTCAAGCGGCTCAAGCTCAGGCGGACACATCAGGAATAATCCTGAGAAGCATTAGTCAGCTATTGATTTCGGTGGCGCTCAACGCATTTCCGAAATTCGATCGATCGGAATTAAGGTCGAGTTATCTGTCACCGAAATTAGAAAATACGATGACTATTTCTCGTGCTCCAGCTGCAATTTTAACAAGAATGCCGTATCTTTCTTGAGATTGGCTTTGATCCATGCCTTTTGCTTATTGTCTATGAGTTCACCGACTTAATGTTCTGATCCCTTTCGCCATAAGAAAGCAGGAAGAATAAGGTATTCAGACGGCCATGGCCCTCGATGCCGACCTGATGAGTTTCGCGGCCGGGAGATCTTTCCTCCATATCAAAGATTTGGTCGATGCTTTGAAAAAGAAGGCGATGGACCCCGGTCGGCTCACCGCCAGCTCCAGTAGTTTTGGAGCATAGAACTTACACTTCCCAGGTGGTACACTAAATGGAGGTAGGCAAAGATGGATGCCGTCATTCTGCGCTGTCTTGAGAAAGATCCGGAGGGGAGACTTCAGACCGTTCAGGAGATCATCCCTGCTCCCTGGAAAAACAGAATCCTGACCCAAGCTCCATTCAATCCTGACTCGGCCGGATATAATCTAAGGAATCGATGCCGTTTGCGAGGCAACCCATGGGATTAGCCCTTTGGCTCCGGCCGCCCGGTCGCACCCTGGCGGTCTTTCTCTGTCTCATGCTTGTCCTTGGCGGCGCCCTGGGCTGGCTCGGCTGGCAATTACTGAAACAGGATCGCGCGCTCGAAGGACAGCGCCTGCAGGAACGCCTGGAACTGGCGGCGGACCACATGGCCGCCGCGCTTCAACAAAGCCTCACCGACCTTGAAAGCTATCTGAGCTTCGTCCCAAGCCCCGGCGCGAAAGTACCGCCGGACGGCGTGTTGGTCCTGCAGGTGACGAAACGCACCGTCAACGCTTACCCGCCCGGTTGCCTGCTCTACTATCCCGTGATTCCGGACGGCGAAGAACCGCCGGCTGCGACCTTCGTCGCCGGCGAGACCCTGGAGTACCAGGGCAACGATCCGGCCAAAGCGGCCGAGGTCTTCCGGGAGCTTGCCCGATCACCAGATCCCGGGGTGCGCGCCGGCGCCTTGCTGCGTCTGGGGCGAAACCTCCGCAAAACCGGTCGCCATGAGGAAGCCCTCCAAGTCTACGGCGAGCTCGCCCAACTTGGCCGGACCTGCGTTCTGGGACTGCCGGCGGAACTGATGGCGCGCGAAGCGCGCGGCACCGTGCTGGAAGCGATCGGAAAGCGCGAAGAACTGCGGAAGGAAGCGTCGCTCATGCGTGCGGCCCTTTGGAGCGGCCGCTGGAGCTTGCCCCGGCCCGTTTGGGAGTTCCATGTGGAAGAGGTGCAGCGCTGGTTGGGGGCCAGTCCCTTATCCGAACGCGAACAGAACGCGCTCGCGCTCTCGACCGCCGCGGAATCGATATACGGCCAGTGGATTGCCGATCCGGAATCGAAAGGGCGCCGGATTCTGAAAATTGAAGGCCAGTCCGTGCTAGTCTCTTGGGCGGGGACTTCGGATCGGCTGGCCGCTGTGTTGGCGGGGCCCAATTACCTTGTTTCGAAGTGGAAAGAGCTTTTGTATGGCCAACGAGTCCAGGGCGCTTTGGTCGACGCAAACGGGCAGGTTATGATCGGCTCGTTCAACAAGAACGGCCCGCAGGCCGTACGGACGATGGATGCCACCAGACTGCCCGGGACTCTGCACGCAAGCAGTACCGATCCCGGCGTCGACGAGGCAGGCGTTGCCGGGCGGCGCCGCCTGCTGCTTTCAGGCTTCGCGGTACTGGCGCTGGTCCTTCTGGCCGGCTCTTATTTCATCATGCGCTCCATCGACCGCGAGCATGCCGTAGCCAGGCTTCAGTCCGAGTTCGTTTCGGCGGTGTCGCATGAATTCCGGACTCCGCTCACCTCGCTGCGCCAGCTTTCCGAGATGCTGTCCAAGGGGAGGGTTCCCACGGAAGACCTGCGGCAGAAATCCTATGACATTCTGTCCCGCGAAAGCGAGCGGCTGCAGAGGCTCGTCGAGTCGCTGCTGGATTTCGGCCGCATCGAGGCGCGCGCGTTCCGCTATCACTTTGAGCGTCTCGATCCCGTAAAGTTGGTGGGTGACCTGGTGGCCGAATTCCAGGAGAAGGCGGCTGCCCAGGGCTACCACGTCGAACTGGAGCTCGCCGGGGAGTATCCGTTCATCCACGCCGATCGCGAAGCGCTCGGCCTGGCGCTGAGGAACCTGCTCGACAACGCGGTCAAGTATTCGCCGGACTGCCGCACCGTCTGGGTCGAGATGGCGCGCGAACGAGGCCGCCTGGCCATCCGTGTCCGGGACCAGGGCATGGGAATTCCGACTTCGGAGCAAAAGGAGATCTTCAAGAGATTCGTCCGTGGGACCGGCTCCAGGGCAGCCAATATCCAAGGGACCGGCATCGGCCTGGCCATGGCGCGCCACATCATCGAAGCTCATGACGGCGAGATCCGCCTCGAGAGCAAACCCGGCCGGGGCAGCACGTTTACCATCCTGCTGCCGTTGGAGAAGAGGACATGAAACGCATTCTGGTGGTGGAAGACGAAACCGCAATCGCGTTTGGTCTGGAGCTGGACCTGAAGAGCGAGGGATACGACGTGGTGATAGAATCGGACGGAGAAAGCGCCCTGCAACGGGCGCGGAAAGAAGCCTTCGACCTGATCCTGCTCGATGTCATGCTGCCGCGCAAGGACGGCTTCGAGGTCTGCCGCGAACTGCGCCGGGGCGGATCGAAAACGCCTGTCATCATGCTGACCGCCAAGACCCAGGAGGCGGAGAAAGTGCTGGGGCTGGAGATCGGCGCCGACGACTACGTGACCAAGCCCTTCAGCCCGCGCGAACTCCGGGCCCGGGTCAAGGCGGCGCTCCGCCGCACCGCGGAAGACGATTTGCCGATATGCCGGTTCGGCGACGCGGAAGTGGATTTTGGGCGTTGTGAGCTGCGGCGCGCCGGCAAACCGGTGGAGCTGACGGCCCTCGAGTTCAAGCTGCTCACCGCCTTTGTCCGCAACGGCGGCAAAGTGCTGAGCCGGGCTCGACTCCTGGATCTCGTCTGGGGGCACGGCACGTTCGTCACCGATCGCGTGGTCGACAACCACATCGTCACACTGCGGAAAAAGGTCGAGCCGGAACCTTCAGAGCCGCGTTACATTGTCAGCGTCCGCGGCCTGGGATACCGTTTTGATGGCTGAATCAACCCATTCGACTCCCCGGGCTGAAACCCGGGGTATATTTAGGGTTAATACTGAGCGGCGCTTTTTATCCCGATTTAAAAATCGGGGTTTTGCGCCGCGAACGTATAAAACCCAATCCTGACAATAGCGCGGATACTCTCCTGACAATACAGCCGTAACATGATGGGCGGGAGGAAATCATAATGAAGCCAATAAAGTTAATTCTTTTGGCCGGGCTGCTCTGCGCGGCCCTGTTTGCCGGGTCCCTGGCGAATCAGACGAAGGACAATAAGGCGGAGGTGGCGCTCCAGGCCGCCATTAAAACAGAAACCGTAGATGGAAACCTGAAGGGCGCCATCGAGCAGTACAAGAAGATCATCGCGCAGCCCGGCGCCGGCCGCGCCACGGTCGCGACCGCCCTGCTGCGGATGGGCCAGTGCTACGAGAAGCTGGGCGATACGGAAACGCGGGAAGCGCGCAAGGCGTACGAGCAGGTGGTTCGCGATTACGCCGATCAGGGTGACGCCGCCGCGCAGGCGCGGGTGAGGCTGGCCGCGCTCGTGGGGACCGGCGGCACGTCGGGCAGTTCGACGCTGGCCGTGAGGAGGGTGTGGGCAGGGGCGGATGTGACGGGCAAGGTATCGCCCGACGGCCGTTACGTGTCGTTCACCGACTGGGAAGCGGGAGATGTCGCCATCCGCGACCTCGCCAGCGGCGAGATCCGTCGGCTGACCGACGACGGCAACATCGGCAGGAACCGCCCCGGGGAGGGGGCGTTCGCCGAGGAATCCGTGCCCTCACCCGACGGCAGGAGTGTCGCGTACGCCTGGTGGGGCGCAACGTACGACCTCCGCGTCGTCGGGCTCGACGGCTCGAAGCCGCGGGTCCTGCGGGCCGGCGGAGGTGGAGTCGTCCGCCAGTTTCCGCTGGCATGGTCGCCTGACGGCAGGCACGTGCTTGCCGAAATCGAGAAGGCCGACGGAACCCGCGACATGATGCTGGTGGCCGTCGCCGACGGCTCGACGAGGTTGCTGAAGGCGATGGGAAAGAATCCGTCGCCGGGCGGGGTGTTCTCGCCTGACGGACGGTACATCGCCTGGGCGACCAGGGAAGGGTTTTCGCTGTTCGAACTTCAGACAGGAAGGGAGTCTCCGCTCTTCCCCGATCGGTCGAACCACAGCGTCCTGGGCTGGGCTCCGGACGGGAAGCACATTCTCTTCTCCAGTGAGCGTTCGGGATCGCCCGACGCGTGGCTGATCGCGATAGCCGGCGGGAAGGCCCAGGGCGAACCGGTGTTCGTCAAGAAGGACTGGGGCTTCTTGCCCATGGGGTTCACCCGCTCGGGTGCCTTCTACTACGCGGTCAACAACAATGTCGGAGACATCAAGATCGTCGAAGTCGACCCGGTCAGCGGGAACGTGGTCTCGCCGCCGCAGTCTGCATCCGGACGCGGCAACACCTGGGCTCCATCCTGGTCTCCCGATGGGCGCTTCCTCGCGTACGTTCTCGCCCGCGAGCCAAACCGCACCGTGATTGTCCGCTCCATGGATACGGGCGAGGAGCGGGAGTTCGAGGTCGGCGAGAGGACGATCGGGCTGGGCGCTTCCCTCCACTGGCTCCCGGATGGAAAGGCCGTCGCGGTTCCCACATTTGAGCCCGGAAAGGGCGAGAGCCTGGTACGAATTGACATCCAAACGGGGCAGGTAACCTCTCTGATGCCGCTTCCGGCCGGGGTCGGCTTTCCGCGATTCGATATCTCTACTGACGGCAATACGGTCTACTACGTCAAGCCGCCTGCCGTCCCGGGCGGGAACGCGAGCCGCGTCGTGGCCCGCGACTTGAAATCCGGCCAGGAAGTGGACGTCATCGAGAGGCCGGGCCTCTACAGCGGCGTAGCATCGCCCGACGGCCGGCGACTGTTGATCGGCGTGAACGAGAAGGGGACCCAGATTCTGCTTATCATGCCGGCCGCAGGAGGAGAAGCCCGGGAGCTGGTCAGAGTCGGCGGCGAGAAGGAAGTCCCCTTTTGGGGTTCGCCGTGGTGGACGCCGGACGGCCGCTACATCACCTTCCTGAAAGGCGTCAAAGGAGAGGCGCAGATCCCCTACGAGGCTCGGCAATGGCAGATGTGGCGTGTCGCCGCCGAGGGCGGAGAACCGCAGCGGCTTGGGTTGACCGTCGGCCGGCAGATGGGGGGGCTGCGGCCGCACCCTGACGGCCGCCAGCTGGCGACGACTGACATCAAGGTGAACCTGGAGATCTGGGTGATGGAGAACTTCCTGCCGCCGCTGAAAGTCGCCAAGTAGCCGATAAAGGAGCCCGATCAACGCTATCAGCACGCCGCCGAAGCCGAAAAAGTTTTGGATCTCGAACTTGGCCCGGAGGATTGCGTAACCAAGCCCTTCAGCCCGCGCGAGCTGCGTGCGCGCATCAAGACGGCGCTCCGCCGGACGGAATACCGTTTCGATGGCTGAATAAAACCCAATCGTGACAATAGCGTGATACGATCCTGACAATGGAGCCGTAACATAATGGGCAGTGGGAAATCAAATTGAAAAATAAGGACATCATGATAAAAAGCCCTTTTTATTTTAAGGAGAAAAGAAAATGAAAAAGAAAGTGAAGAGCCTACGGTTGGGTGTAATGTCAGGAGCGATGTTAATTGTGGTTATTTTATCAATGTCGCCTGGATCTGTTTATGCCCAAATTTTTAAAGAAGATTTCTCAAATCCTCTATTAGATCCAGCATGGCAGGTGGTCCAGCCTTTTCCTTGGCTTGGAGGATATTCCCTAACCGACAACCCGGGGTATTTAAGGTATTACCTTACAGGTTGGTTGGGATATAATGGTGGCTGGACACCGACATCTGGATCTGGTTGGCCGTCGTACTGGAAACCGAGCTTAACTCTGCTTCGTCAATTTGATGGAGGAAATTGGATATTAAAAACAAAGGTAAATTATAATCTCCATGCCTATGTTGGCTATTCTACTGGTGGCCAATATCAGTACTTCTACATTGCTTTCGGTGAAGGTGCAAATGAGTACATTCAAATCTATCGTGGTGTGGATTGGTGGTATGGCTATAACGGCCTTACCATGGGACTTGTTCGTAATGGTGTGGAGGTAGCACGTTTCGACGGCACGCCTTCCCCAATCGGAAATGATGGCTGGGTTAGGGAAAATTACTGGTATGAAATTACAAGGAATGGAGAAGAAATTACTGTGCGTTTCAGTAATGATGGGATCAACTATACTACTGCTTTTTCAGCTTCACTTACTGAGCCAGTCACGACAACACAAAGGGCAATTATAGACATGGCCCTTTATAATGCCGCCGGTTCTTACGTGGACTGGGATTATATATACGTCGAGCCAGGAATTATGGAGAACCAACCCCCCGTCGCACTCTGCCGGGACATTATTGTTCCCGCCGGCGAGCAATGCCAAGCCGAAGTGACGCCCGGAGCGATTGATCATGGATCATATGATCCGGATGGCGATCCTTTAGCCTATGCTATTTCTCCTGCTGGCCCTTATCCTTTAGGCGATACACTCGTCACGCTGACCGTAACCGATACGCATGGAGCGGAAGCCTCCTGCTCGGCCAAGATCACTGTTTATGACGATACTCCCCCTAGTATCACTTCTCTCGCTGCCGATCCCAATTCGCTTTGGCCTGCGAATCATAAGATGGTTCCGGTTTTCATCATTATATCAGCGATCGATAACTGCAGTCCGACGGTAATAAGCCAAATCATCGACGTGAGAAGCAATGAGCCGGTGGATGGGCTTGGGGATGGAGATACTGCTCCCGATTGGCTCATTACTGGACCGTTAACTCTCAACCTCCGGGCTGAACGTTCGGGGAACGGCGCTGGACGGATTTATACGATCACTATAGAGTGTCGCGACGCGGCAGGCAACAAGGCGACCGGGATCGTGACGGTTAAGGTGCCTAAAAGCCAGGGCAAATAGCCGTCATTAAGGCGAAGAGATAGCGGAGCTTTCAACAGCTCCTCTCACGTATTTAAAAAAGGGGACGGTTCTATTTTTCAAGAAAATAGAATCGTCCCCTTTTGCTTCATTCGAAGCGCTCGACTGATTTTTCGGCGTCTGTTATAATCATTACAAGAAATGTGATAGGACCATGATTCAGCGAGTACGCGTTTTTAAAAACTTCAAAGAAGCGGAAAAAGCCGAGATCCAAGACGGCATCTCGATGACGCCCGATCAAAGGCTCAAGATCGTCCACGCTCTGCGCATTCGCATTTTCGGACGAAGAACGGTCGATATTCGGAGTCATCACAAAAAAACATGACCACCGTTCCCTTATCCGACGACCTGGGCCATCTTGCCGCAGCGGCGGAACGACAAAAGACCGAGAAACGCCGGCGGTGACAAGAATATATAGCGACATTTCTGGAAAGAGACTTTCCTTAGCTCGGTTTCCAAATCCCCTATGACAATTGTGGCGCTCGCGGCTATAATTGAACCGCGACAGTCCCGGGAGGTAGGGATGCATCACTCTAAGTTGCGGCCGCCGCGCAATGTTCTGGTCCTGTTTATGGCGGTCTCGGTCGTTTCGGTGTCTGCCTTGGTTTGGCTGAGTTGGCGTCTGCTGGAGCAGGACCGGGCGTTGGAGAGCCAGCGTATCCAGGAACGGCTCGAACGCGTGGCCGATCTGATCGTCACGTCCCTTGATCTGGGTCTTTCGGAAATCGAGAATCGTCTTCCGGTCCTATTCGATCCCGGTGATCATGCTCTGTCCATTGCTTTCGGCCCACGTGAGGCCGAGGGACGAGCCTTCGCGGCGGAAGTGGACCCCCGGGCAAAGCCCGGGGCCCCGGCCGCCGTCGCGGCGCCTGCCTTGCGCCTTGCTGCACCTCTGTTGCCGGTGACGATTGGTGACACATGCAGGACTTTCCTTGACACCCCCTCGCGGCAGGCGATATGCTGGTCTTAACCGAATCTTGACCGAATCTTGACCCGCCGCGGGTGAAATCTTTCCTGGTGAGGTGTTACTCTAGACGATGGGTGACCGAATGCCGAATTCTTCGCTTCGCCGTCCAGCCTGGCCGCGCTTCCTCCGGGGCCCTGGCCAGAGACTCGTCGGAGTCTTCGCCCTTTTCATCCTGCTCCCGGGCGCGTTCCTCGGCGTTTTCGCGCTGCGCGTGCTGCGCCAGGAGAGCCAACTCGCCAGGCAGCGAACGCGCGAGAGACTGGAAATAACCGCGGAAGAAATCGGCCGCGACTTGGATTCGGAGTTCCGGCGGTGGAACGATGCGGTGCGGTCGGCTGCTTCGCTGAAGAGGCCACTCGATGTCAACTCCTTTCCGGAGATTGTCGGGCAAGCCTTCTCGGAACCGGGAGGCGGCGTGTTTCTGTCCATATCCGATGAAAGGCTCGAGGTGTTCCCCCCTGGTGCTCTGTTGTATGTCTCACGGAGCCCCGCTCCGGCCCAAACTGCGCCAAGTCGACCGCCCGCCGGCCTGGCCGAAGCCGAGTCCCTGGAGATCGCTCGAAAAGACTATCCGAGAGCCATCCGAGCGTACCGAAACCTGCTCGATTCGGCCGCTGCCGGGTCGCAGCCACTGATCCTCCAGCGCCTGGCCCGGACGCTCCGCAAAGCTGGCAGGCTCGAGGAGGCTGCCGGCGCTTACCGGGACCTCCGGCGCTTGGACGCGGTTTGGATCGGGGGGCTGCCGTCGGACCTCATCGCCCAGGCCGAGCTTTGTTCCCTGGCCTCCGAGCGCGGCAATGCGGCTGACCTTGCCCAGGAAGCCATGGCCTTCTATCGGGATCTGGCGACGGGGAAATGGCTTCTCGACAAGCCACGTTACCTCTATTATTCCGATCTCGGCCGGACCTGGTGCCGGGACAGCCGAGTCGAGGCCGGCGAATTCAACAGCCTCTATGCGACCGAGGGGCGTAGGTTGGCTCTATCCCGCGCCGCCGAGGACTTCCTGAAAGATCCCCGAACGGTCCTTCCCGGTGAAGACATTGCGTACCTCGCTTTCCGGAACACCGATCCGTTCGCCGCGGTCCTCGTCTCCGCAGACGTCCTGGGGTCGCGTTGGTGGCCCCGGATCTTTTCGACGGCGGCCGGGGCCCCGGGCTTTGCCCGGGGGTCCACCTCCGCCGCGAAGGCTCGTCCCTTGACCCGGGGGGAGGACCTCGAGGCCGTCCTGTATGCCGCCGACGGCTCCGCGGTTTTCGGATCACCGCCCCCGGCGGCACCTCCCTTCGCCGTGACGCGCGACCTCCGGATCGACGACACACCGTGGCTTCTTCAGATCTGGCCCGGCCGGCCGGAGGCGATTTATGCGGACATCAGGCAAAGACGAACTCTATCCCTGACGATGCTGGGTTTCGTCACGGTCCTGCTTGTCTTCGGGGGCTACCTCACGGTCCGGATCGTCAAGAGGGAACTCGAAATCGCCAGGTTGCGGGCGGACTTCGTCTCGACGGTCTCCCACGAATTCCGCTCCCCCCTGACGGGGATCCGACAACTTGGCGGGATGCTGCTCGACGGGCGCGTGACTGACCCGGAGAAGCAGCGAGGCTATTTCAAAATGATCGTCCAGGAGAGCGACCGGCTGTCCCGCCTCGTCGAAAACATCCTCGACTTTTCCCGGATGGAAGAAGGCCGCAGGGAATACCGGTTCGAGCCGCTCGACCCTTCCCCGTGGCTGCGAACGCTGGTCGCAGATTTCGTGACCGAGATCGCCGCGAACGGAGTGGCGGTTGAAGCGGACATCCAGGACGGACTTCCCCCGATCTCCGCCGACAAAGAAGCCCTGGGATCCGCGGTCCGCAACCTCCTCGACAACGCGGTGAAGTACTCGCCCGGCTCGAAGACCGTCTGGCTCGACGCCGGGGCCGAGGGCGACGCAGTCAAGATCTCTGTCCGGGACAAGGGAGTCGGCATTTCCGAACACGACCGGAAGCGCATCTTCGACCGGTTCTACCGGGCCGAAGGCGAAATTTCGAAGCGGATCAAGGGGGCTGGGCTCGGGCTCAGCCTCGTCAAGCATGTCGTGACGGCCCACGGCGGCACGGTCGAATGCCAGAGCCGGGTTGGCGAAGGCAGCATCTTCACCATCCGGCTTCCGGCCGTGCCGGTCAGGGGAGGAGGATGAGATGAACGAACGCATTCTGGTCGTGGAGGACGAGCCGACGATCGCGACGGGCCTTCGGGACGACTTGGAGATCGAGGGATTCGCCGTGGAAGTCGCCGAGGACGGCACGGCGGCCTTGAGCCGGATCCTCGAAGGAAAGTTCGACCTCATCCTGCTCGACCTGATGCTGCCCGGGATGGACGGCTTCACCGTATGCCGCGAAGCCCGTTTGAAGGGCGACCGCACTCCGATCATCATGCTCACGGCCAAAGGGCAGGAGGTGGACAAAGTCGTGGGCCTCGAGCTCGGGGCGGACGACTACGTCACCAAACCCTTCAGCCGGCGCGAGCTCCTCGCCCGCATCAAGGCTGTCCTGCGCCGCTCCCAAAACGGCTCGGAACCAGGCGCGGTTTATCGTTTCGGCGACGTCACTGTCGACATCGGCCGATGTGAGGTCTCGCGACAGGGCAAGAAGATCGATCTGACCGCCATGGAGTTCAAGCTCCTACGGGTTTTCCTGGAACACCGCGGCCGGGTTCTGACGATCGACGACCTGCTCGGAGAGGTGTGGGGCCGCGACGCCGTCCTGACGGACCGGGTCGTCTACACCCATGTCAATAACCTCCGCAACAAGCTGGAGGAGAATCCCCAAAAACCGCGATTTCTGATCGGCGTCCGAGGCATCGGGTACCGGTTCGATGGTTGAAGGCGCCTGAGCGGGAGGGCCGTCTTGACCGAAACTTGTCACAGGCTTGACCTGGGCTTGGAGCAAAGAAGTCGCACTTGCCTCATTATGTCCTTGAAGTCAGGAGGTGCAAGATGAAAAAATCGACTATTTTTTCGCTGATCGCTCTGGCCCTGTCCATCGTCCTGTCGCCGACGAACACGGCGGCCCAGAAATCCCAGTCCGCGGACGTCCTTCTCGGAGCAGCGCTCCATCAGGAAGAGGTGGAGGGGAACCTCGAGGCGGCGATCGAAACGTACAAAAAGCTCCTCGCGGAGTTTCCGGGCAACCGTCCGCTGGCGGCCAAAGCCCAGCTCCACCTCGGCCTCTGCTACGAAAAATTGGGACTGAAGCAGGCCCAGGAGGCGTTTCAGAAAGTCGTGGAGGACTATCCGGAACAAAGCGAGGCCGTGAAGGCGGCCCAGGCCAAGCTGGCCTTGTTTTTTAAGGCTCAAACGCTGGCGGCGAAAGGCGATAAGGAATTCCACCTCCGCCAGGTCTGGTCCGGGTCGGGAGTGGTGGATACCTCCGGAGCCGTCTCTCCCGATGGCCGGTATCTCTCTTTTGTGGATTGGGAGACGGGTGACTTGGCAATCCGAGAGCTCGCCACAGCGACAAACCGGCGCCTGACGAACAAGGGCACGTGGACGCAGTCCCCGGAATTCGCCTTGTTTTCGAAATGGTCCCCTGACAGCCGGCGGATCGTTTATCAATGGTACAACAAGGATGAAATTTATGAATTGCGCGTCATGGATATCAAGGAATCAACTCCTCGTGTCCTCTATCGAAATCGAAAAAAGGAGGATTACGTCCAGGCCTTTGACTGGTCGCCCGATGGAAAACATGTTTTGGCAGCCTTCTTCGGTGGACCGGCCCCAATTGAGGGAAAGGATATTCAGCTCGGCTTGGTTTCCGCCGAAGATGGTTCGGTCAAGATCCTAAAAACTCATTTCGAGACTCGTGCCGTGAACTCCGTACCGTGGGGATTTGCTTTTTCGCCGGATGGGAAATACATCGCTTACGACGCTTCGGCGGCTCATCAGGTGTCAGGGGAAAAGGACATTTTTTTGCTTTCGGCGGACGGCAGCCTGGAGATTCCGTTGGTCGAACATCCGGCCCTCGACACGGTTATCGGCTGGGCGCCAAACGGCGAAGGTCTTCTGTTCAATAGCGACCGGACAGGGACCCAGGATATGTGGTTCATTCGGATCGCCGGAGGAAAACCTCAGGGAAGCCCCCAGTTGATCAAGTCGAGCATCGGCCCGATCGAACCGCTGGGAATCACTTCCCAAGGGGCCCTTTTCTACGGACTGGGAGGCGGAGCTACGGATGTCTATGTGGCTGGGATTGATCCGCAAACAGGGAAAATTTTAAGTCCGGCTAAAAAGAGCGGTTTGCCTTACGAGGGACATAACGCCTACCCTGCCTATTCGCCTGACGGCAAGCAGTTGGCCTATATTTCCAGCCGGAGAAGTCTGCCGGTTCGTTCCCAGGGCCTTGGCATTCTCACTCTCAAAACAGGTCAGGTCCAAGAGCTGGGCCCCGATCTGGGAAAGTTTGGTTACCCTCGCTGGGCGCCCGACGGCCGCTCCGTTTCTGTTGAGGGAGCCTCTCAGGACGGCCGCCTGGGCATCTACCGGGTCGATGTCCAAACGGGCGATGTTGTCCCGATCGTACAGATCGACAAGGGAACGGAGATATTCTCACACCGGTGGTCCAAGGACGGGAAGATGCTTTACTATGCCGTCGGCGATCCGGGCGTAAAAAAATCTTCTGTTTTCGTCCACAATTTTCAAACCGGTCAGGAAGAGCGGCTTTCCGGGTCTCCTTCTAATGCGCATGACATCGATATTTCTCCGGACGGGAAATGGCTGGTCCTTCTAAACAGGGAACAAAAAAGGTTGATAAGAATAATGCCGACGTCAGGTGGAGAACCTCGAGAAATATACAGCTTCGAGCAGGAAGGAAACCATATCATAACGCCTGCCTGGAGCGCTGACGGACGCTATATCTATTTCTCTAAACTACAAAAGTTCCCCGGAGATATGTGGGATCTCTATCGCGTCTCCGTAGATGGAGGAGGAGAAGCACAAAAAATCGACCTGGCCATGGCTCAACCCCGCCATTTGAGTGTCCACCCCGACGGACAGCACATCGCCTTTTCATCCATGGGCGCGAATCCTGAACAACCCCAGGTCTGGGTGATGGAGAACTTTTTGCCGAAGGAGAAATCCGCGGGTCGGACGCCATCGGGGCGACCTGCTCTATGAGGGCTGACGGCACTTTCATTTTTCTTTGCCGCTCTTGAGCAGGGCCTCCACATCGACCTCCCAGATAGATCCTTCGGGACGTGTCTTGATAAATCCTTCCGTATTATAAGAGATCCATTTTCCATCAGGAGACGGAAAAATCACATACTTCCAGTCGTTGTCATCAGAGGCAAGCTCCACGACTTTGCCCCTCTTGGCGGGAACTCTGAATATCCGGGTCGGCCCCTTCCCTTCCTTTTTACCGATAAAAACTAGGTGCTTCCCGTCTGGAAGCCAGTTGAGCCCAACAGTTCCAGCTACCAAACCTTGTTCCTTGAGATCAAGAATCTTCCGGGCTTTACCGCCGTCGATGGGGATAGCGAAGATCATCCCTTTGGACTCGGCAAAAAGCTCATTGCCTTCGGGAGACCAAGCATGAGACCAATAATCACAATTGTCCAATATTTTCGTCGGCTCGCCGCCGGATGCAGAAATGACCCGGAGGTTTGCTTTCCCTTGTTCTACTTCAACTATATAAACGATCATCTCTCCTTTAGGTGACCACTCCGGCAGAGTTTCGCTTTCTGAGGTTTTTGTGATCTGGACGGGCCTACCTTTCTCGGCAGACATAACCCAGATATCCTTCTTATGGATCACGGCCAGCTTTTTCCCATCGGCTGACCATGACCAATTCTTGAGGCCGTGCCAACAGTCCCACTCGTTAAAAATCAAAACGGCGGGCCCGGTTGACTGAGCCTCCTTCAATGAAATAGGAACCACATAGAGATTTTCCTTTCCGTTACCCTGCTCCGCAGAAAAAAGGAGTCTCTCTCGGTCGGGCGACAAAGAAAGGGGATGAAGTTTACCTTGGACTGATACATCTAACTTCAATGGGCTAGCCGCAGCACCTGCGAGAGGGATCATCCAGAAGGTGGAATCGCCTGCCCCTTCCGTGATAATTGTTTTGCTATCGGGAGACCAGAAGTGAACATAAGGCCAAAGCTTGAGCTCTCTTCCGAGCTGGAAGGAGGGACCGCCGGAGGCTGACACGACTTTGAGGACGTCAGCGTAATCGTAAGACGGGTAGTAGAAAAGCATCTTTTTTCCATTAGGCGACCAGGAGAAGACCCCCCCGACTTCCTTGGGCGGATCTATGTCGAATACGTGTTCATCAGTTAAACGGATGAGGTGGCGCTTTCTGTTGGTTCCAATGAAAAGCCATTTGCCGTCAGGCGACCAGGAAATAGAGCGGCCGTAGGCGATGTCGGCAATCTTCCTCGATTCGCCACCTTTGGCGGAGACGACCCGGATCTCAGAATCTTTCCGGTTGTAGGCAATTGTTTTGCCATCGGGAGACCATGAAGCATTGAGTTCCACTTCAGGATCGTCTGTAATCTGGTTGAGTGTCCCATCTTTTAGGGATAGAGTCCAGATGTCGCCCTGGGTTTTTTCGTCCGCTTTCATGAAGACGATCCTTTCAGAATCGGGCGCCCAGCTCACAGGAGACATAAACCTGTATCTGCCATCGAGGAGCTTTTTCGCTGGGCCGGTAGGCCTTCCTGTCTCTGGTGAAACAGGAACGACGCAGATCGCTTCTCCTGAGTAGAAGGCAACTTTTTTGCCATCAGGAGACCATACACCTCGCCAAGCCTCCGTGTCTACTAGATCAAAAGGTTCTTCGCCTTTCAGCGGAATGACAATGTCATCCTGGAGCAAAAACTTGCCATTGGGCGAGAGGTTGAGTCCGTTAGGCATTTCGACCACATCCTTTTTGCCTGTCAGTGACTCAATTTTTCTATATGTCGCGCCTGTCTTTGGGTCGATGATGACCTTCTCATCCAAGGCCGCATCCCTTTTCACTTTTAGCTCTTTGTTCTCCTTCTCCTGCTGAACACGGCTCATCATCAGCTGTGTCACGGGAACGATGGCGCTTCCCAGGTTTTCTTTAAGGAGCCTGCCAAATATCAACAAGGCCTCGTCATAATTTCCCATCCGGAAATATGATTGTCCGATCCAGTATTGGGCGTCCTGGGCGATTTGGCTCTGCGGAGATAGCTTGATGACCTCTTCGTATTGAGCGATGGCGTCCTGGAAATTTTCTTGCTTGAGCAGCTTGATCGCCTTTTCAAAATGCTGTTCGGCGAGCTTGCTGGAATCGGTAGCAAGATTCGCCTGCAGGTCATTGAGGTGTCCGTCAACGGCGGGCGCCATCCCCCAGACAACCGCCAGCCCGACAATCATGGCCAACGCCAGGTCATTCAATTTTTTCATCGCTTTCCTCCTCGTTATTCAAAGCGCGTCAATCATGCGCTTTAGTCACGTCCCGAATGTCTCTGATTTATTGAGATCCATGAGTGGCCGTTCCCGTCGCAGCGTTGATCGATTGCCCGGTATCCATTAACTGGGAGAGATCCCCCTTGCCGATCAGAACCAGGGAGACTCCATCATTGATCCAAGCAAGGATGGTCACTCTGCCTTGGCCATTTACGTGTCCGGGAACAGGCTCGACGCTGCGGAAAACGGCATACTCCCTGAAATCCTTTGCGCCGAGACCTTGTTCCTCGTTCGCCGGCTGTTCGAATAACGACAGTGTGTCGATGCCGTTCGTGTAAAGCAGATGGAGACATTTGCGATCTTCGATTTTCCTCACGCTGTCGAGAATGTATCCGGGGTGCAGCCGCTGCGGCGCCACAAAGGGGAAACCAACAGCCTTCCGAGCCTGTTCAAGGGTGATGATCTGTTCTTTTGAGCCCGGGGGAGTTTCGGGCGGCTTGACGTCCTTTTGAGATGGCCTTCCCTTGAGGATCACGCCCGGACGTGCCGCCCGCGGGTATCCGTCGATGAATTCGTAATAAAGGAAGTCGCCCCTGTCAACAGGGATTCGGGCCGTGGGCAGCTCGGAAAGCTCCGCGGACGCCGTCTGCGCGACGGCTTCCTGATGCTCCATCAGATAGAAATTGATCGGAGCCAAGGCGGGAGTCTTCGGGGCAGGCTTTTGAAGTTGGCGGCTGACGAGCAGGGTAACAGCAACGATTGCCGCGACTTCCGCGAACTTGAAGGCCGCTTTCCTGAGGGTTGAGAGGCTGAATATTTTTCTCCAGGAAGAACCGGAGGCGCTCATCCGCGTTTTCAGTTTGTCGTACATCAGCGGCGACGGATCTATTCCTTTCCAGGATCGAAGGACTTCAGAAAGACGCTTCGTCTGTCGCAACTCGCGAGAGCAGCCCCGGCATGCCTCCAGGTGATTCTTAATCTCGTTAATCATCGCGGCATCGGTCTCACCGCTCACAAAATCCGCCAATTCCTTCCGGATCTCTTCACAATTCATCGTTCAATCTCCCAAGTATTTGGCCAGGGTTTTTCTGAGCTTTTCATGCGCCCTGTGATTGAGCGACTTCAGGGTGCCCACAGGACAGTCCATGATTTCGGCGATTTCCGAGAATTCCAGCCCCTGATATTCCTTCATAACGACCACGAGATGCTCATCCTCCGGCAGGGCCGCAACGGCTCTCTGGACCAGAGCTCCCAGTTCGGCCGTCTCGATCCGCCTAACAAGGTCCAGGGAAGGATCAGCGAGAGCGTCCTGGAGCTCAACATCTCTATCATTTTGAGCCCGCACCGGGGCACTAAAAGACAGATGCGAACGGTGCTTCATTCTCCTCCGCCTGTCCCGGCACAAATTCAGAGCTATCTGAAAAAGCCATGTTTTGAACGTCGCCGTCACCTGATAATTCTTCCGGGCGCGGACCACTCTGAAAAAAGTCTCCTGGCACAAGTTCTCAGCCTCGTCCGCGCTCATGACCATGCGGTAGATGAAATCCAAAACCGGCTTCTCATATTTGCGATAAAGCATCTCAAAAGCGGCCTCGTCTCCTTCGCGGTAATTCAGCATCAATTCCTCGTCCGATCGTCCCATCATGCCTCTAGACATTCATCTTGCCCATACTAACTTTAACGCACGAGGCCATAAGAGGTTGCGGACGTGAGGCGCATGAACAAGTGTTCACGATGTCCTTACGGCTACCATATAGGGATTTGCTTTTTTGCGCTGCGCGACTTTCCTTCCTAAAAAGCTCGGAATCAATACCTCCCATATCGCAAAGATGATAATTCCGGCTGCGGATCGAAATCAAGAACGCAAAGATGGCCGCGAAGGAGGCTGGCCGGCCGTATCATCGTCGCGGTCGACCGGAAAATCGCCCGAAAGATGCAAGACCTCGCCCCTCTCATGAAATCGCCCGCCGCTATAAATACTTCGCCCGCTCTTCGGCCGCCATCAAGGCAAGGCAGGCTATTTGATTTCGAACCGGGATTCGGGGTGGTTGAAAAGAAATACTTGACAAGTGACTACAAGTGTAATACATTGTTGATGTGACTACTAATGTAATCGATGGGAGATGCCATGAAAAAAGAACTGCCCAAGATAGCCGACTCGGAGTGGCGGGTGATGCGGGTCCTGTGGGAGCGCGGCCCGCAGACTGCCGGTGATGTGGTCAACGTGCTTTCCCGTGAGGTCAAGTGGAAGCCCAGAACGGTCAAGACGCTGATCAGTCGGCTCGTCAAGAAAGGCGCAATCAAAGTCAACGAGGAAGGCCACCGGTATCGATATTCAGCCGCCGTGAACGAATCCGCATGCGTTCGTTCCGAGACCAAGAGTTTCGTTCGGCGCGTCTACAAGGGAACGATGACGCCCGTCCTCGCCGCTTTCATCGAGGATGCTGACCTTTCGGCCCAAGAGATCGATGAGCTTCAAGAGATCCTAGACAAGAAAAAAGGGGGGTGACCATGGAAGCCATAATGACCTTTGTTCAACCGTTTTTTATCTGGCTTCTGCAGACGACTCTGATCGGTAGTGTCGTCATCGGTCTGATTTTGGCGGCCCAAAAAGCGATGGGAGGGAAGCTGGGTCCTCGCTGGTGTCATGCCCTTTGGCTGGTGTTATTGATACGATTGGCGCTGCCGGGGGCATTTCCGGGCCAAATCGATCTTTCCAATCTTGTCGCTTCGCGGGACCGGCAGGTTCAACAACAGCAGCCATCTAAAACAGCTGAACAGAACGAGGTCTCTCAAACAGATCAGAAACCGGAGTCCGGCGTCGGAATTCAGAAGCCGGTGACTCCAAAATCGGAAACGCTCGCCACCGGACAAAGCGAATCCAAACCAGAGCCGGCCGACCTCCATCGACTCCTGCCTTTTCTCTGGCTGGCCGGCGCCATGGTGATGGGGGGATATCTCCTCTGGAGCAACTTTTCCCTTTGGCGGATCGTCAAGCGGGATCGTCCGCTGCTCGACCAGAAGACCTTGGAGCTCTTCGAAGAGTGCAAAGAGCTGATGGGCGTCCAAACGCTCGTCGGCCTTATCCCGAGCGCCCGGATCAAGAGTCCGGCTCTCTTCGGCTTCATCCGTCCCCGTCTCCTCCTGCCGTTGGCGATGGTCGAGGAAGCCGGCCAAGAGGAGATGCGGTATGTTTTCCTTCACGAGCTGGCCCATCTCAAACACCGTGACATCTATCTGGGGTGGCTCACCAGTCTCCTGCAGATCCTGCACTGGTTCAATCCCCTGGTCTGGTTCGCTTTCCACCGCATGCGGTCCGACCGGGAGCTGGCCTGTGATGCTTTCGTGCTTTCCCGAACGGGAAACGAAAAATCACAGGAATACGGGCGAGCCATCGTCGGGCTCCTGCGCCGTTTCTCCCGCTCGCGGCCCCTGCCGGCCATGGCCGGAATTTTAGAGAATCAATCACAATTAAAAAGGAGGATAACGATGATCGCCCACTTTAAAAAAGGCTCTTATCAATGGTCGCCTCTGTCCGTTTTCTTGATTATTGCGTTAGGCGTCCTCTCTCTCTCTTTCACTGTCCGGAGCGAGAGCCAAAATACCGTCTTGCCGAAGTCCGAGCCAAGCATCTCGCTTCGTAGGATCGAGACAGGCCCCATGTCGGACTTCTCGGGTCCCCCGTCTCTGGACGGACGGTATATGTGTGATATTCTGCGACCGCATCTGGTCATTCGCGATCTTGTCACAGGCGAAGTTCGATCGCTGACTGAAGTATCAGATTGGGGTATGTGGTACCCGGTCATATCTCCCAAGAGCGAGTTCGTCGCTTGCCTTAACCAGACCTTCCCACCGCTGGAGAATGAGCTTCAGCTGATCAAGATGGACGGCACGGGGCACCGCGCTCTTCATCGCTTCAAAGTCGACGAAGAGTTCATATTACGTACGTGGACACCGGATGGTCAACGGGTCCTGGGGACCTTGGAGAAAGAGGGCGAAGATCCCCGGCTTCTCGCCTTCTCCATCGAAGACGGTTCCATGCAGGTGATCCACACTTTCGTAACGGATAAGCCTTCCTGGAACAGTGAGATGGCGATTTCAGCGGACGGCCGCTACCTCGCCTACGAGCGGCCGCAGGAGAAAGATTCTGAGGACAGAGACATTTTCATCCTCGACATCGAATACAAGCAAACGAAACCTCTTGTTCAACATGCCGCCAATGATCGATTATTGGGCTGGACGCCTGACAATTCCTATCTTTTTTTCGCCAGTAACCGCAAGGCTGGATATCCCGGTGGCTTTTCTATTTCAGATACCTGGGATGCCTACCTTCTACCGGTGGCCGATGGTGCGAGTCAGGGGGCGCCTGAACTGGTCAAGCGTGACATTCCCGCCAAGATCAGACCGAAAGGTTTCACGCGGAACGGGGCCTTTTATTATGCTGTTGAGTTCAGCACTATGGAGGCTGCCGTGGCTGAAGTGGATATGCAGATAGGCAAACTGTTGACGAAACCCCAGCCGGTGAGTCAGACAGGGACCGACGTCACTCCTGCCTGGTCACCTGATGGTCGGTACCTGGCATATGGCATCCAAAAGTCCAACAAATCCCAGATCATCCGTATCCGAAACATGGAAACGGGTCAGGAACGGGAACTCGATCCCGGTTTGCCGCAATTCAATTCACTTCGGTGGTCACGCGACGGCAAGTTTTTTCTTGTGTCGAACTTCAAACAAAATTTGCCGCAGGCTGTCCACAGAATCAATGCCAGCACAGGCGAACGAGTGGCCCTGGTGCAGAGTGCCTCTTCCGGACTCGGCGCGGCTCAACTGACCTCTGATGGCGGGACATTGTTCTACGTTCTTCACCATCCCGACTCACAAAAAGCGAGCCTCATGGCTAGAGACATGAAGTCAGGCCGTGAAAAAGAGTTTTTCAGCATGGAAGGTGCCAGAACCGCACAGAGTCTTAACTTTGCCCTTTCGCCTGATGGTCGGCAGTTGGCCCTGGCGACCTTTGATACATCGTCTCCGACGAAATGGATTCACCGTATCTTGACGATGCCGGCTAAAGGCGGTGAGCCCATGGAACTACTCAAGAACGAAGAGCTCAAGCAGCTTCCCATGATTGCGTGGACACCTGATGGGCGGTTTTTACTCTTCTCCAATTCCATCCCGGGGGGAAACGCATTGTTTATTATTCCAGCGGGCGGCGGGCAGTCGCGCGAGCTTTGCCGACCCCAAACAATGACGTACGGCGTGTTGTGGAGTGCGCTGGATGTTCATCCCGATGGACGGCGTATCGTCTTTGACTGTTTTGAGTATCGCCACGAAGTGTGGGCGATGGAGAACTTCCTTCCCACGACCGCCGCTTCCAGGGAGAGATGACGACGGAGATTCAGGTCAGAAAATATTGGGAAAGTAACTGATCGAGAAAGCACTGGGTCTCCGTCTCTAGACGAATATCTTATTTTCGGGGATAAGATATTCTTCCCATATGACAATTGTGGCGCTCGCGGCTATAATTGAACCGCGACAGTCCCGGGAGGTAGGGATGCACCACTCTAAGTTGCGGCCGCCGCGCAATGTTCTGGTGCTGTTTATAGCAGTCTCGGCCGTTTCGGTGTCTGCCTTGGTTTGGCTGAGTTGGCGTCTGCTGAGGCAGGACCGGGCGTTGGAGAACCAGCGTATCCAGGAACGGCTCGAACGCGCGGCCGATCTGATCGTCACGTCCCTTGATCTAGGTCTTTCGGAAATCGAGAATCATCTTTCGGTCCTATCCGATCCCGGTGATCATGCTCTGTCCATTGCTTTCGGCCCACGTGAGGTCGAAACCAATCCCGGCGGGCGTTTGCTCTACTATCCCTTTATTCCACAGGTTCGGGAATCCCCTGTCACCATGTTCGAAGCGGGGGAGACTCTCGAGTTCCGGCAGCAGGACTACGTCGGGGCGATTGCCGCGTTCCGCGCGCTAGCGTTCTCGAAGGACCCTCTTATCCGGGCAGGGGCGCTGGTGCGTCTTGGGCGAAATCTGCGCAAGAACAACCAGATCCATGAAGCGCTTGCGGTTTACGAAGAACTGGCCCGGCTCGGATCGACTCCCGTGGGCGGAGATCCGGCCGAACTTCTCGCCCGACAGGCCCGATGCGCACTTCTGAAGGAGCTGAATCTACTTTCAGAATTGCAGCGCGAGGCCGGATCTTTGGACGCCGACCTTCAGCAGGGCCGCTGGCAGCTGGATCGCGTTTCCTATCAATTCCATTCGCAAGAAGTCCAACGCTGGTTGACCGTCGAGCCCGATACCCTGGCCGAACGCCAAGCCGCTCTCGCCCTGGCCGCCGCCGTGGAATCCCTCTGGGAGCAATGGCAAGAACTCAGGCGAGGCGAAGGGAGCGCGCGCGGCCGTCGTAGTCTTTGGGTGCATGGCCAGTCGATCCTCTTGCTCTGGGACAGCTCTCCGGAAAAACTCACGGCCTTGGCGGCTGGTCCGCGATATCTGGAATCCCAATGGGGCCATACCTGGCGGAATCTCGGCGTCACCGTGTCGCTGCTGGATTCCGATTCCCACAATGTGTTTCAACCATTCCCTCCGACCAGTCCGCAGCAGGCCCTGCGCACGTCATCCGACACGCGATTGCCGTGGACTCTGCGGATTACCAGCGCCGATCCTGCCGCCGATCTGGCCCAGCGAGCCGGACGCCGGCGCCTCCTGCTGGCGGGTTTGGCTATGATGGGCGTCATGGTCCTTGTAGGCGGGTACTTCACGACGCGCGCCGTGTCGCGCGAGTTGGCCGTCTCCCGGCTGCAGTCCGATTTTGTCTCGGCGGTCTCGCATGAGTTTCGGACACCTTTGACCTCGATGCTCCATCTGACCGATTCGCTTGACCGAGGCATCGTGTCGGACGAGAACCGCCGCCGGCAATACTATGCCGCATTGGCGCACGAGACCACGCGGCTTCACCGCCTGGTCGAGAGCCTCTTGAATTTCGGGCGCATGGAAGCCGGCGCGTTTGAGTACCGATTCGAGCCGGTCGACCTCGCCGTCCTGGTCGGGGATGTCGTGGCCGAGTTTCGGAAAGAGTTCGCCTCCAGCGGCCATCGCTTTGAGCTTCGTGCGGATCACGGCCTCCCTCCGCTTCAAGTCGACCGCGAGGCTCTCAGCCGGGCGCTGTGGAACCTTTTGGACAATGCCGTGAAATACTCGCCCGGCCAGCCGGCGATTTGGGTCGATCTGGCGCGCGAAGGAAAACGTGTCGCCCTCCGCGTTCGCGATCAAGGCCCGGGCATCCCCGTTGAGGAACAAAAGGAAATCTTTAATAAATTTGTGCGCGGCTCCGCGGCCCGGGCCTCGAGTGTCAAAGGAACCGGGGTTGGCCTGGCCATGGTCCGGCACACGGTTCGGGCCCATGGCGGCGAAGTCCGGGTCGAAAGCCGTCCTGGGGAAGGCAGCACCTTCACAATCTTGCTGCCGGGGGAGGGATGAAAACGATGGCCCGTATCCTAGTCGTGGAAGACGAAGCCAACATCGCCCTTGCCCTCGAGGACGACCTCAAGAAAGAAGGCTATGACGTGGAGATCGTGGGCGACGGCGACCGCGCCTGCGGCCGCGCCCTTGAGGCGGCTTTTGACTTGATCCTGTTGGACGTCATGCTGCCCCATAAGGACGGATTTGATGTCTGCCGCGACCTCAGGCGCGCTCGTGTTCGGACGCCGATCCTGATGCTCACGGCCAAGACGCAGGAAGCGGAAAAAATCCTGGGCCTCGAATTGGGGGCCGACGACTACGTCACCAAACCGTATAGCCCGCGGGAGCTGCGCGCGCGCATCAAGGCTCTCTTACGCCGTGCCGCGGATGAACTTCCCGAAGTCTTCCGATTCGGCGACGTCGAAGTGGATTTCGGGCGTTACGAGGTCCGGCGCGGCGGCCGGCTTCTCGAGGTTACACCGACGGAGTTCAAACTGCTCGCCGCCTTTATCCGCCAGCGGGGACGGGCGTTGACGCGAGACCAGCTCCTCGACCTCGCCTGGGGTCAGGGGGTCTTCGTCACCGACCGCGTCGTGGATAACCAGATCGCCAACCTGCGCAAGAAGATCGAACCCAAGCCATCGAAGCCGCGTTATCTGCTCAACGTGCGCGGCGTGGGGTATCGATTCGACGGCTAAGATCTGACACAACCGTGACAGTTTCGTGATTAGCTGAGGACAGGGAGGCCGTACTCTGCCGGCAGGAGGAAAAAACCATGAAAACGCGTCACGTCGGTTTGATTGGAGCGGCACTGCTAACGGTCTTCCTGGTAGCTTTGCTTGCCGCGGGCCAGAAGAACGACCAGGCTGAGTTAGCCCTCAAGGCCGCCATAAAAACAGAAACCGTCGATGGAGACCTGAAAAGCGCCATCGAGCAGTACAAGAAGATCGCCAATGGCAGCAACCACGCGGTGGCGGCGAAAGCGCTGATCCGCATGGGCCAGTGTTACGACAAGCTGGGCGACGCGGAGGCGCGCAAGGCGTACGAGCGGGTCGTGCGCGAGTTCGCCGATCAGAAGGAAGCGGTGGAACAGGCGCGGGCGCTGCTGGCCGCGGGCGGCCGGGACAAACAGCCCGAATCTGGAGTTATCTTCCAGCAGAAGTGGGTGCTTCCGGCCGGTGGTGCGTTTACAGAGATGCGCCAGCCATCGCCGGACGGCCGGTACCTTCCCTACACGTTTTTGCTGCGGAACCGCCTCTATCTCCATGACTTCACCACGAGTGAGGACCGCCTGGTGTTGGAGAGCCAAGCCGGCTCCGCCTTCTTCGGCCCCCCCTCGATATCTCCCGATAGTCGGCAGATCGTCTACACGCGGTTTACCCGGAGTGATAGCTTGTATGGCGGCCGCGATTATGAACTGATGATCGCCGGAATCGACGGCTCCAATCCAACGACGCTGATCCGTGACAAAGAGAAATTCCTCCAGCCGAGAGCCTGGTCTCCGGATGGAAAGTCCATCCTCGTGACCACGGAAAACGGTGCTGACGGGCTTACGCTTTCGCTGTTATCCATAGCCGACCGTTCCTTGCGCGTGCTGACGGCCCGGGATGATTACAGCGGTTTGTATTTTTCACCCGACGGGCGGTATATCGCCGCCTACCGCGTCTCGACGAAGTCGGGACTCCTCCCGGGGCCGCTCATCCTGCTCCCCACGGATGGCGGCAAGGAAGTGGTCCTCCTCGATAGCCGGGCCAAGAACTGGCCTCCGATCTGGACGCCTGACGGCCGCATGATCCTGTTCGTCAGCGATCGTTCGGGAAAAAACGATCTGTGGGCCATCAGGGTGAGCGATGGAAGACCAGAGGGCGAGCCCCGGCTGATGCGTTCGGATGTCGGCTTGATGGAGCCTCTCGGCTTCACTAAAGACGGCACGCTTTACTATAAGATCTACATCCCTTCCCAGGGGGACATTTACGTAGCCGATCTCGACCCGGCGACAGGACTGGTCACATCGAAACCGGAACGAATCAATGAGCGTTACATCGGCTCCGCCGGCTTTCCCGCGGACTGGTCGCCGGACGGGCGCTTCCTCGCCTATACGAGAAGGTCCCCAGGCGAATACAACAGATCGAGGATCATCAGCATTATCATCCGATCGGAAGCGACCGGCGAGGAGCGCGAGGTCTTTCCGGTGCCTGCGTCGGCGTTCAACCAAACTATGCCTTTCCCCAACGTGCTCCAGTGGTTCCCTGACGGGCAATCGTTGTTGGCGACAGACTTTAATGAGAAAAGGAAATTGGTCTTCCGCCGGTTCGACGTCGAGACCGGCCAGGTGAAGGTGTTCCTCGACCTGAGCGATCGGGATAAAGCCGTTTATGCTCCGAACCTATCGCCCGATGGAAAGGCGCTTTACTACGTAGAAGGGGGAAACCTCCACCGGGTGATGCGTCGCGCTCTGGAAAACGGCGAAGAGAAGGAATTGTACCAAATGAAAGAGCCCGCCGGGAGTATCGATGATCTTTCGCTGTCCAAGGACGGGAGGCAATTGGCTTTTGTTCAAGCCAACGCGGAATCGAAGACCGAGTCTTTGATCATCGTGCCGGCCGAAGGAGGGAGCCCGCGCGAACTGCTCCGATCCAAGACACCGATTAATCAAATCGACTGGACCAAAGACGGCCGCCATGTGCTGATGGTCTGGTATATGGCGACCGGCCCTTCGCACGTCTGGTCCATGTCGATCGAAGGCGGCGAGCCACAGCCATCGCCCGCGGCCACGTACCTGCAAGCCGTCCACCCGGATGGCCGCCGGATCGCTTTTTACGACAGCAAGGGAGGGAACGAGGAAGTGTGGGTGATCAAGAACCTGCTGTCCACGCCAAAGGTCTCGCGTTAGTGGGCGCCTCAATGACGGATCTACGACGAACTCGTCGGCGTGAAATGAAGATGAAATCGAGGGTGACGGGCCAGCCAATCTCTGACGTTCGGGTGCGTGTATGTTTCATAGTAATCCAGGATCAAATGAAGATCACGGTGGCGCGAGCCGCCGGCGGAGAATCACCTGAACTGTTCCGCGTGGCGGGTGAGTTGCCGTTGGAATTGACCTGAATGCCGGTCGGCCAGTCCGTGGTGGTTCAGCATCGCGGTAAGGATAAGAACGAAGTATGGAGAGTCCCCGAAACCGGCAAGGAAGCGCAGCGGGTGGACCTGGGAGTGCCCAAGCCAAACGAGGTGCGCATTCACCCCGATGGACGGCGGGTCGCCTTCATGGCGGGAGAATCCAAAAGCGAGCTCTGGGTGATGGAGAACTTCCTGCCGGCGCTGAAAGTTGCCAAGTAGCTGGTAGAAGTAAAAAAGGGGACGGTTCTCTTTTTCGAGAAAATAAAACCGTCCCCTTTTCTTCCTTTTCTTGGTTCTTAGAATTCCACCGTCAAGGCCAGCTTATCCCCGGCTTTGAGAACGAGCGGCTGGGTCTATGTCACCTTGATCTTGTTCCCCTCCTGCTTGAAAACTGGGGTGATTTGCAACTCAAACTTCAATCTTTCACTTCGCAGCATGGAACAATTACACGCGATGATTGGATGGGTAAATGGGGATCAAGATGCTCACTTGGCCAACGCAGTCAAAAAGCAGACTCTTATCCTAATGATATTTGATGACAATTTTTTACATTTTTTTGACATTTTGATGATTGAAATTGATACAATTGACATGAAATTATTCAGCGAGTCGGATTTCAAAGCCGGCGATGAAAATATTCATTCAGGGGATATTAGCCCGAAAGAAAATCGTCCTTATTTTCCTGCTCGCCATTTTGTTGCCTTCGCTTATCGTTGGCTATTTAAGCTTGAGCACTTTTGCCAAAAGGCGTGAGGCAGTCCAGAAAATTCTTGAATCAAATCTCTGGATTTCAGGCGAAGCTGCGCTGAAGTCTCTCGAGGTTAAACTTCTCGAGTATGAAGAGCAGGCCTTAAAAGCGGAAAATTTTATTTCATTGATCCGGCAAGAAAGCGCGAGTCAAGGCCCTTTTAATTTTCCTTTAGACTCCAAGCAAGTCACCGGCCAGGCTTTTCTCCTCGATGCTGATTATCAAATCATTTTTCCTCGCACTGGAGCCGAGGATGCTTCGGTTTTTCAGCAGGAGAAAAGCCTATTGAACAGCAATTTTTCTCAAGATTTTCAGAGAGCAGAATCCATTGAATTCACCCAAAAGAACTACGGGCGGGCCGCTGAGCTTTATAAACAATGCTCAGTGTCAGCCTCTTCAGAGCAAAATCAGGCCATGGCCCTTGAAGGCCTGGGCCGTTGTCTTCTTTCCTTGAAAGAATATGAGGGAGCCTTCAAAGTTTATATCGAGCTATCTGAGAAGCATGGACAATTAAAGAATAAAGCAGGCCATCCTTATGGAACAGGGGCTGTGTTTCAGTTATTTGAGATAGAACAGCATCGAGGGAGAGAGGAGCAAAGCCTTAAAATTTTGTTCGACCTTTATCAGAAGATAAGGAATGGAGATTGGCTTCTTGGCTCTTCCAGCTATGATTTTTTCGTTGCCGATATAGAATCAATTCTTAACGAAAAACTGAATGAGAAGTTTCCTGAGATTAAAAAATCTTACGATGCCTTGAGAGAGAGGAAAGCCCCTTATCTTCAAGCATTGCTTTTTACAGACTTTTTGAAGAGGGAAGTTATTCCCCGAATAAAAGAAAAACATGCTCTCTCCAAAAAGGGGGAAGAGAGCCAGCTAGAACGTTTCTTTGCCGTTCGCCAAGATGCAAGTTTTTATCTTATCTCTTATCGCCTCCTCCCTGATTTTCAACCAGAAAAAACTCTTTACGGAGGCTATTGCTGGAGTCTCGATTATTTTAAAAAAGAGATATTATCGAAAGTATTAGGCGAGATCAGCGAGGATTCCGGGCTTCAGATTCAGGTCGTCGATGAAGGCGGCCAAAATGTCTTAAGCGGGAAAAAGGAATTGGCTGCAAAAGATTCTCTATCTTTATCCTTTCGCCAGTTTCCTTTCCCCTGGAAACTTCTGACTTCTCAGCCTGCCTTCAATGAGTTGGAGAGAACAGCACGTCGTGAGAACATTCTCTATGGAATGCTCCTCAGTGTCATTGTGGTCTTAATGCTTTTGGGTGTTGTTTTAATCGTGCGTGATATTGCAAGGGAAACGGAAACAACGCGCCTTCGAACCGAATTCGTCCACAATGTTTCCCATGAGTTGAAAACGCCCCTGACGCTCATTCGCCTCTACGGCGAAACACTCCAACGAAAAGAAGACCTGGAAGAGGAAGAAAAGCGGGAGGCTTATGAAATCATCACCAAAGAGAGCGAGCGGCTGTCGCACCTCATCAATAATGTTCTAGATTTCTCCAGGATTGAGATGGGAAGAAAAGAATTCAATTTTAAAAAAGGGAATTTGTCTGATGTTGTTCGGGATACTTTAGATTCCTACCGCTATCACTTGGAGAAGAAAGGATTTAAGATTCAAGCAGAAATTGCCCACGAGCTTCCCCAGATGGATTTTGACCCGGAAGCCATGGCCAGTGTTTTGATCAACCTTTTAAGCAATGCCATGAAGTTTTCTCCGGATCAAAAGGAAGTGACGGTGAGATTATTCAAAGAAAAAAATAGTGCTGTCCTTCGGGTCGAAGATAAAGGAATAGGAATCTCGCCCAGGGAAACATCAAAGATTTTTCGAAGATTTTACCGTGTTAAAAATAAAGTAACTGCGGAAACAGCGGGAAGCGGCTTAGGACTGACTTTGGTCAAGCACATTACAGAAGCTCATGGTGGCGGGGTAAAAGTCGAGAGCCAGCCAGGAGAAGGGAGTATCTTCTCAGTGATTCTTCCTTTCCCTGGCCCTAATGAGGAATAGGAATGAAAGAGAAGATATTGATTATCGAGGATGAAGAGGACCTGGTTAAAGGGTTGAAACTCAATCTGGCTGGCGAAGGATATGATGTGGCCTGGGCTTATGATGGTCAGGAAGGAATTCGCAAAGCCTTGGAGGAACGGCCGGATTTAATCATTCTTGACATTATGCTCCCCAAAATGGATGGTCTTGAAGTCTGCCGGGAGATTCGTCAGAAGAATATGAATATCCCAATCATTATGCTTACCGCCAAAGGGGAAGAGGTCGACAAGGTGGTAGGGTTGGAAGTCGGTGCCGATGATTATATAACCAAGCCTTTTAGCATTCGAGAACTCTTGGCCCGGCTAAAAGCGCATCTGAGGCGCGAGAAAAGGGAAGTGAAGAAAATCCCTGAAGCTTATTCTTTTGGCGATGTTGAAGTTGATTTTTCTCATTTCAAAGTCAGGCGCAAGGGTAAGGAAGTTGACCTGACATCGCTTGAAGTGGAGATTCTCAAATACTTCGTTGCGCATAGAGGCGAAGTTGTCACCAGAGAGGCTTTGCTCGATAAAATCTGGGGTTATGAGAGGTTTCCCACTACCCGAACCATCGACAACCATATCCTGAAATTGAGGAAAAAGATCGAGGAAGACCCGGCTCATCCCAAATACATTTTTTCCGTCTATGGAGCAGGATACCGGTTTATGGGCTGATAACAATCTTTTACAATTTTTTACTTTTGCTTGACAACATTGAAAGACGAAAGAGCTACTTTGTTGATGAATGGAAAAATCACCGGTAGGAGGTAGCATCATGAATTTTAAAAAAACTATTATCTCAATTGCAGTTTTGGCAGCCGCGTTGATGGCTTTTGGCCTTCAAAATTCTCCCGAACATAAAGTGCTTTTCGAAAAAGCGAAATTCGCCATGGAAACAAAGGGCGACCTGAATGAAGCCATCAAGCTCTTCAGTGAGCTAATCCAGAAATATCCTGGAGAAAGAGAATATGCGGCGAAATCTCAACTGTATATCGGACTGTGCTATGAAAAATTGGGCAATGCAGAGGCGCGCGCCGCCTACGAGCGGGTGGTGCGCGACTTCGCCGACCAGGCCGAGATTGTGGCGCAGGCGCGGGTGAGGCTGGCGGCACTGGGCGGCCCCGGCGGCGCCGGGGGACTCATCACCCGCCGGATCCTAGCGGATGCCTCCGGTGTCGATGGAGTCTTGACCGCGGATGGCAAGTTCATCAGAGGTATAGATTGGGAAAAGGGTGACGTGGTCCAGTTCGAAGTTGCCGGCGGACAGACGAGCCGAATCAAAAATAAGGGGCCCTGGAGCGAGACTGAGGCGTCCTACGAGTACCAAGCGTTATCACGCGACGGAAAACAAATCGCATACAACTCGTATACGAAGGACTGGGTCCCTCAAGTGCGGATTAGAAACCTGGATGGTTCGGGCCTTCGCACACTTTACAGTGAGAAAGACTCTTACGTCGCACCCTTGGACTGGTCGCCTGACGCAAGGTCCATCCTCGCACTTCGCGAGCTTGGTTACAGTTCAAAGGGGGGGATTGACCTAACACTGATCTCGACAGCGGACGGCTCGGTGCGCGTCCTGAGGAGTATTACTTCGCCCTTGTTCTTGTTTGAAAGGGCCAGTTTCTCGCCCGATGGGCGATTTGTCGCGTTCAGTTTCGTGCGTGAGGGTAGTCCACCCCATGGCGACGTCTTCCTGATGACCGCCGATGGCCGGAATGAGGTCGTTGTTGCCGGGCACCCTGCGGAGGATCGACTGCTTGGATGGACACCGGACGGGAAAAGCCTTGTCTTCCTCAGCGACCGCTCGGGAACGTGGGACATCTGGACCGTCCACATCACCGGGGGGAAGCAGCAAGGAGAACCAGAACTGTTGAAAAAGGACTTCGGCTATGATTCAGAGGTTCTTGGCTTTGCACCCGATGGCTCCCTTTATTACAAGACTGGCACCTCTTTAGGTCGCCTCTACTACGGTGAGGTCGACCTTGAAACCGGTAAGGTACTCGTGCCACCCGCGCCGGTCACGACGCGGTATACTGGCCCACCGTCACAGCCAACATGGTCACCCGACGGCAGGAACTTACTCTACATTTCACGTCGGGGTGACGTCAGTCCTGGAAACAATATCCTCACGATCCGGTCGGCCGCAACCGGGGAAGAGCGCTTCCTGTCGCCGCGTCTTCGTTTCGTTAACCAGATCTCCTGGGCGCCGGACGGCCGTTCCGTCATCGCGCTCGGGATTACGGGGACGGAAACTGGGATCTTCCGAATTGACACTGAAACAAGCGAGATCACTAAGTTGCCAGATGGAGGCTTTGCCCCCAAGCTCTGCCCGGATGGGAAGACCCTGGTGTTCGTGAAGGGGGAGACAGGGGGGCCAAGCATCAGGAAACGCAACCTCGACACCGGTGAGGAGTCGGAAGTTGTCAAAGCAGGAATATTTTACGACCTCTCGCCGGACGGCCGGGAAGTGGTGTTCCAGGTGAATGGCGCTGTAAAGACCGTGTCCCTCAACGGAGGGGAGCCGCGGGAGCTATTTCGCGGTTCGGCGCACCCTGACTGGTATTACGGGCTGGGGTGGACGAGGGACGGCCGTTACATCATTGTCCGGGCACGCAATACCGCGAGCAGTGAAATCTGGCGGGTTCCGGCGCAGGGCGGGACGCCGCTGAAGCTGGACCTCTCCGTTCCAAAACTGCAATACTTCGCGCTTCACCCGGACAACCGCCGCTTTGCGTTCAGCGTCGATGAGGGTTCCAAGAGCGAGCTCTGGGTGATGGAGAATTTTCTGCCGCCGCTGAAAGTCGTCAAGTAGCCGATAGAAGCGGTGACAGAAAGCGAGGCAGGCGTCGAAATTCGATTCTGAATATAATCATCCCGTAGGGGACGCTTCTCTACCTGAAAAAGAGAAGCGTCCCCTAGAAGCCGGGCGTTCTCGGCCTCGTACGTATCCTTGGACGAGCGGGAGCGGGGTGTTACCAGGCGTCAGAAAATACGATGACTATTTCTCTTGCTCCAGCCGCAATTTTAACAAGAATGCCGTATCTTTCTTGAGATTGGCCTTGATCCATGCCTTTTGCTTATTGTCTATGAGCTCACCGATGCCGGCCAGAATGCCGCGGTCACTCATGGATTCGACGAACTTCACGCATTTCTTCAAATAATCCTTAAACTCCAATTGAGTTCGCTTTTCCACTATCTCTTTATTGATGGGCCAGCGATTTTTCAAAAAATGCCAGACATCAAAGACATCGCGATTCGCCGTTTTGGTCCGTTCCAGCATGGCGACCAGCTTGTGGCTGAACATGTCTTCTCTAACCATCACGAGCATGGAGACGCCCAGGTAGCTCTTCAACTCGTAGCGGGAGCCGAAATTCCGCCGATTGATCTCCACCTTAATGTTCTGATCCCTTTCGCCATAAGAAAGCAGGAAGAACAAGGTATTCAGTTTCTTTTGTTTTTCTTTAATGGTTCCGTACTCTCGAAGTATGTTTTCGACCCGCTTAAAAACGATAGCTTCTTTGGCTTCGTTTAAAAGATCAAAATCCAGGTCAACCGAGAAGCGGCCCAAGTTATAGAAGAAGTGAGAGGCGGTACCGCCTTTAAAACCCAAGACCGGACCGAGTGAAGCATGGGTATAGATATCTTTTAGGATTTGAAGCAGGATTGTTTTGTGAATATTTCGATCAAGCATGTTGATCTAGTTTTAAATATGAGTCCAATCTTTTTGCTAGGGCTTTATTGCCGTAAATAGGCAAGATCTCTCGGCATTTCTTCCAATCAATGGAAGAAAGATTGTCAAAATGATAAGTCGGATTCAGGTAGAGCGTATCCAGAAACGCTCTTTCCCTGGAAGCAATCGAATAATTGGCCTTGATCTCGATGCCAAGAGTGTTGGCCAGGACCACGTCTTTCAATCGGCGAAAAGCGTAAACGCCCCCATCGCAGGGTATTTCTCTGGTCAAATAGCTGGCCACGAAGATCTGATTATAATGTTGAAAGACCACGCCTTCTTTGACCAGGACCGTCTCGAAACTGATATAGGCGGGAGAAAAAATCTTATTGGCCAGTTCCAGTCGGTCGTAATTTCTATCTTTTGCGTAAATGCCGCGGCGGATGGGATAAAGCTCCCGAGTCTTCACATAATAATTGATCCGCCTTCGAAGCAGAGAGGCGTTGGTTTCACCTGAAGCCAAAAGAATGTCTTTAAAAGTAAAGACTGTGTTCCGGCCGCGAAGGATGTTTAGAAGGTTGGCTTTTTCCATAGATAAGAACCAAAGGTTACATGAATCGTTACCTTTAGTTTAAATTGTTTTAAATAAAAGTCAAGACCCTGATTGATTCAGGGCCCAACTCGCCCCTCTGTTCAGGCAGTTCACCGTAAAAAGTTGTCAGCGGGTAATTTTTTTAAATTAGGACCGGTCGGTCATTGATATTCCGCGATAATGACAAAAACGCCTCACGGCCGGGCGCATCGCCGCTTCTGTTCTTTCTTCTCGGCGAAAGTCCGCGGGACGTGGACCTTTTCGCCGGTCGCGGGATCGAGCCCCGTGTGATACATGCAGGTCGAGACGGTCATGGGCGTCGGCGTGAAGATCTGGACGCCCTCGACCGGCTTCTCCCCTTCCCGCTCCAGCCGCCGGATCTCCCGCTTCAACTCATCCGCCTCTCTCGGACCGCAGCCCGGGTGGCCGACCATGAAATAATATTTGAGATGCTGCTTGCGGCCGGCGTTGATGCTCATGAAAAGACGGCGGAAATCTTCGAGCGGCGGGACGTTTTTGTTCATGCGCCGCAAAACCGCGGGCGAAACGTGCTCCGGCGCGATCTTGAGCAGGCCGGAGAGATGGTGCCCGCAGATCTCCCGCAAATATTCCTCGCTCTCCATGGCCAGGTCGTAGCGGATGCCGCTCCGGACAAAGATCTTTTTGACGCCGGGGACCCGCCGTGCTTTCCGCATGAGCGCGATCAAGCGGCGGTGGCTCCGGTCGAGCCTCGCGCAGCTCAGGCACTCTTTTTCGCACCGCTCGCCCGCGGCGCAGTCCATGCCGTACATGTTCGCCGTCGGACCTCCCATGTCGTCGATATAGCCCTTGAAATCCGGATGCCGGGTCAGGCGGAAGATCTCGTCGAGGATGGATTTCTCGCTCCGCGAAACGATCCGGTCGCCCTGGTGGAGGGCCAGCGCGCAGAACGAGCAGCGTCCGAAACAGCCGCGGTGCGTGACCACGGAGAACTGGGCCATCTTGAACTCGGGAAAATGGGCGGGGACCTTGCGCGAAAACGGAAGGCCGTAAATCCGATCCAAATCCGCGGCAGTGTAATCCGGCATCGGATACTGCAGGGCATAGCGGGCGGCATGGCGCTGGGCGAGCGCCCGGCGGTTGGAAAAGAGATTTTGGGCGCGGCAGAACGCGTCAGGGCTCGCGCTCACGTCCTCGAACGAAGGGATTTCACGGAAGCCCGGCGGCACTTCCGGCCGCACGACGCACGTTCCGCGGATCCCGGCCAAATCCTCGCCGTTCTCCAGCCGCTTGGCGATCTCGACGGCCTGGAGCTCGCCCGGGCCGTAAACGAGAATATCGGCGCGCGAATCGAGCAACAGGCCGCGCCGGATCTTGTTCTCCCAGTAATCGTAATGGGCGAAGCGACGCAGCGAAGCCTCGATCCCGCCGAGGACGAGGGGGACGCCGGGGAACAAAGGCCTGATCCTGTTGGCATAAACCAGGACGGCCCGGTCGGGCATGCCGGACCGGTACGGCTCGTGCTCATCCTTGGCCCGAGCCCGTTTGAGCGGCGTGTAGTTGACGAGCATGCTGTCGATGGAGCCGGCCGTGAGGCCGAAGAAAAGGCGCGGCGCGCCGAGCTTCTTGAAATCCGCGTTCCCTTTCCAATCGGGCCGTTCGATGACGCCGACTTTGTATCCCTCGGCGTCAAGCACGCGGGCGATGACGCCCGCTCCCGAGAGCGGGTGGTCGGCATAAGGCTCGCCGCTGACGAGAATGATGTCAAAACCCGAGCCTTTTAAAGCGATCATCCTAAATCAATATTCGAGGCGCCGGAAAATCAGCGCCCCGTATCCCGCGTTGAGAACGAGGAGCCCCCCGGAGATGAGAAACGGATATTGGAGCCCGTAGCGATAGCCGAGCGGCGAGAAGATCAGGGCGCCGGCCATCTGGCCCAGGATCGAAATCGCCGAGATGAGCCCTGCGCTCCCTCCGATCGTCCTCTTTTCGAAGAGCCGCGAAGTGAACAGCGTGAGGAGCGCGGCCATGGCGCCGTCGCCGATCTCATGAACGACCCGGAAGGCCAGAGACACATAAACGTTGGCATTGACCATCAGGACCAGGCCCGCGCCCGAGGCGAACATGGCCAGGACGAGGAGGCGCTTGTTGGTCCGGAGGTTGAATTTCAGGAATCCGACCAGCAGGGAGGCGAAGGACAGGAAGAACAATCCCGTGGATATGTAATAGGAAACCTGGAGGCTGTTCAAGCCGAACGCTTTTTCGAGGAACGGGCTGTAGACGGTCCCTTCGACGCTCCAGTGCATGGCCAGGACGAAAACGAAGACGATGAAGAGAAGCGTTTTGGCCTGAAACAGGTTCCGCCGGTAGTCCCCGAACGAGACCAGGTGAAATTTCTCGTGGTCGAATCGCCCGGCGGTCAACAAAACCAGAAGCGTGATCGCGGCGAAAACGAGCTGCAGGACGCGGAAATCGGCGAATCGCGTCAGCAGCCCGCCGCCGACAACGCCTACAGCCGGGCCCAGGCTGATCCAGAACCCGTAGATTCCGTATTTCCGGTTCTGGTCCATCGCCTTGGCGTCTTTGTAGTAAAGGCTGTTGAACGAGACGTCGAGCGCGTTGTTGGCCATCCCGAGGAGGAGGAAAGCGGCCGCCATGAGATAAAAATCCTTGGCGTAAGCGAGGAGCACGAAAAGAAGGCATTCGACGATCAGCCCGCCGCGGATGACTCCGGCGATGGAGACCCGGTCGTTGATCCAGCCCGTGGGAAAGGAGACGAGCAGCGGGGCCAGAGCCCAGAGAGAGATGATGGCCCCGATCTGCCAGCCGTTGAAGCCGATCTTCAGGAAATAAAGAGGCATGAGGAAGAGGATGGACGTGACCGTGAGCTTGCGCGAAAAATTGATGTAATGGATATTGGCGTGCAAAGTCATCGGCTTCTCGCTCTTTTAAAGGATCTCATTATATCGTTTTCGAAGAAAATATAAAAAAAATCCCCCCTCGCCCTCTCCAACTTGTCCGGGATGTTCAATCGAGATTCAGCCGCCGGCGCCGCTTACCTATTCTCCGTCTCCGACTTGTTCTTGATGTTGATCGTTTTATAAAAACAAGAGGCTGGCCACGTGCTTGACAACAATCCGTGGCCGGCAATATATTCAATTCGCAATGGGCTGCTTCGATTCCGAGCTTAGCGGGAGGGTACGTTTTTAAAGCGATAGTCTTTCATCCAACTCCTCCTTTTATTATTTTATAGAGCATATATGCCGGAAAACACAAAGATAATATTGTTTAAGAGAATTCGCTATGCTATAGTTTTTTTCTAACAAAAATGAAGCAAGGAGAAACCATGAGCAAAAAAGCATTCTTTTTTTCGGTATTGCTCTGTGTCTTGGCCAGTTCATTCTTGTTAGCCCAGTCGCCTGAGGCGCGAGTCTTGCGTTTTCCGGCCGTCTCCGAGGACACCATCGTCTTCAGTTGCGCCGGCGACCTGTACAGCGTCCCGGCCGCCGGCGGCGTGGCCCGCAAGCTCACCAGCCATCCCGGCTATGAGATGTTCGCCCGCTTTTCTCCGGACGGAAAGACTCTGGCCTTCACCGGCGAATACGACGGCTCCCGCGAAGTCTATGTCATGCCCGCCGAGGGCGGAGTGCCGCGGCGCGTGACTTTCACCTCCTCGCTCAACCGCGACGACGTTTCGGACCGCATGGGTCCCAACAACATCGTCCTGGGCTGGCAGCACGATAACAAGCACATTGTCTTCCGCTCCCGGATGAGGGAATGGAATGATTTCCTCGGCCAGCTTTACCTGGCGTCGGCCGACGGCAGCACGCCCATCGAGCTCCCGCTGCCGCGCGGGGGTTTTTGTTCCTTCTCCCCGGACGATAAGAAGCTGGCCTACAACCGCATCTTTCGCGAATTCCGCACCTGGAAGCGCTACCGGGGCGGAATGACGGACGATATCTGGGTCTACGATTTCGAGACCAAGAAGATTGAAAACATCACCAACAACCCCGCCGGCGATATCATCCCCATGTGGAGCGGGGACACGATCTACTTCCTGTCCGACCGCGACGCCAATAAGCGGATGAACCTCTACGCCTACGACCTGAAGACCAAGCAAACCCGGCAGCTGACCCAATTCGCCGATTTCGACATCAAGTTCCCCTCGCTCGGGCCCAAGGCCATCGTTTTCGAGAACGGCGGTTTCATCTATCGCTTCGACCTGGCCGCGGAGAAGGCGGTCAAGGTCCCGATCCTCATCGTGGACGACCAGGTTTCGGGCCGGACGAAGATCGCCAACGTTTCCTCTCGTGTCACCAACAGCGAGATTTCGCCCGACGGCAAGCGGGCCTTATTCGGCGCCCGGGGCGAGATGTTCACGGTTCCCGCCCAATTCGGCAACGTCCGGAACCTGACCAATACGCCGGGCGTCCATGAACGCGATTCCAAATGGTCGCCAGACGGCAAGTGGATCGCCTACGTCTCGGACGCAACGGGCGAGGATGAGATCTACGTGATGCCCCAGGACGGAAACGGCAAGCCTGTCCAATTGACCACCAAGGCCGATACTTATAAATATGCCCTTCGCTGGTCGCCGGACGGCAAGAAGATCCTGTGGTCCGACAAGCTGTTCCGTCTTCTTTACGTAGACGTGGATACCAAGCAGGTCGTCGTTGTGGACCAGGCCAAGGTCGGAGAGATGGGCCTGTTTTCCTGGTCTCCGGACAGCCGCTGGATCGCCTACACCAAGCCCGAGGCCGAGGTCATGCCCAAGATCCGGCTCTACGACCTCGCGGCCAAAAAAACATACGATGTGACGGACGGATGGTATGCCAGCTACGAACCCGTATTCAGCGGGGATGGGAAGTACCTGTTCTTTGTGTCGGACCGGGATTTCAACCCCATCATGAGTCAGGTCGAAACGAACTTCGCCTACACGTCGATGTCCCGGATCTATTTCGTAACGCTGGCCGCCGAGACCAAATCTCCCTTCGCTCCCAAAAGCGATGAAGTGGAGATCAAGAAAGCCGCCGAGGCCGCCCCGACCAAGCCGGGAGAAAAGGCCAAGCCCTCCGAGCCCAAGAAGGAAGAGAAGTCCCCGGCAGCGGTGACGGTCAAGGTGGACCCGGATGGCCTCATGGCCAGGGTCGTCGGGCTGCCCGTTGGAGTTGCCAACTATGCCTCCCTGGCCTCGGTCGGAGACAAGGTCTATTACCTCAAGGTCGGTGACGGCCCGGGAAGCAGCATTCTGAAATCCTACAGCCTGTCGGATCAGAAGGAGACCGACCTCGGACCGATCAACGGCTATGAGATCTCGGCCGACCAGAAGAAGATGCTGGTTTTCAAGGAGGGCGCCTACGGCATCATCGATTTGCCCCAAGGCCCGGTCAAGATCGAGACCAAGCTCGACCTATCCGGCATGGAAATGACCCTCGACCTCAAGCAGGAATGGGAACACATTTTTCTCGAGTGCTGGCGCCAGATGAAGTATTTTTTCTACGCCCCCAACATGCACGGCGTCGATTGGGAGGCCATGAAGCAAAAGTACCTGCCCTTGGCCAAAGCCGTCAACACCCGCGCGGACCTGACCTATATCATCGGCGAGCTCATCGGTGAACTCAGCTCCGGCCACACCTATGTCGGCGGCGGTGACCTGCCGGTCATTCCCAAGGTCAAGGTCGGACAGCTGGGGGCGATCGTCGTCAAGGATTCCTCGGGTTACTTCAAGGTCGCCAAAATTCTTCGCGGCCAAAACTGGGACCGCACTCTCCGCTCGCCCCTGACCGAAATCGGGGTGGATGTTCATGACGGCGATTATATCCTGGCCGTCAACGGCCAGCCGACCAGCGGCCTAAAGGATATCTACGAGTCCTTGCTGAACACCGTGGGCAAGCAGGTGACCCTCAGAGTCAACGCCAAGCCGGAGGACAAGGGAAGCCGGGAGGTCGTGGTCGTCCCGATCCAGGATGAGCAGCAGCTCGTCTATTACACCTGGGTCCAGGAGAATATCTCCAAGGTCGACAAAGCCACCAACGGCAAAGTGGGCTACATCCATATTCCGGACATGAGCCTCAAGGGCCTGAACGAATTCGTCAAATACTACTATCCTCAGCTCCGCAAAAAGGCCCTGATCATCGACGAGCGCGGCAACGGCGGAGGTTTCGTCTCGCCCATGATCATCGAACGGCTGCGGCGGGAGATCATCATGGTGGAAATGGCCCGCGACGCGATAGGCCGTCCCGACCCCAACGAAGTCCTGGTTGGGCCCAAAGTCTGCCTGATGAACGAATTCTCAGCCTCGGACGGGGATATTTTCCCCTACCGATTCAAGAAATTGGGTCTGGGCAAGCTTATCGGCAAGAGGACCTGGGGCGGAGTGGTCGGTATCCGAGGGTCCCTCCCGCTCCTCGACGGCGGCTTTCTGAACAAGCCGGAGTTCGCGCCCTACAGCCTGGAAGATAAATGGATCATCGAGGGCATCGGCGTGGAGCCGGACATCTACGTAGACAATGACCCGGCCAGGGAATACGCGGGCATCGACGAGCAATTGAATAAAGCTATCGAGGTCATCCTCGACGAGCTCAAGACAAAGGAAGTCACGCTGCCGCCGATACCGGCGTTTCCGATCAAGAAGTAGTTTCCATGAGGTGAATTGTTCTCCCCTCTTCCCCTTCGCCTCTCTGACTTGCCCGATATGTTCTCAAACCTCGTCCAGAAATCGATATTCAGCCGCCGGCGCCGCTCATCTTCCCTCGACGACTTGCCCGGGATGGTGATCGTCGTCAAAGAGAGTGAGAGGATGGCTGTGGCAATGACAGCGTCGTGGAAGACCTTGTTCTGCTGGTTTAAATCGAGATCATAGCTGCTGAAGTCGCTTTCCCCTTATCCTTGACGATCGCATGAGTCGACGATACAATCTTGGCGTGATCAAGAGGAAGGATTCAACGGCCGGAGTGGGAATTCGCCACGCCGCGGAAAAAGGAAAATCCTTTAATTGAACGAGATCGGCCGATCGGTTAAATCCCGTCGGCTTTGTCCGTTGAAAGGAAGACGCCCCATGAAGGATCTTTCAAGATGGATTTTGATGATGGCCCTTATTCCCTGGTTTCTTTGCAGCGCGGCGCATGCTCAAAATGCCCCACTGGATCGTTCCCTGGAAAAGCAGTTTGATTCCCATCTTTCTTCGGAGGATATCAAAGCCAGACTGGAGCGACTCAGCGCGCGTCCTCATCATGTGGGTTCTCCTTATGATAAGGAAAACGCCGAGTTCATTCTTTCCCAGTACAAAACGTGGGGATTCGATGCCCGCATAGAAGAGTTCAGCACCTTGTTTCCGACTCCCAAGACGCGCCTGCTGGAGATGATTTCTCCCTTCAAGTACACAGCGGTCTTGAAAGAACCGCCGCTGAAGGAAGACAGAACCTCGGGCGAGGTTGCCGAGCAGCTGGCGACCTACAACGCCTACTCCATTGACGGCGATGTGACCGGTGACCTCATCTACGTGAATTACGGAGTCCTCTCCGACTACGATGAGCTGGAGAGGATGGGGATCGATGTTCGGGGCAAAATCGTCATCACCCGTTACGGCGGATCCTGGAGAGGGATCAAGCCGAAAGTGGCCGCAGAGCACGGGGCGATCGGTTGTCTGATCTATTCCGATCCGAAAGACGACGGTTTCTACGTCGGCGATGTCTATCCCAAAGGCGCCTGGAGGAACGAATTCGGCGTCCAGAGAGGATCGGTCGTGGATATGCCCGTCTACCCCGGCGATCCCTCGACGCCTTTTGTCGGGGCGACGCCGGGCGTGAAGCATCTCCCCGTCAAAGAGATCAAGGTCCTGACGAAAATACCGGTTCTTCCGATTTCCTATCATGACGCTCTTCCCCTGCTCCAATCCTTGACCGGGCCGGTTGCGCCGGACCATTGGAAAGGGGCTCTGCCCGTGACCTATCATGTCGGGCCGGGACCAGCCAAGGTTCATCTGAAACTGGAGTTCAACTGGGATATCAAGCCGATCTACGATGTCATCGCCATGATCAAGGGGAGCGTTTACCCGGATCAATGGATCATCAGGGGAAATCACCATGACGGGTGGGTGAACGGGGCGGAAGATCCTCTCAGCGGACAGGTGGCGACGATGGAGGAGGGCAAGGCGCTTGGCGAGCTGGCCAAAAGCGGCTGGAAGCCGAAACGAACCATCATCTATTGCGCCTGGGACGGAGAAGAACCGGGATTGATCGGCTCCACGGAATGGGTGGAAACTCACGCCGACGAATTGCGGCAAAAAGCGGTCGCCTACATTAATTCCGATTCCAACGGGCGAGGGTTTATCGGCATAGAAGGATCGCATACGCTCCAGCATTTCATCAACGACGTCGCCCGGGACGTCCTCGATCCCGAAAAGAATATCAGCGTCTGGCAGAGGGCGAGGGCCGCTAGACTTCTGGCCAGCCCTCCCGGGGAGAAACACGATATCCGATCGGAGAAAGATTTGAAAATCGGCGCCCTGGGATCCGGTTCCGATTACACTGCTTTCCTTCAACACATTGGCATTGCGTCCCTGAATATCGGCTATGGCGGTGAAAGTGAAGGAGGCGTCTACCATTCCATTTACGATTCTTTCGATCATTTTATCCGCTTCGGAGATCCGACGTTCGCCTACGAGGTGGCTCTCGCCCAGACGGGCGGCCATGCGGTCATGCGTCTGGCGGATGCCGATATTCTTCCCTTCAACTTCTCGGATTTTGCGGAAACCGTGTCCAGGTATTTAAGCCAGATCAAGGCCCTGACTCAGAACATGAGGGAAGAGACGCTCGAATTGGACCGGGAGCTCCAGGACAATGTGTTCGCCGAGGTTGCCGATCCGGCCAAAACCTATCGGGCGCCCAAAGCCCAGGACCCGGTTCCGTACTTGAATTTCGCGCCGCTCGAGAATGCCGTCAGCACCCTCCGAAAAAGCGCAGAGGAATATCAGAAAGCGAGGTATGATCTGGAGGAAAGCGGGAGGAAACTGGCCGGCGACAAGCTGTTGCGTCTGAACGAGATCATCTTTAGGACCGAGCGGGCGCTCACAAAGCCTGAGGGATTGAAAGGACGTCCCTGGTTTATCCACGAAATCTACGCGCCGGGTCTATACACGGGCTACGGCGTGAAGACACTTCCGAGCGTCCGGGAGGCGATCGAACAGAGACAGTGGGACGAAGCTGATCAGCAGCTGATCGTGGTCGCGAAAACGCTGGAGGCTTATTCCCGGGAAATCCGTCAAGCGACGGCTATCCTCCAATCCGCGCTGAAATAGAGGAGGCCATCCATGAGAAATATGAGAAATAAACCGCTATCCTCGTCTCTCTCTTCCTCGCGCTGACCTCGCCCATTCCGGCCGCTATTTTTGTGCCGTATTGTTAAAATTGTTTTTGCTGCTCCAGTTGGAGCGGAGATTCAAAAGGGTTTAAAAATAAGGACGAGTCGTCGGATCAACACTGATAAGACCAAGATCAGAACGAGCGAGCCGACGATGGAAGGGCCCGCCGGGAGGTTTAGCGAGAAGGAAATCGCGATTCCGAGCACACTTCCACCAAAAGCCACCAACCAGCCCACGGCCAACCGCAATCCTTTTTTCTTCGTGAAGAGGAGAGCGATCACCGGCGGAATGACCAAAAATGAAAACACGAGCAGGACTCCGGCGACATGCACAGAGGAGGTCACGACGAGCCCAAAGGAAGCATAAAACAGAAAATCCCACCACCCGACATTCCAGCCGTCCTTGATTGCTCCGGCCCGGTCCTGTGATAAACGGAAAAAATGTCCTCGGAGAAGCCAATGAAACGCCCCGATCGCAGCGTAGAGAATGGCCGTTGAGATCAAGTCATGGATCTGCACCGTCAAGAGCGACCCGGCCAGGACCTCCTCCAGCTCTTCGGTCCCGCCGGCATGCCCCGCCAGAAGAAGTATAACCCCTGCGGAGAATCCCGCATAAACGATTCCGATAAACGCTTCCTGCGGGATGCGATTGTCGCGGGTTCGAGAGACGGATATGATCGCCGCCCCGCTCAGCGTGAAAAAGAGGCTCACAAAATAGGCGGCCCAGGAGTGCTGCTCATATCCCAGGATCATCGCCACAACCGCTCCGAAGGCTGCCGCCTGGGCCATCGAGATATCGACAAAGATCACTCCGCGGCTGACGACGTGAAAGCCCAAGTAGGAATGGATGCCTGCCAGCACCAGCGCCGCCAGGAGGGCCATTTGGACAAAGGGATAAGAAAACAGATGGATCAAAGAGCGCTCCTTGCCGCTGCGATTAAGACAGATAATAATGTGTCGAATAAAGAGAAATAATTGTCGGTTCCCTCGGCCCCTCCCACCGATGGCGGAAGGTTGACAATCCTCGCTCCCGTCGAAGCGGCGATCACCTTGGGTGCTTTATCGGAAAAATACGGCTCTTTGCCGATAATCTTGACGCCCCGGGTTTTCATGATATTGATCAGTTCGGCGATATGGGACGCCGTCGGCTCGATTCCCGGCTTCGGTTCCACAAACCCGGCGACTTTGATCCCGAACGCCTGGCAGAAATAGGGCCAGGAATTATGATAGGTGACGATTTCCATCCCCTTTAGTGCTTCCGCTCTTTTTTGCCAGCCTTCAATCCTGGACTGAAGCTCGCTCTCGAATCTCTTGAGCGCGGTCTCATAATCATTGGCGTTGCCTGGATCGACCTGGGCCAATCCTCTTGCGATGTTTTTCGCTATAATCAGGCCGTTCGCGGGGTTTAGCCAATAATGGGGATTCCCCTGAGGGTGGACGTCGCCCATGGAGGCATCGACTTTCCCGGCCGGCTTTTCCAGAACGTCGACGCCCTCCGAACAATCCACGATCACCAGCCTGCTGTTGCGAGAGCCGTCGATAATCGGCTGCGCCCAAAAATCAAGCCCCAGCCCGATCTTCAAGTACAGATCGGCCTTGACCACAAGGATCATATAATTGGGAAGGACCTCGACAAAATGAGGGTTGTCTTTGCCGCTGTTAATGGATTTAACAGCGACGCGATCGCCCCCGAGATATTCGGTGATCGATTTCAAATCCGAAGTCGAGGTGACGACATTGATCTTTGCCCCGGCGGACACGACCGCGATCATCAATAGGGTCATGAGGACGGCTAGCAAGTTTTTCATCGTATCCTCTATCAAAACTGATGCGGCTTGTGAGGACCTAACGACCAGAGGAGCTGAACCATGATCGTTTGATACGGCCTGCCGAGAGCGCTCCCCTGATCCTGCCTCAGAATGACTCCGATCCGGTAGGTTTCTTCAACTAAAGAAAATCCTCCGAAAAGCCCGAAGCCCAATTGGTGTCCATCCTCCCGGGAAGGATCCCGGCTATAATCGATAAATCCACCGGCATTATATTGCCGTTTAAACTGATAGTCGATAGAGGCAAAAGCGCCGGATGGCGTTATCTTTTTGGGCGCTCCATTCGCCGGATCAGTTTCGTTCAGCTCTCTCGAACCGATCATGGTTTCGGCGACGATGACAAGCGATTGATACATATCCGGCCGCCATTTATATTTGAAATCGAAATCCCCCAAAGTCATCCCGGTTTTCTTCTCTGAGTCGCCCTGGCGGCTAAGCCCCGAACACCCCAACTCCAACGAGGCATGATCTGTCAAAGACATAAAAAAAGAGACCCGGGCGCTCCCGGTCAAACCGGCATCGGCGGCATCCCCGCTTTCTCCCCAATAAGACCCTCCCGTGAATACATTGCCGGATATCGTGATGGCGTTAGGGCCGGCTGGAACGAGGCTCGAAACATTCAGGCCGACGGCCTTCAGGCCTTCTTCGCCGAAGAATCGCTTGAACATCAAAGGCCGCTCGATCCAGGACCACTGATGGGTATGCTGTGTGTTTATTAACCCGACATCGACCAGGTACTGGCCGGCCTTGATCTGAAGATTCCACGGCAGCCCCTTGAGGAGTGTGGCATACGCCTCCTCGATGTCGATTCCTCCCTTCGTCAGGCCCATCGTCACGTCGGCGCGGGCATAGGGATTTAAGTAGCCTCCAGCCACAATTTCCAGCTCGTGAAAATCGAACCTTAATTTGTTGTCGCTGATATCGGCCGGAGCCTGGCGGTGGCCCACCATCCGCATATCTCCGATCAAGCTGAAGTCGGGGTTGACGGTCGTCTGAGCCTGCCCGATCCGCGATGGAATGGAAAGAGATAAAAGGAAAAAAGGGATAAAAAAGTATTTTTTCATTTTTTGTGAGGCACTTCTTGAGAAGAATTTAACCGAAAAATGTCAAAAAATCAACCCATTCGACTCCCCGGGCTGAAGCCCGGGGTATGCTCAGGGTTAATACTGAGCGGCGCTTTTTACCCCGATTTAAAAATCGGGGTTTGGCGCCGTCGAACGTATCAAATTAAAAGAGCCCCAGGATGTCAGTCGGCGTTGCTGCCGCTGCCCTTTTGCCCTTCTCCCCTCTCCGGGGCCGCGCCAAAGGGGAACCGGCGTTTGCGCCGTCACTTCTTCCGGATGTTGATCGAGCCGCTGAAGGTCTTGAGCCGCAGCGTGGAGCCGCCGTTGTTCACGACGCCCCGGAGCTCCTTCGGCGAGATATTGCCGGACATGGTGATGGGAAATTCGGAGTTGACGTGGCCGCTGAAGGTCTTGGCATCGAGCTCAAAGTTCGCATTCGCGGGCAGGGTCAGATCGATGCCTCCGCTCAGCGTTTCGAGATTGACCTTGCTGCCGGCGCCGAGCAGCCCGTCATAGGAGATCCTGCCGCTCAGCACCTTAGCCCGCACGGACTTGGCCTCGGAAATCTCTTTGAGCACGATCGAGCCGCTGGTCGTCTCGGCGTCCAAGGAGCCCTTGACGCGCGTGGCGCTGATCCAGCCGGAAACGGTCTGCACGTCGATATCGGCACCGACGTCCTGGATCTCGATCCTCCCGCTGACGGTCCGGAAGTCCACGCTCCCCGCGATCTTGCTGAGCGTCACGCTGCCGCTGACGAGGTTGCCGTCCAACGACCCGCCGATCGACGTGACGACGACGCTGCCGCTCACGGATTTGATTTTGACGGATGCCTTGTCCGGAACCCAGACCACGTAGTTCACCGAGACGTTCACATTGCGGGTGTGCTCGGGATATTTGGTCGCGATTTGGACGATGTTCCCGGATTTCGTGACCTCGATGATCACCCTGGCGCAATTCTCCTTGGCCCTCTCGAGCGAACTCGAATCCGAGATCTTGGTCGCGTCGATCTTCACCTGCGCCTGGTCCCAGCTCTGGATCTCGATCTTGCCGGAAACGTTGCTGAGGATGACCTTGCCGTCCTTGGCCAGGGTTTCGGTTTTATTGAATTTTTCTTCGTATTTCTCGCCGGCCCAGACGACGCCGGAGTAAAGTCCGAAGGCGAGACACGCGACGGCCAGAACGACCACCGTCTTGGCTATTTTTCTGTTATTCATGTTCGTCCTCCTTGTTCACGCGGAATTATAGGATGCTCCCCGCCGTCTTCCCGGACGGGAATATTTTCTTGACGTCGATGATGTTATCAAGGAACGCGACCTTATCCTTGTATGCTCCGAGCAGATATTCCCTCGCATCGAGGCTGTTCGGCTCCTTCGACACCGCGTTCTGGCAGGCTTGGATGGCCGTGTCGATTTCCCTGAGGTTCCGGCTGAAGACGGCGGCCACCTGCGGATCGAGCCCGTTCTTCTGAGATCCGACCGCGTCGTTCAGGGCGCGGATGGCCAGCTTATAATGCTTCTCCGCTTCTTCCAACTTGGCCAGCGTGTAGCGGTCCTGCTCAGACAGTCCGGAAAGATCTTTTCCGGGGCGAAAGAGCCCGACCGCGATCCCGCCGACCACGACGAGGAAAAGCGCCGCCGCCCAGACATATCTGGCCCGGCCCGTAAAAATATAAATCTCGCGCCACTTCGGCTTAGGCATCCGCATGGCGGACGGCTCGCGGCCGGCCGCGCGGACTCCGCTCAGGATCGCCGTCCAGGCTCTGTTCGACGGCTCGTGCTTCGGCAGATCCTTGGCCTGCTCGACGATCTTTTGAAAGTCTTTAAGCAGGTCCCGGCAGTCCGGGCAGCTCGCAAGATGTTCGCGGAGCCGCTCGTTGTCTTCCGGACCGAGCCCTCCGTCCAGTCGATCGCCGATGAATTTATGCGCTTGTGAGCATTTCATGGTCAACCTCCTTAGCACGCTCTCTTGTTTTCCAAATATTTCCTGAGCCTCAGCCGGGCTTTAAAGAGCTGGGATTTGGAAGTCCCGACCGAAAGCCCGAGCATCCTGGAGATCTCCTCGTGCTTGAAGCCCTGGACGTCGTGGAGGAGGAAGATCTCCTTGAGCTTTTTCGGCAGGCCCGCGATGGCGTCGTCGAGAGGCTTGCGGACATCGCTCGAAAGCTCGTCTTCCCCCGCGACGTGAAGGGTGCCCTCGACATCGGCCAGGGGTACGTTTTTCTCGAGTTCCACCCTTTTTTCCCGGAGGTAGCTGAAACAGGTGTTCAGGGCGATGCGATAGACCCAGCCCGTGAATGTCGCGCTTTTCCGGACATCCCCGAGATGAGTGAATATCTTGATGAAGATTTCTTGGAGAAGATCTTCGGCCGTCGCCCGGTTGAAGGTGTAGCGATAAGCCAGATTGAAGAGAGCGGTTTTATAGCGGCCATAGATTTTCTCCATGGCCAGGGCATCGCCCCCCACGCTTCGGACGATGAGGTCGTCCAAGGATTCTTCCTCGGGAGCGGCAAGAGGGAACTCGAAGCTCTTTTCCTTGAGCCGGCTCATAGCTGGATTATCCGATATTTCGAGCTTGCTTGCCAGCGCATAATCCTGGATGGCCACGCTTAGTATCTCCTCAACTCTATAAGATAAGAAAAGAAGCGAAAAGGTTGCTTTTGCCAGCCTTTTTCCCTCGATTTGAAAGGCCGCCGGAGAGTCCTTTCATTTTTTGCTAGAAGAAAACCAAAAAAACGCTTATAAATAATAGTGAGAGAACAAGGAGCGGCCATGAGAAAGATCATCAAAAACCCGGTTCTGATCTCCCTTATCGTCCTGCTGGCCGGCCTGGCGGGCTGCCGGAAAGACGCCGCGAACGGAGGCCAGGTCGAGATATCGGGAACCATTGAAGCCGTCAAGACCGAGGTCAGGGCCGAGGCCCAGGGGCAAGTGCTTCAGATCCTTGTCAAGGAAGGACAAAAGGTCAATAAAGGCGATTTGCTGTGTGTCATCGACGCCGAGAAGATCCGGATCCAGATCGAGCAGGTGATAGCGGGAATCGACGCGGCCGAAGCCCGGTTGAGGTTGGCAAAAATCGGGACCAAGAAAGAGATGATCGCCGTGGCCAAAACCCAGGTAGAAATCACATCCAAACAGCTCGAGATCGCGGAAAAAGACCAGCAGCGGCTGGCCAAGCTCCTGGGTGAAGGCGCCGTGTCGCAGACACAAAAAGAAAAGGCCGATCTCGCCCTCAAGGCGGCGCAGGAGCAACACATAGGCGCCCAGGAAAATTACCAGATGGCGCTCCGCGGCAGTGAAAAGGAGGAGCTCGAGATGGCCGCCGCCGACGTCCGGGGCCTCGACGCGCAGCGGCAGTACCTCGAGCGGGTCCTGCGGGACACCGAGGTCAAGTCTCCAGTTAAGGGATACATCGAGGTCAAGAACATCGAGCTCGGCGAGCTGGCCGTGCCCGGCGCCGTTCTTTTCAGCATCATCGACCTCGGACAAACCTACGTCAAGGCCTATATCCCGGAACAATACGTGGGCCGGGTGAAAGTGGGAAGCGAAGTCGCCGTGACGTGCGATTCTTTTCCCGGAAAAACCTTCAAGGGAAAAGCGGATTTCATTTCCGAAGAGGCCGAATTCGCGCCCAGGAACATTCAGACGAAAGAAGAACGCCTCAAACTCGTCTATATGGTCAAATCCTATCTCGATAACGCGGACGGCGAGCTCAAACCCGGCATGCCGGTGGACGTCAAAATATCGCTCAAGCCATAGATGATCGCGATTAAAGCCGAAGGCCTCGTCAAGAAATTCGACCGGACATCCGCCATCCATGATCTCGACCTGGAGATCGAGAAAGGGACGCTCGCGGGCCTGATCGGTCCCGACGGTGCCGGCAAATCCACATTGCTGCGTCTCTTGATCGGACTGCTCCGTCCGACGCGGGGCCGGATCGAGATCGCCGGCTTCGACGTGGCCAAGAAGCCTTTCCAGGTCAAAGAGCGCATCGGCTACATGCCCCAGCATTTCAGCCTCTACGGCGACTTGACCGTGGCGGAGAACATGAAATTTTTCGCCGACCTCTACGGCGTTCAGGAAAACCGGTTTCTCGAGCGCAAGAGCGAGCTGCTCGGATTCAGCGCCCTCGGCCCGTTCGGAGACAGGCTCGCCAGGAATCTGTCCGGCGGCATGCAGAAAAAACTGGCCCTCGCCTGCAATCTTTTTCACACGCCGGAAATCCTGCTCCTGGACGAGCCGACGACGGGCGTGGACCCGGTCTCCCGCCAGGAGCTCTGGCGGCTTCTGACGGAACTTCATGACCAGGGAGTCACCATCCTCATGACCACTCCCTACATGGACGAGGCCGCCCGGTGCCGTCAAGTCGGGTTCATCGATGAAGGCCGCATCCTGGCTTATGACTCGCCGCGGAATCTTACCGCCGGCATGAAGGACGAGATCGCCGAGCTCATCGCTCCCTTGGAGCCGTCGATGAAAGCCCTGAAGAGCGTCCCCGGGCTCAAGAGCGTCCATCCCTTCGGCGAGACGGTTCACATCGTTTTTGAAACGGGCAGCCAAGGCCTCGAAAAAATAAGGGGGAAGCTCGAGGAAGAAAACATCCCGGTGAAGAGCCTCAAGAAGATTCCCCCGTCCTTCGAGGATGTCTTTTTAGCGCTGGCCCAGAGGCAGAATCCATGAACCCCCTCAGCATCGACGTCCGGGACCTGACCAAAAGATTCGGCTCGTTCACGGCCGTCGATCGCGTCTCTTTCGACGTCCAAAGAGGCGAAATCTTCGGCTTCCTCGGCCCGAACGGCGCCGGCAAATCCACCACGATCCGGATGCTGTGCGGGATCCTGCAGCCGACCTCCGGACAGGGAACGGTCGGCGGATTCAGCATCTCCGCCCAGCCGGAGGAAATCAAAAAGATCATCGGCTATATGTCCCAGAAATTCACCCTGTACGGCGATCTGACGGTTTCCGAGAACATCAATTTTCACGGAGGCATCCACCGTCTGGCGCCGTCGCTCTTGAAGGAGCGCAAGGCATGGGTGTTGAGCATGGCCGGCCTCGAGGGACGCGAAAACGCCCTGACCCGGGACTTGAGCGGCGGGTGGAAACAACGGCTGGCGCTCGGCTGCGCCATCCTTCACAAGCCTGAGATTCTTTTCCTGGACGAGCCGACGGCGAGCGTCGACCCGGCCTCGCGGCGGGATTTCTGGAGATTGATCTACGAGCTGTCCGTCCAGGGGACCACAACATTCGTCACGTCGCATTATATGGACGAGGTCGAGCGCTGCCATCGGATCGCGATCATTTATAACGGCAAGATCATCGCCATCGGGCCGCCCCGGGATCTCAAGGCCCGCATCGCGGGCCGGGAAACCGCCACGCTCGAAGAGGTCTTCGTCGCGGCCATCAGAGGAGCCCGAACCGCATGATCCGGCGCATCGTCCCTCTCGCCCGAAAAGAAGCCCTCCACATCCGGCGCGACCCGCGAAGCTTGTTCCTGGCCATCGGCCTGCCCATCATCCTTGTCGTGCTCTTCGGCTTCGCTATCACCTTCGATATCCGGCACGTTCCGATTGGCGTCCTCGATCAGGACCAGTCGTCTTTGAGCCGCGACCTCATCGCCCGGACCCGGTCCAGCGAATATTTCGCCCTGCGCCCTCTCTTGGATAATTACGCCCAAGCGGAGCAGTTCTTGAAGACAGGCCAGGCGCAACTCATCATCGTCATTCCGAACGATTTCGCCAAGGACGCGGCCCGGGGCGCCGACACCGCGATCCAGCTTTTAGTGGACGGGACCAACAACAACACGGCCCTGATCGCGCTCGGCTATATTTCCCGGCTCGTCCAGAAATTCACGACGGACATCCTCGCCGAAAGCATGGCCCGCCAAGGCGGGCTCCGGTCCTCGGGTCTTCCCTCGGTGGAGACGCGCACGCGGATCTGGTACAACCCGGAGCTCAAGAGCGCCAATTTCATCGTCCCAGGCCTCATCGCCGTCGTGATGATGGTCATGACGGCCATGCTGACGTCGCTCACCGTCGCCCGGGAGTGGGAGAACGGGACCATGGAGCAGCTCATCGCCTCGCCCGTCCGCGGCTATGAAATCATCATCGGCAAGCTCATCCCCTATTTCGGGCTGGGAATGGTCCAGGTGCTGCTCATCGTTCTAGCAGGGATTTTGATCTTCGGCGTCCCTCTCCGCGGAAATATCTTTTGCCTGTTCACCGTCTCGGCCATCTTTCTCTTTTGCGGGTTGGGGATCGGATTGTTCGTCTCCATCATCACGAAAAGCCAGCAGCTCGCCTACACCGTCGCCATTCTAACCTCGATGCTTCCTTCGTTCCTCCTGTCCGGATTCATCTCGCCCATCGCCAGCATGCCGGGGGTCATCCGGCTCGTCACGCACCTGGTTCCGGCGCGATATTTCTTGACGGCCCTGCGCGGCATCTTCCTGAAAGGATACGGTTTCGGCTCGCTCTGGCCGGAAATCATCGCCCTGTCGGCCTTCGGCTTTTTGGTTTTCGCCGCCTGCCTTAGGCGCCTCAAGCTCCGCTTGGAATAGAACACCGATATGTTTAAAGTGATACGTCACATCATCCGCAAGGAATTCATCCAGGTCTTCCGGGATAAGCGGATGATCGCGCCCCTGTTCTTGGCGCCGGTGATCCAGCTCATTTTATTCGGCTACGCGGCGACGGTGGACATCAAGAACATCACGCTGGCCGCCGTCGATGACGACCATTCCCAGGAGAGCCGCGCCTTCCTGACCACATTCACGCGCTCCGGCTATTTCGAATTGGCCGCCGCGCCGGCTTCGACCTCCGGCTTGGACGACCTCCTCCAGGCGGGCAAAGTCCAGGCGGGCATCGTCATTCCAGAAAGGTTCGCCAAGCGGCTCCAGGGCGGCGAAAGCAGCCCCGTTCAAGTGATCATCGACGGGGCCGACGCCAATACGGCGACCATTATCATGAATTACATCGATCTGATTTCGGCCCGGTTCTCGGAAAGCGTTATCCGGGAGGCCATGGCCGGCCGATCCGGAGGGCTTCCCCGTTTCGAGCCGAGGATCTGGTTCAACCCGGAACTGAAAAGCTCGTTCTGGATGGTTCCGGGCGTCATCTGCATGATCCTTTTAATCACGACGATGATGCTGACGTCCATGGCCATCACCCGGGAACGCGAGCTCGGCACGCTCGAGCAGCTCATCGTCTCGCCGATCAAACCGCGCGAGCTGATCCTGGGCAAGACCATCCCGTTCGCCGCCATCGGCTTTTTCGACATTCTTCTCGTCCTGACGGCCGGGAAGGTCGTCTTCGACGTCCCGATCCGCGGGAGCGTCCCGTTTCTGCTGGGCTCGTCTTTCCTCTTCATCCTGACGACGCTCGGCATGGGCCTTTTCATCTCGACGATTTCGCGCACCCAGGGCCAGGCGATGATGTCCACCATGTTCTTCGTCATGCCGGCGATGCTTTTATCGGGGATTTTCTCGCCGATCGAAAACATGCCGAGGCTTATCCGTTATGTGACCTATCTTAATCCTCTCCGTTACTTCGGAAAGATCGTCCGGGAGATCCTGCTCAAGGGAAACGGTCCGGCGATCCTCTGGCCGGAGCTCCTGTTCCTGCTGGTCTTCGGCGTGACGACGATTGTCCTCAGCTCGCTTCGCTTCCGAAAGAATTTGGAATAGCGGAAAGCGGGGAAAAAAGGTTTACCGCAAAAAAAGCTTGACAATGTAATTGTTGCTATTTACAATTATTATTATCTAACATTAATGGAAATTACAATGAACATCGAAAAAATCAAATTTATCCGGGAAAAATTAAGGGTTATCGAGCGTGAATCGGGCGGCGTATTCGAGGAGCGCGAGGACTGTTGCGGCCTGACAACCGCCCAGTGCCATACATTGCTGGAGATCGGCAGCAGGGGAAGTGTTGCGCTCGTGGACCTGGCAGCGGCCCTCGGCCTGGACACGAGCACGCTGAGTCGGACGATCCAAGGACTCGTCATTCTCGGTCTGGTGAACCGGCAGCCGAACGAAAAGGACCGTCGCTATATCGACATCTCGCTCACTGAACAAGGCCGCAAGGTCTTCGTCGAGATCGAAAGCCGATACAATAGCTACATCGCCCGCGTCCTCGATCTTTTGCCGGCCGAAAAACAAGAAACCATTCGGGAGAGTATCGGCGCGTTCGCCGACGCGGTCCTGAAGCTCAAAGAAACTGGAGGTTGCTGCGGGGAAGGAGAGAAGCCGTAACCAAAATATTCGATCGGTTTCTCAAGGACCCCGAGAGCGTTTCGTGCGCCTGCGACGAAACATGCTGCGGATCGCAGCAGCCCTTAACCTGCGACGACGGTTCAACGGACCGCAGCGCGAACTTTCCTTGGATGACGGGGCGGACGAGCACTCCCGCCGGCGACGTTCCTCTCGTATCCGGGCGATTGAGCTTCGCCGATCGCGCCGGAACGTGGCGGGTCCGGCTGGGCCTCGGCCGCATGACGTACACCGTTCCGCCGGGGCTCTACGGGGTCGGCCGTCCTGACGCCGCATCCCCCGTTTTCGTCACGGCCAATTTCAAGATGAGCTTCGATCGCGTCCGGCGGGCGTTGGACGGCAGCGACGGCTGGATCCTCGTCCTCGACACGCGCGGGATCAACGTCTGGTGCGCCGCCGGCAAAGGGACCTTCGGCACGGACGAACTCGTTCGCCGGATCGAGAGCTCCGGCCTCGACAAGGTCGTCTCTCACCGCCGGCTCATCCTCCCCCAGCTCGGCGCGCCCGGCGTCGCCGCCCACGAAGTCACCAAGCGCGCCAAATTCCACATCGCCTACGGACCGAACCGGGCCGAGGATATTCCGGCCTTCATGCGCGCCGGAATGAAAACGACGCCAGCCATGAGACTGGCGCGATTCGGATTCAAGGACCGGCTCGTTCTGACGCCCGTCGAGCTCGTCACCGTTTTCAAACACTGGGCGTTTCTCGCCGTCTTCGCTCTTTGGATCCCGGGCTTATTCGGCCTGCGGTTGTTTTCCGTCGATTTTCCGGCGATCCTCGGATCCGTCATCGTCGGGGCTGTGGCCGTTCCCGTGCTTCTCCCCTGGATCCCCGGCCGCGCTTTCGCCTGGAAAGGCTGGCTCCTCGGCCTCGTTTGGACGGCTGCCATCCTCGCGATCCACGGCCTGCCCGTATCGCCGGCGGGCTGGGCCGGCTCGCTCTCTTATATTCTCATCCTGCCCGCGCTCTCGGCCTTCCTGGCCATGAATTTCACGGGGTCGAGCCCCATCACCTCGCTTTCGGGCGTCGTCAAGGAAATGAGGAAAGCGGTCCCGCTTATCCTGGTCTCGTCCGTTCTCGGCGCCGCCGCCCTGATCGTCTCCGCCGTCCTCAAAGGTTGAAAGGAGTCCACCAATGTCCCTGCGTTATCTTCCCAACGTCGTCACGCTCGAATACGATCCGGATAAATGCCGCGGCTGCGGGATATGCGTGGACGTCTGCCCGCACGCCGTGTTCGCCATGGAAGAAGGGAGCGAAAAGGCCCGGCTCATCGATCGCGATCTGTGCATGGAATGCGGAGCCTGTATGCGCAACTGCCCGTTCGACGCCATCCGAGTCCGCCCCGGCGTGGGCTGCGCCTGGGCGATCATGATGAGCACGCTCCGGGGCAAGAGCGCCCCGAGCTGCGGCTGAATTATCGAATCGGAATCTCGAGCTTCAATATTTTGGTGACAGACAACGCAATCCCGAAATTCAGAAAGCTCTAATCTATTAAACATGCAGCAGACCATGCACGTGGCCTTCCGCAACGGCACCAAGATCACGATAACGATCGAAGGCGTCGGCGCCAAGGACAACCCCGAAATCAAGGCGATGCTGGCGACCGTTGTGTCAAGGGACGAGCCTTCGGCTCGCCGCTCGCCCGTGGCTTATATCCACGGGCGAGTACGGCGGAAGTGGACCCCCGGGTAAAGCCCGGGGCCCCGGCCGCCGTTGAAATAAGTGCTCCGCCGGCTATTCCTGGCCGCGGGCCCGGACGGACAGGATCCACAGGGCGCCGAGGCCCAGCCCGTACTCCCACACCTGGGTGACCAGGTGTATAACCAGTGCCGTCAGGAACGGGCTTTTGAGCGCTAGGCCGATTTTTCCCGCGACCAGGGCGAAGGCCGCCTCCCAAGTTCCCAGGCCAGCCAATCCCTGGATCGGAAGGAAGGACGAGAGCTCGGCTCCGGCGACGCCGAAACTGAACAAGGACAGAGACCGCGGGGAGACGATCGCGCCCGATATGCCGACGAAGAGGACATACAACGAAACGTATTTGACCAGCTTGATTATAAAACTCAGGCCGAGCAGCTTGACCTTTTCGCCGGCCGCCCCGTGCCTTGAAAAATAATCCTCGACGGTCGCGAAAGCGGCCGCGATTTTAACAAGCTGCATCCTCCGGGAAATTTTCCTGGCCCAGCCCGCCAAGGGCTTGGCCAGGATGATGACCAGTAAAGAAACGGCCACGATCACGACCAACCCCCAGGCGATCGACGCCGCGGGGACATCCGCGCCCAGCGATTTGATGAGAACGAAAGCGGCGGCTCCCAGCATCAGGCCTAAGGCCAGGGCGTCGTAAAAGACGGCGATCACGAAGCTCGAGGCCCCCTCTTCGAGAAGGATGCCCCGCCGGCGGGTGAGATAAGTGTAGAAAACCAGGGAGGCCGAGCGGGCCGGCAGAAGGTCGACCGAAAAATTCTGGACTAAAGTAACTAAAAAAAGCTCGCCCCGGCCGATGCGGCCGGAAAGCAGAACGCGGTAGCGGACGGACCGCACGGCCGCCCCCAGGAGAGAAATGGCCATGTACAGGCCGACCGCCCCCAAGGGGATAGAGGCGAACGCCTCCCGGATTTCTCCCCAGCCGGTTTTTCGAAAGAATACAAAAAGGATTGCCCCCGTCACGAGCAGGGCCAGCGCGATTCGGATGATCCGTTTGTTCATCGCGGACGAGCCACACTTTGTTCTATATGTGACCATTGACCGCTTGTCAAGGCGCGGATGAACGCTCATAATAATAACATGAGAAAAAACGCGCTGATTTGCCTGGCGGGCGCGGTTGTCATCCTCAGCCTGGCCTGCGGCCGGAAATCCGCCTCACAGACGGAAACGCCTCGAAACATCGACCTCGCTGCCCTTCGGGCCGCGAGCGAGTTCCGCGGGGAAATCGTTTTTCAATCCGACATGGACGGCAACAACGAAATCTACGTCCTCACCTCGGACCGGCTGCGAAAACTCACGGACGCGTCCTGGAGCAGCGAATTTCCGAAATGGTCCCCCGACGGGAAACGCATCGCCTTCTCCGCCAACCCGGGCGGGCGGTATCAGATTTTTGTTATGAACGCTGACGGCTCCGATGTCCGGCAGGTTACGCGCGCCGAGCACGACGCCATCGAGCAGGCCTGGTTTCCCGACGGGAAGCGCATCGCCTTCACCGAGCAGCGCCGCACGGGCTTGGACAGGAGCTATACCCTGTGGAGCATCGACCTGGAGACGCAGATGCTCGAACGGCTTATTCCGGAATTTTCGGATTCCAGCGGGCTCCCGGAGTTTTCTCCCGCGGCGCCGCTCCTGGCCTTCACCGGGAAGAAGCTTCTCGGTTGGGACGTGTTTGTCTATGACCTCAAGTCCAAGACCATAACGCAAGTCACCCGGGGCGGGAACGCCTGCCGGCCCCACTTTTCGCCCGATGGTCGAAAAATCACCTTTGTCTCGTCGCAGGCCGACGGGAAAGGGGATATTTGGATTATGAATCCGGACGGGAGCGGCCAGGACAGGCTGACCGACCTGCCCGACACCTTCGATTACTACCCTTCCTGGTCGGCCGACGGCCGGACTATTGTGTTCGCCTCGGGCACCGAGCATTATCCCTACCAGGGACAATGGTCGCTTTCTCTCGTGGACGTCGCCTCAAAAAAAATCAAGCCGCTTTTCTCGAGCGGCGCCCACGACGTCTTTCCGGATTGGCATTAGTAAAGATTGGAGTCGCGTCTACACTTTCCACGGCGGCCGAGGAGCGGGCCGCCGTTGAGGCGGCACGCGGCCGATTGTCTCGGCATAAGGAGGTCAAGGAATGAAAACCTATTCTTCGGTTATCGTCATCGCCTTTTGTTGGCTGGCTATTTCCTGCGCGACGCAGTCGGTGGGCACGATTCCGATGGGGCCCGGAGCATTCAAAGCTCTGATGGGCCGGGGCATGATGTTTCTAGAAAACGGCGAAACCGGCAAAGCCATCGACGAATTCACCAAAGCCTGCGCCGCAGAGCCCGCTTCGGCCAAGCCGCGCAATTACCTGGGCATGGCGTATTTCAAGCAAAATGATTTCGCCAAAGCGGCCGAACAGTTCAACAAAGCGATCGAACTCGACGGATCCTTTGCCAGCGCCTACAATAATCTCGGCGGCGCTTGCTTATTCCTCCAAAAGTTTGATGAAGCGGCCGCCATGTATTCCAAGGCTCTGGCCTTGGACCCGAAAAACGTGTCCGCCCATTTCGGCCTGGGCAACGTTCTTCTCCTGCAGGGTCAGGAGGAGGAAGGGGTGCAGCATTTGATTCAAGCCGTGGAATTGGACCCTTCGTATTTGGAGCGAAACGGGGCCATGATCGCCAATCTCTCCTCGAAAATGCCGGGCGAAATGATGTTCGATTATGCCAAAGCCTTCGCCGCTGCCGGGAATGTCGATCAGGCAGCCTCTTATTTGTCCAGGGCGCGAACGTTCGGATTCAAGGACTGGGGGAGAATTCTCAACGACAAGGAATTCGAGGCCATCCGCCAGGACAAGAGGATCGGCGAATTTATTAAGTTATGAGCGGGCTCCCGACCGCGTCGATCGTCCTTCGAAAATGGGTTTGCTTTTCATTTTGCTGTTGAATATAGTGAGATCAAGATGAAAAAAATCATAATATTCATTGGGATCGGGATTTTGTGTGTCGCCGCCTCGCCCGTATTCGGGGCGGAAGAAAAGGCGTCCGCGAACGGCCCTCATCGGGGTTTTTATCTCGGTGGATTTTATCATTCGATGGGAGGTCCGCTCTTTCATTATCCCGGGGAAGGCGAGGAATTGTCCATCTCCGCGACCGCCGGAAGCATGGGGTTTTTCGCCGGCTATGATTTCGCCTGGGCGTCTTTCGGCGCGGGAGCTCGGCTGATCTATGCCGGAGGCGCGTTCCCGAACTTCTCCGCACCTGAAATGCCCGGTATGACCTTCGGCCCGAATGTGAAATATACCGACCCGAAGTTGAGCTTCATCTTCCTCGACCTTATGTTGAGCTGGTATCCGGTGGAGTCCGGACTTTTCGGGGTTTACGGCTACCTGGGATTGGGATCGGGAACGGAGTCCTACACGCTTTCGGGATCGGACTTCCCCCAATGGAACGGGGCCAAATCCATTTCGAAGTTCGATTACAGCTTCGGCGGAGGGGTCCGCCTGACTCCGATCCGCTACGTTTCATTGTTCGGCGAGCTGCGGCTCATCGCCGGCGACCTGGTCACCGAGTACAGCAATTACCTGTACAGCGACGACACTTGGAACTACTACGGCAGCGCCACCCAAAGCACGAAATACACGACGATGTTCACCTTCGGGCTGTCCGTCAACTTCTGAGATTTCTCGTTCGCCCGGCCCCGCGCCGGCGACTCACACCGCCATAGGCGTGTCTGTCACCGGATATCACGGCATCAGAAGGCATCCTTTCGCATCGAAGCAACCGGCCTCAGAACCCCGCTTCGAAGACGAGCTTCTCGCCGGCCCTGAGAACGAGCGGCTTGGCCCAGGTCACCTTGATCTTGCTCCCCTCCTGTTTGAACGAGGGCTTGAAGGGTTTGCCCCCGGCCTCTCCCGCCAGCGCGACGAGCTTTTTCGCCTGGAGCGTGGGCGTCGGCATGAAACAGAATTCCCGAAGCGCTAGTTCTCCCGACGCGACCGTCAGCTCGATTTTCTCGGCTTTCCCCTTCTCTTCTTTCTGCGCGTAGCCGCCCCAGCCGCTTCCCGCGCTCCAGAACGTCCGGAAATTGTCCGGATAGATCTTCGGCGCAAACTCGAGGCTCATGGCCGTGCCGGAATAGGAATAGCCGGAGAGAGCGAGAAGGACGCCCCACGACGACATGGCGCGCGCGTAGTGATGGCCGCATTCGATCTCGTCCCACGGGTTGCGCTTCCGGCCGTCATACCGGTCGCGGACGGCTTTAACGACGGTCAAGCCTTCGTCGACGAGGCCCTCGTACATCAGGTGCGAAGCGACGTGGTATTCGATGCCGGTCCAGACCTCGTCCGAGTAGACGAACGGCAGCGGCGGCCGCCCGCCCTTGGGCCAGGTGCAGAGCAAAAGGCCCCGCTCGTCGTTCAGGGCATACGAGCGCTGGGCGTTCGAGAAATTCCGGAAATCGGGCATGAAATTGTACTTGAAGATCGAGCCCAGCGTCGTTTTCAGGCGGTCCTCCGGAAGGAACCGGCCCAGCCCGGCGACCATCGACAGCCATTGGCCGAGCATCTGGTCGGACAGGCAGCCGTCGCCGTATTGATATTTCTTTTCCATGACCTGGTCGTACTTTTGGACATAATACTCGCCGTTCCACAGAAGGCCGTTGAACTTCGCCTTGCCTTTCTCGAAGATGTCCCGGTACTCGTTCGCGGCTTCCGCGTCGCCGACGGCGTCGGCCATCTTCGACCCGGCCAGGAGCGCGCCCAGATAAAACGTTCCGATCATGCTGTTCGGCCCGTAAAACTCGATGTCATAGGTATTGTGCTGCTCGCCCTCGATCAGGCCGTCCTTGTCCGCGTCCCAGGAGAGCCACGTGTATTCCAGGGCTTTCTTGGCCTTGGGCCATATCTTCTTCAGGAATTCCATATCGCCCGACAACTGCCAGTCGCGGTAGAGATTGATGATTTTCCCCAACGTTCCGTCCGCGGCAGGCCGGAACTTCCAGAGCACGCCGCTTCCGAGCGGAAGGGCCGTGCGGAAGACCATTTCGCCGTTGTCCTTGGTGTTGTTCAGAAAATCCACCTCCCGCATGAACCGCTCGAGACTCGGGAAGAGGAAGGCCATCGACTGCTCGTAGTTCCAGACATGGCCGCAGTTGAGCGGGCAGCAGCCGCTCTTGTCGTTGCAGCCCTCGAAGGCGAAAAATTTCCCCCCGGCCAGCCAGAAACAGGTCATGGTCCGGGTGATCGAGGCCTGGCTGGAGACGGCGTCGAGGACATACGGCGGAAGGGTCGAAGAGAAAAATGTCTCGTGGAACAGCCGGCTGTCTCTTTCGAGCCGGGGGAGGTTCTGAAAAAGATATTCCGCTGATTGCCAGGCGTCGGCGAAGCGTTCCGCGTAATGGTTCCGGAACATCTGCCCCCGCTGCTCCCGGACAATGTCGAAGTAGTCCATGAAGTTTGGAAAGTTCCAGGACAGGAAGAACGGGAGCGTGACCTCGCCGAACGGCTCGATGGTCGCTTCGAGGCCCAGCGTCCCGATGTCGGTCCGCCGGTCGGGTGAAGGGTCCTTGTCTTCGAGGTTCTTCAATCGGCCGTCGGCGGCGAAATCGTCCCAGAAAATCTGGAGATCGTCCCACCAATCCCCGCGCACCCAATGGGAGAGATACGTGATGTTCTTCCACGGCGTGGCCAGGGCCATCGTCCCGAACGCGGCCGCGTCCGGCTTCACTTTCCGCGAGGACATGAACAGGCCGGAGAGGGCCTGACCCTTGCGGATCTCGTTCAGGTTTTGGCCGAATTTCTCGTGGTCGACGCCCTCGATGCCGCCTTCGAATCCGATCGGATTCAGGATCGAGCCGGCCACGGTGATCTTGGCCGGCAGGCGGCTGAGGTTTTTGATGCGGAACCGGATGACACACGCCGGGATCCCGGATTCCTCGGGGTTGAGCGGGATGAAGGGGTTGAAAGCCTCCATCGTGACATGGAGCGGAAGGTCGCTGTCCTCCATGTCGATCCAGGCGAACGGATATTCGCCGTGAAAGCGCGCTTTTTCCATTCGCGGCAGCCCGGGCACGTCGCCCTTGCGATACCCGTCCGCGCCCGTGAACGGCGGCGTCAAGGCGCCTTCGAGCACCCGGACCAAGGGCTTCCGGCCTTCCTGCTCGAAATGGAGGGCGAAGAACGTGAACGGCAGGTTGACGCCTTTGCCCGGCCGGTTGAAGATCTCCCAGTCGCGGAGATTTCCCCGCCCGCCAAGAGAGACGGTGCCCGTGCCGATGCCGCCGAGCGGAAAGGCGATTTCCTTGAGGGCCTGGCCTTCGAAGACGCGCGGTCTGCCGAGCCGGTAAAGCTCTTGCGACGTATAGACGAGTTTCGAAGAATCTTTGTTCGCCGCCTGCGCGGGCTCCATTCCCACGGAAACGATGACAAGCGCCGCGGATAAAACCAACACGACCGCGCGATGATTCCAAAACGATCTTAATGCGGGCATAGGCATTCCCTCCCCTGAGTTAAGAGACGAGCTTTCGCGGCGGAAGTGGACTCCCGGGCAAAGCCCGGGGCCCCGTCCGCCGTTGAGATTATCATGACTGACTTTTTACTATACGAGACGCGCTTAAAAGTCAAACGGAAGCGATAGAGGAAAATCGATCAAGACCTTGAAGGGCACTTAAGGGACACCGTTGCGCGTCACTTTAATTATTAGGGCTTCCTGAGCAGTCCGTCGATCTTTTCCTCCATGCCGTTGAAATGCGTGCCCGGCCAGAAGACCCGGCCGCAGGACGGACAGATGGCGAAGGTCTCCTCCCGCTCATGAACGAAGGGCGTCACGAGGTTGGCCGCCTGGGATTTCGACAGCGGCTTGAGCCCGGCGTTGCATTCGACGCAGCGGGAATACGGCCGCGCTTCCGGATACAGATCGAACCGGCCGAGAACTTGTCTGACCTGGTTTTCCCAAGTCTCGCTTTCGATGAGGAGGGCCGTTAAGCCCTTGGCTCGCGCGAGCAAGGCATGATCCCGGGAAAGAAGCGTCCGGCCTTCGCGGCGGGCGAGCGCCAGGAGGTCATCGTCGTCCGCCTTGGGAAAATAAAGAACATCGAAGCCGAGGATCTTCAGCCATTTGGCCAGTTTCCCCAGCATGCAATCGACAAGGAACGTCATCTGAACCCGCCGGGAAAATCATAACCGAAATGGACGGAAAAAGGGAGACCTGCCGACCCGGTTTTTTGCCCCTGAAAAAAAATGGTGGACGTTGGGGGAGTCGAACCCCCGGCCTCAGCATTGCGAACGCTGCGCTCTCCCAACTGAGCTAAACGCCCACGCGAAGTCCCGGAAAGGCCGTCGGCCTTTGGGGACCCTAAATTTAACATTTTTCGGATTTATTTTCCACCTCCTAGTCAGGTTCTATAGCGAGACGCTCTTCGGCGGCGATGAAGTCTGGGATACGGCCCTGCTTTACGGTTTCAGTCTCAAGCCGTCGTCATTTTATGTCTCGGCGGGCATCGGAATCGCCATCGTCGGCGGTTGGCGTTGTGAAACGTGCGGCTTGCACTTGTTCGGGGATACGGGCAATGATGGGAAAAAGAAGATAGGCCCCCGGATTGGATTACCGCTCGAAATGCAGGGTTTTTCAGGCCGTTGAGCTTTATGGGAATAGGCCTTTACGGCTTTGCCGACATCAACGCGGAGCGATCATTCGCCGGCGTGACACTGTGCTTGCAGATCGGCAAGCTGCGCTGAGTGTCAACGAGCATTGACGTCTTCCAACGGTGTTAAAAGCCTCCAAGGTCCCGATCGGGAGGACAAACAAGAACTCTGGATCCGAGAGCGCTGGCCCGGCGCTTAGCGGACGAGAACCTTTTTCGACTTGAGGTCGTAAGTTTGGCCGGGGAGAAGGACATGGGTCGTCATTCCGACGATCCCGACCGCCTTTGACGGTGTGATCGTGACCTTCGCCCGCGTCGCGTCATAGACGATGACGTCCTTGTCGCCAATGACTTCGAACCTCTCGCCACGGCTGACGATGATGGCCGTGGTTTCGTCGATCCCGACCCCGAGGAGGGAGGGGTTCTCCGCGACGAGGCTTATCAGCCGGTTGTGCCGCTTCCGCGTCGCGAAATGCTGGTCGATAATGGCCGAGCTGATAAAACCCAGCCCCCGGGTTGTGACGATGTTCCCGGCTTGAAGCGTCGAAAACTCGTCGCCGGATTTCACCTCACGCTTTTCGTCTCCCGTGATCATGAGTCGGCTCATCACGGCCGCCCCGGCGCTGATCCCGCCGATCACAGCGCCGCCCGCATAGAGATCGAGGAGTCTCGCGTGGACGGGCGTATCGAGCAGCACTTTCGTGATCCGAGCCTGGTCGCCTCCACAGAAATAAACGCCGCCGACACCGTCGAGGAGGTCGGCCGAGCCGGGCTTCAGGGCGTCTTCCCGCGTCAGATTGCGGAAGACGACATTCTTGGCTCCGTATTTGACGAATTCCTCGACCTGACTTTTTCCCGTTTCCTCGGGCGTGGCGCTGGCCATGGGAAAAACAAGGATGGTCCCGCGGCCGCTCTGTTCGGCCAGGGCGATGAATCTTTTCATCATGCTTTCGGACCGCGTTCCTCCGCCGATGATGAAGAGACGGCCCTCGACGGTCGCGGCGCGGGCGCCACTCGACCAAGCCGACAGGGCGATGAGCAACAAGGCCAAAGATCTTTTCATGCGATTCTCCTTGACAGTTTTCGGGAATGTCTATTATATCCGAAATTGTCTCCTGAAGTGAGGTTTCGGGGCGGATTCCGGGGGTGACCGTAGTCCACTTTTTAGCGGACGTCCTTGATAAATTCTGTTCCGGTTGATCCCGAACCTGTTATAGAATAATGTCCGTCTATGGGAGGAATAACACGGATGAAAAAAAGGCGCGTCTTCAAGCTCCCGCACACCCTTGTGCTGATTTATCTGCTCGTGATCGCGGTCTACGTCCTCAGCCTGGTCGTTCCCTCAGGAGAATTCAAGCGCGTTGAGAAGACGGTCCAAGGCCAGACGCGGTTGGTCACCCTCCCGGGTACGTATCAAGCCTTGACAAAGAAGCCCTTGGGGCCGCACTGGCTCCTGATCGCGCCGATCCGGGGTTTTCAAGACGGCGCGCTCATCATTTTCCTGATCTTCATCTTCGGGGGAGCGTTCGCCATCCTGGGGAAGACGGGGGCCATCGAAGGCGGCATTCAAAAATTGGCTCTATTCTTCTCCCGAAATCCTCGATCGAAAAAATTCGTGATCCCCATTCTGATGATCGTTTTTTCCCTGGCCGGCGCGATCTACGGCATGGCCGAGGAATCGATCCCCTTCGTCCTGATCTTCATTCCGCTGGCCTTGTCGCTCGGGTACGACTCCATCGTCGGCGTCGCCATTCCCTTCCTCGGTTCGGCCGTCGGCTTTTCGGCGGCTTTCTTCAATCCCTTCACCGTCGGGATCGCCCAGGGACTGTCGGACCTCCCGCTTTATTCCGGCCTGCCTTATCGGCTAATCCTGTGGGTGATCGCGACGACCATCGCCATAGTCTTCGTCATGGTTTATGCCGCGAGGATCACCAAGGACCCGACCAAGAGCCCCGTCTTCGAGATCGATCGAAGCCGCGGCTATGCGCCGTCGCTCGACCCCGACAAACGCCTCCCGTGGGGCGCCGCGCAGAAGCTCATCCTCCTCGTCCTCGGCTCGGGGATCGGGCTCCTCGTCTACGGGATCCTGGCCAAAGGCTGGTATATGGAAGAGATCGCCGCCCTGTTTCTCGGCATCGGCTTGATCTCCGGGCTCATCGCCCGGCTCCGGCCGTCGGAGATCGCCTCGACGTTCATCACCGGGGCCAAAGACGTCATGAACGTGACGCTTATCATCGCCGGCGGCCGGGCCATCCTGATCATCCTCAAGGAAGCGGTCGTTCTTGATACCGTGCTCCAATTCACGGCCGGGATCATTTCCGCCGTTCCGGGTCTGGTCACGGCGCACATGATATTTATCACCCAGGGCATCATCAATTTCTTCATCCACTCCGGAACCGCCCAGGCGGCGCTGACCATGCCGATCATGGCCCCTTTGAGCGATCTCGTCGGGATCACCCGGCAGACGACGGTCCTCGCCTTTCAGCTCTGCGAGGTCATCAATCCTATCCTGCCGACCTCGGCCGTCACCATGGGCGTTCTCGGCGTAGCCAAGCTCCCTTGGGAGAAATGGGCCAAGTGGTTCGTCCCGCTGATGATCGTCCTTATTCTGTTCAGCCTGATCGCGCTCATCCCCCCCGTCCTCAGTCATTGGGGTCCGTTCTGAGGACTCTTAATAGGGAGTCAAGGGACGAGCGTCGGCGAATAAGCTTGACGTCCTGAGGCCGGCAATGGATAATTAAACAACAGACTCATGAACAGCAACGACAAAGAAAAAATCGTTTCCCTGAACCAACAAATCTCCGAAAAGTATCCTTCGCTGTCGCGCAAGGAAAAGAAAATCGCCGATTTCATTCTCCAGAATTTTCCGGCCGCCTTCGCCCTTTCGGCCGCCCATCTGGCCAACAAGACGGGAACGAGCTCGGCCACGATCGTACGATTCGCCCAGCATCTCGGTTTTACGGGCTTCCAGCAATTCCGATTACACATGCTGAACGAAGCAAAAGAAGAGATGATGCCCGAGGACCGCTTCAAGCTTCTCTCTCCGAAGGAGAATCAAATCTCGACGGTCCTGAAGATCGCCGAGCTCGAAGTGAAGAGCATCAATGACACGCTCCAACAACTCGACCGGGCCGTCTTCAAGAGGTTCATCGCCGGTTTGAACAAGGGCCGCTGCGTTTACTCTCTTGGCATCGGGATCAGCTCTTTGCTGGCCCGGCTGTCCGCGTATCAATTGAACCAGGCCGGCCTGAAGACCCACTTCTGCGCCAAGGACGAACACTCGTTCCTGGAAAAACTGATCCATTTGACGCCTAAAGACGTCCTCCTGGCGTTCTCCTTCCCGCCCTATTCCAAGGAAACGGTACGGGCCGTGCAATTCTGCCGGGAGCGGGGGATCCAGTGCCTGGCCGTCACGGACAGGACGACGGCGCCGATCGTCCGCTTTTCCCAGGAGACTCTTCTGGTCAAGACCCGGAACTTGATGTTCACAAACTCGGTCTCCGCAGCCGCTATGCTGATCAACGCCGTCGCCACGGAAATCGCCCTTCTCAACAAGAAACGGGTCGTCGCCGAGATCGATCTGATGAATGAATTGCTCTCCCAAGAATTTCTTTCGTGAAGGGGTTCAAAAAACTTGACAAAGTTTCGGAATTGTGTTTTTATAAATGTAATTATGGTTACATACAAATTTATGATGAAAGTTTTATTTCATCATCAAATTCAATAAGGAGGGATAACGTGGCAAGAGCCAAATTGTGTTTGATTTTTTGCTTAATCGTTCTCCTCAGCGGAATCGTCGCAGCCCAGGACATGACCCAGACCGGCACGATCGCCGGGACGGCGCTCGATCCGGAGGGCAATGGGCTTCCGGGCGTCACGGTGACGATCGCCAGTCCGGTTCTGATCAAGCGGACGGCCACGGTGTTGACGTCGGCCGACGGGGGGTTTCGGTTCAACTTCCTCCCGATCGGCTCTTACGAAGTGACGTTCACCCTGCAAGGGTTCAAAACGGCTGTCCGAAAGGGGGTCGAGGTCTCCCTGCGTAGGACGACCTCGTTCAGAGTCACGATGGACGTGTCGGCCATCCAGGAGACGGTGACGGTCATCGGCGAAGCGCCGGTTGTCGACCTCAAGACCAGCACCATCCAGACGAACTTCACCCAAGTCATGCTTCAGAAACTGCCCAGCGCGCGCGATCCCTGGGTCATCATGGCGATGACCCCCGGGGTCGTCATGGACCGGGAGAACGTGGGGGGAAGCACGGCCGGCAACCAGAGCAGCGCCTATGCCCACGGGACCATGCGCAACCAGACCAACTATACGATCGACGGGGTGAACATGACGGACGCCGCCGCCAACGGCGCTTCGGCCATGTATTATGACTTCGACTCCTTCGAGGAGATCCAGGTCGAGACGGCCGCCCATACCGCCGACGTCCAGGTCGGAGGCCTGGTCCTCAACATGATCACCAAATCCGGCGGCAACAAGTTCAGCGGCGGGATCAGCCTTTACGGCGAGACGAGCAAAAAAGTCCTTGGCATACAACTCCAGTCGAACAACATCCCGGATCTGACAACGAATCCCCAATATGCCGGCGTCGGCAGCGGCAATCCGATGGACTATTATAATGAATGGGGAGGAGACCTCGGCGGTCCGATCATCAAGGACAAGCTCTGGTTCTACGGCTCCTTCCGCAAGACAGACATCAGCAGCTTCATCATCGGCTACAACCTGAACGGCGTTCCCCAGACAAATTACGCCGCGCTGACCCACGGCACGTTCAAACTGAGCTTCCAGCTCTCCGACAATAACAAGCTCATGGGCTGGGTCAACTACGACAACAAATACCAGCCCAATCGCTCGGCCTCGATCACCCGGCCGCCGATAACGACCGCCCTCCAGGATTCTCCCTCCTATTTCTACCACCTGGAGGACACCTGGACGTTGGGCTCGAACCTCATCCTGAATCTCAAGTTCGGCATCAACAACATGTGGTATCAGACCGGCAATCAGCCCGGGGTCGATATGAACCAGCCGGCGATACGGATCTACTACACCACTCCGGTCACCGGCGGATACGAAAACGCCTATTACAACTACACCTGGTACTATTCCAATCGCTACCAGTTCAACGCTTTCGCCGATTATTTCAAGGACGACTTTCTCGGCGGCAACCACGAGATCAAGGTCGGTTTCGAATACCAAAACTCGCCGTTCCACACGACCCGGAAACACCCCGGCAATATCCTTCTCTATTTCGACTATCCCGATCACACCAGCCCCTATCAGGTCTGGACCTTCCGGGAAGAAAAATGGAAACAAAGCGATATCGTCTACTCCGCCTATTTCCACGATGTCTTCAGCCTGAAAAAGCACCTGACGATCAACCTCGGCCTTCGTCTCGACAGCACCCATATGAACATCGACCCAACGGACATCGCCTCGTCCCCCTGGACGGATTACTATTACGCGAACCGGACGACGGCCACGCCCGTTTATCATCAGGCCGCCATCAAAAACGTAGCAGCGTTCACCATGCTCTCCCCGCGCATCGGCCTGACCTACGACCTGTTCGACGACGGAAAGAACATCTTCAAGGCCCATTACGCCCACTACTCCTACCAGGTCAGCTACGGCCCGGTGGATCAGGCCATCACCACGGGCTATTGGGAGGTCGACTATAGCTGGAACGACGCCAATGGTGACAAGCTGCCCCAAACAAACGAGTTCGGCAGCATAAAATACACCAATATCGGGACGGCCCTCAGTATCGATCCCAATCTGAAATCGCCCTACACCGACGAAATCGTGGCCGGATTCGAAAAGAAACTCGCCCGGGACATCGGCGTCAGCCTGAACTTCATCTACCGCAAATCGCAGAGATTCTGGTGGACGGACAACAAGGCCGTGAATCCCCAAACGGACTACACGGCCGTCAGCGTCGTCGATCCCGGTCCCGACGGGGTCGTGGGCACTTCAGATGACGGCCAAACACTGACAGCTTATAATCTGGCTTCGGCCAAGGTGGGCGTTTCCCAGCCATATATCACCCAGAGACCGGGCTATGAAACTTCGTATTCAGGCTTCGAATTCGTATTCAACAAAAGATACGCCAACCGGTGGCAGTTCATGGCTTCGGCCACCTTGGGTAAGACCAACGTCAAGCAGCCGATCGAATCCGTCGACGACCCCAATAACCTGACGATGAACGATAATGTCGTCGATACGACCGACGTGCCCGTGATCATCAAAGCCAGCGGCAGCTATGATCTGCCCTGGGGCCTCTACATCGGCGCATACTTAGATTACCGCAGCGGTTATCCAACCCAGCGCTATTTCAACACCAGCACGAGCCTCCTCAACCAGGGCCGGATCGCAGTGTACACGGAGAAGTACGGCGCCAGCCGATATCCCAGCCTGACGAATCTCGACGTGAGGCTGAGCAAAGTCTTCAGCTTCGGCAGCGTCGGGAAGCTGGAATTGATGATCGACGCCTTTAATATCTTCAATGCGGTGACCACCCTCAGCTGGAACGCCCAGTCCAGCAGCACCTTCCACTACATCACCCAAGTCCTGTCCCCGCGGATCATCCGGCTCGGCATCAAATGGAACTTTTGATCCTCCGCGGATAGAACGCCCAAAGCTCAGGGGGGAACCCGAGGCGGGTTCCCCCCTTTTTTTTGCCGACTTTTAAAAGATGGGCTTTTCCGCTATCATATTTTCACTGAACGACATGAAAGCATCTCGCAGTCCAGGAGGATATTGTTTTTCCGGATGGCTTCCCCTGTTCGCTCTTTTCTTTTTTTCCCTTTCGAGTGGAAAACCGGCGTTCCCCGCGGCGCCCGAGTCTTATAACCTTCTTCTCATCACCGTCGATACGCTTCGGGCGGATCATCTGGGTATCTACGGCAACGCCGGGATCAGGACACCGAACATCGATCGGCTTGGACGGAACGGCTTGCTTTTTTCCCGCGCCTATTCCCATGTCCCTCTCACCCTTGCTTCCCATTGTTCGCTCATGACCGGAACGCTTCCTCTGTTTCACGGCGTCCGGGACAACGGCTACCGGCTCCCCCCGATCCCTCCGACCCTGGCCGAGATCCTGAAAAAAACCGGATACAAGACGGGAGCCTTCGTCGGGGCGTTTCCTCTGGATTCGCGTTTCGGTCTCGACCGGGGTTTTGACGTCTATGACGATCTTTACGGCAGCAAGAACGCGGTCCGGGATCTGTCCTTCGTCGAACGAAGAGCGGAGGACGTCGCGGGAAAGGCCATCGCCTGGATGGAGGAGCATCGCAACGAACGATTTTTTGCCTGGGTTCACTTCTTCGATCCGCACGCTCCCTACGAGCCCCCGTCCCCATTCAAAGAGGATTACCGAGGCCGCGAATACGACGGCGAGATCGCCTACACCGATTCCGTGATCGGAAAACTCCTGGCAAGGATCGATGAATGGCGATTGACCGAACGGACGATCATCGTCCTGACCGCCGACCATGGCGAATCCCTGGGGGAACATCAGGAAGCGACGCATGGGATCTTTATTTATGACGCGACCCTCCATGTTCCCTTGATCTTGTTCAATCCGAAACTCTGGCCGGCCCATAGTCTGATCTCCTCCCAGGTTGGCCTGATCGACGTCGCGCCGACGATCCTGGAGCTGCTGGGTTTGCCTCTCGCATCCTCGATGCAGGGAACGTCGCTAATCCCCGCTATGAAAAGGGGAAAAGCCGAGTCTGGCCCCCCGCAATATATAGAATCCATCGGGGCCATGCTGGATCGCAACTGGGCTCCGCTCCAAGGGATCAGGACCGAGGAATGGAAATATATCGAAGCCCCGCAGCCCGAGCTCTACGACCTGAAAACCGATCCGCGGGAAATGAGGAATGTCCTGGCCCAAAATGCCGACCAGGCCCGGCGCATGCGCGAAGCACTGCAGAGCCTCATCGGCAAATCATCGGCGCCCGCCGCAAAGAACGTCTTCTCTCCAAGGGACAAGGAGACGCTGGAGAAATTGGCCTCTCTCGGCTATATCTCGGGAGGGAGCGCCGGGGACGAAAAGAGCCGCCCGGATCCCAAGACCATGATCGCTCTGGACAATCTCTTCAACGAGGCGATCAACGCTTCCGAGACGGGGGATCTGGAGGCGGCGGACCGGATCTATCGGGATGTCCTCGAGAAGCAGCCGACGTTCGTCGTCGGATACGAGTACGCGGCCTACAATTTGTACAAGATGGGAAAGCTGGAGGAGGCCATCGCCCTTCTGAACAAAGCCACCTCGCTAAACCTGACCACAACCTCGCTGATTTCCCGGCTTGGCCTATACGATCAGGAGACAGGACGCCTGGAGGAATCCATCGCGATCCTGGAAAAAGCCGTCCGGCAGGATCCGAACTATGCCGAAGCCTACAATTATCTCGGCGTGAGCTACTTCAAGATCGGTCGAACGGCGGATGCCGTCGAAATGTTCAAAAAGGCCTTGGCCCTGGATCCCGATTACGCCATGGCGATGAATAATCTGGGCAACGGGTATCTGGCCGCGCATGACTATGAGGCCGCCGAAGAGACTTATAAAAAGGCCATCGGCATTGATCCGAACTTGGCTGGGGCGTATAACGGATGGGGGGCCACTTGCTATCGGAAAGGTCTCACCGACGAAGCCCTTCGCCACTGGGAAAAATCGCTTGAGCTGGACCCTCGACAGCCGGACACTTCCTATAACCTGGGGCGGGTTCATCTCCGCCTGGGACATAAGAAAGAAGCGCTCCGATATTTCGAACTCTTTGTCAAGACGGCCCCTCCCCAAAAATACCAAAAGGACCTGGACGAGGTCCGGGGAGTCATCGACAGGCTTAAAAAAGAGATCGGCGGAAAGGCGGATTCATGAAGGCTCGGAAACGGTTTATGCGGCTCGCCATGTTCGCCCTGACCTGCTTTCTGAGCGGGATGCTCGCCGGGATGCAAAAGACCGCGCCCGGCCTCTCCCAGAGGTATCAGGATTGGCTGAACAAGGACGTGGCGTATATCATCACTCCGGTCGAACGCGACGTTTTTCTCCGCCTCCAAACAGACAAGGAGCGGGATATTTTCATCGAGGCTTTCTGGAAACAGAGGGACCAAATTCCCGGGACTCCCCTCGGCGGATTCAAGCAGGAGCATTACCGGAGGATCGCTTATGCCAACGAATATCTGGGCCGGGAGACGACGCGGCCCGGCTGGCAGACCGACCGGGGACGGATGTACATCCTTCTCGGTCCTCCGCTCGATACTGTCAGCATCCAGGGCGAAGGGACGGTCTATCCGTCCCTGATCTGGTCCTATGAAAGCAAGGGCCAGTTCGGGCTCCCCGCCCATTTCAACCTGCTTTTTTATAAAAAGGACGGGCTTGGCGAGTACATCTTATACAGCCCCGCCCAGGACGGGCCCTCCCGGCTTCTCGTGAACTACCAAGGGGACATGACCAACCGGGAGGATGCCTATCTGCGGCTTCAAAAATACGATTCCAGGCTGGCCGAAGTCTCCCTGTCCATGGTCCCCGATGACTCGACGTTCACCGGCCAGGTTTCTCTGGCCTCCGAACAGCTCCTCTCCAGGATCAACGCCCTTCCGGAAAAGATGGTCGACTCGACCTATGCTCAGGCCTTGCTCAAGTTCAAGGACATGGTCGATGTCGAATATAGCGCCAACTATATCGCCAGTGAGGCGATGTTGAAAGTCTTCCAGGACGAATCAGGTCTGTTCTTCCTCCACTACGCCATCGAGCCCAAACGACTCTCTGTCCTGACCGGGGAAAACTCATACGGCCTGAATCTCATCCTCAACGGGATCATCACCGATCCGCAGAACCGAACCGTTTTTCAATACGAAAAGAACATCCCTCTGGATTTCGATAAAAACCAAATCGAGGCCATCGGCAAGAATTCGCTCGTTGTCCAGGACATGGTTCCTCTCATCGAGGGCGACTTCCGGTTCAACCTGCTCATGAAGAACACGGTCTCGAAAGAGTTCACCTCGTTCGAAGCTCGGATCTCGATCCCGCCCGACGTGGAGGCCGCTTTGCGGATGGGTCCCCTTCTTCTCGGATATCAGAGAAAGCCCGTCGCCTCGACCTTCGCTTACAACAAGCCGTTCACGCTCGGCCGCGATCAGATCGCCTGCCAACCGGAAAACATCTTTCATCCCAACGAGACTCTGACCGTCGCTTTCCAGCTCTTCGGCCTGAAGCCGGACCTGGCTCGAACGGCCCAGGTGCGCTACGCCGTCCTCAAAGAAGGGCGGGAGATCGTCGTGAAGGCCAAAGATCTCAAAGACGCCGACCGGCTCAACATTATGGAAGATCTGACTTTGGCCGACATTCCACCGGGAAATTACCGGCTCAAGGTGACGGTGGTTGACGGGGAGCGGAAAGAGCTTCTCGCGGCGCAGGAGGATTTCGGTGTTTCGCCGCTGATAGCCTTGCCCAGACCGTGGATCGTTTCCAAGGTCATGCCTTCTTCGAACGACATCGAGTACCAGTACATTCTCGGAACGCAGGGGATGAACATCAACCGTTTGGAAGAAGCGGAGCGCCGGCTGGCGAATGCCGCCCGCGGCAATTCCGCTTCCCAGAAGTATGCCTTGGCCCATGCCGAGGTCCTTATGAGAATGAAGGATTATCAGAAGGCCAAAGAGAGCCTGCGTCCATTCATGGAAAGGCCGGAGGCCGGGGACCGGATTCTTTCTCTCATGGGCGCGGCCTGCCAAGCCTTGGGCGAGTACGAAGAGGCGATCTCAGTCTACCGGAAATTTCTGGCCCAGGCCGGGACGAGTGTCCCGATCCTCAATGCGCTCGGCGACTGTTATTACCGGCAGGGGAATTTGAAAGAGGCCCTGATCGTCTGGGAACGATCCTTGACGCTCAATCCGGGGCAGGATTCCATCCAAAAGTTGGTCGACGAGATCAGACGGAAGAAATGACGCGCCCGGGCCTCAGCGCGGCCTGAACTCCTCGCGGCGGACCGTGACGCGGTCCAATCTGTCGATCAAGACCCTGACCCCGATGCCCGGCCCGGTTGGCACGGTCATCGTCGAATCGGGATTGAGGATGAATTCGGGTTCGACGATGTCTTCCCGGTAATAGCGCTTGCTGGCCGAGATATCGCCGGGCAAGGTGAAGTTCGGCAGCGAAGCCAGGGCGACGTTCCCGGCGCGCCCGATCCCCGACTCCAGCATCCCGCCGTGCCAAACGGGGATATTCTTCGAAGCGCAGTAATCATGGATGGCCACCGATTCCATAAAACCCCCGACGCGGCCGGGTTTGATATTGATCACCCGGCAGCTGTTCAATTCCAGGGCCGCTCGCGCGTCGGCCAGGCTATGAATGCTCTCGTCGAGACAAAGAGGAGTCTTGAGCTCACGCTGCAATTTGGAATGGTCGTAGATGTCCTCATAGCTCAAAGGTTGTTCGATCAAAAGCAGACCGGCATCGTCCATCGCCCGAAAAACATCGATGTCGCTCAGCTCGTAAGCGGAATTGGCATCCACTTGAAGCAGGACCTTCGGATACGCCTTGCGGAGAGCCTTGACCAGTTCGACGTCGCGTCCCGGCGCGATCTTGATCTTGATCCGGCGGTATCCTTCGTCCAGATGCGTTCCAACCTTTTTGACCAACGCCTCTAGGGTCGCCTGAAGGCCGACGCTGACTCCGACGGCCACCTGGTTTCGCTTGCCGCCCAGTATCTTGGCCAGCGAGACGCCCTTCGTCTTGGCCAGCGCGTCCCAGAGGGCCGATTCCAGCCCCGCCTTGGCCATGCGATGGCCCCGGTACTTCGTCCACAGGGCGATGGCCTCTTCGACCCAGGCGATCTTCCGGCCCAGGACGGCCGGGATCAGGCAGTCCCTCAGGACATGCCAGGCGGTCTGGACCGTTTCGGAAGAATAGAGCGGCGTGTCTTCGACAACGCACTCTCCCCAGCCCGTCACCCCCTCGCCGTCGACCCGGACCAAGACGTGTTCCTCATGGGTCTCGACGCCCATGGACGTCTCGAACGAGGTCACCAGCTCCATTTTCGTATGGCGGATCTCGATCCGGTCGATACGCATAAGATCCTCCTTCGTCATCCGGGAATCAGGATCGTTCTCGTCCTGAGGTTGAACTTCTCCTCCGGCCGCAGGACATGCATGACCAGGCCCGTCACGCCGATGATCGTCCCCGGCGTGGCCAAGACCTTGACCGAAGTCGGGTCATAGACGATGACGTCCTTGTTCCCGATCACGTCGAACGTTTCATTCGGATTCACGATGCAAGTCCGTTCTATCTCCGCGGAGGCGGACGAGACGCCGGACGATGATCGCCGCTCGTTATTTCACATCGGCTTCGGTGGCGTGGCGATCCTTGGCGGTCCGTTCGACGGCCAACTCGATCGTTTTCAACAAGTCGAGGGGTTTGAGCGGCTTGGAGACATAGTCGTCCATGCCGGCCAGGAGGCATTTTTCCCGGTCGCCCTTCATGGCGTGGGCGGTCATGGCCACGATGGGCAGATGGGTGGCCGTATCCCTCTCCCGGCGCCGGATCTCGGTCGTGGTCTGAAAACCATCCATGACCGGCATCTGGACGTCCATCAGGACGACGTCGAACCGGTCCTTGGCCAAGGCGTCGAGGGCTTCCCGGCCGTTCGCGGCGACCGACACCCGGTGCCCGCGGTTCTCGAGGATCCGGACGGCCAGCTTCTGGTTGATAACGTTATCTTCGGCGAGGAGGACCGAATAGCGGGCCCGGGACTGAATCAAGGTATGCCGCGTGATCAGGGCGGCGCCTCCCTTTTTTTCGATCGCGGGGCCGAGGGCGAGCATGATGGCATTGAGCAGCAGCGATTGCTTGACCGGTTTAGTCAAGTACGCCGACAATCCCAGTTCTCGACAGCGGGCCGAGTCTCCGCGGAATCCGGCGGAACTCAGCATTATGATCATGAGATTTCCGTACTCCGGCCGCTTCTTGATTTCGGCGGCCAGCTCGAAACCGTCCATGCCGGGCATGTTCAAGTCGGTGACGATTACTCGGAACGGACCGCCCGAGTCATAGGCCTGATTCAGGCAGGCCAGGGCGGCCGTCGTGCTGTCGGCCAACGTCGGCTTCAAACCCCAGTGAGACAGCATATCCCGGAGGATATGGCGGTTCGTGGCGTTGTCGTCCACGACCAGGACCGGAATGTCCTTGAGGTCTTCGTACCGGACGGGAACGGACTCCTCCTCGGTTTGCGTTTGGAGCGCGAGGGTCATGATGAAATGGAAGGTGCTCCCTTTGTCCAATTCGCTTTCGACCCAAATGTGCCCGTCCATAAGTTCGACGAGCTGGGAGGTGATCGCCAGGCCGAGGCCCGTCCCTCCGAACATCCGCGTCGTGGAGGTGTCCGCCTGAGTGAACGGATCGAAGATCATTTGGATCTTGTCCGGAGCGATGCCGACACCCGTGTCGCGCACCCGGCAGTGCAGACGGACGGACGTTTCCGTTTGTTCTTCCGCCTCGATCGTGAAGACGACTTCGCCTTTCTGGGTGAATTTGATGGAGTTGCTCAAGAGGTTTGTCAGGATCTGGCGCAGCCGGCCCGGGTCGCCCAGGACGCGGTCCGGAACGTCGGGCGGGATATTGTAGGCCAACTCCAGCCCTTTCTTTTCCGCCAGGAGGGCGACGCTCGAGATCATGGCGTGGACCGTGTCGCGGAGGCGGAAGGGGATGGTTTCGAGCTCGACTTTCTTGGCTTCGATCTTGGAGAAGTCCAGGATGTCGTTGATGATGTTCATCAGCGATTCGGCCGAGGCCTTGACCGCCTCGAGGTATTCCCGCTGGTCATGGGTCAGGTTGGTCTCGAGGGCCAATTCGGTCATCCCGAAGATGCCGTTCATCGGCGTCCGGATCTCGTGGCTCATGTTCGCCAGGAATTCGCTCTTCGCCCGGCTAGCTTCGTTGGCCGCTGCCTCGGCCTTCTTCAGCTCGGTGATGTCGGTGTAGACGAAGATGGCCCCGGCGAATTCCTTGCCGATATAGATCGGCGAGCTGGAGATGAAGACGTTGATCGGCGTGCCGTCCTTGCGGTGGCGGACGGATTCCACGGATTCGGCGCGCTGGCCGGAAAGCGTCGCTTCCGTGCGTCGACGGGCCTCTTCCCTGAACTCGCGTTTGACGACGAAGTCGTCGATATCTTTGCCCAGGACTTCGTCCTTCGTCCAGCCGAAAATCTTCTCGGCGCCGGGGCTCCACTCCAGGATTTTGGCCTCGGCGTCGATGGCGACGATGGCGTTGGAGGAATTGAACAGGACGCTTTCTAGATACTTCTGGCGCCGCTCGAGCTCGGCCTCCGTTCGCTTGAGCTCGGTGACGTCGGTGTAGACGGCGATCGATCCCACGACTTCGCCGCCGATGACCAAGGGCGAGCCGGCCAGAATGACGTTGATCGGCGTGCCGTCCTTGCGGTGGCGGACGCCCTTGAACGTGCTGGTCGTTTCTCCGGCGAGGACAGCCCTTTGATAGCGCACGGCTTCCTCCTTGAATTCCGGACGGATGACGATGTCGTCGATGTTCCGTCCGAGGACTTCCTCCCGGCGCCAGTCGAAGATCTTTTCGGCGCCCGGGCTCCATTCGGTGATGAGCGAGTTCCTGTCCGTCGTGACGACGGCATTGGGCGAATTGAAGAGGATGCCTTCCAGGTACTTCTGGCGCCGCTCGATCTCCGTCTCGGCGTTTTTCCGGACGGCGATCTGTTCCTGAAGTTCCGAAGTCCGCTCTCGGACTTTATTCTCCAGAAGGGCGGTCCGGTTACGGACGTTTCGGACGCGCGTGCTGACGATGCTGTAAGTGCTGAAGACGGCCGCCAGGAAGGCCAGGCCGAGGAACCACCATGTCTTCCAGAAAGGCGGAACGATCCGGAGGCGGACCGCGACGCCTTGCTCGTTCCAAACGCCGTCGTCATTGGCCGCCTTGACCCGGAAGGTGTATCGGCCGGGCGCCAGGTTCGTATAGCTGACGAACCGCCGGTTTTTGGAATTGATCCAGTTCTTTTCCAAGCCCTCGAGTCTGTAGGCGAATTGATTATCCTCGGGAGCGGAGAAATGGAGCGCGGCGAACTCAAAGGATATCAGACGGGCCCGGTAGCTCAAGACGAGGTCGGTCGTCTCGGTGATGACTTTTTCCAGGACGGTTCGGCCGAATATTTTTTGCTGGGGATAGACGGATTCGTTGAAGATCTGGAGATCCGTGATGACCACGTCCGGCGGATAGGGATTGTCTTTGATCCTCGCCGGGGTGAAGCCATTGAAGCCGTTCGGCCCGCCGAAGAACATTTCTCCGGCCCGCGTCTTCAAGCAGGTGCCCCCGTTGAATTCGTTGCTCTGCAGTCCGTCCGAAACATTGAAACCCTTGGCTGACTTGGCGTTCGGATCGAAACGGGCCAGGCCCCGGTTTGTGGAGACCCAGATGTTGTCCGCATCTTCGATGAGGACGCCGTAGGCCGAATTGTTGGGCAAGCCGTCTTTATCGGTGAAGCAGACGAACGTCCCGGTTTTGGGGTCGAACTTGCTCAGGCCGTTCAACGTTCCGATCCACAGATTTCCATGAGCGTCCTCGGTGATGACCATAATGAAATCGTCGCACAGGCTGTTGGAGTCGGTCCGGCTGTGCCGGTAGCGGACGAACGTTCCTTTCTCGCGGTCGAGCTTGTTCAATCCTCCGCCGAACGTTCCGACCCAGAGCGTCCCGGACCGGTCTTCATAGACGACCCGGGCGATGTTGTGGCTGAGGCTGTCGGGCTGTGCGGGATCGTTCTGGTAATGGACAAACGTTTGCGTCCCCGGGACGAGTTTATTCAACCCCCCGCCTTCGGTCCCAGCCCAGACCGTGCCGGAATGGTCGACGCACAAGCCGCGGACGGAGTCATGGCTGAGGCTGGCCGGATCGTCGGGGTTGTGTCGATAGGGGATGAATTTTTTGGTCTTCGGATCGTATTTGTCCAACCCTCCGCCGAGGGTCGCGATCCACAGCTTCCCGGCGTTGTCCCAGCGAAGAGTGTAGGTCGCGTTGCTGCTCAGGCCGGCGGGATTTCCGGGATCGTGTTGAATATGGGTATGGGTGTTCGTTTTCCGGTCCCAGTAGTCCAACCCCAGGTCTTCCGTGGCGATCCAGAGGTTTCCCGAGGCATCCTCTAAGAACCCGCGGATCGAATTGGAGACGAGACCCCGGGGATCGTTGCCCACCCGCTGATAAAGCCTGAACTTATTTTGATAGGGATCGAACTTGTCGACGCCCGTGCCCCGGTTTCCGATCCAGAGAACGCCGGCTTTATCTTCGAGAAAAGAGATGATGTAGTCGTAGCTTAGGCTGTTCGAATCGGCCGGATTGTTGCGGATGACGGTGAAATCCTTCGTTCTGAAGTCGAAGATATTGAGACCGGCGTATGTCCCGACGTACAGGCTCCCCGACCGGTCCTGAAATATGGCATAGACATTGTTGTGGCTGAGGCTTCTCGGCCGGCCGAAGACGTTGAGGTAGTGGGTGAATTTCCCGGTTTTTCGGTCGAGGGCGTTCAGCCCGCCCCCCTCCGTCCCTACCCAGAGGGTTCCGTCGCGGTCCTCGAAGACAACGCGCGTCTGGTTGCTGCTCAGGCTCCACGGGTCTCGGGGATCATGGCTGAAGCGCGTGACCTTGCCCGTCTTCGGCTCGAAGGAGTGCAGTCCGCCGTTGGTCGCCAGCCAGAGGATGCCGGCCGAATCTTCGACGATGGAATAAATCTCGCCTTGGCCCGCGTTGTCCCGGGCCGCGGGTCTGCCTTTATAGCGGGTAAATTTTCCCGTTTTGCGGTCGAAAGAGTTCAACCCGCCATCGGTCCCGATCCAAAGCGTCCCGTCGCGGCTTTCGCACACGGCCCGGATGGTATTGTGGCCCAGGCTCTCGAGGTTGTTAGGATCGGAAAAAAAGCGGGTGAATCTATCCAGATCGCGATCGTAGCGGTTCAGACCGTTCTTGGTCCCAACCCAAATGGCTCCCTGGGAATCCTGGAAAAGAACATATGTCGTGTTATCGGTCAGACTGTGGATGTCGTCCGAAGGCCGATAGATCTTGAAGTTGTAGCCGTCGTACCTGTCCAAACCGTCTTCCGTTCCGATCCAGATGAACCCCCGGCGGTCTTGGAGAATAGTATAGGCCGAGCCCTGCGACATGCCGTCCTTGATCGACAGATGGGCAAAATTGTTCGGGATCTCCTGCGCCGCGGGCTCGGTCTGCGCGGCGAGCGCGACGAAGCCGAGCATGACAGCCGGGACGAAGGCCGCGGCCAAACGATATAGGCTGAAAAGCCGGGCGCGTTTTGACGGGCGGGGGGAAAACTCGTTATTCGACATCATTGTCCTCCTGTCAAGGGACGAGCCTTCGCGGCGGAAGTGGACCCCCGAGCAAAGCCCGGAGCCCCGTCCGCCGTGGAAAATCGGACGTTGGCCGGAAAAAAAGAGAAGAACGCCCGTTTTGGAAATTCCGTTCTTGCCCATCCGGCCGTCGAGGCCCATGTCCTTGATCCAGATGATGAGTTTATCTCCGGCCGAAAAAGCTTGTCAACCTATATTTCCGTTTTATCTCCGGAACAAGCGCGCAGCGATCTTTCCCATGCTTTTGAGCGTAACCCCCGCGCGCACCATCGGCAACGTCGGAAGAAGGCCGAAGGCGGCCTTGAGCTTTTTCCCGGCCCGGTCCTGATGCAGAAGGTTCAGCGCCTTTTGAATGACTTGAGGTTTCGGATCGCGATAGGGATACCACCACAGCAGGCCTTTTTTCCGGGAGAAATCCGCTCCGACGAACTTGATGTTCTGGAGATGAAGAAGCCCATAAGGCCCGTGCGACCGGCCCATGCCGGTCAGTTTGATGCCGCCCCAGATCGCCTTCGGCTCGGTGAAAGAGAACATGTGATCGTTGATCGTCACGGTGCCGGCTTCGAGGCTCTCTGCCAGCCGGCGGGCTGTTTTCCTGTCGCGCGTCCAGAGCGAGGCCGTCAAGCCGTAACGGCAATCGTTGGCCAGCGCGACGGCCTCGTCGAGACTCGAAAAAGGCATGATGGGCAGCGTCGGCCCGAACGTTTCTTCGGTCATGATTTTCATGGCATGGTTGACGCCCGAAAGCACAGCCGGGGTGATGAAATATCCGGGAAGCCCGGGGACTTTTTCTCCGCCGCATAAAACCGCGGCGCCTTTTTCCCGGGCATCCCGAAGATGGTCCTCGACGACCTTGAGTTGGCCGAGCGTCGTCATCGGTCCCATGTCCACGCCGGGCTCCAGGGGATTTCCGGTTCTGATCCCGCGTGCCAGCGAAACGACCCTGTCCGTGAACTCTTTCTCGATCTCCCTAGCGACATAGACCCGTTCCACCGAGGCGCAGCTCTGCCCGCAGTTCATGAAAGCCGCCCAGACCGCGCCGCGCGCCGCCCGCTCCAGGTCGGCATCCGCGCAGACGATCATCGGGTCTTTTCCGCCCAGTTCCAGAACGACGTTCGTCAGATTGCGGCTGGCCAGTTCCATGACCCGCTTGCCGATGTCCACGCTCCCGGTGAACATGACGGTCGGGATCTCCGGGTTCGTGATCATCTCTTCGGCCTGGGCCGTCCGGCAATTGACGACGTTGACGACCCCGGCCGGAATCCCCGCCTCGACGAAGATTTCCCCGATGAGCAGGGCGATGAGCGGCGCGGACGTGGACGGCCTGAGGACCACCGTGTTCCCCGCCGACAAAGCGCTGACAATATCGCAAAACGGGATCAGGAACGGAAAGTTCCAGGGCGAGATGACGAGCGTCGGCCCCAGGGGCTGGAAGCGGAAAGCGCATTTCTTGTGAGAAAACAGGGCCACATGGGGCTTCATTTTTTTCGGGGCCACGGCCTTGTCGAGATTATGGCCGTAATAATCGAGGATCTCCAGGCTACTCAGGACTTCGACGGACAGCGATTCCATGACGGGCGATCCTTTTTCCATGGATATGAGCCGGGCCGCCTCGTCGCTCCGTTTGAGGAGGATCGCCTTGGCCCGCCGGAGGATCTTTTTCTTTGCGGCGGACGGCAAGTCCCGCCATAGCGGGAAGGCCCGCCGCGCCGCCGAAACCGCATCGCGGCAGTCTTCCGCCGTCGCCAGCGAAACCTCGCCGACCGGCTCGAGTGTCGCCGGGCTCTTCGAGACGAGCTTCTCTTTCGTTTCTCTCCGTTCGCTGCCGATGATCAGTCGTCCGTCCATGGTCTTAAAGCCTTCCTTTGACCAGCCTTCTCATCCAGGAAAAGAAGAGGCAGATATAAGAATCGTATATGAGATCGATTCTGAGACCGCGTTGGGCTTGATCGTCACGCGGCCTTTCACCCGGGACGCCAGGCCCATCTCGTCGAGCCCTTCTCGGATCATCTTCTCTATGGCGGCGGGATCATAAACCGGAGCCAGGCGCAGGATGACGATCGGCTTTTTCATGACACCGCCTCCGTTTTGGCGCTCAAGTATAATATGTTATGTTTTATAATAGCAACACGCGGTAAAATAAGGCCGCCGAACGGAGAGAAACGGTGAGGCAAATCAAGCCGGCGATTGTTCTTTCGATCACGGGGATTTTCCTGGGACTTTTTCCGCCTCCGGCGGGGTCCCTCGCCGGGGCGCAAAAAGCCGCCGCTCTCGAGGCGTTCTTCGCCAAACGGGAGGTGACGATCGCGGTCACGGATTCGGGGCTCGGCGGCCTGTCGATCATTGCCGAAGCCGCGGCACGCCTGAAAGAGGCGAAGATCTTCGAAAGCGTGAACCTCGTCTTTTTCAACGCGCTCTTCTCGAACGACAGCGGCTACAACAGCCTGAAAAGCCGAGAAGAAAAGATCGCCGTTTTCGACAGCGCCCTTCGCGCCCTCGACCGAACCTGCCGCCCGGATATCGTCCTCGTCGGCTGCAACACCCTCTCCGTCCTCTTGGAGGAAACGCCTTTTTTCAAAACGGCGAAGATTCCCTTGTTGGGTATCGTCGAGCCGGGCGTTGATCTCATCGCTCTGGGGTTCAAAAAGGAGCCCGGCGCGACCGTCATTATTCTCGGCACGGAGACGACCATCGCCGAAGGGGAGCATAAAAAAAGGCTTTTGGAGCGAGGCGTCAAGGAAGAACGGATCGTCGTCCAGGCCTGCCCGGAGCTGGCGAGCTATATCGAGAAAGATCCCGCCGGCGAGGACACGGGGCTGCTCATCGAATCCTACGTCGAGGAAGCGCTGGCGCGCGTCAAGGACCCGAAAGCCCCCCTCTATGTCAGTTTGAACTGCACGCATTTCGGGTATTCCCTCGATGGTTGGAAAAAAGCGTTCGAGGGCCGGCGGAGTCCGTCAATCACCTTCCTGAACCCGAACTCGAAAATGACGGACGTTTTGATCTCTTCGAAATACGCGAATCGATTCGCGGCTTCCATGGTCCGGGCAAAGGCCGTCTCGATGGTCGAGATCGGCCGCCAAAAAATCGACGCGCTCGGCCCATGGCTGCGGAAGATATCGCCGGAAACGGCGGACGCGCTGGCCCGCTATGAATGGAAACCGGACCTCTTCGACGGCGGACGGGGCCCCGGGCTTTGCCCGGGGGTCCATTTCCGCCGTACTCGCCCGTTGATATAAGCCACGGGCGAGTAGCAAGTCGAAGGCTCGTCCCCTGACTGGAAGAAGCTTATGAAATGATCACGCCGTGCGGGCCGGGAAAAAGCTCGCCGATGACCCACGCTTTGTGCCCGAGCTTCTGAAAGAGCGCGATCGTTTTCCGGGCGTCCTTCGCCCCGACGACCGCGACCATGCCGATCCCCATGTTGAGCGTCCGAAACATCTCGGGCTCGCCGATCTCTCCGCGCTCCTGGATCAGGCGGAAGATCGGCGGGATCGGCCACAAGCCCTCCTGGATCCTCACGGTCAGGCCCTTCGGGATGACGCGGGGAATGTTGTCGTAAAAGCCGCCGCCGGTGATATGGGCCAGGGCCTTGATCCTGATCTTTTTCATGACGGCCAAAATCGCCCGCGTATAAATCCGGGTTGGTTTGAGCAGCTCGACCCCCAGTCTTCCTCTCATCTCCTTTTCCGTGAATGCGCCGCGGACGAGCGAAAAGCCGTTGCTATGGAGGCCGCTCGACGCCAGGCCGATGATCTTGTCTCCTTTTCGGCACGAACGGCCGTCGATAATCGCGCTCTTGTCGACCAGCCCCACGCAGAAACCCGCCAGATCCCACTGGTTCTTCCCATAGAGGCCCGGAAGCTCGGCCGTCTCCCCGCCGACCAGGGCGCAATTCGCCTCGCGGCAGCCTTTGGCGATGCCTTTCATGACCTCCGCCAGCATGTCCTTATCCAGCCTGCCGCAAGCGATGTAGTCCAGGAAAAAAAGCGGCTCGGCGCCCGTGACGACGATGTCGTCCACGCTCATGGCCACAAGATCGATGCCCACCGTGTCATATTTTCCCTGGAGGTCGGCGATCATCAGCTTCGTCCCGACGCCGTCCGTCGAGGAGACGAGAACGGGATTTTTCATTCCTTTGAGCCGCGGCTGGAAGAGGGCGCTGAACCCGCCGATCCCGCCCAAAACCTCGGGCCGCGACGTCGATCGAGCCAGGGGCTTGATTTTCTTGATGAATTCGTCGGCCTCGTCGATATTGACGCCGGTTTTTCTATAGGTCAGGGGGCTCATTGCTCATCTCCTTGAATTTCACGGTTTTTATATCACCCGCGGAAAATCAAGTCAACTTGTGGAAGCCCCTGTCCGTCCAAAAAAGTAGAAACCGGCCCTGATTTCGTGATAAAAGTTCTTGTAACCTTTTTAAGAAATTCGAGTCTATATCTGCGATGAACGACAACCAGCTCATGGAAGACGTTCGGGACGGCCGGGTCGAGAAGCTCGCCATCCTGTTCGAGCGCCATCACGTCGCCCTATTCAATTTCTTCCTCCGCCTGACGGGAAATCGCCCCATCAGCGAGGATTTGGTCCAGGACGTCTTCATCCGGATCCTCAAATATCGAGCGACCTACCTGGGTGAAGACCGGTTCGCCGTCTGGTTGTACAAGATCGCCAGGAACGCCCATATCGATTTTCTGAGAAAACGGAAGGAGACGGTCCCCCTCGAGGAGCAGTTCGACGAGGTCCACAGCCTCGAACCCCTCCCTGACGAAAAGGCCGCCCGGGCGCAGGAAGCCGCCCTGCTCGCGAAGGCGCTGGCGAGGCTCTCTCCAAAGAAGCAGGAAATCCTCGTCCTCAGCCGCTTCCAGAACCTGAAATACCGGGAGATCGCCGAGCTCCTCGACTGTCCCGTCGGGACGGTCAAGGGCCTCGTCCACAGGGCCGTCCAAGAGCTGGGCGACATTTATCATCAATTGACCGGGGAGGCTTGCCGCCATGAAGTGTGAAAATGCCAGGGGAAAATTTCCGGATTTTTTGAGCGGCGATTTGAAGTCTGAAACGAGGGGCGAATTCGACGCCCACATCGCCTCCTGCGCCGCCTGCGGCGAGGAATTGCGCGGCCTGGGCGAGATTTGGACGAAACTCGGCGTGCTCCCCCAGGAGCAGCCCTCGATCGCCGTGCGTGATAAGTTCTACACGATGCTCGAAGCTTACAAAGACGGCCTCGAAGCGAAAAAAGGAAAGGTTCCGTCTAAACCGGGATTCCCTTTTTCCCTGGGTCGGATATGGAGGCTGCGGCCCGCCTTCCCCATCGCCGCGGCCGCCGTCTTGATCATCGTTGGCCTCGCTGGCGGGTTCGTTCTGAGCGGCTCGGGAGCCCGCTTCGCGAAGCTCCAAAAAGATGTCGATGATATGCACAGGATCACCGCCGTTTCCCTGCTCCAACAGCCCTCGCCGTCGGAGCGGCTCCGCGGCCTGAGTTACACGTCCCTGCTCAAAGAACCCGGTAAAACTACTCTCGATGCGCTCCTCCAAACCCTGGACGGCGACCCGAACATCAACGTCAGGCTGGCCGCCGTGGACGCGCTCTATCTCTTCTCGTCCAAGCCCGAAGTCAAGGATGGCGTCCTCCGCTCGCTCTCCCGCCAGGAATCGCCGATTGTCCAGTCCGCGCTCATCGATCTTCTCGTCGATATCCGGGAACGCCGGGCGGTGGACGCGCTCAAAGCCCTCATCGGGAGCGAAAAGCTGAGGCCCGAGATCAAGAAAAAGGCCGAGCTCGGGATCCAGCAGCTCGGTTTTTAGGAGAATCCCATGAAGAGAACCGTTCTTGTCGCCGTGCTCGGCGCCGCGCTTTTAGGTCCGGCCCTGGCCGGCCCATCGCCCTCCAATGACAAATACAAGTTCGAGGAAAAAGAGGACATGCGGAAGACCCTGAAGTTCCAGGATCCCGCCAAGCCGAAAACGCTCCAGATCGACAACATCTTCGGCTCGATCGACGTCCAAGGGACCGACGGAAACGATGTCGAGCTCGTCGCCCATAAGCTCATCCGGGCGAAAACGGAGGACAAGATCCAGAAGGCCAGGCAGGACGTCAAGCTCGATATCACCATGGAAAGCGGCGGCATCGATATCTACATCGACGGGCCGTTCCGCTGCCGGTGCGAGAACGGCAAGGGATTCAACGGACGCGACCTGGGATACGAAGTCGTCTTCGACTTCACCCTGAAGGTTCCGCGCAAAACGGGCCTGACGCTCAAAACCGTCAACGAGGGCGACATTACGGTGAAAGGCGTCGAGGGCGATTTCGACGTGTCCAACGTCAACGGCAAGGTCACGCTGGAGGACATCGCGGGAGCGGGCGGGGCTCACACGGTCAACGGAAAAGTGAACGTCGGCTTCCTGAAAAACCCCGGCGCGAACTGCTCGTTCCGGACGGTCAACGGAGATGTGGTCCTTTCCTTTCACGACGGGCTGTCCGCCGATTTCAAAATGAAGACGTTCAACGGCAAGGCCTATTCGGATTTCGAAGTCAAAACGCTCCCGCCGCCGCCCGCCGTCAAAGAAAGCCAAAAAGGGAAATTCATCTATAAGCGCGATCAGTTCAGCCAGGTCCGCGTCGGGAAGGGCGGACCACAGATCACCTGCGACACGCTGAACGGCGACATCCTCATCAAAAAATTCAATTAAGGAGAAAACCATGAACAACAAACACCTTTACCTCGGAATGGCGATCCTGATGGCCGCGGCCGTTTTCGCCGCCGCCCAGGACGCGAAACCGGACCAGATCGTCGTCCCCTTGAGCAATCCGGCCAAGCCGGCGATCGTCAACGTCCACGTCATTATGGGCGGGATCAAAATCACGGGCTACGAGGGCAAGGACATCCAGATCGAAGCCAAGGCCCGGGAGAAACAGATCGGAGAAGAAAGAGAAGAAAAAGAAGGCGACCTAAGGATACCCCGTCCTGCAAGGCCTACCGCTCCTAAAATCGCCTGGCTCGGGCCGGACAAGGATAAAGACAAGGAGAAGGACAAGAAGGACAAGACCACGGGAATGAAGCAAATCCCCATCGACAACTCCGGCCTGTCCGTGGAAGAGGACAACAACAAGGTGGACATCCAGGTCGAATCCTTCAGAAAAACGGTGGACCTGAACATCAAGGTCCCGTTCGCCTCTTCGCTCAAGCTTAATTCCAACAACAACGGCGATATCTGGGTCGGCGGCGTGAACGGCGAGATCGAAGTGGAATGCCTCAACGGCGACGTGACCCTGAAAGACGTTTCCGGGACCGTGGTGGTCTCCGCGCTCAACGGCGACGTGACGGTGACCATGGCCAAGGTGACCCCGGACAAGCCGATGTCGTTCAATACATTGAACGGCGACATCGACGTCACGTTCCCGGCCGACATCAAGGCGAACCTGAAGATCAAATCGGACATGGGAGAGGTTTTCAGCGATTTCGACATCACCTTGAAACAGGCCCCTCAAAAAGTCGAGCAAAATAAGACCAAAGAAGGCGGAAAATTCAGGATCAGTTTCGATCGAACGGTGCTCGGCGCGATCAACGGCGGCGGGCCCGAGTTCCAGTTCAAGAACATGAACGGGGACATTTATCTCAGAAAAGGGAAGTAAGGTCGACCGAACGTCACATCCCCCCGCGCCTTCCTCTTGATAAGGGAGGACGGGGGGATTTTTTTTATTCCTTGATCCTGACCGTCTGGATGGCGAACGGCTTGACCGTCACATAAATGGACCGGGGAATGACGGTATTGGCGTTCGCCGGCCCCTCGCCGATATCCGTGGCCGTGTAGGTGACCGTGTCAGATTTAAAAAGCGGGCTCGCGATCTTCACCTGCGCTTCAATCCCCGCGATCTCCCTAAGCCTGACCACGATCCCGTCGCCGTCCTCGGCCTGTTTGACGGCCTGGATGATGACGTTGGGCTTGTCCACGCTGAAAAAGCTCGCGGCCGGCTCGGGCAGCGAGCCCTTGTTTTTTTCGGGCAGCCAGGCGGCCGCGAACGGCGTATGGACTTCCCAGCCGAACCGCGACGACTGGAGAAGGTCGGCCCCGCCGCTCCGGCTCGTGATCGCGTAACGGAAGACGAACGCGCCGCCCTGGCCGGCCTTGAAATTCGTCATCCAGTAATTGTTCATCGCGTAGGAATAGAGCGAGGTGTTCGTGAGGTCGAGCTTCTTCAGCCATTTCCCGGTGTTGATGTCGCCGAACTCCACGAGCGGCGCCTCGATGGGCGACCAGACGACGCTCTGCTTCGGGCCGGCGATCTCGACCCAATGCTGGATCGCCTGCCAGTCCCTTGTCGTTCCCGGAAGCTGTTCCGTTTCCGGGCTCATCGTGCCGTCCGCGATCTCGAACCGGAATTTTCCCCCTTCCACATGGAAGGGAAAAGCGAAATAGAGGGCCTCGGGCTCGTAGGTTTCGTCCTTCTTGAGCCGGTTGACGATATCGATGCGCTTGACGTTCTCGTAAAGGACGACCTCCTGCTGGATCTCCGGGCAGGGTTTCGCCTTCGACCGGAGGATGAGGCTCGAGGCCACGGGACCGGTCATCCCGGCCGCGGGCGCCGCCGTCACCGGGCTGACGCGGGTGAATTGGGCGCGCCGGTCCATGTTGTCCACCGCTTTGCGGCCTCCCTCGGGATTTTCATATACGTATTGATTCAGCATCTGCCGCGCTTTGGCATCGACGAGCTCCCGGCCGGTTTCCTTATCGACGACGCTCGAAAGGCCTCCCGTGACCGGGTCCGCGGTGACTTTGTAAAAACGGTTTTCGATCACGTTCCCGGCTCTCTCCGTTTTGGGCGCGACCGGCGTCGGGGCCGCGTCCGGAACGATCGCATAGACGGCATATCCGATCGAGGGGACGGCTTCCGCGAGGAACATGATCTGGCTTTTATCCACAATCTGAAACGCGGTCTCCAGGCCTTTTCTTTTGTCGATGAGCTTGAACGCGCCCTTCTTTTCCTGAACGGCCTGGGGCAGGACGGCCTTCACGATGTCCGTCCGTTCCCAGGACAACGGGTTGAAAACCGCGAGGGCATAGGTCTCCGGCGTCGAGATATTTTTCGCGAGCGCCTGCAAGCCGCGGTCGAGAGTGGTCCGGGCGATCTCGCGGGCGTTATAGGCGAAGGCCGATTTGAGGGCCCACTGCCCGCGGGCAAACTCGGATTCGGGGTCGTCGATCGAATTCCAGCCTCCCCAGGTGTGTTCGTCGTAGAACATCGTCTGAAAATACGCCTCGTCGATCTCCCGGGCCGGAAACGCGTAATTTTTGTCGGCGAGCCTGGCCGCGACGGCCATCTTCTCCGCGGAAAGGAGCTCGTTGTGGGCGAGCCGGTCCAGTCCCGTCTCGAAAGCCGTGGACGCGACGCCGTCCGTCCAGTAGTCCGGCCAGCCGAGCTTGTAGGTCGGGACGGCCTTCGCGTATTTCTTTTCGAACGCGCCGAAGAATTCGCTCATGGTCGCCAGCCGCAGCTTCGGGTAAGCCCAATGGCCGTTCCATTCGCGGACGCGATCGGCCAGCTCTTTCTTCGGCGGGCAGTTGTCGGTGACGTAGCCGCTGATGTGAAAGGCGATCAGGTCATAGGGAAAATCGCCGCGCTTCTGCAGCTTGGTCAAATAGTCCGCGACCTGGGGCTGGCTCTTGTCAATGCTTTCGTGGAGAAGCAGGTCGTAGTTGGCGAACAGGTAATGCTCGCCGTTCCAGTGGAGGATCTTGCTCCCGTCCTGCGCCTGCCAATAGAACGGGTTGGGGCGGCGGAGCGGCGCCCGCGAGCGCGTCTCGTTGATGCCGGTCGTGAAATACCGGACGCCGATCTGGCTGAGGACTTGAGGCGCCGCCCAGCTGAAGCCCGTGACGTCGTTGTTCATCGCGCACTGCAAAGGAAAGCCGTAGGTCCGGCTGAGCGTTTTGGCGACGAGCGCCGCGCGGATGAGCTCCTCGTGAGAGAAAAGGTCCGATTGATTGACATACCAGCCCGAAAGCTCGACGCGCCCGGACTTGAGAAGGGCCACGAGCTCCGCGACCTTGTCGGGGGGCCTATTTTTGAGGTAAGCCTGAAGGGCCCAGGAAACTTCGATATTCCAGCGGAACTTGGCCTCGTCGGGATAATCGTTCGTGGCGCGGCAGAAATCGATGACCGCGTCGAGGTACTCGAGGTGGTTTTTCGTCACGCGCGTCTGGAGATCCGTGTAGCCGATGTCGTTGTGGGAATGGGGCAGGAGATAAAGGGTCCATTTCCGTTGGGGTGAAAGCGCGACATCGGCCTTAAGGGTGGTCTTCCCGGCTTTCAGGACGAAGCCGGTTTTCGACGCCTGCTGGACTTCCGGAATGAAGACGAGGATGACGGATTTGCCCGCCGCGATCTTCTCGAGCGTAAACGTCAGCGTTTTTTTGGGAAGCTTGATCTCCAATTGGGCGGATATCGCGGGGCCGGGGTTGTCGACGGCGATATCCAGCTTCTGCTTGAGCGCCCCTTTTTCTTCGATGAAGAAGATCGTCGGCCGGACCTCGAATTTCAGCTTGTCGGCCGGCGCGGCCTGACTGACGGCCCCGAAACACGGCCCGATAAAAATCCCTAAAAGACAAACGGCGATCCCGGCGTTCGATTTCTTCATGCGCATCTCTCCTTACCCATGACCTGTCGTTTCCTAAATTTAACACAAATTCGCGAGTCTGTGGAGAGGCCATCGACGCCGGCTTTCGCTCCGGCGCGGAGTCATGTACAATTCCCACCATGAAAAACTGCGCCATGAACGTTTCGGTGACTCAAGCCCTGGCCCGACGGCTTCGCTCCGGCCTCCCGATGATGGCGGGTATTGCCTGCCTCATCGGCATCTCCTGGCCCGGCTATTCTTTCTTAGGCCAAAGAGCGGCCGATCAGCGCGCGCCGATCTCCTGGCGGGTCCAAAGGAGCGGAACGGAAGCGAGCCTGCGGGGCGTTTCCGCGGTCGACGATAAAACCGCTTGGGCCGGCGGCGGCAAGGGAACGATCCTGCGGACGACGGACGGCGGCGAGACGTGGACGAGCCGCGCGGTTCCCGGCGCGGAAACGACGGACTTCCGCGACGTCGAGGCCTTCAGCGCGGAGACGGCCTGCGTCATGGGCGTGGGTCGTCCGGCGAAAATCTTCAAGACGACGGACGGCGGAACGACATGGACGGAGCGCTATCACAACGACGCCCCGGGGATCTTTCTCGACGCCATCGCCTTTTTCGACGAGAAGAACGGGCTGGCCGTCGGCGATCCGATGGACGGACGGTTCTTTCTCATTTATACCGCCAACGGCGGAACGACGTGGGAGCCGGTTCCCTTTGAAAACCGTCCCGAGGCGCGGCAAGGAGAAGGGGCGTTCGCCGCCGGCGGCACATGTCTGTTCGTCATGCGTCCGAGCGAGGCCTGGTTTTGCACCGGAGGCCCGGTCGCGCGCGTCATGCATTCCGCGGATAAAGGAAAAACCTGGCAGGCTGCTCCGTCTCCCCTGCTCAGCGGCCAAGCGTCGTTCGGGGCGTTTTCCGTCGCTTTTCTCGATCGAAAAAACGGCATCATCGCCGGGGGCGATTATAAAGATGAAGCGGCGCGGGAGAAAAACGCGGCCCTCTCGACCGACGGCGGCCGAACATGGGAATTGACCTCGTCCAAGCCGCCGGCGGGCTTCCGGGAATGCGTCGCGTTCGTCCCCAAAACCACGCCCCCGCTCGCCGTCGCGGTCGGCCCTTCGGGATCGGATTATTCCCTGGATATGGGAAGAACGTGGAATCCGATCGCGGGGCCGGCCGGTTTCCACAGCGTCAGTTTTTCCAAGTCGGGAAAAGCCGGATGGGCGGTCGGGAAAGGCGGTTTGATCGCGAGATTCGCTTTGGCCGGCTGAATCGCCGCTCGACGGCGGCCGGGGCCCCGGGCTTTACCCGGGGGTCCACTTCCGCCGCGAAGGCTCGTCCCTTAACCACCTCAAGCTTGTCTTTGTCGCGGAGAAGCCGCCGCCGTCGTGCGTCATCGAGCAGGTCGTCTTAATGGCGGCCGAGGAGAGCGTGGACTATTTTTGATTATTCGTGATCACGAGGAGCGGAAGCCTATCGTCTTTTAGCCGGTGCGGCGGGGTTTCTCGTCGCGACACGCTCTTCGGGCATCGATTTTCGCGGTTTCGCGGGAGATTGACAACGCCGAGCGGCCGACGATATACTTTCGGCGTGGTGAAGAGAAGGAATTCAGCGTCCGGAGGGCCGTCTTCGATGTCGCACAAAAAGGAAAATCCTATCGTTCAAAGAGGGATAATTACTTGACCATCGAAAAGGATTTTGATGTTCCTTTCATCGCCGGATTGGCTTTGCGCGAAAAACAAATCCAACAGAACTATAGACCGATTATTGCTATCCATAAATGGTTTGCCCGTCGGCCGGGAACATTGTTTAGAGGGCTCCTTCTTTCGGAATTCGGAACATCCCCCATCCGCGAGTTGTTTTACCGAACTAATAACTTTAAGGGTAAAACCGTTTGCGATCCATTTATGGGCGGAGGAACTCCGCTTATCGAAGCGAATCGCGTAGGATGCGATACATACGGATGGGATATCAATCCGATGTCTTGGTGGATTGTCCGAGAGGAAATTGAACATCTCGACTTGGCGAAATACCGCAAAACAGCGCAACTACTGATTGAAGAACTAGAACACGAAATAGGATTCTTATATAAAACGACTTGTTCGTTTTGCGGATCTGAAGATGCTCTCGTCAAGTATTTTTTATGGGTTAAGACGTTGCCGTGCAGACAATGTGCGACTTCAATCGATTTATTTCCGGGCTATCTAATCGCAGAAAATCGCCGTCATCCAAATAATGTATTTGTATGCAGAAGCTGCGGCGAACTCGTTGAAGCAGAATCGCGAGCTGATCCCGGCAATTGTCATTATTGCGGAAACGAACTTCGCGGTGCAGGGCCAGCCGCAAAAAAATCTTGCCTTTGCCCGAATTGCGGATTTAAGAATATATACCCAAATCCTTCATCCGGTCCCCCGGATCATCGTCTGTTTGCTATCGAATACCATTGTCGAGCTTGCTACCCTCATCATAGGGGTCGGTTCTTTAAAAAGCCTGATGAAAAAGATCATGAAAGAACTAAGTTAGCGGAAACAAAAAGGCAGAAATTGAATCCGCAATTTGTGCCGGATGAAGCAATCCCCAAAGGCGATGAGACGGACCGTCTTCATCGCTGGGGTTATAAGCGATATCTGGAAATGTTCAATTATCGCCAACTCCTTGGCCTAGAATTGAGCAGTCGCTTTATCGTCGGCATCTCTGACGCGAGAATTCGAAACGCTTTGGCGACGAATCTGTCGGACCTATTGCGCTATCAGAATATGCTTTGCCGCTATGATACAATGGCTTTAAAATCACTCGATATCTTTTCCGTGCATGGATTCCCAGTCGGACTCATCGCCTGTGAGTCGAATTTTCTTGGAATTCCGAAAAACGATGGAACGAATATCGGCAGCGGGGGCTGGTCGAACATTATAGAAAAATATTCTCGAGCCAAGGCGTATTGCGATCGACCTTTCGAAATTGACCAAAATGGACGTGGAAAAATCCAGATCGTCATTCCTGATGAATGGATCGGAGATAAGCGAAACGGGGATTCCTCCCCGGATGACCGCTTGGTCGTGCTTCAGGCGGCATCGTCGACCGAGGCCGATCTCCCAAAAGCCATTTTGGATGCGGTCCTGACGGATCCTCCTTATTTTGGTAACGTCCAATACGCCGAGCTAATGGATTTTTGTTATGTTTGGCTACGCCGTATCGCGAAAACCGATCAACCCGCTTTTTCTGCGAAATCGACTCGCAACATCAACGAGTTGACCGGAAACGAAACACTAGCTAGGGGCCTTGAACATTTCACTTCGGGACTTTCTAAAGTATTCATTAAAATGGCCCAAGCGTTAAAGCCGGGGGCGCCTTTTGCTTTTACCTATCACCATAATCGAGTAGACGCTTACTTTCCTTTAGCCGTCGCGATTCTCGATGCTGGGCTTGTGTGTTCGGCCACTCTGCCCTGTCCGGCCGAAATGAGCGCGTCAATTCATATCAGCGGCACAGGATCTTCAATTGTGGATACCATCTTCGTAAATCGTTCCACGGGACGTATTCCCAGACGCTGGATCGTTGATTCTCCGGAGGGCATTAGCGAGCTGGTTAAGAATGATATGGTTTCTCTTCGTATGGCCGGTCTTAAACCCACACAAGGCGATATGAAGTGCGTCATTTATGGCCATTTACTCCGCCTTGCTATTTGGGGGCTACGATCATGTTGGGATTCCAATCTTTTAGTAAGCGAAAAGCTGGCTATCGTTAGAAGCAAAATTGACGAAACAAGCGGGCTTGATCTGATTATGAAAGCTCTCGGTCCCGAGATCTTAACGGCCCCTATTGTCCATGCCCCGCTGATTTTCGATGAGACAACGAAATATTTGGTAGGTGAAAATGAGATTTCCTTTTGAAGCTCCAATTTCCGAAATCGATGCGAATCTTGATGATTTTGTTGATGCGATATTTTCTTCGCTCGAGTCTGAATTTCTTGTCATGCCCAAGGGGGATGGTTTTGTTGAATATGATATTTTTGAACAAGGCTATGAAGCTATCAAACGGGAGACCGATGGATTCAAGAAGCTCGATCCTGATCTAGTTGAAAAAGTTGCTAAAGAAAAACCGATTACGATTATCGTATTAAGAACGATTCTTGGCTTCTCGCCGCCGGAATGGGCGTATGTTGCATCTCAACGATCCGGAATAGAAATTCCACAAGGGGCCGTCCGTTCTCTTGATCGGAATATTCGACTGAAACCCGAGATTCCTCTTAAGGTCAGAGGTCTCACTGCGGAAAGAATTCGAGCACTAATTAAAGTGGCCTGCGAATTGATCGGCGAAGGCGTCTCATCCGTTCCCCCGGATTATCTCCATCGACTTGATAAGGCGGATACGAAAGCCGGCCTCGCGAGCGTGCGTTCCGCTGCGCAGATTGGGATTCCCTATGCGATGCTTCTTTATGAGCGATTTTTGGGGCGTCCTTTTGCGGGGCATCGTGATTCTATCAGCGATCTCGTTGGCGGCAGTTTTGAAGTAGCGATTGAAGAGGTCCTATCTAAATCGGGCATCAGTTTTCAAAAAACCAAGAGAGCCGAGAGGCTTGCGGCTCTGGATCAAACGCCCGATTTCGTTATTCCCGATCAATTTGCCCCTCAGGTTGTCATTGAAGCGAAAGTTTGCGAAGATGACGGGACAGCCAGAGACAAAGTAACGAGGATTCTCAGGCTTGTAACACTTTCAAATACAAAGCAAGAGGGAAAAGCATCCGGGTTTGAAGTTATTGCTTGCCTTTCAGGTCGAGGTTTTGCCCAGCGACGTGAGGATATGCGTAGACTCATTCGAGAAACAAAAGGAAAAGTATTTACTCCCCAAACGCTAAATAGACTTGTTGATTCAACGCGTTTGAAGAAATTAACGACAAATCGTTTTCCTAATGAATGATCCGTATGGGTTTATAAGGTGTTCCTAAATATATTATTGAATAAACTAAGTGAGCATATGATATTAAGCCAACATTTAAGTATGTCTGAATTGAAGTGAAGAAGGAACTATTTTATGAAAATCCTCCTCTCAATTGGCCTAACGATCGAAAAAAGTCTACGATGGCTCCTCCATCCATTAGACGAACAGTTTTATTCAATACCCAAAGGACCAAATGAGTAATCAAAAATCACAGATTAAAGTCGATCAAATCGGAATCGGCAAAATCCTCAAGGACTTTACCCTCCAGGTACCATCGCACCAGAGAGACTACTCTTGGACGGACCTAGAAGTTACAACGCTTCTCCAAGACTTGGCAAAGGCCATTTCCGATAATGAGCCGGGGTATTTTCTTGGCACAATTGTTACAATCCCCGGCCCATCCGGAAAGTTCGAAGTCATAGATGGCCAGCAGCGTCTCGCCACGATTTCAATTCTGCTTTGTCAGATCCGCCGTTATCTTGTAGACAAGGACACCTTAATCGCAGACGACTTAAAGTCTTTCCTGTTTTATACCGATCGAAACCTTCGGGCTATTGTCCCGCGGCTGACGTTGAACCATTCCGACAACGAGTTCTTCAGGGCAATGCTTTGCGACGATCAGAGTTCCCCCATGCCAACTGCGCTCAAGTCGCACAAACTGATCGCGGCAGCTTTCAAAGAAGCGTCCCATTACATCAACAAGATCGTAGCCGGATTTGATAAGAAGGCACACGGCGACGAATTGAACAAGTGGATAAACTTTATAGAGTCTCGGGCCGACGTCATCCTCCTTCAGGTTCCATCAGGCGGAAACGCATATAGAATGTTTGAGACGTTAAACGATCGAGGACTTAAAACCACGCAGGCCGATCTTGTTAAGAACTACCTCTTTAGTCAGGCCGGTGACCGGTTGCAAGAAGCTGAAAGCTCATGGGCATTGATGCGCGGAGCTCTGGAAGCTCTTCAGGAAGAAGAGAAAGAGGATATCACCGTGGCTTTCCTACGCCACGAACTTATGGCCATTCAGGGATTCCTAAGGAAGGGCGAAGTCTACGATGCAGTTCAGCGAAATGGGAAGGGGCCACAGGCTGCTGTTGGGTTTCTTAAGAAGACCGAGAGTCTATCTGTCGCCTACGTCTCCACGTTCTACCGCGACCACGAGAAATGGGCTCTCTATCCGGACGCAGTGCGACCAGCGATTGCGACGCTGAATTTCTTTAACGTCCATCCTTTTCGACCGGTGTTGCTTTCAATTGCGGCCAAGTTCTCGCCACGAGAGACGATTAAGGCGTTTGGCCTGCTTATCTCACTCGGTGTCAGGTTGCTGATTGCTTCGAGTACTCGAAGTGGTACTATTGAAGAGACGTTGGCGAAGGCCGCAAACAAGATTTTTATCGGCAAAATTACAACTACGTTGGAGTTAAAGAAGGAACTGAATGATATTATCCCCACTAATGAGAGATTTCGGCAAGCATTCGCGATTGCCACGGTCTCTGACGGACCCCTCGCGCGGTATTATCTACGGGCGTTAGAAAAGGTTGCTAAGAAGGACCCCGATCCTTTGTTCATTGTTAACGATGACAAGGAAATAGTTACTTTGGAGCACATTTTGCCGAAGAAACCGGAAAAAGATTGGCCTCAATTCACTTCTGATGAAGTCGACACTTACAGCAAACGTATAGGTAACCTTGTTCTGCTGGGACATAAACCCAATTCCGATTTGAAGAGCGCATCCTGGTCAACAAAACAGCCGATCTTCCGAACTCATGGATATGTATTAACGGCACAGGTCGCTTCTTTATCTGAGTGGAACGTGAAAGCCATTTGTAGCAGGCAAGCTGACCTCGCCAAGTTGGCTCTTAAAGCTTGGCCTATATGATGTAGTATGTGGCGACTGCACGTTATTGGTTTCCTTTGCTGTTTTATTTTTTCTTATGGTATAACCAAAATCACTTCGTCCTCAGCGAAAAAGCGGCGTCCGTTTTTTTCGCTTGATTTCGATTCAATATAGGCGAAAATAGCTAGTTTCTTTGCTTCTGCGTAAATTCTGGGGACACTTACCCTAATTATTCCTCCTCGAAGAGTTATGGTTAGTGTCCCCCGAATATATTGGGGCAGGAACCGCCCGGGCGCGCAAGGTCTCCCATCGGGCGATGCGGATGAGCCCGAGGACGACGGCCAGCAGACATCCGAACGCGACGCAGGCCAATGTGATGGCCACGGAAAGGCCGGCCCAGGCGTGGAGCTTTTCGGCCCCGGACAAGCCCGCGACACCGTCCTTCACCTTTTCCCAAGCCGCCCAAATCTCCGCGGAGTGGTCGCCAAGGAAGGCGATCGAGACGGCCGCGGCAGCCGCGTTAAGCGCCGCCCGCACGCCCAGACGCAGCCGAGTCCAATACGGCCGGATCAGGTTGAACGCGGCCAGGGCCGTCGCGGCCAGGACGATGACGGCGATGGGGAGAAGAAACCGGCTTCGGAAATCAGCCCAGAGCGCGACCGGCCAAAGGATGAGCTTGGTGCCGTCCGAGGCCAGCGCGGCCGGGAAGCGGTAGCCTCCCATCCACCATGTCAGGAAAATGATATTGACCACGATGCCGGCCACGGATGAAAACCGTGGGATCTTCAGGACATCCCGGACGGCCGGCAGGCGGCCGGGGTCCCAATCGTTGCGGGCCGCCGATTTGCCCCGGGCGCGCTCGCCCACGGCGAAGCCGAGCGTGATCAGCCCGTAAGTAATGAACGCCGAATTCCAAAGTCCGCCCAAGGTCTCAAGGAGGGCGAATCCGGGATGAGCCGCCCGATAGGACGGGGAAAAAGCCACGAGGCCCAGCCAAACGGCCAGCCAGGGAATGAGATAGAATCCGGTCGCGAGCTTCAGGACGAACACATAGACGGGAAACAAGGCCGGACCGATCAGGTAGCGCGGGGCAAGGAATTTTCCGGCGACCGAGAACGGGCTCCCCCTCCGCTTGAGCAGGGAGGAAAGATCCTCCTCATTCAAGGTCCGGCCAAGCTCGGACTCCTGTTCTTCGATCTGGGAACGGATGTCTTCCGCAAGCTCGGCGATGACGTCCGCCTTTTGGTTTTTTGGCAGCCAGAAACGGATGGCGTTCAAATAGCGTTCAACGAGTTCCATGGCGCGGCTCCTTCATGATTTCTTTCAGTGAGGACGTGATCGACTCCCACTCGGCCGATAATTGATCGAAAATCCGCCGGCCCTCCGAGGTCAGGCGGTAGAAGCGCTTGGGACGCTTGTCCTCCTCCCGCCAATCGCTGACCAGAAGACCCTGGCTCTCCAGCCGCCGGAGAAGAGGATAGAGCGTCCCCTCATCAACAGCCATTCCCTTCTCCGCCAGGGCCTTGCGCAAGGTGTATCCGTAGCGTTCGACACGGAGCTCGGCCAGCGCAGCCAGGGGGACGCAGCCTCGCCGCAGCTCGAGCCGGAGGTTATCGAATTGATCGTTGGTCATGCCGCTCACTTCTCCGCTTATACATTGCGTTGTATAGTGTATGACGCACAGTAGCGTTTGTCAAGTCTTTCTATAGTCTTTTCTATAGGAGAACAGTATTTCAGAAGGTCTTACTTGGAAACCAAGAAACTAAAATCGAGAGGTCGAGCGCCGGCCGGGGTCAATGCGGGTGGGAATGTCGCAGGATGTGCGGCTTCTCGAGTCCGTGCTTGAGCATCAGGTCTTCGTCGGAGAGGATGGACAGCGCCGGACCGTCGGCCACGACCGTCCCCTCGTCCATGACCACGGCCCGCGTGCACAGCTCGGCGACGAGCTCCAAATCGTGGGTGGCGATGATTTTCGTGGCCTCGATCGTCCGGAGCAGCGTCTTCAGCAGCCGCTTTCCCCGGGGATCGAGACCCCGCGTCGGTTCGTCCAGGGCCAGGACCCTCGGCCGGCAGGCCAGGAGGCCGGCCAGGCAGACCCGCTGTTTCTCTCCGCTGCTCAGGTGATGGGGGGAACGCCGCTCGAATCCCGAAAGCCCGACTTTCGCCAAAGCCTCCCGGACGATGCCCTCGACGTCCCCCTCCCCCGAACCGAACTGCCGCGGGCCGAACGCAATGTCCTCGAAGACCGTGGGGCAGAACAGCTGGTCCTCCGGGTCCTGGAAAAGCAGCCCGACGTCGCGCCGGATGTCCGGCAGATTGGGTTTGATCACGGGCAGGCCGTGAATCCAAACCGACGTGCCGCCCCGGCCGTCCTCCGGCAGGATCCCGTTCAAGTGCAGGAGCAGAGTCGACTTGCCCGCGCCGTTGGGCCCGATCAAGCCCACGGTCTCCCCTTCGGCGATTGCCAGGCTGACGTCGCGAAGGGCGACGCGGCCGTCTTCGTAGGCGAAGCCGAGGTTTTTCACTTCGACGGCGGTCCTGGTCATTTCCATCCCCGGGCGGACATGGCCGCATAGATGCGCTCGGCCCGCTCCGTCGAACGGAGGAACAGCTGGCCGACGATCCGCGACAGAAGGACCCAGTCCGCTCGCGCCGATCGCCGAACGTCCGGCTCCGCCGCGCGCAGCGCATGCGCTGCATTTCGTCCGCCAGGACGAAGATGTAACGATAAATTACGCCCGGCCGCGCAGATACGCGATCATCTTCGGCACGACCAGCGGCACGACGTCCGGCAGCATGTGGGGCATCAAGCTGTCCATGACCTTAGGCATGAGCGCGGGCATCTGCTCTTTCATGTAATCCGGCATCGGGATCATGGCCCCGACGCGCTCCAGCATGGCCGGCATCACTTTGGGCATCATGCCGGGGAGGAGCTTCGGGAAGAGGACCGGGAATATCGGTTTCACGTTAGGTCAAAAGGTCTCATCCCGGGGGCGATGGCGGATGGGCGGCTCGGAGCTTTTAAGATCCCGACTTCTTGAGGACGTAATAGCACCGCTCGCCGAAGATGAAATCCTCGAGCCGGTAGCCATGGGAAAAATAATGCTTGAGGGCCGTTCGGACGGCTTTTTGCCAGCGGCCGATCGCGCCGGGCAACGGCTTGAGATCGCGAATGTTCTTCGGCAATTCGACCAGGATGTGCGGCCCTTTGAGAGTCAGGATCGGCCGCGCCGGGGCGATGTCCGGATATTTTCCGCCCGGCTTCCGCTCGACGGCGGCCGGGGCCCCGGGCTTTGCCCGGGGTTCCACTTCTGCCGCGAAGGCTCGTCCCTTGACGGCCGCAGCGAACCGGCCCGTATCCGGCGGCTCGTCTTTGCGGTTCATTTTGCGGCGGACCCGCGCCGATTTGATCCACCATTCGACGAGCAGCCGGTCGGTCGGAACGCCGGTATCGAGGCTCAGGCTCGGAGTGCGTCCGTAAAAATCGTCGAGGTAGGTCTTGCCCACGGCGCCGAGCGTGTGGAGATTGAGATTGGCGTTGCGGGCCTGCATCGGGTCATAGGTCCAGGTCACGAGATCGTAGCCGGCCCTCAAGGCTTCCTCCCGTTGGGCTTGTTTCAGTTTCTTGCCGATGCCGTAGCCCTGATAGTCCGGAAGGACGGCGAGATGGTCCGAATGTTGACAGTGTTTCCGGCCGAATGCGGCCGGGAAGGAATAGACGTAGCCGGCCAACTTTTTTCCGACGAACGCCCCCAGGAGAACGGCGCCCGTCTGGACGGAAATGCAGAACTGATGGACGGGGGTGATGTCGAGATCGGCATGGCCCCAGACCTCGCGTTGGATTTCGACGCAGCCTTCGTAATCCCCGAAACTTCGCAGCGGGCGGACGTTCACCTTATCCACGAAGTCGGATTCCTTTTCGGGCGGCTATTCTTTCGTAGACGGCGATGATGCGGCGGGCCATCGCCTCGGCCGAGAACTTTTCGTGGACGACCTCGTAGCCGCGGTTGCCGAGGCGGGCGGCCAGGAGCCTTTCGTAGTAGAGGCGGACGATGGCTTCGGCCAGGGCCTGCGGGTTGCGCGGAGGAACGAGGAGGCCGGTCTCATTGTCGATGACGACCTCGGGAATTCCGCCGACTTCGGTCGCCACGACCGGCAGCCGGCAGGCCATGGCGTCCATGATCGACGTCCCCAGGCCTTCCAGGTGGGACGACAGGACGAACAGATCGAGCGAGGCGAGAATGCGCGGGATGTCCTCCCGGAATCCCAGAAAATAAACCACGTCGTCCACTTGAAGAGCGCGCGCCTTCTGGTCGAGCTCCATTTCGAGCGAGCCCTTACCGACGATGATGATCCTGACCCTCGGCGCGTGAAACTTGATCCACCGCGCTGCCTCGATCAGATCCCGGTGCCCTTTATGGTCCTCGAGCGCCGCGACGATGCCGACGAGATAATCGTCCGGAGCGAAACGGAACTCCTTGCGGAGGAAGTCCCTGGACTTGACCTCGTCGAACGGCGAGAAATCGATACCTGACGGTACGACTTCGATCGCCGCCGGGTCGATGCCGCCTTTGATCAAAACGCTCTTCACGCCCTCGGAAATGGCAATGATGACGTCCACGTCGTCCTTGTATTTTTTACGGGAAAACGGGTTTTTTTTCAGCGGGAAATCCACGCGCCGGGAGATGACCCGGATGGGAACGCGGGCCCGGCTCGCGGCGCGCCGGCCGACCGAGACCGCGTGGGCGTCGTGAAAATGAGCCAGCGTGCAGCCGGCGCGTTTCATGGCCCGGGACAATCGATACAACGCCCCGAGGTGCAGCTCGCTCTTGATCCGGAGCGGAAAGACAGGGAGCCCCTCCTCGGCGGCCTTCTGATGAAGCGGGCTGTCGGGCTGGACGACGAACTTGAAAGGATAGCCCATTTTTCTTAGCTCTCGGGCGAGAAAAAGCGACTGCCTCTGCCCTCCCCGCCACTCCTTGCCCGCGTCAATCTGGAAAAGGCTCAAGTCGCTCTCCTTTTTTCCATATCTCCCGGAGCTTCGCGTACCGGACGAAAATGGCATAACCGTTGAGGACAGAAACGACGAGCCCGGCGAACCCGTCGAGGACGCCGAGCTTGAGAACGTACGATTTCAGAAATCGCGAACAGGGCAGGACGGCGAGATGATACCAGCGGCATTTCTTTTTCGCCGCGTAGAGTTTCTGCGCGCCGAGGCTCGAGAATTGGTTGATTCTATCCAAGTGCTCGCCGATGTTTTTATAGGTGTAATGCTGGACGACGCCCTTCAACGTTCCGGCTTCTCCGCTGAAGACGAGTTTCTCGTGGACGAACTCGCCTTCCCAACGGGCGCGGTCGCCGCGGAAGAGTCTGACCCGGCGGTCGGGATACCAGCCGGAATGTCTGATCCAGCGGCCGAGATAAAAGACCCGCCGGGAGACGGTGAAACCGGAGTAAATCGGCTCGTCATTTTTCAGGGTGATAAGCTCTTCGCGCAGCTCGGGCGAAAGGCGTTCGTCCGCGTCGAGCGAGAAAATCCACGGATGCGACGCCTGGGAATTCGCGAAATTCTTCTGGTCGGCGTAGCTCGTCCATGGACGTTCGAAGACGCGGTCGGTATGCTTGCGGGCCAGCTTGACGGTCCTGTCCGTGCTGTGGCTGTCGACGACGATGATTTCGTCGGCGACGCCGGTCAGGCTCTCGAGGGCGGATTCAATCCGGTCTTCTTCGTTGAAGGTGATGACGACCGCCGATATCTTCACCCCGCCATCTTAGCACAAAAAAAAATGAGGACACAAGACTATGTTCCCTTTCCGTGTCGCGGCGATCAGTCCGAGCCTTCGATTTTGATCGTCTGCTTGTCGAGGCTCAAGCCCCTGGCTCTCTCGAGCCTCTCCACGGACAGGATGTAGTCGATCTTCGCCTTGACTTCCGCGGAGCGGGCATTGGCCAGCTTCTCCTGGAAATCGAGGACGAAATAATTCGTCGATAGCCCGACCTTGAGCTTTTTCTCCTCGGCGTCCAGGCTTTTTTCGGCGAGATCGCGCGCCACGCGATACGCCTCGACTCTCTTGGCGTTGGTCTCGATCGTCCGCACGGCGTCGCTGACGTCGAGCGCCACCTGCTGTTCCAGGCTTTTCAACCTGACCTGGCTTTGGCCGAGATCCATTTTGGCATAGGTCAAGTCGGCTTTGGTCGTGAACGTACTCAACGGGATTGAAAGAGTCAGGCCGACGTTCCAGTTCGAATATCGGAATTTGAGGGCATCCTTGAGCGCGTCGCCGGGGCTGCCCGGCTGTTTGCCGACAATGACGCCCGCGAACGGATCATCATTCAGATAGAGCAGCCGGTCGCCGCCGAGGCCGGGGCTCCAGTAAGACAGCTTCAAATCCAGGGCGGGCAGGGTCTGGTTTCTGGCCACGCTCAGATTAAGATCTTTCGCCTCTATGGATTTCTGCAGGACTTTCAAATCGGGCCGGCGTTCCATGGCGTCTTTAAAAGCCTGGTCAAAGCCGACGGGCATCTCTTTGTACTCGGGTTTGTCGATGGGGACGACCTTCATCAAGCGGGAGTCGCCTTCGGCGGCCAGGTTGATGATCGACTTGAGGACTTCTTCGCTTCGGGCGATGAGCCCTTCGGCTTGGATGAGGTCTGCGTCGCGCGAGGCGACGATGGACTCGGCGCTCAGCACTTCGATCGGCGCGAGCTGTCCGAACTCGACTTCTTTCCGGCTTTTATTCAGGAGGTCCCGGCCGAGCTGGAGAGACTGCTTCTTCACGTCGTAATTTTCAATGGCAAAGACATAATTCCAGTAGGCTTCCTGGACGAGATAAACCGTGTCCATCATCGTGCTCCGAAGCTGGAGCTGGGAAATATCGAGGTTGTTCTCGGCCAGAAGGACCTGGCGACGGGCGATCTTCGGCCCGAAATCCTTGAGCAGGGGCTGGCTGAAATCGAGGCGGAGCGTGCTGCCGTAGCGCGGGTTGATGAGCTGGAACGCCTGGTTGGTGTCCGACTTGTAGCTTTGGAGCGATAACGAGACGCTGGCGCCGGTCGGGACCGCCTCTACGATGGAAAGACCGTAATCCCACATCTTGTTGAGGCTTGTGCCTTGGCCTTGGAGCCACCAATAAGAAGGAGTCTCCTGATGATCGGAACCGTAGCTCAGCTCGAAACGGGGCAGGAACATTTCCTTGGCCCGGGTAATGGAGATGTCGGCCAGTTCCGGGTTCATCTGTTCGACGGCTACGTTCAGGTTGTTTTTCAGGGCCTTGGCGATGCAGTCCTCGAGGCTGAGTCTCAGCGGCTGTCTTTCCTGCGCCAGACCCGAGCCGGACAGAAGCAGGGCCAGGATCAGAATGAGAATCGGGCTTGTTTTTGTCTTCACGTCTCTCCTCCTGGAGAAAAATCGCTCATGTTAACCAAGAAGTGTATCAGAAAGCACTCCTAAAAAATACCGAAATATGCGCCCTCATCCTTAATATACGGATGGGAAAGACGAAAGTTCTCGCGCTCTTGACTTTGGCTTGCAAGTGGGCTAATAGTCTGAAACATGTCAAAGGCGCAAAAAATCGGCCACCAGATATTTCTCTTTCTATGCGCCCTTGGCCTGGCTCTCTTTCTTCAATGCCGCGGCCAGGTCCCTTCGTTCACCTTTCTCCGCCACGTTTACGGCATCGGTCCGGGATCGTTGATCCTGTCCGCGGCGGCCGTGTTCATCCTTCTCAACGGAGTCTGGGCTCTGTTTTCGGCCGTGATCGCGAAGGCCTTCCGGATCCCCTATGAAAAAGCGCTCGATGCGGACCTCTCGACGTATTTTCCTCTCCTTTTTTTCGCGTTGACACCCTTGACGCTCGTCCACTACTTGACGTTCGATGATCTGCGCCAGAGGCTGGGATTATTCCTGACGGCCGTAATTTTTTCCATTCTCTATCTCAAGGCCGTCCAGGCCGTTCACGAAGTCCGGGAGCAAGCGCCGCCTTGGCTTCTGTGGACGCGCAAATTTTTCTCGCTTTCCGTGCCCCGTCGGATGCTCCTTCTCTTTCTCGCCGCCCTTGTCATATATAACGCCGGATCCATGATTATGACCTCGCGAGGGATCTTCTTTTCCGGCGACGAGCCCCATTATCTTCTGATCACTCACAGCCTCCTCGAGGACGGCGACTTCGACCTGGCCAATAACTACGCGGCGCAGGATTATTCGCGTTATCTGCCTCCCGGGGCGACCGTCCGCGCCCATGCCATGCCCGGCCGGACCCCTGGAAGCCAGTATTCGTTCCATTCCCCGGGGATCTCCTTTTTGATGCTTCCCTTCTACGCGCTGGGAACGTGGCTTGGAAAGAGCGCCCTGCTTTTCCTCGTCCGCTTCGGGATGAGTCTTTTCGGAGCCCTGCTCGGCGTCCAGATGTATCTCTTCGCCCGGCAGGAATGGGGGAAGGAACGTCTCGCCCTGGGAATCTGGCTTCTTTTCAGTTTCACGTCGCCCATCTTTTTCTATTCGATCCACGTCTATTCCGAAATCGTCATCGCCCTTTTCTCGCTCACGGTGTTCCGGCTGCTCCGGTTTTCCCCCCGGCTGTCAAGGCCCAGGCTCGTCCTCTGCGGATTCCTCCTGTTTTCGTTCATTTGGTTCCATGCCCTGAAATATTTCTTCATCCTGGGGCCTCTTTGTCTCTATGCCCTGTGGGTCCTCATCAAAAAGCATCGTCTCCGTTGGGATCTTCTTTATTTCCTGGGGCCGGCGGCGGTCGTTTTTATCCCGTATTTCTATTTCCAGTACTCGCTCTACGGCTCGCTCAACCCGACGGCCCTCCCCATCCAAGTGGCCATGGATGAGAAACAAACCATTGGATATCTCAAGTCCCTTTTCACGGGAATCCCTTTCCGGTTCCGGTTGGACACGCTCCTCAACTATTTCCTGGACCAGCGGGACGGCCTCCTGTTTTACGCCCCGATCTATTTTTTCGCCTTTCTCGGACTCGTCGAAATGATTCGGAAGAAAAGCGCGGATTTTTGGCTTCTGATGTTCATCACCGGACCCTATGTCCTCATTTGGGCATTCCTCACCCAGAGGGGAAGCTATGCTCCCCAGGCCCGACCTCTCGTCGCCGTCGCCTGGGGACCGGCGATCCTCCTCGGCTATTTCCTGGCTTATAACGGGAAAAAGATTTTCGCTTATTTGATGAATTTCGCGATCGGCCTCAGCTTCATCAATGTCTGGCTCCTTTGTTGGAATCCCCTCGCCCTTTATCAAGAGACAACATCCGGAACCACGGAACGCGGGGGGGATCTCTTCTACATTCTCAGCCATCTTCATTTCTATATTCCGAACATCCTCCCCTCCTTCATCAAAATCGCGGAATGGCGCTGGTTGCCGAATTTCGTCTGGCCCGCACTGATTCTGGCGTTCGTAGCGACCGATCTTCTCGTCCGGAACCATGCGTTTTCCTTGAGATTCGCTCAGCATCGAGCGCTGACGGCCGCGGGGTTGATTCTGTTTTTCATCTGGTTCGCTTTTTATCCGCGGCTCACGCTCGGCCCGCCCCGCAAAGTCGCCCTCCCCTCCGGCGAAAAGATGACTTTTTATTCCCTTTCCCGCGCGGCCCTTTTGAGGGAAGGCGGCGGATTTTCACTGGTTGAAGACAATCGGGATTATCATTTTTATTATGCCTCGGGCAAGCCCTTCGACAAGCTCAAAATCGAGTTCGGCTCCCTGCAAGGCGATTATCATCTGGAGCTGAAGATGTTCGACGCCCCCCTCTTCGCCGACGTCACGCGGCGGGAGATGAAGGACAGAATTCTGGATAATCCGCCAGCCTACCGCTGGAAAACGTCATACCTCTACGATCTCACGGTCCATTTGGAAAAAACATCGGACGTCCGGACCGGCGTCAACCCTTACACTCTATCGATCCAGCCCGTCCGTTGAACATCACGAACCTCGCCCACCCTTTTTTATGGAGCTTGAATTTGACGAGGGTCACGAGGATCGAAAAACCATAGACGAGGCTCCGGCCGAGTCCGATTTGCGAGGCCTCGGGGAAGTAGCGGGTCGCGATCGGGATCTCGCGAATCCGCATCTTATGGAGCACGCCCTGGGCGATGACCTCGGAATCGAAGACAAAATCGTCGGAATTCGCCATGAAATTCACGGTCTCGAGATAGCGGCGCGAATAGGCGCGGAGCCCGGAATGGTATTCCGTTAAATACATATAGAACGTCGCGTTCTCGATCGCCGTCAGAAAAATGTTGGCCAGGTACTTCCACTTGGGCATGCCGCCCTCGAGCGGACGGCCGCCCAGCATCCTTGACCCGAACACCGCGTCGCATTCCCCGTCGAGCAAAGGCCGGACGAGTTGGGGAATGACCATGGGATCGTATTGGTGGTCCGGATGGACCATGATCATGATGTCGCCGCCCAGATTCAGCGCTTCGGTGTAGCAGGTCTTCTGGTTTCGTCCGTACCCCCTGTTCCGCTCATGGACGAACACGCGCAAGCCCAGCCGGCGGGCCAGCGCCACCGTTCCGTCCCGGCTTCGATCGTCGACGAGGATGATCTCGTCCACCCATTCGCGGGGAATGTCGTTGAGCGTCCGTTCGAGCGTCTTCTCGGCGTTGAACGCGGGCATGACGACGATCACCTTCTGTGTCCGCTTCGGCGTCGGGTCCATGGGTACCTTATACCATAAATTCATTTCTTCGGGCGAGTTTTGAAATTCGAGGCCTCTTGACAGAAATGGGCAAGTCGAATATACCTCAAGCCATGAAAGGCAGGCGCGGTCTGCCGGCGACGATCCGTGCCTTATTCGGATCGGCCGGCCTCTCGACTTATCTCAACAGCATTCTTCAATCGGGGTCCTATACGATCCTCAGCCACGGATTTCGGATGGTTGGTCCGCCCCTGATCCTGTTTTTCTTTTTTTGGGCTTTTTTCTTCATCCTGCTCACGGCGGGGATAAGGATTTCCGCAAGGATCGAGACGAAAAAGCTCGGCGCCGAACTCGAAGAGCGGCTCAGACTCAACGCGCACGCCGCCGCGCCGTTCCTTTTCTTCCTGCTGTCCCCGCTCCTTCACGCGCACTACATGACGCGATCGGATTTCCAGGTCCGCCTCGGCCTGCTCGGCGTTTTCGTCGCCCTCGCCGTTTTCTATCTCAAGATCGCCGGGCTTTCGCCGCTGCTCAAGGACCGGCCCAACGCTCTCAAAAAATGGACGGCCCGATTCCACGCCCTCTCCCTCCGGAAAAAACTCGTCGTTCTCTTCTTCGCGGCATTCATCATTTACAACCTCTGCGCGTTCGCGCTCGTGTCGCAGGACGTCACCTTCACCGGCGATGAGCCTTATTACCTCCTCACGACCCACAGCCTCCTCTACGACAAGGACATCAACCTGGCCAACAATTACGCCAACGAGGATTATTTTCATTTTTATTCCCGGGAAAACAACCCCCGCCTGAGACTGGGCATCTACGGCCGGTACGGAAAAAAAGGAAAAGACTACATCTATCCGATCAACCTGCCGGGGATCTCGGTGCTCATGCTGCCCTGGTACGGAGTCGGCCAGCTCCTCAAGGGCAAGTGGCTGACGTTCGTCCTAAAAAGCAGTCTTTCCATCTGGGCGGTTCTCCTCGGGCTGCAGATCTTTCTCCTTGCCCGAGAGCTTTGGCGCAAGGAAAACCTGGCCTTGACGATCTGGCTCTTCTATTCCTTCAGCACGCCCGTCCTCTTTTACGCCGTCCATCTTTATCCGGAAATCCCGATCGCCCTCTTTTCGATCTACGTTTTCCGGAAAATTTCTTCCGGCAGGCCTCTCTCCAACGGGCTTCTTCTCTTCCTGGGATTCCTGCTCGGCACGTTTTTCTGGTTCGGGCTGAAATATAACCTCATTTTCTGGCCGCTTCTCCTCGTCTGCCTGTATTTTCTATGGACCCGGCACAAAATGAGGGCCAGGATCCTTCTGTTTCTCCTCTTCCCCCTCCTCGGCGCGGTCCTTTTCTATTATTTCGTATTCAGCCTGTACGGCACGATCTCGCCGTTCGCCGTCTATGAGGGCATCATCTCGCCCGAACAGGCCCAGGCCCTCAAGGAAGCCTGGCTCAGCTACCCTCTCTGGGCGCGGTCGGACACGTTCTTCGATTATTTTCTGGACCAGCGCGACGGCCTGCTCCTCTATTCGCCCCTGTATTTTTTCATGTTTCTCGGCCTCGTCGAGGTTTTTCGGAAATCGAAGCGCGATCTCTTTATTCTCCTCTTTTTGTCGCTCCCTTTTCTCTTGAATTACGCGTTCTTCACCCACCGGCAGGGCGCCTGTCCCCAGGCGCGCGTGCTGGCTCCGCTGTCCTGGATCGGCGCGCTGCTGATCGGCTATTTTCTGGCGTTCAACCGCCGCAAGATCTTTACGACCCTGTTCTGGGCGGCCGGGCTGGCGACGTTGGCGATGACGGCGCTCTTGCTCTTTCATCCCTCGTTTCTTTACCAGCCCACGACCCACGAAGTCACGCAGAGGGCCGGCGAGTTCTTTATCTTCCTGAGCAACATGCATATTTTTCTGCCGCAATACCTGCCGTCCTTCATCAAAATCAATAATCTCGGCTATGGGCCGAACTATGCCTGGATCGCAGCCATCGTCTTGTTCGTCATCGCCTATGTCGTCTTCAAAGCCAGGCGGCCGGCGGTCAAGGGACGAGCCTTCGCGGCGGAAGTAGACCCCCGGGCAAAGCCCGGGGCCCCGTCCGCCGCGGAGAGAGCCGGCCTCCGTTTGGGGGCGGCCGTCGGCCTTCTGGGCGCGGCGGTTTGGCTCTGGATCTTATTTCCCAGGACCGTTCTCTACCCCGCTCAGATCTTCACATATTCCACGCAGCAGCAGATCGGGCTTTATCTTTTCCCGCTGGGAAAAGACGTCGTGGCGAAAAATGAAGGCGAACTCTATCTCCACGACGACCGCGCCTATGACGTCGTCTTCGGCTCCAGGGAAAAGCTCGAAAAAATCAAACTCGTCTTCGGCTCGGAGGCCGGTGAGCACGACGTGAAAGCCGCCCTCTTCGACCGGCCGGTCTTCGAAGGCCGGACGACGCGCGAAAAGAAGGAATTGATCCTGAAGCCGGAAGCCTATGTCCTTTTCCGAAATCTCTATGTCTACGAGATCAATTTCGAGTTCGTGAAAAAATCCGGCGAAAACTTGAAAGTCGACCCGTATCTCCTGCAGATCGTCCCTCTCCGCTGAAACAAACCGGGCCGGATCGTGCTCCCGGAAAAAAACGTGAAGTCCCCGTTATCCGCGCCGTCCATTTGGAGGGGGAACCCGCTTCGCGTTTCCCCCTTCCAACGGACACGCCGTTTTGTACTCTAGGGTACAAAACGGCGTCGCCCTGCCTCCCTTTCTCGCCCTATGCTCCGCATAGGACTGCGACTAAGGCCAAGGGGGCGGCTCCCCCTCGGATCCCTCTACGAGCGGTGCCCCGCTTGTCAAACCGGCATTCGGGGATAGGCGTCCAAGTCGAGCGAAAATAAGGGTTTTCTCCGCCCCTTCTTTTCGGCAGCGATCCGGGCCAGGGCCAACCCCCCGATCATGGCCGCATTGTCCGTGCAGAGCTTGGGCGAAGGAATGTACGATCGCAGATGCGCGGCTTGCGCCCGCCGTTCGAACTCCAGGCGGAGCCGCTTGTTCCGCGCGACGCCGCCGCAGATAAGAAGGGATTTCGGCGCCGTCCGTTCGGCGGCCAGGACCATGTTCCCGAGGAGCGCGCGGACGACAGCGTTCTCGAAGGAGGCCAGAAAATCCGGGAACCGGCGATCGTCCTTGGAGATTTTGTTTTCCCGGATGATCCGGATGGCCGCGGTTTTCAATCCGCTGAAGCTGAAATCCAGGCTGCGGTCGGTCATGCGGGGCAGCGCGAATTCGAATCGGCCCGGGTCGCCCGACTCGGCGATCCTCTGAATGACGGGCCCCCCGGGATATCCCAGGTCAAGGAATTTCGCGATCTTGTCGAGCGCTTCGCCGGCGGCGTCGTCGCGCGTCCGGCCGAGGAGTTTGAAACTGAGCTTTTTCTTCAGAAAGAAGAGCGACGTGTGTCCGCCGGAGACGATCAGGGCAAGGACCGGAAAAGCGATATCCTTGTTTTCGAGGAACGCGGCCTCGATATGGGCCTGGACATGGTCGATGCCGACGAGCGGCTTCCGGTGATAATAGGCCAGCCCTTTGGCGAAAGAGAGGCCGACGAGCAGCGAGCCGATGAGGCCCGGTCCCTGGGTCACCGCAAAATGATCGATTTGCCCGAGAGCGACGCCCGCCGCGGCCAGGCTTTCGCGGACGATGAAATCGATCGATTTCAGGTGTTGTCGCGAGGCCAGCTCCGGGACAACGCCGCCGAAGGGCGCGTGGATCTCGTCCTGGGAGAGGACGATATTGCTCAGGATCGACGCGTCTCCGTCGAGAACGGCCGCCGCGGTCTCGTCGCAGGATGTTTCGATGGCTAACAGGCGCATGCTTTGCTTCAGAAAATATTTCTCTCGGCTCTCTTTCCCATGAGAGTCAAGGGACGAGCCTTCACGGCGGAAGTGGACCCCCGGGCAAAGCCCGAGGCCCCGTCCGCCGTGGAAAAAGGATGTTTCCTCATTTCTTCAAAACGGCCAGGGTCTTCTCGTAGGGCGGTCGTATGACGCCCTTTTCGGTGATGATCGCCGTGATCAAACGGGCAGGCGTCACGTCAAAGGCGGGGTTGTGGACCCTCGCGCCCGGCGGCGTGATCAGCTTGCCGTTGATCTCCTTGACTTCCTGCGGCGAACGCTCTTCGATGGGAATCCGATCGCCCGTCTCGAGGGCGAAATCGAACGTGCTCAGCGGCGCGGCCACGTAGAACGGGATGCCGTTCTCCTTTGCCAGAACGGCCACGGAATAGGTGCCGATCTTATTGGCCGTATCGCCGTTCGCCGCGATCCGGTCCGCGCCGACGACCGCCAGGCTGATCTCTCCTGTCTTCATCATCCAGCCCGCCATGCTGTCCGTTATAACGAAATACGGGACGCCGAGTTTCTCGAGCTCCCAGGCCGTGAGGCGCGCGCCCTGAAGAAATGGCCGCGTTTCGTCGGCGAATACGCGGATCTTCCGGCCCTGTTCGAAAGCGGCGCGGATGACGCCGACGGCCGTCCCGTAAGCGGCCGTGGCCAGGCCGCCCGCGTTGCAGTGCGTCAGGATCGTGTCCCCGTCCTTGACGAGATCGGCGCCGAATCGTCCGATCCGGCGATTGATGTCGGCGTCCTCCCGTTCGATGGTCAGGGCTTCATCGATCAATCGCCGCTTGAGTTCGTCGAGCGGGAGACCCTTATGCTTCGTCTGAACCGCCTTCATCCGCTCCAGGGCGCAGAAGAGATTGCGCGCGGTAGGACGGGTCCTGGAAAGCCGGGCGGAGATGCGGTCGAACTCGGCGTTCGCGCCGGCGGCGTCCTTGATCCGCGAAAAACCCAGGGCGAGGCCGAACGCCGCGGCCACGCCGATGGCCGGACCTCCGCGGATGACCATCTTTTCGATGGCCTCAGCCACGTCCTCATGGGTCCGGCATTCGATATAGACCTCCTCGCCGGGCAGCTTGCGCTGGTCGATCATGATGACCTTGCCTTCGCGCCATTCGATCGTCGGAAGCATCATCACCTCAAATCGGGAGCGGTCCGTCCCCGTTTAAAATTCGACGAGCCACGGCGTGTATTGGGCCGCAGGGCTGATCGACGAGAGGGCCGCATCGCGCTCCGGATCGTTACGCGTTCGCGAACGGCCGCTCGATCGCGACGGCTTCCATGCCGCCCAGCAGCCGCGCGCCGTCGGCCGTGACGACCATGCAGTCCTCGGTCCGGATGCCGAATTCTCCATAGATATAAACGCCCGGTTCATTGCTGAACGTCATTCCGGGTTCGATCTTGAGCGTATTGCCTTTCACGAGGTAGGGATACTCGTGGCCTTCCATGCCGATGCCGTGGCCGAGGCGGTGGGCGAAATATTTATAGCCGGGGCCGTAGCCCGCGTCTTCGATGACCTTGCGCGCCGCGGCGTCCACGACTTCGCAAGCCGCGCCGGGCTTGGCGGCCTTGAGCGCCGCGGTCTGGGCGTTCTTGACGATGCCCCAGACTTTCCGCTGTTTGTCGGAGGGCGCGCCGAAAACGATCGTCCGGGTGACGTCCGATTGGAACCCTTCCACACTGCATCCGCCGTCCACCATGATGACGTCTCCCTTCTGGAGCGCGCGGGGAACGCGGGTTCCGTGCGGGAACGCGGTGCCCGGCCCGAATTGCGGTCCGCCGCTTCCGCTCGCGCCGAGCTGCGCGTGAGCGGCGCTGATGGCGCCGGACAGGTCGCGTTGGCTCATGCCTTCGCGGATTTTTGCGAATCCTTCGATATAGGCAAGCTTGGTGATCTTATTGGCCAGGTCTATGTAGGCGATTTCTTTGGCCGTTTTCGTCCCGCGGCATCCCTCGGTGACGACCGCCCCATCCACAAGCTCGAGACCCGGCGCGTCCTGACGGATACCGTAAAACACGAACGCGTTCGTCGAAGGGCCGATGCCCAGCCGGCCGGTCCGCGCGCCCTGGTCGCCGAGGATCCCGCCGATGAGCTTGTAAGGACTCTCGTGTTCTTCCCAGGCCCGGATTTCCTGGCCTTGGGGAATGAGTTCCTTGGCCCGCTCCAGCTCGAAGGCCGGGCAGACCCAAACGGGCTTGCCCTTTCGGGATAGGACCGCGCCGAACGTCCTCTCGCTCACGCCCCATCTCACGGTCGTGAAATAGACGAGGTTGGCGCCTCCGGTTAGAAGGAGCCCGTCGATCTTATGGTCGGCCATGAGCTTCTGGGCCTTCGCCACCCGGGCTTCGTAATCCTCCGGGCTCAGCGGCTTAACCCCGGCCGTCATGTTCTCGAGCTTGGCCTGGACCGCCGGCTTCGTCTGCGAAAAAAAGTTCTGAACGAAACCGGATAGGGAGACCACCAGGCCTCCTGTTTTAATAAAATGACGCCGCGATATCATGACGATTCTCCTTCCCCGAATATCAGGGACAAGATATATCATCGCATCTGGGTGAAGTCAACTTTGGGGGGGACCGCTTCGCGTTCCCCCTCCAACGAGCACCGGGAAGACCCGGTCGCCCTGCCCCCCTTCTCGGGCGGGGCATGGACCCCGCCCTGCGACCAAGGGGGCATGCCCCCTCTGGAACCCCCACGAGCGGCTCCCCGCGGCAAGCCGCGGGGCATATTCGCCGCTCGTCAATGTCGAAACGACTTTGACGGCGATTGACTTTTCGAGCCGAAAGAAGTACTTTTAATAGAGATTTACAGGCCTTATCAGGTTCGATATAACGCCTGCAAAGGAGGAATATATGCGTCTAGGCCCGCTCGGACTCCCGGAACTGCTTATCATTTTATTGATCGTCGTCATCATTTTCGGCGCTAAAAAGCTGCCGGATCTCGGCAAATCCATGGGCGAGGGAATCAAGAACTTCAAAAACTCCTTGGGCGGCAAGGACAAAGATAAAAACGTTCACGACGATAAAACTCAGCCTCCTTCCAAGGACTGATGAAACGAACGATCGAAAAACTCGCCCAGGAACGGCGGGAAAAAGAACAAGCCTTCTCCGACAAGCTTCTTGAGCTTAAGGAGCGCGCCCAAGCCTCCGAGAGTAAGGGTCTGGCCGATGCCCTGGCCGGCCTCCTCGAACTCCAAAACGCCCTGACCGACGCCAAGGATAAGGAATGGGACGCCCTGGCCAGCCATCATGTCGGGCTGATCTTCAAAAGCATGGAATGGCGGGTGGACAAGCTCGCCGCGGCTTACGAAGACGTCCAAATCCTGATGAAAAGGTTCATCCGGCTCAAGGATCAATTGGACCGTCTCCTGGCCGTTCTCGAAGAAAAGAAAATGCCTTCATCCGCGGCGGTCAGGGAAATTCTCGAACCCCTCGCGGATGGCCCATACACGGAATTCGAAAACCGGTTCCGCGGCTCCGAGGACGACGTCAGGAGGCAGCAGGCGCCTTACCTTTCCTATTTTCGCCCCGGCGGCAAAGTCATGGATCTCGGCTGCGGCCGCGGCGAATTTCTCGATCTCCTCAAGACGAACGGAATCGAGGGGTTCGGCGTGGACGGCAACAGCCAAATGGTCGAGAGGTGCCGGGACAAAGGGCTGAACTGTCAAGCGGGGGATCTCCTGGAGAAACTCGCGGAATGGCCGGACGGATCGCTCGACGGAATTTTCTCTTCCCAGGTCATTGAACATCTGCCGCCGTCGTATTTCAAAAAAATGATCGAGCTCTGCCGCGCCAAGCTCGTCCCGGGCGGCGTGCTCCTTCTCGAAACGGTCAACCCCACCTCTGTTTTCGCCCTGGTCCAGATCTATTTCCTGGACGTCACGCACCATCGTCCCGTCCATCCGCAGGCGCTCAAATTCCTGATGGAATCCGCGGGCTTCAGCGACGTGGAAATCAAATATTCCGCGGAACTCGGGGATGAACGGCTGCAGAACCTTCCGGGCGCCGATGCCGCGGCGACCATCATGAATCGCGACATCGACCGGCTGAACGGCCTTCTTTTCGCCGCGCCGAATTACGCCGCCGTCGGCACGAAAGCTTGACGATTCTCCGGCATTTTAAAAAGTCAATCTGAGTCCGAGACTGACCGTGCGTTTGCCGTAGAGGGTGCTCGTGACCTGGTAGTCGGATCGCAATAATGTCAGGCCGGATTTCCCCGCGCCCTCGGCGGCTGGGGCCCAACTGTAAATATCGTTCAGGCCCGCGAGGGAAGCCGTAAAACCCAGCAGATTGGTGACATCGGCATACACCGCCATTTTGCTCGAAGCGCCCAGAGACCATTGCTTTTCCAGCCGCAGGTCGAGAGACGACCAGGCTTTTTCCCTCTGCGCCCCCGGAGTCTCAAGATTGATGGAGTAGTAGGTCCATTCGACATCGTGGGCCGCGCACCAGTCGGCCGGCGGGAGAATCAGAGCCCATCTCTGCCAGGGACGGCCGCTCTGATAATGATAATAGGCGCTGAGATCGAATCCGAAGGGAAGTTCCACTGTGCCGAAGAGCTTGATCTGTAAAGGTCTGTCCGTGTCCAGCGCCCCGTCCCGGTTGATGAAATAATTGGGGCTGTTGGCCGCCTCCGTATAAGCCGTGGTTTCATCGGTTTCACCGCCGATATTCCCTTCGGCTTTGCTCAGGATCAGCGAACCGGACAGCTGCCAGCCTCGGGCCATGCGTTTGCGAAAAGAGAACTCCAGGGCCCGGTAACTCCGCTTGAGTTCAGGAACGTTTCGCAATTGAAGGAAGGCCTGAGGAGCTTGAAGGGATTTGGCGTAAAACGTCAGGGTTTGGCTGGAAAGAGAGCCGGTGCCGGGGACGGTGGTCGTGAAAGGAACCCAATATCGGCTGCTGGCCGCTTGATCCGGCGAATACCAATATTCTCCGGTATCCGGAGCGTAAAGGACATCTTCGAGGATATTCGTCTGCACCTTGGAGACCGCATGAAGGCCCATGGTAAAATCCTTGAAGAGCTCATGCTCGAGGCCGATCGAAAATTCATCCGTGCTCGGCGCCTTGATCCCGTCGGCCACCCGATGCTGACTGAAGGAACTGGAAAGATACCGATAGTCAATATTGGGAAGGCTGAATTCATCTTCTTGGTCGGGCTGGCCGTCGCCGTTGGCATCCAGCCAGTAAAAAGAAATATATTGAGGATACAGTGGATTGAGAGGCATTAAATAACGGTGAGAGAGGGCATCCGCATAGCGGGCATAGCCGGCCTTGAGGATGGTTTTCCCGGTTCCCAGGATGTCGAAGGCCAGTCCGACCCGCGGGGAAAGAGCATTCCAGGATAGGACATTGGCCCCTCCGCCCAAAGTGAACGCATTCCAGGGATTGAAACCATTGGAAAAATCATCAGGATAGGCCGATGCCACATAAGGGCTGAGCACCGCATCTCCGAGGAAAATGGAAAGGGCGTCTCCGGATATCGTTTTGGAGCCCGTAGGAAACCAACCCCAGGAACGCTCGAAGCGGAGCCCGAGGGTGAACGTCAGACGCTTGGTAACGGAGAAAGTGTCTGTCGCGTAAATCCCCAATCGCACCGTCTGTCCTGAGATGACGGTGGAGCCTTGCTGAATGCCGCACAGCCAGAAGCCCAGCAGCCCGCGGTCCGGATAATAATAGCCGTTCGGGTTGCGGCTGTCCAGGTACCAGAGCATATTGTCTCTTCTCCACCAGTCGATATTCGAGCCGGAGTCGTCAACGTCCGCGCCGACGTTGAGCGTATGGGACATGCCGAGAACGTCTTCAGCGAAAACCCGGAGCGAGGCATCGACCTGAATTCGCTGCCTCTTGACGATGGAATTATAATCGGCGCCGCTCAGGGGTCCATAGAGGTCTGCGGCGTCATCCGTCCAGGGAAGGCTGAGCGCATCCCCCTGAAGATAGGTGGGCGTACTCCTGCTGATATACGCGGCCCGGAGGTAGACCTGAGTGTTTTGGTTGAGATCATAGTTCAACATTCCGTTGACGGCGAAGTTTTTTTCATGATCCAAGACGTGGGTGGAGATGAAAGGCAGGCGGGGTGAAGGGTCTTCGTAGACCGGTTGATAAACGTCGCCCAGGTTGACCCAGGTCGTGAACTTGGCGTTGGAGACGGGCCGGATCGTGAGTTTGAAAAACCCCGAGAATTCCTTGCGGGTCCAATCATAGCTGTCGTGTTCTCTTTCCCAGATATCCACGTAGGGGCCGAGGAACGTGCCGATCTTGGATTCCGAGAAGCGTCGCGCGGAAAGAAAATACCAGGCGCGATCGACCATGATGGGGCCGCCCAAGCTAAAAGAAGGTTCGACGAAATCCTTCTCCCCCGCCGGCCGGCCGACGCCAAGATCCTGGATTTGAGATGGCGTCCACAGGTCCTTGTTCCAGCCGTCCTTCATGAAAAATAGGCTCAATTCTCCGGAAGACGAGTTGCCTCCCGATTTGCTGATCACATTCACATAAGAGCCCAGCGCGGGAATCTGGGAAACGGGCTGCCCGGCGGAGATAAATTCGATTTCCTCCATCAGATCGAAGTTGAGACCGGCGAGAGGCGTGCTCATGAACATATCGGTCATGTTGACCCCGTCCAGGGCATAGACATTGTCGCTGACCGTTCCGCCATAAATGGAGGGGTCCTTATCAAAAAAGAATCCGGCCGAAACGGCGCCGGGAGCCAAGCTTAAGACATGGCTGAGATCGCGGGCCAGGGGAAGGTTATGCAGCTGGGCCCGATCAATGATAAACGCGGTTTTGGCGGAAATCGCGTCAAGGACGGGTGGAGGGATCAGGGACGGGATATCGATCTCCGACTCCGATACGGACAATGCGAAATTGAAGGAGAACGACATCCCCGTGCCAAGAACGATCCCATCGCGGACGATGGTTTGGAACCCGGGCATTTCCACGGACAGGGTATAGATTCCGGAAGCCAGAGCGGAAAAGCCGAAACGTCCGGTTTTTCCGGTCGTCGCGATCATCTGTCCAAGAATGGCCGGCGAGGATAAATACGCGGTGGCCTCGACGAGGACTTTATCGGAATTATCCGTGACCCTTCCCTGGATAGATCCGGTATGGTCTTGCGCTCGAACGAACGATACCCCGCTGACGAAGAAGATCAAATATATCATAAAGGCGGCGATCGCTTTTCTCAAGTCGGTCCTCCTGGGATTGCCGGCGGAAGCCGCGATCTCCCGTGTGATAGCCGGAGCGCGATGCTCGCCAAGGTCAAACCCTATCATGAATATATAAACATCGACCGGAACGCTTTCGTTACACAGGCGACAAGGCGCCATTTTAGCACAAGAATTCCCGTGAACATAACAATAATTTTGAAAAAAGCGCGGCCCATCAAAGATTTTGGATGTTGCTTAATGCAACCAATTCGGATAAGCTATTGTTTTTAGCTGTAGGAGTTCGTCATGGGAAAAAGAGTCCTAGCCGGCACCTTCTTGATAGCTTGTATTTCTTTTTTGACCCCCGGGAACGGAATCCCCGCGGTCGCGGGGCGGATTTCTCATCCGCCTTCCGCCCTCGCGAATAGAATCCTTCAGGTCCAGCCTCATTTCGGCGACATGCCGGTCGTTCTCATTCCAAACATGGGCCAACTGGACGGCGAAGTCGATTATTATATCCAGGGAAAAGATAAAGCGATCTACTTCGGGGCTAACGGGGTGACCTTCGCTCTGGCCGGAGCGGACGAGAAGAAGGCGGCGGGAATCCCGGAAAGCGGAGAGCCAGGGAAAAGAATCCCGCCGGACCGAATGAACGCTCTGGCGCCCTTGACGGACCGCCGCCCTGGAGAAGCTTCGCGTTGGGTGGTGAAGCTGGATTTCGTGGATGCCGCTCCCGCGGTGAAACCCGTCGGGACGGACAAAACGGGAACCGTGATTTCGTATTTCCAGGGCGAGCGCGGAAACTGGAAGACAGGGCTTTCTCCATATTCCCGGATCGTTTATGCCAATCTCTGGCCGGGGATCGACCTCGTCTATTCGGGAACCATGGATAAGCTGAAATACGAATTCATCGTTCATCCCGGCGCGGACCCGTCGCGAATCCGTTTAACCTACCGGGGCGCAAGTTCCGTTGCGATTAATGACGCGGGAAGATTGGCCGTCTCGACGCCGGCGGGCGGATTCGAGGACGGCGTTCCCGTCGCTTACCAGGAAAATTCCGGAAATCGGATGAACGTGCCGCTGGCCTATAAGATCCTGGATCATGCTGTTGGAAGCGCGGACCATGACACCGCCGGAGAAAATGAAGGGGCGGCCGTCACCTACGGTTTTTCGGTCGGGAGCTACGACCGGACCCGGACCCTCGTCCTGGATCCGATGATTTTGATTTATTGCGGCTATATCGGCGGCCCGAGTTACGATTACGGCTACGGCATTGCGGCGGATAAAGACGGTTGCGCCTACGTCACGGGTTACACCTATTCGACGGCTCCCGGATTTCCGGCCAAGGTCGGGCCGGATCGGACCTTCAACGGCGGAAACACGGATGTTTTCGTGGCCAAATTGACCGCGGATGGGACGGCCCTGAATTACTGCGGCTATATCGGCGGTTCGGGCGATGATTACGGATACGGCATTGCGGTGGACGCCTCCGGCAATGCTTATGTCACGGGCTACACGAATTCGACGCAACGCACCTTTCCGGTCGCCAAGGGACCTAGCCTCATCCACAGTGGCAACTATGACGCCTTTGTGGCCAAGGTCAACGCCGGGGGCACGGCGCTCGACTATTGCGGCTATATCGGCGGTGCGTTGCAGGATTACGGCCGGGGCATCGCCGTGGACGCTTCGGGCAACGCGTATATCACCGGATATACGAATTCGACGGAGTCCACGTTTCCGGTCGTCGGGGGGCCGTCGCTCATCCATGGCGGCAACTTTGACGCCTTCGTGGCCAAGGTCAACGCCGACGGCACGGCCCTCGATTATTGCGGCTACATCGGCGGTGCGTTGCAGGATTACGGCCGGGGCATCGCCGTGGACACTTCGGGCAATGCCTATATCACCGGATACACGAATTCGACGGAGTCCACGTTTCCGGTCTCCGGCGGATCCGATATCACCGAAAACGGAGGCTTCGACGCCTTTGTGGCCAAGGTGGACCCGCAAGGCGCATCTCTTGTGTATTGCGGGTACATCGGCGGGTCCGGCGAAGACGTCGGAACAGCGATCGCCGTGGATCCCTCGGGCTGCGCTTATGTCACGGGATATACAGACGACTCGAGCGCGAGTTCCTTCCCCGTGAGCGGGGGTCCGGATCTGGTTTATAACGGCGGGTTTTATGACGCTTTCGTGGCCAAGGTCCGGGCCGAGGGCTATTCATTGCTCTATTGCGGATACATCGGCGGTCTCGGGTACGACGTCGGAACCGGCATCGCGGTGGACGGCCGGGGTTACGCTTTCGTCACGGGCTATACGTCTTCGGCCGAAGGGACCTTCCCTGTCAAGGGTGGCCCGAGTTTGACGCTCAGCGGCAGCTATGATGCTTTTGTGGCGAAGGTGGACATCACCGGCGCATCGCTCGAGTTTTGCGGGTACGTCGGCGGTTCCAACTCGGACCTGGGCATGGGCATCGCCCTTGATACGGATGGTTCGGGAAATATCTACCTGACGGGAAATACTTATTCGACGGAAACGACCTTTCCCGTCACTTCCGGCCCGGATCTGACCTATAACGGCAACCGGGATGCCTTCGTCGCTAAAATCAATGAAATCTCCGTTGACGTGACGTCTCCGAACGGCGGAGAAAGCTGGCACGTGGGATTTACAGAGAACATCACCTGGCTGACGTCGGGCAAAGTCGGCAACGTGAAAATCGAATATTCGCCGGATGACGGCACGACTTGGACGGAGATTGTGTCGTCGACCGAAAATGACGGAACCTACGCTTGGTTCGTGCCCGAGGAAGCGGTATCCACGAGTGGCCTGATCCGCGTCAGCGAGGCGGAAACGGGGGATCCCTCGGATACGAGCGACGCGGTTTTCACGGTCTCGGACGCCCCGATCATCGTCGTGACATCCCCGAACGGCGGTGAAAGCTGGACCGTAGGATCGACGCAAAACATCACCTGGATATCGATGGGCGTGGATACGAACGTAAAAATCGAGTACTCGACGGATGCCGGCACGACATGGGTCGAAATCGTGGCTTCAACCGAAAATTACGGGACCTACGAGTGGATAGTGCCGGATGCCGTGTCCGATATCTGCCTGGTGCAAATCAGCGAGGCGGATACCGGGAGTCCCACGGATATGAGCGATAGTATCTTCTCGATCACGGCGGCCTCAAGCCCTCGCGCAGCCGCGCCGACCATCGGGACGAACCGATCCGCGGCACCTCCCAAGGTCATCAAACGGCTGAAATCCGATAAGACGGCGGATCCTACTTGAATTCCAGGTTTTTTCTGAGAACCTCGTTTCCCGTCGTGTTGGTCAGCGTGATATAAAGGAAACTCCCGCCCTGGCTCAGGCGGCCGATCTTCTCCTCATCCTGGATCTTGATCGCGATATCCATGATATATTTTTTCCCCGTCATCCGGTCAAGCTCGCCTTCATCGAGTTTGATGTCGAAGCCGGCCTTGTTCTGCCAGACGGGAGCTTTCTTCGCGTCCCGCAGTTCAAGCCCGACCTGAAGCGTCGTCCACATTTTTTTCCCTTCGGATTTGTACCAGATGCGCTCGTAGGGAACTTCCAAGGAAAGGAGGCCCTCGATCCTTCCTCCGTCTCGCGCCGTGATCTTGAGGCTCGCCTCGAAATCGAAGAACGCCCGCCCTTCCGAGAGCGTGTTCCAGGCCTCGACTCCGGCCTTATTCGCTCCCGGCTGGAACATCGAATTGATGTCCCGGAGAGAACCAAGATCGTAGGTCGCGAGTTTATAAGTTCCGGTGCATGTCTGATCGATGAAAACGACGGGAAAATCGCCGTAATACCAGACTTCCTGACAGCCAGTGGAAACGATGCCGCCCGTAGGCTGAAGGTAAGTGAGCCGCTCGTTCGGCGGCCCGAAGATAACGTAAATCCGACCGCGATCCGTGATCCAGCCCGCCAGGCCCTCGCCACGGAACAATTTCGTGGCCACCTCGATCCGGATGAAGTATTCGATCTTGAATTCGTTCTCCTCCGTGGACGGGTCGGGGTCCCGGCGTTTCCAAAATTCCTCGATGAATCGCGGCTTTTCAGAATCCGGAAGCTCGAGAAAGATCTTCCGTTCGTCGCGGGTTATGATATAGCGGACCTTGCTCAGGAAATCGGCGTTGACCGGGCCGAGATTCCGCTCCAGATTGACGAGGCGGCAAGCGGAGCAAAAAGACAAACCAACCAGAGCGGCCAAGACCAGGGCCCGGCCTGAACGTTCTCTCATTTTTTCTCCTTCAGGGCGTCCGCCTTTTTCTGGATATCGGGCTGGCCGGGGTCGATCCGCAGGGAGTTCTCCCAGGCGGCCAAGGCCTCCGCCGGACGGCCTAATCGGAGCCGACATTCACCGACGGCGTTGAGGAGATTCGTGTTGACCCCGAAATGGGTGAGCGCCCGATCGAACAGATCCAAAGCCATGGCGAACTCTCCCCGGATCTGGTGCGCCCGTCCGGCGAGAAAATAAATCTCATAATTCGGGGGCCGGGACGGATCGACGAAGCGGGACAGGATCGCCGGGATTTTGTCGGCATCATTCAAAGCCAGGCAGAGCCGGGCCAGAGCCAAGGCCGCGTCCGGCGAATCCGGCATCTGCCCAAGTGCTTTCTCCAAATAAGGCCTGGCTTCGTCGAGGCGGCCGGCGGCGAAGAGCTGGCTCCCGATGATCTGAGCATAAACGGGATCGGAAGCATCGGGCATGAGCTTGGAATAGAACCAGGGACGAGGCACGGTTTCCAGATACGAAACGTCGAACTCCTCGGTCGCGGCGATCAGTTCCCGCTCCTCCGCGACAACGGAAACCCTGAGGTTGTAATGCGCCGGCACGAATTTCCCGAGCGGAAATCTCTCGAGAACGTCGGGGAATTCGCCGTATTCCCCGACGCCCCGGGACTCGGCCAAGTCCGGCTGGCCGTTCTTTTGAAAAACGAACTTGATCCGGCCCTCTTCGCGCTGCCGCGGCGTGAGGCCGAAGACCTGAAAGGCCACGGCCAGCGTATCGTTCCTGGTGAACACGCGATTCGGTTGGCAGTAGATCTGCCGGCCGCCGAATTGAAAAGGCTTGATCGCTTTTTTCGCGCCGTCCGCGTTGGTCACCATGTAGCCCAGGATGGGCGATGTCATCTGCAAGGCCGGCGATTCGCCGGGAACAACCAGCGTCCGCTCAAGGGATGAGAATTCCTTGGAAACCTCGTTCTTGAGGAGGATGGAAAGTTTGTAGGTCCCCGGGATCAAGGGAAACAGATCATGAAGATCGAACGGTTGGAGATGGACGGCCTTCACCCGGGCCTCATCCATGTTCACGCTCGCCGTTTTCTCGAATTGGTAAATCGTCTTTCCATCGAGCGTGGCCGCTTTGCCGTTGAGCTTGATGGTCGTGTAGTATTTATCACCGACCGCGTTCACCGAGAGCTTTTTCGGCTCTATGGCATAATGGACGAAATAGATCCCGGACGGATCTTTCGCAAGCTTGACCAGGGACTCGCTGTCAAGGTAATTCGTCGAGTATTCCACCTCCACGACGTCCTTGTATTCAAGAAATTTTTGAGCGTACGTTGTTTCGAGCCGGCTCCGCGGAGCGTTCTCGACCTTTTGGATCAACATATCCGAGGCCAGGGTAGGCCGTCCCGAGCTCGACGCGCTTTCTCCGGGGATCAAAGACAGGGAGACATCGGCCAGGTTCGGTTCGATCTCCTTGAGAGCCTGGTAAGCCTTCCGGTAATCCAGGGGGTCGCCGAAGTAACCGCTCATAAGCGCCCGGGGCCCGTCCTTTGCGGGACTGTAAAGCTTGTAATCCCCCAGGCCTCCGTCCTGATAGAAAACGAGATGAAAACCCGCCGGCAGACCGAGGCCGTCCTTGTTCTGGTAGAACCAGATTTCGGCGGGATAAAGGCTTGCTTTCCCTTCGAATTTCTGGACGTCGTTCGGCTCGCCGAGAATGATATAAACCCGTCCGCGGTCCGTTTTCCAGCCCGGGACGGGCGCGGAGCGGCCGAAATTGCGGTCGGCATAGCTCATCCGCCTATAGTGCTCATTCTTGAACTCGTTCAACGGCGTCTCGGGCGTCGGATCCCGGTGCTTCCAGAAGGCTTCTATGAAAAGGTCCCGTTCCCTGTCCGTGCGGAGTTTTAAAAAGACGTCCCTCTCGAGCGGGGCGATGATATAAGCGACGTCTTCGTCCAGCCACTTTTGGTGCGCGTCGGGAAGCTTGGGTTTCTGGGCGGCTGCCCGGCTCGCGAGCGGAAAACAGGCCGTCGCGAGGCAGGCCAGGACGATGAGGCAGCGCCGGCGATGCCGAACGGCGATCAGGCTAGAAAATCCGCTCACCTTCTCAAAATAATTCTTTGATCGGCGAAAAGCAAGCCGCGCATGGCGATCGGATCCGATCGCCGGGGCCGGGCCGCGCTCCGGCCGCGGATCTTCTTCTCAAATGACGGAGGACGCCCGCAAGTAATATTTGCAGATGTATTTTTCCTGGACCTTGAACGACCAATGGACGTCGCGGATGAAAAGGCCGGCCTCGTTTTCTTTCTTCCGCTTGATGAGGTCGATGAGCGCGGCGTGCTCGCCGATCGACGCCTGTTCCCATTCCTTGACGAACCCCTGCTGGCGCGGAAAATCGTAGAGCCGTTTTTTCAACGTATGGACGAGCTTGATCAGGTTCTCGTTGCCGCATCGGCTGAGAAAGACGTTGTGGAACTGGAGGTTTTTGTCGTAATAAAGGTCGAAATTGTTCTGCTCGATGGCGTCCTTCATCCCGGCGTTCAGCGTCTCGATAAATGCGATGTCGGCCGCCCGGATGCGGGGGAAGGCCGCCGCTAAAGCCGCGCTTTCCAGGGCCCCGATGATTTCGTAATAATTCCGGATGTCCTGGAGCGAAAGGGTGTTGACGACGACTTTGCGGCGGGGAAGGATCGTGACAAAACCCTCCATCTCGAGCTGAAGGAGCGCGTCCCGCAGGGGCGTCTTGCTCACGCCCAGCTTTTTCGAGGTTTCCTCCATATCGATGACCGAACCGGGAAGGATGTCTCCCGTCCGCATCCGTTCACGGAGAAATTCATAGACCTGTTCCTTGAGAGATTTGATGTTCAAGAGCGGCTTGTTGATCACGGCATCGGCCCTCCCTTCCGGGTGTGGATGTTAGAATATTCGACATGAAAAGGAAAAGTCAATATGACCCCCTCGCTTCGCTTAGAATTTTTTCCGCATCTGTGTTATAAGAATTCCGAACAAGGAGCGGCCCATGATCCAAATCGATCGCGTCTCCAAAAGCTACAACAAGGGCAAGATCAAGGCCGTCGACGATCTCAGTCTGATCGTCCGGCCCGGAGAAATCTTCGGCTTTCTCGGACCCAACGGCGCAGGCAAGACGACGACGATCAAAATGATCGTGAGCCTTCTCAAACCGGACGCCGGGACAATCACCATCAACGGTCTCGATACGCGGAAAGATCCCCTGAAATGCAAGGAGATGACCACCTATGTCCCGGATTATCCCTCCGTGTACGAGCGGCTGACCGGCCTGGAGTACCTGAATTTCATCGGAGACGTCTACGGCGTGCCCAAGGCGGAACGGCTGCGCCGGATCGAGAAATGGCTCGCGATCTTCGAACTCACGGCAGTCGTAACGAGTCCCATCCAGAGCTACTCCCACGGCATGAAGCAGAAAATCGTCCTGACCGCGGCGCTCCTGCCGGCCCCCCGGGTGATGGTCCTCGACGAGCCCATGGTCGGGCTGGATCCGCGGGCGGCCCACCAGTTGAAAGAGCTCATGCGCGAGCACTGCGACCAGGGAAAGACGCTTTTCTTCTCGACGCACATCATGGAGGTCGCGGAAAAGCTCTGCGACCGCATCGGGATCATCAACAAGGGAAAGCTCGTCGCTTGCGGGACCATGGAGGAGCTGAAAAAAATGGACCGGTCCGAACAGTCGCTTGAAAACATCTTTCTGGAGCTGACCGACAAGTGAACAAGCTCCCGTCTCTCATCCGCGTCAGCCTCAAAGCGAATTTCGGCCTCGCGGTCCTCCATCATCGGCTGTTCAAGGAGAAAAAGGACATCTGGCTCGTCCCCCTCGTGGGCCTGGGGCTGATCGGTTTGGTTCCCACGCTCTATGGCTACTTCAAGCTCATCAAGAACGTATATGGCGGCCTCCGTCCGCTGGGACAGCAGCCGGCTATCCTGACGTTCGGCATCCTGACCGGTCAATTTCTCGTCCTGCTCTTCGGCCTCTACTACGTGATTTCGGCGTTTTATTTCTCCAAGGATTTGGAAATGCTCGTCCCTCTGCCGTTCAAGCCGTTCCAAGTCATGCTCTCCAAATTCGTGGTCATTCTGGTCAATGAATACCTGACGATCATGGCCTTCGTCCTGCCGGTCATCGTCTATTACGGGATCCTGTCAAAAGCCGGCCTCCCCTACTGGCTCCAAGCACTGGTCGTCTATCTCTTCATGCCGGTCATCCCGCTGGCCGTCGTCTCGATTCTGGTCATCGGCATGATGCGCGCGGTCAATCTCAGCCGGAAAAAAGACGCGCTGATCATCGTCGGCAGCCTCCTCCTGATGACGGCGGGAATCGGGCTGCAGTTCGTCTTAAACAGATCCGGGAATTCCCAGTCCGACCCCCAAGCCATGATCAGATTTTTCACGTCCCCGGACAGTCTGCTGAACAAGATCGGAGCGAGCTTCCCTCCCAGCATCTGGGCGACGAAAGCGCTCGCCGGAGGATGGACAAAATCCGGCCTGACGAATCTTTTCCTCTATGCCGGAGTCTCCCTCCTCTTTTTCATCGGCATTGTCGTCATCTCCGAGAGGCTGTTCTATCGCGGCCTGATCGGCATCGGCGAGATCTCCGGACGGAAAAAAGCGCTCTCCCGGACGGAAATGTCCCGCCGGGTCACGTCGGGTCGCCGCCCCGTGCGGGCGATCTTCATGAGAGAGTGGCGGATCATGAACCGCACGCCCATTTTCCTGCTGAATGGCGTGCTGGTCGTCGTCATCGTCCCTCTCCTGTTCGTCATCATGGCCAAAACGGGAATGGGCAGGGGGGACAACGCCTCTATCCTGAACGCCCTGACATCGGCCAATCCCCTCCTCGCCACTCTGGTTGCGGCCTGTTTCATGGCTGTCTGCAGCAGCCTGAACGGGACGGCCTCCTCCACCTTCTCGCGCGAAGGCGCGCAATTCTGGATATCGAAGATCATCCCCGTTTCGCCGAGGGAACAGGTGACCGCCAAATTCCTCCATTCCTATATGATCGCCCTTCTTGGCATCGCGGCCTCGACGATCGTCTTTGTCGCGTTTCTCCATCTCAAGCTCGGAACCCTGGCCCCGGCCTGGCTCCTGGCCCTGGCCGGATCCGTTCCGATGACCGCGCTGGGAATGATCATCGACCTGGCCCGCCCGCTTCTCGATTGGACCAATCCTCAGAAAGCGATTAAGCAAAATCTGAACGTCCTCTTCGGCATCCTGGCCGACATCGGGATCTTGGTCATCCTGGGATATTTATCGTCGCGTCTCATCAAGACCGGGATCTCACGGAACGCCCTGTTGATCGTTCTGTTCTTGATCCTGGCTGTTCTTGGGTCGGCGAGCTTGAGAGTTCTCCTGAAATACGCCGAACGGAGATACGGGGAGATCGAAGCGTGATCAAAATCCAAGCCCATCTCGCCCACGATCTCTAATTTATTCTTGACATTTTCGCCGTTCGGTGCTAATTAATGACCTTCTCAAGTTTCTTCGGGAGCTTGGAGAAAAGTTCTTTCGACAATCGAACGCGGGACTGATTTGAGGTATATTGCAGCCGCGAAAAAAAAGGTGCTAAAAAACCGGTAGCCTGGAGCTAAGGTCGATTTAGCCCAGGTTTTTTTGTCTCCTCAAAGACGAAACCAACCTGAAGCCCGGTGCTAGATCTTTAGCGCCGGGCTTTTTTTTTACACTCATAAAAAAGGAGGTTTCAAACCCATGGAAAAAGATTATCTGTTCACTTCGGAATCCGTATCGGAAGGCCATCCCGATAAGATGGCCGACCTGATCTCGGACGCGATCCTGGACGCGATCTTTAAACAGGATCCCCACGGCCGGGTGGCCTGCGAGACGCTTTTGACCGAGAACAAGGCCATCGTCGCCGGCGAACTCGGCACGGAGGCGAAGATCCCCGTCGAAGAGATCGTTCGCGAAACGGTCAAGGAGATCGGCTATTCCGACCCGTCTCACGGGTTCGACTATAAAACGTGCGCGATCGAGAATCTGCTTCACGGGCAATCGGCCAACATCGCCGCCGCCGTCATCAAGGAGGACGGAGAAATCGGCGCGGGCGACCAGGGCCTGATGTTCGGCTTCGCCTGCACCGAGACGCCCGAGCTCATGCCCCTGCCGATCATGCTCGCTCACCGCTTACTTCAAAAGCTGTCCGAGGTCCGGAAGTCCGGCCTCGTGCCCTGGCTGCGGCCCGACGCCAAGTCTCAGGTCTCGATCCGCTACAAGGGACATCGTCCGGTGGCCCTGGAGCGGGTGGTCCTTTCGACGCAGCACGCGGAAGGAGTCTCCCACGCCGAAATCGAGAAAACGGTCATGAAATACGTCATTGAACCTGTTATCCCGGTCCCTCTCATCGCCAAGGACATCGCCTATCTCATCAACCCTTCAGGCAACTTCTATATCGGCGGGCCCCTGGGAGACACCGGTCTGACCGGCCGCAAAATCATCGTGGACACCTACGGCGGGAGCTGCCCGCACGGCGGCGGCGCCTTCTCCGGGAAAGACCCCACGAAGGTCGACCGCTCCGCCGCCTACACCGCCCGCTACATCGCCAAGAACATCGTCGCCGCGGGCTTGACCGACCTCTGCACCGTCCAACTATCCTACGCGATCGGCATCAAAGAGCCGACCTCCCTGATGCTCAACCTTCACGGCCAAAGCAAAGTGGAAGAACATGAGGCGGAAAAGGCCGTCAGGAAAATCTTCAAGCTCACGCCCAAGGGCATGATCGATATGCTCGATCTGAGGCGCCCGATCTACAAGAAAACGGCCGCCTACGGGCATTTCGGCCGCGAACTCCCTGAGTTCACCTGGGAAAAGAAAGACAAAGCGGCCGAACTGAAGAGATATTTCGGGTTGTGAAAAACCGCGAGGCCGAGACTCTGCGTCGGCTTATGTGACGATCACCCGCGAATATTCCGGCTCGACGCTTTCCATCCGCCGCGTCGCTCATGTCCGGGCGACGGCGCCATGACTTATCGACTTTTATGGGCTCGACCGGCGGCTTCGATGAAGCCGCGAAAAAGACCTTGGGAAGGCGAATGGTCGGCCGTCAGATTCTCCGGATGCCACTGGACGGCGACAAGAAACGGCTGAGCGGGATGTTCCATGCCTTCCACGACGCCGTCCGGCGCCCGGGCAACCACTTTGAACGGCCCAGCCCAGCCCGTTGCGTCGCGTTCGCGAATCGCCTGGTGGTGCCGGCTGTTGACCTGGAACCGCGCGGATCCGCTGAGGCGCGCCAACCGGCTGTTCTCGTCCAGGACGACCTCATGAGCCATCTTATTCTTGTTTTCGGGCCCGCTCATGAGATGATTCACGCTCGAAGGCCGCTGGCTCGACAAATCCTGAAAGAGGTCGAATCCGACGGCGACGGCCAAAATCTGGAGGCCGCGGCAGATGGCCAGCGTCGGGAGATCATGCCGCAAGACGAAACGGGCGATGGCCAGTTGGCTTTCGTCCAATCCGCAGTCGGGCGGTTTCAGCCGCTCATGGGGGCCTTCGCCGTAGCGCCCGGGCTCGATATCCGTGCCCCCCGGCAGGAGAACTCCTTGAAATGGACGCAGGAACTCCTTCAGCGCGTTCTCATCATTTGTCGTTTCTTTCGCCGGCAGATCCAGCTCGACTTCGCCGCCGGCTCCGCTCACGGCGTCCGCGTAAGGCTGAAGGTATCCGGCATTGGCTTCCGGACCGGCGATCAGAATTTTCGGGTTCATGGGTTTCCTCCAAACCACAGAATCCACTTTCGACATAGGACAAGATAAAGCCTAACATGTTTGACATCAAATAGATACAATGATAAAAAGGAAGAAAGCCCATGAAGATCAAGCTTTTCAAAAACCGGGCGGCCTGGCGTTCCTGGCTCGAGCGGAACCACGATAAGGAAAAAGAGATCTGGCTCGCCTACTACAAAAAAGCTTCAGGAAAGACTTCCATCACTTACATAGAGGCGCTCGAAGAAGCTCTTGGCTACGGCTGGATCGATTCCACGGTCAATAAACTTGACGACGACCGCTTCATGCAGAAATGGACTCCGCGAAAAGAAAAAACGGTCTGGTCGGCCGCGAACAAGGCGCGGGTGGAAAAATTGATCGCGGAAGGACGCATGGCCGCGCCCGGATTGGCCAAGATCGAAATCGCCAAGCGCAACGGTTCCTGGACGAAACGCGACCGGATCGATCTGCCGAAAGAGGTTCCTCCGGACCTCCTGAAGGCGCTGAACGGTCGCCCCGCCATCAAGAAAAAATTCGAGCGGATGCCGCCCTCTCAAAAGAAGCTCTATTCCTGGTGGATCGAGAGCGCGAAGCGCCCTGAAACGCGGGCGCGCCGCGTCGCCGAGACCCTGAAAAGAATCAAAGCGGGCCGCCGGGCGGGGATGTGAATCTCGCCTTCATGACAGGCATCGATAACGGTCAGCGCCGATTCTGTTGACGCCGGGCGCCGTTTCATTTACATTGGATATGACTTCATCGTCAACCGACAGGGAGGAACGCATGGCCGAGAAAAAAGCCCCCGTGAAAAAACAAGCGGTCAAGGGACGAGCCTCCGGCTCACCACTCGCCCGTGGCTTATATCCACGGGCGAGTACGGCGGAAGTGGACCCCCGGGCAAAGCCCGGGGCCCCGTCCGCCGTCGACAAGGACATCCAGATCGTCATCGCCGGAGGCGGCGGATTCATCGGCGGGTCACTGGCCCGCTATTTTCATGATAAAGGCTTCACCCGCATCCGCGCCGTCGACAAAAAGCCCCTGTCCGAATGGTACCAGCGCGTGCGGGGCGCCGAGTGCCTCTGCCTCGACCTGAGCCAAGAAAAAAACTGCCGCCGGGCGGTGGAAGGCGCGAGCGAGGTTTATCAGCTCGCGGCCGACATGGGCGGGATGGGCTTCATCGAGCGGTTCCGCATCGAGTGTCTGCGCAGCGTCCTCATCAACACGCACATGATCGAATCCGCTTACAGGGCCGGAGTGGATCGCTATTTCTATTCCTCCTCGGCCTGCGTCTATAACACCGATCTCCAGAAAGACCCGAATGTCCGGGCCCTCAAAGAGTCGGACGCTTACCCGGCCATGGCCGAGCGGGGCTACGGCTGGGAAAAACTGGTGTCGGAGATGCTCTGTCAGGAATATTGGGCCGAGCGGGGGATGCAGACGTTCATCGCCCGCTTCCACAACGTCTACGGTCCCTGGGGCACCTGGGACGGCGGCCGCGAGAAAGCGCCGGCCGCCCTCTGCCGCAAGGTCATCGCCGCCAAGGACCAGGGCAAGAAAGAGCTCGAAATATGGGGCGACGGGACGCAGACGCGGAGCTTCATGTATATCGACGACTGCGTCAAGGGCATTGATATGATCACCCATTTCGACGGCCTGATCGCGACACCCATCAACTTGGGCACAAGCGAGCTCATTTCGGTCAAAGACCTCGTCAGCCTCGTCGAAGGGATCGCCGGAGCGATGTTCAAGCGAAAATACGACCCGACCGCGCCCAAAGGTGTCGCCGGCCGCAACAGCGACAACACCATGATCAAGCGCGTTCTCGGCTGGGAGCCGGATACGCCTCTGCGCGTCGGCATGCGGAAGACCTATGCCTGGATCGAAGGACAATATCGACTTCGGAAAGAGGGCAAAAAGACGGTCGTCTGAGGTCTTGCCCCCGCGGCCTAATCCGCTTCCCGGGCGCAGAAGGCAAGCTTCGTCAATCCTTGATTCGCGGGAACCAGACTTCCATTTCGCCGGCGCCGCGGTTGGCCCAGGCGTAATACGGGATCGCGAGGAAATCCCGTTCTTTGGGTAATGAAATCTTTCCGCCCTCAGAGGGGTTCTCGGTCCGGGCTTTCCCCCTGAGGACGACGACGCCGTTCAGAAGATCGGGCCGGAATTCGGCCCGGAAAACGGCGCGATCGGAGAGGGCCAAGTTCAGGACTTTCCCTCCGTTATCGATCCCCTCGGCGCAAAACACGATCGGCCCGCGCTGGAGGGCGATCCTCCCGGCATCGGCTTTCACGGAGGCATGGGCGACGACGCGGCGGACCGGCATGGGCAGCAGGAGATCGATGACGTCGCCTTTCTTCCACGTTCGCTTGATCCGCGCGTAGCCCCGGTCCATCTCGAGCGAGACGGCGGCGCCGTTCATGCTCAGGGCGATCGGCTCATCGCTCGTGTCCGCGAACTCATAAAGATCGCCCGGGACGGGCCGATGTTGAGCCCATCCGGGAATGCGGACATTGACCGTGAATTCGACCGGCTTATCGGGTCCGACCGCGATCTTGACCGCGCCGTCCCAGGGGTAGCGCGTCTCCTGTTTGAGGTCGATGGTCCGCCCATTGACCTCGACCGCGGCCGTGTTTCCGATGAATAAATTCACGTAAAGCGCTTCGCCTTTCACGGCGTAAACGTACCCTGGGACCGAGGGCAGGAAGCGGGTGATGTTCGGCGGGCAGCAGGCGACTTCGAACCACGCGCTGCGGCCGTATCCGCCGGCCGATTCGAGCGGGTTCTGATAGAAAAACGACATGCCGTCGAGCGAGACGCCGGAGATCAAGCCGTTGTACATGACGCGCTCGAGCGCGTCGGCGTATTTCGCGTCGCCGTGCAACAGAAACAGCCGCTCCTGCCAGAGGGCGTTGCCGATGGCCGCGCAGGTCTCAGTGTAGGCGCTCGCATTCGGAAGCTCGTAAGCGTCGCCGAAAGCCTCGGATGTGTCGCGCGCCCCCACCCCGCCGGTCAAATACATCTTTTTCCCGACGACGTTCTCCCAGAGGCGGTCGATGGCTTGGACGTACTCGGGAAATCCGCCGAGCGCCGCGATGTCGGCCATGCCGGCAAACATGTACATCGCCCGGACGGCGTGGCCGACCGCTTCGTCCTGCTCGAGGACGGGCTTGTGGTTCTGCAGGTATTCGTCCGAGTCGTAGACGGCGAAGGGATCTTTTGGGTCGTGCCTCTCGCCGCCGAAATAATGCCCTCGCTCGTCGAGAAAGAATTTGGCCAAATCGAGATAGGCCGGATTGCCGGTGAGGCGATAGAGCTTGGATAGGCCGATCTCGACCTCCTGGTGGCCGGGAAACCCGCGGCGCTTTCCGGGCCCGAACGTGCGGACAAGAAGGTCGGCGTTCTTGATCGCGACGTCCAGGAAACTCCGCTCGCCCGTCGCCTGGAAATGGGCCACGGCGGCTTCATACATGTGGCCGACGTTGTAGAGCTCGTGGCTCACGCGCAGGTTGGACCAGCGCTCTTTGCCGGCTCCCGGCGCCGGATTTCCGGGATCGATCGTGCGCGTCGTATAAAGATAGCCGTCCGGCTCCTGGGCCTTGCCGATGACGGCGATCAGGTCGTCGAGCCGCTTCTTGAGCTGCGGGTCCGGATGGAGCATCAGAGTATACGCCGCGCCCTCCATGACCTTATAGACATCCGAATCGTTATAGCGCTTGCCCTGATAAGCGCCGGCCATCAAGCGCGCGGCCTTTCGGAAATTGTCCACGCGGCCGGTCTCTTCGTTTTTCTGCAGGGCGAAAGGCACGGTCACGGCTCGATTCGTTTCGAGCTTCGGCGCCCAGAAAGCGTCGTTGACCCGGACCTGGGTGAAGCTCACGGGCGTGACCGGATAATCTTTTTTGTGCCCGGCGCAGCCGGCGGCGAGGGCCATCAGAACGAGCATGGAAAAGGCGATCAAATTCTTTGGATCATTCCTTGGATTCATGTCCCACCTCAAATCTTGAACAGCTTTCCATGGGCGCGGACGATCCGCCGGCCTCCGGCATCGGTCAGCTCGCTTTCCGCGAGAACGATCCTGCCCTTCTCCTCGATCACGCGGCCGACGATTTTGTAGCGCTCGCCCGTCTTGGCCGGCGCGACGAAGCGAACGGTCAACTCGCCCTTGATGCACTTGATGAGTTTGGCCCCGGCGGCCTATTTCCCGATCTGGATCTCGTACAACGAGATGCTGATCGGGGGTAGCGTCAACTTCGCACCGAACGGCGCGCCGGAAATTTCCTGGATTTTCACGGCCGGCTCTTTGCCCGGCTCGTTGTAGGCGTTCTCATCGCCGCCCGCGATCAAATACAGCTTCGCCGATTTCGGCACGCTGACGCCCTTGAACGACAGAGGAAGCGTCTGCGCCGTTTTGGTCGGGTTGACCACGGCCAAAGTCAGGACCTTCTTTCCGTCCTTCCAGGCCGCCGCGACATCCAACGGCTCCGGCGCGCCGCTCACCGTCACCGGGATCGTCCCGAAGTGCGCCCGGTAAAGCTTGAGCGCGAGCCCCGTCGTCTCCAGCTCGGCCGCGGTCTTCGTCGTCTTAATCGCGCCGATGACGTTCACCGTCTGGGCGTAATTGGCCATAAAGATGATGTCGCTCTGCCGGAAATACTCGTGCAGCCCCGCCGCGATCCCGAGCGCGTCTTTCAAAAAATAGCGCGTCCCCAGCTCGCCGTAGATGTACGGCCCGTACCAATAGTTCCACTCGTCGAGCGCGACGAGGATGTTCCTGCCTTTGAGCGCCGGGATCGTCGTCCGGTATTTACGATGGGCCTCGGCGATGCGCCGCACCTGGCGCGGGATCTGGGCGACGTGGCCCATGAGACCGGGCAGTTCGCCGCAATAAAAGTGCTCGCTCATATAGTCCATGGCTTCGGCGTTCGACGCCAGCATGCCCTCGCTCCAGGCGCCGATCGCCCCGACCGCGATCAGCTTGATCGAAGGGTCTTTGGCCCGCATGGCCTGGGCGAAGCGGTTGTGCTTCTTCGCGTAATCCTGGAGCGGCATATGTCCGAGCTGCCAGTTCCCGTACATTTCGTTGCCGATCGACCAGAACTTGACGCCCCACGGTTCGGTCCGGCCGTTCCGGGCGCGCCATTGGCCCATCGGCGTGCCGGCGCCGCCGTTGACGTATTCGACTTCCTCGCCGGCCAGCATTTCGTTTCCCTGTCCGCTGTTTACGGAGATGTAAGGGTCCGTGCCGATGATCCGGCAGAAATTCAAGAACTCGTGGAGGCCGACGTCGTTGTGTTCGACGCCGAGCCAGGCCGGGTTCTTGCGCGGGGGACGCCGATCGGGGTCGCCGAGGCCGTCTTTCCAGTCATAGCCGCTGACGAAGTTCCCGCCCGGCCAGCGATAGACCGGAGCATCGAGGTCCTTGAGGACGCTCAAGACCTCGGACCGGAATCCGTCGACGTTGTCGGCCGGCATGAGCGACAATGTGCCCACGCGAAAGGATTCCGTCCCCTTGCTCGTGATTTCGAGCCGGGCGTTCTCGCTCGAACCGTCGGCCGTGAAATTCAGCGGAATCGTCCGATAACTCGCATCGAGCCCGGAGAGATCGACCGTCCGGCGCTCGCCCGGGCCGGGCCCCCATATGAGCGAAACCTGGATGGGCTGCGCCCCAGGATCGGCGGCGATGACGATCCGGCCCTCATAGCTTTGGCCTTTGACCACAGCGAGGTTTTCCTGAAAGAGGCCGCCGGCGTCGCCATTTCCTCTCAAACGGATTTCCGGCGCGTGGACGCCGACGTAGGGGACGATGGGGTTCATCCGGACGTTGCGCGAATCGCCGATGATCTTCCACGGCGATTCCTTGTCGGCGACGGGATAATAGAACTTCCGGTCCTCGAGCATCTCGGCCCAGATGCCCTGGTAGATGCAGCGGCCCAGGTGCTCGATGAACTGGCCGTAGATGTATTTCGAGATCGGGGCGAGCGTTTGCGTCGTATCGATCGCGGCCCTCGGGTTGAGCTCCTTCGAGGAAACGAGCTCGAGCCGGACGTCGTCGTACCAGGCCGTGCCCGTGGCCCTGCCCCATCCCCCGAAAAGGCAATTGATCTGCAGGGCATCGTTTCCCTCGGTCTCGATCATGATCTCGACGTTCGTCCAGTCCTCGGTCCCAGTAACGGGTTTCGTCTGCAGGCGCTCGAGGCCCTGGATGTTGAACAGCGCGCCCCGGGCCCCGCCAATGGGTTTGACGTCTTGCGTTTTGATCCATCCGCTCAGCTTGTATCGGGAATACGGCCGGACGGGCGCGACGGCGCTCCAGGAGATATCGCCGCCCTCGGCCGAGGAGATTTTAGCGCTGTGCTTTCCCGTGTGGGCGACGGTCTCGTCGATCTCGAAGTTCCCCCGGGGCTGATGCGTCACCTTGCGCCAGCCCGCGGGACCATCGCCGGCCATGTCCTCGAACGAGGGATTGAGGACGGCGTTCCCCCCTCCGGCCGCCTTTTGGGGCCAGGCCGAAGAAAAAGCACCCCCAACGGCCAGGATAGAAATAAGCAGACCGAATCCCACGATGACCCGAGTTTTATTTTTCATACCCCTCCAGCCTCCTTCTCCCTTTGCTTTTATCACCGGGGCGAGGGGCATGCCGCATCAAAACCCGTCTGAGGACGGAGCGGGCACGGTTCGGAAATAAAATTTCCGAGAGTGCGAGAACGAAGTCGAGCGGACTTTCCTCGCCGGGGAAAATCCGCGCGGTTTTGATCGGCATGCCCCAAGCCCTCTTATTTCACCTTCCATTCCTGAATGCCCGCCGAGAACTTTTCCGGAAGCCGGATTTCGAGCCGCAGGGCCGAGGTCCGGACGGGCGCGAATTTGACGGTGTTGTATTTGTCCTTGTCCACGCCGAACGGCCCGGCGTTTTTCACCGGGATCCATTTATCGCCCGCCTTATAAAGCGCTTTCCAGGAAGCGGGCACGCGGCATTCTCCGCCGCCCGTGTCGTCGAACCAGTACAAGGACGTTTCGGAAACGGTCAAAGGCGCCGCGAAATCATATTGGACCCACTCGACGGTGCCTTTCTTCGGCCACCAGTGGAGATAGCCGTGGCCGTGATCGCCGGAGTTTTCCGGCTCGAAAAGATCGTGGATGGCGTTGACGCCCTTCCCCCCTTCCGATGAGCTGGCCTTCGCCGTCGAGGCCGGCGTCGGTTCGGGAATGGCCCGGGCTTTTTGCGGTTCGCGGGCGAGCCAGACTTCCATCTCGCCTCGGCCGCGGTGCGCCCAGGCGTAATACGGGATCAGCGTCAACTTCCTGTTTTCGCGGACGAGCTTGCCCTGTTTGTAGCGATAAGCCGTCGCGTCGCCCGAGATCACCGTGACGCCGTTCAGGAGATTCGGCTGCGGCTCGGCCGTCAGAACCGCTTTATCGTCGAGGACGAGGTTGCTCACGGCGCCGTTGTTGTCCGGCCATTCGGCGCAATAGACGAGCGGTCCGCGCTCGACCGCGACCCGTCCGATGTCGTCTTTGACGTTCTCGTTCGCCAGAACGCGCCGTACGGGCATCGGCAAATGGATCTCGACCAGATCGTCCTTCTGCCAGGTGCGGACGAGAGGGGCATATCCCTTCTCGATCTTCAGGGGCACCGCCTCTCCGTTCACTTTGACGACGGGCTGATCTTTGATGTCTTCGGCGTCCCGGTAGAGATCGCTCGGCAGCGGCCGGCCCTGCGCCCAGCCGGGAATGCGGACCATCAGGGCGAGGGCCGCGGCTTTCTCTGGCGTGACGCGGAGCTTGATTTCTCCCTTCCATGGATATTCCGTCGTCTGTTCGAGGACGACTTTACCGGCCTTCGTTTCGATCTCGGCCGTCCCCTGGGTATAGAGGTTCACGAAGACCTTATCGGCCTCGACCCCGTAAGCGAACCCGCCGAGCTCGGCGATGAAGCGGGCCACATTGGGCGGGCAGCAGGCGCAAGTGAACCAGGCGGTCCGCTCATGCTGGCCGTAAGAGGCCAGAGGGTTGGGATAAAAGAAACGATCGCCGCTGAAGCCGTATCCCGAGAGAAATGCGTTGTAGGCGGCGCGCTCGAAGAGGTCCATGTATTTCGCGTCGGCGTAATACAGGAACATCCGGTAGTTCCAGAGGGCGTAGGCGATCGTGGCGCAGGTCTCGGCGTAGCCGCTCGGGTTCGGAAGGTCATAGGCCGGGCCGAAGCCTTCGATGCCGCCCGCGGCGCCGATGCCGCCGGTGAGATAGAGTTTTTTCGAGACGATGTCGTCCCAGATCTTGTCCATGGCGTCCATGTAGCGGCGGTCGCCGGTGAGCGCCGCGACGTCCGTGACGCCGGCATACAGGTAAGCCGCCCGGACGGCGTGTCCCACGGCCTCGGTTTGCTCGATGACCGGCTTATGATCCTGGTTGTATTCGCCGTAGAGCTTGTGCCCGGCGGCGTTGCCGCGCTCGTCGATGAAAAACTTGGCCAGGTCGAGGTATTTCATTTTGCCCGTGACGCGGAAAAGCTTGACCAGGCCCATTTCGATCACCTCGTGCCCGGGCACGAACTTGAGCTGACCTTTGCCCGGCCCGAACGTCTTGGCGACGAAGTCCGCGTTCTTCAGGGCGAGGTCGAGGAAAATCCTCTTCCCCGTCGCCTGGAAGTGGGCTGCGGCCGCCTCGTACATATGCCCGGCGTTGTAGAGCTCATGGCTGTTCCTTTCGTTTGTCCAGCGCTCCGGGCCGGACATCCGGGGCGGCTTCTTGGGATCGATCGTCCGCGCCGTGTAAATATAGCCGTCGGGCTCCATGGCCGCGCCGATCTTGGCGATCCACGCATCCAGCGCCTTTTCGAGCTCGGCATCGGGATGCAGCAGCAGCGTGTAGGCTGCGGCTTCGATGATCTTATAGACATCGGAGTCGTCGAAGGGATAGACCGTGGCGAATTTGCCGCCCTTCTCGCCCCGCAGAGCGGCGGCCGCCGTCTCGAAGTTTTTGATGCGGTTGGTCTCTTCGGCTTCCTTCATTTCGTGGCGGATGGTCACAGCGATGTCGGTCGCCTGCCGCCGGGCCCAAAAACCGCCGGCGAATTTGACCGCGGCGAGCGGCACGGCTTTGACGGCATAATCCGATTTCGGCTTTTGCGAGCAGGCCGGAACGGCGGCCAGAACGAATGCCAGAACGACAGGACAGATCCGCATGTGTCGATGGTTCATCCCTTGGACTCCTTTCCTTTTTTATCAATTAATATATTACACGCCGCCGCCGGAAACAAGCCGCGCCTTTGCCCCGTGATGGCGCTTTCTTTTATTCGCGAAATCCCTTAAAATCTTCCCGAGAGATTATCAAGGGACGAGCCTTCGGCTCGCCACTCGCCCGTGGCTTATATCCACGGGCGAGTACGGCGGAAGTGGACCCCCGGGCAAAGCCCGGGGCCCCGTCCGCCGTGGACCATGAATTTTCCATAAGGAGGGACGGATGAAAAAGCTCACCGGCCGGAATATCGCTGTCATCGTCTTCATCGCGGGCTGCCTGGTTTTCGGCTCATCTCTGTGGGCCAAGGTGGAATTCCGGGGGCGGCTCTTAACGGGCTCGGGCGGAGTCAATACGCCGCAAGCCGTCAACGTCAGGATCATCATCGAAAATTATACGACGGAAGACGAAGTCCGGACGCTGCAGCAGTTTCTGGTCGATGGAAACCAGAGCGGTTTTCTGACGGCCTTCCGATCCATGAAAAAAGGGGAAATCCGCTTTTTCGGAGGGATGGGCTTGAACATTCCACTCCATGGCGCCATGGAGATACCGAACGAGAAAGGTCTCAAGATCCAGCTCCTCGCCGAAAGCCAGACCGTGGAGCCGGGAGCGAATCAAAGAAGATTCGGCCCGGATCGCTTCCTTGTCGTGGAATTGTTCCTGGACAAAGAATTCAATGGAAATGGAAAAATTTATCAGGATGCGGTGATCCAGTTCACGCCGAAGAGCGAGATCAAATTGGATTCTTTCATCATCACGCCCAAGGAGCTTATCGCCGTCGGCCTCGTGAGATAGCCTTTGGTCGGTGCGGAGAGCGTCCCAAGGACGCCCTAAAAACAAGCCGGGCGGCCGCGTCCGCCATCGCAGGGCGGGGTTTCATGCCCCGCCCGAGAAAGGGAGGCAGGGCGACGCCGTTTTGTACCCTAGAGTACAAAACGGTGTGCCCGTTGGAAGGGGGAAACGCGAAGCGGGTTCCCCCTCCAAATTGACTCTCGCCGTTCGGGCATCCCCTCTAGGGGTTATAAGAACGCCCGAAAAATCACCCCCCGGTTCATTCTCGGAAGCGATTAACAGCCGCGCGCCCTTAAGACAAGATATCCCTATCCGGAAGACCCGGCAGGAGACGGCATCTAAACGCCGACCGTCCGGGAAAGGAAGACATAATGGCTGCGTCGAAACCGAGCGAAGTCCTGGCCGTGCCGGCCGAACAACGGGCCTCGGAAAGCGAACAAAGATATCGCTACCTCGTCGACCATTCGAAAGACATTATTCTCATCCTCAACAAAAGAGGAAAAATCGCTTTTGCCAACAAAAGGACGTCGGACATCTTCGGCTACACCCAACGGGAAATGATCGGAAGATCCATCGCTTCTTTCTTGACGAAAGGCAGCATTCGAAGAGCGCTCTCCGCGATCGCTCAGGAATTCCTCGGCCGCCCTCACCCGGAATTGGAAGTTCAAGCGAAAACGAAAGCCGGGGAGATCCGATATTTGTGCGTGGCCGAAGGCTCCACCCCCCTTCACGAGAACGGGAGGACGGCGGGCATCATGATCAGCGCCAGCGACATCACGGAACGGAAAAACGCGGAAAAGGGGCTGCGCCAAAGCGAGGAGAAATTCCGGAATCTCGCGGAGCAATCCCCAAACATAATCTTCATCAACAAGAAAGGCCGAGTCGTTTATGCCAATGCCAAATGTGAAGAGATTCTGGGATATCAAAGAGAGGAGCTTTACTCGCCCGAATTCGATTTTCTCGTCCTCATCGCGCCGGAATTCAAGGACATATTGAAAAGGAATTTCGGCGATCATTTGAAGGGGAAAGAGGCTCTTCCATTCGAATACGCCATTGTTCGCAAAAACGGGGAGAGGATCGAGGCCATCCTCGGCACCTGTACAGACATCACGGAGCGTAAGATGGCGGAGAAGGGGGTCCAAGAGAGCGAGGAGAAGTACCGGCAGCTTTTTTCGACGATATCGGATGCCATTTTCGTCATGGACGTCGATACCTTGCGCATGATCGACGCGAACGACAGCGCCCTCCGCCTCTACGGCTATGCGCGGGAAGAGTTCCTCAAGCTGACACTGCCGGACATCAGCGCGGAGCCGGAAAAATCCCTGGCCGCCGTTAAAAAAGCCGAGGGCGGGAAATCCTTCAGGATCCCGCTTCGCTATCACAGAAAAAGGGACGGGACCATCGTGCCCGTGGAGATCTCCGTTTGCGATTTCCGCTTAAAAGACCGAAAGGTGATGTGCACCTTCATTCGCGATATCACTGAGCGCCTCCGGATGGATGAGATGGTCCGGCAGGAGCGGGACCGGGCCAGGACCTATCTTGATATGGCCGGGGTGATCATGATCGTCATCAATACCGACCAGACCATCTCTCTCATCAATAAAAACGGCTGTGAGGTCCTGGGATATCCGGAGGGGGAAATCGTCGGCCGCAACTGGTTCAACCATTTCCTTCCGCCTGCGAGCCGGGAAGAAGTCAAAAAAGTTTTTAGCCGCTTGATGGCCGGTGAAATCGCTCCCGTGGAATATCATGAAAACACCGTCCTGACCCGGGCCGGAGACGAGAGACTTATCGCCTGGCATAATAAGATCCTCACCGATGAATCGGGCCGTATCTATGCCAGCTTGAGTTCCGGCGAGGACATCACCGAGCGCCGGCAGGCTGAAGACGAGATCCGTCGGCTCAACGCCGAGCTCGAGCGCCGCGTCAGGGAACGGACCATCCAATTGGAATCCTCAAACAAGGAGCTCGAAGCCTTCGTCTATTCGGTCTCCCACGACCTGCGAGCGCCGCTGCGCAGCATCGACGGTTTCAGCCTTGCTCTGCTCGAAGAATACGGCGGCCGGCTCGACGAGCGCGGCCGTCATTACCTGGACCGGGTGCGCTCCGCCACCGGGCAAATGGGCCTGGAAATCGAGGACCTGCTCAAGCTTTCGCGGCTGACGCGCAGCGAAATGATCTTCGCCGATGTGAATCTCAGCCGATTGGTCGAAAAGATAGCGGCCGAACTGAAGGAATCCCGGCCGGATCGCGCGGTGGACTGGATCATCGCGCCGGGCATGACGGCCGACGGCGACGCCCGTTTGCTCGAAGTCGCACTGAGAAACCTTTTGGAGAACGCCTGGAAGTTCACGTCCAAGCATCCTTCCGCCCGCATTGAGTTCGGCGTTCGCGAACGGGACGGGCAGCCGGTTTATTTCGTCCGCGACGACGGCGCCGGCTTCGACAATGCTTTCGCCGGCAAGCTCTTCGGCGTATTCCAACGGCTCCATCGCTTCGAAGAGTTCGAGGGGACCGGCGTCGGCCTGGCCATGGTTCAGCGGATCATCCGCCGTCACGGCGGCAGTGTATGGGCCGAAGGAGCCGTCGAACGAGGCGCCGCGTTTTATTTCACATTGACCCCGGTCATGGAGTCGCCGAAAAGGAGGAGGGGCAATGGCCGAATATGACTCTTATCGGATAAGGGGAAGATGATGGCGACTTCCTTGCGCGTGCTGGCGATAGAAGATTCCCGGGAGGATATCGAGCTCCTGGAACTGGAGCTGAAGCGCGGAGGATACGAACCGTATGTGAGGCGAGTGGATACGGCGCCGGCCGTGCGCCTGAGCCTCAAAGAAGAAACTTGGGACATCATCATCTCCGATTATTCCATGCCCGGCTTCAACGGAATGGAAGCGCTGGAGATCTATAGAGCTTCCGGACTGGATATTCCTTTCATTCTTTTATCCGGCGTCATAGGCGAAGACATCGCGGCGGAGGTGATGGTCCGCGGGGCGCATGACTATGTCATGAAGGACAACAAAGCGCGCCTGGTTCCGGCCATCGAGCGGGAACTGCGCGAAACCTTTTTGAGGCGCACAAAGAAAGAAGCGGAATCCAGGTTCCACTCATTGTTCGAGACGATGGCCCAAGGCGTCGTCTATCAAGATGCCTCCGGACGGATCATTACCGCGAATCCCGCCGCTGAACGGATCCTTGGCCTATCGCTTGACCAGATGCTCGGCAGAACATCGATGGATCCGCGTTGGCAGGCCATCCATGAAGACGGCTCATTTTTCCCGGGAGAGGATCACCCCGCGATGATAGCCTTGCGCACCGGACGGCCGGTATTCGAGGCGATGATGGGCGTTTTTCGTCCCCGGGAAGAGCGTTATCGCTGGATCGTGGTCAATGCCGTTCCGCAATTCCGCCCCGGCGAGTCCGCGCCGTTCGAAGTCTATACAACGTTCACCGACATCACCGAACGCAAGCTCGCGGAAGAGGCGCTCCTCCAGAGCGAGCTGAAGTACCGGGAATTGGTGAACGAGCTGCCCTTGTGCGTTTTCGAGACGGACTTGAAGGGACAGATCAAATTCGCGAACAAGACGGCTATCGATGGATTCGGATATTCCGAAATGGATGTTCAATCCGGCATCGGCTTTACCCAACTCCTGGCCGAAGAGGATTGGCAGCGGAGCGGAGAGAACCTCCGGCAAATCCTGACCACCGGCGTTATTTCGTCCGGAGAATACACGGCTCGTCGCAAAGACGGCAGCACGTTCGCCGCCTTGATCACCTCGCGTCCCTTTATGAAGGACGGCCGGTCAATCGGGCTCCGAGGAATTGTCATCGACATCACCGAACGCAAGCGTACGGAAGATGCCGTCATGAAATCCAAGAAGCTTCTCCAGACCGTCGTGGACGCGACGCCGGATTGGATATTCGTCAAAGACCAGAGCTATCGTTATACTCTCGTCAATAAGAGCTTCGCCAAGTCCCAATATCTTGTGCCCCAGGACATGATCGGCCGGGCAGATACGGAATTCTTGTCCGAGGATTTATGCCTCGGCAACGCGAGCCTGGGAATCCGGGGATATCACGCCGAGGACGACGATGTCCGCGCCGGGGGTATCTTTCATGATCCCAATAACATAACGGCCATGAGCGACGGGTCCGTCCGTGTTTTTGATACGATCAAAATGCCGTTGCGCGCAACCAACGGAGACATTTACGGAGTCTTGGGTTACAGCCGGGACGTCACGGAAAGGCGAGAAGCCGAAGAACGCCTGAGAAAGAGCTTCGAAAAAATCGAGAAAATGCTCCTCTCGACGGTCGAGGCCATGGCCGCCATCATCGAACAAAGGGACCCTTACACCGCGGGCCATCAGAAGAGGGTCGCCAAACTCGCCTGCGCCATCGCCGAGGAGATTTGCCTTCCGCCGGAAATCATCGAAGACATCAACATCGGCGGCATGCTTCATGATCTTGGCAAAATCTACGTTCCGTCGGAAATCCTGTCCAAGCCCGGGAAGTTATCCGAAATCGAATTCAGTATGATTAAAACACATCCGCAAGTCGGCTACGAAATCATAAAAAAGATCGATTTCTCCCCCGTCGTCGCCGAAATGATACGGCAACACCATGAAAGGATCAACGGATCGGGATATCCCGACGGCCTTAAAGGAGAAGCGATCTGCATCGAAGCCAAATGTCTGGCCGTTTCGGATGTCGTCGAAGCGATGTCCTCTCATCGTCCCTACCGGCTGTCTCCGGGCATCGACAAGGCCCTCGAAGAAATCGCCAAGAACAGAGGCGTCCTCTATGACGAGAGCGTGGTCGATGCTTGCCTCAAACTTTTCCGGAAGAAAGGATTCGCGTTTTAATTGCGGCCCGCAAGCGCCGCGCCTCTGTTCGAGATCCGCCGGAAAACCGGCCGGCTTTTCATCTTTTCTTGAGAACGGCCACGCGCTTGACGATTCCCGCCTTGTGTTCTTCCTCGGAGGAATGGGGGTCTTTCTGCTCGATGAACATGCGACAGGGCAAGGCGGCGCCTTGACACAAGCCTATTATTGACTTATAATTTATTTTTGACTGATAGTCATTTACTTACCAGGAGTCACTTATGGGCACCAGGGAGCGGAAAGAGAGGGAGATCGAGACACGACGGAAGCTCATTCTCGCCGCGGCGAAAGATCTGTTCATCAAGAAAAGCTTCGCCGGAGTCACGCTCGACGATATCGCCTCGGCCATCGAGTTCAGCAAGGGAACCATCTACAACCACTTCGGAAGCAAGGAAGAAATCTACGCCTGGATTCTCCTCGAGCACCTGAGCATTCTCCTGTCCTATCTCAAGGAGGCCGCCAAGACGGGCCGCGACACTTCGGAGAGGCTGAGAAATTCGGCCAAGGCTTATATCCGGTTCTACCGGGAGAACCGCGAATATTTCAAGCTCCTGTTCTTCATCGATATGGTCGGCGACCGCTATCGCATCCCGGACGCCTTGTTGAAGGAAATCACGGTCCGGAAGATCGCCTGTCTCCTCGAGGTGCAAAACGTGGTCAAAGAAGGCCTGAAAGCCGGGGAGATCGCCGCGGGCCGCCGGCCGACCGCCCAAATCAGCCTGGTCTTATGGGGAATGATCAACGGGATCATCCAATTGGTCGAGTCGCGACAGATCAAGGACGGGGACCTCGACCGCCTGATCGGCACCGGCTTCGAAATCATCTTGATCGGCCAGAAGAGCAAGGCCGCATAATTCTATAGGAGGAAAAAACCATGGATCTATTCGACAAATGTTATAAGTTCTCGAGACCGCAGGAAGTCATCAAAGCCGGACTCCTCCCCTATTTTCAGATCATCGAGGAAAATCACGGACCGGTCGTGAAAATGGGGGGGAAGGACATCATCATGGCCGGCAGCAACGATTACCTGGGGCTGTCCCAGCACCCCGAAGTGATCGAAGCCGCCGTCGCCGCTACCAAAGCGTTCGGGTCGAGCTGTTCCGGCTCGAGGTTCCTGAACGGCACGTCGATCCTCCACACGAAACTGGAAGAAGAGTTGGCGGATTTCCTCGGCGTCGAGGCCTGCCTCGCCTTCACAACTGGTTTTCTGACGAACCAGGGCGTCATCGCCACGCTCGTCGAGCGCGGCGAATACCTGCTTTCCGACGACGATAATCACGCCAGCATCGTGGCCGGGGCTTGGATCGTCAGAGCCCGGGGCGGCCACGTTCTCAGGTATACGACGAATGACATGTCCGCCCTGGAGGCGATGCTGAAAAAAGCGCCCGAGGGCGCGCCGAAGTTCATCGTCAGCGACGGCGTCTTCAGCATGTCCGGCCGGATCGTCAACCTTCCCGAGCTCACGCGTCTGGCCAAGGCCTATGGAGCCCGGGTGATGCTCGACGAAGCGCACTCCGCGGGCGTGCTCGGAGAAGGCGGCCGCGGGACGTGCAGCCACTTCGGTCTGAAAAACAACAAAGACATCGATCTGACGATGGGGACGTTCAGCAAGTCCTTCGCCTCCCTGGGCGGTTTCGTCGCCGGAGAAAGACAAGTCGTCGATTACATCAAATACAATTCCCAGGCCTTCCGTTTCAGCGCCAGCATGGCTCCCGGCAGCGTGGGCGCCGTGCGCGCCTCCCTGCGGATCATCCGGCGGGAGCCGGAAAGGGTTGAACGGCTGCGCAAGATCTCCATGGAGATGCGCGACGGCCTGAAGAGCCAGGGATTCAAGCTCATCGAGAGCATCACGCCCATCCTGCCCGTCATCATCGGAGACGACATGGGGACCTTCCGTTTCTGGAGGAGGCTCATGGACGAGGGCGTATTCGCCAACGCCGTCATCTCGCCGGGTGTCCCTCAGGGCATGCAGCTGATCAGGCTCAGTCTCATCGGGACCTACAAGCAGGAGCACATGGACAAGATTCTGGAGGCCTTCAGGAAAGTCGGGAAGGAATTCGGGCTGATTTGATCGAATCCGCTTAAGCGAAAAAATATCATCAAGGGACGAGTCTTCGGCTCGCCACTCGCCCGTGGCTTATATCCACGGGCGAGTACGGCGGAAGTGGACCCCCGGGTAAAGCCCGGGGCCCCGGCCGCCGTCGAGAACCGGGGACGGCGTCCCCCCGTCGGGAAAAGGGCTATTTGATGACGCTTGGGAACGGCCCGATGGCCCAACCCATGCGTTTCGGGATCACGGCTTTTTTCGTGAATTTCTTGTCCCCGAGTTCGAGCGTCACGACGTATTCGCCCGGATCCACCATCCCGCCGCCAAAACCGCCGAATCCCGGGGTTTGTCCCTGGGTTCTCGGCAGGCGCATGTCCCATGACACGGAGTTCATCCCCGCTTCGCCTTTCCCGGTCAGCTCCCGCAGGAGCTTTCCATAAGGATCGGTCACCCGGATATTCACCTTGCCGGCGGTCTTCTCCTTCAAATAATAGTTGATGACGACGGCGTTGGGCTCGTTGGGCGTCATCAGATGGCTGTCGCCCAGGAGCTGGTAATTGCTGCCGCCGACGCCCGCGATCCGCTGGACTTGCGGCTTGATCTCGAATAAATAGACGTCCTGCTCGAGGACGTTCGCCTTCAGTTCCTGGAGGGGCGTGATGTTCGTGATCCAGAGGCCGCGGCCGTAGGAAGCCACGATCAAATCGTTTTCGCGCGGATGAACGACCAGGTCCGTGACCTTCACCGAGGGCATGTTGTTCTTGAACGGAATCCATTTCCCGCCGCCGTCGATCGAGACATAGACGCCCTGCTCGGTCCCGACGAAGAGAAGGTTCGCGTTTTTACGGTCCTGGACGACGACGTTGACCGGCTTCTCGGGCAGGCCGGCGCCCAGGGCCGTCCATGTCTCGCCGTAATCCGTGGTCTTATAAAGACAGGCCCGGAAATCGTCGAGGCGGAGCCCCGTTTTGGCCACGAAGGCCGTGCCCGAATCGTGGGGCGAGGCCAGCACGCGGCTGACCCAGAAGTTATCCGGGCCTCCGGCGGCCGCGAGCTTCGCCGTTCGGTCTTTCCATGCCGCGCCGCCGTCCGTCGTCACCTGCACCTTGCCGTCGTCCGTGCCGACCCAGATGATTCCCGGCCTGGCCGGCGATTCCGAGATCGTGGTGATGGTGCAATACGAAATATTGCCCGCGCCGCCCTGTTTCGTCTTCTCGTTCGACGTCAGGTCGGGGCTGATTTCCGTCCAGTGATCGCCGCGGTCGAGTGACCGGAACAACACCTGGGCGCCCGTATAGATGATCGCGGAATTATGCGGCGAAAGCATGATCGGCGGCGTCCAGTTGAAGCGCAGGGCCTCTTTCCCGGGCTCGCGCCGCGGCATGATCGGCGTCTGGATGCCCAGCTTCTGATCGAGGCGCCACATCGTGCCCATCTCGCGGTTGTTATAGATCCAGCGGCTGTCCGTCGGATCGACGCCGTTGTACATGCCGTCGCCGCTGCCGACCGTCACCCAGTCCGTGAGCGTGATCTCGCCGGCCCATGCGTTCGACGGCCCTTTCCAGGAGTCATGGTCCTGCAATCCGCCGTAGATATTGTAGGGGTCTTCCATGTCCACACCGACGGCGTAAAACTCTCCGAGAGGGATGTTGTAAAAGTGGTGACAGGTCCGGCCGCGGTCGTAGGATATGTTCACGCCGCCGTCGCTGCCGAAGATCAGCCGGTCGGAATTCTGAGGATCGATCCAAAGGCAGCGCCAGTCGCCGAACGCCTTCTGGAAAACGCCATTCGACGGCCAGCTCAGGCCGTTCCACGTTTTCCCGCCGTCGTTGGTGCTGGCGAGAGACTGCCCCGTTATGTAAACCGTATTCGGGTCGTTCTGGTCCATCTTGAGCTCGTTGAAGGAATAGGGCGCCTTGTTGAGGGCCGCTTCGTAGCCCGCGTTCACCTTCCGCCAGCTCCTCCCTCCGTCGTCCGTGCGGTAGACTTCGTTCCCGACCGTCTGCTCGCCCGGCTCGGTCCCGCGCCTCTTGGCCTGATCAAGTTCCTGCTGCGTCGGCGGCCGGCGGTTTCCGTTCTCGACGACCGCGTACAGGATATCGGGATTTTTTTGAAAGACGTCGAGTCCGATGCGGCCTACCTTGCCGGACGGCAACCCGCCGGCGAGCCTTTTCCACGATTTCCCGCCATCGACCGTCTTGTAGATCCCGCTCTCGGGCCCGCCCATCTCGTAATGCCAGGGCAGGCGGACCTTGTCGTACATGGCCGCGTAGAGGACGTTGGGATCGGCATTGGCCATCACGAGATCGACGGCGCCGATCTTGTCGCTGATATAAAGCGCTTTGTCCCAGGTCCGGCCGCCGTCCCGCGTCCGGAACACGCCGCGCTCGGCGTTGTTCGAGAAGAGATGCCCCATCGCCGCGACGTAAACGATATCCGGGTTCCTGGGATGAATGGCGATCCGGGCGATATGATGGGAGTCTTCGAGGCCCATGTTCGTCCATGTCTTGCCCGCGTTCGAGGATTTATAGATTCCGTCCCCCGAGTTCGAGCTCCGGGCGCAATACGCCTCGCCCGTTCCGACCCAGACGACCTTCGCGTCGGACGGCGCAACGGCCACGGCGCCGATCGAAAGTTTGGCCTGCCCGTCGAAGACAGGCTCGAACGTCGTGCCGTTGTTCACGGTCTTCCACACGCCGCCGTTTCGCGTCCCGACGTAGAACGTGTAAAGATGTTCCTTAAGAGGCGCGGCGGGGACGGCGAACGATGTCACCCACGACCCGGCCCGGAATGGGCCGAGGTTGCGGAACGCGAAATTCCTCAGCAGATCGACATTAAAACTGTCCTGGCCGGCCGCGGTCCCGGCCGAGAAGATCAGGATAAAAATGAGGGCGAAGAAACACATGAGGCGTTTTTTGAACATCGGTCCTCCTGGGTCATGCGGATTGCCCGTAAAAACTTAGCAGTGATATTTTATATATCATACCTTTCGATGATTGGAAAGAAACGGGAGAGAAAATAGCGAAGCCGCGGCCGAACGTCGACGGCATAGCGTCGGGCTATTGACAGAAAGAAACGCCCGGCGATATAGTTGCGAAGAATGCCGGCTATGATCCCCTCCGCCGAAACGCTGTCTCCCCGTTCCCCGACGAATTTTAATTTGGCCTTTATCTGGTTTATCTCCCTGGTCGCGGCGATGGGCGGCTTGCTCTTCGGCTATGACTGGGTGGTCATCGGCGGCGCGAAACCGTTCTACGAAAAGTTCTTCGCCCTTGCCGACCCCGCCCGGCAAGGCTGGGCGATGAGCTGTGCGCTCGTCGGCTGTCTGGCCGGCGCGCTGGCCTCCGGAGCGCTGAGCGATCGATTCGGCCGCAAACGGCTGCTGATCCTCTCCGCGTTCATGTTCGCCGTCTCGTCGCTCGGAACCGCCCTGGCGCACGGTCTTCCCGCTTTCGTCGCGTGGCGGATCGCGGGAGGGACGGCGATCGGAATGGCCTCCAACCTGTCGCCGATGTATATCGCCGAGGTCGCGCCGGCGAACGTGCGCGGCAAGCTCGTATCCATCAACCAGCTGACGATCGTCATCGGCATCCTGCTGGCCCAGGTCGACAACTGGCTCATCGCCGACAAGGTCCCGCCGGACTTCACCGCCCGGCAGATCCTGAACTCGTGGAACGGCCAGATCGGCTGGCGCTGGATGTTCGGCGTAACCGCGATTCCCGCCGCATTCTTTTTCATCGGGATGTTCGCCGTGCCCGAAAGCCCGCGCTGGCTGGCCAAGAACGGCTCGCGCGAACGGGCGCGCGACGTTCTGGCCAGGATCGGCGGCGAAACATACGCGGCCCGGTCCCTGGCCGAGATCGAAGCCACGCTCCGCGAAGAAAATCGAAAAACGAGATGGCGGGACCTCGTCGAGCCGAGCCTGATGAAGATCCTGCTCCTCGGCGTCGGGCTGGCGGTCTTTCAACAATGGTGCGGCATTAACGTCATCTTCAATTACGCCGAGGAAGTGTTCGCCGCGGCCGGATACAAAGTTTCCGACATTCTGTTCGCCATCGTCGTCACCGGCGCGGTCAACCTGATTTTCACGTTCATCGCCATCGCCGCCGTGGACCGCGCCGGCCGGCGGAAGCTGATGCTGATCGGAGCGGCCGGTTTGGCCGTCATTTACACTCTTTTGGGCTCCGGCTACCAGGCGCACAGCCACGGTCCGCACATGCTGATCCTGGTCGTCGCGGCCATCGGCTGCTATGCCATGTCCCTCGCCCCGGTCACGTGGGTCGTCATTTCGGAAATCTTTCCCAACCGCAATCGCGGGGCGGCCATGTCCGTCGCCACCGCTTCGCTATGGATCGCCTGTTTCGTGTTGACCTACACGTTTCCGCTGTTGAATAAAAGAGTCGGTCCGGCTGGCACGTTCTGGCTTTACGCCGCGATCTGCGTCGCGGGTTTCTTCTTCATCGAACGGCGCCTGCCGGAGACAAAGGGCAAGACCCTCGAAGAGATCGAAAAGGAGTTGACGCGATGAAAGTCCCATACGCTCTCGGCCTCGATTTCGGGACGAACTCCGTCCGGGCGCTGCTCGTGGACGTCAGGACCGGGCGCGAAGCGGCTACGGCCATCCATGATTATGAGTCGGGGCAAGCGGGCATCATCCTCGATCCCAAAAACCCCGATCTCGCCCGGCAGAACCCCGCCGATTATTTGAAGGGCATGGAAGCCGCGGTCCGGCGGACGCTCTCCCGCGCAAAAAAAGCGGACAGGCGGTTCGATCCGTCTCTCGTCATCGGCGTCGGCGTCGATACGACGGGCTCGACCCCAATCCCCGTGGACAAGGACGGCACGCCGCTCTGTTTTCACCGGGAATTCAGGAAGAACCCCGCGGCCATGGCCTGGCTGTGGAAGGACCACACGGGTTTTGCCGAAGCCGCGGAGATCACGGCCCTCGCCGCCAAAGAGCGCCCCGAGTATCTGGCCAAATGCGGCGGCACCTATTCCTCGGAATGGTTCTTCAGCAAAATCCTTCACTGCCGGCGCGCCGATCCCGAGGTGTTCGACGCGGCCTGGAGCTGGGTCGAGGCCTGCGATTATGTCCCGGCCGTCCTCGCCGGAGAAACGCGGCCGGACAAGATCCTGCGCGGCCGCTGCGCGGCCGGCCATAAGGCCATGTTCAACTCCGCATGGGGCGGCCTGCCGGCCAAGGAGTTTCTGGCGAAGCTCGATCCCAAGCTCGGCGCGCTCCGCGACCGGCTCTACGACAAGACCCATACGTCCGACGTCGCGGCGGGCCGGCTCTCTCCGGCCTGGGCTGAAAAGCTCGGCCTTCCCCGCGCCATTCCCATCGCCGTCGGCGCTTTCGACGCCCATCTCGGAGCGGTCGGCTCGGGGGTTTTTCTAGGAAAATTCGTGAAGATCATCGGCACGAGCACCTGCGACGTCTGCGTCTGGCCGAACGACCGGCCTCTCGCCGACATTCCCGGCCTGTGCGGCATCGTGGATGGCTCCGTTCTGCCCGGCTATTTCGGCCTCGAAGCCGGACAGTCCGCCGTCGGCGACATCTTTAACTGGTTCGTCGAATACGTTCAGCCCGGAGGCCCGGCCAAGGGCACGCACGCGGCGCTGACGAAAAAGGCCGCGAAGCTCAAGCCCGGCCAGTCCGGGCTCCTCGCCCTTGATTGGAACAACGGCAACCGAACCGTCCTCGTCGATCAGCGCCTGACCGGCCTTCTCCTCGGCCAGACGCTGCACACGAAGCCGGAAGAGATCTACCGGGCTCTGATCGAAGCCACGGCCTTCGGCGCGCTGACGATCGTCAAGCGGTTCGAGGAATACGGCGTCAGGATCGACGAGATCATCGCCTGCGGCGGAATCGCCGAGAAAAATCCGCTGGTCATGCAGATCTACGCGGACATCATCGGCAAGGAGATGAAGATCGCCCGTTCGGCCCAGACGTGCGCCCTCGGCTCGGCCATCGCCGGCGCGGTGGTCGCGGGCGCGGGGACCGGCGGATACGCGACGTTCGCGGAGGCCCAGGCCGCGATGTGCGGGACCAGGAAAAAGTCGTTCAAACCCGTCCCCTCCGATTACGTCATCTATGACCGGCTCTATAAATTATATCGACAGCTTCACGATGCGTTCGGGACCGCGGAAGGATCGGGTTCGTTGTATAATGTGATGAAGGAGCTGCTCGAGATCCGCGACGGACAATTATCGAAATAAGGACACCGTCTCATGCTTTTCTTTTCGAGGATATCAAAATGCTGACCGACCTCAAAGTCCAAGTCTGGCGGGCCAATCTGGACCTGGTGAAACACGGCCTGGTGATGCTGACGTTCGGCAATGCGAGCGGCATCGACCGGATCAAAGGGATCATGGCCATCAAGCCCAGCGGCGTATCTTATGAAAAGATGCGGTCCGCGGACATCGTCCTTGTCGATCTCGACGGGAAGGTCGTCGAAGGGAGATTGAGCCCGTCGTCCGACACGCCGACGCACCTCGCCCTTTATAAGGCTTTTCAGGGCGTCGGCGGGATCGCCCATGCGCACAGCGAATGCGCGACCGCGTTCGCCCAAGCCGCCAGGGAAATCCCCTGCCTCGGGACGACGCACGCCGACCATTTCAAGGGCCCGGTCCCGGTCACCCGGTTCCTGACCGCCAAGGAAGTCCGCGGCGACTACGAAGCCGAAACCGGCGAGGTCATCATCGAACGGTTCGCCCGACTCGATCCCCTCGCCGCGCCCGCCGTTCTCGTCGCCGGCCATGGGCCTTTCTGCTGGGGAAAAACGCCGGCCGAGGCCGTCAAGAACAGCCTGGCCCTCGAAGCCGTGGCCAGGATGGCGGTCATGGCGCGCCTGATCGATCCGAAAATCAAGGACCTTCCGACATATATCCTCCGAAAACATTTTCTCAGGAAACACGGCCCGCTCGCCACCTACGGGCAGAAACCAAGGAGCCAAAAAAAATGAAGAATGTGCCGAAAGTGAAACTCGGGATCGTGGCCGTCAGCCGCGACTGCTTTCCCATCGAACTCTCGCGCAAACGAAGAATCGCGGTCGTCAAGGAATGCCGGGCCAAGGCCATGCCCATCGTCGAGATCAAGACCGTCGTCGAGAACGAAAAGGACGCCCTCAAGGCCCTCGAGGAATTGCGCGCGCGCGACGTCAACGCTCTCGTCCTCTATCTCGGGAATTTCGGGCCCGAAGGGCCGACGACCATCCTCGCCCAAAGATTCGGCGGTCCGGTGATGATCGCCGCGGCGGCCGAGGAGACGGGCCAGAACCTCATCGGAGGCCGGGGCGACGCGTATTGCGGCATGCTCAACGCGTCTTACAACATCGGCCTCCGCAAACTCAGTCTCCACATCCCCGAATATCCCGTCGGCACGCCGGGCGAGGTCGCGGACATGATCGCGGAGTTCATTCCCGCGGCCCGGATCGTCCTCGGCCTGAGAAGGCTCAAGATCTTCGGCTTCGGGCCGCGTCCTCAGGATTTCCTCGCCTGCAACGCGCCGATCAAGCCGCTTTACGACATCGGCGTCGAGATCATGGAGAACAGCGAGCTCGACCTCTACGATACGTTCCTCAAGACGAAGGGCGACCCGGCGATCAAGGCCGTGGCGAAAGACATGGCCAGGGAGCTGGGCGCGGGCAACGCCTACCCCGATCTGCTGGACAAGCTCGCCCAATACGAAGTGGCCCTGACACGATTCATGGAAAACAATCTGGGCGCCTCCGCGTACGGGATCTTCGCCAACAAATGCTGGCCCGCCTTTGAGTCCTATTTCGGTTTCGTCCCCTGTTATGTCAATTCAAGGCTGGCGACGCGCGGGATTCCGGTCGCCTGCGAAGTGGACATCTACGGCGCGCTGAGCGAATATATCTGCACTTGCGCGACCGAGCGGCCGGCGACCCTCCTCGACATCAACAACACCGTGCCTTACGACATGGCCAGGACCGCGAAAAAAACCGTCGGCGATTACAAGTCCACCGATCTGTTCATGGGGTTCCATTGCGGCAACACTTCGTCGACGTGCCTGATCGGCGGCGGGCTCAAATACCAACTCATCATGCATCGCCTCATGGAGCCCGGCCAAAAACCCGATATCACCCGCGGGACGCTCGAAGGCCGGATCAAGGCCGGCGACGTCACGATTTTCCGGCTGCAGTCCACGGCGGACGCGGTCCTGCGCTCCTACGTCGCGGAGGGAGAAGTGCTCGACATCGACCCAAAGTCGTTCGGCGGCATCGGCGTGCTCGCGATCAAGGAGATGGGCCGCTTCTACCGTCATGTCCTGATCGAAAAGCGGTTCCCGCACCACACCGCAGTCGCCTTCGCCCACGCCGGAAAAGCGCTGTTCGCGGCGGCGCGGATGCTCGGGGTTGAGGACATCGGGTTCAACCGCCCGGCGGGGATGTTGTACAAGGCGGAAAATCCTTTTTAAGGAAGCGGGGGCGAATCCCTGTCTCCATTTGCTGCATCTCCGATAGGCTGATCTTTTAATCTCTTCCCAAACTTATTTTTTATCCCCCTGACCGTCGAACAGTTCTACCATCCCCGTCGGGGAACGCAAAGGATACGCTGCTCGTCACCACGCGGATTTTCCCCAGCGCGGAAAATCCGCTCGGCCTCGCTCTCGAGCTCTCGGAAAAACTGCGTTTTTCCGAACCATGCCCGCTCTCGCGCTCGGACGGGTTCCGAGCAGCATATCCTTTGCTTTTCTGACATAAGAAATTAAGCGAGGAGAACGGGTGACGCCGACCGGGGCGCCCCAGAGGACGAAGCGAAATGGGACCCTCGTCAGGGTGATGAGCGAGGCCGCTGGGGCTGGTCGGCGGCAGGACCCGTTCTCCTCATCAAATGGGATCCAACGTGGATTAAACTGTTCGACGGCCAGCTCGCTACCCCCCTTGACTTTATCCCCCGTCAGGAAGAAAATATCGCTTCCTAAATTTTTTAATATATCCAACTTAGGAGCATTTTTCATCAAAGGAGCCGAGGCATGAATTTGCTTGAGAGCCTGAAAGAGAAGGCCAAAAAGAATCCCAAAAAAATCGTCCTGCCCGAAGGCCAGGAACCGAGAACGGTCAAGGCGGCGGCGATCATCACCAAGGAAAAACTCGCCCGCGTCACCCTGATCGGGAACCGGGCGAAGATCGAGGCCGTGGCCAAGGAGCAGGGTGTCGATATCGGCGCCGTCCCGTCCATCGACCCCGAAACGGCGAAAAATTTCGAAGAGTACGCCCAAACCTATTTTGAGCTGCGCAAGGCCAAGGGCATGACCGTCGAGGAAGCCCGGAAGATCATGAAAGACACGGTCTTCTACGGCACGATGATGGTCTACAAGGGCGAGGCGGACGGCCTCGTGTCCGGCGCCGAGCATTCGACCGGCGACACGATCCGGCCCGCGCTCCAGACCATCAAAACCAAGCCGGGCATCAACATCGTCTCCAGTTCCTTCATCATGATCGTCCCCGACTGCGAGTTCGGCGACAAGGGGATGTTCATCTTCGCCGACTGCGCCGTGATGCCCAACCCGAATGAAAGAGAGCTGGCCGAGATCGCCATCGCTTCGGCCGAAACCGGCCGCGTGCTGTGCGGTATGGACCCCAAGGTGGCGATGCTGTCCTTTTCGACCTGCGGCAGCGCCAAGCACGAACTCGTCGATAAAGTGAAGAACGCCGTGGCCATCGCCAAGGAAAAGGCCCCCGGCCTCAAGATCGACGGGGAAATGCAAGCCGACGCGGCCATCATCCCGAAGGTCGGCAAGTCCAAGGCCCCGAACAGCCCCATCGCCGGCCAGGCCAACGTGCTCGTCTTCCCCGACCTCCAGTCCGGGAACATCGCCTATAAGCTGGTCGAGCGGCTGGCCAAGGCCCAGGCCGTCGGGCCCATCCTTCAGGGCATCGCCAAGCCGGTCAACGACCTGTCGCGCGGCTGTTCCGTGGACGATATCGTCCACCTCGTGGCGATCACATCCGTGCAGGCCGGCGGGCTGTAATCTCGAAGAGCCGAAAAGGAGAACCCCATGATTATTCTATCCCCCAATTGTGGAAGCTCTTCCGTCAAATACCGCGCTTACGATTACAAAGAGAAAAAGACCCTGGCCAGTCGATGATCTCGAAGCAGTTATTGGGGCGGAAGATCTCGTTTCCTCCGGAGGAATGGCAGGCGCTCCGGACGACGAATATCATTGAGCGGCTCAACAAGGAGTTCAAACGAAGGACCAAAACTATGGAGATCATCGCCGGGGAGAACGCCTGTTATCGTCTCCTGGCGCTCATCAGCCTAAAGATGGAGATGCATTGGAAAAAAAATCCTACAGGAAAAGTAACCTATAATCTGCCGATCTTCCAAAGAGTCCCTTTGGCCGAATTCACACAAAATGCTTGACAGTACTGCTTGACAATTCCCCGGCCCCTTTCTATAGTGAAGCCAGATTGATGCGAGGCATCCGGCAGAAAAGGACTGACCGCTCATGGAAAAAACAGAAAAAATAAGAGACGGCACGGAGGTGACGGTCCGCAGGCTCACCATGGACGACCTCGACCGGCTGATGGACTTTTACAGCTCCCTGCCCGAAGAGGACCGGAAATACCTGAAGTTCGACGTCACAGACCGGAAAGTCGTGGCCAAGAGACTCCGGCGCATCGACTCCGGCGATGACATCCGGATCGTGGCCGTCCACGGCGGAGTGATCGTGGCCAGCGGAGCCCTGGAGCTCTCGGGGGAAGCCTGGAGCAAGCACCAGGGGGAAATCCGCGTGATAATCGCCCGGCCTTTTCATCACCGGGGCTTGGGAACGATTATGATCCGCGAGCTCTATTTCATCGCCGTCCAGAACCAGATCACGACGATCGTGGCCCGGATGATGCGGCCCCAGGTTGGGGCTCAGAAGATCTTCCGCCGGCTCGGTTTCCGCGAGGAAACGTTGCTGCCCGACTTCGTCAAGGATATCAAAGGCGGCGCTCAGGACCTGATCGTCATGACCTGCGACGTGAAAGACCTGTGGAGAGAGCTGGACCGCACGTTCAGCGAATCCGACTGGCAGCGGTGCCGCTGACGGGCGAAAAATCATAGAACCGTATGGCGCAGAAACAGGGACTCTCCCGAACGCCCCCGAAGGGAAACAGATCCCCGAAGAAAAAAGATGAGGCGGTTTCGATACAGGCCAAAGTCCGACGCGTTATCGCGAAATACCAGGGCCAAAAGCGGGCCTTGATCCCCATCCTTCAGGACATCCAGGATCACTTCCGGTGGCTCTCGCCGGAAATCCTCGATGAGGTGGCGCGTGATCTGGACATTCCTTTGGCTCATGTCTACAGCGTCGCCACCTTTTACAGATCTTTCAGCCTGAAACCCCGGGGGCGCCATATCTGCACGGTCTGTATGGGGACGGCTTGCCACGTCCGCGGCGCAGCCACGGTCCTTGAACATTTCGAACAAAAACTCGGGATCCATCCCGGGGAGACCTCGCTCGACCGCGAGTACACTCTCGAGCGGGTCAACTGCCTGGGGGCTTGCGCACTGGCCCCCCTCGCAATCGTTGACGGACGATATTACACCCAAATGACTGAGGTCAAAGCTAACGCCGTGCTGGCGACGATCATCGGCCGGAAGAAAGCGACGGAACGTCGTCCCCGGAGAAGTCACGCCCCGGCCCACAGACCGGTGGCGTCCGGCAAGACATGAGGAGTTAAGGGAGACACTTGAAGTCCTATCGAACGCATCTGCTGGTATGCACCGGGACGGGGTGCGTTTCCTGCGGCTCCTTTGCGCTCAGAGAGGCCCTGGAGAAGGAAGTCCGGCGGCAGCGGCTTGAGGACGAGGTCCTCATCGTAGCCACGGGCTGTAACGGGTTCTGCGAGAGAGGCCCGATTCTGATGGTCCGCCCGGACGGCATCTTCTACCAGCGCCTGACCGTCGAAGACGTCCCCTTCCTAGTGTCAGAGCATCTGCTCAAAGGGCGTCCCGTCCAGAAGCTAATGTATGTTCCCCCCGCCGAAAAATCACCGGTCCCCAAGATGTCGGACATCGAGTTCTTCAAGCACCAGCGCCTCATCGTCCTGCGCAACCGGGGCCGCATCGACCCGGAAAAGGTCGAAGAATACATCGCCTACGACGGCTATGAGGCTCTGGGCAAGGCGCTGACGGCCATGACCCCCGAGACCATCCTCGCCGAGATCACCACATCCGGTCTCCGGGGACGAGGCGGCGCCGGTTTTCCTACGGGACGGAAATGGGACATCTGCCGGCGGGAGTCGGCAACCCCTAGGTACCTCATTTGCAACGGCGATGAGGGGGATCCGGGAGCGTTCATGGACCGGTCCGTCCTTGAAGCCGACCCCCATGCTGTCATCGAGGGGATGGTCATCGGAGCCAAGGCGATCGGGGCGGAGAAGGGTTTCCTCTACATCCGGGACGAATATCCCCTGGCTGTCAAACGTATGGGCATCGCCATCCGACAGGCGCGAGACGCCGGACTGCTGGGGACGAACATCCTCGGCTCGGGATTCGATTTCGACCTCGAGATCGTCCGGGGCGCTGGCGCCTTCGTCTCCGGCGAAGAGACGGCCCTCATTGCCTCGATCGAAGGCCAGAGGGCCTTCCCTCGCCAGAGACCTCCCTACCCGGCCCAGCACGGCCTGTGGGGAAAGCCCACCGTGATCAATAACGTCGAGACCTGGGGGAACGTCCCGTCCATCATCCGGCGTGGCGCGGCCTGGTTCTCCAGCCTGGGGACTGAGACGAGCAAGGGGACCAAGATCTTCTCGCTCGTCGGCAAAATCAACAACACCGGCCTGGTCGAGGTACCGATGGGGATCCGCCTGAGGGATATTGTCTTCAGCATCGGGGGCGGAATCCCGGGAGGCCGTAAGTTCAAGGCGATCCAGATCGGCGGCCCTTCAGGCGGCTGTATTCCGACCGGGCTCCTTGACCTTCCGGTCGACTACGAGAGCCTGACGCAGGCCGGGGCCATAATGGGTTCGGGTGGCATGATCGTGATGGACGAGGACACCTGCATGGTGGACATCGCCCTCTATTTCCTGCGCTTCACCCAGGAGGAGTCCTGCGGGAAATGCGCGCCCTGCCGGATCGGGACGCGCCAGATGGCCGAAATTCTGGCCAAGATCGCCAGCGGCCAGGCCGTCGAAGCCGACCTCGAAAAGCTCGAAGAGCTGGCCGTAACCGTGAAACAGGGCTCCCTGTGCGGGCTCGGTCAAACGGCCCCCAATCCCGTTCTTTCTACGCTTCGCCATTTCCGGAGCGAATACGAAGCCCATATTAAGGACAAAAAATGCCCGGCTCTTGTCTGCAAGGAGATCGTCTCCTCGCCCTGCCATTACATCTGCCCCATCGACCAGGAAGCCTCGACGTATATCGCCTATATCGCCCAGGGACGGTACGCAGACGCGTTCGACATCATCACGAAGGACAATCCACTGCCCTCGGTCTGCGCCCGCGTCTGCCATCACCCCTGCGAAAAAGTCTGCCGCGCCGGGATCATCGGTGAGCCCATTTCGATCCGGGCGCTGAAGCGTTTCGTCATGGATTGGGCCGAGAAAAACGGCCTCCGGTTCGATCCCAAGCCCGTTGAGCAGAACAGGGAGAAGGTGGCCATCATCGGCGCCGGCCCCGCGGGCCTGACGGCGGCGTACGTCCTCGCCCGTAAGGGATTCCGTCCGACGATCTTTGAATCGCTGCCCGTCGCGGGAGGCATGCTGGCCGGCGGCCTTCCCGACCATCGGCTTCCCAATGAGGAACTCAACCGGGACATCGACAACATCGTCAGAGCCGGCGTCGAGGTCAAGACGAGCCGGACGCTCGGAAGGGACTTCTCAATCGACGACCTGCTCGCAAACGGATTTAAAGCGGTGTTTATCGCCACGGGCTCGTGGAAATCGATGAAGATGGGAATCCCCGGTGAGGACGCCGAGGGCGTCATGCAATCGCTGACCTACCTCAAGGCCATCAACCTCGGGCAGACCGTTCCCGTCGGGAAGCGCGCCTGTATAGTCGGCGGCGGCAACTCGGCCATCGACGCGGCCCGAGTCGCCATGCGCGACCCGAATTGCGAAAAGGTGACCATCCTCTACCGTCGGACCAAGACTGAAATGCCGGCGTTCCCGGAGGAGGTCGACGCAGCCATCGACGAAGGCGTCGAGATCCAATTCTTGGTGGCTCCGGTGAGGGTCCTGACCTCGAACGGCCGCGTGGCCGGCGTCGAATGCATCCAAATGACGCTCGGCGAATTGGACGCTAGTGGTCGCCGCAGGCCTGTGCCGGTCAAAGACTCGAACTTCATCGTCGAGACAGACACGCTCATCCAGGCGATCGGCGAACGGCCTGACACGATGTATCTTGCTCCCGGGGACGGCATCTCGCTGGCCAAGGAGAATATCGACGTCAACCGCGAGACCTTCCAGACGAGCCGGGCCGGTATCTTCGCCGGGGGCGATGCCGTGACCGGGCCGAACACGATGGTCGAAGCCATGGGCGCCGGCAAAGCCGCCGCCGAGGCCATCGAAAAATATCTCGAAAGCCAGCCTCTCGCACGGAGGCACGCCCTGACCCGACCGTCGGTCTACGTCCAACCCCTCATCCTTTCGGAAAAAGAGATGGCCGAAGCCAAGCGGCCTAGGATGTCGCACCTCGCTGTCGCGGACCGGGCCAAGAATTTTAGGGAAGTTGACCTCGGGCTGAGCGAAACGGAAGCACGCTTGGAAGCCTGCCGCTGCCTGAGGTGCGAACTCGGAACCGAAGACGGCAAGAAAGCCGTAGAGGCGATGAAATGATCCGCGTCATCATCAACGGCATGGAAATTAAGGCGAACGAAGGCCGGACGCTCCTTGAGACGGCCAGGGCCAGCGGCATTGACATCCCGTCTCTTTGCGATTATCCCGGCCTCGAGCCGTTCACCGGCTGCCGCCTCTGTCTCGTCGAGGTCAAGGGCCGGCGTGGGTACGTCCCGGCGTGCAGCACGATCGCCGAGGAAGGGCTCGAGGTCCGCACGGCGACGCCGGAGCTCGTGGCGCTGCGGCGGCAGATCCTCGAGCTCATCCTGGCCGAGCACCCGAACGCCTGCCTCATCTGCGCCGAGAAGCTGTCCTGCGATGACCACAAGTCCACCATCCGCAAGACGGGCGAGGTCACGGGCTGCGTCCTCTGCCCGGCCAACGGCCGCTGCCAGCTCCAGCGGGTCGTCGAAGCGATCGGCCTTGACCGGGTCCACTTTCCCTCCGACCGTCGGGAGGGAGAGGTCCGCCGCGACGACCCATTCATCGACCGGGACAACAGCCTCTGTATCCTCTGCGGACGTTGTGTCCGGGTCTGCTCCGAGGTGAGAGGGGCCTCCGTGCTGACCTTCGTCTCCCGCGGCTCCAGGACCGTCGTCGGCGCAGCGATGGACCGTCGTCTGTTCGAATCCGCATGCCGTTTCTGCGGGGCCTGCGTGGATGTCTGTCCTACAGGTTCCCTCTCGGAACGCGCCGTGCGCTACGACCGTATGCCCGAAACCGAAAAGCCGACGCTCTGCCCTTTCTGCGGTCAGGGCTGCAGGTTGAAAGTCGGAGTTCGGCAGGGCCGGGTCATCGGCGCCGTTCCCGATGCGGACGGCGCCGCAAACCGCGGCCAGGCTTGTGTCAAAGGCCGGTTCCTTGTAAAGCATGTCGTGCACCATCCTCTCCGGCTCCTCCGGCCTATGGTTCGGCGCGACGGCCGCCTCAAGGAAGTCCCGTGGGAGGAAGCCCTGGACGAGGCGGCGAAACGCCTGAAAGGCTATAGCGCCGGGCAAATCGGTGTCGCGGCTTCAGGACAAAGTTCATGCGAAGACCTATTCGTCCTGCACCGGTTCGCCCATGAAGTCTTGAAAGCACAGACTTTCGCTGCGCCCTGGCGCTGTTCGGCGGCATCCGGCTTACGAGAGCTCGGCCGGGCCGCGGGACAGACGGTTCCTCTGAATATCCGAATCTCCGACATCGGCCTGATGCGGACGATCGTGCTCTTCGGAGAAGACCTGCCGGTAACTCAGCCCATCGTCGGTCTCGAAGTCCACCGCGCCCTGCGGAGCGGCGCCGTCTTGCTAAGCATTGTCAGGGAAGGACAGAGAAGCGCAACGCGCGCCACGATCAAGCTCGCGCTCCCGGCCGGGAAAGAGGAGGCGTTCCTCTCGGCGCTGGCTGCCGCCATCCTGAAGATCAGCAATGTGCCTTCTCTAAGGGCAGAGGGGTTTGACGGATTCAAGGCGCGTCTCCGGAGCCTTGACATAACAAAAGTCCTCCGCTCCCTCGATATCCCCAAGGAGAAACTCAACGAGATCTCCAGGTTGCTGATGCCCGGCAAACCGCCGGTGTTCTTCTTCGGCCCCGAGTTTGCGGCGGCAGACGGCCGGAAGAACCTGGCGGCACTCTGGAACCTCGCTTTGCTCGCAGGCGGCCGGCTCATTCCTCTCGACGTCGAGTCCAACATCCGCGGCGGGCTCGCCCTCTCCGACGCTTTCCCCACGAAAACCACCCCTGCTGGAGAGCTGGCCGAAGCGGCCGCCCGGAAGGATATCCGGGCCTTCTACCTCGCCGGACCGTTTCCTAAACTCGAACCGAACGCGGCGGAATTCGTCATCATCCAAGGGAGCTACAACGACGAAAACGCCGCCATCGCCGACATCTTGCTTCCCGAAACAACGTCCTTTGAATCGGAGGCGACCCTAGTCAACATCGAGGGCCGCATCCAGATTTCGGAGGGGGCCGTCGATCCGCAGGGCGACGCCAGACCCGGCTGGTCGATCCTGGCTGCGCTGGCCGCAAAGGTGGGAGCCGCGGGCTTTGGCTACGGCTCGGCGGCGGACGTACGGGAAGACATCGCCAGGTCCGTCCCCGCATTCGCGAGCGTCGCGATGCCGGATGGACGAGGGGAGGAGCTGTTCCTGGCCGAGAAGACCAGGGAGCCCGTCCGCTTCATCGACATAACAACCGTATCGGGCGTAGGCGAGAAAAAGGCTCGCCCCTTCCTCCCAGGTCCCGACGTCTATAAAGGATTAGACCTGGCCCGGGACAACAAGAGCCTGAAGCTCGTCAGGGGACGATGATGCCGAAGATCCTAACCCAAGCGCGCCTCGTGCCCAACCTCCATCTCATCGAAGTCCGCGCGCCCGAGGTGGCCCGGAAATGCCGGCCGGGGCAGTTCGTCATCATCATGCCCGACGAGAGGGGCGAGCGCATCCCTCTCTCTATCGCCGACTGGGACGCCAAGCGGGAATCGGTCACAGCCGTTTTCTTGGTCGTGGGGACGACGACGCGCAAACTCGCTTCGCTCCGTGCCGGAGACGAGGTTCCGGTCTTCGTCGGTCCGCTGGGCCGACCGTCCGAAATCGGCGCCTTCGGGACGGTCGTCCTGGCCGCCGGCTGTTTCGGCATCGGCGCTCTCTGGCCCACGGCCCGGGCGCTCAAGACAGCGGGGAACCGGGTCATCGCGGTCCTCGACGCCAAGGCGCACTATCTACTCTATTGGCAAGATCGGTATCGTTCAGTCTGCGACAAGGTCCTCTTCTCTTCGCGCGACCACGCCCTGGGGTCCAAGGATTTCATCCCCAAGCCCCTCGAAGACGTCCTTCACCACGATGGGCCTGTGGACCGTGTCATTGCCGTCGGTTGCACTTACCTCATGTACGCCAGCGCCCAGGCCACGAAGCCGCTGGGCATCAAGACGATCGTCAGCCTGAACCCGATCATGGTCGACGGCACGGGGATGTGCGGCGCCTGCCGTTGCACGGCCGCGGGCAAGACCAAGTTCGCCTGCGTCGACGGGCCGGACTTCGACGCTCACCAGGTAGATTGGGACCAACTATTCACGCGGCGGAAATCGTACTTCGACGACGAAATCCGATCGCTCTGCGCCTGGGAAGAGAAAGAGCTTCCCTAGAACGAGGGACGACGAAACATGGCCGAGGACAAGGATAAAAAAGAGCTGGCGCCCGAATTCAAGGCACGGCTGAGGACGGAGTTCGAGAAGGATTGGAGGAAGGACCTGCGCAAGACCCTCCCTGTCAAAGACCGAATGAAACTCTCCCGCCAGAAGATGCCGGAACGCGAGGCCGGGGAACGCAACCGCGACTTCAACGAGGTCAACCTTGGCCTCACCCTCGAAATGGCCCAGGCTGAAGCTCGGCGCTGCCTCGACTGCGCCAACCCTCTTTGCATCACGGGCTGCCCGGTGGCCATCGACATCCCGAGTTTCGTCAAGCTCATCGAGAACGGCCATTTCCTGGAAGCAGCCTGGAAACTCAAGGAGACGAATTCGCTCCCGGCCATCTGCGGCCGCGTCTGTCCACAGGAAACGCAGTGCGAAGAAGTCTGCACCATGAAGAAAGCCTCTGGGGTCGCCGTGGCCATCGGCAACCTTGAGCGGTTCGCGGCGGATTTCGAGCGTCTGAGCGGTTCCGGTGGCATCCCGCCCCTCCCGCCTCCGTCGGGAAAGAAGGCGGCCGTCATCGGCGCTGGACCGGCCGGGCTGACCGTGGCCGGGGACCTGGCCAAGCTGGGCCATTCGGTCATCGTCTTCGAGGCCCTCCACGAATCGGGCGGGGTGCTCATCTACGGCATCCCGGAATTCCGTCTTCCCAAGGCCATCCTGAAAGCCGAGGTCGACTACCTCAAGCGTCTCGGCGTCGAAGTCCGGACGAACTTCGTCGTGGGCATGACCGCGACCATCGACGACCTGAGGAACGAGGGCTATGAGGCCTTTTTCATCGGCTCGGGGGCGGGGCTGCCCAATTTCATGAAGATCCCCGGCGAGAACCTCGTCGGCGTCTACTCGGCCAACGAATACTTGACCCGGGTCAACCTCATGCGGGCCTACGCCTTTCCGGCCTACGACACGCCCGTCTTGAAAGCCAAAACAGCCGCCGTCATCGGAGGAGGCAATGTGGCCATGGATTCGGTCCGGACGGCCAAGCGGCTGGGCGCCGAAAGGGCGGTCATCGTCTACCGCCGGTCGAGAACCGAAATGCCCGCCCGGACCGAGGAGATTCATCACGCCGAGGAGGAGGGGATCGAGTTCCAGCTCCTAACGACGCCCATCCGTTACTTTGGCGACGAATACGGCCGGGTCCGGGCCATGGAATGTCAAAAAATGGAGCTGGGCGAGCCGGACGCCTCGGGCCGACGCCGTCCCGTGCCGATCGAGGGCTCCGAATATACGATCGATGTCGACCTCGTCGTCTGCGCCATCGGTCAGAGCCCGAATCCCCTCATCCCCCAGACGACGCCCGGCCTGAAAATGGGCAAGTGGGGAAACGTCGAGGTCGACTGGACGACGATGGCCACCAGCATCCCGGGTGTTTATGCCGGGGGGGACATCATCCGCGGCGGGGCGACCGTCATCCTGGCCATGGGGGACGCGCGGATCGCCGCGGCCGAGATCGACAAGTACCTCCGCCGTTGACCCCGCCGGAGGGGGACCCGTCGGTTGGCCGACGGGGGAACCGCCGGGACTGGTTCCCAGGGGGCCGGGGGATATGAATGGCCCCCATCACGGCCAGAACGGGCGGCGTCCTGCGGCCTGGCTCGCCGGGTCCGGCCGCGGCGCGGCCTCTACGGGAAGCCGTTAGGTCAGGATTTTTTCGAAGAAGTCGTTCCCCTTGTCGTCGACGATGATGAAGGCCGGGAAATCCTTGACCGTGATCTTGAAGATGGCCTCCATCCCGAGCTCGGGGTAGGCCACGACCGCCTGGCTGGTGATGCAATCCCGGGCCAGGCGGGCGGCAGGCCCGCCGATCGAGCCGAGATAGAAGCCGCCGTTCGTCTTGCACGACTCGGTCACACCCTTGGAACGGTTCCCCTTGGCCAGCATGACCAGCGACCCGCCCATCTTCTGGAAAAGGGGCACGTAGTCGTCCATGCGGCCGGCCGTCGTCGGGCCGAAGGACCCGGAAGGATAGCCGGGCGGGGTTTTGGCCGGGCCGGCGTAATAGATGATGTGGTCCTTGAAATAGACCGGGAGGTCCTCGCCCCTGTCGACCTTTTCCTTGAGCTTGGCGTGGGCGATGTCGCGGGCGACGATGATCGGACCGTTGAGCATGAGCAGGGTGGCCACGGGATGCTTGCTGAGCGTTGCCCGGATCTCGGACATCGGCCGGTTGAGGTTGACCGGGACGGCGGGAATATCGGTCGCGGCGGGCTGGGGGAGGTACTTGGCCGGGTCCTTCTCGAGCTTTTCAAGGAAGATGCCGTCGCGGGTGATCTTGGCCTTGATGTTCCGGTCGGCGTTGCAGCTGACGCCCATCCCGATCGGGCAGGAGGCGCCGTGGCGGGGTAGGCGGATGACTCGGACGTCGAGGCAGAAATACTTGCCTCCGAAACCGGCCCCCAGCCCGATTTTATGGGAGGCCTCGAGGAGCTTCGCCTCGAGTTCGATGTCGCGGAAAGCGTGGCTTCCCGGCCCTCCCGTCGTCGGCAGGTGGTCGAGATAGCGGGCCGAGGCGAGCTTCACGGTTTTGAGGACGAGCTCGGCCGACGTGCCGCCGACGACGACGGCCAGATGGTAGGGCGGGCAGGCCGCAGTGCCGATCCCCTTCATCTTGCCGACGAGAAATTTCTGCAGGGCTTCCGGGTTGAGGACGGCCTTGGTCTCCTGGAAGAGATAGGTCTTGTTGGCGGAACCGCCGCCCTTGGAGATGAACAGGAACCCGTACTCGTCGCCGTCGACGGCGGTGATGTCGATCTGGGCGGGCAGGTTCGTCCCGGTGTTCTTCTCGTCGTACATCGTCAGCGCGGCGTTCTGGGAATAGCGGAAATAATTCTTAGTGTAGGCGTTGAAAACGCCGCGGGAGAGGGCCTCTTCGTCGCCGCCGCCCGTCCAGACCCGCTGGCCTTTCTTGGCGTTGATGATGGCCGTCCCTGTGTCCTGGCACATCGGGAAGACGCCTTCGGCCGAGATGACGGCGTTCTTCAGCATCTCCAGGGCGACGTAGCGGTCGTTGGCCGAGCTCTCCGGGTCCTTGAGGATCGCGGCCAGCTGCTCGAGGTGCGACGGCCTCAGCCGAAAGGCCACGTCATGGAAGGCGCGTTCGGCCAGGAGGGCCAGTCCTTCGGGCGCGACCTTGAGAACCGGTCGCCCCTCGCATTCGCCGAAGGCCACATGGTCCCGGGAAATCGCATCGTATTCGGTCGTGTCCGGTCCCAAAGCAAACATGGGCGTGTAGACGAAATCTGGCATTATTCTCCCTCCCTCGGCCCGGCGGTCCGGTGCCGGATCAATGGGCCTGGACTTTGCCCAGGCCGTACTCGTAGCCCTTCTCGAAGGCCAGCAGGTTCAGACCCTCCGTCCCCTTGGGCACGGAGCTCTCGACGGCCTTGCGCATGGCGTCCTTGGACACGAGCCCGCTGACGGCCGCGAAGAACCCGGCCATGACCATGTTGAGGACGACCTTCCGGCCGAGCTCCTCGGCAATCCGCGTCGCCGGGATGCCGTGGATTTTTACCGTCGGGGGCAGCCCCTTAGGGTTCACCAGCTCCTCCTCGATGAGGATCATCCCGTTCGGGTCGAGCTCGGGAGAGAAGTTGGTGAAGGCCTCCTGGCTCATGATGACCATAACCTGCGGCTTCTTGACGTAAGGATAGCGGATGGCGCCGTCGGAGATGATGACCTGCGCGCTGCAGGCGCTGCCCCGGGCCTCCGGCCCGAAAGCCTGCGTCATCGTGGCGTCCTTGCCGTCGAAGAGCGAAGCGGCCTTACCGATGATATAGCCGGTCAGGATGACTCCCTGGCCGCCGAACCCGCCGATCTTGATCTCAGTCTTGGCCATGTTATCCCTCGTAGACCTTGTACTTCGGACCGAGGCGTTCCTGGTAGTGCGCGTTCATCGCCTCGAGGTACGTGGGCCGTTCCTTGTCCACGAACTTGCCGACGACGATCCTGTCGTGGAGCCGGATGTCGACGTCCTTGGTGTTGGCGTTGTTCCGGATGTCGGAGTTGTCGCAGTACCAGCGCAGCCGGTCGAGACCGTCGCCCATCTTCTGCTGCCGCTCGAAGATCGTCGGGCAGGGGGCCACGATCTCGATGAACGAAAAGCCGGGCTTCTTCATGGCCTCGACCATGGCGTTCGTCTGGTTGTAGACGTGGAGGGACGTCCAACGGGCGACATAGACCGCGCCGACGGACTCGGCCAGGAAGGGCAGATTGAAGGGGAATTCATAGTTGCCGAAGGGCGACGTGGACAGGATGGCCCCCTCGGGCGTCGTCGAGGCCAGCTGCCCCCCGGTCATGGCGTAGTTGAAGTTATTGATGCAGATGACCGTGATGTCGATGTTCCGCCGCGCGGCGTTGATGAAGTGGTTGCCGCCGATGGCGATGATGTCGCCGTCGCCGCTGAAGACGACGACCTTGAGTTTGGGGTTGGCCAGCTTCAGCCCGGTGGCGAAGGGAATGGCCCGGCCGTGGGTCGTGTGGAAAGAATCGACCTTGACATAGCCGGCAACGCGGCCGGTGCAGCCGATGCCCGAGACGACCACCACCTCGTCGAGCGGGAAGCCGCATTTTTCCAGGGCCTTGGCGAAACAGTTGACGCTGACGCCGATGCCGCAGGTCGAGCACCAGATGTGGGGCATCCGGTCCATGCGCAGGAAATCGTCCATCGGGTGCTTGTCCGGACCCGTCAATCTGGCGGTCGGACTCAGGGATGCTTTTTGAAGTTCGTTCAGGATCGACACCGGTGCGCCTCCTCGATCTTATTGGCGATGTCTTCGATGTTGTGGACCGTTCCTCCGCCGTGCCCGGCTAGGACGACCGGCGCCTTGCCCCGGGCCGAGCGGTCCACTTCGTAGAAGACCTGGCCGTAGTTCATCTCGGCCACGACCATGGCCTTGCCCCGTCCGGCGAGCTCGAAAATCCGCTGCTCGGGGAAGGGCCAGACGACGATAAGCCTCAGCATCCCGACCTTGATCCCTTTTTTCCGGGCGATCTCGATCGCCTCGACGGCGACGCGGGAGGTGATGCCGTAAGTGACGATGACGACGTCGGCGTCCTCGACGCCGGTCTCTTCGTAGCGCCAGATCTTCGGGGCGTTAAGGCGGATCTTGTTGACCAGCCGGTGGACGAGCTGTTCCTGGACCTCGGGGCTCATCGCCGGATACCCCCGGAAATCGTGGGTCAGCCCGGTCACATGCAGGCGGTAGCCGTCTCCGGCTTTGAACATGTCCGGAACTAGGTCATCGGCCGGCTTGAAGGGAAGGTATTGGCCCGGCGGGAGCTTGGTGAAACGCCGGGGCGTGATCTCGATTTTCTCCGCGGGGGGAATGACGACCCGCTCCACCATGTGACCGACGCATTCGTCCATCATGAACATGACCGGCACGCGGTACTGCTCCGAGAGGTTGAAGGCGTCGATGGTCAGGTCGAAGCTTTCCTGCGGGGAGTTCGGCGAGAGGGCGATAATTTCGTAGTCGCCGTGCGACCCCCAGCGGGCTTGCATCATGTCGGCCTGGCCGGGCAGGGTCGGCAGGCCCGTCGACGGCCCGCCGCGCTGGACGTCGACGAAGACGCACGGCGTCTCGGTCATGGCCGCCAGCCCGATGTGCTCCATCATCAGGGAGAAGCCGGGGCCGCTGGTCACGGTCATGGCCTTCTTGCCGGCCCAGACGGCGCCTTGGATGGTGATCGAGGCGGCCAGTTCGTCCTCCATCTGGATGAACAGCGCCCCGTCCACCAGCGGGGCGCGCCGGGCGAACCTCTCCACGATCTCGGTCGAGGGCGTGATCGGGTAACCGGCGATGAAGCGGCACCCGGCCGCCAGCGCTCCCTCGCAGCAGGCGAAGTCGCCGTCGATGTAATGGGACCCTGTGAGGACTCCTCTGGGATCGGCTTTCATGATTTTTCCCCCGTCGCCGGCTCATACGTGTAGATAGCGAACTCCGGACAGATCATGCGGCAGAAACCGCAGTTGACGCACAGTTCGGCCTTGGCGATCTCCGGCGGGTGGTAGCCCTTGGCGTTGTACTTCTTGGCGAAGACCAGCACGGCGTGGGGACAGTACTCGATGCAGAAGCCGCACCCCTTGCAGCGCTCCTCGAGGATGACGATCTCGCCGTGCGGCGTCTCCGGCTTGGGGAGCCCGAACGGTTTTTCTCTTTGCCTTACGGGCATGGCTGAACCTCGTTCATGGATTAACGCAACGTTCCGTGATATTTCGTCGTCAACTGCTTCTTCCGGACTTCGGGGTTGGAATAGTCCGGCAGGAGCATCGGGGCGACCCGGCCGTCCACGGCCACGCGGCCTTGTTCGAGGGCCTTGTGATAGGCCCGGACGTGGTCGAGGGTCAGGGCGCCGTCCTTGTGGGCCTTCTTGGCGTATTCAGCCGCGCTGCACCCGGCGATCCGGCCGAAGACTACGACGTCGAGCAGGGAGTTGCCCATCAGGCGGTTCTCGCCGTGGACGCCGCCGCTGACTTCCCCGGCGCCGAAAAGGCCGGGGACGACGGTCTCGGTCCGACTGTTGATCTGGAGCCCGCCGTTCTGGTAGTGGAGGGTCGGGTAGACGAGCATCGGTTCCTTGGTAATGTCGATCCCGTAGCGGTGGAACAGGATCCACTTGCCGGGGAATTCCTTGCGGACCGTGCCCTCGCCCTTGAGGACATCGATCATGGGCGAATCCAGCCAGACGCCGAATTTCCCGGTCGGCGTCGGCACGCCCTTGCCTCGCTCCAGGCACTCGCGGATGAAGGCCGCGGCCTCGACGTCGCGGGGCTCGCGCTCGTAGACGAACTGTTCGCCGTCGATGTTGAGGACGTTAGCCCCGGCCCCCCGGACCTTCTCCGTGATCAGGAGGCCCTCGGCCTGTTCGGGGAAGACGGCTCCCGTCGGATGGTACTGGACGGTGTGGAGGAAGCGGAGCGGTACGCCGGCCCGGTAGCCCAGGATGAGGCCGTCGCCGGTCGCGCCGTAGTGGTTCGTGGTCATGAAGTCCTGGATGTGGAGCCGGCCCGACCCGCCCGTCGCCAGGACCGTGGCCTTGGCCTTGACGACGAAGTATTCCTCCGTCTCGAGGTTGTAGAGGACCGCCCCGGCGCAGGCGCCGTGCTCGTTCAGGATGAGCTCGACGGCCGGGGAGAATTCCAGGATCTTGATGTCGTCGGGGTGGTTCTTGACCTCGTCGCGGAGGGTCCGCATCATCTCGGCGCCGGTGATGTCGCCGGCGTAGTGCATGCGCTTCCTGGAGGTGCCGCCGCCGTGCATGGCCTTGAGGCGTCCGTCCTCGTACTTGGAGAACAACGCCCCCAGCTTTTCCAGCCAGGCCATGACTTTGGGCGCCTCGACGACGAGCGTTTCGACGAGCTCGGGGTCGTTCTTGAAGTGCCCGCCGCCCATGGCGTCGAGGTAATGGTAATAAGGGGAGTCCTTCTCGGTCTTGGTCGCGGCCTGGATGCCCCCCTCGGCCATCATGGTGTTGGCGTCGCCGATGCGCAGCTTCGTGGCCATGAGGACGCGGGCTCCATTCTCCCGGGCAAGGAGAGCCGCCGCCGAGCCCGCCCCGCCGGCGCCGATGATGAGGACGTCGGTCTCGAAGTCGACGCGGCTGAGGTCGATACTGTCGGGGTCGAGGCGGCTCTTGGCATGGAAGAGGTTGACCATCTCCTTGGCGATCCGGTAGCCCTTGCTGGGGCCGACGAGGATCTCCGTCCGGCCCTCTTCCTTGAAGTCGGGATGGTATTTGAGGATCGCCTCGCGTTCCTGGAGGGACATCGGAGTGAATTCTTCGCCCGCCCGCTTCTTCTCGACGCGGGACGGCCTCGTTTTTTCAACCTTTTTGATCAGCTCTTTCAGTTCAGGCGTGTATGGCATGGGTCATTCTCCCAGATAGGATTTGTTCTGAGGCGTCCAGGACTCGTCGGCCATGTCCGGCTCGATTTCGAGGCCCTTGTAAAGCTTCTTGAGCTCGTCCAGGCTCTTTTTCTTGAGTTCCTGGAGGGCCTTGTCGAACGTCTTGTCTTCCACGGCCTTGATCGCTTTTTCCAGATGCTTGGCTTTGGGGACGATGTGCCGGGCATAGAGGCGGCGGGCCAGGATAGCGATGTTGAACTGGACCTCTTCGGCCGGGCAGCGGGCGGCGCACAGGCCGCACATGACGCAGTCGAAGGAGCCTTCGGCCACGGCCGCGATGTCGCCTTGGATGGCCTTCGAGATATAGCCCAGGACGTCGATGTCCATGGGACAACTGCGGGTGCATGTGCCGCAGCCGACGCACTTGAAGACTTCGGGGTAGAGGGCGGCGATCGTGCCCCCCACGGCCGGCAGGCTCTCGATGTCGTAGACGGCCTTGTTGCCCGGGAAGAAGGGGATCTGGGCGATGTACATGTCCGGTTGGACGACCGTCTGGCAGGCCAGCCCGACCTCGATCCGGTAGGAATTGGGGAAGCGGTAGACCGTGCCGCAGGCGCCGCAGATTCCTCCCCGGCAGCCACAGCCCCGGACGAGCAGGTAGCCGGCGTACTCGAGGGCTTTCTGGATCGTCAGCGAGTCGGGCACTTCGTAGCGTTTCCCCATGATGAAGATGGGGACGAGACGCCCCTCGGCGGCCTTGTCCTTGGCCGCGGCCTTTTTGGGTTTGGACGCTGTCTTACTCATCTTTGACCACCTCTTGGACTAGAGCTTTTTCGTTCAGATGGAGCGGTCCTAGGGCACGGATTTGTTCCGTGAACTCGTCCATCGTTGCGGCGTATTTTTTCCCTTCCGCCGCCGAGATCCACTCCAGGCGAAGCCGCTTCGGGTCGATCCCCAGGTCCTGGAGCATGACTTTGAAGAGGGTGACCCGGCGGAGGGTTTTGTAGTTCCCCTCGACATAGTGGCAGTCGCCGGGATGGCAGCCGCCGATGAACACGCCGTCGGCCCCCTCCTTGAACGCGTAGAGGATGTGCTGGGGGTCGACGCGGCTCGAGCACATGACCCTCATGTTGATGTTATTGGGGGCATGGTGGAGACGCGACGTGCCGGCCGCGTCGGCCGCCGCACTCGTGCACCACTTGCAGAGAAAGCACATGATTTGCGGTTCGAACATGGTCACTCCCTCAGCATGGCCCTAAGCATGGAGAAAATCTGGTTGTCGGTTTGGTTGCGCTGCTGGGCGGCGCCGCTCGGGCAGGCGGCGGCACAGGCCCCGCAGCCCTCGCAGAGGATCTCGTTCACCACGACGACCCCCCGGGCCGGGTCCAGGCTCCGGGCGGAATACGGGCACATGGTGATGCAGATGCCGCAGCCGGAGCAGAGCTCGTCGTTGACCGGCACGACCGTCGGCTCGTGGAGAAGTTCCTTCTGGGCGAAAAGGTCCCCGACCTTGGCCGCCGCGGCCGAGGCCTGGGCGACCGTTTCGGGGATGTCCTTGGGGCCGAGGGCGCAGCCGGCCAGGTAGAAGCCGGCGTTGAGGCTCTCGACCGGCCGCAGCTTGGGATGCGCCTCGGCCAGGAAGCCGTGGATGTCGGTGGCGATCTTGAGTTTCTTCAGCAGGTCCTGGACCCCGTCGGCCTTGACCATAGCCATGGCCAGGACGACCATGTCGGCCTCGACCTCGACCTTTTTCCCGGTCAGGGTGTCCACGCCCCAGACAATGAGCTTGTCGCCTTCCTTGAAGATCTTGGAGACCTTGCCTCGAATGTAGAGGACCTTGTCCTCCTCGACCGTCCGCATGTAAAATTCGTCGAACGACTTTCCCCCCGTCCGGACGTCGATGTAGAAGACCGTGGCCTGGCCGTCCGGGACGCGATGGCGGTACATCATGGCGTGCTTGGCCGTGTACATGCAACAGATCTTCGAACAGTAGGGGTTGTGCTTTTCCGTGTCGCGGGAACCGCTGCACTGGACGAAGACGACCGACTTGGGGATCTTGCCGTCCGACGGCCTCCGGATCGTCCCCCCGGTCGGGCCCGAGGCGGACAGGATGCGTTCGAACTCAAGGCCGTTGACGACGTCCTCGTACTTCTCCCCCCCGTACTCGCCGAGGGCCTGCATGGTATACAGGTCGTAGCCGGTGGCCACGACGACGGCCCCGACCTCCTCCTCGACGATCGTCTCCTTCATGTCGTAATCGATGGCCTTCTTCTCGCAGACGTCTTTGCACTTGCCGCAGCGCACGGGGTTCAGGCCGAGGCAGTGTTCGGCGTCGAGCGTGAAGGTCCCCGGGATGGCCTGGGGGAAGGGCATGTAGATGGCCTTGCGGAAGGACAGGCCCATGTTGAACTCGTCGGGGACGACCTGGGGGCAGACCTTTTCGCACTCGTTGCAGAGGTTGCAGAGGGTCTCGTCGACGTAGCGGGGCTTCTTCTTGATCCGGACCTTGAAATTACCGATGAACCCCGAGATGGAGTCGACTTCGTGGTAGGTCAGAAGCTTGATCCGGGGGTGGCGCGAGACCTCGACCATCTTCGGCGTCAGGATGCACTGGGAGCAATCCAGCGTCGGAAACGTCTCCGAAAGCTGGATCATCTTGCCCCCGATCGAGGGGTTCTTCTCGACGAGGATGACTTCGTAGCCGTGGTCGGCGATGTCCATGGCGGCCTGCAGGCCGCTGACCCCGCCGCCGATGACAAGGGCCCGCCTAGTGACGTCAACCTTGATCGGGTCCAGGTTCTCGTTCTGCCGGGCCTTGGCGACGTGCGCTTTGACGATCTTGACGGCCTTCTTGGTGGCCTTCTCCTTGTCCGTATGGACCCAGCTGTCCTGTTCCCGGATGTTGGCGATCTCGATCTGGTAGGGGTTGAGGCCGGCCAGCCGGGCCGCCTCCTGGAAGGTCTTCTCGTGGAGCGTCGGCGAACAGGCGGCGACGATGATCCCGTCGAGATGCTTCTCCTTGATCGTATCGATGATCATCTGCTGGCCGGGGTCGGAGCACATATAGACGTAGTCCGTGGAGAACGTCACGCCGGGATAGTCCTTCAAGACCTGGGCGACTTTCTCGACATCCACGACACCGGCGATATTGACGCCGCAGTGGCAGACGAAGAGGCCGATCCGCTTCTCTTTGTTCTTGGCCTTGGCGGTCATGTCCTCACCTCGGTCGCCGGAGTCTCGCTGAACAGCCCGTCCGCGGGGACGAGGTGCTCGCCGAGTCCGAGGACAGATTTATCCACCCCCAGCGCCCAGGCCAGGATCTGAGTGAAGAACACGACCGGGAGTCCGGAAAAATCCAGGAACGTCTCCTTGATCGCCTCCTGGCGGTGGTCCATGTTGTAGAAGCACAGCGGGCAGGTCACGGCCACGGCCTTGGCTCCGTTCATCCCCGCCGAGCGGAGGATGCGGTAGGAGGCCTCGGTGGCCGCAGCCGGCAGGGAGACGGAAAGATAGGACCCGCAGCATTCCTGCTTGAACGGGTAATCGACGGCCGCGCACCCCACGGCCTCGAGGAATTCCTCGAAAAGCCGGGGGGAGTCGGGTTCGTCGACGGCCATCTCCTTCTGAGGCCGGAGCACCCGGCACCCATAATAGGGGGCGACGGCCAGGCCCTTCAGATCCCTCTTGATCCGTTCCCGGATCTTGGGATAGCCGACCCTGTCGCGCAGGTACTCCAGGAGGTGGAGGACCTTGACCTCGCCGTTGTAGTCCTCGAAGTCCGTCGTTCTCTCCTTGGTCAGGGGATCGATCTGGATATCGTCCCGGAGATAGGCGTTGATCCGCTTGCGCTTAAGCGGGTCGTCCTTGATGGCCTTGTCGGCCCGTTTCAGGACAGCGAAACAAAAGGAACAGGTCGTCACGAGGACGTCCCCGCCCTCCTCCCGGACCTGGCGCAGGACCCGGATGGGCGCCGCCAGCCCGACGATCTTTTCCTCGGTGAGCGGGTATTCCGCGCCGCAGCAGGTCCAGCCCTCGGGTTCGATGAGATCGATGTCCAACCGCTTCATCGCCTCACGGGTGGAGATGTCCAGTGCGGTAGTCTTCTGCTTGAGCGTGCATCCTGGATAGTAGTGGACTCTCATGAGCAATCCTTATTTCGAAAACTTGCGGAAAATGGACACCAGGACTTGTTGAGGAAGTTCCTGGGCCAGTTCCGGCGAGATCTCGCCCGGACCGAAAGCGTCTTTTCCCTTGGGATCCAAGATGTGACGGACGGCCTCCATCACCCGGGCCATGTCGATGCCTTTCGGGCATCGGGACTCGCAGGTGAAACAGGAGGCACAGAGGAAAAGGGTTTTGGACTGGAGGACCTCCTCCCGGAGGCCCATCTGCACCAGGCGGATGATCTGGTTGGGCAGGAGGTCCATCTCTGAGGCGACGGGACATCCGGCGGAGCAGCGCCCGCACTGATAGCAGGCGAAGACGTTCTCGCCGGACAGCTCTTCGATCCTCTCGATGAACTTGCGCGGTTCGGAACCCGCCTTCAACTTGACTCTCATGATTCCTCCTCGCGTGGAGCTGGAGAACGTTTCTTATTCATGGATGATGACTATTTATGACCTAACAAGGGTTTCCAACTTCTCAAGGGAAGCTTGGGCGACTTTCCGAACGTCCTTCCTTTCCCCTGGGCGGTCGAGGGCAAATTTCAGCGGGGAAATGGCTTTCGGATCCTCGATCTCTCCCAGAAGTCTAGCGGCCCTGAAGCGGGTCGTCCAGGACCGGCTCTTGAGGGCCTCGATGAGCGGCACCACGGCATCGCGGCCGAAATTGAGGAGGGCTATTTCGGCGCTTTCACGGACGCTCCAATGGGGATCGGCCATGGCCTTGAGAAGAGGCAGGATGGACTTTTTGTCCTGGAACCCTCCCAGGAGCCGGGCGCACTGGACCCGGACGTCGCGCGAGGGGCCCTTGAGGCGCTGGCGGGCCATGTCCAGGACGCCGACATGCCCCTGCCCGGCCGTTCTCAGGAGACACACCGCTTCCCGGCGGATGAAATCGCAGGGGTCCTTGCGGGCCATGCGGACGAGATGCTGGACGGCCTCGGCGCCGCCGAGCTTACCCAGGGCGCGAACCACCTCGTAGCGGACGTTGCCGGAGTCGTCCTGGAGCGAAGGCAGGATTTCGGGTACGATGGACTTGTCCCCGACTTCCCCGAGGACCTTCAGGGCACAGCAGCGGCCCCAGGCGGAACATCCGATCTGGGACAAGGCCTGAGAGGCCGCCTCCTGGATGTCGGGCAGTCCCTCCTCGACGAGTTCCTTGAGGAGGGCCACGGCCCGATGGTCCTCCAGCCCGCCGATCGCCTTGATCGCCCGCAGCTGGAGCTCGGGGTGTTCACGGTCGCAGGCGTCTTTCTTCAGGGAGTCGATGTCCGAGGTGTTGAAGGAGAGGGTGGCCAGAAGGTGCCGGGTCACGATCGGCCCGAAACGGACGAGGGCGGAAACCGCCGCCTGCCGGATGATGAAGTAGCTGCTGCGGAGGTGGCTGATGAGGGCGGGCACGGACTTGGGGTCGCCGATCCGGCCCAGGCACTTCAGGAAGGCCCGCTGGGCGTACTTGTCCCGCTCCCGAGACAGCACGTTGAGCAACGGCACCGTGGCCGCCTTTCCGAAACCGATGAGGGCCGCCGCCGCCTGTTCCTGGACCTTTTCGACGTTGTCCTGGACCATCGAGACCAAGGTTTCGATGCTGACCCTGTCCCCAATCCGGCCCAAGGCCTCGCAGGCGCTCGTCCGGACGGTGGCATCCTCGTCCTGGAGGAGGTCGATGAGGTAAGGTGTAGAGCCCCGCGATTTCATCTTCCCGACCGTCCTGGCAGCGTTGGAGCGGATGTTCGGCAAGGGATTCCGGAGCGCTTCGTGGAGCCACTCGAGGCAGGGCGAACCCAGCTCCTGGAAACCCTCCGTGGCCAGGTTGACGATCTCCTCGTTGTCCAGGGAAAACATGTAGATCAGGATGCGGGCCAGCCGGACGTCCTTGCGGGCGATGATGTCCTTGACCTTGCCCATGAGCTCGGTGATGGCCTCGGTCCGGACGATCCACTCCGGGTCCTCAGCAGCCTTGAGGAGAAGGTCGATGACCCGGTAATCCCCCAGCCGGCCGACGGCGGTTACGGCCGCCCAGCGGATCTGGTGATACGAGGAATGGAAGATTTTCGGCTTCGATAGCTCGTCGATGGCCTCGGCCCGGGCGTGACGGCCCAGGGCGACGACCGCGGCGTGCTGGATGCTAGGGTTCGGGTCGTCGAGCTTTTCGACCAGGAGAGGGTAGACTTCATCGTGGGTCTCATAGCCGACTTGCATGATGGCCGCCCGGACGGCCGCCGCGTCCTCGCTCTCCCGGACGACCTGGAGCAGCTCGTTCATGGACGGAGACACGGTTTTGGCCAATTCAAGCCCTCTCGATGTAACCCTTACAGTCACCGTCGACATTGAAGGACGTGACCTGGTATTCGCAGTCGATATTCGCCAGGGCCTTGACCGCCGCCCGGAAACAGCCGATCCGGGCGCAGGTCAGGTCGCGGACCGAAAAGCCCTCCTCGATGAGCGCCTGGCAGCTCCTGAGATAGACGCAGTCGTGGACGGTGATCTCCAGATGGAAGGGGTTGACTTCCGTCAGCTCAAAGAAGTTGGCGTCCCGGAAGAGCCCCCCGGCGACGCCGATCTGGATGTAGTTCTCCACGGCCTCCCGGATCGAGCCGGCCTTCTTAATTTGCATGCCGTATTCGTCCCCGAGGAGATGGAGATAATACTGGACGGAGTGCTCGTAAGCCCTGGCGCTGAAGACGTACGGCCGGGTGCCGTGGAAATCCCGCGCCGTCTCTTCGAGGCCGCTCAGCCAGGCCAGGGCGACCAGCCAGCCCGCGTCTTCGCGATTGATTTTGTCCATGGCGTTATCCTTCAGCTTGTTTTCCGGGCGTTCTTTCCCGGCCGCGCGGCTGGCCCAAGGCTTAGCCGTTCGAGCTCCCGGGTGACGTCCGCCGGGCCGACCTCCCGGCCGATCTTCTGGGCCCATTTCCGGGCCAGGGAGATGGCGTCCGCTTTACGGTTTTTGGCCCAGAGAAGGACGAGCTTGGCCACGTCATCGGGCGCGGGAGCGGCCGGACGAGGTTCCAGAGACGACAGGATCCGCAGGGTGTCCCGGGCGATGGCCAGCTCCTCGTTGGTCGGCACGACCATGATTTTCACCCGGCCGGAGCTGATCACGCGTTCGTTGGCCTCGTTCTTCGCAGCGTCGAGGACGATGCCGAACTCCTCGAGCCCCGCGGAGACGAGACGGCGGACGAGGCGAGAGTTCTCGCCCACCCCTCCGGTGAAGATGATGGCGTCTACGCGTCCCATTTCGGCCACATAGGCCCCGATATACTTCTTGATCGTATGACAGTAGATCTCGAGGGCCAGTTGATGCCGCTCGCTGCCGTGGGCGGCTTCCTGCTCGATCTCCCGCATGTCGTGCGACGTCTCGGTCAACCCCAGCATGCCGCTGTTCTTGTTCATGATGGAGTCGATTTCCTTCGTTCCCAGCTTCTCCCTCTCCATGATGTAGGGGACGAGGGCCGGGTCGATGCTGCCGCAGCGCGTGCCCATGACCAGCCCTTCGAGAGGCGTGAAGCCCATCGTCGTATCGATGGATTTCCCGCCGGCCACGGCCGTGATGCTGGCCCCGTTGCCCAGGTGGCAGGTGATGAGGTGGAGCTTCCCGACGGGCCGGCCGAGAATCTCGGCGGCCTTGAGGGCCACGTAGTTGTGGGAAGTGCCGTGGAAACCGTAGCGGCGGATGCCGAGTTTGCGGTAGAGGACGTAGGGCAGCCCGTAGATGAAGGCTTTGGGCGGGATGGTCTGGTGGAAGGCCGTATCGAACACGCCCACCTGCGGGACTCCCGGCAGGAGGGCCTCACAGGCCTCGATGCCCTTGAGGTTGTGGGGATTATGCAGGGGGGCGAACTGGATGCACTTGCGGATCGTGGCCTTGACCTTGTCCGTGATCAGCACGGATTCGGAAAAGTCCTCGCCGCCGTGGACGACCCTGTGCCCGATGCCGTCGATCTCGCTTTTCTGGCGGATGACGCCGTGCTGGGGGCTGAGGAGGAGATTCAGGACCATCTCGATGGCCACGCCGTGGTTGAGGACTTCGCGGATTTCCCGGATCCTCGTCCGTCCCTCCGGCTTGTAGGTGACGATGGCGTCGCTCGAGCCGATCTTCTCCACGATCCCTTTGGCCAGGAGGCCTTCGTCCTCCATGCGGATGAACTGGAACTTGACGGATGAGCTGCCGCTGTTGAGAACGAGGACTTTCATGGCCTTCTCTATCTCCTCAGGTCACGGACGATGTTTCCCTCACGGTCGAGAATCCGGATATGGATCGCCGCCTGGCCGGGCCAGGCGTGCGTGGCGCAGCCGAAGCACGGGTCATAGGCGCGGAAAGCCATCTCGACGATGTTCAGGAGCCCGTCGGTGACGTGACCCTTCTTGATGAAGTTCATGGCCGCCTTCTTCACCGAGAGGTTGATGGCGGCGTTATTGTTGGTCGTCCCGACGATCAAGTTAACTTCCTGGACGATGCCCCGCATGTCGGTCTTGTAATGATGATACAGGGTGCCCCGAGGCGCTTCGACTACGCCGACGCCCTCGTCGGGAGTGTGGTCGGGGACGACACGGTAGTCCGGGCCGGTGACCTCCGGGTCGGAGGCCAGCTCCACCCAGCGCTCGGCCGCGTAGAGGAGCTCGACCAGCCTGGCCCAGTGGGTCGCCAGCGTCTGATGGACGGGCTTCCCGCCCAAGGTTTTGTACATCCGGTCGTGTTCCTCGTTGGCCAGGGGTGTGGCCATGCCGTCGGAGACGTTGAGGCGGGAGAGCGGTGTCGCCTTGTAGATGCCGCTCTGGGGGCCGTCGACGAGCCCCTTCCAGCCGACCTTCCGGAGGACGGGGAACTTGAGATAGGACCAGGGCTCGACGTGTTCCACGATGTGCTGGAGGTAATCGGCCGGTTTGAACTTGGCCAGCTCCCCCCCGTCGGGGGCCGTGACGCGGATGTCGCCGTCGTAGAAATTGACGTGGTTCCGTTCGTCGACCAGGCCCATGTTGTAGGTGTGGTGGGTGAAGCCGTCGCTCAGGATCAGGTCGACGTAGGCCTTGTTGCCCAGGACGATCTGGTTGAACAGGCCGATGGTGAACTTGGCGAACTCGACCGCGTCCTGCCCGGTCTTGAGGACTTTGTCGCGCTCCTCGCGGTTCATCCCCTTGCTCATCCCCCCGGGGAGGGCCCCGATGGGATGGACCGATTTGCCGGCCATCATCTTGATGAGCTCGTGGCAGGCGCCCCGCATTTCGATGACCTTGCGGCCGATCTCGACGCCCACCTTGTGGATGACACCCAGGATGTTGCGCTGGGCCGCCGGGGCGTCCGGGCCCATGACAAAGTCCGGCCCGCCCAGGGCGTAGAAATGGGTCGAATGGTCGGTCACGTAGAAGATGGCGTAGAGAAGCTCCCGCAGGAGCTTGGCCGTGCGGGGCAGGTCGACGTGATAGACCGCGTCGCAGGCCTTGGCCGAGGCCATCATGTGCGCTTCCGGACAGACGCCGCAGATGCGCGTCGTGATCCGGGGCATCTCCTCGACCGGACGGCCGACGCAGAACTTCTCGAAGCCGCGAAGTTCGGGGATCTGGAGGAAGGCATCCGCGACGTTGCCCTCGTCGTCGAGGATGATGGAGATCTTGCCGTGGCCTTCGAGCCGGGTGATGGGATCGATGGTGATCGTTTTCATCTCACGCGCCTCCCCACGAGCGATCCGGCCAGGCCGAAACGGTAGAACGTGCCGACCGGATCGACGATCTGATCGACGGCCGCTTGGATCTCGGCGGGGTCGTCGCTATCGATGATCGAGGCGATCGACCCGGCGAGTTTGGCCCCGACGTCCTGGATGCCGTCGGCCGGGCCGTAACAGCCGCGGCAGCCCAGGTTGACCTGGGGGCAAAGAGCCCCGCAGCCCGCGTGGACGGCGGGACCGTTGCAGATGATCCCCTGCTCCAAAAGACACTTGACGGGATCGATGTCCCGGGGGTCGACGAGGTGGGGACGGCGGAACACTTTGATCTTCTTTTCTTCCTTGGTCCGTTTGCATTCATCGCAGACCGTCTTGGGATTGACCCCCACCAGGGACCCTTTGGGCGGCAGCTTGCTGGTCAGGATGGCCTCGGCGACCGCCCAGATCTGTTCGGCCACCGGCGGGCAGCCGGGCATCCGGTAGTCCACGTCGACGACCTGGTCCAGCGGCCTCAGGACTTCGAACAGGGCCGGCAGGGTCAGCTGCGCGGTCGGCGTTTCCGTGACCGTCTGGGGAAGTGTCGTGTTGCCGGCTTCGACGGAGGGCGACCGGCGGTAGACGTAATCCATGATCTCATCCGTGGTTGTGAGGTTGGCTAGGCCGGGGATGCAGCCCTCCGTGGCGCAGGAGCCGAAGGCGACGAGGACTTTGGACTTCTGGCGGAGGAGCTTGGCGATGTGCAGGTTCTCCTCGTTGCGGATGCCTCCGTTGAACAGCGTCACGTCGATCTCGCCGTCGGCCATCGCCTCGATGTCCTTGTACTTGGTATCCATGAGGCAAGGACAGAAGACCAGGTCCGCGGCGGCGTCGAAATCCAGGATCTTCTCCCGGATGTCGAGGAAGGCGATCTCGCATCCGCCGCAGCTGGCCGCCCAGTAAAGCGCGAATTTCGGCTTAGGCATGAATCATCCTTTCGAGGTCGGAGTGGGAAGGGAGTCCGCTCGCGCGGGCCTGGCCGCGAGATGAAAGCCCGGAGATCCGAGCGGACGCCCGGCACGCGAATTAATGATAGATATGAGACCGATGTTCGCCGCATCCGCCAAGCCGAAGGGAGAGGCCAGGACGATTCGATTCCGCCGGCTATGTCTGCTCATTCGTTGATGAAAAGTATGTTCGTAATCAAGGTTCTTTACTATAGTTTTTCTGCGGCGGACTGTCAAGCGCGGGCGTTCCCGGTAGTATAAACTTTTATGTGTGAAATTGGAGAGAGGTGGAAGAAAAGGCTCTTTTCCTTTATAAGGATTAAAAGCGACATTCTTATGAAAGGAGAAAGAGCCCATGAAAGTCACTCTGAGCGTAACAGAGCTGACGAAAGTTTTCAAGGAGATTCAAGCCCAGCCGGAACGGATTTTTGAGATGATGCGGGCGGAAATGAACCAAGGCATCGCCGAGTATCTGACGGAACTGATGCGGGCCGAGCGGAGCCATTTTTTGGGTCGGGATCCGTATGAGCGAAAAGACGGCGAGACGAATCATCGCAATGGTTCCTATGAACGGCGGTTCACGATGAAACGGTTTGGCGAAGTCGCGATCGAGGTTCCCCGGGACCGGAACGGGGAATTTCGCAGCGAAGTTCTCCCTCGGAGCAAACGGTACGAGGACGAGCTGCGCAACGACGTCTGTCTGATGTACCTGGATTGATAAATTAATTCTATCATCTTCGCCCATCATATTCAAAATGTCTCTTGATATTTAGGAAATAGGATTTCTTGAAAAAAAGTAGTATAAGAAAAGAGGAGGTACGAGCCTTCGACATTCTAGTAGCTCAAGGAGGTTTCTTTGAGCAAACTTTTGTTGGGGGCACGCTCTTGAAGCAAATTTGCCCAGGATAATTCTTATTATCGTCAATAAGAACCCGGAATAACATTTTTGCCAAAGGAGGTTAAAATACCGGGCGATAGAGGATAATTCTAAGGGACTATATTTAGAACCCAATTGAACCCGGCGCGCCTCCTCTTTTGATTTCAATTCAAACTGACCCATTATCCGTTCCCCGTCATCACCCGTTTAGAATTGATTGACACCTGCCAGGGCCTTTGTTATAAGGAATGCGCCCGGTCCACCGGGCTCTGTGACAGCAGAAAAAAAAGGGAGAAACGCATGAAGATCCATGAGTACCAAGCCAAGCAGATCCTGGCCCGCTACGGCGTCCGCATCCCCCGGGGCGAGGTGGCCGAAACGGCGGACGCGGCCCGCGAAATCGCCGGGCGCATCGGCCCGCGCGTCGTCGTCAAGGCACAGATCCACGCCGGCGGCCGGGGCAAAGGCGGCGGCGTCAAGCTCGCGGCGACGCCGGCCGAGGCCGAAGCCCTGGCGGCCAGGATGATCGGCATGCAACTCGTCACTCACCAGACCGGCCCGGAGGGCAAGCGGGTCAAGCGCGTCCTCGTCGAGGAGGCGCTCGACATCGCCAGCGAGCTCTACCTAGGCCTGGTCATCGACCGGGCCCGAGAGGCGGTCGTGGTCATGGCCTCGACCGAGGGCGGCATCGAGATCGAAAAGGTCGCCGCCGAGAAGCCCGAGCTCATTTTCAAGGAGTACGTCGCGGCCGGGGCCGGCCTCCTGGCCTACCAGGCCCGCAGGCTCGCCTTCAAGCTCGGCCTCGAAGGGGATGCTTTCAAGCAGGCGGTGAAGTTCCTCCTGAGTCTGTACCAGGCCTTCGAGGGCACGGACGCCTCGCTCGCCGAGATCAACCCCCTCCTCGTGACCCGGCAGGGCGACGTCCTGGCCCTCGACGCCAAGATGAACTTCGACGACAATGCCCTCGCCCGGCATCCAGACATCCGCGCGATGCGCGACTTCGACGAGGAATCCCCCCTGGAGGTCGAGGCTTCGAAATACAACCTCAATTACATCAAGCTCGACGGCAACGTCGGCTGCATGGTCAACGGCGCCGGCCTGGCCATGGCCACGATGGACATCATCAAATACGCCGGCGGCATGCCGGCCAACTTCCTGGACGTCGGCGGCGGGGTCACGGAAGACGCCGTGAACCAGGCGTTCAAGATCCTCGTTTCGGACCCAGACGTCAAGGGGGCCCTCATCAACATATTCGGCGGCATCGTCCGCTGCGACATGATCGCCAGCGGTGTCGTCAAGGCGGCCCGGGCGCTGGGGACGACGATCCCGGTCGTCATCCGTCTCGAGGGAACCAATGTCGACCTCGGCAAGAAAATTCTGGCCGAGTCGGGATTGGCTTTTTCGGCGGCCGACGGCATGAAAGAGGCCGCCGAAAAGATCGTGTCCCTGCTGAAGTGACCCGCCGCAAAGGAGCAAGCCATGAGCATTCTCATCGATGAAAAAACGCGCGTCGTCGTTCTGGGGATCACCGGCGGGGAAGGCACGTTCCATGCCCAGAAGATGATCGAGTACGGCACCAGGGTCGTTGCCGGGATGACCCCGGGCAAGGGCGGCACCCGGCACCTCGGCGTCCCCGTCTTCAACACCGTGGCCGAGGCCGTGGATGCCGAGGGGGCTGATGCGACGGCGATTTTCGTGCCGCCCTACGCCGCAGCCGACGCGGTCATGGAATCGGCCGACGCGGGCGTCGGGCTCGTCGTCTGCATCACCGAGGGCATCCCGACATTCGACATGATCAAGGTCAAGGCGTTCCTCAAATCGAAGCCGGCGAAATTGATCGGGCCGAACACGCCGGGCGTCATCTCGCCGGGCAAGGCCAAGATCGGGATCATGCCCGGTCACATCCATGCGCCCGGGACGATCGGCATCATCTCCCGCTCGGGCACCCTGACCTACGAGGCCGTCCAGCAGGTGAGCCGGCAGGGCTACGGGCAGTCGACGGCGGTCGGCATCGGCGGCGACCCGATCGTCGGGCTGAAGTACATCGAGCTCCTGCGGCTCTTCAAGGACGACCCCGGGACCGAAGCGGTGGTTCTGATCGGCGAGATCGGCGGCACGGCCGAGGACGAGGCCGCGGCCTACATCCAGGCCGAGTTCTCCAAGCCCGTCGTCGGCTTCATCGCCGGCCAGACCGCCCCCCCGGGGCGGCGGATGGGTCACGCCGGGGCGATCATCGCCGGAGGAAAGGGAACGGCCCAGGAAAAGATGGCCGCTCTCGAGGCGGCGGGGGTCCACGTGGCCGTCAGCCCGGCCGACATCGGGGCCACCCTGCGGCAGGCTCTATCCCGACGCGCTTGACCCCGTCTCGCCCTCGCCGCCGCCCAGCGCCTTGGCCACCAGGCTGCGCAGTGTGGACGGGAGGAACGGCTTCGGCAGGAAATCGAAGGCGCCGGTTTGCATGGCCTGGAGAGTGTTTTTCACGGTCGGATAGCCCGTGATCATGATGACCCGTGCGGCCGGACACTCGGCCCGGATCATTTTCAGAAGGTCCAGACCGCCGATATCCGGCATCATCAAGTCAACGAGGAACACGTCATACGTCTTGTTCCCCGCCAGCCGCAAGGCCTCTTCTCCGCCCGGGGCGGTATCGATTTCGTAGTCCTCGCGCAGGAGCGCCTCCCGGATGCTCTTGCAGACCGCCGGTTCATCATCGACCACCAGGATCTTTTTCTTGGTGAGTTCTGTCATGACACGTCCTCGCTCCGTTCGGATTTTTCGGGCCCGGAGTCCAAGGGAATCCGGACCGTGAACGTCGACCCCCGCCCGAGCTCGCTCTGGACGTCGATCGTCCCGCCCCGCTGCCGGACGATCCCGTAGCTGACGGCCAGGCCCAATCCCGTCCCGAAATGTTTGGTGGTGAAAAACGGGTCGAAAATCTTCGTCATGTGGTCGGGGGCGATTCCCACGCCTGTATCGGTGAACGCAATCTCGAGGCCCGTTCCGTTGCGGCTCCTACGGCTGGTGATGACCAGCGTGCCGCCGCGGGGCATCGCTTCGCAGGCATTGAGAATCAGGTTGGAGAAGACCTGTTGGATCTTGTTCTTGTCGACGGGGATGAGCGGGAGGGAACCGTCGAGGGTCTTGACGATCCGGATGTTCCGGACCGAGGCCTGCTTCTCCAGGAGCTGGAGAGTGCGCTCGATGATATCGTTGATGTCGCAGGGCGCCGACTGGGAGGGCGTCTGGCGGGCGAAATCAAGAAGGCCGTTGACGATTTGCGCGCAGCGGGCCGTCTCGTCGGCGATGAGGGTGAGGGCCTCCCGTCTCGTGGGATCGTCGCCGCACTTTTCAAGCTGGAGATGGGCATTGATCCGGATGGTCGTCAGGGGATTATTGATCTCATGGGCGACACCCGCGGCCATCTTGCCCAGGGATCCCAGCTTCTCGGACTGGATGAGTTGATCCTGCGTTTCGCGGAGCTCGCGCGTCCTCTCCTCGACCCGGCGCTCCAGCGTCAGGCCCCATTGCGTCAGGTCCTCGCGGGCGCCACGGAGGTTCTCGGTCATCCGGTTGAACGCCCTCGCCAGCCTCCCGATTTCGTCCCGGCCTTCGAGGGCGACGTGATGATCGAGCTCTCCCGAGGCGATCTTGTCCGTGGCTTCGACCATGACGCCGAGGGGGCGGGTGATCCGGCGGGCAACGAAGGACAGCAAGCCCAGGAGAAAGAGCGCGCAGAGGCCGGCGATCCCAGCGAACGTCGCCATGACCCTATTCCGCAGGTCGATGTACGGTCGTTCGAGCATGCCGACGTAGAGCATACCGATCGTCCGGCCTTCGATGTCCTGGATCGGCCGGTAGGCCGTGATGTACCAAGCCGTCACCACGAAAGCCCGCCCGACATAGGTTTCGCCGCGGCCCAAGACGGCTTCGTTGACTTCGCGCGAGACGCGCGTCCCGACGGCCCGGCGCCCGGTGTCGTCCAGAACATTGGTGGCGATCCGGAGGTCGTCCTGGAACAAGGTCGCCGTTCCGATGTCGTGGCCCTTGTATTTCTCCCCTTTGAAGACGATCTCCTTGACCCGGTCGACGAGGTCATAATTCCGGTTGAAGAGCAGTCCGCCGTAGAGGACGCCGAGAAGGCCGCCCGACTCGTCTTGGACGGGGGCGGCCGCCGTGAGCATCATGCCCTTGTCTTCATGGTCTTCGGGTCTCGCGGCCGCCATGGGCGTCGGGACGAATTGGAAATAGGCCCGCTCGGCCAGGTCGTCCCCTTCCTTGAGAAGCTCGTCCCGGGTGACGATGCGGGTCCCGGCGCAGACCTGACCCCGGCGGGAGAGGGCGACGCAGGGATCCCCGGACACGTCGTCGCCGACCGCCGCCTCGGGGTGCCGCGACCGGACGACAACACGGCCGAGGCCGTCCGTGAGGTTGAGGACGTCGAGGCCGAACTCCCGGCGGATCCCGTCGAGCCGGACGGCGGCATTTTCGAGGCTCGCCTGTCGGAGGGCCGCCCGGAGGAACTCTTGGGTGGCGCTGAGCCGGACGGTGTCCCGGAGGCCGTGCAGCCGTTCATCATAGACCATCGACGCCGAGGCCAGGTCGTGCCTGACCTTGGCTTCGGCCAGGGATATGATGGTCTGATGTTCGATCCGCGTGCCGATGATCAGGGACAGGACCCCGCCGAGGAGGATGACGATGAGAAAACTCAGGATGAGCTTGCGCCGCAAGGGCAAATCAAAGAACCGCCGGACGACTTCTCGGATGGGCATCGGTCCGCCTCGGCTCACAATAGCACCGGCGTCGGAGTCCTGTCAATCGGCCGCGGCTTGACAATTCGAAGTCTTCTCCATATAAATAAGGAACAAGATTGATGGACGACATCTCGCAGAAAGGGAAGACGCGCGCATGGACAAGACCGAAAGAATGAAGGACGGCACGGAAGTGACGATCCGGAGGCTCGCGGCGAACGACATCGACCAGTTGATGGACTTTTACGGCTCCCTGCCCGAAGAGGACCGGAAATACCTGAAGTTCGACGTCACGGACCGGAAAGTCGTGGCCAAGAGACTCCGGCGCATCGATTCCGGCGACGACATCCGGATCGTAGCCGTCCACGGCGGAGTGATCGTGGCCAGCGGAGCCCTGGAGCTCTCGGGGGAAGCCTGGAGCAAGCACCAGGGGGAAATCCGCGTGATAATCGCCCGGCCTTTTCATCACCGGGGCTTGGGAACGATCATGATACGCGAGCTCTATTTCATCGCCGTCCAGAACCAGATCCAGACGATCGTGGCCCGGATGATGCGGCCCCAGATCGGGGCCCAGAAGATCTTCCGCCGGCTCGGTTTCCGCGAGGAAACGTTGCTGCCCGACTTCGTCAAGGATATCAAAGGCGGCGCTCAGGACCTGATCGTCATGACCTGCGACGTGAAAGACCTGTGGAGAGAGCTGGACCGCACGTTCAGCGAATCCGATTGGCAGCGGTGCCGGTAGTCCGCGGAAAATCATTGACAAGCTTTCGGCTTTTTCTATAAGGCACACGCGAAATGCAGCGGAAAAGCCAAAAGGCGGGTTCCGCCGGGACAGACTCCCTCCCCGACGACAGAGGTGCTGTCGTCCGCTAGGTCGTCGAGAAATACGGCGGGCGGAAGCGCGCGGTCATCCAGATCCTGCAGGACCTCCAGGAACGGCTCCGCTGGCTTGCGCCCGAAACGCTCGAGGAGGCGGCCAAGAACAGTGTTCCCTACACCGACTTCCTGGACGAGATCCTCTCCCAGGAGGTGGCCTCCAAGCAAGAAAATAACATCGCCCTCCGAACTGCGCTCGCCAAGTTCCCCTACGTCAAGACGCTTGAGAGCTTCGACTTTGCCTTCCAGTCATCGATCGACAAGAAGCGGCTAAAGGAGCTGGCCGAATGCCGATTTATCGCCAATGGCGAGAACGTCGTCCTCTTGGGCCCGCGCGGCGCTGCTCAAGGGCAAATACGACGAGCACACCCGGTTCACTTACCGCTTCCAGTCGCCCGACTATGAAAACAGCCAGCGCGATCAGGACTTCCAGAGAGAGTGCGAGAAGAAGCCGGCGATAAGGAAAATCCAGGTCAAGCCAAAGAAAAAATAAGGTCCGCGAGCGCCTGCCGATTTCTGCTATCATAGATGCGTTGAGACATGCCCAGTGAACTCTGAGAAAGGACGCTCATGAAAGCCGCCGTGTTGACCGGGGTCGGGCGGGTCGAAATCCGCGACGTCCCCCGGCCGCCGTTGAAGAACGCCGATGACGTCCTGCTGAAAACCACGCGCGCCGGGCTCTGCGGAAGCGATCTCCATTATTTCATCGCGGACCGCGTCGGCAGCGAGAAGGTGGCTTACCCGGCCGTCGTCGGCCACGAATGCGCGGCGGTCGTCGAGGCCGTCGGGCGCAAAGTGACTCGGTTCAAGCCCGGCGACCGCGTCGCCGTCGAGCCCGCGATTTCCTGCGGGGCCTGTGATCAATGCCGCTCCGGACGCCCCAACACATGCCGCAAAATCCGGTTTCTCGGCCACCCCAGCGAGATGGACGGCTGCCTGGCCGAATATTTCGTCATGCCCGAACGGAATTGCCTTAGGCTGCCGGAGAACGTTTCGCCGGCCCAGGCCGTGCTGTCGGAGCCTTTTTCAATCGCCCTGCACGCGGTCCAATTTTGGCCGGGCGATCGGACTCAAACGATGGCTGTCCTGGGGACGGGGCCGATCGGACTTTGCGTCCTTATCGCCGCGCGTTTGAACGGCGTCCATGACCTATTCGCCACCGACAAAGTGAAAGAGCGGACGGAAGCGGCTCGGCGCGCCGGAGCGCCCTGGGCGGGAAATCCGGACCGGGAAGATATCGTCCAAGCGATTTTGACCCAGCGGCCGTTGGGGCTCGACGCCGTGTTCGAATGCTGCGGCGACCAGGCCGCCCTCGATCAGGCCGTGGAATTGCTGAAGCCGGGCGGAATGCTCGTCTTCGTCGGAATTCCTCTCGAGGAGCGTGTCTCGTTCCCGAGTCGAGTCATCCGCCGCAAGGAAATCAGGATCCAGAATGTGCGGCGGCAGAACCGTTGCGCGGAGAAAGCGATCGACCTAATCGCCTGCGGCCGTGTCGATATCGATTTTCTCGGCACGCACACATTCCCATTGGAGGAAGCGCAGGCGGCCTTCGAAACCGCCGCCTACCGCAGGGCCGGCGCCCTCAAAACGATGATCGCTTTTTGAGCGTTCTTTCTCCGGACGGATTCACTTCAATAACGTGGGAATCGAAGACAAGGTCAGCGAAGCCTGGGAGACGGCGGGTTTCCATTCGAAATTCCCAGCGGCGTCGGGAGCGGCCGCCGTCATTTGCGTCACGCCGGCTGGGACCTTGAAGCTCCCCTGACCCCAGACGACGTATTTGACGCCGCCATCCTTGAGGACCGCTTTATAAGCGTTGACGCCCCGCGCGTCGGCGGAAATCTTTTCCACCCGGGCGAACGGGATGAGCTCGTGGGTCAGGAGCCTGAACGCGGCAAGGGCCGGTTTGGCTTCGCCCGTCGCCGCCCGAATCCCGTAAGCCCGCCAATTCCCGGCCGTCTCGGACGATCCGATATAGGTATGCCAGGCGACGAACGCGTCGCCGTGGCCGAAGGCCTGGACGATGCGGCGGAAGACGTCGGCGGCCTGAGAGGTCGCGCTGTTTGGGTAGTTCGTCCGGAGGGTCAGCGTCGCGCTCGAGGTCGCCCCGGTCTCGGTCAGCCAAACGGGTTTGCCGTCCAGTCCCATCCGTTTGAGCGATGCCGCGAATTGTTCGCGCATGAACGAATACCGTTCCCAAGATGGGTAATAATGATAATTGACGATATCGAACCAGTCCTTCCCGCCGCCCTCGATGACGCCGCGGAGCCAAGTTTCGGCGCAGTATTCGTCGGGCGCGCTGACGCCGGGCAGGACGATCACCGCGTCCGGATCGTTCTTGCGGATGATGGCCGCGGCCTGGGCCAGGAACCGCCCCTGTTCCTGGGGCGTGTACTGCGAGTCCGGAAAAGCGTCCGGCAGGCGTTCGGCCATCTGCTCGCGGATGTTCTGGCCGCCCTGCTGGAGTTGACCGCTCCGGGGCGGCAGGCCGGCTCGCGCCGGCTTCGCCGCCGGAACGGCTCCGGCGCGCGCGCCCGCCGGCCCCTTGTCGTTCGGGTCGGAGATCCGCCAGTGGTCCATTTCGTTGCCGATCTCCCAGTATTTGACATAAGGCGCATAGCGGCGCACGACGGTCTCCAAATAATCCAGGGCTTCGGGCCCGAGGGTCCTCTGGAACTCCTCGGGCCGCCTCGCCCAGGGCGGCGTCGGCGAGGCGTACTGCATGCTGAACAGCGTAACGATCGGCTCGAATGTGGTCGTCTTGATGACGGCGTCGGCGGCTTCCCAATTCCATCGGCCGGGGTTAGGCTCGACGGCATTCCACAGCAGGTCGGCTCTGACGAACTGGCGGAAGGCCTGAACGCCGAGATCGGCGAAGTCGCGAAAGATCGAGTCCGGCTGAAAATAAGGAGTCGTCGTGTTCAGCCTTCCATCGCGGCTTTCCGACCAGAAAAACCGGATGAAATTCAGGCCGATCCGGGGCGGCCCGGACGCCGGATCGACGCTTTTGGATTGAGCCGTAACGGACGCGGCCTGCCCCGCGCCCGCGGATAGGCTCAAAGAAACGACGACCACGAGAAGCCACGCTTCGGGCGATCGCCGATGGGATTTCAGGTCCGCCATGGCGACCTCCTTGACTAAAATTCCCGATGTTCCGTCCGGCGGATGATCTCGTCCTGCAGTTCCGTGCCGCAATCGACGAAGTAATCGCTGTAACCCGCCACGCGCACGATCAGATCGCGGTATTTCTCCGGATGTTTCTGGGCTTCCCGCAATGTGTCGGCCGTCACCACGTTGAATTGGATGTGGTGGCCGTCCATTTTGAAATAGGACCGCACCAAATGCCCCAAATTCCTGATCCCTTCATCGTCGGCCACGAGGGCGGGCGCGAATTTCTGGTTGAGGAGGGTCCCCCCGGTCCGGACATGGTCCATTTTGCCGGCCGATTTAAGGACGGCCGTCGGCCCTTGGCGGTCCGAGCCCTGGACGGGCGAGATGCCTTCGGAAAGGGGCTCGCCGGCTTTCCGGCCGTCGGCGGACGCGCCCATCATCTTCCCGAAATAGATGTGGACGGTGGTCGGGAGCAGGTTGATCCGGTATTTTCCGCCCTTGGCATTGGGCCGGCCGTCGATGGCCCGGAAATAGGTTTCGAAGACGGCCTTCATGATATCGTCGGCGTAGTCGTCGTCGTTGCCGTATTTCGGCGTCTTGTTGAGGAGCCGCCGGCGCAGGATTTCCTGGCCTTCGAAATTCTTGTCGAGCGCCGCGAGCAGGCCTTGCATCGTCACCGTCTTCTGGTCGTAGACGTTATATTTGATCGAGGTGAGGATATCGGTCATAGAGCCGAGCCCGACGCCCTGGATGTAGCTCGTATTGTAGCGCGCGCCGCCGGCGTGATAGTCCTTGGCCTTGGCGATGCAATCGCTGATGAGGATAGACAGGAACGGCGCCGGCAGAACCGTGGCGTAAAGCCGCTCGATGATATTGTTGCCCGCGATCTTGATGTCCACGAAATGCCCGAGCTGCTTCCGGAAGGCGGCGAACAGCTCGTCGAACGCCTTGAACTTCGTCGGATCTCCGGTTTCGATCCCGATCGTTTTTCCGGTCCGCGGGTCGACGCCGTTGTGGAGCGTGATCTCGAAGACCTTGGGCATATTGAAATAGCCCGTCAGGGTGTAATTTTCCTTGCCGAACGCGCCCGATTCAACGCATCCGCTGGCCCCGCCGTTTCGCGCGTCCTCGACGGATTTGCCCTGCCGGACGAGTTCCTTGACGATCGCGTCGATGTTGAAGATCGAGGGCTGTCCGAAGCCGGTCTTGATGATCTTGAGGGCGCGACGGAGAAACTCGTCCGGCCCCTTGCTCGAGATCTGGACCATGGAGCTCGGCTGGAGAATGCGCATTTCCTCGACGACATCGAGGATCAGGAACGACAGCTCGTTCACCGCGTCCGAGCCGTCGGCTTTGAGCCCTCCGACGTTGATCAGGGCGAAGTCGGTGTAGGTGCCGCTTTCTTCGGCCGTGACGCCGACTTTGGGCGGCGCGGGTTGGTTGTTGAATTTGATCCAAAAGCACTGGAGAAGCTCTTTGGCGATCTCCTTCGTCAGCGCTCCGGTCTTCAGGCCCTTCTCATAAAACGGCCAGAGGTGCTGGTCGAGGTGGCCGGGGTTGAACGAATCCCAAGTATTGTATTCGATGATGACGCCGAGATGGATAAACCAGTAACTCTGGAGGGCTTCCCAAAAATCTCGCGGCGCGTGAGCCGGAACCCGGGAGCAGACGCCCGCGATCTTTTTGAGTTCGCGCTTCCGGACGGCGTTCCTTTCCTTGGCGGCCAGCTCGAGGGCTTTCTCCGCATGGCGCCGGGCGTAGCCGATGATCGCCTCGGCCGCGACGCGCATCGCCCGCAGCTCTTCGCGCTTGTCGGTGGCTTCGGGGTCGTTCAGAAAATCGAGTCCGGCGATGGCCGCGTCGATGTCGGCGATGAAATCGAGCATCCCTTTCTTGTAGATCTTGTCGTCGAGCACGGTGTGGCCGGGCGCGCGCTGCTCCATGAATTCGGTGAAGATGCCGGCTTCATAAGCGTCCTTCCATTCCTCGGGCAGTTCGGCGAACATCCGGTCGCGCATCGAGCGCCCCCGCCAAAAGGGAATGATCTCGTCCTTATAAGTCTTTCTGGTTTTCGCGTCCGATTTGAACCAGGTCTTGGGCCGGGAATCTAGGATCTCGAGGTCCCGGACGCTGTGGCAGGTGACTTCCGGGTAGGTCGGAGTCGACTTGGGAGCCGGGCCGCGCTCCCCGACGATGAGCTCGCCGGCGTTGATGCCAATCGCCTTGTTCTCCAGGATATGCTTGAAGGCCATGGCGTGCTGCATCGCGTACGACATCCGGCAGGCCTCCGGGCTTTTATAAAATTCCGTGATCAGCTTCGCCCTCTCGGCGGTGATCGACGGAATCGCGTTCAGGCTCTGTTCGCGCAATTTTTTCACTCGGTCATTCATGGTTCATCCTCCGATGTTGACGACGAATCCGGCTTCCGTGAATGTCCGCCGGATCTCCTCCATCCGTGCGTCGGAGGGAGGCTCGAAGACACGAAAGCTTTTTCCCAGGCCCAAATTCCTGGCTTTTTCCAGGCCGCCTTTGTGGTAACGCAGCAAGCCGACCGTTTTGACGGACGGGAGACGCCGCAGGAAATCGATGGTCCGGCCCAGATTCTCCTCGTCATCGTTGAGGCCGGCCATGAGCGGAATGCGGACGGCGACGTTCTTTTTCGCGGCGGCGAGTTTTTTCAGATTTTCGAGGATGGACCGGTTCGAAACGCCCGTATGAGACAAATGTTTCTTATCGTCCATCATCTTCAGGTCATAGAGGATGAGGTCGGCGCGGGAAGCGCAGGTCCAGAGCGTCTCCCAGGACGCGAAGCCCGAAGTATCGAGAGCGGCGGGGAGGGATCTCTTGTTCAATGCCTCAAGGAGGCCGCGGCAGAATTCGGACTGGACGAGAGGCTCTCCCCCGGAGAGCGTGATGCCCCCCTCGGATTGCTCAAAAAAAATGCGGTCCTTTTCGACTTCCGCGACGATGTCCTCGATGGTGACGACGCGCCCCGCCATCTCCAGCGCATCGTACATACAGGCCTGGACGCACCTGCCGCAGAGATCACATTGAGCGCGGTCGACGGCGACAGGGCCGGAATTATGGGATATGGCGCCGAGCGGACAAGCGGGTAGGCAGGAGTAACAGCGGGCGCAGCGGGACGACCGGGCCATGAGCTCGCACGCTTTGCCGATTCCTTCCGGATTATGACACCAGCGGCAATGAAGCGGACAGCCTTTGAAAAAAATAGTCGTCCGGATGCCCGGGCCGTCATGGACGGCAAAACGTTTGATGTCGAATATCAAGCCCTTGAGCATTTATCTCGTTCCTGAATGGACTGTAATATATCACATATCAGAATACTTTGCAATAAGGAATTTTTCAAAAAACATGACCGGAATTCATACTTGATTTCCGGCCGTCCCGGCGTCCATTGCATTCCCCGCGGAGGATTGCTAGACTTGTCCCCGGCCGGCATGCGGCCGGCCAATCTTCAAAATGAAGAAGCCGGGCATTCCCAAGAAAAAAACCCTGAATTCCATTCTCGTCAAGCCGGCCGGGCCCGACTGCGGCATGGCCTGCGACTATTGTTTTTATCGCGAAAAAAGCGCTCTTTTTCCCGGCGCTCCGGCCCACAGGATGAACGAAGAAATTCTGGAAGAGATCGTGCGCCAGGTCTTGGGTCAGCCCGTTCCCGCCGTTTCCTTCGGCTGGCAGGGCGGCGAACCGACACTCATGGGGCTCGATTTTTTCCGGAAGGCCATCGCGCTCGAGGTCCGGCACGGCCGCGGTAAAAGCGTCGCCAACGGGCTCCAGACGAACGGCCTCCTGATCGATGAAGCGTGGGCGGATTTATTACGGGAGTACCGCTTTCTCGTCGGACTCTCGCTCGACGGCCCGGAACACGTCCACGACCGCTACCGGCATCTTGCCGGGGGGCGGAAGACCTGGCGAAAAACCGTGGACGCGGCCAGGCTTCTCCTCGATTCGGAGGTCGCGGTCAACGCCCTGGTCGTCGTCAACGATTATTCCGCGCGCTTCCCCGCCGAAATCTACGATTTTCACAAGTCGCTGGGCCTCGACCACATGCAGTTCATCCCCTGCGTCGAGCCCGATCCGCGAGACCCCGGGCGGGCGGCTCCGTTCTCCGCGACGGGGCCGGATTTCGGGAAATTCCTGTGCGCCGTCTTCGATCGCTGGCTCGACGACTTCAAAGACGGCGAGCCGACCACGTTCATCCGCTATTTCGACTCCCTTTTCTATCGCTATGTGGACCGGGAGCCCCCCGAATGCGATCTCCTTCCGGAGTGCGGAAACTATCTCGTCGTCGAGCACAACGGCGACGTCTTTGCCTGCGATTTCTTCGTCGAGGAACGCTGGAAACTCGGCAACGTCATGCGCGGCAAGCTCGGCCATATGCTGAACTCGGCCCGCCAGACTGAATTCGGCCGGATGAAAGGCGGCCTGCCGGACGCCTGCGGGGCGTGCGTCTGGCTTCGCCTCTGCCGCGGGGGCTGCCCCAAAGACCGGCTTCGCGACCCGCGCGACCGCGGCCTCAACCATTTCTGCGAGGGATATAAAATGTTCTTCGCCCACGCCGACGCGCGGATGGGGAAGCTCGCGGAAGCCTGGAAAAAGAAAAACGACGCGGCTAATCGGCCTTGATATTCTTGTAAATCGTCCCGCTCTTCATGACGAACGTCACGCGGCGGAGGGCCGCGATGTCCTTCAGCGGATCGCCGGCCACGGCGACGATGTCGGCCTCCATGCCGGGCGCCAGCGTCCCGATCTTCGTTCCCAGGCCGAGCGCCTGCGCGGCGAGCGACGTCATGGAGATGATGGCCTCCATCGGATCCTGCCCGCCTTTTTGAACGCGATAAATCGCTTCTTCGGCGTTCCGGCCGTGGGCGCCGGCCACGGCGTCGGTCCCGAAGACGATCTTGAGTCCCTTGATCTTCAGCGCGCGCTTGAACATGTCCAGGTTGATCGGAATGACCTTTTCCATTTGGGCGAAACCTTCTTCCGTGTAATTGCCGATCCCCAGGTACTGGGCTTTGTGGGCGATATAATTCTGAATGACCAGGCCGATGTTGGGATCGAAATAGACGCCGCGCTCGGCCAGCAGCCGCAGGACGTCGTCCGAGACAAGGCTGCCGTGTTCGATCGAGGTGCAGCCCGCTTCCACGCAAGCTTTGATGCTGTCGTCGCCGTAAGCGTGGATGACGGTCCGCAGGCCGCGCGCCCGGGCTTCGCCGATCGCGGCTTGGATTTGCTCGTCGCTCAACGTCCGGCCGCCGCCGTCCCGGATGCTCTTTGAAGCGAAGATCTTGATGAGGTCGGCGCCTCCGTCCGCCATTTTACGGACGTGATCGCGCATCTCGTCGGGCGTCATGGACGCCGAGGTAATGGCCGTCAGAGACGTCAGCACGCGCGGGCCTGGAAGCGTGCCCTTGGCGATCAGGTCACGGAGGTCCTTTTCCCGGATGTCGCCGACGCTCTGGACTGTGGTGAAACCGGCCATAAGGATGCTATAGGCGTTTTCCAGGGTATAGAGCATCGTCTGGCCGGCATTTTCGTCCCGCGTCGCGTACCGGCCGTCCTTGCCGAAATGCCAGGTGAGATGGACGTGGGTATCGATCATCCCCGGCATCACGGTCAATCCGTCCAAGTCATAATCCGCCGGGCCGCCGGCCGGAGCGATAGCGATGATGTGTCCGCCCTGCACTTTGATGATCGCATTCCGCATCGCGCCGCCCTTGCCGTCTAGAACGAGTCCGGCCTTGATCGTCACCGGCTTTTCCTGTGCCCAGACGGCCCCGGCCAATAGAACGATCGAGACGATGATGAGAATTTTTCGCTTCATGGGTCCTCCTTGCGCGTCCTCCCCAAAAAAAAGAAGGCCGCGCGGCGCGGATATCTCCCTTGATGTCACCGCGTCGAAAACTTGTGGACGGTCAGGCTCTTATAAACCCTGCCCGGCTTCAAGATCGTCGATGGGAAATTCAGTTTGTTCGGCGAATCGGGGAAATGCTGCGTCTCCAGACACAGGCCATAATGTTTTTGATAGACTTTTCCGGATTTGCCCGTGATCGTGCCGTCCAGGAAATTGCCGCTGTAGAACTGGATCCCCGGCTCGGTCGTCGAGATCTCCATCGTTCGGCCGCTTTGAGGATCATAGAGTCGCGCGGCCGGGGACAATTCCTCGCCGGTCCGGTTCAAGACGTAATTGTGGTCATAGCCGCCTTCAACCTGGGCGATTCGCCGGCCGATGGCCGTCGGCGTCGTGAAATCCATGGGCGTCCCCTTGACCGGGACGAGCTCACCGGTTGGGATCAGGCCCTTGTCCACGGGCGTATATCGATCGGCATTGAGCCCGAGTTCGTGGCGAAGGATATCGCCGTTCCCCTGCCCGGCCAGGTTCCAATAGCTGTGATGAGTTAAGTTGACGGGCGTGGATTTGTCCGTGGTCGCCTCGTAGCTTATCTTCAGTTCATTGTCGTTCGTGAGCCTATAGGTGACCGCGCAGGCCAGGTTGCCGGGATAGCCCTCCTCGCCGTCCTTGCTGAGATAAGTGAATTTCACCCCGACCGCGCCCGTTTCCTTCACCGGCTCAGCGGCCCAGACGACCTTGTCGAATCCTCTGACGCCGCCGTGGAGGTGGTTTTCGCCGTTGTTCACCGCCAGCTTATACGCGGCGCCGTCCAGCGTGAAGAGGCCCTTTGCGATCCGGTTGCCGTAGCGGCCGACGATCGCCCCGAAATAAGGATTGTTCTTGACGTATCCGTCGAGCGTGTCGTAGCCGAGGACGACATCGCCGGGCCGGCCATCGCGGCCGGGGACTTCGAGCGAGACGAGGATCGCGCCGTAGGTCATGAGGCGCGCCTTGAGGCCCCCGTCATTCTTCAAGGTGAAGATTTCGACGGCGGAGCCGTCGGGAAGATGGCCGAAGGGTTCCTTTGTCATGACGGCGTCACGCCGAAAGCCGGTTTTTTCATTCCGTCCTCCTGCCCGTCGCCGGCCAAAAAAGCCGGCTTCTTCGCTCACAAAATATCAGATTTTTCTCATGGAGACAAATGATCCTCATCGCCCTATGGTTCATTCAACAGGTCCTGCAGGTCCCGATAATCCTCCGGAGAGAAGTCGCCCCAGAGGTACGGAAAAACCATCTTATTGTAAATGAGCGGATCGGCATCCGCGTCAAGCTTGCCTTGGGCGACGAGCTCGCGCCAGACGCGGGTCCCCGGGATCGGCGAGAAATACGCCATGCGCGGGCGGACGCCGAGACGCCGGACGAACAGAACGCTTTCTTTGACGCTCGCGATATCCTGGTTCGGGAGGCCCGCGATCAGGTAGACGTGGATATCCTCGCGTCCGTAACCGGCTTTTTCGAGATGTCCGACCGCCTTTTCCAGATCTCCCGCCTCGACCTTCGGACAGGATTCCCGGATCACGTTCTCGTCCGCGGATTCCTGGCTGAGATAAATCGACCTGACGCCGGCTTTCCGAAAGAGCCGGGCCAGGCCGGCGTCGATTTCCCGGATATGAAGGCCGTTGGGCGTGTGGAAGGATACCGGCAGCCTCAGCCGGGCTACGCCTTCCAGAATCGGGACGATGTGGGTTTCGCGCCCGAGAAGAAGAGCGTCGTCGTAAAAAACGATATCGCGCGCGCCGTGACGATCGACGAGGTCCCGGATTTCCGTGACGACGCCCTCCGGGTCCCGCTGTTCGAAGCCGTCATAGAGCAACGGGCCGGCGCAAAACGCGCAGGTGAAGGGACAGCCGCGCGACGTCAGAAGCGGAAGGTGATGTCGATCGCGAAGCAGGTCGAACGCCGGGCGGGGCAGAGATTCCAATGACGGAAATTCGGCCTCGCCGGCGAATCCATCGCCCAGAATATCACGCGCCGCGGGCAGGATCTTGTTTTCCGCCGGACCGGCGATGACCCGATCGGCCCCGGACCGCCGCCGGGCATGGTCTTCGGCCAGCGTCGCGTAGATTCCGCCCAAAACGATCGGCACGGCGCCGAATTTTTCGCGGACGAGTTCGACGGCAAGCCGGACTCCGGGATACCAATACGTCATGGTGCAGGTCATCAGGACCATATCGGGCGCGGGAATTCGATCGAGGTCTTCCAGGAACAAGTCCACGGGTATTCCATAGCGGGAATATTTTCGGGGGACGCTCTTTAAGATCTCCGGTTTCGTCACTTCCACTTTGGGATAATGTCCGCGGCCGTCGGCCTTGGACGCCGCCCGTGTTTTCAAACCGGGATGAAACCGGTCCAGACAATCGACAAAATGGAGGCCGACATCCGCGTGTTTTCTCAGGACCGCAGCGATATAGAGGAGGCCGAGAGGCCTGAGCCAGAAGTCGTAAGCCGTGAAATCGTAGATCCAAGGGTTGATCAGAAGGATGTTTTTCTTCATGGAAAGAGAACGGGGGCGGCCCCGTCTCGGGTGCCGTCCCCGGCAGGTTCTGGTGCGGAAGGTGGGACTTGAACCCACACAGCCTTATAATCGGCTATAAGCTCCTGAGGCTTACGCGTCTGCCAATTCCGCCACTTCCGCACGCCTGAAAAGCCTTTTTATTATATTCGGCCCGCCTCCGGGAGTCAATTTGGAGAGGGAACCCGCTGCGCGTTTCCCCCTTCCAACGGGCACACCGTTTTGTACTCTAGGGTACAAAACGGCGTCGCTCTGTCTCCCTTTCTCGGGCCGGGCATGAAACCCTGCCCTGCGACCAAGGGGGCGGCTCCCCCTTGGATCCCTCTACGAGCGGTTCCCCGTGGCAAGCCACGGGGCATATCAACCGCTCGTAAAGATCCAAAATAAGGAATTCGGGCGGATTCCGACATCGCTCCGGGCCCCCTCCGTTCCCACTTGACAAACGACGGCCCTGCTCTTATTGTAAGAATGCATGGCCGTCTCCATAACGAGAGCGCGCGTCCTGAGATCGAATAAAAAGCAAAGGGGCGAATAAAACACAATTCCGTCGAAGGAGGTTTTATGAAATTTCTGAGCCGGCAGCAGATCGAGGCCCTCTCTCGCTTCAAGAGCGAGACGTTCCTCACGACTTCGTTCTTCCTGGACACCGATAAAAGCCGTCAATCCAAAAAAGAGATTCTCATTTCGGCCAAGAACCTATTGACCGTCGGCCGGACGCGCCTTGAAAGCATGGATATCGCCAAGGACAAAAAAACGTCGCTGAGCGAAGACCTGGATCAGATCGGCCGTTTTTGCTCTCAAAATATGACTTCCAACGCGCAGGGCCTGGCCCTTTTTTCCTGCCAGGGCGAGCATTTCTGGGAAGACATCCATCTCCCCCATCCGCCGCGGAACAGGATCCTCTTCGACCACAACCCCTATATCCGGCCGCTCTCTCAGATCCTGGGACGCTACCGGCACATCTGCGTTTTCCTCATCGGACGGCCGAACGCCAAATGGTACAAAGTCTTCATGGGAGAGATATCGCCCTTGGAAACGATGACGAACGACCTTCCGGTCCATGACAAGGAAGGAGATTTCGACGGGACTTCGGTCCGGCGCATCGAGCGTCATATCGAAGCCCATGTCCACGAGCATTTCAAGAAGGCCTCGCAGCAGACGTTCGAGATTTTCAAAAAGGACCATTTCGACTGGCTTTTTCTCGGCTGTGACGACGGTTTCTTCTCTGACTTGGAGCTCTTTCTTCATCGTTACCTTCAAGATCGTTTAAAAGGCCGGCTCAAGGCCAAACCGGCCGATGCGCCCGACAAAGTCCTCAAGGAAGCGCTCGAACTCGAACAGCGGCTCAACTCGGCCGAGGAGGAGGAAAACGTAAAAAAATTCGTCGCCGAGCTCGAGAAGGGCGGGCGGGCCGTGTCCGGCATCAAAGAGACATTGCGCCGGTTGAATCAGGTCGAAGTCCAGACCCTGTTCGTGACGCACAACTTCGCCTCCGAAGGGAAAATCTGCCCGCGCTGCAAATTCCTCTACCTCGAAGAGAGCGTCTGCCCGTCCTGTCAGAAAAAGACCGACGCCGTGGCGGACGTCGTGGACGAAGCGATCGAATCGGCGTTCCGGAGCCACGCCGAGGTGAAGCACGTTACGCCGCCCTCGAAGCTCGATCATTATGGGAAGATCGGGGCGTTTCTAAGATATAAGGTCTAGCCGATTTCTCTTACGCCGACGGCTTTTTCGAGCTGGGCCAGGGCCAAAGCATAATCATAAAGCGCCTGGGAATAGTTCGTTCGAGCCTGGGACAGGGCGACATGGGCCGAGCTGACGTCAAGGTTCGTGGCCAGTCCTTCCGAATAGTTCAGCTCGGCGATCCGCACCGCCTCTTGAGCTTCCTCCACGTTCTTCTCCTGGGAGAGAAGAGATTCCTTGGCCTGCTGCAGTCCGAGGACGGCTTCCTGGACCTCGAACTTGACCATTTCCAGGAGGCCTTTTTGGTTTTGATCGATCTGCTTGAGCAGGGCCTTTGATGCTCCGACTTTGGCCGCGTTGATGAACCCGTTGAAGATCGGGATGTTCAGGACGAGGTTGACGGAATAGTAGCTCTCCCAATCGTTCTTCGAGAAGTTCAACTGGTTGCCCCAATAGTTGTAAGCGCCGCCGACGGCAAGGGTCGGAGCGTAAGCGGCGCGCGCGATTTTCAGCATTTCAGAGCCGATTTCCTTTTGGTAGTTGAGTCGGGAGATCTCGGGACGGTTGGCCAGGGCCCGCGCGACGTCGGCGTCCAAATCGGCTTCGAAAGCCTGATAGCTGAGTTCCCCTTTGATGTCGACGAGTTGTTTCAGATCCAGCCCCAGAAGAGTCTTGAGGCCGAGCTCGGCGGTCTTCAAGCCGTTCCTGGCGCGGATGAGCTGCGGCTGGAGGTTGGCCAATTGGACTTCCGACCGTAAGAGGTCGAATTTGGAGGCCATCCCCGCCTCGAAAAGATTCCGGACGTTCTTCAGATGCTTTTCGGCCAGGCCCACCGCTTCCTCCGCCACGTCCACGAATTTCCGGGCGAGAAGACAGCCATAAAAGCCTTTCTTGACATTGAATACCGTCTCTTGCATGGATTGACGGATCGCCTCTTTCGTGGACATCAGGTTATCGTTGGCCTGCTTGTAGCCGGAGACGATCCGCCCGCCGGCGTAGAGGGGCACGGAAAACGAGAGCGAGAACTGATAGTTCCGCGTGAAATCGATCGGGATTTTTTGAGAGGCCTGCCCGGGAGAGAAGGACGGCATTGGGATCGACATGACCTTTTTGTCCAGGACATGCGTGACCTGGGCGTTCAGCGCGGGGAAAAAATTCGACAGGGCTTCCTTGACCATGAATGAAGCCTCTTCTTCTTTCGCTTTTTCGGCCAGGTAGAAAGTGTTTTGGAGGAGAGCCAGACGAACACTTTCCTCCAGCGTCAGCGTGATTTTTTCCTGAGAATAAGAAACCGTGCGCGACAGAAAAACCAAAGCCAGGACGAACAGCGTCTTAGTCGTGTTTTTCATCTTGACTCTCCTTATATGAAGCTCGGTCCGGGGAATCCCTGAATCATTCTATTAGGTTTATATCCACTACTCTTGAGCCACCGTTACTAAATTAGCAGGAGATGGGGCGGTTGACAAGAAGGCTCACGGCGGAAAGCCGCCGGCGCCTGGACCGAAGAGGCGCCCGTGTTTCAGGGCCTTTCTCATTCCCGCCTTTTGAAATCCCGTCCAAAAAGCGCTAAAATTGGAAAATATGAGATTAACGTTGACCGCCCGGCGATTTCTCGTCACCCTTCCGCTTTTCATTTTCATCGGCATCTCCCTCTCCCCTGCCGGGCAGCGGAAGGATACGCCGCCGTCATGGACCGTCGGCATCACCCTCGATGTCCGCGGCGATTATAAAATGGATGCGCGCGGGATTAAGATCGACGGCGCGTTCGCCTTCATCTTTCGCTGGACCGGGACCATCGAGAAAGACGCCGAGGATTACCTCCTCGTTCACAACGATTGCCGGTTGACGAATTGGGAAATCGAGGAAAAATCCGACTCCGCCGGTTCCCTTAAAACCCTATCCACGGAAGAGATCCCGGAGAAACCCGCGCTCAAGGTGAATTACATTTTGAAATCGGGAAAAAACCTTGTTTTCGACTTCGCCGTCGAAGGGTTCGAAATCCCTAAAAGCAAGGCGCCAGCCGGATTCTATCTCGTTCTTCCCGCTTCCAAGGAGAACCTGGCCCATTTCGGAGGGATCGGCTACGATCTCTTCGTCAAATCGGGCTCCAATATGATCGTCATGGACGAGAATCCGATCCTTCGCGGCCCTTCGGAAAAAACGTTCGCCTGGACATGGAAATACCAAACCGGGATTCAAACGCTGGGCGGAACAGCTTTCCAGTCCCAAACCCACGAGGTCAAGGCGAAGATCGAAATCACGCCCAGGAAAGACGTTCGCTAACCGGAATCGACGCGCCCGTCACGCTCTCGGATGGAACTTGTCGTAAACCCGCCTCAGCCGCTCGCGGCTGACGTGCGTATAGATCTGCGTCGTCGTGATCTGGCTGTGCCCGAGCATAAGCTGCACCGAACGCAGATCCGCCCCCCTCTCCAGGAGGTGCGTGGCGAAAGAATGCCGGAGGACATGGGGGCTGATCTTAGCGTTGAGATGAGCCGCCCGGGCATGCCCGCGGAGCATTTTCCAGAACCCCTGCCGCGTGAAAGGCCCGCTCAGCCGGGTCAAAAAAAGGGCCTCGCTGGATTTCTTCTCCAGTCGCGGCCGCGCGGCGTCAAGATATTTCCGGACCGCCTCGAGGGCGGCCTGGCCGACCGGCACGATCCTTTCCTTCCCTCCCTTGCCGCGGCAGAGAACGAAACTGTCCTGAAGATGAATATCGTCCTTTTTCAGCCCGACGAGTTCGGAAACCCTGAGCCCGGCCGCGTACATGACTTCGAGCATGGCCCGGTCCCGGATTCCCTGGATCTCATCCGCTTCGGGTTGGCGAAGGAGCGTCAGGACTTCTTTCACGGTCAGGAATTTGGGCAGCGAAAACCAGGCCTTGGGCGAAGTCAAATGGACGGCCGGGTTCGTCCCGGCCCTCCCGTCCAGGATCAGAAATTTATAAAAAGATTTCAGGGACGAAATCAAGCGGGCGAGGGAACGCGCGGATAGTCCGCCCTGGCTCTGCTGATGGATGAACTTGACGACATCCTTTTCCCGGGCGTTTTCCCAGGACTTTTTTTCCGCCTTCAAAAACAGTAAATACTTGGCCAGGTCCATCCCGTAAGACTGGACCGAATTGTCCGAAAGGGTTTTTTCCGCTTTGAGGAACAGCTTGAATTCGAAGAGAATGTCTTCGGAAAAATCCCCGGACCGAGGCTGGGGAGCGGTCATGTGAGAAACGGATTGCCCTCGCGCTCCCGGCCGACGGTCGTATGGGGCCCGTGGCCGGGAAGGACGACGATCTCGTCCGGAAGGGTCATGATCTTTTCCCGGATGGATTGTTCCAGTTGTTTCTGCGAGCCGCCCGGAAGGTCAGTCCGGCCCACGCCTTCCATGAAAAGCGTGTCTCCGGAAAAGAGAACCCCATCGCCCAGGAGGCTGATGCTTCCGGGCGAATGCCCCGGCGTATGAAGAACGCGAAGGGAGGAGTCGCCGATCTTGATTTCCTCGCCGTCCTTCAAAAGGTGATCGGCGGGAGGAGAATCCTTGGCGCCCAGGAACAGGCTGAGCTCGAGCTCCTGGACCTTGCCCAGCATCGGGCTGTCGCCGCCGTGAATGTCAAGCGGCACTCCGAAATGGTCTTTGATGTCTTTGTTTGCGCCGATATGATCCAGGTGGCCGTGCGTATTGATGAGGACGACCGGATGGAGATCCTCTTCGGCGATCTCGAGAAAGATCCGTTCCGGATCGGCGCCCGGGTCGATGACGGCGCATTGGCGGGTTCTCTCGCAATAGACGAGGTAGCAATTCGTTTCGAGGGCCCCGACAATGACCGTCCGGTACTTCATCTCTCTTCCCCTGAGGTTATCATAGCGCCGACGTCGACCTTAAGTCAACGCTCTCCTTGAGCCTCCCGGACTTAGTCAATCCGGCCTTTTTTTGATATAATCGCGGCCATGGACCTCGCGCCCTGGCAGCTTCAGATCGTCAAGAAATCCCTCAAAAAAAAGGAAAAGATCGATCTGATCGAAAAGAAGATCCCCATCGCCCCCTCGGACGTTCTTCTGGATCTCGGCTGCGCCCAGGGGATATTGAGCTATTTTCTCCGGCGGAAAGGGGGCCATTGGGTCAGCGCCGACTTCGATTTCACAAACCTCGAAACCAGCCGGGCCCTTCTCGAAAAGAATTTCGTGCAGATCGGCGAGAGAGCCCTGCCCTTCCGGAACCGATCGTTCGACCAGGTCGTATGCCTCGACTACCTGGAGCATGTCGATGACGATGACCTTACGCTCGCCGAAATCCGGAGAACCTTGAAGGACGGGGGCAAACTTATTCTCGTCACCCCGCACCGCGGAAAATTCTTCATCCTGCAGAAGATCCGTCCCCTGGTCGGATTGAAGCTCGCGTTCTATGGGCATAAAAGGGAAGGCTACGGCCGGCGCGATCTCGAGGAAAAACTCGGGAAAGCCGGCTTCCGGCTGATCAAGTATAAGACCAGTTCCCGGTTTTTCACCGAACTCCTCGAGCTCATCTTGAACGCCGTTTACGTGAACGTGCTGGCTAAAAAACCGCAGTCCAAGCTCCGGGACGGCCACATTCGGCCGTCGACGTCGGACGAATTCGCCGCGCAGAGCAAGGCCTTCAAGTTCTACAAATTCATCTATCCCGCTGTCTGGCTGATCTCCCGTCTCGACAAACTGCTTTTTTTCACGCGCGGCAACGTCATCATCGTCTGGGCCGAAACACAATAAGCCGAGATTCCCTCTTTTTTGATTTTCCCCGTGTTTTCCCCTATCATAGAGACTTAAAATCAAAGACGTCGGGAGGATATCGTGGCCATCGTTCTTGACGGTTCCCATCTGACGGTCGGGCAATTGACCTCGATCGCCCGGCACAATGAAAAAATCGAGCTCCATCCGGAGTCCCTGGCAAAGATCAAGCGCTGTCGGGCGATGCTCGAAGAGAAGATCAAGGCCCGGGAGATCATGTACGGCGTAAATACGGGCATCGGAGAATTCTCCGAAGTGGTCCTCACGGACGAGCAAGTCCAAGACTTCCAGAAGTATCTCATCTACAATCACGCCGCCGGCATCGGCGATCCGGCTCCCGTCGAGCACGTCCGCGGGGCCATGGCCGGCCGGATCAACGTCCAGGCCAAAGGCCGCTCCGGCTGCCGGCCCGAGATCACGCTAACGTTCGTGGAGATGCTCAATAAAGGCGTCACACCCGTCATCTGCCAGAAAGGATCCGTCGGCGCCTGCGGAGATCTGGCCCCAATGTCCCAGATCGCGCTTCTGCTCATGGGAGAAGGGGAAGCCTTCTACAAGGGCGAGCGCCTGCCGGGCAGCGCGGCGATGGAACGCGCCGGCATTCCGATCCCGGGTCTCCAGGCCCGCGACGGCCTGGCCTCCATCAACGGATCCAACTTGCTCACGGCCATCAGCGCTCTCCAGCTTTACGACATCAACCGCTGGCTGAAGCAGGCCGAGATCGCCTGCGCCATGTCTCTCGAAGCCCTGATCGCCAATTTGAAGCCATACGACGTCCGCCTTCACGAAGAGCGCGGATTTCCCGGCGCCATCCGCTCGGCCCGGGCCATCATGAAATGTATCCAAGGGAGCGACCTGGCCGGAGGGAAGATCAAAACCAAGGTCCAAGACGCTTATTCCATGCGATCCTCGCCGCAGGTCATCGGCGCGGCCCACGATGCCGTCGCCCACGCGCGCCGTCAGATCGAGATCGAGCTCAATGCCGTCGCCGACAATCCGATTTTTCTGCCCGAGCACGGATTGACCCTGACGGGCGCCAACTTCCAGGGCTCGCCCGTGTCGCTGCCCATGGACATGATCAGCGCTGCCGTGACGATGGTCTGCGTCCTCGCCGAGCGACGGCTCAACCGGTTGACCAACCCGGCCTTGAGCGTGGGGCTGCCGGCGTTCCTGACGAAAGGGGCGGGCATGTTCTCCGGCATGATGCTCAGCCAATACACCGCCGACACACTGATCGTCGAACAGAGGATCCTGTCCGCGCCCGCCTCGACGATGTCCATTCCCGCCGCCGCCGACCAGGAGGATTTCGTTTCCATGGGCATGAATACGGCGCTCAAAAACGTCCAGATCCTCGATAACGCCTACGGCGTGCTCGGCATCGAGTTCATGGCCGCCGCCCAAGCCCTCGATTTCCGCGAGTTCACGCCGGGCAAAGGCGTTCAAACGGCGCGCGCCGTAATCCGGAAGCATATCGCCCATCTCGACGTGGATCGGCCGCTCCACATCGACCACAACAAGATGAAAGCGCTGGTAAAGTCCGGCGAGATCCTCGAAGAGGTCGAAAAAGCCGTCGGCAGCCTGGAATGAAGAAAACATGATGGACGCTTTTATCTCCATGGAAGCCCAGCAGGCCCTCCGGGCGATCAAATCGATCGCGCCCGGAAAAAGCGTCTCGGGACTGCTCATCGGCCACAAGCGGGGCCGCCGGTTCGTCGTCGAGAGGGCCTTTCCCGCGCCCGCCGGATTCAAACCGTCCCTGAAAAGTCTCCATCTTCTCGATGGCATTTTCGAGGGAAAGATCATCGGTTTTTTCCAATTCCATTCCGACGAAAAAAAAGAAAGAGCGTTTTTGCAGCCGTCCGCCTGCGGCAAGTTTTTTCTGGCGATCGATTCCCTTCCCTCGGGACAATCCCTTCTCATCGGATGCCTGATCGATTATGACGGCCGTTTTGAATTGGAGCCGATCCTGGTGACGATGGAAGAACCGCGGGCGAAAGCCAAGGACGAGACGCCGTCATGAGTGACTTTTTGAATGATACGCAGAAGAAATTCCTCCTCGATCTGGCCCGGGCGGCCGTCACGGCCAAAATCCGGACCGGTCGGTCCATCGAGGCCGAGACCGATGATCCGGTCCTCCGCGCTAAACGCGGCGTTTTCGTCACGCTTAAGGTCGACGGCGAGCTGCGCGGGTGCATCGGCTATCCCTTGCCCCACAAGCCTCTGGCCGAAGCCGTCGTCGAAATGGCCGTCGCGGCCGCGACCCAAGACTACCGTTTCGACCCGCTGGTTGAGCCCGACCTGGACCGTTTACGGGTCGAGATCTCCGTGCTGACCGTGCCGCTTCCCGTCAAGGACCCCCGGGAAATCATCGTCGGAAAACACGGGATCATCGTCTCCAAAGGCCATCACAAAGGGCTTTTGTTGCCCCAGGTCCCGGAGGAATACCATTGGGATTTGGAGACGTACCTGCGGCACGGCTGCTTGAAGGCCGGCCTGCCGGAGAACGACTGGAAAAAAGGGGCGGCCCTCGAAGTTTTCGAAGCCCAGGTATTTTCCGAATAGCTCAAGGGAGAATCTCATGACAAACCGCAAGCGGATAGGATTCTTATTCGGTCTCGGTCTCATCCTCCTCTTCCAAGCGCGAATGCCGTTGAAGCCCGATCCGCAGACCAAGATATTCGCGGGACTCCGGACAGCCATGACCGAGGTCCGGACAGCCGGAAGCCCGCTCCATGTCTGGGTTTATTTTCGGGATAAAGGCGAACAGAATGAGGCCGGCCTCCAAAGAGCCCTAGCCGAAACCCGTCAAACCCTCGGCGTCCGATGCCAGTGGAGGAGGTCGAAGATCCGGACACCGGACAGTCTGGTCGATTACGAGGACCTTCCGCTCGATTCATTCTACACGGAAAAGGTCCGGACGCTTGTCCCGAGGATCCGGACGATTTCCCGGTGGTTGAACGCCGTGAGCGTCGAAATCGTTCCCGACCGGATCCCGGACCTGGCCGCTCTTGATTGCGTCGCCGGCCTCAACATCGTCCGAGGTTTTAAACGAGGGGAATCTATTGACTCTCCCGGCGCTGAAGGAATTCAAGCGTCAGCGCCGCTCAACCCCATTTATGGATCGGCTTATACCCAGCTCAACCAGATCGGCGTCCCTCAACTCCAGCGTCAGGGGCTCAGCGGCCGCGGCGTGCTTGTCTGCATTTTGGATGTCGGATTCCGCAAGAGCCACGAGGTCTTTCATCTGGCCCATCGCGTCGCGGAATGGGATTTCGTCTTCGGCGACGGCGACGTCCAGCAAAACACCGCCGATTCGAACGACTATTCCGACGCTCACGGGACGGCCACCTGGTCGCTCTTGGGCGGCTTTCAATTCGGGCAGATGGTCGGGCCCGCTTTCGGCGCCGATTTCATCCTGGCCAAGACGGAGGACGACCGCTCGGAAACGCCCATCGAAGAGGATTTTTGGGCGGCCGGCATCGAGTGGGCCGAATCCCTGGGCGCGGAAGTCGTGTCCTCCTCTCTCGGATACACGGACTGGTATCAATTCAAGGACATGGATGGAAAAACGGCGGTCACGACGAAGGCCGCCAACCGCGCCACGAGCCTTGGCGTGGTGGTGGTCAACGCCGCCGGCAACGAACGCGGGAATTCCTGGGGCCATATCATCGCGCCGGCCGACGGGTACGATGTCATCGCCGTCGGGGCCGTGGACTCTTCGAACCAGATCTCATCTTTCAGCTCGCCCGGCCCCACGTCCGACGGCCGGATCAAGCCGGAAGTCTGCGCCTTGGGCGTCAACGATTGGGTCGCGAAAAACCGCAATGACGGAAGCGATTTCTACGCGAGAGGATCGGGAACGTCTTACGCGACGCCTCTCGTCGCGGGCGTGGCGGCTCTCCTCCTGGAGGCGCATCGCGACTGGACGCCCCGCCAGGTCCGGGCGGCTTTGATGAACACCGCGAGCAACGCGACCGCGCCGAACAACGACTTCGGCTGGGGAATCGTCAATGCGCCGGCGGCCCTTGCTTATGCCGCGGCATCACCCATCCTCCATAAATAAAAATCCCCCTCCGGCCGGCTATTTTATTTTCTTTTTCGCCTCGGCCAGTTCCTTTTTAGCTTCTTCCTTGTAGACGTTGTCTTTTGTCAGGGAGATGTTCAAGTCGAGGCACTTCTGATATTCCTGGGCGGCGAGGTCGTATTTTTCGAGGGCCATGTAGGTCCGGGCGAGCTCGATATGGTGATTGATGTAATCGGGCTTCATCTCGGAGGCTTTCTTCAAGGCCTTTTCGGATTCTTCGAAAGACCCCTTCGGGATGCTGCCGAAAAGGATACTGCCGAACAATCGCGAAGCTCCGCCGATTTCCGCCATCCGGCGATGCCAGCGGCCCAGCGCATGATAGGCCAGATCGTTCGTGGGATCGAGCTCGATGGCTTTTTCTATCTCCGTCTTGACTTGCTTGGCCATCGCTATTTGATCTTTTTTGCCGAGAAGCAGGGCGTATTTTCCGAGCGACGCGGAGAGATAGAAATGACACCAGGTGTCTTTGTCATTGAGGACAATGGCTTTGCGGGCGAAGGCCGCGGCGTCCTGATAATATTTCTTCTGCTTCTGGTCATTCCCTTTAATTTTGACATCGACCAGATCGCCGACGTCGATGAGCGACCGGCACGCCTTCCAGGCCGCTTCATAATTTTTCGGATCGGCTTGGGCCGCGGCCAGGTATTCATCGAGCGCCTGCTGGTCGCTCATCTGGGCGTAATATTCATCGCCTTTCTTGACGCGTTCATCGGCCGTCTGGGCAAAAGTGAACGCCGCCGCGCCGAAGAGCAGGATAAAAAGTCCCAAAATGCGGATATATCGCCGTTTCATTTTTCCCTCCTATTGATTAGGATTGTTCATTTTTATTGGTTTTCGCCTGAAAAGTCAAGAGATGGAGGGCGGGTGGAGGGCGGGACTGACCGTCGAACACCATTTATCGAAGTGGGATACGGGTGGCGGGGAGAACGGGTCCTGCCGGGCACTCTTGGAGGAAAACCCTTTTTGGGGTTTCCCTCCAACGGGAGCTTCGCTCCCTGCCTCCCTTCCCTGGAGCATCTCGTGAACACAATTTTGCGGCCAGATCCTATTTATAAAATGAGGCGCCCCGGTCGGCGTCACCCGTTCTCTCCGCTTTATTTCTTATCTCACCGAAGCAAAGGATATGCTGCTCGGAACCCATCCGAGAGCGAGAGCGGGCATGGTTCGGAAAAACGCAGTTTTTCCGAGAGCTCGAGAGCGAGGCCGAGCGGATTTGAGGATTTGTGCTCTGGCCCAAATCCTCGGGGACTCCAAGGGGGCATGCCCCCTTCGGTCGCAGTCCTATGCGGAGCATAGGGCGAGAAGGGGAGGCAGGGAGCGGAGCGACCGTTGGAAGGGGTCTTCCCCTCCAAGGGCGCGAGTGGGAAAATCCGCGTGGTGACGAGCAGCGTATCCTGAGCGTCCCCCGACGGGGAGATTATGAGTGTTCGACGGTCAGCGCGCGGGGGAGACGGGGAATGAATGACTCGAAGCGCGTCATCAGGACCATTCCTATCATAAACTTAATCCCGCTATTTTCGTACTCAATGAATATCAAGAATAGGACGAGGAGGTCCCGGCCATGCAAGATCACGTGAAAATCATCGGCATTCTCTGGATCGTCTTCGGCTGTCTCAGCCTGATCGCGGCGCTGTTTCTCTATCTGATTTTATTCGGGGTGTCGTTCATCCCGGATGTGGGAGCCGAAGAGGCCGGCATATTGAGAATCGTGGGAATCGCCGTCGGCGGCTTTTTAGCCCTTCTCGGCATTCCAAAGATCATCGGCGGCATCGGTTTGTTGAAAGGCCGCGAATGGGGGCGGATCATGGTCCTCGCCGTTTCCTTCCTGAGCCTCCTCAACATTCCGCTCGGAACGGCGCTGGGGATCTATTCCATCGTCATTTTGCTGAATAAAGAAACCCTGCCTCTTTTCCAGCGCTCCCCCGCGGGGAAATGACATCTATTTCTTCCGCTCGAAAAAGCGGTCCGTCTCCCGATCGAACTCGATCATGATCCGCTCCACGCGCAACCGCTCGCGCTCCATCCCTTCAGCCGTCAAGCCGGAGGGAATCTCGATCGGAGGGCCGTAAATCGTCACGACCCGGGAGAGCGGATAAAACATCAGGAAGCGGTCCCAGCTTTTCAAGATCTTTTTCTTCGACGCCGAGAAAGAGAACGGCAAAAGGACCGCGCCCGTCTCCGCCGCCAGCTTGATGCAGCCCATCTTGAGAACGCGGTCGGGGCCGCGCGGGCCGTCGGGAACGATGATGACTTCGCCTCCGGCTTCGAGTTCCCTCTTCATTTCCAGCCAGGCGCTTTTCATGAAATGTGTCCCCGAACCCCGAAGGAGTTTGTATCCCCACCGCTCCATGATCTGCGCGGCGATCTCTCCGTCCCGTGAGGGGCTGACCAGGGGCATGATGTTCCGGCGGCGGAAAAAATAAGGGACCATGAAGATTTTGCCGTGCCAGATCAAATGGATGACGGGCCTCCCCGCCTCGCGCAATTTCCGGTAGCCGTCCTCGCCGGAGAGAGCCGTCCGGCAGGATTTGAACCAGAGTCCCATCAGCGGTTTCCCGAAGATTCCGGTCAACCGCCGGCGCAAGCGTGCCTTGACGTCCATCTTCAAAAGCATAGCCGAAAAAGAAGCCGCCGTAAACTCTTAAAATCTACAAACGCCGGCGTCCTTCCGTCCGAGCGGGCTCTTCTTGTTCACGATGCCTTCGATCCGCGTCCGCGGATTTTCTCGAGCGCCAGGCCGGCGCAGAATCCGAAAATTCCGAGCGAAAGTCCCCAAGGGATTGAATAAGGCCAGACGGGCAGGCCGACCGGCAGAATTGCCACGGACCCCAAAAAACTCAGGACCGAGAACCCGCCGCCCAGACAAAGGCTCAACAAACCGGCCAAGGGGACGCGTTTCTTCATGAAAATCATGGCGATGCCCGGAACGAAAAATCCCTCGGCCATGATCTCGGAGGACAGCCCGATGGTCTTCAGGATGCTCTGAAAGCGGGTCGCGATCAAAAAGGCCGATATCCCCACGGCCAGCGTCGCGAGACGGCCGGCCGGGACCGCTCCCAAACGGGAAGCGGGGAAGAGCTGAAAATAAGCGTCGTTGGTCAAAGACAGCGCGCCCGTATTGACGGCCGTGTCCATGGTCGAGAGGACCGCGGCCAGGACGGCGACAAAAAGGAATCCGCCCAACCAGGGCCCGGCTTTCGCGGCGATGATTTCCGAGACGAGCGGGCCGGAGAGCGTCCGACCGGAAAAGAGCGGGAGCGAAAGGATTCCGATCTCGACAACGCATCCATAAAGCAGAAACAGGGTCCCGGCCGTGGCCGACAGTCCTCTTCTCGCGGCCCGGATGTCGCGTCCGGCCAGGATCCTTTGGATCGCGATCGGGGAGATCGTCCAGGCCAGGGTGAAGGAAAAGGCGATCAAGGCGTTTTCTTTGATGCCGTGAAAAAAATCGAAATACCCCGCTCTTCCCGTGACGATCCGGGAGAGTTCCGGCCACGGCTCGCGGACAGCCAGCCAGACGGCCAGTCCGACAGTTCCGCTGACCAATAGAAGGAACTGGACGACGTCCGTGAAAACGACCGAGCGGAGTCCGCCGGTCATCGAATAGATGAGGACGACGGCCGTTCCGAGCCCCAGGCTGACCCCATAGGAAAGGCCGAGAAACATCTTCAGGAACTGGCCGAGAGCCACCATCTGAGAAGCCGCGAGCATGACCAGATACCAGATGATCAGGAGGGAAGAGAGGTGGCGCACGGTCCGGCCGTACCGGAGCTCGACCAGGTCGGGGATGGTCATGACCGGCAGACGATGCAGCGGCCCGGCCAGAAATATCGCTAAAATCAGGACCGTGGCGACGGCCGGGAGTCCCACGATCCAAAAGGCGCTCACTCCCGTCCTCAGCGCCTCATCCGTCGAAACGAGGATGGACGTCGCTCCGAACCAGGCGGCCGTGAGCGAAAGATAGATGAGGCCCGCGGGCAGCTTCCGGGAGGCCAGAAAAAAATCGTCAAGATTCTTCATCCGCCGGGAAAAAGCCAGACCGGCCAGGAGGATGACGGCGAAATACGCCGCCGCGAAGAAGATGAATTCCGGTTTCATGCGGGGGGATTATATCAAAAGGCAAAGGAGGTGGGACAGATCGAGTTTTGCCGGCCAAGAAAAGGCCGCGGGGCGTCTCTTCGAAAAAAGGGATGTGCCCTCGGTTTTTCGTTATGTTATAATTCGCGGAGAATGAAGCGCATCGGTTTTGTTTTCGGCATTCTGGCCGTCCTCGGTCTTCTCGCCGCCCAGCAAAGTCCGCAGGCCGTCATCGCCAGGCTGGAAAAAACGTTACAGTCGCTCGATTCTTTCCAGGCCGATTTCGAACAGGCCAGCTATTCGACGTCGGTCGTGGCCCCCCTCAAACAGAAAGGAAAGATTTATTTCCAGAAGCCGGACCGCATGCGCTGGGAATACGCGGCGCCCGAACCCTCGACCTTCGTTTATGCGGACGGGATGTCCTTATCCTATTATCCCGAAGACCATCAGCTCTGGCGACAAAAAATCTCAGCGGAACAATACGAATCGGGATTCCCGGGACTTCTCGCCGGAAAAGCCCATCTCTCTGAAAAATACGTCATCGAGGACAGCCCGTTTCCGGGCGGCGGCAAGAACTCCGCCCAGATAAAATTGACGCCCAAGGAGGAGGGAGAAACCGCCTATATTTTGCTCGAAATCGACCGGAAAAGCGGCCTGCTCACCCGAGCCGCGCTCTTCGACTCGGCCAGAAACAAGATCGAATACGGTTTCAGCCGGTTCAAGACGAATCTCCGCTTCGCCAAGGACCTTTTCGAGATCAAAGTCCCTCCGGATTGCGAGATCATCGAGGAGGCGGGGCCCCGGAAAAAATAAACTTTTTCCCGTCGCGCCCGTATAAAATCCTTGAGGACGATGTGTCCTCTATGCATGAAGACCAAGAACTCGTCCGGCGAACCCTCAAAGGCGATCGAGGCGCTTTCGAAATGATCGTCCATCGCTACCAGCAGCCCGTCCTCAATTATATCGGACGCATGGTCCGGGAACGGGAACTCGCCCTGGATTTCAGCCAGGAAGTGTTCCTCCGGGTCTACGCCTCCCTTCGCTCCTATCGGCCCCAATTCAAGTTCAGCACCTGGCTGTTCAGGATCGCCTCGAACTTCATGATCGACCATTGGCGGAAAAAGAAGATCTCCGCGCTATCCATCAACCAGTCCCAAGACAGCGACGACGATTTTCCTAAAATTCAGATCCGCGACAGCGGACCGTCCGTGATCCGTCAATACGAGCTTCAAGAACTCAGGGTCAAGATCGACGCCGCCATCGACAAGCTTCCCCCGTCGCTCCGCGAGCTCTTCGTCTGGCGACACGTCAACGGGTTCAGCTATGAAGAAATGGCGGAGATCAAGGGACTTCCCTTGGGAACGGTCAAAAATCGCGTATTCCAGGCCAAAGAGATTCTGAAAAAGTTGCTCGAGGAACGACCATGACCTGCCTGAAAGTTGAACAGTTGTACGCCTACCTGGAGGGGGAACTCGCGGGACGGGATAAGACGGCGCTCGTGGATCACCTGGCTGCCTGTGAAAAATGCCGGGACGCCCTCGAAACGCGGAAGGATCTCCTTGCGGCCGCGGAAACGCTTCCGCCGTTCGACGTGCCGCCCGATTTCGCCCAAAGCATCATGGACCGGCTCTCTCCGGCAGCGGCCAAGTCCAAAATCCCGCTCCCCGGCCGGCTGGCGGCCGCCGCCGTCGGATTGGCGACGTTCGGCATCACGATCTCCGTCGTGTCGCTGATCAGCAGGCGCAGCCTCTCCCAACTCTTCCTCGGTCTGAACCGTTTCTTTTGGAACGCCGTCCAGGGCTTCGCCACGACTCTGGCCAAGCTCGCCAAATATATCGTCCTCACCTTTAAAATCCTGGGGCAAATCGCCGGAGCCATCCTGGAAATCTTCAAAGCCCTGACGTCCGTCATCGGACCCGAAACGCAGATCATCTTCCTCTGCGTGACGATGATCCTCGTCATCGCCTGCGGCTATTTGTGGAGCCGCCGATTTGCCGCGGAGAGAAACCATGAAAAATAAAAAAATGCCGGTGCTCGTCGCGGCGCTTTTCCTGTCCGGATTGCTGCCCGTCATCGCCGCCCAAAAGGTCGGAGGCCGGATCAGCTACGGCGATTCGATCGTCGTTTCGGCGGGAGAGACGCGCGACAACGTCGTGACTTTCGGCGGGGATATCACCGTCGAAGGGACGGTCCGTAAAAACGTCCTCGCCTTCGGCGGAACCATCACCATCAACGGCGAGGTCGGCGATTCCGTGGTCGGCTTCGGCTCCCGCATCATCCTGAAATCGAAGGCCGTGATCAAAGGGGATTTGGTCGGCTTCGGCGGCACCATTGAAAAAGAGCCCGGCTTCCGCGTAGAAAAGGACACGCTCTATTTCAAGGGTTCCAAAGGCTCGGCCAAGATCATCAGCGAAGGCCTGAAAGGGATTTTCTCGTTCTCGTTCCTGCCGATCATTCTGCTCTTCAAATTGATCAGCATCTTCATCTGGGTTTTGCTCGTCATCCTCGTCGCCTCCCTGTTCTCCAAACAGGTGACTCTCGCCGCGGGACAGTTGCGCACGGCCTTCTGGCCGACGTTCGGTATCGGGCTCCTGGCCTTCTTCCTTTTCATTTTTGCCGTGATCATCGCCGCTTTCCTCTGTATCGTCCTTATCGGGATCCCGATCCTTCTCGCCCTGCTGATGGTCGGTTTCATCATCAAGACGTTCGGCAAGGTCGCCCTGTTCTATTTCATCGGGGAGAGCCTGGCCAAGGCTTTCCACTGGGAAAAGATCTCGCCGCTGGGCGGGGCGTTGCTCGGGCTGCTCTTATTCAGCCTTATCGATCTCGTCCCCTTTCTCGGGTTCTTTGTCTCCTTTGTCCTGAGCGGCCTCATCTGGGGCGCGGCCGTCCGGACGAAATTCGGCACGACGGAAAACTGGTTTAGAAGCCCCGCGAAAACTCCGTAAAAAAAACTGGCCGGCCGGCGCTCGCGCCGCCGCCGGCCTTCGCCGCCATCCTACTTCAAGCCGGCCTTGACCCTTTCCGGCGTCATGGGAAGCTGAAGCAGCCGCGCGCCGGTCGCGTCATATATGGCGTTGGCCACCACGGCTCCCATGTTGGTGATGGCCGGCTCTCCGACTCCCGTGATGGGCAGCTCCGGCGAATCCACCAGCACCGTCTCGATTTTGGGGAGCCAGGAAAATCGGGGAATCTGATAGGTGTCGAAATTGAGGTCCAGGATTTCCCGGCCCTTGAAATGGATCTCCTCGGTAAGCGTATAGCCCAGCCCCATCATGACACAACCCTCGATCTGAAGGGCCGCGCCTTCGGGGTTGACCGCCACGCCCGAGTCCTGGGCGCAGACGACGCGCTTCACCTGGACGTTCCCGGTCGATTTGTCCACCGCGACTTCGGCGATCGCCGCGACGTAGGTTCCACTGTAATCGGCGCAGGAGACGCCGAGCCCGCGTCCGCTCGGAGACTTGGCCGGCGCCCAGCCGAACTTCCCGGCGGCGGCCGTCAAGATCCTCTGCATTCTCTTGTCACTGAGGTTCTTCATCCGGAATTCCACGGGATCGACGCCCGCCTTGGCCGCCAGGGCGTCGATATGGCTTTCCCGGGCGAACGTGTTCGTGTTGCTGCCCGGCCCGCGCCAGGCGCCGACATCGAACGGATGAGCGCCCGGGGCTCCGCCGCCCCACTCGCCCCGGACGACCGTCCGGTGATGGGGAACGTTGTAGAACTGCTCGGAGCTCCGTTCGCCGGCGAACAGGACCTCGTAGTCCCAAAACACGATCTGGCCGGAGCTCGAAACGCCGGATTTGATGTTCACGATGGCCGCCGGCCGGAACGTGTCGTAGAAGAATTCGTCGGCGCGGCTCCAGGCGACCTGGACCGGCTTGCCGATGATCTTCGCCAGGCGCGCGGCCTGGACGGCCTGCGTGTTCCGCGTTTTTCCGCCGAACCCTCCGCCGACGAAGGGCATGATGACGTGGACGTTCTGGGAAGGAACGCCGAGCGCTTGGGCGACTTCCTCCTTGGCCCGGAACGGCGCCTGCGTGGAGATCCAGGCCGTGCCTTTCCCGTCTTTGAAATCGACGAGGGCCGTATGCGTTTCGATCGCGGAATGGGCGACGTAGCTGTTCAGATACGTCCGCTCGATCGTGAAGGCGGCGAGCTTGGCCCCCTCGGCAAGATCCCCGCCCTGGGCGACCGCTCGCCCTTCGGCGGCGTTCTTGGCCAGGTGATCGAAAATATTCTTATCGTTCAAGCCCGTTTCGGGAAGGTCGTAGCCGGCCTTGATTTTTGCCAGGGCGGCGTCGGCCATGTCGGGATAATCATGCACGACGGCGATAAGGTCGCCGTCCTGGATGACGCGGGCCCCGGCGATTTTGTCCGCGCCCGAAACGTCCAGGCTCTTGATTTTCGCGCCGTGGGCCGGCGGCCTCAATATTCTGGCGTAGAGCATGCCGGGCCGGCGGATGTCTCCGGCGTATTGGGCTTTGCCCGTGACTTTCTCTCTCGCGTCGCGCCGCATGGCGGGCTTGCCGATGACCTTGAACTCGGCCGGCGTCTTGATCCGCGGCTTCGGGGTCACGTGCCGCTCGATCTTTTTTCCCTGCGTCAATTGGGCATAGGTGACTTTCGTCTGGGGCCGCGCCTTATCGAAGATGACGCCGTCCTTGGCCTGCAGGCGGTCCGCGGGAATCTGCCATTTTTCGGAGGCCAATTCGAACAAGACCGCCCGGGCTTCGGCCGCGGCGGCCCGCAGCGCGGGTCCGAAATTGCGGATCGTCATCGAGCCGAACGTCCCCATGTCGTACGGGCAGAGGTCGGTGTCGCCCATGACCATATCCACGGAATCCGGCAGGACGTCCAGCTCCTCGGCCAGCATCAGCGGGAGGGCGGTGATGGCGCCCTGTCCCTGCTCGATCTTCCCCGTGAAGCAGGTCACCCGGCCGTCTTCTCCGATCCGCAGAAAAGCGTTGAAATCCGAAGGCAGGCCCATACCGCCGCCCTGGCGCCGGGCCTGCTCTTGGAAGAGAGCTTCGACGTCGCCGACCGTGACGGCGATAAGGATCCCGCCGCCGAAGATTTTCATGAAATCGCGGCGACCGAGAGAGCGGGACGCGGCGATCTCGTCGATGAAGGGGGTCTGGCTTTTTTCTTTTGTCATTTCTTTGCCGCTCCTTTCATGCTCACAGCGGCCGTCTGGACGGCCTGGACGACGCGGATGTGGGCCCCGCACCGGCAGAGATTGTCCTCCATGCCGTCGAGAATGTCTTTCGGGGACAGCTGGGGCTTTTTCAACAACAAGCTGTAGGCAGTCAGAATCATCCCCGGCGTGCAAAAACCGCATTGCAGCGCGTCGTGTTTGACGAAAGCCTCTTGGACCGGATGAAGGACGCCGTCTTTGGCCAGGCCCTCGATGGTCAGGACGTTTTTCCCCTGGACGTTTTTGACGGGGGTCTGGCAGGAGCGGACGGCCTCGTCATTTACAAGGACCGTGCACGCGCCGCAGAACCCCTCGCCGCAGCCGAACTTCGTCCCCGTCAGGCCGAGGTCGGACCGCAGGACCCATAAAAGCATCCGGTCCCCGTCTACGTCCAAGCGGACGGGCTTGTCATTGAGCTTGAATTGGATGGTTTCTTTCATGCCGCACTCTCCCCTCAATAAACCGTGTTACGGGAAAATACTTATCATAGAGAATGGGGGATGTCAAAAAACAAAATCAAGGGATTTTTCCGTTCCGGCGAACATCCGGGCGGGTTCAAGCGGCGCACCCCGAGCCCGTTAGATCTGTATGATCTCTTTTTCTTTGGCCGCGGAGGTCTCTTCGGTCTTCTTCGTGAAATCGTCCATGAGCTTTTGGAGATCCTCGAGTCCCTTGAATTTATCGTCCTCGCTGATCTCTTTTTCTTTCTCGAGCTCCTCGATGAACTCTTTGGTCTCCCGTCGCATGTTGCGGAGCGCGGTCTTCTCGTCCTCGAGCATCTTCTTCACGCCCTTCACGATCTCGCGCCGCCGCTCTTCGTCGAGCGGGGGAATCGGGATCTTGAGGACTTTGCCGTCGTTGAGCGGGTTCAACCCCAGGCCCGCGGCCTTGACGGCCTTATCGATGGCTTCGAGCAGCGTCGTGTCATAGGGTTGGACCGTGATCAGGCTGGGGTCGGGGATGCCGATCTTGGCCATCTGGTTGACCGACGTCGCCACGCCGTAATAATCGACCTTGATATCTTCGAAGATGGCCAGGTTGGCCCGGCCGGTCCTGAGCTTGCTCAGTTCCCGGCGGAAATGCTCTAAAGACGTTTTAAACTTCTTTTCGAGATCCTTCAACACATCCTTGACCATGGTTCGACCTTTATTCCTTAAAAATCCCCTCGTCCTCCTCTTTTCTCGAGAGGGAACGAGGGCGGATGTCTCAAAAGACTTTCGTGCCGATGGCTTCGCCGAGAACAGCCCGCATGATGTTGCCGCGCTTTTTGAGGTTGAAGACTATGATCGGAAGGTCGTTGTCCTTGCATAGGGAAATGGCCGTGGCGTCCATCACCGTCAGCCCCCGCTTCAAAACGTCCATGTAGCGGATGGAGTCGAACCGCTTCGCCTTTTTGTCCTTCATGGGATCGGCCGTATAAACGCCGTCCACCTTGGTCGCTTTGAGGATTACCTGGGCCTTGATCTCGAGGGCTCGAAGCGCCGACGCCGTGTCCGTCGTGAAATAAGGGCTTCCGAGCCCGGCGCTGAAGATCACGACCCGCCCTTTCTCCAGATGCCGGATGGCGCGCCGCCGGATGAAAGGCTCGGCGATCGCCTTGATCTCCAGGGCGGATAAGTGCCGGGTGAACACGCCTTGTTTTTCCAGGGCGTCCTGCAGGGCGATCCCGTTCATGACGGTGGCCAGGAGGCCCATCTGGTCGGCGGAAACCCGGTCCAGCCCCTCGGCCGTGCCGTGGAGGCCCCGGAAAATATTCCCGCCGCCGATCATGATGGCGATCTGGACGCCCAGACTGTGGATTTCCTTGATTTCCTCGGCGATGGACGAGGTCGTCCTGAAATCGATGCCGTAAGAGAGCTTCCCGAGGAGGGATTCGCCCGACAGCTTCAGCAGGATTCTTTTGAACGCTGGCTTCGGCGCTGGCATGTTCGGCCTATTTCCCGATTTGATAACGGACGAACCGGCTGATTTTTGTGTTTTCTTTGAACTTGGCGATAAAACCCGTGATGAGGTCTTTCACCTTGGTTTTGTCGTCTTTGATGTAGGGCTGTTCGAGCAGGCAGACCTCTTCGTAGAATTTGCTCAATTTTCCCTGGACGATTTTTTCCACGATTTCCGCGGGCTTTTTCGAATCCTTGAACTGCTCGCGGATGATGTCTTTTTCCTTGTCGACGATGTCCGCGGGGACGTTCTCGGGGGCGATGTACAGGGGACTCGAAGCGGCGACATGCATAGCGATGTTCTTGACCAACTCTTTGAATTCCTTGGTCAAGGCGACGAAATCCGATTCGCAATTGACTTCGACCAGAACACCGATCTTTCCGTTGGTGTGGATGTAGGCCCCGACGAGTCCCTCGGACGTGGCCCGGTCGGCTTTTTCTTTCGCCCGGGCGTAGCCTTTCTTCCGGAGGATCTCGATCGCTCTTTCGGCGTCTCCGCCGGCCTCTTCCAGGGCTTTCTTGCATTCCATCATGCCGATGCCGGTCCGCTCGCGCAACTCCTTCACTTGTCCCGCCATGATTTCCATTCTCTGCTCCTTTATCGAATCCGACGGCGGACGCGGCTCAGGCGTTTTCCGCGCCTGTTTCGTTCGTCTCGTCGCCGGCCTGGGTTTCTTCCGTCTTCTTGTCCTGGATCATGCTCTTTTGGATCCGGCTCTTCTTGCCTTCGAGGATCGATTCGGATACCTTGTTGGCGAACAGCTCGATGGCCCGGACCGCGTCGTCGTTGCCCGGGATCGGGTACGTGAGGTTGTCCGGATCTCCGTTGGTGTCCACGATGGCGATGATCGGGATGTTCATTTTCATGGCTTCGGCGATGGCGATCTCCTCGTTCGAGGAATCGATGATGAACATGGCCCCCGGCTTGCCCGTCATGGCCCTGATTCCGCCCAAATTCTTGGACAGCTTCCGGAAGACCTTATCCTGTTTGGACTGCTCCTTCTTGGAGAGGAGGTCCCAGCGGCCGTCTTCCCGCATTTCATCGAACTCGATCAGCTTGTCGATGCTTCCCCGGATGACCTTGAAATTCGTAAGCAGCCCTCCCAGCCAGCGCTGGTTGACGTACCAGGCCTCGCACTTGGTCGCCGCGTCCTTGACGATGTCCTGGGCCTGCTTCTTCGTGCCCACGAAGAGGATGTCCTTGCCTTCTTCGGCCAGAGTTTTGACGAACTGCAGCGCTTCTTTGAAAACCTTGATCGTCTTCTGGAGGTCAATGATATAGATGCCGTTGCGCTGGCCGTAGATGTATTCCTTCATCTTCGGGTTCCATCGCTTGGTTTGATGGCCGAAATGAACCCCAGCTTCCAAAAGTTCCTTCATCGTGACTTGAACCAACTGCTTCCTCCGTTTTCCTTAGCGTTTATGATACTGCGGGGCTTTTCGGGCGCCGAGCAATCCATATTTCTTCCGTTCTTTGATGCGCGAGTCCCGGGTCAGCAAGCCGGCGGCCTTGAGCTTCGGCTTGAGCTCCCGGTTGAATTCGAGCAGGGCGCGGGACGCGCCGAGGCGGATGGCCTCGGACTGGGCTCGCACGCCGCCGCCCTCGATGCGCAGGAAGAGATCGAACTTGTTTTCCGTTTCGGTCAGCATGAACGGCTGTTTGATGGTCAGCCGATGGGATTCGAGATGGAAATAATCGTCGAAGGGGCGAATCCTTTTATTCACGAAGAGCGTGATGTCGCCTTTTCCGGAGCGGAGAAAGACTCTGGCGATGGATGTTTTCCTTTTACCGGTTCCGTAATATTGGATTAGACTCAATGGGCCTCCTAAAACTTGTATTCTTGCGGGCTCTGGGCTTCATGGGGGTGTTCGGGGCCGCGGTAGACCTTGAGCTTTTTGTACACGGCGCGGCCGAGCTTGTTTTTGGGAATCATGCCCCACACGGCTCGTTTGATCGCTTCTTCGGGCTTTCTCGCGAGGAGATCCTCGAGGATTTCGGTTTTCAAGCCTCCCGGATATTGCGAATGCGAAAAGTATTCCTTTTTCGCGAGCTTCCGCCCCGTGACGCTCACTTTCGCGGCGTTGATCACGATGACGAAGTCGCCCGTGTCGATAAAATTGGAAAACTGCGGTTTGCTTTTCCCCCGGAGCAGGATCGCCACTTGCGTCGCCAAGCGTCCGAGAATTTTGCCGTCGGCGTCGACCAACCACCACTTCTTCTCGATATCATCCTTTTTTGGGACAAATGTCTTCATCCTGATAAACCTCAAAATGAAAAATTTTAAACTTTCTCTCTGTAAAAGTCTAAGTTTAAATGATGCAATAAGATACTAAATATCGGGGATAAAGTCAACCTTCCGGCGTATTTTTCCCCAACCATGAAAATCCCCCTCTCCCTGGAGGAAAAGGGGGATCTTGAGCGTCGGATCGAAACGGGATTCCGACCTTATCCGGTCCTCTTCAGTTCCTTTTCGAGTTTCATCCGCTCAAGCTGCCGCTTTCTGGCATCGTCCCATTTCTGGCCATACTGGGTGGCCAGTTCCATATAGCGGCTTTCCTTTTCAGGATAGATCTTAGCCTGGACGTTGATGTAGAGAATTTTCATATAGGAATACGGCTCGGCGAAATTGGGGTCCAGGTCGATGGCCTTCAGGAGGTTCTTTTCGGCTTCGGCCCCCAGGAGTTCTTTCTCCTGCTGGGACAGGAAATTCTGGAGCTGGAAGACTTTCGAGAAACGATTGACGCCGATCGTATAATATATGACGGCGCTGTTGGGTTCGAGCATCTGGCGCTTTTTCACGAATTCCAGCGCATTGTCGAACTTTTCCTTGTATTCGGTCGGCGGTAGCTTGTCGAAATAGTCCGCCATATAAGCGTAGCCCTGGACGTTCTCGGGGTCGGTCTCGATCCGCCTCAAGTACATGTCTTCGGCCTTAGCCTTCAACTCCTTCTTTTCGCCGGCATATCGCTTGTAAAACTCGGCTACGACGTAATAATTGTTCATATTGCCCGGTTCGAGGTCCACGATCCGGAGATACATCTTCTCGGCTTCGTCGAAATTTCTCAACCTGTCGTACATGTCGCCCAGAGAGTAAATGACATCCTTGTTGTTAGGGTCGATCTCGTAGGCTTTCTTCAGGGCAGCCAAAGCCTTGGCCGCCTTTTCCTTGTTTTCCTGGGAATCCTTTCCGGGGATATACAGGTTTTTATAGCTCTCCCCAAGGAAGCGGTAGGCATCTTTCAGGTCGGGGTTGCGCCTGACGGCATTCTCGTATTCGACGATGGCTTTGCTATATTTCGCGTCCCTAAAAAGCTGGTTGGCTTTGGAGAAGGAATAATTAGCGGATAGCTTGCTCACGCTCAATTTCTGGCAACTCACGAAAGCGAATATCATCACGAGCGCGAGGGTTCCGATAAACAGGCTCGCCGTGCGATTTCGAGACATCATGACCTCCTCAGACATCTTGTCCTTTCTTTAGATGAGAATAAATTTATAATGGAATAGCGTTTCAAAGTCAAGAAACGTCTTTCACGGCGCCGGTCTTCGCGGATGCGGCTGAGATCAGTCCCGTGCCTTCCGGATCTTAAGCTGAGACTTTGCCGGTCAGGGGGATTTCACTTTAAGTTGAACCCTTTTTCGCGGAACAATCCCAGGCAGGCCGAGACCACGTCGGAGTCGTACAGAATGCCGCTGTTTTTTTCGATCTCCTCCAGCGCCGCCTCTATTCCCAGGGCGGGGCGATAGGGCCGATGGGAGGCCATGGCCTCCACGACATCGCCCACGGCAAGAATTCTGGCTTCAAGAAGGATGTTCTCGTCTTTCAGTCCCCTCGGGTATCCGGAGCCGTCCATCCGTTCGTGATGCTGGAGGACTATTTCAGCGAGGGGCCAAGCGAAGTCGACATCACGGAGGATGTCATATCCGACTTGGGAATGGGATTTGACCATGTCGAATTCGATATTCGTCAGGCGGGACGGTTTGCTCAGAATTTCGGCAGGGGTGGACACCTTCCCGATGTCGTGAATGGTCCCGGCCAGGCGCAGGCCTTCCACCCGTTCCGGAGGAAGCCCCATTTCCTGAGCGATGGCCCGGGTCAAATCCGCCACGCGCGTTTGGTGCCCGGCGGTGTAGGGATCTCTTTTTTCCGAAACCGTGGAAAGGACCTGGATGATCCCACTGAAAGCCTTCTGCAGGCCGCTGAGGGATTCCCGGATTTTTTCCTCCATCTTTTTGGTTTCGGTGATGTCTCGATAGATCGACTGGAATTGCTTCTGGCCGTTCCATAAAACTTCTTTTCTGAAGACCTGAAGACGGCGGCGTTCACCCGTTTTCCTGATGATGTTTATTTCGTATTCAGAGGGACAGTCCTCTCCGTTCATTCTCATCTCTTTTCTTATTTGATATTCGGCATAGCTTGCTGGCGTGTAGCGCTTTTGCAGGGGAGTCGATCTCAATTCCTCGATATCGTCGTAGCCGTAGATGTCCAAAGTCACCCGGTTGGCATAAAGGGTCTCGCCTTCGACGCTCACGATGCGAATCCCCAGCGGGGATTCATCCAGGGACCGGCGGAAATTCTCTTCGGTTTGACGCAGCGACTCCTCCGCCCGCTTGCGTTCAGTGATGTCGCTGAGAAAATTCAATGTGGCGGGCCGGCCTTCCCAGTCAATCCGGATAGCGTCGACTTCAACCCATTTGGTGCTGCCGTCGCGGGCCACCAACCTGAACGCATATCTCGGTTGAGCCGCATCGCCCGTGAGCCGCCTCAGATAGCGTTCCCCCACCATGTTCCGGTCATCCGGATGGATGAACTCGAGAAAAGGCGAGGAAAAGAGCTCTTGCTTCGAATAGCCGGTCATCACCGAAAAGGGGTTTCTTTCCATGTGATTGACGAACTTAACCATACCGTCTTGTGCGACGAGGATAACTTCCGTGGCGTTTTCCACCAGCAGACGGTATTTCTCCTCGGAGATTCGTAGCGCCTCTTCCGCCCGCCTGCGTTCGGTGATGTCCTGGACTGTTCCGAGTAGTTTAACGACACGCCCGTGGGCGTCCTTGACGGGTGTGCCTATGGCAACGACATCCGCGTATCTTCCTCCCGGCAGCCTTATGCGCACGTCAACCTCATAGGGTTCGCCCGTCTCAATAGTGCGCCTAGAGATATTGCGCAACCGCTCGGCATCCTCAGGCGAGTAGTACGCGGCTTCCTCCTCCGCGCTGGGCGGTCCGAGCTTTGGATCGCGCTTGTAGAGAGCGAAGACCATGTCCGACCAGTGAACCTGCTGCGTCCTCGGATCGAATTCCCAGTGACCGATCCGGCCCAGGCGCTGAGCCTCCTTCAGCTTCTGTTCGCTCTCCCGCAGCCCCTCCTCCGCCCGCTTGCGCTCAGTGAGGTCCCGAATGATCATAATCGTTCTATCGTTTCCGCTCGAATCCTTGAAGATCTTCGTCGAGATATCAGCGGGGAAGGTAACCCCGTCTTTTTTAACGAGAGTCAATTCCCCTTTGAATTTGCCTGTTCTAGGTCTTTCTTCGAGAGCCGCGGGAAAGCGTGGGTCCCTCGTATCCACGATCCCCGCGCGTCCAAGCTTTTTGATTTCCTCTTCAGTTCTCCCGAACATTCGGCAGGCTTCTGGATTGGCCGAATAAATATCCCCATCGGGATGTGTCAGGAGAATGCCGTCAGCGCTGTTTTCAAAGATGAGCCGGAAAAATGCTTCGCTGTTTTTATTAGCCGCTTCTGCGCGCTGATTTGGGGAGATATCGCCGACGACGCGCCGGACCACGCGTTTCTTTATGTCTTTTTCCCTCAGCCCGGCGCTTCGACGTCCTTTGCCGGCCGGCTCCTTCTTTTTTAAAGACCACAATCCTTCCCCGCCTTCGGCCTTTCCTCGCCGGCCGCTTCCCCTTTGTTTTTTAATAATGATGTCCTCTCTTCTGGGCGGTCGTCCCACCCATCAAAAAGTCATCGCAAGGATCCCCCGAAATAACCATCCACTTCTTTATTTAATTCTCTGTCCCGTTAAAAAGCAAGTCTTTGAACGAGCGCGGCACGGCTTTCGATAGCGGCGTTAATTTCTCTTTGGCTCGTTGAGCCGGCTTTTCAGGATCAGTTTGATCGGGGTACCCCAGAGGTCGAACGTCTCCCGCATTTTCTGGATGAAGAATTTCTCGTAGGCGGGAGCGAAGGAGGCCTTGGCATTCGTGAACAGCGCGAACGTGGGCGGTAAAACGCCCTTTTGCGTCATGTATTTGATTTTAAATCGGTTTCCGGCGCTGGAAAGCGGGTCCCTGGCGGAGCCGATGCGAACCAGAAACTTGTTCAGACGCGGCGTTCCGATTCTTTTCCGGCCGCTCTGAAAGACCTGCTCCGCCAGCTCGAAAATCTTCATCGTCCTCTTCCCCGTCAGCGCCGAAACCGTGACCAGCGGCGCGTAATCGATGAATTCGAGCCTGCGGAAGACGAGTTCCCTCGCCTCCTCGAACGAGACGTCCTCTTCGTCGACCAGGTCCCATTTGTTCAGGGCGATCAGCAGCGGTTTTCCCGAATCGGAGGCCAGCTTGGCCACCGCGGTGTCCTGGCGCGTCGGAAATTCCTTGGCGTCGAGGACCAGGCAGATGACGTCGGCCAGGGGGATATTCTTCTTCGCTTTGATGACGCCGGCGCTCTCCCGCTCGTCCGAAACCTTGCCCGTTTTCCGGATGCCGGCGGTATCGACCAGGACATAGGCTTTCCCGCCCGTCCGGATCAGGACATCCGTGCTGTCGCGCGTCGTCCCAGGCAGCTCGCTGACGATGAAGCGCTCTTCGCCGTAAAGGCGATTGGCCAGGGACGATTTCCCGACATTGACCCGGCCCACGATGGCGATCCTCAGCGGCCTCGGCTCATCGGCGGCGGCCTCGTTCTCGGCTTCTTCCGGGAGCGCCTCGGCGACGGCTTCTTCCAGTTCCGAGATCCCGATTTTATGCTCGGCCGAGATGAAGAAGAGTCGGTCCTCCCCCAGCCGGAAATAATCGCCGACAGTCGCCTCTTGGGCGGCGGAATCGATCTTGTTGACGGCCACGCAGAGCGGCTTGCCCAATTTCTTGAGCGTCCGATAGAGATCCTGTTCGGCGGGCAAAAGGCCCTGTCTTCCATCCAGAAGCAGGATCAGACCATCGGCCGCCTTCGCCGCTTCCCAGGCTGCCTTTTTTACCTGGGCCGACAGCGGCTCGGTCTGGGAATCCGCGAAGCCTCCGGTATCCACGAGCTCGAACCGTTTTCCGCCGAAAACGCACGTCGCCGCGACGCGGTCCCGGGTCATCCCCGTCCGGGAATGGACGAGCGATTTTTTCTGCCGCGCGAGGCGGTTGAACAACGTCGATTTTCCCGCGTTCGGAAACCCGATAATGACGACTTGGCGCATTTAGCGTTTGGCGATGAGGGAATAATTGGGCGAGAACGGCCGGTCGAGGCTGAGATGGCCGGCGAGCGTTTCGCGCTCCTCGCCGTCGATGAGGATGAAGACCTTTTTGATGGATTTGAAGTTATAAGCCAGGGAATCGACGACGGCATAGACCGTGGAGATTTCCGCCGCCGCTCCGGACGGATGATTGTCGATGAGATCGCGCGAAAAATCGACGTAAGCCGTTCCCTCCTTCGTGATGAACAACTGGCTCAGCTTCGTCTCGGGCGGGAGCGGCGATACGAGCTCGCCGCGGGAGCCCTTGATGAGCTCGGTAATGACCGCCTCGGCCTCGTGGACGATCGAAGCGTCCGCCGCGATTTCACGCGGCTCGGCGACGAGCAGGCCGTCGTCCTCTCGCAGGAAAAAGAGCGACACGTTCTTCGTCTCTCTGTCCGAGAGAGCGGCCGGCTCGGAAGCGGAAGGCCGGCCGTCGGACTTCCTGAGCCGCTCGTTTCCGCTCGACCAGAAAAAAACCACGACGAGCGCCGCGAGAACGACGCAAAGAGCGAGGGCCAAAGAGCTTTTTTTGTCCATGAACGGAGTCATCTTGAAGACGTGAGCCGGATGTACTTGACCAGGCCGTTATAAATGGCCTGGGCGACGTTCGTTTGGAACTCGTCCGTGATCAGCTTTTGTTCCTCTTCGGGATTCGAGATAAAGGCCGCTTCGACGAGAACGGCCGGGCAGGCCACGCCCGTCAGGACCTTGAAGCGCGCCTGCTTGATGCCGCGGTTCTCCGTTTTCAAGAGCGGGTCAGATGAGATTTCCTGCTGGATGAGCTCCGCCAGCCGTCCGCTCTGCTTGATGTAGGCCGACTGGGCCATGTCCCAAAGAATCATCTGGACATCGTTCTTGGCCTCGTCGGCGATGCGCTGATCGAGGGCGGCGGAATTGTTTTCCATATACGCCAGCTTCCGGGTTTCCTCGTCCATGTCGGTCAGGCTCATAAAATAGGTTTCCGCGCCCTGGGCCTTTTTCCTGAACGAGGCGTTGGCATGGATGCTGATGAAGAGGGTGGCATCGTTGTTGTTCGCCAGCGCGGACCTGTTCTCGAGCGACACGTCGATGTCCTTGTCCCGCGTCAGGACGACGCGGTAAGCCAGATTCTGTTCGATGAGCGTTTTCAGCTTGAAGCTGACAGCGAGGGTGACGTTCTTCTCAAGGGCCCCGAATTTGCCCTTCGCCCCGACATCAAGACCGCCGTGGCCCGGATCGATGACGATCGTCCTCGGCGCTCTGGCTTGAGCCGCGGAAAACGCGGCCAGGCCGGCGACGAGGGTCCCCGCGACGACGAAGGCCAGCCGGAACGGTCGGGCGATTCTTTGTGTTCTCGTCATATCGCTCAATAAATTTTTGGAGGCGGCGGGAATCGAACCCGCGTCCGAAGGCATTCAGCGGAAGCCTTCTACATGCTTATCCTCTTCTTTGATCTCGTTCCGCGACTCCCGAAGAGGACGGGTATCGCGAAACCAGCCTCGATGTTGTTTCGCTCGCCGGGCTCAAGGCCGGCCCGGTCCGCTGATCCTGCTTGTCTACGCTTCTCAAGAACCGCAGGAGTGAACCTGAGAAACGGCATACCTTTCTATTAGGCAGCTAAGGGCAGTGGTTCTGCACTTACTTGGTCCCACCGTTTTACGAGGTGGATGGGATCTCGGCATGCGTCTTCCGCGTCACTGTCTCCGTCGAATCCGTTCGCCCCCATATCCTGCATTTGAGGTCGGACAGGATGATTATAAGGGAAGGCGGAGGGGAAAGTCAATTTGTGCAGTCAGCGAAATAATTCCTTGACATCGGGAAAGGGCCGGCGTAATATTACTTTGTATTTCAAAGTACTTTGATTATTAGGAGTCAAGATGGACGAACGCAACCCTGAAATGGACGAACGCCAGGCCCGCGAGGAGATCCGGCTCATTCAGACGATGGTCGAAAAAACGCGGCAGACGACGGCCGAATCCGGCACGCTTTTCGTCTTCTGGGGCGTCATCTGCGCCCTGGCTTTAATCGGGAGCTACATCCTCGGCTTCTTGAAGTTGTATCGATGGGAATGGGCGAATTGGGCGGGCCTGACCATTTTCGGCTGGATCGTCACGATTGTTTACTCCATCAGAAAAGGGCGCCGGGAGTCGGTCCGGACCTACACCCAAACCGCGGCCCGTCATTTGTATTTCGGCTGCGGGCTCGGGTTCCTTCTCGTCGGCCTGCTCTTCCCCGCGGCCGGCGTCTACTCCCATGAGGCGATCCCGGTGCTGATTTCGGCTGTTTCCGGGATCTTGTTTTTCGTTCTGGGCGGAATCTTCGCCTGGCCGTTCCTGAGGGGCATCGGACTTGCCTGGTGGGCCGGGGCGATCGGGCTGTCCTTCTTCTCCACCGAGATCCGCATCCCTGTCTATACCGGCCTTTTCATCGCCCTTTTTCTCGTTCCCGCGTTCGTTCTTCGCCTGAAATTCCGGAGAGAGCGGATGCCTTCATGACGGCCGGCAAACTCGAGCCGCTCGATCCCGTGATTCATTCCCAGGTCCGGCTGGCCGTGCTCTCGATCCTGGTTTCAGTCGAAAACGCCGATTTCAATTATCTGAAGAAGGCGACCGAGGCGACGGACGGCAACCTGAGCACGCACTTGACGAAACTCGAGGAGTCCGGCTACGTCGGCGTGGCCAAGTCGTTTCGGGGAAAGAAACCCGTCACGACGTGTTCCATCACCGGCAAGGGACGATCGGCCTTCGCCCGCTACGTCAAGGCCCTGGAGAGCTATCTTCCCCCGGGACGATGACAGGGAATTTTTTTAAGGAGAAACCCATGCGAAATTTATCCGCTGTTTTCCTGTCGCTTTTCATTCTCGGAACGACCGGCTGGCTCGCCGGTTCACCTTCCGACGCGCGATCGATCGAAGAGGGAACCCAGGCCCTATCCCCCGTCGTCCAATCCATCGTCGAGGCCAAAGCACTTCTCAAAACGGGCGTGGATGCCGGGAACTCCGAATCCGTCGGGAAGGCCCGGGACTTGTTCCTGAACGCCTTGATGAAGAGCTCGGAACCCTCGGCCGTTTTGGAGTATGACATCGCCCTCGCCGATTTCCGGTTGATCGTGCTGGCCTTGAATTCCAGCGATCCGGCCGGAGCGGACCGCAATCTCGTCGAAGGCGAACGCTACCTGGAGAGCGCGATGCGCCATGATCCGTCATTCGGGGAGGCGTTTGCGCTTTACGGTTATTTCCTGGGCCTGGAAATTGCCGTTCATCCCGACCGGGCCATGACCCTCGGGATGAAAAGCTACCAGTATTTTGCCCAGGCAGAGGAAAAAAGTCCGGCCGACCCAAGGATTCATCTTCTCCAGGGCGAATACACTCTGTACGTGCCCGAAGCCTATGGCGGAGGGCCGGACCGAGCCTTGCCGTTCCTGGAGAAGGCCGAGGGTTTGTTCGGCCGGGAGGTTGCCGCCGATCCGTTGAAGCCGGATTGGGGAAAAGATGAACTCTATGTCTATCTCGGTCTCGCTTACAGGCGGAAAAACGACCCCGGCAAAGCCCGGGAGATGCTGATGAAAGCGCTCGCGGTCAATCCCGATTTCGGATGGGCCAAGGCGGAACTCGCCGCGCTGGATAAATCCAAATGAACGCCCGGCCATGAGATCCGTTCTTCGTATAATTTTTCTCCTCCTCCTGTCAGGCATCGGCCTGGCCGCCGGACAGAACGTCTTCATCGAAGGCCGGATCCTGGACCGCGAGACTAGGGATCCCCTTCCCGCGTATGTCGCGATCGTAGACGGGCCGGGCATTTCGGCCGACGCGGCCGGCCGGTTCCGGCTTTCGGTTCCGCGCCCTCCGTCCGGGACCATCAAGCTGTCCGTCTGGCTGATCGGATACCAGAAAAAAGACATCGAGGCCGAGCCGGGAAAATTTCTGACCGTGGAGCTCGACCTCGAGCCCGCGCCCGCCCGCGAGATTTCCGTCGCCGCGGACAGTATCGTCTCGGACGAAAAGACCCAAAAAACCGTCACGCTCACGAAGATGGAAGTCTATACGCTTCCCGGAACGGCGGCCGATCCCGTCACTGCCGGGCATGTCCTTCCGGGCGTCAATTCGCCCCCGGACGCGTCGAGCCTCCTCATCCGGGGCGGGGCGCCCGACGAGGTCGCCTATGTCTTCGACGGCATCGAACTCCGCCATCCGTTTCTCAGCGAATCTCTCCACGAGAGCTATTTCAGTGTGTTCGATAATCAGGTCGTGGAAAGTTTTTCCATAGCCACGACCGGGTTCCATCCCAAATTCGGCGATGCCCTCTCGGGCGTCATGGACATCTCGGCCAAGGACCATCCGGCCAAGGCGGAGGGAGGATTGGGCCTATCCATCTTCGGCCTGAACAGCTATGCCGCGTTTCCCGTGAAGGGAATCGGGAGTTTTGTCGGGAGCTATAACCGGGGTTTTTCGGACATCCTGACGCGGTTGAACAGCCGCGGCGGCGGCCGCGATTTTCGGACCGAGAACGCCTTCGGCAAATTCCAATTTCCGCTCGGCCGCTCCAATGAGATCCGGATCTACGGAATGGCCGACAATTATCGGTATTCCCAGAATGCGGATCCGGCGTTCGACGTTTCCACGATAAACACATTCGCGGCCGTCTCCTGGACATCGACGCTGTCCCACCGCCTGGTCTTCAAGGCGCTCCTGGCTTCTCTTCGCTACGATTTGATCTATGATCAGCCGGAGACCTTGCAAGTCCGGAGCCGCGACGGCGAAACCCAGGCGCGGTTGGATTTCATCGGAGACTTCGACCGGCATTTTCTCGAATTCGGCGCCGATTTTTCGCGGCGGAGGATCGACACGTCGCTGACGGAGATCGAGGCCCTGAATTATCGAACGACCGGAACGCGGCTGGGCTTTTACGCTCAGGATAAATTCCGTCTTTCCGATCGGGTTTATTTCAACCTGGGCGGCCGCCTTTCCGCTCTCGATCTTTTGAATCGGGGATGGGCCTTGGACCCTCGCTTCTCGGCCGCGTTCCTCTTCACGCGGAGGGACGTCTTCCGGTTTTCGGCCGGCGTTTACCACCAGTTCGGGGATTATTCCGTCCTGGCGGCGAACTCGGGTTTACGGCCGAAAACGGCGGTTCATTACGCGTTGAGCTACGACCGGATTACGGAGGGTTTCGATCTTCGCGCGGCGGTTTACGACAAGGAATATCGGAATCTGTTTCTCCGTGACGCCGGGGGAGCGATGACCAACGGCGGCGCCGGGTATGCGCGAGGCGCGGAATTTTACATCAAGAAGAAGTCCGCCGCGTTCGAGGCGCTTCTTGTTTACAACTTCGTCCTCTCCGAACGCCGGGAAAACGACGTTTCCGTTCTCGCCCCCTCGCCCTACGCCATCACTCATTCGGCGACGGGAATCGTCTCCTGGAAGTTCAAGGACGGATCGCTCGGCCTGCGGTATTCGATCGCGTCGGGACGGCCGTTCACGCCGCTTCTCGGCCGGGACTGGGACCCCGTCGGCGAATCGTTCATCCCCGTCTGGGGACCGCCCTACAGCCGCCGCTGCCCGGCCTACCAACGAATGGATCTGAACGGGACGTGGAATATTCAGTTTTTGGGGAAGGCGGTCATTATCTATTTTGGGATCACGAATGTCCTGGACGCCAAGAACGTTCTGCGCTTCGAATATGACGCGGATTACGCTTCGCGCAAGGATCAGGAATCCATCTTCGGCCGGTCCCTTTTCCTGGGTCTTTACGTCCCGTTCTTTTAAATCATAGCTTGAAGACCCTTTGACGAGGCAAGGGAGAAAACGGGAAACCCATCAAAGGCTCCGAGCAGATCATGCTTAAAGCGGGAGCATTATGATAATAAAGCTGATAATAAGGCTCGTCGCCGACGTACCGGCAGGAAGCAAAGAGATGATTCTTATCGCAAATACCGATGTTCAGGGCCTGGATCCGGCGCGTATTTCGATTAAGCAGTTCCGTCAACCGCGCCAGACCGGTCTCCGGATCCACCGTCTCCATTAGGCCGGAGAGTAAAGTCCATATCTTCTGGGCGCCGATGTCACCCTTTACGGGAAACGGGAAAGACACGCCCCGCAGAAATCCATTGAAAACGAACGCGAAAGCGTCGCTGACGAAGGGCTGATTATAGGCGACGACCTCCTTATGTCCCGGGAAGGAGGCGCTGCGGGCGTGAATGAGAAAGATACGGCTTTGCGGAATCCCGCTGGAAGCGCCGATTTCTTCCCAGACCGGACGGATGGACTTCCGGATTTGCCAATTCCCCCGTTTGTCCAGCCATCCGGCGCCCCAACCATCAGCCTGTCTATCGCCGTCGGGAGCCCGGCTCTTCTCGGCCATTTCGGCGAACCGTTCCAGGATTTCGCCGATAGGAAATGGAGAGGGGCTCTTGACCATTAAAAAGCGGCACATCTTCAGCCTTTAATTTCCGGAAAGCGCGGAGAATATTTTCACGATTTTTTCAAAGGCCTCGTCCACGTGGGATGTTTCAATGATATAGGGAGGAAGGAATCTGACCACATTGTCGGCGGCGGGGATAGCCAGGATTCGCTCTCTCTGCAGCGCTTTGAGGATTTCATCCCGCTGTTCGGAGACTTCAATGCCGAGCATCAATCCTTTCCCTCGGACTTGGACGATGACTTCGGACTCGACCGTCCGGAGCCGCTCAAGAAAGTCGTTTCCGATCCGCCGGACGTGAACGAGAATGGACTCGTCAAGCAGGTCGAGAACGGCCAGGGCGCCCGCCGCCGCCAGCGGATTTCCGCCGAAAGTCGAGGTATGCGAAGAGCGCGGGATTTTATCGGCAACGGCTTGAGAGACGAGCGTCGCGCCGATCGGGATTCCTCCGCCGAGACCCTTGCCGAGAGTCATGATATCGAAAGAAAGGCCGTCTTCGGCCTGCGAAGCGAGAAAATATCCGGTTCTTCCCATCCCTGTCTGGATTTCATCCAGGATGAGCAACGCCCCGAAGGACCGGCAGAGGTCGCCCGCTCTTTTCAAGTATCCGGGGTTCGGGAGCGTAATGCCTCCCTCTCCCTGAAGCGGCTCGACGATGAAGGCCGCGACGTCCTCACTCAGCGCATCCTTGAGCGCATCGAGATCATTGTAAGCGACAGCCTTGAAGCTCCAGAGAAGAGGCTCAAAGGCTTCCCGGAATTTCCGCCCATCGGTCGCCGACAGCGCGCCCAGCGTCTTGCCGTGATATCCGTTGCGGCAGGCGATGAACTTTTTCCTCCCCGCGGCGAGCACGGCGAACTTCAGCGCGGCCTCGTTCGCCTCGGCCCCGGAATTCGAAAAAAAGACCTGCGACAGTCCGCCGCCGCAGCGATTCACGAGCTTTTGGGCCGCCTCGGCGCGCCGATCGTTGGCGAAGCTTCCATGCAGGGTCGTCAGCGTCCGGACCTGGGCCGACAGCGCGCCGACGATCGCCGGATGGCTATGCCCGAAGATGTTCACGCCGTAATTCGTCATGAGGTCGAGATACGGGACTCCGGCGGCATCACGAAGATAGGCGCCGTCCCCCGCCACCAGCGTCAAGCCGCGCTGGACATAGGAATTGACCATGTACTTTTTTTGGAGGAGCGAATATTCCTTCATGATATGCGCTCAGGAAATGACGGTCCCGTTCCCAGCCAGGGCGTTTTTGACCGGATGGACCGCCCTTCCATCCCCGAAATAGACAGTTTCGACGCCGGCCTCGATCGCGCGCTTCACGCCGAGGATCTTTTTTTTCATCCGCCCCCGGGCGAACGGAAGGGCGTCTTCGATTTTTAGCCGGTCGATCCGGCGGATCAGGCTTCCTTCGTCATCCGCGTCCCGGAGAAGCCCGGGCGCTTCGAAGAGAAACACCATTTTCTTGATCCCCAATGCGCCGGCCGTGACGGCCGAGGCCGCGTCGTTGTCCGTGTTGACGATTTCGTTTTCGTCGCTCAGAGCGGGCGCGCAGACCGCCGGCAAATAGTCGTGATCCAGCAAAAGCCGGAGCAGTTCCGTATTGACCTTTTCCACGCGGCCGGTCAAATTGCCTTTGAGGAGTTTGGTCTTTTCGCCTTCCTGGACGAGGATTTCCTTTTTGGCTTTGGCCCGCCAGAGTCCTCCGTCCACGCCGCACAGGCCGACGGCGTTCACCCCGTGTCGCTGGAGCCGGGCAACGACCTGCTTATTGACAAGTCCCGCATAAGCCATCAGGAAAACCTCGATGGCCTCTTTATCCGTATAGACGCTCATGACGCCCGAGGGAGAGACGACCTTCTTGACCGGGACCGAAAGGCGGGCGGCAAGCTCGTCCCGTTGGACGCTGGCGCCGTGGACAAGAATGACGGGTTCGGACGGCCAGATTTCGGCAATGTCGCGGCACACGCCCTCCCAATTGATATCCTTCCCTCCGCCGGCTTTTATCAAAAGCATGAATCAGCCGTATTTTTCCTGGAAATTCGCGATGTCGATCAATCCGGTTTTCCCGGAGAGAAGGGTGTCGACGACCAGCTTCCTCCGATTGCCGATGAGCCCCGGGGAAACCGGTTCGTATTTCTGCGGCCCGAATTTCATCAGGGCATCGAGATGAATGCCCGCTTTATGGGCGAATCCGTTCGACAGATTGGTCATCAGGTGATGAGGCATTTCGATCCCGCAGATCAGCGAGACGTAATTTTCCGCTTCGGTCAGGAGGCTGAGATCGTATCTCCGCGCCAACCGCTCGTCCAGCATATAGAGGTTGATGAGCAGCGAACTGAGCGGCGTAATGCCCGTCCGTTCCCCGATCCCGAGCAGGGAGGCGCTGACGAAATTCGCGCCCGCCCGAAGAGCGGCAAGGGCGTTGCTTACGGCATGGCCGAGGTCGTTGTGGAAATGGACCTCGAGCGGAGCGTGGATATATCGGCGAAGCTCTTTGATCCGGCGAGAGACTTCCCAGCCCAGGGCTTTGCCCAGCGTATCCGCCAACGCCACCCTGTCCGCGCCCAGCGATTCCGCGATCCGGTAGATCTCAAGGCTTTGTTCGACCGGTTGCCCGAAAAAATCCTCGACGCCGACGCGGACCTCAAGTCCGCTCGTCTGGGCCGTCCGCACATTCCCGCGGAGTTTTTCTTTGTAGGATTCCAGCGTCTTGCCCATGGCCGCCAGACGCTCGGCATCGACGGTGCATAAAATGTTGACGCCGTCGACGCCGCTTTCGATGGCCATCCGGACATCGTTTTCATGATTGCGGATGTGGGACAAGATCTTGGCCGGGCTATTGCCCCGCAATTTCACGAGCTCCAGGATCATCCCCCGGATTTCCTCCTTCGCCGGGTTGGCGACCTCCACACAGTCGACTCTGATCCCCATCAGGAAGGAAAAGATTCGCTTCTGTTCGTCGAGGGAGAAATTCGCCTTGGAAAATTGAAATCCCTCGCGGAGCGTGGAATCGATCACGCCGCGGAAAAAGCGCATGATCTGTTTATTTTCGTTCATGGTCACACCGGATGCAGGCCGGGAAACCCCAGCCCTTCGGCCTCCGGAAAGCCGGACATCAAGTTCATGCATTGGACAGCGTTGCCCGCCGTGCCTTTGACCAAGTTGTCGATGGCGCCCAGCACGACAAGTCGGCCGCCCCGACTTTCCTTTGCGAAACCGATTTCACAGATATTCGTTCCCTGAAGGATCTTGGGCTCCGGGAACCGATAGAGCCCCAGATTCTGCTTGACGATCCGGATGAACGGCTTGGCGCCATATTCCTGCCGATAGGTCTTCCATATTTCCTTTTCATCCATCTTTGGATCATCAAGAAAGGTATGGATGGTGACAAGGATGCCTCTGACCATTTCGATGGCGGTTGCCGAGATGTGAACGGAGAAATCCGGCTGGAATCCGCCGAGAGCCTGCTCGATTTCGGCGCCGTGGCGGTGGTCCGTCGGCTTATAGGACCGCGCGACGCCGGACCGCTCGGGATGATGGGAGGAGGCGGACGGCGCATGGCCGGCCTGCGAGCTTCCCATTTTCGCGTCGATGACGATGGGCGACGGCCGGATCAGCCGATGCTTGGCCAGCGGATATAAACAGAGAATCGAGACAACGGCTTCACAGCCGGGTCCGGCGACATATCGCGCGTTTTTGATTTCGTCCTCGTAGATTTCCGGAAGGCCATAGACGAATCGAGGAAGGAGGTCGGGCCGGGCATGTTCCAAGCCGTACCATATTTTCCAGGTCTCCTGATCCCGGAGCCTGAAGTCGGCGCCAAGGTCGATGATTTTCTCGGCCTTGGCCATCCATGCGTCCATGCCGTTCATGGACTCTCCGTTGGGAAGAGCCAGGAACAGGAGGTCGCAGAGTTCGAGGTTTTCGGCCGGGACAAAAGAGAGGAGCGACAATCCCCTGAGGTTCGGATGAAGCGTGGTGACGGGCTGACCGGCATGGCGACGACTTGTCACCTGCCGGACGCGCACGCGCGGATGCTGGAGGAGAATCCGCAGCAGCTCGCCGCCGGCGTACCCCGAGCCTCCGACGATGGAGACGTCCAGATTGTCCCCGCTCATGGCGATCCCTTTTTCGCCACCCGAAGACAATGGTCCACGATCGCTCCGGAAATGCTGACGCCGGTCGGCTCTTCCGAGTTTTTGAATTCCATCGTATGGTTGATTTCGTTGACCGAAAGCCCGTCCGGCGTTTCGAAAATATCGATAGCCAGAAGCCCTCCCCCGACCGCCGCGGCCGCCCGGCCGCACACGGAACGCATCTCCTCCGTCACGGGACAGTTCCGGGCGACGCCGCCCCGAGCCGTGTTCGTGATCCAGTGCCCGGATTCCCGGTAGATGGCGCAGAGGATGTCCTCGCCGACGACAAAAGCGCGGATGTCCCGTCCCGGCTTGCGGACGAATTCCTGCAGATAATAGGCCTTTTGCGGCGGCGTGCCGAGAACATCCTTATGCTCGATCAAAGCCTCGAGCGAATCGCGATCGTTCACCTTGGCCAGAAGCCGGCCCCAGGACCCGAGCGGCGGTTTCAAGACGACGGGAAAGCCGCCGAGCGCCTCGACGGCCTCTAAGGCCTGTTCGGCCGTGAAGACGAGGGCAAAGCGGGGCGTGAGGACGCGCGCCTTGAAGAGAATGAGCGACGTCATGAATTTGTCTTCGCAGGCGCGGGCGACGGCCGGCGCATTGACGACGGGCACGCCGATGGACTCCAAAAACGCGAGCGCATAGTCGCCTTTGACGGTCGAGACCGATCGTTCCAAAGCGACGTCATAGTCGACCGCATAAGATCCGGGGGCGAAGATTTCGGATCGGATGTCCACGAGTTTCACCCGGACCTGCCTTTGGGAGGCCGCTTCGATGATCAGCTTTTCTTCTTTGCGGATGGTGGAATGGAAGATGGCCAGGGACGTCATGTCGGCACGCTTTCCAGGGCGGATCCTCGGCTGTTTATTCTCCCCAGTCTTCCTCGATCTGGGGCGCCTCGCTCAATCGCAGGCGGCTCCCTTCGACGCCGTCCACGACCAACATGGTCCGGCATTCGGGACACGCCAGGATTTCCGTTTCTTCGACGCTGGACGCGGAAAACACGAACGCTGCGCATACCGGGCATTCGCCCCGCGCCGTCATTTCGATTTTTTCGAGCGACATCGTCGCCTCCTTCGTTGGTTGAAAGCGTCACGTCTCCGTGATCGGGGCTAATTTTAAAAGCAATTTTTAGCGGACGTCAATTTTTAAGAAATCCTATACAAGGGACCGATGCTTTTTGTATAATTTTGAACATGATCACCATCGCCAAGGCCGTTGAAAAAATCATCAAGAAATCCCTCTACATGGAAGAGGCGCTGGCGATGGGGATCGTCAACCTCTCGGCGCTGGCCCGGCACATCAAGCCGGACGTGGAACGAGAGACCATGAAAAAGGTCCAGGACGGAGCGGTCATCGTCGCCCTGAACCGCCTTTCCCGAAAAAACGTCAAGCGAACGAGCCTGCGGATCAAACGCATGTTCCGCAACGCTCCCGACATGACCGTCAAATCGGACCTGATGGAAGTGACCTATGCCAACGCGGCGAGTCTCGCCCTGCGCCGGAAGAAGCTCCTCGACCGGATCGGCGGCGGGCCGGGCCATTTCCTGACCGTCACCCAGGGGACGAACGAGACAACGATCATCGCCAGCCGCGATCTCAAGGAAAAAATCCTGGCGATTTTCAAAGGGGAACGCGTGATTGGCCGGATCGAAAACCTCTCGTCCGTCACCGTCCTGCTTCCGACGGGGACGGCCCTGGTGCCGGGAGTTTACAGTTATATCCTTAAGCCCCTGGCTTGGGCGGGGATCAATGTCGTCGAGGTCGTCTCGACCCTGAACGAATTCACGATCGTTCTGGAAGATAAGAACTTCGAACAAGCCATCGCCATTATTAAACGGCTGTTCTAGACAAGAGAAAATTGACGAACATGTTTAGGGGGGAATCGTCAGCGTTTAAAAGAGCCCGAAACGCTCCCGAATCTTTTTAGTGATCTTATCCCCCCTACCCCCCCTTCCAAGAAGGGGGGAATCGTCAGCGTTTAAAAGAGCCCGAAACGCTCCCGAATCTTTTTAGTGATCTTATCCCCCCTACCCCCCCTTCCAAGAAGGGGGGAATCGTCAGCGTTTCGGGAAAGGAGTGGCGGGGCCTTTATAGTTATTTTAGAACTGCGCTGACCAAACCTTTCGCCATATCCCTTATCCAACAACTAAAAACACTCATATCTAAAGAGGACTCTAGTTTATCAACCTCGGGGGAAATATGAACGAAAGAAGCAAACCTAACATGATCCTTCTTCTGGGGGCGGAGCCGCAGCAGGGATTGCCGCAGTCGAGATACTTCTTCAAGACGTCCGACACACCGCAGCCACCTACATGGTCATAAGTGGCATAGATCTCGTCACAGTCAAAGAAATCCTCGGGCATGCCACAATCCAGATGACCACCCAAAAATGGACGGTCGATTATTATGATGGATTAAAGGCGGGATTGCGCGGGAATAGACGGAAATCGGCGGAAACTTAAGCTCCCTTATGATTTGCCTAACGACCTGAATTATCAGGCGCTTATGAGGAAAACGAGATGGAGTAGCTGGCTGAGGCAGGTTAGAAACTGTCTTATAGCCTGCTAACTCGACTCCACGCGATCCGATATAAGTGGGCCGTTTTGCTGATCGACAAGGATCGAGAGAAATCTCATGCCGTGCACGTTGCTTTTCATGATTCGGACAGGGTCGGCGACTAAAAGGCTCAGGCCTTTTTCAACAACAAAATTCCCTCGTGGCGAAATCCAGTTTCTGGAATATATTTTTTTTCATCGATCAATTTTTGGACGCTCTGTTCAAGCGGCAGCAAGGGAACGTGAACAACGATATAATCCGGCGTATGATGCTTCAGCCACTCGTCGAACTTCTTGCCGGTGATGTACTTGGCATTATCTCGGGTCACGAGTCCCAAAATATCGATGATGGTTCTCTTGGAATACCAGCCGATGGTCCCGATTTCGACACAGGCCACCGTCGCGTCCGGAGGCGTGTTTTGCCTGAGCCAGAGGCCGACACTTTGATACTCCCTCCGCCCATCGACATTTTTCAATTTTGTGGATGATATAGAAACCTGAGGAATGAACAACATCAAAAAGAGAACTCCGATGATCGCCGTCTGAATCGTTTTGGAAAATGGCTGTTTCGACAAGAAAGCAGAAACGCCGTTCAATCCCCACATCACACATATATAGAGAAAAAGAACATTATAGCTTTGATACCAATAATAATAGGGAATGTCGAAGAAAATATAGAACGCATTATAGGCCACGAAAAACAGGATGAAGATGAGGCTGTGCTTTTTTTTCAAATTGAGATAAACGCCGATCGAGGCCAAAATCGCCAAAGTCCCCATCAAGAGCCAATTCCAATCAAAGAATTGGCTCAGAAATGGCTTTATATTATGCAGGAAAACAGGCGAAGAGCCCCACATTCCCGACCGGCCTTGACCTATTTTCGCGGTTAGCGTTTCCGGCAACATCTGGCCGTAATAAAAATAATTAAATCCATAATGGACGAGGAATATGAGAACAGGAGGGATAAAGACGGGCCAGGAGGGAAATTTCCTCCTTTCGAGAAAGTGAAAGCCGATGAGGATCAAGATCAAAAAGAGTGATTCCCCCCGCGTCAGGAAAAGAAGCGACGCAGAGATCGCCAAAGCAAAATTTTGACGTTTTTTGAAAAAATAGAACGTGGCAAGAATGAGGAAGAGAAAAAGCGTCGTTTCGAGTCCAAACGTCACAAAAAAATAATAATTGCTGCAAATTAACGGCGGCGCGAACAAGAGCACCTGCTTATCTAGGACGTTTTTGAACGTGACGACGAACATCACCGCCGTAAAAAACAGAAAAGCGGCGCCTAAGATCATTTGACTGGATTGGATGTCCCGAGAGATCAAGACGCCGGGGATCGAGAGATACGTATAGAAAGGAGACGTGAGCGCGCTGACTCGTTCTCCGATATTGTAAACAAGCCCGTTCCCTTGCGTCAGATTTTCCAGATATCGGAAATATATCAAAGCGTCATCCATCTGAAAATGTCTGCCCAAAACCCCGAAAAAGACCGTCAATCCGAGCGCGCCGAAGAGGGCGATGACAACGACCTTATCGTTTTTAAAGAATGGCGTCATGACTCGCGGTTCCCCATTTATCAATAATCGAGACCAACAGGCAGCTCAAAAAAAAACGTTCTCGGGGCGGCCGCGACATTGAGATACATCCCCCCTTTTTTGAGGGACAGGCATCTCCTTTTAACGCAGCGTTGATAATAGCCGCTCCCGACGGTTGATTCCCTCCTTCCGACCACGAAGGCAATATATCGCCTTCCGCGCGGCGATGTCAACAACCGCCACTTAGCCCTTGTCGGAAATGTGCGAGGTCACCCGGGCAATGAACTCCAGAATGCCCATACCTACACTTTAGCCCATCCCAAATCCCACCTTTGCCCTTTGCCTCCCCACGCAGAGAGCGTTTTCAGGATATCCCTTTACCCCCCTACCCAACCATTCACCCACCCACTTGCCCGATTTCAATGGCACCACAGTGCCCCTCAATCCGGAAAAGCCGGTATCCTACGCTTCAGTAGCGACCCTTTTTACAAAATATGGAAAAACTTTCTCGCGTATATCCTCGAAATATGTGCAAGAGCAGAGTCAGCCCGGGGGCATGTTTCCCATAGGGGGGTGGGGGTGCCCAGGCGCTTGAACTGGACCCCCGTCCTCTGTGTTTGCGTCGCATAAGCCTTCTTAAAATGAGCTACTTCCAGATAAAGCCGGGCTGTGTCCGTACTCGTTCGTTTCCCATCGCCTCCGACGAGCGTCAACTCCGGTTGACGTTTTTCACGACCTGATTCACCCATCCGAGCCGGAACTCCTCATGTCTTGTCAGGGGAGACGCGATCATCTCCGTGACATTGGCTCGTTTCTTGGAGCTTTTCTCCCGCTATGGCGGGAGTCTATCGTCCCCGACATCCGGCGCGGACCGTCCTCTACCGGGTGCTTTTCCATCATTTCGAGCGTTTCGTCGCGGAGTATGAGGAGCGTTTCGAGAAGGCCTACGGCTATTTCCGGTCGATCGTCAAGGCCGTCGTGGAGAAGTATCTCGACTGTGGCATCAATCATCTAATGTTTAGAACCGTTAGAATTACCTTGAAAAATTATTGCGCCACGATAGATGATGAAGACCGATTTCTCACGGTTGCCCCCTTTTATTTCGAATGGAATAAGCCTTTTAAATCCCTTTGGGAAATAGGATTTATTCAAGGAATGGCAGAGGCAACTGCTGAAGAAAAGGGAAGAGAATTAGCGAGCCAAGAAGCCAAAAAGAAAGAATGGCGGGGCCGACGAGACTTGAACTCGCGACCTCTGACGTGACAGGCCAGCGTTCTAACCAACTGAACTACGGCCCCGCTCAGGGGACTAGATTATAGCCAGAATGATTCGGCTTTTCAAGACGCAAAATCCGGACGCACCATCCGTTCTGCGCTTCTTACATCTTTTCCAGGGCGGCGATGCGCTCCTCGATCGGCGGATGGGTGTTGAACAATTTATTGACGGCGCCCTTGAAGTTCTTCAGCGGGTTGACGATAAATAAATGGGCCGTGGCCTTGTTCGCTGCCTCCAGCGGCTCGGGATCGGACTCGAGCTTTCGAAGGGCCGAAGCGAGGCCCGCCGGATAGCGCGTCAGCATCGCCCCGCTCGCGTCGGCCAGGAATTCGCGCTTCCGCGAAATGGCCAGCTGGATCAACTGGGCGATGATCGGCGAGAGCAAGGCCAGGACGAGCCCGACGACGAGGAAGATCGCGCCGGCGCCGCTCTTGTCCCGGCCGCCCCGCCGCCCTCCCCACCAGAAGCTCCGCATGATCCAGTCGCTGAGAAGCGCGACGATCCCGACCATGACGACGGCGAGCGTCATGAGGCGCATGTCATAATTCTTGATGTGCGACATCTCGTGGGAGATGACGCCTTCGAGCTCGACCCGGTTCATTTTTTCGAGGAGGCCGGTCGTGACGCAGATAGACGAATTCTCCGGCTTGCGCCCCGTGGCGAACGCGTTCGGCGCGGTGTCGTCTATCACATAACAGCGCGGCGCGGGAACGCCGGCGGCAATGGACAGGCCCTCGACGACATCATAGAGATGCGGGAATTCCTCTTTCGTGACGGGACGGGCGCGGCTGATGGCCAGGACGACCCTGTCGCTCGAGTAATAGCTGATCAACGCGATCCCGAGGGATATGACGACGGCCAGGGCCAGCCCTGCCCCGCCCATACCCATGAGCTGTCCGAAGACTCCGGCCAGGAGAAAAATGAAGGCCGCGAAGAACGTAAAGAGCAGAAACGACTTCCGCTTGTTGGCGGCTATTTGTTCGTACATGTCAAATCTTCAAATAGCGGGCGAAATCTCCGAACCCGATATTTTAAAACGAGACTTTGACCGGTTCTTTCGCGGCCGGTTCCTCGAGCGTGAAGTATTCCCTCTCCTTGAAGCCGAAGGCCTTGGCGATGAGGTTGGAGGGGAAGATCTGCTGTTTCTGGTTGAACTTCATGACCTGGTCGTTGTAGAACTGCCGGGCATAGGCAATCTTGCCTTCGGTGCCGGCCAGTTCTTCCTGGAGCATCAGGAAATTCTGGTTGGCCTTCAGTTCCGGATAGCTTTCCGCCACGGCGAACAGCGATTTCAAGGCGCCCGTGAGCGCGTTTTCCGCCGCGCCCTGATCCTTGACCGTTCCGGCGCCGATGGCTTTGGCCCGGGCCTCGGTGACGTTCTGAAAAACTTCGCGTTCGTGCTTGGCGTATCCTTTGACCGTCTCCACCAGGTTGGGGATGAGGTCGTAGCGGCGTTTGAGCTGAACGTCGACCTGCGCCCAGGAATTGTCGCACCGGTTTCTCATTTGAACCAGACCGTTGTACATGGCGACGACGATGAGGAACAGGCCGCCGACGATGACGAGAAAAATGATGTATGGCATATTTCACTCCTTCGGAAGATCGATGGATACGTACCCGCGATCCCGATGTCGGGCGTAACGTCATAAGGATAGCGGCGGCGCTTCGAAAAAGCAAGAGAGGGCCTTCCCGGAGCGTCCCTGTTCAGCGATTTCTTCATTGACAGGCCGGAGGGAGCATGCTATATTGGCCGGTTCATAAGTCCGTGGCAAGGACACTTATATCTTAATCTTAAAGCCCATTAATGAAGGAGGTTTTCTTAATGGCGACATTAAAAGAGAAATTCGTTCAAAAAATGGTTCCCTTCGGCGAGAAAATCAAGAAGATCACGAAGGAAAACGGAGAAATGAAGATCGGCGACGTCACGATCTCCCAGGCCTACGGCGGCATGCGCAGCATCAAGTGCATGGTCTGGGAGACCTCCGCGCTGGACCCCAATGAGGGCATCCGGTTCCGCGGCTTCACCATCCCCGAGCTTCAGCAGAAACTGCCCAGGCTGCCGGGCACCGAAGAGCCCCTTCCCGAGGGTCTTTTCTCCCTGCTTCTGACGGGCGACGTCCCGACGCTCGATGACGCCAAGGCGATCACCGAGGAATGGCGGAAGAGAAGCCAGCTCCCCGATTACCTTCTCAAGATCATGGAGTCCACGCCCATCGACATGCACCCGATGACCCAGTTCTCCCTGGCCATCCTGGCCCTCCAGAAAGACTCGAAGTTCGCCCAGCGATATCGGGAAGGTATGCCCAAATCACAGTATTGGGACGCCATGTTCGAAGACGTCATGGACGTCATCGCCAAGCTGCCCGAGATCGCGGCCCGCATTTATCGGAGAAGCTACAAGGGAGGCAAGTACATCGCCCCCGACCCGAAGCTCGACTGGGCGGCCAACCTGGCCCACATGATCGGCATCGACAAGCCCGAGTTCTATGACCTGATGCGGCTCTATCTCTGCATCCATAGCGACCACGAAGGCGGCAACGTATCCGCCCACACCTGCCACCTCGTCGGCTCCGCGCTGTCCGACGGCTATTACTCCCTCTCCGCGGCCATGGACGGCCTCGCCGGCCCGCTCCATGGACTGGCCAACCAGGAAGTCCTGCGCTGGATCATGGACGTCATGAAGGACCTCGGCGGCGTTCCGACCGAAGAGCAACTCAAAAAGTATTTGTGGGACACGCTGAACAGCGGCAAGGTCATTCCCGGCTACGGCCACGCCGTCCTCCGCAAGACCGACCCCCGCTACGTCGCCCAGAGAGAGTTCGCCCTCAAGCACCTGCCCGATTATGACTTGTTCAAGATCGTCAGTTCCATTTACAAAGTCGCTCCCGATATCCTCCTCCAGCACGGCAAGGCCAAGAATCCCTGGCCGAACGTCGACGCGCATTCCGGCGTCCTCCTCTACTACTACAACGTGACCGAGTACGACTTCTACACCGTGTTCTTCGGCGTCTCCCGCGCTCTCGGCATCCTGGCCCAGCTCATCTGGAGCCGCGCCGTCGGCCTCCCGCTCGAAAGACCCAAGAGCATCACGACCGAGTGGATCGAATCCCAGATCAAGGCCGCGCAGCAGCCGAAGTAAGAGCAAGCGGGCTCAGCCCGATTTTTAGAAAAGTCCAAAGGACGGTTCTTTCGGGAACCGTCCTTTTTTTTCGTCACCGTTATGGTCGGGAAATCGCGAGCGGTCCCTGAATCGACGCAGATCGTCGCCGAGACATTACATTTTCGACAGCCGGAACAATTTCAGCATGTCCATGAAATTGTTCGTCGTGAAGGAGACCGTGTGTTCGTCCTTGCGGACGGCGCCGGGAATATAGGAAGCTTTTTGGGCCAAGGCCTCATCGGCGAAAGAGACATCGAGGGCGAAGGGAGGGTTGGTTTTCAGCGGCTTGAAATCCTTCAGGCGTTTGAGCGCGACCATGGTTTTCTCTTTGATCAAATCCCGGGCCACGGACGGATGGAGCATGATGGCCGCCGTGGAGATGGCTTCCTTGACGACAACGGTCTCGATATCCCCGAACAATTCCCTGGCCTGGCGGGCGATCGCCTGGTCGCCCGAAACGAGGACGACGGGCACGCCGAAATAGCCGGCGATCAGGCCGTTGATTCCGGCCTCGGGCATTTTCCGGCCGTTGATGGTCACGTCCAGCAGCTTGGTTGTCATCGTATGTTTGAGGACCGCGTCCGGCGTGCCGGCACGCGCGTGATAGCCGATGAAGATCACCGCGTCGAACGTCTTGTCGATTCCTTCCATCATGCTCAGCGGGCCGTACGTCCAGTCGCGGAGCAGCCGGGCCCGGGAATCCAGCATTTCGGGCAGGATGTTGCGTCCGGAGTCGTGCCCGTCGCGGACGAGGATCTCGGTCGCGCCGGCCGCCACGGCCCCTTGGATCGCGGCGTTCGCTTCCTGGGTCATCAGCGCCCGGAACATGCCGTAATCCGGTCCGCCCTGGCTCGTTTCATCCCAGTTGATGACCCCGCAGATGCCCTCCATGTCCACGGAAATGAAAACCTTCAGGCTTTTAGCGGGCGATTGGCCGGACGCGGCGGGAATCGCGAAGGCAAAGACAATGACTATGAGCGCAAGCATTTTTTTATTCACGGGCCCTCCTGAGACTTCAAAGCGCATTCATCATAGGCATAAAAAAAAAGGAAGTCAACATGGCCAGCGATCTCTTTTTGACATGCGGACCTCGAATAAGCTAGGATGTTTTCGTCGTCTTCGTGAGCCCAAATCTGGAGGAGTTTTATGAAATACAAGATCGGACTTATCGGCTGCGGCACCGTCGGCCAGGGATTCCTGGAAATCCTCGACAGGAAAGCGGGCGACCTCAAAAGGGACTTCGGCTTCGAGGCCAAAGTTGTCGCCATCACGGATAAGATCAAGGGAACATTGATGGTCCCGGGAGGCATCGACATCAAGAAGGTCCTCGCCCTCCTGAGCGCGGGAAAGACGCTCGCCGAATACAAGCCGGGGAAGACATCCGTCGGGATGGACCCCCTCGACGTCATCGACGTCTGCGGCGCCGATATCATCGCCGAACTGACCTATACGAACATCCAAACCGGAGAACCGGCGACGAGCTATATCAAGAAGGCCCTTCAAAAAGGCATTCACGTCGCAACCTCGAACAAAGGCCCGGCCGCGCTCCATTATAAAGAGCTCAGGGAGATCGCCCGGAAAAAGAAGGTTCAGTTCCGGATCGAAGGCACGGTCATGAGCGGCACACCCGTGTTCACGCTTTTTGAGAGCGGCTTCGCCGGGAACGCCGTCAAGGAGATCAAGGGCATCCTCAACGGCACGACGAATTTCATTCTGAGCAAGATGGAACTGGACGACATGAGCTACGGCGACGCCCTCACCCTGGCCCAGAAACTGGGCTATGCCGAAGCCGACCCGACCGCCGATGTCGGCGGTTTCGACGCGCTGGCGAAAGTCGTCATCCTTTCCAACGTCATTCTCGGCGGCGACATCCGGCCTTCGGATATCACCCCGCAGGGGATCACCGCGATCACGAAACAAATGGTCATGGACGCCAAGAAGGAAGGCTATCGCTACAAGCTCATCGCCGGGACGAAACGGGAAGGCGCCAGGATCACGGCCGGCGTCGCCCCCCAAAAACTCCCCTTGTCCGATCCGCTGGCCAGCGTCATGGGAGCCCAGAACGCCCTGACGTTCGACATGGATCTCCTCGGCAAAGTGACGATCCAGGGGCCCGGGGCGGGCAAGCTCGAAACCGGCGATTCCATCCTTCAGGACATCCTTGCCATTCATCGCGATTTGAGATAAGCTGAAGGCTAAGGAATCGGGATATTTTGATTCTGTATCATGCGTTTTAACGCGCTCAACGAGCGAACCGCGGGGTTGATTCCGCGTTCTCTTCTCTAGTCCTCATCATGGAATTATTCTAAAGGCACGCGGCCGGACTTTTTTCAGGAGGCGCCATGCAAGACAAAACATACAGCCCGGGTGTCATGAAGTACGTGGCCGAGGCCAAAAAGCTGATCGCGGAGCGCGAGGCCCATCTCGCCCTGGTCAAAACATGGAAATTCGACACGATCGCCGTCCACGGTCTGTACTCGCTCGAAGAAGCCTACCGCCGGAACCAGGGCGCGGTCATCGAGCCGCTTTTCCTGTCCGCGTCCCAGTCGTACCGGGATTCGGACGAGCTCGAGGCGGCCCTGGCCTATCTTATCCCGACCTGGTGTTATTCGCGCATCGCCAATCCGACCACCTACTATTTGGAATGGGCGCTGGCCCTTCTCGAAGGCTACCGCGCCGGCTGCGACACATCCTGCTGCGTCACGGCCTCGGGCATGTCCGCCATCGCCCAGGCCATCGACCCCTTCCTGGTCAAACAAAAAGAGGGAGAGACGATGAACTTCGTCTCCTGCATCCAAGTCTACGGCGGGACCTTCCAGCTCTTCAATATCCGCCGCGGACAGGAGCGCGGCGTCGAGGTCCGCTGGGTGCTTCACCCGGAGGACGTCAACGACTGGAAATCCAAGATCGACGAAAACACTCGGTTCCTTTACATGGAGGCGCCGAGTAATCCGCAGCAGTCCTTCGCCGACGTGAAAGCGCTGGCCGACCTTGCCCACGCCTGGGGCATCCCCTTCATCTTCGACGCCACGTGCGCGACGCCGGCCTTGATGCGGCCGCTCGCCCACGGCGCCGACGTCGTCGTCCACTCCCTGACGAAATCGATCACGGCCGGCGGCATGGCCGTCGGAGGCGCGCTCATCTGCCGCAAGCCCATCGTCACGAAGATCAAAAACGACCATCCGTTGTTCAAGGCGAGCTTCGCCGAGTATGTGAAGTTCCTGCCCTATCGGGACAATGGCCCCGCCGCCTCGCCGGTCAACGCCATGTTTGCCCTCAACGATCTGCGCACGCTCCGCTCGCGCATGGATCTCGTCAGCGCCAATTGCCAGAACGTGGCCGAGTGGCTGCAGAAGCACCCCAAGGTCTATCAGGTGGATTACCTCGGCCTTCCGACATATAAACTTCACCCGCTGGCGAAACGGTACATGACCCTCGTCGATTCCGCTGACGGAACAGGGAAAGAGATCAACCGTTACGGCCATCTCATGAGCTTCCGCGTGGACGGACCGCCGGAGAACGCGCGCAAGGTATTCGACGGCTTCAAGATGATCTTCCGGGCCACGGACCTCGGCCGGATCAAGAGCGTCGCCACGATCCCGGCCATCTCGACGCACCAGCAGCAGGGCGAAGAGGCGCGGCGCATGGCCGATGTCCCGCCGCAGCTCATCCGCTTGTGCGTCGGGGCCGAAGACCCGGCCGACGTCATCGCCGACCTCGAGCAGGCCCTCGCCTCGATTTGATTCCTTTTATCTCATCGCCGGCGGTCGTCAAGGGACGAGCCTTCGGCTCGCCACTCGCCCGTGGCTTATATCCACGGGCGAGTACCGCGGAAGTGGACCCCCGGGCAAAGCCCGGGGCCCCGTCCGCTGTCGGGAACGCGGCGCGGCGGAGCGGGCGGGTTCTTCGCTCAGGTTGAATTTTGGGCTCCGATCGACTACAATTCCTTCCGTGGAAAAGATTCGGATCTTCGGAAATCATCATCTGCGGCTCAAGGGAAACGTCCGGATCAGCGGCTCGAAAAACGCCGTTCTTCCGGCCATCGCGGCTTCCCTCCTGACGGGCGAAAAACTTCTCTTGAACAACATCCCGCTGGTGAAGGACGTCTTTTCCATGCTCAAGCTCATGACCGAGCTGGGCTCGGAATACGATCTCCACAAGAACGCGTTGACGATCCAGTTCAAAAAGGTCCGGTCCGAGGAGGCGTCCTATGATCTCGTCCGCGTCATGCGGGCCTCCATTCTCGTTCTGGGCCCCTTGCTGGCCCGTTTCGGCAAGGCCATCGTCGCTCTGCCCGGCGGCTGCGCCATCGGCTCGCGTCCGATCGATCTCCATATCGCCGGCCTGCAAAGGATGGGCGCGAACATCGTCCTCGAACACGGCTACATCAAAGCCGAGGCCGGGCGGCTCCAGGGCGCCGAAATCCGGTTCGAAAAAAAGACGGTCACCGGCACGGAGAACCTGATCATGGCCGCCGCTCTTGCCCGCGGGGAAACGATCCTCCGCAACTGCGCCCAAGAACCCGAGATCTCGAATCTCTGCGAGCTCCTGTTGAAAATGGGGGCCCGGATCGAAGGGATCGGCGAAGAGATCATCCGGATCAACGGCGTCGAAGCGCTGGGCGCCGCCGTTCACGAGATCATCCCCGACCGGATCGAGGCCGGGACGTTCCTTGTCGCGGGCGCGCTGACGCCGGGCGACATCACCCTCACCGGCGCCGAACCCGGCCATCTCACGACGATCATCGAAAAGCTGCGTTATTCGGGCGCGGCCATCGACATCGATGGGGACAAGACCGTGCGCGTCACGGGAAGCCCCGAGATCAAACCCCAGGACATCACGACCTCTCCCTACCCCGGCTTCCCCACCGATATGCAGGCCCAGTTCATGGTCCTCATGACGCAAGCGTTGGGGACGTCCATCATCACCGAAACCATTTTCGACCGGCGGTTTTCGCACGTGAACGAACTGCTTCGGCTCGGCGCGAACATCGAAGTATCAGGAGACAAGGCCGTCGTCCGCGGCAAGACCCCACTTTCTGGGGCTGAAGTGATCGCCACGGACTTGCGCGCTTCCGCGTCCCTCATCCTGGCCGGGTTGATCGCCGGCGGCGAAACCATCGTCAACGAGGTCGAGCACATCGACCGCGGCTACGAGGCGATCGAGGAAAAGCTCAAGGTCCTCGGGGCCAGGATCGAGCGGCTCAAAGGACAGCCATAATCCTTCTCCACCCTCCTCCCTAGGAAAAGGCGGGGAAGAAGGATATTCATATCGATGACCGGATCGTCGCGGCGGCGGCTTTTTCGGCCCGCGGCCGGAATACGGCGAAAGGCCCATGAGGTGCGACATGGAGGATTGTCTTTTCTGTAAGATCATCGGCAAGAAGATCCCGGCCAAGATCGTCTATGAAGACGATCGCATCCTGGCCTTCGACGACATCCGGCCCCAGGCCCCGGCCCACACGCTGATCGTTCCGAAGGACCATTTCGCCTCGCTCAACGACGTCCCCGAAGGCAAGGCCGATATCCTGGCCCATATCCTCATGAAAGCGCGCGCGATCGCCGCGGACAAGGGCGTCGACCGCTCGGGTTATCGCATCGTCCTGAACACGGCGCGCGATTCGGGACAGGAAGTCTTCCACCTCCATTTTCATCTCCTCGGCGGACGGAAAATGACCTGGCCGCCGGGATAAGGCGAATCTCGCCATGGCTTATCTCATCGACGGCAACAACCTTCTGGGGCATTTGTTCCCCGGCCGTCACAGGGACCCCGATAATAAATTGAAACTCGTCCGGCGGCTCCTCGCCTTCAAGCGCTCGAAAAAGGCGCGCATCATTCTCGTTTTCGACGGCGCGCCGTCCGCGGACGCGGACGGGATGGCCATGGCCGAAGACCGGTTCGACATCATTTACCCGCCCGCCGGCGAGAGCGCGGACGCGGCCATCCGGGACATCCTGTCGGGTCGGACCGATTTGAGGAAAATGTCCGTCGTGAGCTCGGACCGCGAAATCAAAGCCGATGCGCGACGCAGGGGCGCTTCCGTCCTGACCTCCCGGGAGTTCAGCGCCGAGCTCAACCGCGCGCTCAAGGAGCGGAAGAGGGAAAAGGAAATGGAGAAAAACGAGGCCCGGCCGACGTCGCTCGAAGTCCGTCTCTGGAGCCAGGTCTTCAAGGAGGACAAATGACCGGCGTGACGATCATCGGCGCGGGGCGGATGGGAACGTCGCTCGGCCTGGCCCTGGCCGGAAAACGGTTCATTGTCCGCTGGCTGGCCGACCATCGGCCCGCGGCGGCCCGGGAAAGCCGTCGGGTCATCGGGCAAGGGAAAGCGACGACGGACGCCGCCAAGGCCGCCGCGGCGGCCGGCACCGTCTTTTTATGCGTTCCCGATGAAGAGATCGAACAGGTCGCGAAAGCGCTCGCCCGGGCTCCCATCGATTGGCTGGGAAAATTCGTTTTTCATACGAGCGGGATCCTTTCTTCGAAGGTCCTGGCGGCGCTCAAAGCCCGAGGCGCGTTCTGCGCCTCCTTCCATCCCGTCCAGTCGTTTCCCCGGAAAAATATGCCGCCTCGTCATTTTCGAGATATTTATATCGGCATCGAGGGGGATGAAAGAGCGCGTCGCGAAGCCGAGCGGATAGCCCGAAGCCTGGGCGCCCGGCCGCTTCCGATCCGGGCGCGGGACAAGATCCTCTACCATGCCGCCTGCAGCATGGCCGCCAACCTCTTTGTCCCTCTCTTCGATACGGCCTGCTCTCTGCTCCGGCGGGCCGGGATCGAGGACAAGGCGGCCGTGAAAATCCTCTGGCCGCTCGTCGAAGGAACTTTACAGACCGTAAAACATTTTGACAGGGCGAGCGCGCTCACGGGCCCCATTTCCCGCGGAGATGCCGCGACCGTCCGCCGGCATCTCGCGGCGCTCGAGAAAATTCCTTCCGCGCGCGAAATCTATCGAACCCTGGGCCGGGAAGCCTCGAAGCTCGCCGAGAAGAGAAATCTTCCCCCGGAAAAAATCAAAGCCCTGAAGCGCGCGCTGGAAGGAACATAACCTCTTCCTCGAGCTCGATCCCGAACTTGTCCTTCACCCGCTCTTTCAGCTCCGCGGCCAGGACAAGAATATCGCGCGCCGTCGCGCCGCCCGTGTTGAGCAATAAATTGCAGTGTCCGGGATAGACCGCCGCGCCTCCGATCTTGAGATCCTTGGCTCCCGCCTGTTCCAAAAGAAGACCGGCCGCCGCTCTCGTCCCGTCGGGAAGCGTGGGGTTCTTGAAGTAGCTCCCAGCGTAGGCCGTATCCCGCGGCGGATGCTTCTCGGCCCGGACCGCGAGATTCTCCACAATCTTCGCTTTGATCCTATCAGCGCGGCCCGGCCGCAGCCGGAACTTCGCTTCCAAGAGAATGTCGCGCCCGAGCTTGAGCCGCGAATGACGATAGGCGAAGGCGAAATAGATCCGCTGAACGCGGGACTCCGCGCCGTCGACCCCGAGAAGTACCGCCTCTTCAAGACAATCGCCGATGCATTCTCCAAACGCTCCGGCGTTCCCGAAAACGGCTCCGCCGACGGTGCCCGGGATGCCCGCCAGAAATTCAAAACCCTCGAGGCTCTCGGCCAAGGCGAAATCGACCAGATCTCCGATCGGCGTTCCCGACGCGGCTTCAAGCCGGGTGCCGCGGTCGTCCATGGTCACTCCACGGACGGAGTTTCTGAGAATGAACCCCCGGAATCCATTGTCGTCGAACAAGAGATTGAACCCGCCTCCGATGGCATGGAAAGCGACCCCGCAGGCGCGAGCGGAATGGATGGCGGATTTCAGATCCACGAGGGCCGTCGCCTCGAAAAAATAATCGGCCGGCCCGCCGATCCGGAAATTCGAATAATTCCGGAGCGGGACCCTCTCTTGCACGGGTTTTCCGACGGCTTCGAGAAACAGGCGTGGAAAATCTTCCGCTGGGGCGCTCATCAAAAGCATTTTATCCGAACTTGGAGCTTTTTTCCATTTGAAGAGATTGCGAGGAGAAAGCGCGAGGTCTATCGCCGATGGATTTGAACGAGGGAAAAGCGGATTTATCCCCCGGGTTCTCATATCTTGGCACGCCGGTTGCTGCTTATATCAGCGGAAAATGCCAGATCATAGGGACCCCCTGAACGGTCCCTTTATTGACATTTCGGGGGATGTGAGCTATTATCCCCCAAAATTTGATGCGAGGTAAGGAATGAAAAAAGCCATTTTGACGGTGCTCGTATTAACTTTTATTTGCGGAATCTCCCTGGCCCAAGATCCCGGCGACGAAGCTTACATCAAGGCCATGCAGGCCAATACGCCCGTGGAGCGGGCGACTCTCCTCAAGGAATTCCTGGCCAAATACGGCGGCCAAGGCAATAAATATGACAACTACGCCAACGCCAACCTTTGCACGATCGGCTGGCCGGGCAAAACGGATCAGGAAACGATCAACTACGGAGAAAAGGCTCTGACCCTCGGAGGGCTGGACGACGTTATGAAATGTCAGGTCCTGATGTCCCTGTCGTACACCTACACGAAGCAAGGCCAGAATTACGACAAAGCGAAAGCCTATGCCAACCAGATCATCCAGATCGCCACGGCCGCGAAGAGCAAGGAACCCGAGGCGCCCCATTGGAACCGCATGATCGGCGCCGGGCACTACCTCCTGGGCCAGGCCCAGCACAAATCCCGGGAGACGAGAGCGGCCATCGATTCCTATATCAATTCCCATGCGATCCTCAAGGATCCCAAAATCCTCAGCGATCTGAAAAAACTCGCGAAAGACCTGTACGACGCCAAGGGCTACGGAGACGCTGAACGGGTCTTCCGCTTCCTCGTCCAGGCCAATCCCAAGGACGCGGAAAGCCAGACGCTGATCGCTCAATGCCTCTACAAAGAGGGAAAAACGGATGAAGCCATGACCATGTGGAAAGAAGCCTTCGGCAGGAGCAAGTCCGCCGACCTGGCTTATAATATCGGCATCACCCTGGCCAAGGAAGCCAAGGCGAACCCGTCCCTGTTGAACGACGCCATCCGGTATCTCATTGACGCCGCCCTTCTCTCCGCCAAATATAAAGACGCCATGAGCATGGCTGAAAACCTCTTTCTCGGGCATGACAAGGAATACAACAACCGGGTGAAGCTCATGCAGGACAGCAAACAGCTCATCGATGATTGGGTCAAGACGATCAACACCAGGTTCGGAAACAAGAGCGAAGACGAGCTGTCTTCGGACGAGAAGCGCGAATACCGCAAAATCAAGGAAAACATCGACAAGGAGCAGAAGACCCTCGACGATCTCCAGGCCAAGCACAAGGCCGCGACCGAAGGTTTCACCAGAATCCTCGCCGAGGAAAAACAAAAGCTCGGCGTCAAGTAAAAACGCCCGAAACGCCCCCATCCCTTTGTTTCGCCCTCGGACAGGGTGAAACAAAGGGATTTTTTTTTGCGCCCATAATCGTTACAATGTCGGAGTGAGACGTCCCATGCGGTCGGAGGGGTAAAATGCCGTCCAAGCCTTTATCGCGTCCACAAGCCGCGATTCGGGCCAAAGGTCTCCGCGACGAGATCAAGTGCCACGAAAAGAAATATTACGTGGACAACGATCCTCAGATCTCGGACAGCGAATTCGACCGGCTCGTCAAGGAGCTCCAAGGCCTTGAAGACCAATTTCCCGATCTGATCACGCCCGAGTCGCCCACCCAACGCGTCGGGGAAAAGCCCGTCGAGGGCTTCCCGACCGTCCGCCACAAGCTCCCGATGCTGAGCATGGACAACGTTTATTCGGTCGAAGAGCTCGGCGAATTCGAAGGGCGGGTCCGGAAGCTTCTCCCCGGACAAAACATCAAATACGTGGCCGAGCTCAAAATCGACGGGCTCGGCATTTCGATTCTTTACCGGGACGGAAAGTACGCCCAGGCCGTCACGCGCGGCGACGGCGTCCAGGGCGACGATGTGACGGCGAGCGTCAAAACGATCAAAAGCCTGCCCTTGGTCATTCCCGAGACGCGTGACGTCGAGGTGCGCGGGGAAATCTACCTGCCTTTCGAATCCTTCCAAAAGATCAACCGCGAGCGCGAGGCCGGCGGGGAGCCGCTCTTCGCCAACCCGAGAAACGCGGCATCGGGATCGATCCGCCTCCTCGACCCGAAGGAGGTCGCCGCCCGCCGGCTCGACGTTTTTCTCTATTCCCTTTTCATCGACGGCACGGAGACGAAGAGCCAGTGGGAGAATCTTGAAACCATAAAAAAATTCGGATTCAAAACCAACCCCTGCTCCCGGCTCTCCTCCACCCTCGATGATGTGGTCTCGTACTGGAAGGAATGGACCCATAAACGGGATGACCTGGATTATGACGTGGACGGCGTCGTGGTCAAGGTGAACGCCACCGAGCAGCGGCAGACGCTCGGGGTCACGGCCAAATTCCCCCGCTGGGCGATCTCGTTCAAGTTTCCGGCCCGGCAGGCGACGACCCGCTTGAACGACATCACCGTCCAGGTCGGACGGACGGGAGCGCTGACGCCGGTCGCCGAGCTCGAGCCGGTCAAGCTCTCCGGCATCACCATCAGCCGCGCCACCCTTCATAACGAGGACGAGATCCGGCGCAAGGACATCCGGATCGGCGACTACGTGTTGATTGAGCGAAGCGGCGATGTCATTCCGAAGATCGTCGGTCCGATGAAGGAGCGGCGGACGGGCCGCGAAAGGATATTCGTCATGCCGCCGCGGTGCCCCGTTTGCCGCTCGGAAGCGTTCCGGCCCGAGGGCGAGGTCGTCGCGCGATGCACGAACCCGTCTTGTCCCGCCAAACTCCGCGAAAGCCTTCTCCATTTCGCTTCGCGGCGGGCCATGAACATCGAAGGCCTCGGCGAGGCGCTCGTGGAACAGCTCCTCGAAAAGCGGCTCGTCCGGTCCGTCCCCGATCTTTACGCGTTGGAGTACGGAGCCCTCGTCGAGCTCGAGCGGATGGGCCCCAAAAGCGCGCGGAACCTTCTCGACGAAATCGAAAACTCCAAGAAAAACGATGTCTCGCGGCTCCTTTTCGCGTTGGGCATCCGTCACGTCGGCGAAAAGCTGGCCCGCACCCTGGCGGTCCGCTTCCGCGATATCGACGAACTGGCCCGGGCCGGCGTCGAGGAACTGACGGCCATCGAGGACGTGGGCCCGATCGTGGCCGAGAGCGTCGCCTTTTTCTTCCAACAACCGGAAAACCTGGAGCTTCTTCGCCACCTCAAGACCGCCGGCCTGAACTTCACCGGGAAAAAAGACGGCCGGGAGGGCGACCGGCCGCTGGCCGGGAAGACGTTCGTCCTCACCGGAAAGCTCGAGCGTTTCAGCCGGGAAGAAGCCAAGGAAAGGATCGAGCGCGCGGGCGGGACCGTGACGGATTCGGTCTCGAAAAAAACAGGCTATCTCGTCGTCGGCGCTGATCCGGGATCCAAGCTGGACAAAGCGCGCAAGCTGAAGGTGCCCATCCTGAACGAAGAAAAATTTCTAAAGAAAATCGAATCGTGATGTCGGAGGGGACGGGAGGAGCCATCGCTCTCACCGAGGAGAGTTCGAGCTCCTCATTTCTTCTTGGGCCCGAACAGGTCCATGGTCAAGATCCCTTTGAGCCCCTTTTTTCCTTCGGAAGTTTGCGACAGCAATCGAAGTTCGTGCCGGGCGGTCTTATGCTCGGGATCGATCTCCAGGGCCCGCTCGAACTGTTTTTTGGCCCGGGCGAGCAGCCCCTCTTTTTTATACAATAAGCCCAGGCCGATATAGCCTTCGGGATTCCACGACTCGAGCTCGGTGGATTTGAAAAAATTCTTCTCGGCCTTTTTGCTCAAGGCGGGGACTCGGGATTGGGCCAAGGCTAACAGCAGATAATAATCGCCCTTGTCGTCTTTGAGCCTCGTCGCTTCCTCCATGAAGCTGATCGCTTCCTCGAAGCGGCCCTGGTTGAAGAGCGTCTTTCCCTGGCGAAACCGGATCTCGGCGTTTTTCGACCTGTCCCGTTCGACATCTGCCACCGCGCCGGAGGGCTGGACGGCGGAGGCGGCTCGCGGTTCCTTGCTTATCAAAGTCCGGTAAGCCTTGGTGATCTGGGCGAAAACTTCGTCGATTTGACGCTTGAATTCCGGCGATAGATTCCGGCCGAAAAGGTCCGGATGGAATTTCCGGGCGAGCTTGAAATAGGCCTTCTTGATCTCCGTTTCATCGGCGTTCGGCGGAACGTCCAAAATCTGATGATAATTCAACTCGGGAAGTCTCTTCAGGAGATCGATCGCCTCCCGGAGTCTGGCGTCTTCATCGGCCTTCGACCGTTCCGCGCCGGACTCTTTGTCTTTCTTGAGCGGGACTTCCCGCATGACGGCCACATCGAGGCAGTCAAACAAATAGAGCATCTTCCAGAATTCTTCCGGGCTGCCGACGTGAAGGGCCAACAAGGAACCGGCGTCTTTCCGGCCGTCCATAAGATCGAGCCAGGGCTTTTCTTCGTCCGTCAAAAGCTGAAGGTTTTCCGATTCTTTGGCGACCGGGATCTTGTCCTCCAAGAACGCTTTCAGGGAGGGATGAAACGGCATTTCCCGGATTCCGCGCTCGATCAAGGCCGGAATGTTCATTTTCAGATCGAGACTGTCGTCGACGAATCTCCCTCGCTCGCGGAAGGATATCTCGGCGTCAAAAATCGGGAAAAGGCTGAGGCTGATCGCGGTCATTTGGGCGACGAGGCCGTCATAGAGGTCTTGTTGAGAAAGGAATTTCTTTTTAAGGAGGGTCTCCCCGAGCATGGCCCCGGGACTGAGGAGATGGGGAATGGTCCGATAGGCCTCTTCGGATATCTTCCCCATGTGAAATAGGATTTCGCCCAGCCGCTCGTCGGGGACGTTCGTCTTGGTGAAGATCAGACTGCCGTCTTGGAAATACAGGCTCTTTTGGGCATCGTCCTTGCGAAAACTCAGATGCCCGGTCTTCCGGTTGAAATGAATTTCTTTGAGGATATGAGCGATATGATCCATGGGCCGCGTCCTATTTTATCCGAAAACCCGGCCGTCCTCAACAGGGAAAATGAAATCCGAAATTTCCCATAAGAAGCGACGCGGAGGAGAGCCGGCGGCCTTGCCGATATCAAGGGGTTGAGCCCCGCCCCTATTTTGTGCTAAGTTGACCTTATGAAAATCGCTCTGGCCCAAATGGCGCCGCGGCTCGGGAACATCAAGAAGAATCTCGATCTCCATCTCCAGACCATCGAAAAAGCCCGGAAAGCCGGCGTCGATCTCCTCGTCTTTCCCGAATTGAGCTTGACCGGATATAAACTCCGGGACCTCGTCGAGACCGTGGCCGTGGACCCGGAAAAAGCGCGGGAGATCCGCGCGTTGAAGGCCCGAAGCAAGGACATCGCTCTCGTCTTCGGTTTCGTCGAAGAGCGGCCGGCGGAAAAAGGCCTTTTTTACAATTCGGCCGCATTTTGCGCCGAAGGGAGAATTCTCCATATTCACCGCAAGGTTTTCCTTCCGACCTTCGGCCTGTTCGAGGAGGCGCGTTTCTTCGCCCCGGGCCGCAATTTCCGGACCTTCGACACACCCTGGGGGAAAATGGGCTTGCTGATTTGCCGCGACTTTCTCCATTATAATGCCAGTTACCTTTTATACGCCGGAGGGGCCGAAACCATGATCGCCATCAGCGCGGCTCCCGGCCGTGGACTCTCCGGCGACAAGGGGTTCGCCTCGAGCCGGATGTGGGAATTGATGGGCGAAGCGATGGGCCGGTTTTCGCAGGCCTTCGTCCTGTATTGCAACCGCGTTGGCATCGAGGACGGAGTCGTTTTCGCCGGCGGATCGTTTATCTTCAATCCAATGGGCGAGCGTCTGTCCCAGGCGGCGTATTTCGAGCCGGAGCTCGTCATCCGGGAGATCGATATGAACGAGGTTCGGAAAGCGCGAAAGAACTGGCCGTTCAAGCGCGACGACAAGCCTGAAGTGACCCTCGAGGCCCTCCAAAGGATCGTCCATGGCTTTGACGATTAATTGCGGGTTCGCGGCCAGGATCCTGGCCACGTTCATAAAGGACGAGCTGTCCAAGTCCGGATTCAAAAAGGGCATCCTCGGCCTGAGCGGAGGGCTCGATTCCACCGTATGCGCCTATCTCGCGGTCCGGGCTCTGGGGCCGAAGAACGTCATCGGCTTGATCATGCCCTACGGAGGAAGCTTCGGCGGCGAGATGAAAGACGCCCGGGACGTGGCCCGGCGCCTCAAAATCCGATCGAAAACCATCGATATCGCGCCTGTGGTGGACGCGTATTTCGAAACGCAGCCGACCAAAAACCTCGTTCTGCGCGGAAACAAGATGGCCCGCGAGCGGATGTCGATTCTCTACGATCACTCGGCCAGGGAAAAAGCGCTCATCCTCGGCACCAGCAACAAAACCGAGCTGTTGATCGGATACGGAACGATCCACGGGGATATGGCCTGCGCCATCAATCCGATGGGCGATCTCTTCAAAACCCAGGTCCGCCAGCTGGCCGCCTATCTCGGCGTTCCCAAAAGAATTCAGTCGAAACCGCCGACGGCGGGGCTCTGGGCCGGCCAGACGGATGAAAACGAGATCGGAATGACCTACGCGGAAATCGACGAGATCCTTTTCCACCTCGTCGATGGGCGCGAGCCGGTTGAAGACATCGTCGCCCGCGGCATCAAGAAAAGCCGCGTCCTGAAGATTATCGCCAAGATCAAAGGATCGGAGTTCAAGAGGCAGACCCCGCCGATCGCCAAGATCTCTTCGCGCACGGTCGGCCACGATTTCCTCTATCCTTACGACTGGGACAAATAAAGCCTTGTCCGGATCGCTTTATATCGTCGCCACACCCATCGGCAACCTTGAAGATATCACGTTCCGCGCGGTCCGCGTATTGGGCGAAGTCGCGGCCATCGCCTGCGAAGACACGCGCCAAACATTGAAGCTGCTGAATAAATACGGGATCAAAAAAGAGCTAATCAGCTATTATCAGCCCAGAGAGGGTCAAAAAATCCCCCTCATCCTGGACATTCTCAAAAGGGGCAAGGACATGGCGCTCGTTTCGGACTCGGGCACTCCGGGCATTTCGGACCCGGGATTCAGGCTCGTCCGCGATGCCCTCAAAGAAGGGATCAGGGTCATTCCCATTCCCGGCCCGACCGCTTCGACCGCGGCCCTTTCCGCCTCAGGCCTTCCCACTCACCGTTTTTTATTCATTGGGTTCCCTCCGCCGAAAAAGGAGGCCGGTAAAAAATTACTGATGTCTCTTCGGGACGAACAAGCCACGCTTATATTTTATTTGCCGGCCCGAAGAGCCGTTGATTTTCTGCGGGCCGTGCGGGAAATATTGGGCGACAGAAGGGTCGTGATCGCAAGGGAACTGACCAAAATTTACGAAGAATTCATAAGAGGAAGTGCGCAAGAGGTCATGAATTCGATCGAAAATAGAATACTTAAGGGAGAATTGACGCTATTGATCAGCGGAAAAAATAAATAATTAAAATAATTTATTAATATTACTTGACAATAACACGCTCATATATTATCTTATTTAAGGAATAAGGTCCGTTTTAAGGAGGTTGTATAATGGCTATTATCAGATGGGACCCCTTTAGAGATATGGTGACCCTGCGAGAGAAAATGAACCGAATGTTCGAAGACGTCTTTGCGGGACGGAGCGAGGATAAGGAACTATCGGCCAGCACATGGGCGCCGGCAGTGGATATTTTCGAGACGGAGAGCGAACTGATGATGACGGTGGAGGTCCCCGGCATCGATGAAAAAGACATCGAGATCAAGATTGAAGATAACACCTTGACGTTAAAAGGCGAAAGAAAGTTCGAGAAGGAGACCAAAGAAGAGAACTACCATCGCATCGAGCGTTCTTACGGCTCATTCTACAGGGCCTTTACGCTGCCGAATTCCATTGATCCGGACAAGATCCAGGCCGAGCACGAAAACGGAGTGTTGAAGATCACGATGGCCAAACGCCAGGAACTGAAACCCCGAAAGGTAAAGATCCTCAAACCCGCGACGCTGGAAAAAGCCAAGAAGTAAGCGCGAAATTCCGGCGGCGGGATCCTCGACCAAAGCTACGCTTGGGCGACAGTGACGGCCCGGACGTCTTTGGCCCCGGCCTTTTTCAGAACCGATGCGCATTCCCTGAGCGTCGACCCCGTCGTGTAGACGTCATCCACGAGCAAAACGACTTTCCCCTGGATTTTATCCGCGGCCGCCGCCCGATAGGCGCCTCGGACGTTGCTCGTCCTCTCCTCGTGCTCCATGGAGGTCTGCGGCGGAACGTTCTTGATCTTCTTCAGGACGCCTTTCACGAGCGGAACGCCTTTCAGCCGCGCAATTTCCTCAGCCAGAACCGCGGCTTGATTGAATCCCCGGTCCTTCAATCTCCTCCGGTGGAGCGGCACCGGCGTGATCAGGTCGGCGCCCCACCATATCCCATCCTCTTTTTTCAGCGTTTCGGCGACGAAACGGCCCAGGTTCGTTCCCAGGGACTTGTACCGCCGGTATTTGAATAGAAGAAGGGCATCCTTGAGCTCGCCGCTATACTTGGCACACGACCTGTGAATGGAAAACGGAGGGCTCTTTTTCAAACAGGAGGCGCAGAGATGCGGCTCGCCGGCGCCTTCGAAAAACCTGCCGCAGGAAGGACAAAAGGAGGAGCGATGAGGCCTGATCTTGTTCAGGCAGTGCTGGCACAGCACGCGTTCCTCGGGCGTGTCCATGATCGTCCCGCAAATTTTACAGAACGAGGGGAAGAACGCGAGCTCGAAGAGCTTCGCGCCGCGCGCGAAGGACGTTATGAAAGGAAATTTCAAGTCGTTTCGGACTCGTCCTTTTCCTGGCAGTCAATGCATAACGACGTCCAAGGGAGGGCGTTCAGTCTTTTTTTGCTGATTTCCTTCTGGCAAATCTGGCAATGGCCGAACTCGCCCCTCTCGATCCGCTTGAGGGCTTCATCGATCTGAAGGAGCTGATCCCGCTCCGCGTCGGAGAGGCTCAAGAGGAATTCCTTGGTGTAGGAGCTTTCGGCTTTGTCGGCCAGATCCTGAGCGATATCGGTCTCGACCTCTTTGCTCCCGTTGAGGAAATTGGAGAGCTTACGGACGATTTCGTTCCGACGTGTCACCAGCCGCTTTTTGTATTCTTCGATCTCTTTCTTCTTCAAGCTTCCCCCTTTATTTGGCATACGGGCTTCCTTTCATAATGGATATGGAGCGGTAGATCTGTTCCATGAGAACGGCGCGGCACAATTCGTGCGAGAACGTCATTTTCGACAGAGAAAGCCGGACGTCGGCCCTGGCCAGGATTCGCTCGGCGAGGCCCAGAAACCCGCCGACGACGAAGGTGACCGTCCGGGACGGACCCGTCCTGCATTTTTCCATAAATCCGGCAAATTCCTTGGAACTCATCTCTCGTCCTTCATCAAAGAGGCAGACAATATAATCATCTTTGAAATGTTTTTCAAGCCCCCGCGCCTCGATTTCCAATATTTTTTTTTCGTGCCGCTCTTCCAGGCCGCGGGCCGCGGCGGTCTCTATGATCTCGCAGGACGCGAGGGCGCGGATCCGTTTCAGATAATGCTCCTGTAATTCCCGGACCGCGGCGCTCTTCGTCCTGCCCGGCCATAAGATTTTGATACGCATCGAGGCTGAAAAAACCCCGGACGTCAATAGGCGAGCTTCGGAGCGTCGCCCCACAGCTTTTCGAGCGCGTAATAATCCCGGGCCAGCTTGGAGAAGATATGGACGACGAAATTCCCGTAATCCATGAGAACCCATTCTCCGTGCGCCGCGCCTTCCACCCCCAGCGGCCGGACGCCGCTTTTTTTCAAATCCTGCGCGATCGTCTCGGCGAGGGAGGCGTTCTGACGTCCGGAGTTGCCGTTCATGATGATGAAGAAATCCGTGAAGGACGAGACGGCCCGCAGGTCAAGGACCAGGATCTCCTCCCCTTTTTTGTCTTGCCCGGCCTTGACCGCCGTTTTGATGTCGGAGGGAAGGCCGCGCTTGGTGATTTTCTTGGCTTCTTGGCTGTCCATGAGTCTCCCTGTTTTTTCCTAATTCCTCACATAGAGTCCGCGATCCTTGATATATTTTTCGACGGCCCGAGGGACCCGGCCCTCAAGGGGATTCCCGGCGCGAAGACATTCGCGGATCTCGGTGGAAGAGATGTCGAGAGCGCCGAACGGAACGAGGAAAATGCCGAATTCGGAGAACCGGTCCTCGCGGACCCGAGCCGGCCCCCGGATGTCCAGAATTCTTCTCGCAAACGGTTTTCCAAGGGCCGTCTTCGCGTCGCGAAGACGGAATCCTGGCCTGGTCATGACGATGAAAAGGCATTGCCCAAGCACGCGCCTCCAGGCCTTCCACGTTTTGATGTCGAGGAACGCGTCGACGCCCAGGATGAAAAAGATCCAGGCATCCGGATGGAGCTTTTTGATCCTGTTCAAGGTCAGGATGGAATACGACGTTCCTCGGGCCCGCATCTCGATCGGGCTGGCGACGAAACGCTTGCGGCCGCGCAGGGCGAGCTCGACCATTTTCATCCGATCGCCCGGCGACGCGATCATGTCCGTTTCCTTGTGCGGAGGAACATAGGAGGGGACGAAAAGGACGCGGTCAAGGGAAAACCTTTTCTGGACCGCGTTCGCCGCGCGGATATGACCGTTATGGATCGGATTGAACGTCCCGCCGAAAATGCCGATGCGTTCTTTCTTCGTTCTCACTCCGGGCTCCCGGCCTTTTCATCCTTGATCCGCGCGATCGTTTCCGCCATGGCCGCCACGAGCTTCTGCAGTCCCTCTTTTTTGATCGCCGAAATGGCGAAAAAGGGGAGCCCCTCATCGGCGGCGAGTTTTTTCACGGCCGCAAGCCTCTTTTCATCCTCTCCGAGCAGGTCGGTCTTGTTGGCGACCAGGAGCTGGGGCCGCTTGGACATTCCGGATTTGAAGGCTTCGATTTCCTTCATAACGATCGCGTAATCGCGGACCGGGTCTCGGCCCGAATACGGCGAAACGTCGAGGATATGAACCAGCACTTTCGTCCGCTCGATATGCTTGAGAAAATTGACGCCCAATCCGTGCCCGGCATGCGCCCCTTCGATGAGACCGGGGATGTCGGCGACGATGAAGCTCCTGGCCCCGGCGTCGACGACTCCCAGATGAGGGATGAGGGTCGTGAACGGATAATCCGCTATCGCCGGCCTGGCCGCCGAGATCATCGAGATCAGGGTGGATTTGCCGACGTTCGGGAATCCCACGAGTCCGACGTCGGCGATGAGCTTCAGCTCGAGAACGAGCTCTTTCTCCTCGCCGGGCCGGCCGGGTTCGTGCTCCCGCGGCACCTGGTGCGTCGCGGTGGCGAAGGACGCGTTTCCGCGACCGCCTTTCCCGCCCTTGGCCGCCTTGATTTTCTGACCGCGGCGGAGAAGGTCACCGAAGACTTCCCCCGTATTCGCGTCCTTGACGACGGTGCCCACGGGAACAAGAAGTTCCAGGTCGGCACCCTGCTTTCCATAGCGGTTGCCGCCCTCGCCGGCGGCCCCGTTCTTGGCTTTGTTGATGGGATGAAAGCGAAAATACGACAGCGAGCTCAGGTTTTCGTCCGCGATAAAAAAGATGTCGCCGCCGCGCCCTCCGTGTCCGCCATCGGGCCCGCCTTTGGGCACTCCGTACTCCCGGCGAAAACTCACGCAGCCGTTGCCGCCTTTCCCCGCCTGAAGAAAGACCTTGACTTGATCAATGAACATGTTAGAAAAAGACCGATCCTCGCGCGCCCGTCAATTCATTTATTTTTGGCCCGTCCGGATGGAAGAGGGAAAAGGTCGCGATGATGTTTCGGTCCTCCGTTAGGCCGGAAGAACGGAGACAAGCTTGCCCCGGCTGCCTTTGTCTTCGAACCGGACAGTGCCGGCGATTCTGGCATAGAGCGTGTCGTCCTTCCCTTTTCCGACGTTGGGTCCGGGTTTGAACGGCGTTCCTCTCTGGCGGACCAGGATCGATCCCGCCTTCACCAGTTGGCCGCCGTATTGTTTGACGCCCAGTCTTTTGGAATGGCTGTCCCTTCCGTTCCGCGCACTTCCGCCTGCTTTTTTAGCCATTCTCGATCTCCTTTATTTGGCCGTTTTCTTCGTTTTGGTTTTGGGTTTTTTCGCGTGTTTCGTTTGGGCCGGAGCCTTGGCGGCCCGGGCTTTTGGTTTGGCCGCCGGCGTTACTTTAGCTTTGGGCCTGGCTTCGGCTGGAACCTCTTTTTTGGCCGGGGCCTTGGCTTTCTGGACGGGCGCGGCCGCGGGCGCGGCTTCCAGGGCCAGCTTCTTGACGATCTCGATTTTGAGCTCGTCCGCGGGCACGGCCGTTTTATCGGGATAAATCTTCTCGATCCTGATCTCGGTCAACGGCTGCCTGTGTCCCCGCGTTCTCCGGTATTGTTTCCGCCGCTTTTTCTTGAAGACGAGGATCTTGTCGTTCTTGTAATTCTTGACCACCTCGGCCTTGACCACGGCCTTCTCCAGAATCGGCGTTCCGATCAAGGTTTGTTCCCCGTCCTCGAGGAGAAGAACCTGGTCGAACAACAATTTCTGTCCGGCTTCGGCGTTTAGCTTTTCGACACTCAGCACGTCGCCTTCCTTGACCACGTACTGTTTTCCGCCTGTTTTGATCACAGCAAACATGTTTTTCATGCCTTATTTAAAATGATGAAAAAAATAGGTGCACAACTTTAACATAGGATTATGGTTATGTCAAACGCGAAAAATCCGCTGTCAATGAATTGGATCCAGAAATACGATAAATAATTTTTTAGGATTCATGGTGAAAAGGCAAGAACGCCAAGGACTGTTTTTCGCTTAAAAACACATGGGTTCAACCCGATCCATGCTATAATAGCGCCTATTTTTATTAAAGGAAGGATCATGGCTACAATCACAAGCTCCGGCCGAATCATCGAAGTCAACGATGAAGGCTTTTTAGCCCATCCGGAAGCGTGGGATCGGGTCGTGGCCGAAATTCTGGCCAAGGACCAGGAAGGGCTCGACAGCCTCACGGACGAGCATTGGACCGTCATCAACTTCATCCGTCAATATTATCTCGAGAACGGCAATGCGCCGATGGTGCGCAACTTGTGTAAGGCGACGCAATCCTCCCTGAAACGGATCTATGAACTTTTCCCCTCCGGTCCGGCCAAAGGCGCATGTAAGTTGGCCGGACTTCCCAAGCCCGACGGTTGCGTTTAACGGACGCATGTCATGGCCGCCTTGAAATGGGGAGTCATTCTTGCCGCCTCCTATTCGGCGGCGGCCTTGGCCTATCTCCTTTTTAAGGCGTTTTCATTCGGCCGAAAGCCCGCCTATGCCGAACCCCAAGGAAGTGCTCGCCGGGGCGTAGTCTATGCCTTGGGGAAGGGCCTGCTGCCCTGGGAAAAAGAAAGCGCCCGACTCCATCTCTCCACGTATCTGGGCGGAGTGGCGTACCACGCCGGCATATTCGCCAGTTTCGCCTTTCTGTTCATTAAAGTTTTCGCCGTCGACGTCCCTTCGTTTCTCGTGGCCATTCCGCGTATTTTTATGGCGTTAGGCCTCATTTCCGGACTTGGTCTTCTCGTCAAGCGAATCTCCAAACCACTCTCCAGGCGACTCAGCCGTCCGGACGATTTCGGCGCCAATATCTTCGTGGATATATTCCTTGGCACGGCCTTGGCCGCTTCCTTCGACGCCAAAGCCGTCGCGTTCTTGTTCGCGTATTCCATATTTTTGTTCGTTTACCTTCCGGTCGGCAAAATCCGCCATTGCTTCTTCTTCTTTTGTTCCCGCATCTTCTTCGGCCTGTTTTTCGGCCGGCGCGGAGTCCTCCCTCCGCGCAGCGTCGAGAGTTGAATCATGGACGACAAAACGGCCAAAAGCGCTCCCCTGGGACAGCGTCTCGAACTCCTGGGTCCCGCGGACTACAAAGCCGCCATCCGGCGGATGGCCGACGCCATCGACGCGCCGGCGGCCGTTAATCTCGAATCCTGCGTCCGCTGCGGGCTCTGCGCGGATTCATGCCATTATTTCCTCGACAACCACGAACTCAAATCGATCCCGGCTTACAAACTTAACCTCGTAATCCGCGTTTTCAAAAGGTACTTCAGCGCGGTCGGCCGCCGAGCGCCGGGATGGACGGGAGCCGCAAATTTCGACGAATCGGAAGCCCGGGAGTGGATCGATTCCCTCTTCGGCAGGTGCACGCTCTGCGGCCGATGTGCGCTGAACTGCACCATGGGAATTGACATCCCCGGTTTGATCCGGAAAGGACGGGGAGTTTTGGCCTCGATGGGACTCGTTCCCGATGGCCTTGATTCGACGGTGCGAACGGCGTTGGAAACCGGCAATAACATGGGAATTACCCGGCAGGAATGGGTCGAGACGGTCGCCTGGCTCGAAGAAGAGCTCCAAGCGGAAACCGGAGACCCGGAAGCCCGCCTCCCTTTGGACCGGAAAGGCGCGAACTTTCTCTACATCGTCAATCCCCGCGAGCCCAAGTTTTATCCTCTGACCCTCACGGCGGCGGGCAAGGTCTTTCATGCGGCCGGCGAAAACTGGACGTTATCCAGCTCTTTTTTCGACGTGACCAACTATGCCTATTTCTCCGGGGACGATAGTGCGGCCGGACTCATCGTGGAGCGGCTGCAACGCGCGATGGATGAACTCGAGGCGAAGACCCTGGTTTTATCGGAATGCGGCCACGGTTTCGCGTCCAACCGGTGGGAAGCCCCGGAATGGCTCTCCCGCAAGCTCGGCTATACGGTTAAGAGCGTCCTCCAGGTGGTAGCGGAATACGTCCGGACGGACCGGATTCGGCTCGATCCGGAACGAAATCCGAAGGCCGTAACCCTGCACGACCCTTGCCAGCTCGTCCGCATGGGGGGAATAAGCGAGGAACAACGCTTCATTCTCCAACATGCCGTCAGAGAATTTGTGGAGATGACCCCGAACCGGAAAGAGAACTATTGTTGCGGAGGCGGAGGCGGCCAGCTGTCCATGACCGATTTCACCTCGCGCAGGCGGAGCGCCGGGCGGATCAAGGCCGGGCAGATCGAAAGGACGAAAGCCAAGGTTGTCGCCTCGCCTTGTCACAATTGCCTGGACCAGCTGGCGGAACTCAACAGGCATTACAAGCTAGGCGTTGAAATCAAAAGCGTCGTCGAGCTGGCCGCGGAGGCGCTGGTTTTGGACAGAAAAAAACCCGCCTGAGGAAGAGCGCCGGCGCCGACCGGGGGATGCCGGCCTCAGAACTCATCGGTCGGGCGAGTTTTCATCCCTTTTCATCCATCATGAAATCATTTTCCATAGAACTTTAAGAAGCGGCTGTACGCATGCGGCTCGGGAGAGAGGCGATTTCAGCGACGGCCTTGATCGCCGTTCGGATATGGTCCTCGGTGTTGAAAGGACCGATGCCGAATCGCACCGAGCCTTTGATCTTGGTTGTCCCCAGTTGTTCGTGGATGAGGGGAGCGCAGTGGAGCCCCGTCCGGCAGGCGATGTTGTGATCGACGTCGAGCATCGTCCCGACGTCCGAGGCTTCAAGGCCCCTGATATTGAAGCTCAGGACGGAGACGTGGTTCGTGAGGTCGTCCTGGCAATAGAGGATAATCCGTTCGATCTCCTTGAGCCCGTCCCGCAGCTGGGCCGCAAGTTTCATCTCATGAGCGGAGATAGAGGCCATTCCTCTCTCTTGAATCCAGGTCAGGCCCGCGTTTATGCCGGCCGCCCCCAGGATATTCGGAGTACCGTATTCCAGCCGGTACGGGTATTCCTCAAGGTGAAGCCGGTCGGCTGAGCGGACGCCCGTTCCCCCGGCCCGGGTCTGCCGGATGGTGATTCCCTCGCCGACATACAGCCCTCCGATTCCCGTCGGACCCAGCAAGGATTTATGACCTGTAAAAGCCAGGACATCGACGAAATCGTTTTTAACATCGATAGCCACTTTACCGGCTGTTTGGGACGCGTCGACGGCGAATGGAATGCCGCGTTCCCGGCAGCGACGCCCGATCTCCCTGATCGGCTGGACCGTCCCGATGACATTCGATCCGTGGTTGACAATGACCAGCCGCGTGTTTTGCCGGAAGCGCCGGCCGATCTCCGCCGGATCGACGAATCCCGCGGCGTCAAACGGAACATAGTCGACCTCGACGCCGCCGTATTTCCAGAGATGATACAAAGGCCTCAACACGGAGTTGTGTTCCAGAGTCGTCGTGATCGCATGATCCCCTTCTTTGAGGATCCCGAAAATTATGAGATTGAGGGCATCCGTGGCGTTGTAGGTGAAGCAAAGCCTGTTCGGATCCGAGCCGTTGAAAAAGCGGGCTAAAAGTTTCCGCGTGCCGTCCAACAATTCTCCGGCCTCCATGCATAAGTCATAACCGGAACGGCCCGGATTGACGCCCGACCGGCGGTAGAACTGGTCCATGAAAACGTAGACGGATTCGGGCTTTGGGAAGGACGTGGCGGCGTTATCCAAAAATATCATACGTTCCATCTTCGGACTCCTCTGGTTTCGTCGAGTTTGTCCGCCGCCGATCCGGCCGGTGGATGCGCTCGGCGCCGCGGCGATATCAGGTCGTCTTCGGAAAACGCCGGTCCGATGAAGAGCGGGGAACGGACTCATCCGAGCAAACGCCGTTCCCGGATTGCAGAACGCCGCCGAGATATTTCTCTACGACGTCCTGGATCCTGCCTTCGACGCCGGTCATGATGCGGATTCCCCGTCCTTCCAACACCGCCAGGGCATTGGATCCGATCTTCCCGACAATCAAGCATGCGATCGAATTTTTCTGCAATAAATCGGCCCAGAACGCATGATTGCATCCCGGGTTCGGAATGACGATCGTATCCCGGATTTTATTTCCCTCGATCTGGACAATCGTGCAGGCCGGGCAGCACCCGAAATGGGACGAAACACAATCCTGATCCGTGGCAATCGCGATTCTCATGCTGCCTCCTTTGAAATGATTTCTTCTCAACGTCCGTAATTCATTCTCTCCGCGTCATCATCCATCCCCGTTCATCGGATTTTCGATCGCTTCCCGCCGGGACGGCATTCCTCGCAGAGCCCTAGGAATTCGATGTTGTGATCTCGAATGAGAAAGCCGTGCTTCTTCGCCAGAATTTCCTCGGTCTTTCGGACCAGATCGAGCTCTTCCTTCTCGAAATCCCGATAATTCAGGATTTTTCCGCATTCCGTGCAGATGAGGTGGTGATGATGATCGGAATGATCGCCTTTATTGTATTCATAGCGGCCTTGGCCGTCTCCGGTGTTGATTTTTCGCACGAGATTAGCCTTATCCAAGAGATCGAGGGTCCGATAGACCGTCGTCAATCCGATGTCCGGGTTCTCCGGATGGAGAAGCGCGTAGATTTCCTTGACGCTCAGATGTCTTTGAGATCGAATCAAGAGGGAGAATATTTCCTCGCGCGGGGCCGTCCAACGCGCGCAATGATCCTTCATTCTGTCGCGTTGGCGATGCTCGGATTTGTTCTTCATAGAAAGAAATCAATATTTGTAATGGTATTGGTATTCATTATCAATAATAAGTATAGGGCATCGGGAAAGATGAGTCAAGGAAACGAGTCGAATCGAGTTGAATCGGGCGGGGCCCCGGCGTCTTTATAGCCGGCCGCAAATCCGTTTCTTCCGAAGCCGGGCTCCGGTGTCGCCGTTGTCTTGGGTTTGATATCCGGGGCAAGCCGGGCGCTGACCCGCTCAGTTGTAGGCTTCCATGACCTCCCGGCTTTCGCGCATCAGGTCTCCGGCCAGCGTTTCCATGTCCGCTTCCTTCCAGAATGAAAGCTCCGCGTGCGCGGTCATATACTTCAAAGGGATGGGATGCGTCCCGATAACAACTTCAAGGCCGAACTTCCGCTCGATGAACTCCTTGAACTCGCGCAAATGCGGGCAGGGCGGATAGCCGACGACCAGACCCGTCGCCAGGTGGATGATTTGGGCGCCGTTTTTCTTCATTTCTTCCGGAACAGATTCGATATTCCCGCCCGGGCAGCCGCCGCAGTAGGAAAAGCCGACGAGCTCGACGGGCTCGCCCTTCGGGTAACGGGCGAAAGCTCCGGCCCTCTCGCGGAGAGCCCGAAAGCATTTGCCGCCCCCGCAACTCTGGTAGCGAGCGCAAATGATGATGCCGATCTTGGTCATGATCCTTCCTCCAATGTTTAAGAGCAGGAGAGCGATCAGTATAACAAAATTCCAGGCCTTCTTCACGACTTGACCCCGGCCTTCGCCGGGAGCTATCGTAGGGTCTAACGAATTATCAAAAGAAGGAGCATCGCCCATGGCAGAGCGAATCGGCATTCTCGGCGGCCTCACGCCTGAATCCACGGTGACCTATTACCTTCACATCGTCCACAGCTATCAGCGTCGCTTCGGCGACCATGCTTTTCCCGAAATCGTCGTCTACAGCCTCAGCTTCCAGCGCTTCGAGGACTGGATGGAGGCCGGAGAATGGGACCGGATCGCCGAAGCCCTGCTCAGCGGCCTCGAGAGGCTGGCGGCCGCAGGCGCCGGATTCGCCGTCATGGCGACCAATACCATGCATCTCCACTATGATCGACTTGTCCGCGAATCTCCGATTCCTCTCGTGAGTATTATCGATGTGACGGCCGAGGCGATCCTGGCCCGGGGCCTGCGGTCCGTCGGCATTCTCGGCACCCGCTTCACCATGGAGAAGCCCTTTTACGCCGAGGGGTTGGCTCGGCACGGAATCGCCTCCCTCGTGCCGGAAAAAGAAGACAGGGAATACATCCACCGGGTTATCATGGATGAGCTCTCGAGGGGCGTAATCACCGAACCAAGCCGCCGCGGCTACCTGTCGATTATCGATAAGCTGGTGGCCCGCGGCGCGGAAGGCATCGTCCTCGGATGCACCGAGATTCCGCTCCTCGTCCGCCCGGAGGACACGCTGGTCCCGCTTTTCGACACGGCCGTCCTCCATGCCGAGGCTGCCCTGGAACGTGCCCTGGCTTAAACTTCCCGACTCCGGCTTTATTCTTCTTCAGATTCAGCGCCTCTTGTTGGCTCCGGTCTTGTTCAATTTTGCGCCTGATGTTCTCTTCGACGAGCCAGCCCGTCGTTCCTACAAAAACCAGCTTGTGGCGGACCAAGGTCCGGTTTCGCTGTCTAGATTATAGATAAGAAACTTCGGGGCGCGGCCGAAACGCCGGGTTCCAATTGAAATTCAAGGGCTTGACGTCGCCCACGGCCTCCGCCGCGCCCGTCAGAGGCAGGACCCTTTTTCCCCGTTAAGAGCCAGAATATTAATAAGGTGGCACACACGGCCACGACGGTCAGGACAAGGAAGCCCCACCACCTGTGTCCAAAAAGTTGACGAGCTTTTCCTCGGATCCAACTCCATTCCAAGACCAAATGAATCAGGAGCAGCGCGATGAAGATGATGGCGAGGGCAAAGTGAAACCCGCCCCATTGATGCCGGTGAAGTCCCAGAAAATATTTCTGCGCTTCCGGAGCGGCGGACCCGCCGGGAAGGACGACTCCCATTAGAAAACCAAGGATCGCCGCGCCGAACCCGCTGATGAACAACAAGGTATCGATCAGATATTTCCAGTCCGTTCTATTCATTCTCATTTGTGATGTCCCCCGTTTACAGTTCACTTACACGATTCCATGACATCCCGACTTTCCGCCAGCCCGTTGCCGGCGAGCATGGTTAAGCCTTATGGGTCGCCAAAAGGCAGTTCCTGATGGTCAGCGGCAGTTGTGATGGGCGCAGGAGTCGGCGAGAGTGAACTCCTCGAGCGTGCCTTCTGAGAAGAGGCGTGCGATATCCGAAACCGTTCCCGGAACAGCCCGATAAACCTTGATACGGGCCTCGTTGAATTTTTGAACGGCCCGGGCTCCCATGCCACCACAAACGACCACGTCGATGTTTCGCCCGGTCAAGGCCGCCAGGGGCTGACACATTCCGTGAGCATGATGCTCGTTAAAATTGTCAATGACCTCTGTAGCTTTCGTCGCGACGTCATAAACCGTGAAAAAAGGCGCGCTTCCGAAATGCTCATGGACCAAAGCGTTTTGGCCGTCTTTTGTTGTCGTTGGAATGCATAATTTCATCTACCCATCCTCCTACAAAAAGATTTGCGTCCTTGACCGAATCCAGCACCGCCGACCCTGCCGCCATCCCGTGTCGCCGGGTGGAAATTCCGGCTCCGGCATTTCGGGCATTCCGGCGGCCGGCCCGAACCGAAGGCTGCGCTCCAACCGTGACGACAATCAGAGCACATAAAAAGCTTTTGCCTCATTGTGACGACGCCTCCTTCGATTTTCAAAGCCTTGGCATTCACGATCGCATCCGCGATTTTTTTTCGCGCCGATTCGATGATATTGCCGAAGGTTTGTCGCGAAACGCCCATGCGTTTGGCCGCTTCCTCCTGGTATAAGCCGAGAAGATCCGCCAAGCGAACGGCCTCAAACTCGTCCATCGTCAAGTGAACTTCCGGCAAATCCGCCAGGGACACCCCTCTCGGCTTGAAGTAATCCGCCTGGGGAGGTCCGCCGATCCGCCGGCATTTAAGCGGCCGGGCCATCTCTAACCGATAATAAAAATAGCTTTGGAACTTCCCCGGTCGCCGGCGGCCGGCTATTATCAGGCTTCGTCGGCGTGGTCGCGTCCCGAATAATTATTAGCATTTGCCAATAATATAGTCCTGGGAATTGCATCTGTCAAGCCCCTCTAAAACCGACAGAGCTTGTTAACACATAGGGCTAGCTTTGAATAGGCTGTGAGAATGACAAGAAAGGAGGGACCCCGAAACATGCGGGCATTTCGGCTGAAGGATGGGCGGTGCAGGGTTCGAACCTGCGACCCCCGGTGTGTAAGACCGCTTATCAAAACCGCTAATTGAATAATTTTAAACCATTTGCCGGGAGCTTAATATCGACGCTTTCCGGTTTCTTTCCGCTTTCTTTGAAAAGTTCGCTCAATTTCTCGACTGCCCGCCGGCCTCTTTCGCGGCGAATTTCTTGTTCTTGACTCGATCCGCGTCCGGGATTATCCTCTTTTCGTGATGGGGAGCGTCGATTCCACGCTTAATGGGAGCGTAAGTCGCGCCGAGCGAAAAAGCAAATCCTTATGCCTTTATAAAAGACGGTCGTAACGGAAACGCGAATGCAGGTTCACGAATCTTGATATATTGGATTTGGGGTCAGACTTGCAAACACAAACAAAGACGAGATCTTCAATCAGCCGTATAACCAGTCGTTGGAATGGATCGCTTGGGATTCGGCTAAACTTTTTTTTATCCGCGGAAAGGACAGATTTCGGGAACAAACGTGCACCCGCAATTGTCTAAATGTCGAGATCAGGATTTTTCCGGCGCATGGGAAGAACTACATGTGAACGACATACTTGAAAGGGGAGAAAAATGAATCGATTATTGCTAATGTTGTCAGCCATGCTGTTGAGCGCCATATTTACGGCGCGCTTTGCCACATCAATTGAAGCAGCCCCTTCGGAGCAATCATTGCGCGAAAACGTTGTTAAAGGAAACACCGCCTTCGCTGTGCAATTGTATCGCGAACTTGGCGACAAGGAAGGCAATCTCTTTTTTTCGTCATACAGCGTCTCAGCGGCGCTGGGCATGGCATACGCCGGAGCTCGAGGGAATACGGCAAGGGAGATGAAGGAAGTCCTTCATTTCCAGCTGGATCAAACTAAACTGCATCCTGCGTTCAAGAGTCTGAACAAGGAACTGGTCGCCACTGCCCTCAAGGCCGGGCAGAAACTCAACATTGCTAACGCGTTGGTCCTCACCGGCGGTGACGTGAGTGGCGAGTTCAAGACCATCCTGAAAGACAACTATGATGCCGCGATCTTCCGTGGAGGATTGGACACGATCAACGGCTGGGTCAAGCAGAAGACAGAGGGGAAGATCGAGAAGATACTAGAGAAGCTTGATTCCAATTCAGTCTGTGTGCTTCTGAACGCGATTTACTTCAAAGGGATCTGGGAGAGTCCATTCCAGAAAAGCAGCACTCATGATGCTCCTTTCAGTATGTCGGCGAGCAAGCAGGTGAAAGTTTCCCTCATGTACCATAAGAGCGATTTCAAAATCCTGACCGAGAAGGATTTCCAGGCCGTTTCAATCCCGTACAAAGGAAAGAATCTGTCTATGGTCATCCTGCTTCCGAAGGCTGTCGATGGATTGGCCACACTGGAAAAACAATTAACCACCCAGAGCCTGAAGGAACGGTTGGCGGAACTGGACGAGCAGCCAGTTCAAAAGATTGAGCTTTATCTGCCGAAATTAAAGCTCGAAACCACGTATGATTTGGTGGACCCCTGTGAGAAAATGGGCATGAAGGATGCGTTCGCCCTAGAAAAGGCGGATTTCAGCGGTATGGGGTGGCCGAAAGGATCTCTTCGGATCTCGCAAATCAAGCACAAGGCTTTTGTCGAGGTCAACGAGGAAGGGACAGAAGCAGGGGCCGCTACGGCCGTCGAGATGGCAAAGATGGCTATGGCTGCCCATGACTATCCTGTGTTTCGTGCGGATCATCCATTTCTTTTCATCATTCGGGACAACCAAAGCGACACCATTCTGTTCATGGGCAGGATAGTTAATCCCAATAACAAGTAAGTTTGATCCTCCCCCATTTCTCGTCCGTTCTGTCAGCAACTATTTGAATAAGTTGACCCGGCCCCCATTTCTCGTCCGTTCTGTCAGTAGCTTTTTGAATATGCGGAGCCTCGCCAAAAAACGCTGAAACGTAGGTACTGGGGCTGAAAAGAGAACTTACTAAAAAGCCTTATCCCATCAGAAACAATCTGGTGGGCGGTGCAGGGTTCGAACCTGCGGCCCCCGGTGTGTAAGACCGATGCTCTACCGCTGAGCTAACCGCCCGTTTAAGGAGAGCGGTCATTATAACAAAATTCCAGGCCTTCTTCACGAACGAGAGCCGCGTCCGGGCCGCTCATCCCGGCGGGGTTCAGCGCATTGAAACATAAGCCGCGGATTTGATAGGATGGGAACCGTCCGAGGATTCGACATCATGAAAAAAGCGAGTTCCGTAATTTGGCTGACGGGAGCGGCGATCCTGTCGCTCGGCGGCGTGGCCGGATTCGTCATCCTGTTCGTTCCGGCCATGAACGTCTTCTGGCTTATCCTTTCCCCGGTTATCTTCGCCGTCTATCAGATCCCGGCCGTCGCGGTGTTTTTTTTCTATAAAAAAAAGAAAAAGCGCGCCTCAGCCGAGGATTCCTCCTCCGCTCAATGAACTCCCCCGTCCAGGGAGAGGGAGCGCGGGGGAAAGACGCACGCGTTTTGGGTAATGGGAGCGCCCCCGACGGGATTCGAACCCGTGTTGCTGCCTTGAAAGGGCGGTGTCCTGGGCCTCTAGACGACAGGGGCGAGAAGAATGAGCCGTGCTGGGCTCGAACCAGCGACACCCGGCTTAAAAGGCCGGTGCTCTACCTCTGAGCTAACGGCCCAAAAAGGGCAATTATTTATAGCGGATTACGACACGGGAGTCAAGATAAAATAACAGATAAAATAAATCGGGGCCAGGCCTTAGCGTCGCGGCGCACCCCTCGAACCCGGAGCTGCCCGCCGCCCGCTAAGATCCGGCTCCGCGCGTCGTTGTCTTCTCTTTCCCTTACAGCTCTTTGAATTGCGTGATGATCCAGCGGCCGCGGTAGGTGAGATTCAACGCCTCATCCTTGAGAGTGTAAACCCTCATCGTAATCAGATAGTTCTTCACGGCCCCCGCTTTGTCCTTGACCTGGAGCTCGATGTCCTTGGAGCGGATATCGCCCTTGAGGTCGCGGATGTTCGGCAGTTGGCCGGCTCCCAGTGAGAACATGGTGATCTCTTCTTCCTTGGCGGCGGCAACCTTGGCGTCGCTGTATTTCTTTATGATTTCCTGGTGGAGTTTGTACTCATCGTCATACTTCTTCTGCGCCGCGTCCACCTTCGTCTTGGCGGCGGCTCTGGCGGGCCCGGTCCGGGCGGAATTGAATTCGTCTTTCGCCAATTCCAGGGCGTCTTTGGCGTCCAGCGTCACGGGAATATGCGCGTCCTGCTGCTTCTTGAAATCCCCCTCGGCCTTGGCCATGTCGGAAAGCGCGGCGGGCTCCGTCTTCTCCTCGCTGACCTTGGTGATCGTCCAGCTGGCCGCGTTTAACTTCATAGGATTGATGGCCATGGTGGACATAGTCTGAATGTCATTGAGGCTGTCGGCGCGACAATAGTTCTTGAGAAGCGTCTGTTCGGGCTGGGATTTGCAGCTCTGTAGGGTGAACAAGACGATGATCACGCCCAAAACGATTAAGCTCTTTCTCCTCATTGTTCCTCCTTCAAGATGACTCTGCTCTTATTATTTTCGAATTCTACTTTTTTTTCAAGTCAAAAAGCAAGTGAAAAGGTTGGGACGGAAGCCGCCGTCGGGTCCGGCGTCAATTTGGAGGGGGAACCCGCTTCGCGTTTCCCCCTTCCAACGGGCACCGGGAAGACCCGGTCGCCCTGCCTCCCTTTCTCGGGCGGGGCATGAAACCCCGCCCTGCGACCAA
>JBEKTZ010000002.1:0-367550 GCA_049515535.1 Candidatus Aminicenantales bacterium | reverse complement strand
CCGGGCCAGAGACCGGATGAACTCAGAGCCGGGGATGATGTCGCCATAGCAGATCGCTTTGCGGGAGTACATGCCCCCCATCATACTTGACTAGTGTAGTGTCCACCATGTATCTGACCCAGCACATATAAATGTCTTTGTTTTTAAGATAATATTTTCGTTTTGAGCCGGTTGAATGAATTTGTTGATTTTAATGACTCTCTCGACTTATGCTCATTTATCTGACGCGTGAGTGAGGGGGCTTGAACCCCTAGCCTTCATCCGATGCCCCCTGAGTAGGCGCGATAGATAGACTTCTCCGCAAACGCCATCCGTCAACTGTCTGATGACCGGCGGAAATCCATTTGACCGCCGTTTGACCAAACAGGCTTAAAAGCGCTGAAAATACAGCATCGGGACTTAAACCCAAGAAAGGGTTTTAATTTCTCACAAGTAACACAATAGTAAGGGAATTAAGGTATGCCGGAGGAGGGAATCGAACCCACACGGGCCTTTCGGTCCACTGGATTTTGAGTCCAGTGCACTATTCAAAGATAGATCTATTCCCATGTCACAAATATGTCACAGATTAGATTGAAAAGCGGGTAAACTACGGTATTGGAGCGGAAAGAAAAAAACAGGGCAAACGATTGAATTTATAGGCAAATAAGATGGGGTGAGTGAGGGGACTCGAACCCCCAACCTTCGGATCCACAGTCCGATGCTCTAACCCGTTGAGCTACACTCACCGTCGCGAAAGGGAGTTTGATTTTCGCATGGGGCCAATAGAAAGTCAACCAGAAGGGCATCGGCTCAAACGGAGCCGACGAAATCGCCTCTGACGCCTACAAGTCTATGACGTCTTCTGGCCTTCGATCAAATCCAGAACGTCAGCGGAGTCGCGCCAGTTGTCCCGGACCTTGACGTGAAGATCCAGATAGATCTTCGTCTCCAGGATTTCCTCGATCTCGCGGCGCGCTTCGATTCCGATCATCTTGATGAGCTGGCCGTGCCGCCCGATGATGATCTTGCGATGGTTGTCCTTTTCGACGAAGATGCTGGCCTTGATGTATATCACCGGCCGTTTTTTTCTTGGCGTCGGCCCCGAGCCGGGCGGCACTTCGGATTTCTCCGCTTCGGTTTGGCGGCGTCCTTCTTCCGCCTCCTCCGGCTCCCTTTTTTCGATCGAATCGATATAGGTCGCGGTCACCCAGGGCAGCTCCCTTTCCACATGACCAAGCAATTTTTCCCGGATGATCTCGGCCAGGAGGAACCGCTCGGACTGGTCGGAGATTTCTTCGTCGCCGAACAGCTTTTCGGCTACGGGCAGGTTTTCGAAAATGAGCTTTTCCAGGACGTCGACGTTCGTTCCCTTCAGGGCCGAAAGAGGAATGATCTCCTTGAATTTCGCCAGGTCTTTGTATTTATCAATGAGCGGCAGGATGTTTCCCTTGTTGACGATATCGACCTTATTGATCAGCAGAAAGACGGGTGTTTTGACATTTCGGAGGGTCTCGAGGACGAATTCGTCGCCGTGTCCGTATTTCTGCGACGCGTCGATGAGGAGGCAAACCAGGTCGGCCGTCTCGAGCGAGGAATAGACGAAATTCATCATCCGCTTGTTCAGCCTGTGGAGGGGTTTGTGAATGCCGGGATTGTCGATGAAAATGATCTGCCCCCGGTCGGTCGTGTGGATCCCGAGGATGCTGATGCGCGTCGTCTGAGGTTTGCTCGAAACGATCGAGATTTTCTGGTCCATGATGCGGTTCAGGAGCATGGATTTGCCGACGTTGGGCCGTCCGATCAGCGCGACATAGCCGACGCGGTATTCTTTCTGCGGTTCTTTCGCCGTTTTCGGTTTCGGCATGGTCTTTGTCATTCCTTTTCCGCGTCCGTCTCCGTCGGCGCCGGACGCTTTATCCTGATTTTCTTGATCCGCATCTGGTCCACATCCACGATCTCGATCGGCAGGCCCTTGATCTCGACGACCTCGCCCTTGACCGGCAGCCGCCCCAAATGATGCGTGATCAGGCCGCTGGCCGTGATGTAATCGTCCTCGGCCAGCTCCCGGCCGAACAGGTCTTCCAACTCTTCGACCTTCGCCCCGCCCGAGACGAGATAATCGCCCGGCCCGGTTTCCGTGATCTGCGCTTCCTCGTTGTCGTATTCATCGTGGATTTCCCCGACGATCTCCTCGACGACGTCTTCCATCGTCACGAGGCCCGTGACGGCGCCGTGCTCGTCCACCACGACGGCCATCTTCTGTTTCACCTTCTGGAATTCCTTGAGAAGATCGCTGACCTTCATGGATTCCGGAACGAAGATGACGGGGCGGATGAGCGGCTCGAGGGGATCCTTTTCGTGGGCGGCTTCCGAAAAAGCCAGCAGGTCCTTGGCGATGACGATGCCTTCGATATTGTCGATGCGGTCCTTGTAAACGGGGATGCGCGAATATTTCTCGGTGATGATCAGGTTCCTCAGCTTCAGGATCGTCGCGTCCTTCTTGATGCAGACGATATCCACCCGAGGTGTCATGATCTCACGGACGACGATGTCGCCGAATTCGACGACGCTCCGGAGCAGATCGTCCTCGCCCTTCTCGATGATGCCCTCCTCCTGGGCCGCGTCGATGAACGTCGCGATTTCCTCATCGCCGGCTTCCCGATCGTCTTCGGCGGCCTCTTCGCTCTCTTCCCGCGCGCACATCCACCGCTCCGGAGTGAGAACGGGGGCGGAGAGGATGAGCAACAACTTATAGGAAGGCAGGAAGGCGTTGAGCAGGTCGTTTTTGTACGCGGACCCGATCAAGCGCGGGAGGATCTCGAAAAAAACCCAATAAGCGAGGACCAGGCCCAGGAAAAGCCAGAGGGGCCAGAGGCAGACGCCGCGAAAGGAAATGAAAACGTAGACCAGGAAAGCGAGGAGGACGACCGTCCGCCAGAATTCGACGGCGATCTTGATCTCTTCGTAATGTTTCAGAACGTCGCGGCGATACGGCTTATTTCGCTCTTCGAGAAAACCGCTCAGAGAGATCTTGGAGAACCCGGCGAGCGCGATGTGGAAGAGAGACAGGACGAAGGCGGCCGCGAAGCTCAAGGCCAGTCCGATCCAGGGGATCACGCGGTGTCAGCCTTTCCTCAGGGCCGCGAGGATCTTCGCTTCTTCGGCCTCGTGCCCGCGGCCGTGGTCGAAGCCCAGGAGATGAAGGAAGCCATGGATGGTCAGGAACTCGAGTTCGCCCTCGAGGCCATGGCCGAGCTCGGCGGCCTGCGCGGACGCCGTGGCGACGGAAACGACGATGTCGCCCAGGTAGAATTTGCCGTCCGCGGCCCTCTCCTGGAGCGGGAAGCTGAGGACGTCCGTCGCCTTGTCCTTTTTAAGGAATTTCCTGTTCAGTTCCCGGATCTCGGGATCGTCCACGAACACGAGCGTCAGCTCGGGACGGTTGAGGCCGTAATGCCGGACGAGTTTTCTCAGCAGGCGTTCGAACCGGCCGGGATCAATCCGGAATTTTTTCTGGCGGTTCAGGATCTCGATCATGGTTGGTCCTGGGACTTTTTTCGGGTTTTTTCCTTTTTTTCATCTCGAAGTCGAAGCCGGGATAATCCACGCGCGGCTGGTAGATCATCAGGAGCGTGGCCAGGAAGGACGAGGCGATCGTCCGCAAGTCTTTCAGCGAGAAATTGCAGTCGTCCAGCTGGCCGTCCTGGAGATTGCTGTCGAAGATGTCCGTGATGACACGCTTGAGATGATCTTCGTTGTGGACCTTGAGGCTCCGCGAAGCGGCCTCGACCGAATCGGCGAGCATGATCAGGGCGGCTTCCTTGCTCTGCGGAGGCGGTCCCGGATAGCGATAGGTTTCCTCTCCGATTTTCTGCATTTCAGGATCGTATTTTTCCTTGGCTTTCTGGTAGAAATAGCGGACCAGGGAATTCCCGTGGTGCTGTTCGATGATGTCCCGGATCGGCTGCGGCAGTTTCTCCTTCCTCGCGATCTCGACGCCTTCCTTGACGTGGTTGATGATGACGAGCGTGCTCATGCTCGGGGTGAGGTCCTTGTGGACATCGGTTTTCTTGTTCTTGTTCTCGATGAAATATTCCGGCATCTTGATCTTGCCGATGTCATGATAGAGCGCGCCGGCTTTGACGAGGAGAGGATCGATCTTGATGGCTTCCGCGGCCTTCTCGGCGAGCGAGGCGACGACCAGGGAATGATGATAGGAGCCCGGCGCCTCCATGGCCATCTGCCGGAAGATCTCGTTTTCCGAGTTGGTGAGCTCCAGGAGCTTTGTCTGCGTAACGAAATGAAAGACGTTCTCGTAGATGGGAAGGATAACGAAAGCCATCGCCGCGCTGAGCAGGCCGCCCACGGCTCCCATGAAGACCTCGGCCGCTAACGTATCCAGGGCCGACGTGTGCCGCCCGATCAGATGAAGCGTCACGATGACGAACAAGTTCAGCGGCGCGACCAGGAAAAATCCCGCCCTAAGCGTGGATGTCCTCTTCTGCCTCCGGAAATACTTGATGCCGTAGATGGCCGCCAGGCCGCCGATCAGGCTGAAAATCATCAGGAAATAATTCGCCTCGAAGAGGTAGCCGACGAGCAGACTGTTGAGGATGGCGTAGATCAGCGCGACGGTATTGCTCGTCAGGAAGGCGAAGAGGATGACTCCGAACTGGTAGGGAAAAACGAACTTGTAGCTCTCCAGGTCCGAGAACAAAAAGAAACGGGCGTTCTGGCTGGAGAGCTCCGCCAGGAAGAACATGACTTTATAAATCAAGAGGCCGATGGCCATGGTCAGGCCCATCATGAGAAAATACTTGAGAGCGGTCCGCTGGCTGAGAAGCGATTTGAGGAAGAACCAGATCGTGGCCAGGAGCAGGCCGAACAGGAGGAACGTGCCGGAGAAATTGGCCAGCCAGGCCCGCTTCGCCCGGAGGACCTGGTTGATGCTCCTGATCTGTTTGAGGCCGTCCGCGGTCGCTTCGTCGCCCTTGCGGATCAAGATCTTCCCTTTCTTGATCGCGTGGAAGACCGTTTCGACGCGGGCCCGCGTTTTCTCTTGTCTGACCGCGGTCTCCGTTTTATTGAAAGAAACGTTCGGCGTTACAAAGCTGAAAGATATGCTGATGAGCAGGCCTTTTTTGCGGGCGGGAAGTTCCAGCTTGTTGATTTCCGCGATGAACCGGTCCCGGGCTTCTTTGACTTCGAGAATGTCCCGGGGAAAGACGACCTTTTCGTTTTCCGGGTTCCTGAGAAACGTGAATCCGCGTTCCTGTTCTCCATGAATGAAGAGGTCTTTCGAGAGAATGATCCCTTGGCTTGAATATTTCTCGATGAGGCCGAGCAGGATGGTTTCGAGATCGGAGCCGAAACTCTCTTTTTCCAGGGAGGCGAGCTCGGTCGCGGGGAGCTCGATGCCGAATTTGTCCGAGGCGGTCTTTTGGATTTGAGCGCGATCCCTTTTATCCGGCGGCGTTTTCAGCCATTCCCGGCCTTCGACGAAGAATTGACGGATCATTTCCTCGGTGTTGAGAAAGACGTTGGGATCGAAAACGTAAACCGGGAGGATGGCCTCGACGGCCTCCCGCCGGCGGGCCTCCGTCGCCTCCACGTCCTCGATGGTCAGATCAACGGGGCAGAGGATGTCGGTCCGGGCGATCTCGCCGGGATTGATTTCGGGCAGGGATTTCGACGGAGCATAAGCGATGAAATATCCTAGAACCAAGGCGAAGACGACGATATAGAAAAAAGGGCTCTGAAAAACGCTTCGGCCGAAGCGGAGTTTTTGCTCTTCGGGAGCATGGACGTTCCCGTTTTCGTGCTTGGGAACGAAGACAGGGTTCTTGAAAAGCCTGATGTTCTTGAAGGATATGAAACTCATGGTCAGGAGTGCGGCTTGGCTTCGGCCTTCTGGTAGGCCTTGATGATCTTCTGGACGAGAGGATGGCGAACAACGTCCTTTTCGTCGAAGTAGCAGAAGGCGATTTCCTTGATCGGCGACAGGATCTTGATGGCGTGGAGAACTCCGGATTTCGTCGGCTGGGGAAGATCGATCTGGGTGATATCGGCCGTGATGACCACTTTGGAATCGAATCCCGCCCGGGTGAGGAGCATTTTCATTTGCTCTCTCGTCGTATTCTGAGCTTCGTCGAGGATGATGAACGAGCCGTTGAGCGTGCGTCCCCGCATGAAGGCCAGCGGCGCGATCTCGATGCTTCCCTTTTCGATGAGGCGGTTGGCCTGGTCGGCCCGGACGAGATCGAACAGGGCGTCATAAAGGGGCCGGAGGTAGGGATTGATCTTCTGATACAAATCGCCGGGCAGGAAACCGAGCTTTTCGCCGGCCTCGACCGCGGGCCGGGTCAAGATGATGCGGCTGACGAGCTTGTTCTGGAAGAAGGAGAGGGCCATGGCCATGGCCAGGTAAGTTTTGCCCGTTCCCGCTGGCCCGATGCCGAAGACGACGTCGGAATTCCGGATGGCCTGGATATAATCCTGCTGATTGAGGCTTTTGGGCGTGACCGATTTCCTGGAAAGATTCAGGGCTTCGGAGGGAAAATACGTCTCAAGAGGCTTGGTATGACCCTCTTCGAGGAGGTCGAGGACGATATGAAAATCCTCTTCTTTGAGGTTGTAGCCCTTCTCTTCGAGCTCGTGGATCTTTTCGAAGCAAAACTTCGCGTACTCGACCTTCTTGGGATCGCCGTCGATATAGAGGCTGTCCCCCCGAATGGACAGGGAGACTTCGAGGCGATTCTCGAGCTTTTTCAGGTTCCGGTCGAGGACGCCGAAAAAGACGTTTTTCCGGGTAAAAGGATGGGTGATTTTTTCCATGTCAGAGGGCGAGAAACGAGTCGTCGGTCATATATTTCATTATAAACATGGTTGAAGAGGCTTTGTCAAGGCGAGTCCGGGACAAAGGGATGTCGGAGGATCAAGAGGAGGGAATGAGGCTTTAAAGATGACCGAAAAAGGTTGAAAAAAAAGGCGGCCTGGTATATAAATACCTTTAATTTTCGCCGCTTTCGGCATCGCGCGCCCCGGCGCCAAGGAGTAACACATGGACAAGGAATTCACCACCGTCTCGATCCCCACGTCTTTGTATAAAAAGATAGAAGACTCAATCAAGGGCACGGACGTATCCTCCGTTTCGAGCTATGTCGCCAAGATCCTCCGGGAGACTCTGGTCAAGGACGAACCCAAGGAAGACGTTTTCAGCAAGGAAGATGAGGAAAAGGTCAAGGAACGGTTGAAGGCCCTGGGGTACATCGACTGATACCGGAGGAGACGAACCATGATCCAGCCTCACGGCGGCAAACTGATTGAACGGGCGCTTATAGGAGCCAAGAAAAAGGAAGCCCTGGGAAAAGCGAAAAATCTGCCTAGAATCGAGCTGAACGCCGAATCCGTAGGCGATGTCGAAAATATCGCCGCGGGGGTCTTTAGCCCCTTGGAAGGGTTCATGGGCAGCGAGGATTTCCGCTCCGTCCTGAACCAGATGCGGCTTTCGAACGACCTCCCCTGGACCATCCCCATCGTTCTCGACATCGAGAAAAGTGAGGCCGACAAGCTCCGTGTCGGAAGCGATGCCGTTCTCGTCAATGAAACGGGCGATCCGGTCGCCATCCTGCATCTCGAGGAGAAATACGGCTGCGATCGGGAAGAGATGGCCCTGAAAGTCTTCGGGACGACGGACGCCGCCCATCCCGGCGCGGCCAGGGTCAGAGGCATGAAAGACATTCTTCTCGCCGGCAAGATCGATCTTGTCCAGGAATCGTCGACGCCTTTTGTCCGCTATCGGTTGAGCCCCAGAGAAACACGAGTTCTTTTCAAGGAAAAAGGATGGCGGACGATCGTGGGCTTTCAAACGCGCAACACTCCTCACATCGGCCATGAATACGTCCAGAAAACGGCCCTGACGTTCGTGGACGGGATTTTCATCAACCCGGTCATCGGCAAGAAGAAAAAAGGAGATTATAAGGACGAGATCATCCTGGCTTCCTACGAAGAGCTCATCAAGACCTACTTTTTGAAAGAGCGGGCGGTGATGGCCATTCTCCAGATGGAAATGAGATATGCCGGCCCCCGGGAAGCCGTTCACCACGCGATCATCCGCAAGAATTTCGGCTGCACGCACATCATCATCGGCCGCGACCACGCCGGCGTCGGCAACTATTACCATCCGTACGCAGCCCAGGACATCTTCGAGGAGTTTCCGGATCTGGGGATCGTGCCGCTCTTCTTTCGCTCGTTCTATTACTGCAAAAAATGCCAGTCGGTCGTCAACGACAAGATCTGTCCTCATCCGGCGGCGGACCAGATCCAGTTCAGCGGCACGAAGATCCGCGACCTTCTCCTCAGGGGAGAATATCCGCCGGCGGAACTCGTTCGCCCCGAAGTGGCGAAGATCATCATGGATTATAAGAATCCCTTCAACGAATAAATCCGGCTATTACCGCCGAAAAGCGGTGATAACGAGAAAGGCTTGATCGAATGGATCGAAAAATATTGATTATCGGGCTGGATTCGGCGCCGTCCGAGATCGTCATCGACCGCCGCGCGGAATTCCCCGTGCTCGGGCGTCTGATCGAAGGCGGCCGCTACGGAAAAATGCGCAGCTCCGATCCGCCGATCACCATTCCCGCCTGGATGGTCATGACGACGGGGAAGGACGCGGGCCGGCTCGGCCTTTACGGTTTCCGTCATCGCACGGGCTATTCTTACGACAAGATGTGGATCGCGACGTCGCAGGCGTTCAAGGAAAGGGCGATCTGGGACGTCGTCGGCGACCACGGCGGTCCATGCTGTCTCGTGAGCATCCCGCCGAGCTATCCTCCGCGGAAAGTCCCGGGCCATCTCATTTCCTGTTTCATCACGCCCGACAACGAAAAGGAATATACGTATCCGGCCGGGCTCCGGCAGGAGATCGAATCCCAATTCGGGCCGTATATGTTCGACGTCGTGTTCCGGACCGAGGACCGCGATCAAATCCTCAAAGAGATCTACGACATGACGGCCAAGCGGTTCGCCGTCCTGGATTACCTCATGCGGCACAAACCCTGGAATCTCTTCATGTTCGTCGAGATCGGCGTGGATCGCATTCAGCACGCGTTTTGGAAATACATGGACAAGGCGCACCATCTCTACACGGCCGGCAACAAATACGAAAACGTCATTCTCGATTACTATAAATTCCTGGATCGTAAGATCGGCGAGCTGCTGGCCAACGTCGGCGACGAGACCATCGTCCTGGTCATTTCCGATCACGGCGCCAAGCGCATGAAGGGCGCTTTTTGCATCGACGAGTGGCTGATCGAGCAGGGCGATCTGGTTCTCAAGGAAACGCCGAAAAAAGGGACCAGCATCGAAAAGACGGCCGTCGATTGGTCGAAAACGAAAGCCTGGGGCTGGGGGGGCTATTACGCGCGCCTTTTCTTAAACGTCGAGGGACGTGAGCCCCAAGGCATCATCAAGCCCGGAGACTACGAAAAAGAGCGCGACGCGCTCAGCGAGCGTCTGAAGAATGTCCGCGGGCCCGGGGGTGAGGCGTGGGACACCCATGTCATCAAGCCCAACGAATACTTCGACGAGGCCCGGGGCGACTATCCGGACCTCATGGTCTATTTCGACGATCTCTTCTGGCGGTCGGCCGGAACGCTGGGCCATGGAACGCAATACTTGCTCGAGAACGACACGGGTCCCGACGACGCCGTGCATGCCCAGGAAGGCATGTACATCCTCTTCGATCCCCGGGATGGAAGAAGCCGGCGCCAGGACATCGATATTTGCGACGTGGCCCCGACCGTGCTTCATTCCTTGGGACTGCCCGTGCCTTCGGACATGAAGGGCGCGATTTTCACGACATGCCACGAAAAAAAAGGAGACAAATCATAGATGTGCGATCATGATCAAAAGGGCGTGACCCTATGGTTCACCGGGCTTCCGTGCTCGGGCAAATCGGCCGTGGCCGACCGCGTCGCGGAGATATTGAAGGAAAGGGGCTACCGCGTGGAACAGCTCGACGGCGATATCGTCCGCAAGAGCCTGACCCGCGATCTCGGATTCTCGAAGGAGGACCGCAACGAAAATATCCGTCGCGTGACATTCGTGGCGAAGCTCCTGAGCCGCAACGGCGTGTTCGTTTTGACGTCTTTCATCTCGCCTTACGCGGATATCCGGGCCCACTCCCGGCAGGAGATCGGAAGCTTTCTCGAAGTCTATACGAAATGCCCCCTGGACGTCTGCATTGGGCGCGACGTCAAAGGCATGTATAAAAAGGCGATGGAAGGCGAAATCAAGGAGTTTACGGGCATCTCCGATCCCTACGAGGAGCCGGCGAACCCCGAAATCCTCCTCGAGACCGATAAGGAAACCCTGGAGCAGAGCACGGCCAAAGTCCTGGCCGGATTGAAAGAACGGGGTTACCTGGATTAAGATGGCTGCGGCCGGGAAGGGAGAGTCATGAAATCCTGCTTAGTGACGGGAGGCGCGGGCTTCATCGGATCGCATCTGGCCGAAGAACTGGTCCGCCGGGGATTTCGGGTCCGCATGCTCGACGACTTCTCAACCGGAAAGCGCGCGAACATCGCCTCATTCCGGAAAAAGATCGATCTTGTCGAAGGCGATGTCCGGGACCTGCGGACGTGCCGGAAGGCCGTCGAAAAAACGGACTATGTCTTTCATCAGGCCGCACTGGCCTCGGTCCCGCTCTCGATCGAGGATCCTTTCCTCACCGACGATATCAACGTCGGGGGAACGCTGAACATGCTGTGGGCTGCCAAGGAGGCCGGGGTTAAAAAGCTCATTTTTGCCTCGTCGACCTCCGTGTACGGTGACAATCCCGAACTCCCCAAAAGAGAGGAGATGTCCGGTATCCCGCTTTCGCCCTATGCGCTCAGCAAATGGATCGGAGAAAAATACTGCCAGACATTCGGCTTGATCTACGGGATCCCGACGGTCGCACTCCGCTATTTCAACGTTTTCGGGCCCCGTCAGGATCCGCAATCGCAATACGCGGCGGCCGTCCCGATCTTCATTACGAAGATGCTTGCCGGCGAACGGCCGGTCATCTTTGGGAACGGGGAGCAGACGAGAGATTTCGTTTTCGTCCAGGATGTCGTGGCAGCCAATATTCTAGCGGCCGAAGCCGAGGGCGTTTCCGGCGAGGTCTTCAACATCGCTTCGGCCCAAAGCCTGTCCGTGAGCGCGCTCGTCCGGCTGATCAACGATATTCTCGGCGCCGCGCTCGAACCCCGCTTCGAGCCGATCCGTCCGGGGGACATTCTGCATTCCTCGGCGGACATCCAAAAAGCGATCCATCGATTGAAGTACCGACCCGGCTGCGATTTTCGGCGCGGGCTGGAAATGACGATCGCCTGGTATCGTGAGAAGAGGAGGTCCTTATGAAAATCGCCGTGATCGGAACTGGATATGTCGGCCTGGTGACGGCCGTCGGACTCGCGGAATTCGGGCACGCGGTGATCGGCGCCGACAAGGTGGCCGATAAGATCGAGAGGATCTCGCGCGGAGACATGCCGATTTATGAGCCAGGGCTGGAGGAGCTTCTAAAGGCCAATTTGAAAAAAGGGAAAATCACCTTCAGCACGGACCTGAACAAGACCATCCAGGCGGCGGACGTGATCTTCGTCTGTGTCGGAACGCCGCAGAGCGACGACGGCAGCGCCGATATGTCCCAGATCGAGGAAGTCTCGCGGCTGATAGCCGAGAATTTGAACGGCTACAAAGTCGTCGTGGAAAAGAGCACGGTTCCGGTCAAGACGTCCTCCTGGATCAAGCGGACGATCTCGCTCTACAAGAAATCCGACGAGGATTTCGACGTGGCCTCCAATCCCGAGTTTCTCCGGGAAGGCTCCGCGGTTTCGGATTTCCTCCATCCCGACCGCATCATCATCGGCGTCGAGACGGAGCGGGCCAGGGCCATGCTCGAAAAAATCTATGAGCGGGCCAAGGATCGGATCCTGATCACCAATATCGACACGGCCGAGCTCATCAAGCACGCCTCGAATTCCTTCCTGGCCGTGAAAATCTCCTACATCAACCTCATGGCCAACCTTTGCGAGAGGACGGACGCGGACATCGAGCAGGTGGCCAAGGGCATGGGCCTCGATCCGAGGATCGGGGGGCTTTTTCTGAAGGCGGGCATGGGTTACGGGGGATCGTGCTTCCCCAAGGATCTCAAGGCTCTGATCAAGATCGGCGAGGACCTCGGCGTTAACATGAACCTCCTCAGGGAAACCGACCGGGTGAATGCCGATCGGACGGGGCTCATTCTGGAAAAGATCAAGAAGGCCCTCTGGATCCTGAAAGACAAGAAAATCGCGGTCCTGGGTCTGGCCTTCAAGCCGGAGACGGACGACATCCGCGAAGCCCCGAGCATCCGATTGATCAAGGCCCTATTGAGCGAAGGGGCCATCGTCCGGCTTTATGATCCGGAAGCGCAGAACAACATGAAAGAGCTCTTCCCGGAGGATAAGATCCGGATCACCTATTGCCGGACGCCCTTCGACGCCGTGGCCGGCGTCAACGCGCTCGTCCTTTGCACGGAATGGAAGGAGTTTTCGGGCCTCGATCTCAAGAAGGTCAAGAGCCTTATGGCCAACCCGATCGTCGTCGACGGCCGGAACATCTTCCCTCCCGAGAACGTCAGAAAGCTCGGTTTCGAATACTACTCCGTCGGCCGGAAATAAAAAAGAGCCGCGGCTCGATTTCTTTAGGACAATCATGCCCTCTTCCTCCCTGGGGAAGAGGGCTGATCCGAGAGATCGCCTTAACGATTTTGCCTTATTTCCAGAATATGGTTTTTGAAATCCGTCTCGACGACGACGAACGCGTCACCGTTGAGAACGGCCGGAAGGAAGGCGATCTTCCGGCCGTCCCGGCGGACGTCGACATTTTTCAGCTTTTCGATCGGCCCGCCGTTCTCATGGAGCCAGGGCACGAGGATTTTGACCTTTCCCGGGTTCGGGAGATTCCCATTGTAGCGGAACGCCACGGCCGTATTCTTTCCATCCCATCGATAATCGTAAGCCGCGAAGCTCCCGGCCGCCGGATAATAGACGTGGACGGCCGCATTGTCCTCGGCCAGTTTTGGTTCCAATGACCATTCGTCCTTGGCAATTTTGAACCCGAAGTATCCCTCGAAAAGGGCTTCGGCCAGGCTCCCGGCGCTTCCCGAATAAAAAGGGCTCCCCTGGCCTATACCGGCCGGGCTGTCCCATTCGAAAAGTCCCCGGTTGGCGATGGCCTTCCCAGCGATCTCGGAAAGTTTCCGCCGGGCCTCGCGGCTGAAGCCGTGTTCGAACATCGCGTGGATGAGTCTCCCGCCGAACCAGTCCCATTGGCCGCCGTTCTGATATTCATAAGGCTGGTCCAGCATCGGATGCTTGAAGAATCCCTTCGGATAAGGAGGGAGGAGGGTCCCGCTGATCGTCGACATCGAGAACTCTTTCTGCCGAGTCAGCGCGGTTTCGATGATCCGCCGGCATTTGTCTTCGGAGGCCAATCCGGAAAGGATGGCCTCCGTGTTTCCGCCCATGGCGAACATCGCGTCCTCGTCGAAATCGTGCCGCAACGCATCGAGATGAATGTGGACCCGGTAGAAGCCGCGCTCTTCCTGCCAGAGCCACCGGTCGGCATTTTTCCGAATGAGCGCGGCCTGTCCGGACCAGAATCTCGCCTTCTCCGTTTGGCCGTCTGAGGTCAACATCCAGGCGAGGTCCAGCGCGGCGCCGTGGAATTCGCTCTGGTCGTAGATGTCGCACGTCCAATGAGTCCGTTGGTCGATAGAGATGGCGCGCTGGTCCTCGCGCCCCATGTCGACATCGCCCCAGTCCGCGGTGTGCGCGCCGGTGACGAGCCCGTGGCCCTTGTCGAACCTCGAGCGGAGGACCGAGCCGAGGGCCCTCTCGAGCCGGCCGATAATGGATTCGCCGTCGATCATCTTCCGGAGCCAGGCGGTCCCGGAGATCCGGGCGATCCGGGCGGCCGCCCGAACGGCGCTCGTTTCCTGGTCGGTTTCGGTCGTATTTTTGTCGCGCTTCCCGCGCGAATCGATCCAATCCTCGAGCGATCCGTCGTCCCGCTGAAAAGCCAGATGCTCTTCGAGCCATGATTGAAGGTACGGGGCTTCATAAAAAAGCCGCGAAGCCGGAATGATCGTGTACGCATCCCGCAGCCAGATTTGGGGATAAGCGGCTCCGGCGGCGAAACCGTAAATCGTCCCCGTTTTTCCCTGGAACGAGACAGCGTTATGGTCCAGGGTCGAGCGGATGAGCTTGAACAGTTCGCGATACTCTTTCACGTCCGAACGAAAATCCGTGAATGTCCCGGGGGCGAGTTCGTTCGTCTGGGTCGCGGCTTCGAGACGGAGGCCATAAACGCCGGCGGCCACGAGCAGCGCGACGACGATTCGGCGGCCCCGGTCCGGCTTGGTGTTTTTCATGTTCAACAGATTCGGGGGAGGAGCTCGGATGTCAATGGTTCGAGGAGCCGGAGACCTCCCACGGAGGTTTTCAAGAGGAGCTCTCCCGGCCGTCCGGTTTTTCCTTCGATCCGGCCGATGATGGCCGCTCTCCTTCCCAGGGGATTTCTTTTGACGCGGGCCAGAATGGCCTGGGCCTTGTCCCCGGGCACGACGAGAACCGCCCGGCCTTCGCAGGCTAAATACAAAGGGTCTATTCCCAGGAGATCGGAAGCCGCCCTCACGGCGGAGGAAAGCGGAATGCGATTTTCCTCGATGAGGACGGGATAGGAAATCTGTTCGACCAGCTCGGTCAAGATCGTCGCCAAGCCGCCCCGAGTGATGTCCCTCATCCAGAGGGCGCCGCTTCTCCAATAGGGCAAAAGGAAATTCAGGGGAGCGCAGTCGCTCCGGACCCGGGCTTCGAGACCAAAATCGCCCCGCGCGTGCATAATGGCCAGGCTGTGCTCTCCGAGCGTCCCGGTCAGGATGATCCCGTCGCCGGGCCGGATGAGCTTGGGCTTCGGCCTGGCGATGACGTTCCCTATTCCGGCGGTATTGATGTAGATCTTGTCTCCCTGGCCTTGCTTGACGACTTTCGTGTCGCCCGCGACGATCCTGACACGGGATCGCGCCGCAGCCGTTTTCAGGGAGCGGAGGATCTTGTCCAGGATGGTCCAATCCAGCCCCTCCTCGAGAATCAGGCCGAGAGAAAGATATCGGGGAACGGCGCCCGAGACGACAAGGTCATTGACGGTGCCGTTGACCGCGAGCTTTCCGATATCTCCGCCCGGGAAAAAGATCGGGTCCACGACGTAGCTGTCCGTGGTGAAGGCGATCCCTTCCGGGAGATGGCTGGCATCCAGCAGCTCGTCCAGAAAAGGGTTATTGAAAGCCGGGACGATTTTCCGGGCGATGAAATCCCGCATGGATTTTCCGCCCCCGCCGAGTTCCAGGCTGACCTTGGTCATGATCGGGGTCCTCGATATTTATATTGGATGAAGCAGGCCCCTTCGAGAGAGACCATGCACGGGCCGGAAGGCGATTCCGGAGCGCATCTTCTGCCGAACAAAGGGCAGGCCTGGGGGGTGAGCACGCCCCGAAGAACATCGCCGCAGCGGCAGCCCGGAAGATCGGCCTCATCGGCCTCGGTCTCGAGCTTGTGTTTGATTTCGGCGTCATACGCGGCGTAGCGGACGCGGAATCTCAGCCCGCTTTCGGGAATCAGGCCCAAACCCCGCCAGCAGGCATCTTTGGGCTCGAGGATTTCTCTCATCACGGCCAAGGCGACCGGGTTCCCTTCAGGCCGGACGACCCTCGTATATTCGTTCGCGACGACGGGTCGGCCTTCACGGATCTGGTCCAGGATCGAGATAATCCCGAGAAGCATGTCTCCCGGCTCGAATCCGGCGATGACTCCGGGAACGCCGAACTCCCGGGCGACGAATTCATAGGGTTTTTGCCCGATGATGGCGCTGACGTGGCCCGGATAGAGAAAGCCGGATATCCTTACGTCGTCGGCCTCAAGAATGGCCCGGAGCGGAGGAGGGATCATCCAGAGCGCGGAGAGGATGGAATAATTGGAAAGTTTCTCCGCGGCGGCGGATTTGGCCGCCAAGGCGATGGAAGGAATGGTCGTTTCGAAACCGACTCCGAAGAAAACAATTTCTTTGTCCGAGTTCCGGCGGGCGAAATCGAGCGATTCCTCCGAAGAATAGACGACCCGAACGGCCGAGCCTTTGGCCGGGACGGCTTTTTGCAGGGAGCCGCGGCGCGTCGGAACACGGGTCATGTCGCCGAAGGTCGCGAGGATGAGGTTCTCTTTTTCCGTCACGAGCCGGATGGCGGCTTCATGGATCCCGCCCGGCGTGATACAGACGGGGCAGCCGGGTCCGGAGATCATTTCGACGCCGGCCTTTTCGAGCATCGTTTGAAGCCCGTACCGGTGGACCGTCATGGTATGAGTGCCGCAGACTTCCATGATGCGGCACGGGGAGGGAAGCTCTATCCTTTTTTTCTCTATTCTGGCGACGAGAGCGTCGATGACCTTCTTCCGCCGGAACGCGGCGACAGCGGCCGGGGCCCCGGGCTTTGCCCGGGGGTCCACGGCGGACGGGGCCCCGGGTTTTGCCCGGGGATCCATTTCCGCCGTACTCGCCCGTCGATATAAACCACGGGCGAGTGGCGAGCCGAAGGCTCGTCCCTTGACTTCCGCCGCGAAGGCTCGTCCCTTGACCGGGTCAGGTCTCGATTTTTCCGTTTTTCTTTTCATCCGAGCTTCGTGGCATTTGCGTCCGCGGCAGATTTGACGGCCCGATCCGCCGGCCGTTTTCAGCCCTTTTCCGCGATCTCCCGGAGCATATCGAGAGTTTCCCGGGCGTCCTTTTCATCCAGTTTGGAGATGGCGAATCCGGCGTGGACGATCACCCAGTCTCCGATCTTAGCGTCGTCCAGGAGGGCGAAGTTCGTTTTGACTTTCGTCCCGAGATAATCGATCTTTCCGGTCCTCCGGACATCATCCATCTCTATGATTTTCGACGGTATTCCCAAACACATCTTTTTCTCTTTCTTAACCCGCTTAGATTAGCAGATTTGGCGGACTTTGGGAAGGGGCGCGGGGAAGAGCGCGGAAATCCGCCCTTCCGTCCTCGACCTCTCATCCAAGATATCCGGCCCTTTGTCTCGCCCTCTTTTCCCCCGGGGAGCGTCGTCATTTCGCCGGCGTACGGGGCCCCGGGCTTCGCCCGGGGGTCCACTTCCGCCGTACTCGCCCGTGAATATAAACCACGGGCGAGTGGCGAGCCGAAGGCTCGTCCCTTGACGATCTATTTTTTGACAATTCTCGAGTCAACCCCTATAATGTCCGCATGTTCAAGGATTTAGAAGGGTTCCTCAAGCCCGGCAGCGAAGAAGCCCGCTTGGCCGCGGAGCTCGATTTGTCGAGAATCCCGCGTCACGTGGCCATCATCATGGACGGCAACGGCCGCTGGGCAAAAAGCCGGAACCTCCCCCGTATCGAGGGTCACCGTGCCGCAGCGGAATCGGTCCATGAAGCTGTCGAGACGAGCGCCAGAATCGGAATCAAGGTCCTCACGCTGTATGCTTTTTCCAAGGAAAACTGGAAACGGCCGAAAAACGAGGTCTCGAGCCTCTTCAGGTTTCTCAAGGATTATCTGAAGAAGCAGGACAAGGTCCTGATTGAAAACGATTTATGTCTCATGGTTCTCGGCCAAAAAGACGGCCTGCCGGCGGTCGTACGCCGCGAGTTGGAGAGGGTCGAAGAGCTGACCAGGAACAACCAGCGGATGAAACTTTGTCTGGCTTTGAACTATAGCGGCCGCGCCGAGATCGTGGATGCCGTCAAGCGGATCCTTGGCGACGAATCCATATATCCGGAAGATCTGACCGAGGAAACCTTTTCCCGCTATTTGTACACCGCGGACCTGCCCGACCCGGATTTGCTGATCCGGACGAGCGGAGAATTCCGCGTGTCGAATTTCCTTTTATGGCAGATCGCCTATTCCGAGATCTGGATCACGCCGGATTATTGGCCGGATTTCCGGAGAAAACATCTTCTTCAGGCCTTGGTCGATTACCAAAAGCGAGAACGGCGGTTCGGCGATATCCAAGCGGCGAAATGAGCTTCCGCAAAAGATTTCCGACGGCCATGATCCTCCTGGCGATTCTCTTCTCCATTCTCCAGTGGGCTCCACCCGCGGCCTTCTTTTGTTTCGTCCAGATCGTCATCGTCATGGCCCTCGTCGAGTTCTACAACCTGGCCGGCAAAAAGAAGCTTCGGCCCCGGCCGGCGGTCGGAATTCTCGCGGCCTTGCTCATCAGTGCTTCGTTTTTCCTCAAGGCTTTTCCCTTCGAGATCGCGCTGTTCGGAGTCCTTTTGCTCAGCGGCCTATATTTTTTGATCGTCTTCGACACGGTCGAGAAGGTCATGGCCTTTCCCGCCGCTTTTGCCGTCACGATCTTCGGGCCGGTTTATATCAGCTTCACTTTGAACCATTTATATCTTCTCCAGGCGGAAAGAGGGCCGCTGGTTCTCTATTTTTTTTTGGGCGTGATCTTTCTCGGCGACACCGGAGGCTACCTCTTCGGAAAGCTCATCGGGCAGCATAAAATGACGCCCATCGCCAGCCCGAACAAGACCTGGGAGGGCAGCGTCGGAGGCCTCGCTTTCGCTTGCCTCGGCGCCCTCGCGGCGCAGCGACTCTTTCTGAACCAGATCGGTCCGGGACAAGCGGCCCTCTGCGGCGTGCTCGTTCATGCCGTAGCCCAGATCAGCGATCCTCTCGAATCGCTGTTCAAAAGGGCCGTCGGGGTCAAGGATTCTTCGAATATCCTGCCGGGTCACGGCGGAGTCCTGGACAGGATCGACAGCCTTATTCTCGCGGCGCCGTTCTTTTATTATTACCTTCGCTATTTCTGGAAGTGATCGTTGAAGAAAAAAATCGCGATTTTGGGCTCCACCGGGACGATCGGCCGGAACACGCTCGAAGTCGTCCGGCATCATCGCCGGTATTTTCGCGTCACGGCCCTGGCCGCGGGATCCAACGTTCGCGTGTTGGAAGAGCAGATCAGAGAATTCCACCCCGAACTCGTTTCTCTCTCAAGGAAAGAAGACGCGGAAATCGTCCGCGGCGCCTTTAAGAGGAACTCGGTCCGGGTGACCTATGGCCCCCAGGGCGCGGAAGAGATCGGCGGCTGTGAAAATACCGATATCGTCGTCGCGGCCATCACGGGGATCAACGGCCTGAGGCCGACGCTGGCCGCCGTCCGCGCCGGAAAAAGGGTGGCGCTGGCCAACAAAGAATCCATGGTCGTCGCCGGTCCTCTGATCCGCGCGGAAGCGCGCAAGTCTGGGGCGGAGATCATCCCGGTCGATTCCGAGCACAGCGGCGTATTCCAGTGCCTGGCCGGCGAGGCCCGGCGTAACGCGAAGAAAGTGACGTTGACGGCGTCCGGAGGACCTTTTTTCCGGACACCTCTGGCCGCCCTGAGGGTCAAAACGGTCGAGGAAGCCCTGGCCCATCCCCGCTGGAAAATGGGGAACAAGGTGACCGTGGATTCCGCGACGCTCATGAACAAAGGGCTGGAGCTCATCGAAGCCCGCTGGCTTTTCGATCTCAAGCCCGGAGAGCTGGATATCCTCATCCATCCCCAGAGCATCGTCCATGCGCTCGTCGAAATGCGGGACGGCTCGGTCTTGGCCCAGCTCGGTCCAACGGACATGAAGATCCCGATTCAGTTCGCCCTAACGTACCCGGAGCGCCGGCCGGGCGTGCTTCCGCCTCTCGACCTGGCCGGCATCGGCGCCCTCGAATTTTATGCCGTCGAAGTCCGACGTTATCCGCTGATTCGCCTGGCTTACCGGGCACTTGAAGGCGGCGCGAGCGCGTCCGTGGCCTTGAACGCGGCCAATGAAGTCGCCGTCGAGGCTTTCCTGGGGCGACGGATCGGCTTTGGCGCGATCAGCGAACTCGTCCACCGAGCGATGGAGGGACACGTCGAGGAAAAAGTTCGAGGCCTGGAAGGCATCTTCGATATCGACCGATCGACGAAACGACGGACTCTTCAAATCCTTCAGCAAAGGTATTGATCATGGTCACATTGTTCGGCACTATCCTGGCTTTCCTTATCGTCTTCGGCATCTGCGTCTTCATCCACGAATTCGGCCATTTTTTCATGGCCAAGCTCGTCGGCATCCGGGTGGAAACCTTTTCCTTCGGCTATGGCAAGAGGCTCTTCGGTTTCAAAAGGGGACACACGGACTACCGGGTCAGCGCCATCCCCATGGGCGGCTACGTCAAATTCCTCGGAGAAGGCGTTTTTGACACGAGCCGACCGATCGAGCCCGACGACTTCATGGCCAAAAAACGCTGGCAGCGTTTCCTGGTCCTCGCCATGGGCGCGGTGATGAACGTCCTTCTGGCCATCTTTATCGTCGCCGTCATCAACATGATCGGCGCGACCATTCCCGAATATTTGGACGAAAAGCCCGTGATCGGCTGGATCGACGCCGGGTCGCCCGCCGCGAAGGCGGATCTCAAGATCGACGACGAGATCCTGAGCATCAACCATCGAAAGGTCGAGACCTGGAGCGACGTCGAGATCGTCGTAGGATCGAAACCCGATACGCGAGTGGTCCTGGAGATCAAGCGGGATGGCGCGATCGTTCCCGTCGAGCTTCAGATCGAAAAGGACAAAAAGATCCAGTTCGAGCTGGGCTATGCCGGATTCTATGGAAAGATCCCGACTCAGATTGTGATGGTTTCGCCCGGTTCCCCCGCCGAGAAAGGCGGGCTGAAGCCCGGCGACGTCATCCTGACGATCGACGACGCGCAGGTCTATTTTTACAAATTCATCGAAGTCCTGGAAAAAAGCCCGGGGAAGGAGCTGACGTTCAGCGTGCTGCGCGACGGCAGCCCCGTCACCCTGAAAATCACGCCCAGGCTCGAAGGGAAGATCGGCAAGATCGGCGTTCAACAGACGGCCAAATCCGTCATGAAAAAATTCGGGTTTTTCAAAGCCATCGGGCAGAGTTATAAGGAAAACAAGAGGCTCGTCTTTTTGGTGATCGATTTCATCAAGAACCTGGTGACGGGCCGGGCCTCGACCCGCCAGGTGGGCGGCCCCCTGGAAATCGCCAAATTGTCCTACGCCGCTCTGCAGATGGGGTTTCTTCCCCTTTTGAGCTGGATCGCGTTCATCAGCCTCCAGCTGGGAGTCATCAATCTTTTTCCCATCCCGGTCTTCGACGGCGGACAGCTCTTCGTTTTGATCCTGGAAAGCGTTTTCCGCCGCGATTTCAACCCCAAAGCCCGCCAGATCTGGATGCAGATCGGGTTCGTCATCTTCGTTTTTATTGCCGCTTTTTTCATTTTGAACGATGTCGTCAAGAAACTGCCGCATGGCTGGGGGAGCTTATTGCCGTTTTGAGAACGATGTTTTCGCTCGACCGAGTCCCCCGGCTCCCGCCCATCGCGTCGGTTCGGTTTTTTCTTCAGCGGGATGGATGGAGAACGATTTGAAGAACGATTTCGGTCTGCCGCGCCGTAAGACGCGGCAGATTTCCATCGGCGGAGTGCTCATCGGCGGTGGAGCTCCCATATCCGTCCAATCCATGACCAAGACCGATACGCGGGATGTGAAGGCGACCGTAGCCCAGATCAAGCGCCTGGAAAAGGCAGGCTGCGAGATCGTCCGCTTGGCCGTGCCGGACAGGAGGGCCGTGGCGGCGCTGCGGGAAATAAGGGAAAAGGCCCGTGTGCCGCTCGTGGCCGATATCCATTTCGACCACAGATTGGCCCTGGCCTGCATCGACCTCGGCATCGACGGCCTGCGCCTCAACCCGGGTAATATCGGCTCCCGGGTGAAAATCAAGGAGGTCGTCCTGGCGGCGAAAGAACGCCATATCCCCATCCGGATCGGCGTCAACGCGGGATCGCTGGAAAAGGACCTTCTCCAGAAATACGGAGGGGCGACGCCCACGGCCATGGTCGAAAGCGCGATGCGTCATATCCGGATCCTGGAGGATTTGGATTTTCGTCTCATCAAGATCTCTTTGAAAGCATCGGATGTCTTGCGGACGATCGAAGCTTATCGCCGGCTATCACGGCAAACGGACTATCCCTTTCACTCCGGCATCACGGAGGCCGGCCCGCTCCTATGCGGGACGGTCAAATCGTCCGTCGGCCTGGCGCTTCTATTGCAGGAAGGGCTGGCCGATACGATCCGCGTTTCTCTCGCGGCTTCACCCGAAAACGAGGTCCGCGTCGCTTACCAGATCCTCGGCAGCCTCGAACTCCGCCGCCGCGGGCCGAATATCGTGGCCTGCCCGACCTGCGGCCGGTGCGAAACGGACCTCACATCGATCGCGGCGAATATCGAAAAGAATCTTTCTCATATTCCCCAAAGCCTGACCGTGGCGGTCATGGGCTGCATGGTCAACGGCCCCGGCGAAGCCAAAGAGGCGGACGTCGGCGTGGCCTGCGGCCGGGGCGTCGGGATTCTTTTTAAGAATGGAAGGCTTATCCGGCGCGTCCCCGGAAACAGGATCGGGGCCGAACTCTTGAAAGAAGTGGAAAAGCTCGTTTCCGCGGCAGCCGGGGCCCCGGGCTTTGCCCGGGGGTCCACTTCTGCCGTACTCGCCCGTGGATATAAGCCACGGGCGAGTGGCGAGCGCAAGGCTCGTCCCTTGACGAAGAAATGAGACCTTGAAAGGCCGATATATGATCCGACGGCAAACCCTGAACGCGGCTCTCTCGAAAAAGCTGCGGAAGCTCGAAAGCATTCTCCGGCGCATGCCCAAAGCTCTGGTCGCTTTTTCGGGCGGCGTGGACAGCACTCTTCTCCTGAAAGTGGCGACCGACATCCTGGGAAAAAACGTCCTGGCCGTGATCGCCGCTTCGGCCACTTATCCGGGGAAAGAAATCCGGGAAGCCCGGGCGATGGCCGTGAAACTCAAGGTCCGGCACCGGGTCATTCATACGCGGGAGATCGAAAATCCCGATTTCGTCAAGAACCCGCCGCTGCGATGCTATTATTGCAAGCAGGAGCTGTTTTCGACTCTGAAGCGGATCGCCGGAAAAGAAGGAATGGCCTTCGTTCTCGACGGCCAGAATCTGGATGACGAGGGAGATTTCCGCCCCGGCGCCCGGGCCGGACGGGAGCTCGGCATTCGATCGCCCCTGAAAGAAGCCGGGCTGACCAAAAACGATATCCGGAAAATTTCGAAAGCGTTCGGTCTGCCGACTTGGAGCAAGCCCTCATTGGCCTGCCTGGCTTCCCGCTTTCCCTATGGAATGGAGATCGACGTCAAAAGCTTGAAACAAGTCGGAGCCGCCGAGGACTTTTTGCGAAGCCTGGGCTTCGGCCAGCTCCGCGTGCGCCATCACGGCCAGATCGCCCGGATCGAGATCATTCCCCGGGAATTCGGGAAGATCATGAAACCTGAGATCAGGACGAAGATCGTCGGGCGTTTTAAGAAACTGGGATACCTTTATGCGACCTTCGATCTGGCCGGCTATAGGACGGGCAGCATGAATGAAGGTTTGCGCCGATCGGTTGTCCGGCCGCTCGCTCCGTCGCGAAATCCGTCGCGCGGGCGGCGCCTCCGCAATGGCGCAGGCCAGAGGTTGTCCCGGTTGAGTCACAAGAAAGGCAAGAAATAGCTTTTGACGCCGGCGTCGAGCCCGTCATCGAAAAAGCCGTGCCTCCACTTCCCGGCAAAGAGTTCGTCGCTGACGAGAAACAGCGCGGCGGCTCGAATCCCGCGGAAGGCGGCCAGGGCGAAAACGGCCGAAATTTCCATATCGACGACATCGCAGCCCTTTTTTCGCGCGGCCCCGATCCAGCCCGGGGTTTCCCGGAACGGCGCGTCCGTGGAAACGGCGGCCGCCCGCGCGAAGGGAAGGTTTCCAGCCGAAAGTCCCTGTTCAACGATCTTCCCGAGGTCCGAAGAACCGCGAAAATATTTGCGGCCAGGCAAATAACGCCGGGACGTTCCTTCGTCGGCATAGGCTCGATCGGCGATGACGGCGGCGCCGATGCTGAGGCCGGGATTCAACGATCCGCAGAATCCAAGAACGAGCACCTCGTCGGCTCCTCCGGCGATCAGCCGCTCCAAGGTCATGACGGCCAGGGGGGCGCCCATGGCCTGAAAAAGGACGATTTTTTCGCCGATCCGGCAAAGCGTTCCCCATTCCGTCGTTTTGGTTTTGGAAGCGCTTTTGAAAAGATGTTTCCGGATGATGCCGGAAGGGACGTCCACGGGAACATAAAGGATTCTTGCGCCCCGGAAGCCCTGGAAAGGCTTCGGGCGGATCAGGGATTCTTCTTGTTTCATGAGAACACGTAAAATATCAAAAATGAAACAGAGACACAATACCCGAAATTGGCGATAAGATACGACGCGGAATTCCGGGACTAGCACCCAATCTTCGGATTGGGTATCGTGTACCAGGGAATTCCGCGTCGCACCCAAAAATCGCGATCTCCCAGAGGAACATTAGATCTATCGGCAATTTCGGGACAATACTCCCTTTTCGTCGTGTCCCCGGTTGAGGAGCGGGCCGGAGTATTGTGTCGCCGGGGTTTGTGGGTAAAATAGGAGATCATGGCTAAAACGAGCGGGCTCATTGACCTCAAATGGCGGGACATCGACCTCGACGATACGCGTTTCAAGACGAGCTCGACGTTTTCGATCGACCGGCTGGCCGCCTCCGTTCAAAGGATCGGGTTGCTGCATCCGCCCGTGGTGACGAAAAGGGGGCAAAAATGGATCCTCGTCACGGGCTGGAAACGCGCGGCGGCTTGGAGGAAGATCGGGATGCGGACCCTGCCGGCGGCCGTCCTCGACGAGCCGAACGACCGGGAGGCTTTTCTCTATGCCGTTCACGAAAATCTGGCCGTTCGCGAATTCGCGTATTTGGAAAAAGCGGAAATCCTGACCAAATTGGGCGGGCTCGGCATGTCCGATCCGGAGATCATCAAGACCATCATGCCCATGATCGATATTCCTCCCACAAAACTCTATCTTGACGGTTATCGAGCCATCGGCCGATTTCCGCCCGGCGTCAAACGCCTGGTCCTCGATAGGAAACTTCCTTTTTCCGTGACGCAGCTTCTCGCAGGATTCGGCCGGAGCGATCTGGAGGCCATCGTCCCGCTCCTCCTCCCCCTTGGACAGAATAAGCAGAAAGAAATACTCGAAGATCTCAGGGGCTTGTGCCTGGGAAAAAACAGGTCTGTCCGCGGGATCTTGCGAAGAGAGGACATCCGGCGCATCCTCCGTTCGGACGCCTGGCCGCTCCTCCAAAAATCCGAGCGCATTCGCCGGATTCTAAAAAAAATGCGTAACCCCCATCTGGCGGATTGGGAGGAGGATTTCGCCGCGGTTCTGAAAAAAATGAGCTGGCCCAAAAATATCGCGATCGCCCCGGCTCCTTATTTCGAATGCGACGAAATGACCGTGAATTTCCGCTTCCGCGACGCGAAGGAATTCAAAGAGCACGCCGCGCGGTTGGCCGGGCTGGCCGCCAAAGAAGAATTGAACGGCCTGTGGAAACATGAGAGAAAATCAAAGAAAGCGGGCTCTTGAAGGGGCTTATATCCCGGAAAGAATATTCGTCGATGCCGGCGTCCTGAAGGCTCCGCTGACCCGAAGAATACTGACGCGTCTCAAGACCGTTCCCCGGACCGTGATCGGAGATCCTCGCGAGAAAGTGGCCGTGCTGGCCGCCCTTCATGGAACCGGAAATCCGCTTCGAGAAGGGAAGAAACTCCTTTGGCTCGCCGCCCAAAAAGGAAAGTTCGTCAAGCCCTGCCCGTGCACGCCCGGCCATGTCGGCTGCCGTTATTTCACCATCAATTTAAACCTGCAATGCCCTTTGGATTGCACCTATTGCATTCTCCAGAATTATCTGGTCGAGCCCTGGCTCACGGTTTTCGTCAATACGACGGATTTATGGGCGGAACTGGACGCTTTTCTCGGCAAACTCGCTTTCCGCTATTTGCGGATGGGCACGGGCGAGTTGGGAGATTCACTGGCCCTCGATCACATCACCGGTCTATCCGGGGACTTGATCTCCTATTTCCGGAAGCATCCGAACGTCGATTTTGAGCTGAAGACAAAAACGACGAATATCCGGGGACTTCTCGAGATCGATCCTCCGCGAAATATCGTCGTGTCTTGGTCCTTGAACGCCGAACGCATGGCCCGCGATGAGGAGCAGGGAGCTCCTTCCATCGAGGACCGCCTCGAGGCCGCCCGGACCGTAGTCGAAAGGGGATTCCGCGTCGGCTTTCATTTCGACCCGCTCATCCGGCACGCGGGCTGGAAAAGCGGCTATGCCGCGGTCGTCCGCGCTCTCTCGCGCACGATTCCCCCGGGCCGGATCGCCTGGATCAGCCTGGGAGGCTTCCGCTTTCCGCCGCCTTTGAAAAAAATCATCCAGACGCGATTTCCCGGCTCAAGGATCGTCCATGGGGAATTCATCACGGGACAGGACGGCAAAGCCCGGTATTTCCGGCCGTTGCGAGAGGAACTTTTCCGGCACGTCGCGACCCTCCTTCGGCGATACGGTGGAGGAGAGGTGCCGCTTTATTTGTGCATGGAGAACGAAGACATTTGGCAGGATGTTCTTGGCTGGAAACCGGGAGGAAAGCGCGCTGTGGAAAACGCGCTTTCCCCCCGAGGGTGGTTGCGCGGCTGAACGTCAGCCGACTTTTTCGGTTTTCTTGTCCGTGATGACCGCGATGTTCTCGATCCCGGCGGCCCTGATCTTCTCGTAAATATCGATAAGCTTGCCGTATTCCAGATCGCCATCGGCTTTGAGATAAAGGCGTTTGTCCTGGACGGTGAGGAAGGCCTCTTCGAGCATGGGCTGAAGCCGCTCGATATCGGAGATCTTGTCCTGATTAAGATAGATGGTCCCGTCCTTCTTGACGTACAAGGTGACATCCGGGTTTTCCGGCATTTGAGCCGTGTTGAGCGCGGTGGGCAGCCTGAGATCGACGCCCTTCTTGACCAGGGGGGTCACCACCATGAAGATGATCAGCAGCACGAGGAGAACGTCGCACAGAGGAACGACGTTAGGTTCGGAACGATATTTTTCGTTCTTTCCCCCGATTGATATAGACATGATAAGCCTCTATTTCGCCGATTTGCGGATGAAGAAGTCGATGACCTGAGAGGACGTGTTGGCCATTTCGGCGTCGTAGATCTCGACTCTGGAGTTGAGGAAGTTGTAGAACCAGAGGGCGATGACGGCCACGGCGATCCCGAAGGCGGTCGTGATCAGGGCTTCGGCGATGCCGGAGGCGACGGCGCCGATACCGCCCGAGTTGGTCAAGGCCATGCCGCGGAAGGCATTGATGATGCCCGAGATCGTGCCGAACAAGCCGATGAACGGCGAGGACGTCGCGATCGTCGCCAGAATGCTCAGGCCTTTCCGTAGCTCCTGGTTGAAGATTGAAGCGGCGCGGTCGCAACCCCTCTGGGCCGTGGAGATCAGTTCCTCGAAGCCCAGGTTGGCTTCCTTGCCTTCCAAAAATTCCGTGATTCCGGCCGCGGTCACGCGGGCCAGATGGCTACCTTTGTTTTCGGGCCTGTTGCAGAGCGTCAGGGCTTCCCTGATTTGTCCGTTCTTCAGCAGTTCGGCCAGTTTTGGGGCGATCGCTTTGGACGTGCTTTTAGCACGCGAGTAGCTCAACATTCTTTCGATGAACATATAGAGAGAAATGATGGATAGTCCGATCAGAAGGATAGCGACTCCTTTGGCTAAAGGACTCATCGACACCCACATGGAAATGAGATCAAATTGCATTTTAGGTACCTCCTTTTAATATTCGAAAGCTATATCAGCTTTGCTTCAAATTGAATCGGACGGTCACGGTGAAGATGACGCCGCGGGGACGGCCGTTGATGATCATCGGCTCGTAGACCCACTGCCGCACGGCATCGATGGCCGCCTGGTCCAGGAGCGGAATCGAACGTAAAACCTTGTAGCTCTGGACGCGGCCGTAGATGTCGGTCGTGGCCTCGATGATCACGATGCCTTCCACGCGCGCCTGGCGGGCGATCTCCGGATATAGGGGGTCCACCTGCTTCAAAAGCTTGGGAGGCTTGACCTCGCCGATGGCCCGGACCGGGGCCTCGATCTCTCCGACAACGCCGCCCAACACACCGCCCACGACGCCGCCGAGGACCCCCCCGATCACACCGCCTTCGACTCCGCCCTCGACGCCGCCTTCGATCCCGACATCGGATATCTGCTCTTCGGCGATCTGGTCGGGGATCTCGACGGGGGCGACGAGCTTGCCGGCTTCGAACGAGGATTGGGTTTGGACGGGCCTGATGCGTTTGGCTTGGGTACTGGCCGCTTTCTTGGCCGGCGGCGGCGGAGGAGGCGGCGGCGGCGGCGGAGGCGCGAGGAATGCGCTCGTGATCTCGATCTTCGGCAGGTTACTAGTGGAAAGCAGAGGCAGCACGACAAGAACACCCACGAGCACCAAGTGAACGATGAAGGCGATGGGGAGAGCGAATGCTTTCCTGGCTCCGGCTTTTTCTCTGACGATGAACGAATCTTTGAATATGTCGCGAGAACGGCCGGCCGTTTTGACTTGCGGCTTGGGTTGTTCAGCCATGTTTTACCTCTTATACACAGAAGTCCAATGCACTGAAGCTAGAGTATAAATAAAAAAACTTTTTTTGACAAGTCTTTCCTGAAAATTATTTTTTTCTGGACGCGGTTCGGGGAGCGCCTTTCTTGGGCTTGAAGATCTGAGTCCAAAAAAATACGACCGGACAGGAGAGATAGATGGTCGAATACACGCCTTCGATCGAGCCGAAGAGCATGATGAAGGCGAAATCGTTGATGCTTTTGCCGCCGAAAAGAAAGAGCGAGAGGACGGCCAGAAAGACCGTGCCGGTCGTGATGATCGTCCGGCTCATGCTCTGGTTGATGCTCCGGTTAAGGATCTCCTCGAATGAGTTCTTCCTCATGATCTTCAGGTTTTCCCGGACTCGGTCGAAGACAACGACCGTGTCGTTGATCGAGTAGCCGACGATCGTCAGGAGCGCGGCGATGATCGGCAGGTTGATTTCCCGGTTTGTGAACGAGTAAACGCTCAAGGCCATCAGAACGTCCTGAGTCAGGGTGATGATGGCGGAGACGCCGTATTCCAGTTTGAACCTGAAGCCGATATAAACGAGCATGCCGATCAGTGACCAGACGACCGCTAAAGTCGCTTTTTTTCTTAAATCCGCTCCGGCTTGAGGACCGACGGTTTCTTTGCTGACGACGGTCAGCTTTCCGAGAAAGGTTTTGCCCTGGAGATTCTTGATGACGTCCGGACCGATGCCGGCTCCGGAAAGCTTGGCGTAATCCTCGATGATCCCGCTCCCGGGGGTCTTGTGAACGCGAAAATCGATGATCTTCTGGGCGAATTCCTCCGCCTTTTCCGGAAACGCCGGTTTGAGGAGCGAGGAGAGGCTGGCGAGGTCGATATTATTGAGATCTTTGAGACCCTGCGCGGATTCGGCTTTGCCGTCGTCGCCCTTCAGGATTTCGATGACCCGGTTGCCGAGTTTTTCATGGGCTTCGATCTCCTGCTGAGCGTCCTTGACGCTGATGAACTGCAGCGTCCGAATCATGTATTCCCTTTTGGGCTCGCCGCTCTCCTGAATGACGCTCTCGCCCAGCCCGGCGCGGTTGAGTTCGCCCCGGATATCGGAGATCGTCGTCGGGTTTTTGAAAATGATGCGGACGAGCGTCCCTCCGCCGAAGTCGACGCCCATCTTCAGTCCCTTGCCGAAGAAGACGTTCAGAAAGCCGGCCAGGATGACCGCGCCCGTGACCGCCAGGGCGACGTACTTGTATTTCATGAAATTGATGTTGGGAGTTTTGAAGAGTTGCATGGTCATATACTCAACTGTTGGGTCTTGCTGCTGTGGGTGGCGTCGAAGATCCAATGCGAGACGAAAACGGCCGTGAAGAGATTTGCGACGAGGCTGATGATCAGCGTCACCGCATAACCTTTGATCGGCCCCGTCCCGAACTGGAAGAGGAAAACGGCCGAGATGATCGTCGTCATGTGCGAGTCGAAGATCGTCCGGAACGCCCTGGAAAAGCCAAGGGAGATGGAATTCAGGACGCTTTTGCCCAAGGCGTGTTCCTCGCGGATGCGCTCGAAGACCAGCACGTTGCAATCGACGGCCATGCCGATGCCCAGGATGATTCCGGCGATGCCGGGCAGGGTCAGCGTGGCCTTGAAATACGCCAGGCTGCCGAACAAAAGGATCTGGTTGAGGAAAAGGGCGACGATGGCGTTGATGCCGGAGATCTTGTAATAGACGATCATGAAGGTCATGATCGAGACGAGGGCGATCATGGCGGCTAGAAAGCCCGCCCGGATCGAATCCGCGCCGAGCGAGGGCCCGATCGTCCGGTTTTCGAGGGTCTTGATGCCCGCGGGAAGGGCGCCGGCTTTGAGGACGAGCACCAGATCGTCCGCCGTTTCGACAGTGAAATGGCCCTGGATAATGCCCTGGTCGGAGATGCGGGCATTGATGTTCGGGGCCGATTGGATCTTTTTGTCGAGGATGATGGCCAGGCGTTTTCCGATGTTTTCTCCGGTCACGGTTTCGAAGCGCGCGGCGCCGTCCGGTTTGAGCTGGAAGGAGACGGCGGGGCTGCCGTATTCGTCCTGACCTCTCCGGACAAGACGAAGATCCTTGCCGGTGACGGCGGCCACTTTGTTGACCAGATAGAATCCTTCGCCTTCGCGCTTGGGATCGCCTTTGACGATCTCCATATCGTCGGGGAGTTTGCCGCCGAAATCCTTGAGCAGCGTTTCCTCATCGGGGGCCGGGCCCCCTTTGACGAGCTTCCATTCGAGGACGGCGGCGGTCTTGATGATGCTCTGGACATGTTCCGGGTTGTCCACGCCGGGCAACTCGACGATGAGCTGCTCTTTTCCGTAGCGCTGGATGATCGGTTCGGCGACGCCGAATATGTCGATTCTGTTGCGGATCGTCTCGACCGATTGATCGACGGCCTGGTCCTTCAGGGTTTGAAGAGCCACGGGCTTCATGGTGGCGGTCGCCGACGCTCCGGTGAAAACGACGTCCCATTCCCGAAGATACTGGTCCATCTGGTCCCTGGCCAGACCCTCCTGGTCCGCATTGAGACCCTGGATCGTGAATTTTCCGGAGCTTTCCCTCAGCATGGAGGCGAAGGTGATGGATTTCTTCTTGAAGACGTCCTGCAGGCGAAGGATCTCCTGATCCGTGTTCATCGTCACGGCGTCGTCGGTCATGATCTGCATGACCAGGTGAATACCGCCCTTCAGGTCCAGGCCCAAATGGATCTTATTAAAGAAGAACAGGGCGATGGAAATGACGATGATGGCGGCCGTGAGGGGAATTTTCCAACTGAGTCCTTTTTTCATGGTTAGCCCTTATCCGGTAAAATGCGGGAAGCTATTCTGTTTTTTCGGGGGCGGTTTCCGAGGAGAGAATGACCCCAATGGCACTTTTCGTGATGTCGATCTTGACGTTAGCCGAGATCTTGAGCTCGATCCGGTCCTTTTGGACGCCCATGACCGTCCCGTAGATGCCGCCCGTGGTGATGACCCGGCTGCCGGCCTTCAGGCTTTCGACCATCGTCATGTGCTGTTTCTGTTTCTTGCGCTGGGGCATGATGATGAGCAGGTAAAAAATCGCGAACACGCCGATGAAAGGAACGAGCATCCCCAGCATGCTTCCCTGTTGCGGGGGAGCGGACCCCGTGGGCGCGCCCTGTGTGGCCTGCGTGACTAAAAAAAGCAATCGGCTAAGAATCATTCTGTTCCATCCTTTAGTTTATTCAAAATCGTCTGTTTCAAGCTTTGAAACGAATTTAATTCAATAGATTGCCGTATTTTGCGAAAGTTGTCAAGATAAAAGTGGAGGTTGTGCACGGTATTGAGGATGCTGCCTGTAATCTCTTCCCGCTCATGAAGGTGGCGCAGATAAGCCCGGGAAAAATTCCGGCATGTGTAGCAGGCGCAATCCTCGTCCGGCGGCCTCCCGTCCAGGGCGTATTTGCTGTTTTTGATGACGATCGGTCCGCGGCCGGTGAAGAGCATGCCGTTCCGGGCGTTCCGGGTGGGGAGGACGCAATCGAAGAGGTCCACGCCGCGCTCGACGGCCTCCAGGATGTCCTGGAGATAACCCATGCCCATGAGATAGCGCGGTTTGTCCCTGGGGAGGAGAGAATCGCTTCTCTCCAGGATCTCATAAAGCTGGGATTTGGCTTCGCCTATACCCAGCCCCCCGACCGCATAGCCGTCGAATTCGAGGGCCACGATCTCTTCCGTGCTCTGCTTCCGGCGCTCCCAGGTCACGCCGCCCTGGGTGATCCCCCAGAGAAGGGAAGAGGACTCGAGACGGCGAACGTGTTCCCGCGCCCGTCCGGCCCAACGGGTCGTGGTGGCCACGGACTCCTTGATCTTTTCGTCGGACGAGGGAAAGGGAACGAAATAATCCAGGGCCATCATGATATCCGAACCCAGCTTTATCTGAATGTCCACGACGTCTTCGGGCGTCAAAAAATATTTCGTTCCGTCGAGGTGGGAGGCGAAGGCCACGCCGTCCCGTTGGACTTTGGCCAAAGGGGACATGCTGTAGATTTGAAAGCCCCCGCTGTCGGTGAGGATGGGCTTGGGCCAGGAGATGAATTTGTGCAATCCGCCCATGGCCCGGACGGCGTCGGCGCCCGGCCGCAAGAAGAGGTGATAAGCGTTCGCCAAAATGAGCTGCGCGCCGAGCGCTTCGAGTTCTTTATGGGGAAGGGCCTTGACCGTCCCCTGGCTGGCGACTGGGGCGAAGGCGGGGGTTTCGATGGGGCCGTGGGCCGTCTGGATGAGGCCCGCCCGGGCCGAGGATCGGGGGTCGGACGCGACGCAGGTGAACGTGGTCCTCATGCGGCGAACCTGAAATAGATGACGTCGCCGTCCTTGACGATGTAGTCTTTGCCTTCGAGGCGAATAGCCCCCTTTTCTTTGGCCGCATGGAGAGAGCCGAACGGGAGCAAGTGTTCGTAGCCGATGACTTCGGCGCGGATGAAGCCTTTCTCGATGTCCGAATGGATGGCGGCGGCCGCCTTGAGCGCCGCGGAATTTTTTCGGAGCGGCCAGGCCCGGACCTCGTCTTTCCCGATCGTGTAAAAAAAGATCGTCTCCATGAGCTCCAGCGCGGCCGGGAAAAAACGGTTCGCCGTCGGAACGGAGAGACCGTATTCCGCAAGGAAGGCTCGCTTGTCTTCTTCGCTCTCGATTTCCAGGATCTCGCGTTCGATTCTACCGCAGAAGGCGAGGACCGCCGTGCGACCATGTTCCGCGGCGGGACCGCGTTCCAACTCGGGAAGCCGGCCGATCATGGATTCATCGGCATTGACCATATGGAGAACCGGCTTTTGGCTCAGGAACGCGAAATTCTTGATCTGTTTTTCCTCGGCTTCGCTGAGCGGCGCTTCCCTCAACGGCTTTCCTCCTTCGAGGTGGCGGCGGAGCCGGGTCAGAACCTCTTTTTCCTTTTCGCCTTCGGGGTTCTTGGCTTTTTTCAGGTCTTTCTCGAGCTTCTCGAGCCGGGCTTCGATCGAGATCAGGTCGGCCAACAACAACTCGTCTTCCATGGCCCGGATATCGTCCTTCGGGTTGACCGACGGCTTGGCGTGGGGGATCTGGTCGTCGCGAAATCCGCGAACGACATGGATGAGACCGTCCGCCTTCCGCAGGGCGTTGAGAAAAACGCTGTTCTTGACTTCACCATAGGAGATGCCGGCCAGATCGATAAAATCGACGCCCGCCGCGATCTTCTTTTTTTCGGGATAGAGTCGGGCGAGGGTCTCGAGCCGGATATCGGGAAGCGGAACCATCCGCTCGTTCGGCTCTCTCCTCCCGTCCTCGTAGGCCGTGACCTCGGCCCGAGCCCCGGTCAAGATATTGAATAACGTCGTTTTGCCCGTCTTGGGATAGCCGAACAAGGTGAAATTCATGCTCCGAATTTTAGCAATAATATTGAAGTTGGTAAAGATTTAAGATATATTAATCGCCATTATCAAGGTGTCAAATGATTGAAGCTAAGATCGGCAAGAAACGCGAGAAGAGCGTCTTCCGGGAATATTTCGAGCTCATCGTGGAAACCGCCGTCTTCGTTTTTTTCGTCATGACATTCGTCGTCCAGGCCTTCCAGATCCCCACGGGCTCGATGGAAACGACGCTCCGGGTCGGCGATTTTCTTCTCGTCAACAAGCTCGTTTACGCCCATACGATCTCGTCCTTCGAGGAAAAGATCCTGCCCCGGAAAGCCATCCGGCGACAGGACATCGTCGTCTTCAAATATCCCGAGGAACCGAACAAGGATTTCGTGAAAAGAGTCATCGGCCTCCCCGGCGATAAGCTGGAAATCATCAACAAGCAGGTTTTTATCAACGATAAGCCGCTCGATGAAAACTACAAGCGCCATATCGACAGCAACACGATTTATGCCATGAATTTCAGCGAAGCGGATTGGCGGCAGGGCCGCTACAGGACCAGCGCCAACGCGCCGGTCGATTACAGGGATAATTTCGGCCCGATCCACGTTCCGCCGGACGATATTTTCGTTATGGGAGATAACCGGGATAACAGCTATGACAGCCGCTATTGGGCGCTCGTCCCGTTGACCAGCGTCAAAGGCCGGCCATGGGTCATTTACTTTTCCTATGATGCGGATACGAACACGATCCTGGATCCCAGCATCAAGGCCAGGATGCGGCGGTTTTTCAGCTTCATCACCAAGGCCCGGCTGGGCCGGATGTTCAAAATCATCCGCTGAGCGGCGGTCCCGCTATTTCTTGACGGCCACATCCTCATACGACGAGATTTTGAAGATGGGATTCTCGTCGGCGAATTCCCGGTCGAAGAGCGAGCCGCGGACGATCCCATCCATGTCTTTCCCCACGGGGAGACCAAAGTAATACAGGATCGTGGGGGCGATATCCACGAGCCGGATCTGGTCGATGTTCTTGCCGTGGACGATCCCTTTCCCCTTGATGAAGATGACGCCGTCCGGGGCCTCTTCATGATAGGACGAGACGGCGGCGTTTCCCAGGATCCATTCGACGAACCTTTTCCAGAAGGGCAGAGGCTCGGCGCCGAAGGACGAATAGACGATGAACAGTTCGTCCTCTTTCAGGGAAGCGAGATACTTCCCGACGATCTGATCGTAGAATTGATAATATTTCTCGATGACCGATCCGTATTTCTGGATTTCCTCCTGGCGGATGTCGCCGAAGGCGCCGGGCACATTGTATTTATAGAAATACATCTCGGCGATGTTCGCGCCGTCCAGCAGAAGCGAGAACAGCTGGGGCTGGGCGCTCGACCTCGATTGAAACGCGCGTTCCTCCGCCTCCGCGTCGCGGAAAAACGCTTGTTTGACCTGGTTGAAGGCCCAGGACGTCTCGTACTGAAAATCCTTGAAAAACGTGGCGAACAACTTGTCCGCTTTCGGGTTCGGCTTGTCCAAGGCTGGTGCCGGCGCGGGCCGGTCCATTTTCAATGTCCCGGCCCCGAAATCTTCGAGGATTTTCCAAATGTCCTTCGTGACCGGAGGGGCTTCGTTCCGCAGGATCTTCAAAAGGCCGATCCTTCTCAATTGCCGGAAGAGGATGAATCTCGGCACGACTTCGAGATTCTCCCGCATCCCGGGGATCTCATATCGGGCTTCGGAGACGAGCCGGTGTTTGCCCGGCCATTTGCCCGTATTGAATGATTGATTGAGAACGAAGGGATCGCTGGGCGTGAATCCCTCGAGACTTCCCCAGCAGCCTCCGTCCATGAGCCAGGAGAAATTGGGGAGCTTCCGTTCGTTCGCCAGCCGCAGGACAAAATCCAGGCTGATCCCTTCCAGACAAAGGATGGTCACTTTTTTTTCGATCGTTTTGGGTTCGAGGGTGGACAGCTTATAGGCTTTCTGCGGAGGGGGATAGTTCGATCTCTGCCAGAAAGCGAAAATGAGGACGACCCCGAGGGCCGCGAAAAAGAACGTGAAGTTCCGGGGCCTGGGCTTCTGATGATGATGGCGATAATGGAGAACGAGGCCGGCGACGGCCAGGATGAAAAAGGCCATAATCTGGAGGCGCAGGGCGGACTGGAGGCCGGGACCGAAGAAAGATAAAAAGTAAGCGTAATTTTCGCGGAAAACAACGAGGAAAAGAAGGATCAACAGCGAAAAACTCAAGGTCAGAAACGAGGGCGATACGAAATCCATCGGCGACTGGACAGTCGTGAAGAAACGATGGATGTAGGTCGCGAGAAGGCAGAGAAGGGCGGCGAGAAGCCCGTACGTAAGCATGAGATAAAAAGTGAGCTTGATCAAAATCAGCGGCTTGAAAGGGAGGTTAATATTGAGGTCCGCGAGAAGGATGGCAAGCAGCAGGGAAAAGAAGAGCCCGCTGATGAGCGCGTTCGTCAGGATGCGGAGGAATTTCATGGGAAAAAAGTAACATGAAATAGAGAAGCGGTCAATGCCGATTCAACGCTGACCGTAGTCCAGTTTCCAAGACGAGGCGTACAGGGAATCATGTCCCCGAAACTGCACTCCGGTCAGAGATTCAGCGGGATTGACTTGACAACGCCGCGGACTCCCGTATAATGACGGCCATGCTAAGCGATTTTCGGACCGACCTAACAGGCTTCATGGCGATGCCTGGCCCGAGCACGGGGCCGATGGGCCTGTGCCGGGCGATCCGATAGTCGCTCGCGACTTCGATTCGATCCCCCTCCATATCCCATCGACTCCCTGCTTGGGCTGACCGACAACACACCCTGGCTTTTTCGTTCTTCACCCATTGACCAGGCAAGGAGAAAAAAATGAGCTACGGATTCGACACTCTGGCGATCCATGCCGGACAACCGAACGACGAACGGACCGGCGCGGTCGCTTTTCCCATCTACCAGACTTCGACATATGGACAGGCTGAACCCGGGGTCACAAAGGGGTTCAGCTACTCGCGTACGGATAATCCCACCCGGCGGGCCCTCGAGGAGAACCTCGCCGCCCTCGAAGGCGGCGGGTCCGGCATCGCCTTCGGCAGCGGCCTCGCCGCGGCGAGCGCCTGTTTGAACCTGCTCCGGAGCGGCGACCACATCGTGGCCGCCCGGGATCTCTATGGCGGCGTTTACCGTCTGTTCACCAAGGTTTATGCCAAGTTCGGACTGGAATTCGAGTTTATCGATATGACAAATCCGGCCCGGGTCGAAACGGCGCTGCGGCCGTCGACAAAGCTTCTTTGGCTGGAATCGCCCTCGAACCCGCTCCTCCGGATCACGGATATCGCCGCGGTGGCGCGTATAGCGAAGAGACGGCCGGGCCTCCGGCTCATCGTCGATAACACATTCGCCTCTCCCTACCTCCAACGGCCGTTGGACCTCGGCGCCGACATCGTCCTCCACTCCACGACGAAATATTTAAGCGGCCACTCCGACGTGATCGGCGGGGCTCTCGTCACCCGGGACCCCGGCCTGGCCGGCGAGTTGCGCTTCTGCCAGAACGCGGTCGGCGCCGTCCCCGGACCCCAGGACTGCTTCCTGACGCTGCGCGGCATCAAGACCCTCGGCGTTCGGATGGAGCGCCATTGCGCCAACGCGGCAAACGTCGCCGAATTCCTGGAGGGACACCCGAAAATAGCCCGGGTCTACTTCCCGGGCCTGCCGGGACATCCGGGGCACGAAGTCGCGAAGCGGCAGCAGAAGCTGTTCGGGGCGATGGTCTCCTTCGAGCTCGCGGCCGACGTTGAGGAAGCGAAGAAGTTCGCCTCTCGGACGCGGATCTTCACCCTGGCCGAATCGCTCGGCTCGGTGAAATCCCTTCTCTGCCACCCCCCAACCATGACCCATGCCAGCGTCGAACCCGAGGTGCGGCGGCGGAACGGCATTTCGGACGGCCTCATCCGTCTGAGCGTCGGAATCGAAGACTCGGCCGATTTGATCGACGACCTCGCCCAGGCCCTGGACCGGACGATCCCGTTATCCAGGGAAGAGGCGCGCCGCGAGAATGATAGAATCGATGTTCGAGTCGACCCCGGTGGCGGCCTATGAACGCCGAAAAAAGAAGAGTCGTCCTCAAGATCGGAGGATCGGTTCTCCCCGACGAAGCGTCCTTCCCCTCCGTGGCCGCCCACATCGCCGATTTTCTCCGCGCTGAAAGCGGCATCGAAAGGCTTTATATCGTCGTTTCGGCGATGAAGGGCGCGACCGACCGGGCGATCGACCGGCTCGCCCCCGACCCTGAGGCCAAGAGCGGGCTGCGGCGTCTGCTGGAATGGGACGCGGGCGCATTCTTGCCGGACGTGAAATGGAACCGGCCCCGGTATTCGTTGGCCCTCCTCTGGGGCGAGATTGAAGCCGCGCACATTCTCTCCGAGGCGCTTTTGGAAGAAGGCGTCCGGGCAAAGATCGTGACGCAACTCGGACTTTTTCCCATCGTCGTCACGGGCGCATATCTCCGCTCGAACCTCGACCTCGCCGCATCGCGCCGGCGGTTCGTCGTCTTCGAGCGGATCTATCGCGACGAGCGGGTCCTCATCCTTTCCGGTTTCGGCGCGGTCAACGGGCGCGACGAACCGGCGCTGCTCGGACGGAACGCTTCGGATTATGTGGCGGCCATCCTCTCGGCCCTCGACGATAAGGTCGACCTGACCATTTTTCTGAAGGATGTCGGGGGGATCTTCTCCTGTTTTCAGACAGACAAACAGCGGCTGATCCGGATGACCGATGTCGATCGGCTCCGCGCGGCGTGCCCGGAAAAAATCCTCGATCCGCGCGTGCTGGATATCATCGCCTGCGACTTCCGCGTGACCGGGAGCGCGGTCGGGAGCCGGGGGACCCTGGTCCGCCGGGCCAAGACGGCGTGATGACGGAGGACCGAATGAAGAAAATTCGAGTTTCGATCCTGGGCGCGACGGGAATTGTCGGCCAACGCATCGTCGTCCGGCTCGAGAACCATCCCTGGTTCGAGATCGGGGCGCTTTGCGCGTCGGGGGAGAGCGCGGGCCTGCCGTTCGAGGAAGCGGTGAAAGGCCGCTGGCGCGTTCCGGGCGACGTCCCTGCGGGCGTTCGGGACATGATCGTGCGCGAATGTCGCCCGGACCCGGAGGCGCGCCTCGTCTTCAGCGCCCTCGACGCCGCGATAGCCGGTCCGGTTGAAGAGGAATTCGCCCGGTCCGGATCTCTCGTTTTTTCCAACGCGAAGAATCACCGCATGGCGGAATCGGTGCCGCTCGTCATTCCCGAAGTGAACGCCGAGCACCTCCGCCTCATCGAACGGCAGGCGTTCGCGCCGGGCGGGATCGTGACGAATCCGAACTGTTCGACGGCCGGGCTCGTCCTGGCCCTGGCCCCGCTCCACCGGCGTTTCGCCGCGAGGCGCGTGTTCGTCACGACGATGCAAGCCCTGTCCGGGGCCGGATACCCGGGCGTGCCCTCGCTCGACATCGCCGGGAACGTCCTTCCGAATATTCCGGGCGAGGAAGAGAAGATCGAAGCGGAGCCGCGCAAGATCCTGGGAGACGGGATGTCTCCGGCGGACATCCGGATCAGCGCGCAATGCAACCGCGTGGCGACGACCGAGGGCCATCTCATGACCGTGGCCGTCGAGTTCGGTGAGAAGCCTTCGCTCGAAGACGCCGCGGCGGCGATATCCTCGTTCGCTCCCTTCCGTGACTGGCGTTTGCCGACGGCCCCCGAGCACCCCCTTTTTCTGCATAAGGGCGCGGATCGTCCCCAGCCGGTTCTCGACGCGGGCCGAGGAGCGGGGATGACCGTGACCATCGGACGGCTGCGGGCCGACCCTATCTTCGATCTCCGATTCACGCTCCTGGTGAACAACCTCGTTCGCGGCGCGGCCGGGGCGGCCGTCCTCAACGCAGAGTTGGCCCTGGCGATGGGGTATGTTCATTAAGATAAATAAAGATACATATGGGACCGTTTTAGGATGCATTCCGCGCGTCGCCGGCGATCCTCCAGCCCGATGTTACGCCGTATTTGACCCCCGCCGTTGAATCACATATGATAGAAAAAATGGCGGAACAGCTCGAAGGGACGATCGAACAGATCCTCTTCTTCAACCCTGAGAATGGCTATTCGGTCCTTAAATTTTCCATCGACGACGGCGAAACGAAAGTGGTCGTCGGCAGCTTCCCGCCCCTCTCTCCCGGCGAACGTCTGAAAATCTCGGGACAATGGGAGCTGAATCCGAAGTTCGGCCCCCAGTTCAAGGCGGAAAGCTTCGTCCCTGTCCTGCCGTCGAGCGCCAAAGGGATCGAAAAATTTCTGTCCTGCGGCCTCATCAAGGGCATCGGACCGGTCTTGGCCAAGCGCATCGTCAAGAAATTCGGGGAAGAGACGCTCGACATCCTCTCCCGTCATCCCGACCGGATGAAAGACGTGGACGGCGTCGGCGCCGTCAAGCTCCGCGAGATCAAGAAATCCTGGGCGGAACATCAGGACATCCGGGACCTCATCATCTTCCTTCAGGAACACAACGTTTCGACGAACCTGGCGACGAGGATCTATCGCCATTACGGGCAAAAGTCCTATCATGTCCTGAAAACGAATCCTTACCAGCTCTGCCTCGATATCGTGGGCATCGGTTTCAAGACCGCCGATCAGATCGCCCTGAAACTTGGCATCGACCCCGCGTCCCCGCAGCGCCTCAAGGCGTTCATTCTTTATCTCCTCGAAAAAGACAATGAGCAGGGGCATGTCTTTTCGTTCGAAAGCGAGCTCATGAGCCGCTGCCGGGAAGAGATCGGTCTCGACGACGAGATGATCCGGGCCGCGCTCGAAAACTTGAAAGCCGAGAAGCTCGTCGTCGCCGAAAAGCTCGCCACGGATACGGCGGTCTACCGGCCCTTCTTTTTTCAGGCGCAGACCGACGTCGTCCGGTCGATTCACACCCTGGCCCGCGCCCCGTTTTTCCAGCCCCCGTTTGACATCGATCTGGTGATCGCCGACGTCGAAAAGGACCTCGCCATCGCTTTTTCGGAAACCCAGAAGACGGCGATCCGGGAAAGCTTCCAGAAAAAAATCCTGGTCATCACGGGCGGGCCGGGCACGGGAAAAACGACGATCATCAAGGCCGTGACCGCCGTCTTCGACAAATGGGGAAAGAAGATCCTGCTCGCCGCTCCGACGGGCCGGGCGGCCAAGCGGCTCTCGGAGACCACCGGCAAAGAGGCCAAGACCATTCACCGGACGCTCGAATTCAACCCGAGGCTCAACGGCTTCCGCCGGAACGATCGGCATCCGCTGACCGGCGACGCGATCATCATCGACGAATTTTCCATGGTTGATCTCTCGCTCATGTCCTCGCTGATCAAGGCCGTGCCGGCCTCGATGCGCCTGATTATCGTCGGCGACAAGGACCAGCTGCCGGCCCTCGGACCCGGGACCCTCCTCCGCGACCTCATCGAATCGGGACAAGTCAGCGTCGTCCGGCTCGACGAGATCTTCCGCCAGGAGCGCAACAGCCTCATCATCCAGAACGCCCATCGGATCAACCAGGGACAGTCCATCCTTTACCCGCCCCGCGAGGACAAGGACTCGGATTTCTATTTCATCCACCAGGAAGACGAGCAGAAGGTTTCCAAAACGATCCTCAACCTCTGCGGCTACAGCATTCCGAAGAAGCTCAACCTTCCCCCTCTCTCACCCCAGATTCAAGTCATCAGCCCGATGTATAAAGGATTTGTCGGCGTGGATCGGCTGAACGCGGAACTCCAGAAAAGGCTCAACGGCGCCGCGGACGGCATCCGGGTCGGGAGCCGCGAGATCAAGCTCCACGATAAAGTCATGCAGATCCGGAACGACTATGAGAAGGACGTCTTCAACGGCGACATCGGCACCGTCGTCCATATCGACAAGGCGAAATACCGGGTCATTGTCCATTTCGAAGGCCGCCCCGTGTTCTATGAAAAGGACGACCTGGACGACATCACCCTGGCCTATGCCGTTTCCGTGCACAAAGCGCAGGGCAGCGAATACCAGGCTGTGGTCATGCCGCTCCTGACCCAGCATTTCATCATGCTCCAGAGGAATCTCTTTTACACGGCGCTCACCAGGGCCAAAAAATTGAGCATCATCATCGGGTCATACAAGGCCCTTTACATCGCCATCAAGAACGACAAACCCGTCAAGCGTAACAGCCTGATCAAGGAAAAGCTCCTTGAGGCGGGAAGCGGGTTTGATTTACGATGAAGCGGAGAGAAACCCTTATGAGAAAACCCAGGTCCTTCGTCATTCTTCTCGTCGCCATGACCTTGTCCCTGGCGACGGCCGCGGCCGACCTCCTCGTCGTCAGTGTTCAGACGACGCAGATCCGGAAGAGCCCGCAGTTTTTCGCCGCGTCGATCGCGACGCTGAAAGCCGGGGAGAAGCTCGAAAAAGTGAGCGAGGCGAACGGCTGGATCCAAGTGAAGGCCGCCTCCGGGGCGGTCGGCTGGGTCCATTCGAGCGCCGTGGAGATCTCCAAGTTCAGCCTTCAGGCGATGAATAAGAATATGAAGACGCAGGCCTCGGCCGGCGAGGTCGCCCTGGCCGGCAAGGGCTTCAACAGTCAAGTCGAAGACAGTTACAGGGCCAAACACGGCGAAGCGAACTTCGCCGGCGTTGAGGCTATGCTTCGGATCAAGGTCGATCTTGCCCAAGTGGAGGATTTTCTCAAGAAGGGCAAGCTCGGCGCATTCGGAGGCGCGAAATGAAGGCCGCGCGCATCGGAACCGTGTCTCTGGCGGCCTTGGGTTTCGCGGCGCTTCTCGTGGCGTGTTCGGCGATCCAGCAGGCGACCGGAGTCTTGAATTCCGCGATGTCGACGGCCAACGACGCGAAGACGGTCATCGAAGCCGGCCAAAAACTGCGGAGCTCTTTCGCCGATATCACCGAAGAGGAGGAGTATTACATCGGGCGGTCGGTGGCCGCCCTGATTCTCGGCAAATATCCCGTTTATCAAGACGACGGCCTCACGCGCTACGTCAATCTCGTCGGAAACTCCGTGGCCGTTTTTTCCGACCGGCCGGAGATTTACGCCGGATATCACTTCCTGGTCCTCGATACGGACGAGATCAACGCCCTCGCCGCGCCGGGCGGGATGATCTTCGTGACGAAAGGGCTCTTACGGCGATGTCAGGACGAGGAAATGCTGGCCTTGATCCTGGCCCACGAGATCGGCCACGTCGCCGCGAAACATGGGCTTCAAGCCATCAAGAAATCGCGACTCATGGACGCCTTTGCCTTCCTCGGCGCGCAGGCCGTCCAACGGTTCGGCCCGCAGGATCTGGCGCAATTGACGACCATTTTCGAAGGTGTGCTGAGCGACATCGTGGGGCAACTCATCGAGCGCGGCTATGACCGCCAATTCGAATATGACGCCGACGGCTTGGCCGTCAAGTTCGGGGCCCGGACGGGTTTCGCCCCCGACGGCATCGTCCGTTTTCTCATGACCATGGTCGGCGATCGATCGGCCGCCGCGGGCAGGGGCTGGTTCAAGACGCATCCCACGCCGGAGCAGAGGATCGCCCTTATCAACAAGGGGATCGCGGGCTTGGGGACGCCCCCCCGGATCGAAGAGGTCCGGACCCGGCGGTTCCGGCAGTATTGCGGCTCTCTGAAGTGAAAAAGAAAATAGAGCGTGGCATCCTCGTCGGCGCCGCCGCGTTTTTGATCGCTTTCGCCCTTCAAACGCTTCATCTGTTCCGGGCGCTCGAATGGAAATCCTGGGACGCGAGATTGCGGCTTATGGCCAATCCGGAACGCGCCGGGAAAGACATTGTTCTCATCCTCGTGGACCAATACAGCCTCGACGTCTATAGGAAAGAGCAGGGCCTTTCCTGGCCGTGGCCGCGAGAGATCTACGCCTATCTGCTCCGGTATTTGAAAGCGGGCGGCGCGGCGGCCTGTTTTTTGGATATGGCCATGTCCGAAACGTCCGTTTATAAAGCGGAAGACGATGCGATCCTGGCGCGCGCCATGGCCGATGTGGGAAACGTTTTCGTCCCCATTGCCCTCAGCGCGGAGGAGATGGAAAGCGACGAGGCCGCAGTCAAACGCCTCGGCCGGTTCTCTTCGAAGACGCCGGTCGGTCCGCCGGCGGTTACGGGGTTGACGTCCGTCGCGGCGCCGCTGGGGATTTTTCTCGAAGCCGCCCGAGGAGTCGGCAACGTCGGGGTCAATCCCGACGGAGACGGCATCTATCGACGCCTGCCGCTCGCATTCGGCTTTCGCGACCTGACTCTGCCTTCCGTTCCTTTGGCCCTGGCGAACTTCGTCCGGGGAACCGTGGACTTGTCCTTGATACCCAAGGATGAAGCGGGCCGGATGATCATCCGCTTTTGGGGCCCGGCGGGGACCTACCGCGCCTATCCGATCGCGACCCTCATCAATTCCTGGGCGCAAATGCAGGACGGCCGGAAGCCGCAGATCCCGGCGCGGGAATTCGCGGGCAAGATCGTCCTCGTCGGACTCAGCGCCGTCGGCCTCCATGACCTCAAATCCAGCCCCTTAAGCGCGGTCATTCCGGGCGTCGAGATCCACGCCGCCGCCCTCGACACGCTTTTGCATGGACCTTTCATCCGCCCCGCGTCTCCGATGGCGTTGTCCGCTTTGACATTTCTCTGGGCTCTTCTGGTCGGGGTCGCGGCGTCGATTCTGCGGAAGGCTTGGCTCATCGCCGGTACGTTTCTCGTCTTTCCGGCCGTTCCTGCGGCCGCCGCCGTCTTGGCCTTGACCGCGGGCGTCTGGCTCGATGTCGTTTTTCCGATGGTCGCCGTGGTCCTGACGCTCATCGGCGCGTCGGTTTTAAACTACAGCGTCGAAGGCCGGCAGCGCCGTTTCATCAAAAACGTCCTGCATCATTATTTGAGTCCGGCCGTCATCGAACGCATCATCGAAACTCCGGAGCTCCTTCGGCTCGGGGGAGAGGAGAGGGAGATCACGTCTTTCTTTTCCGATGTGGCGGGCTTCACGACCGTCGCGGAAAAACTCTCGCCTCACGAGCTCGTCGGCCTGTTGAACGCGTATCTCTCGGAAATGACGGACATCATCCTGACCGCCGGCGGGACGCTCGACAAATATGAGGGAGACGCGATCGTCGCCTTTTGGAACGCCCCGCTCGATGATCCCGGACATGTCTTGAAGGCGTGCCGGGCCGCGCTGGCCTGCCAAACGAAGTTGGGCCACAGCGCCGCGCAATTCGAGCGCAGGTTCGGCCATGTCCTTCGGGCGCGCATCGGTTTGAACACGGGACCGGCCGTCGTGGGGAACATGGGCTCGAGCCGGCGATTCGATTACACGGCCATGGGCGATACCGTGAACCTGGCGGCGAGGCTGGAGAGCGCCTGCAAGTTCTATCGCGTCCCGCTCCTGGCCGGGGAAAGCACGTTCGCCCGGGTCAAGGACGAAATCGTCGGGCGAGAAGTGGATCTGGTCCGAGTTTCCGGGAAGACGCGGCCGGTCAGGATCTACGAGCTCGTCGGCGAGAAGAGTCAAGTTTCTCCGGACGGGATCCGGGCGATCGAAATCTATCATCGCGCCCTGCAAAGCTACAGAGACCGGCGATGGGACGCGGCGATCGAGGGTTTCAAAACGCTTGCCGGAGATCCCCTGGCTGGACTATATTTGGATCGGTGTCTGCGCTTTGAACAGAATCGGCCGCCCGCCGATTGGGACCGGGTGGCCGATTTGACGACGAAGTGAAAGAGAGGAGCGGCATGGAGCTTCGATTCTGGGGAGTGCGAGGGACTTTTCCCGCTCTGGGAAAGAAGGCGTCCGAATACGGCCGGAACACGCCATGCGCGACGGTCACGTCCGGAAGCGGAGAAATATTCATCATCGATGCGGGGACGGGAATACAAGCGCTCGGAAATGAACTGGCTTCAAAAGCGCGACAGACGCCTCTCCGCCTGACGCTTCTGCTCACCCATTTCCATCTCGATCATATTTCCGGCTTGCCGTTTTTCAAGCCGCTGTTTTCGCCCGAGACCGAAATCGCCGTTTATACTCCCGTCGAGCCCGATGCCGCGCAGCGGTATCTCGGGCTTTTGATCGGCCCCCCGTTCTTTCCGGCGCCGTTTGAGCAGACTCCGGCGAAAAAGCTTTTCGGCACGATCGGCGCGGAGGGAATTTCGATCGGGGACGTGCGGATATCGACTTGCCCTCTCCATCATCCCCAGGGATCGGTCGCTTATCGGCTCGAAGAAAAGGGCGCGGCCGTCGTTTTCGCCACGGATACGGAACCTCCGGAACAAAAGCTGGACGAGCGGCTGGCCGCATTCGCCAAAGGCGCGGACAGCCTGATCTATGACGCGATGTTCAAGCCCGAGGAATACGCGTCCGCTAAAAAAGGGTGGGGTCACAGCACGTGGCTCGATGGGGTGAAAACGGCCCGGGCCTGCGGCGCGCGGCGGCTCGTTCTCGCTCATCTGAATCCCGATTATTCCGATCGGGACCTCCGCGCGATCGAACGCCTGGCGCGGAAGATGTTTCCGAATGCGGAATGCGCCCGTGAGGGCGGGGTTCACCGCTTCTGACGAGGCGTTCTTTTCGAATGATTTGTGAAGGCGAGGAGGCCATGACGCACACTTCGATCTCCAAAGGAAAAAGCTTGAAGATTTTCCTCTCCCGACTCGGCTTTCCCGCCGCTGTCATCTTGGTCATCCTCATCGTTCAAGAAACCGTGACTCTCGGCGAGGCGATCCGCTCCATCTTGGCCGCCGGACTCGTATTTTTCGGGGTGTTTCTTGTCATCCGCCTCTTGGACGCGGCCTTGCTCGTTTGGTACATGCGGCGCCGCAAGCCTTACCCGCTGCCCGATGTTCTCCGCGGCCTGATCCTGGCCGTTCTGTACGTCATCCTCGTTCTCATCATCCTCCACAAGCTCCAAGTGGATATCAAACCCTATTTGACCGGATCGGCGATTCTCACGGCCGTCATCGGCCTCGCCTTTCAAGGCGTCCTGAGCAACGTCTTCTCCGGAATATCGCTCCATTTCACGAAAGCGTTCAGCCGCGGAGACTGGGTGGAGATCGGGCCGTACGAAGGCATCGTCATGGATACGAACTGGCGGGAGACGCGGATCCTCGACCGTTATTCCAACATCATCATCCTGCCCAATAACACCGTGGCCACGGAGCGGATCACGAATTTTTCCAGGCCCGATCCGATCGCGGCGTTGACGATGACCTTCAAAATCAGCTATGACGCTCCCGCCGCCGATGTCCTCAAGGCGCTGCTCGAGGCGGCGAACGATGCTTCCGACGTCCTCGACGCTCCCGCGCCCGAGGCGTACATCACGAGCTATGACGAGTTCGGCGTTTCCTATCTTTGCAAATTCTGGATCACCGATTTCGCCCGGAAAAACCCGATCATGGGAGATGTCGGGCGGTTGGCCTGGTATAAGCTGCGCCGGGCGAAGATCGATATCGCAGTGCCCCTGGGCGAAAAGGTCGGGGACATCGTTCAGGCGATGAAAAGCTCCTCGTCCCGCGAAGGCGGGAGCGCCCCAGCGGCGGACAGCGAAGGGAATTTTCAAGATTTACGGCGTTCGTCTTTTCTCCGCCATCCCCAAGGCGATTCCTCCGGCCGGATGATCATTTCGGACGAGGATATTAAAACCATGGCGAACCAGGTCCGCCGTTCTTCTTACGCCAAGGGCGAGATCCTTTTCCGGCAGGGCGAGAAGGGGAGAAGTTGTTTCGTCGTGGCCAAAGGGAAGATCCGCGGGCAGATCGCGTATGAAGAAAGCGGAAAAAAATTTCTGTCCGAGTTCACGCTCGAACCCGGAGGAATCATCGGCGAGATGTCGCTTTTCACGGGAATGCCGCGGACAGCGACGGGGATCGTCGCCGAGGAATCCGAGCTTCTAGAGATCCAGGCGGATGATTTCGCCGTCCTTCTCAATCGCAATCCCGCCCTGGCCGAGACGATCGCCGAGATCGTCAGCGCCCGCAACGAGCAGAACAGGGAATTCCTCAAAAAAATCAAGGAACTATCCGATAAGGATATTCAGGACGGCACGAACAAAAAGACTATCCTGGAATATCTCAGAAAGTTCGTGCATAGCCTCACAAGATGACGAGTGGTTTTTCGCGGCAAGCCGCGGGAAACCGCTCGTAGGGGGATCCAAGGGGGAGTCGCCCCCTTGGTCGCAGTCCTATGCGGAGCATAGGGCGAGAAGGGGAGGCAGGGCGACCGGGTCTTCCCGGTGCCCGTTGGAAGGGGGAAACGCGAAGCGGATTCCCCCTCCAAGTTGACCGGCTCCGGATGGATATGGCCCTCCGGTTTGAAAAAAGAGGAAAGTTAAGCTATATTTGCAGGGCGACCAGCGCGCCTGTAGCTCAGTATGGATAGAGCAGCAGTTTCCTAAACTGTTGGTCGCTGGTTCGAGTCCGGCCAGGCGCGCCAATCTCCCCGGCGGCCGGGGCCCGGGCTTTGCCCGGGGGTCCACTCTTCTGCCGCGAAGGCTCGTCCCTTGACCCCGAACTTCCCGATAGCCTTTTCGCCTCTTGACGGCGCGGCCATGATGGGAAGACCGGCGCCTAATGTTCCGGCGGTTCTTTGAGCCGGACGATGGTCGCGCCCCAGCCGCCTTCATTCTCTCCGGCTAAATCGAAAGCTTCGACGTCGGACATGTTCTTGAGGATCGCGTGAATAGTCTTCAGCAGCGTCCCTGTTCCTTTGCCATGGATGATCCTGATTCGGAGAATCTTTTTCTCGAGGCAGGCGTGAAGATATTCCGGAACCAGGTCTTTGACCTCGGAAGGCCGGAACGTATGCAGGTCCAGGACTCCGTCGATGGGAATCTCGAAGGGCACCGCGGCAAAAGGATTGAACGCCGTGCCGCAATCGCATTCCACTTCGCGCCCGAACTGAAAAAGGGTTACGTCAAACTGTTTATGACAATTCGGGCAAAGGATGGCCATGATAGCCGCTCGAGCCGGCGATTCAGCTCGGGAAAGCGGTTTCGAGATTTTTCTTTTCGATCGGTCGATAAGAAGATTCCTTTTCCGCGGCCTTTTCCGCAAGCGACGGGAATTCAGCCGGCTCGATGAGCCTTTTGATTTTTCCGATTTTTTCCAGCTCACCAGCCACGTCCGAATTGGCCTTTTCCTTAAGGATATCGCTATCCGGGAGTTTCGTTTCGATGCCGTATTTGACCTGCAGCTGATTCTTCAGCGAAGTCGCTTTTTCAAGAGCGTCCTTTTGGAGATGATCGAGCTGTTGACCCAGTTCGTCTGTCGCGAGCATTTCGTGCTGCACCGCATCCGCCAATTTCAGGATTTCCTTTTTATATTGGGTCACTTGACCGGCATGGGCGGCGATTTTGCCGCGGATCTCGTCTCCCAAATTCTCTTGTTCGGCGATGAGCCCGAAATAATGTTTAAGCTCCTTTTTTTCTTGATAGATATCGTCTCTTGTCTGTTCGATCTTCTTCTCGGCTTCTTCTTTGAGGAACTTGACTCTCCCTTCCAGGACCTTTACAATTTCGAGCTTCCGGTCCACGAGGAGCTTGTCCAACTGATCTTCGATTTCGTTCGAGACCAATTGGAATCGTCTTTTTGATTCGTCCTTTTTTGTAAACACTTTGATTTCCTTAGCGCCCGTTGAGATTTAAGTACGTATGATAATTATAATCATATATTTTCATTGTCAAGCGATTTTCTGCGTCGTTTTACAGATTGACAAAAATTGTCGATTAATCTCGAAATATCATGCCCAAAAATGTCAAATATCATGATGGCCGGTGCATTTCTCGGCTGACGATTTTCGTTTTTTCTCTATGATGATATTTCGCGAGCGAAAGAATAAAAATATTTTTGCGATGTCTGGACTTTTTACATTCATTTGATTACCATATGAAAACAAACCATGGTTTGAGGGAGAAAATGATAATTAAAGACGAAACGAAAAAGAAACTGTCCTCATTCGCCGATGAGCTCGACGGGCGTTTTGAAAAAGCCCTGGCCGGCCGCAAGGAGGATCTGGGAAAACAACTCGATGAAAAGATCCGAAGTCTTAGGGAGGAAGCCGACCTGAAGATCCAACAGATCAAAGAGGAGATCGATCAAGAAAAGAACGAGCTGAAACGGCAATTCAACATCATCTCCGAACTTGAAGAGGGCGGCGCGGAACTTAAAAATCAGATCCACGGCCATGCCGACCAGGCTGCGCAATACAAGAATAGCATTTGGAAACTGACGGAATCACTGAACACGGAATGGTCGGCGGTCAAAGCCTTGGATCGAAAATTCCAGGAACTCCGATTCGAGGCGAATGACCAGGTGAAGTCATTGATCGGCCACCTGGAAAAGCTGTACGGCCTTGAAACGAGAATTCCGGAAAGCGATATCCTCCAGGAAAATTCGGATATTGACGCGTCCCGGGAAATGGCCGCACTGGGAAAGATCAGAGAGCTTTTGGGATCTCCCGATCCGTCCCTACCGGCTGATAGCAACGTGGGGAAAGAACCCGCTTCTTGATTCTCGTCCTTATTGGACGGTGATTTTCGTTGCCACCATCCTGTACTCGATTTTGACTTTCGCTCCGACGTCAAGCCGGCCGGCGACCTGCGTGTCGGCCGTCTTGAGAATCTCCCATTTCTCTTCGCTTTTCTGGACGGTGATGATATCGTCCTGGATATTCAGCACGGGTCCCGTGACTTGATATGTCTTGGGCGCGGCATAGATAAATACGAGGAACAGAAGGACGGCGAGTCCGGTGACGATGATTCTTTTCATTTCCATATTCTCCTTTATCCTTAAAATCTTTATCGCGGCGGATTATAGGCAAACCGTCAAATGATTTCCAGTGCGTCCTTTCCCGGCAGCTTCGGGAACGGGGCATGGGGCTCGACCTGGTACCAGAAGGCCGTGGAGGCGATATCATCCTGGAGCGGGAGATAGCGGCCGCCCGAGCGCCAGCCGAGGGCCTGGATCGTCACCTTCAGGTTCTTCTCGAAGCGGACCGGATCCATGATATGCCAGCGGTAGAGGCCGAAACGCTGCTGGACGTCATAATGTCCGTCTCCCCGGATGACCTGGGCCAGACCGCTGTAAGGTGTACTGAACTCCGTATAGCGGACGACGCCGTCAGGACCTTTGGAGTCGAAATCGTAGGAACCGCAGAAGTAATCCTCCGTCCCGGTTCCGCAAATGGTCGGGAAATCCGTGTCGCCGTCGAGATAAAACTTGATTTCGCCTTCTCCCCACCAGCCGTTGTTGTTGACGCCCCAGGCCAGGTAGGTGCCGACGTAGTGGCCCCAGCCCTGGACGCCGTCGAGGATGGTGTAGACGTCCTTATACGGCAAGGGATTGACCCGGCGGAACTGGGCATGGAAATAGGCGGCGTCTTCGGGAACTTCGGTCAGCGTGTAATTGATCTGATAGTAAAGAGTGAAATTCTTTTCCTCGTCGAGATTTTCGACGGTGATCTTGAAGGATTTGCGGAACGGCATCGGCCAGTAGCAATTCAGCGCGCTGCCGGGGTTGACACACACCGGAAGCGAGCTGATCTGGGCGTACCTCTGCCAGCCGCAAGCGAAGAAGTCTCCAATCGGGGCCTCGACCGAGGGCTCTTTTTCTCCGTCCCAATAGAACCGAAGGATGGCGGAGCGCCAGGTGCCGCTCGGTGTCATCCAGATCTGCTGAATGGCGCCCATGCCCGGGACGTCGGCAAGGACAAATGTCTCCTTAGGCTTAATGACGACAAAGGGCGAGACCTTCCAGCCCTGTCCCAGGTCGCGCGCGGCCTTGAGCGCCGGGCCGTTCGCGGACATGCCGGCCTTCCCTTTTTCTCCCGTGAAATTCTCGGGGCTGACCGAGCGGGTCTGGGCATGGGAGAGACGGCTGAGGCTTCCAAGATCGAGAAAGAGGCCGTTGGATGCCTTTTTGTCCTCAGCCGCGGAGAGAACCAGGGCGGCCATGAGGATCACGGAAATCCTCATCAGATTTTTCTTCATCGGTAAACCTCCTGACTTAATATTGACAATATCCATGATCAAGCGTCCGGCATGGCCCTTCCGTTCGGCAGAATCATTTTATTGGGCGGTTTCGTCTTTGAGCGTCGTCACGCCTTTGACCGGAGCCGGAACGGTTTGATGCAGATCGAAGATGACGATCTCGTTCTTTCCTTTTTTTAGAAACGGCGCGGGCAGAAACAGCCTTATTTGGGGGCCGATCTCCCAGTACCTTCCCAGATTACGGCCGTTGACCCAGACGATTCCCTTTTTCCATTGGCTCATGTCCAGATACGTATCGCCGAGGTCCGACAGATCGAATGTGCCGCGGAAGAACTGGCCGGGGGTTTCGGACGGATTCTTCGAGGTGAACTTGAGAGAAGCCAGGTTCCGGCTTTCCATCGGAAGCTTGAAGACGTCCCAATCCATCAAGGTCATTCCGTTGAGCGTCACCCGGTCGGTGATGCCCTTGCGATCGATCATGTGCTGGCCGTAATTGATCCGGCCCATGCCTTCCACGAGGATGTCCAGCCTCTGGGCGGGCGGATCGGACCTGGGGATATCGATTGTCGTCTCATTCTTGGCCCGGTCGAGCGTCCCGATGTATTTCCCGTCGACATAGATATTGGCGTAGTCGTGGAGCTCGGTCAGGGTCAGCTTGCCGCCGTGATGTCCGACAAGTTTGGTCCGGTAGAGGATGAGGCCGCTGTTCTGATTGAAATATTCCATGGGCTTGGGCTGCGGGCTCGAGAAGGGCTGGGGCAGGTTGTCGAACACGGACGTGCTCTGGGCGAGAAAAATATCGGGGATCTCGATCATGGGAAGGGGATCGGGGACGTCCGGGAGCGTCGCTCCCGCGGGCTGATATTTTCCGAGAAGTTCCCGCAAAGCCGCATATTTCGGCGTCGGTTGTCCCCGTTCATCGAGGGGCGCGTCATAGTCGTAGCTTGTCACGTCGGGTTGGTAGCGGTCGCCGAAATTGGCGCCCGCCGTGAACCCGAAATTCGTCCCGCCGTGAAACATGTAAAAGCTGAAGGATTTCTTGTGGTCGAGAAGCCATTGGACTTCGGGGAGCAGATCCTCCGTCCTCACGGAGGCCCATTTTTCGCCCCAATGCGTCAGCCAGCCGGGATAGAGCTCGGCGCAGAAGACGGGCACGTTGCGGTTGAGCTTGGCGGCCTCGGCGTAATGCGTATCCGCCGTCCCCGGATCAAGGCCGATGGCCGCCCCCGGGATGGATCCGGCTTCGAGCATGGGAAGCGTGGCGCCGTCGGCCGTGCAGAAGGGTCCGGAAACGCCGGAGGTCTCCCACATTTTCTTGAGGGCCAGGATGTAGGACCGGTCGTTTCCATAGCTCCCATACTCATTCTCGATCTGGATCATGAGGATAGGGCCGCCGTTGGCGACGAGAAGAGGTCGGAGGCATTCGGCGAGCTTTTTGACGTAAGCGTCGCAAGCGGCCATATAACGGCTGTCCATGCAACGGATCTTGATATCGGGCGTGCGCAGGAGCCAGACGGGCAGGCCGCCGAAATCCCATTCCGCGCAGGCATAGGGCCCGGGTCGCACGATCACGTAGAGGCCGACTTCCTGGGCCGTTCGGATGAAAGCGGCCAGGTCGTTGTTTCCGGTGAAATTCCACTGGCCGGGTTCCGGCTCGAGGGCGTTCCAGAAGACATACGTCGCGATGGTATTCAGACCCATGGCCCGGGCTTTGACGAGCCGGTCTTTCCAGTATTCCTTGGGGATGCGCTGGAAGTGGAGCTCTCCGGCGATGAATTGGAACGGTTTTCCGTTGAGCGAGAAATCCCGGCCGTCGAAACGGAACGATTGGGCGTGCAAGGCGCCGGTCAGAATCGATAGCGCGATCCAAGCGAAGACGGATACGCGGACGGAATAAGATCTCATCGCGGACTCCTCGGCTTTTTGATTCAGCCAGATTTTATCACATTTGTTCGTCCAGGAAGCAAGAGGAACTCCAAAATCATGGCGCGGATCGGAAGCCGGCCCCGGCGTCCGTGGCCAGATTGACAAATCGAACATGCTCCAGTAGTATGAGGGGAACAGGAAGACGGAATGATCAGAAAAGGCACGCGGATGAAGCCGGTTTTATGTGCCGTCATCGGCCTCTGGCTTGTTTTGACCGTCTCCATCGTATTTGCCGGCCAGAAGGCGCTGTCCAAAGAAAGCGATGTCGAGAAATTACTGGGCCAGGCAAAGACCTATTTCGAAAAAGGCGATTACAAACTGGCCATCGGCTGTTATCTGGAGGCTTCCGCTCTCACCCAGAATCGGCTGAATCTCTCCCAGGCTTACTTCGGCCTGTCGATTTCATATTTCAATCTTCGCGATACGGCCAATGCGGCTAAATATATCCGCAAAGACATCGAGGTGGATCCCAACAAGGAGATCTCCGAGCTTTTCTATCCGCGGGGTTTTGTTCAGCTCTTCGGCCAGATCCGGAAAGACATCGTCGACAAGAAACAAATGACCACGGAACAAGTCACGATCCAGAATCCGGTTCCCGACAAAACCGAGGCCGCCCAGAAGCCGGTGAAAGACGAAAAGAAAACCGAGGAGGCCCGGAAAGAAGCGGAAGCGCAGAACGCGGAAAAGCCGAAGGAAGAAGAGAAAAAGAATCCGCCGCCCGTGAAGACGGCGCCGCCTTCCGATGTGCCGGCGCCCCAGCTCCAAGGTTATGAGGTGCCGGAAGAAGCAAAGGGCGGGAATTGGGAGATCAGCGCTCATTATTCCTCGTGGGGCATCAACTTCATCAAGACGTTGTTCGAAGACAGCCTGGCCCAGAAAGCGGCCGAGGAGGTTCAGGGCAAGATCGTCGAAAAATGCGGAACCATCCAGGCCGGCCTTCAGAAATTGAATTTTGTCCAAAACCTGGCGTTCGATTCCCAGGGTTCGAATTACGGGCTGGAGATCCGCTATTTTTCCGCGGGCCGGGCCGGGACGTTCAGCCTCGGCTTGGCCTTTGAAAAAACGGATATTCTGCTTTCTTTGAAAGGAACGGCACGGCAGGATTTCACCAATGGGGGAAGCGCGTCGACCGACGTCGAGGCCAAGATCCAAGCGGCGCCTTTTACGACGCACATCAATTTCCGCTGGGAAGTCGGATCGAACGCCCGGATCACGCCGTATTTCGTCGCCGGGTTCGGGTTCGCTCCCTTGAGCGGGACGTTCAGTTTCACCTATTCCGGGACCTATCAAAAAGGAGACCTCTCTCAAACCATCAGCGACAGTCAAGAGAAGACGTTGACGGATTTCTCCAATGACATCGACTTCAAAATCCCCACTTTCATCGTCATCCTCCAGCTCCAATTCGGCATCAAGGCCCAGCTTTATAAGGGCCTTTATCTTCTCGGCGAGGCCGGATTCTGGGACGGGCTCATCCTCCGGGGCGGATTGGCTTATCGATTCTGATCCGGAGGATGCGGGCGCCGCGGATGCGGACGTCCTGGTTCCATCGCGCAATCATCTCTTCGACCCCTTTATATTCTCATCCGGCCGGCAATTGGTATATAATCGTTATTTGACCGTGCTAGACGGGGAACTAGCGGTGCCCTGTCGCCCACAACCCGCTATAGTGGGGTCGAATCCCCCGCCGAGGCCGGGCTTTTTTTGGTCCGGGGCCGCATGCGCGGCGTCGAAGGCCGGGGCCCTGAGCAATGAGCCTCCTGTGAATCCCGTCAGGACCGGAAGGTAGCAGCGGCAGCAGGTTGGCCTCTTGTGTTTCAGTCATCCTCGCCGGAGCCAAGCGGTGCGATTCCCGCAGGGAAAGAACGGTCGAAGCGGGGTGCACGGTCTTTTTTTTTTCGGCTCGCGCCCTAAAACACGGGTTTCCGATCGAAGGCGACCTTGCTCAAGGCTGAGAAATCGTCGTTTTTCGCGATGGGCCTGAGCCGGAGCCTATAAACATATTCCTTCATGCTGATTCTGTATTGGGCATGGGTCTGGGCTCCCCAGGAATCATCTCCGCCCACCCCCATTTGCCCGTAATCCAGGTTGAGCGTCACGAAATCGCTTTGAGCAATATCCGCCGGGTGCTTCTCGCCGCGGCTGTCCTGCGTCAGGTCTTCGGACGTATAAGGTAAGGCCGAGAAATCGAGCTGCGGCTGCCCGACGGCCAGGAGACCGACGCCGTCTCTGTTGGAAAGCGCCATCCAGCGCACATCCGTCCGGTTGCCGTATTCCTGAATGCTGACGTAGGGAATGATCGTTTCGGCCACCGTGCTCTTGTAGAAGCCGACGAAGGCCGCCGTTTTCCTGTCGATATAATTTTCCTGGGGGCCGCGGCCGAACCACTGCACGTTTCCAAATTCGGCGGGCAGAGCCATTTTCAGGCCGAGGCGGGGGATTTCAGGGATATTTCGCCCGGCCGGCGATAAGCGGACCTCGATGTCGACGTCGCCCGTGCCGAAGATGCGATACCGAACCTGATATTTTGCGGAGACGTCTTTGAGGGCAAAGTCCGCGGCCGCTTCGACGATGGCCGCCCCGCTTTGTTGGATGTCGAATTTGTCCAACGTCCGGTTGTCGCCGGCTTTCCGCCATACGGCGGTGCGCGCGGGCATTCTGTTGCCGAAATCGTTGTCGGTGGGGGCGCGCCAAAAATTCGGCTCCGGTCCCCGCTTGAAAAGCTCCGTGCTGGCCGTTTTGAAAGAGATCATGATCCCGGACTTTTTATCGAAGGTCACCGAGAAATTCTTGCCGTCGATGACGGCCGCGTTTTCGTTTTGAGAAAGTTTCAGCGCGGGCGCGTCATCCGCCTTCGTTTTCGTTCCGGAAACGATCAGGGGATCCTTGAATTGCTCGGACGCGACGATATGTCCGCGAGGCACGAGGGGTTCATCGCCGGCCGTGCTCACATAGACGTTCAGGAAGTACTCGACCTCCGGTTTTCTTTCGAAGGCCGGGATGTTTAAAGGAAAAAATTGGGTCGATCCGGGAGGGATATCCGGATGGTCGATCGTTCCCTTCGCCACCGGCAGGGAGCCGTCCGCGAGATATTCCCAGTGGATGTCGAACTTGCTCAGGTTGATGAAATTGTATTTGTTCGCGATCTCAATGGCGCGTTGGCCGTCTCGCGTAAGGGCCTGTCTGATCTTGACGTACTGATAGACCTTTTTGACTTCCCACAAGCCGGGATGGGGCGTCCGGTCGGGCCCGACAAGCCCGTTGCAGCAGAAATTAAGGTCCGAAGGCGTCCCGGGTGGTCCGTAGTCTCCGCCGTAGGCCCAGAAGAGATCGCCTTTCTCGTTCTTCTTGGCGAAGCCCTGATCCACCCAATCCCAGATGAACGCGCCCTGCAGCTGATCGTATTTCTCGATGACGTCCCAGTAATCCTGGAGGTTGCCCGTGCTGTTGCCCATGGCGTGGGCGTATTCGCACATGATCAGCGGCCGGGTCTGTTTCTTGAGGGCGTACGCTTCCAAATCTTCGATACGCGCGTACATGGGACAGACGATGTCGGTGTGCGGCCGGCGCTCCGCCCGCTCGTAATGGACGGGCCGCGTCTTGTCGCGTCCGTGGATCCAGGCCGATGTCGCTTCGAAGTTGATGCCGTCGCCGGCCTCGTTGCCGAGGGACCAGATGATGACGGAAGGATGATTTTTGTCCCGCTCGACCATCCGGATGGTGCGGTCGAGATGCGCCGGGCCCCAATCCGGGTTCTTAGCCAGGCTCCTATCGCCATAGCCCATCCCGTGAGACTCGATGTTGGCTTCGTCGATGAGATAAAGGCCGTATTGATCGCACAGTTCGTACCACCGCGGGTCGTTGGGATAATGGCAGGTGCGGACGGCGTTGATGTTGAACTGCTTCATGAGCTGAATATCCTTGATCATCGATTCTTCGGAAATGACGTGCGCCGTGTAGGGATCGTGCTCGTGGCGATTGACGCCCTTGAGGAGGATGCGTTCGCCGTTGACCAGGAGAAGACCGCTCCGGATTTCGACTTTCCGGAAGCCGATCTTGCTGCCGGTGGTTTCGAGGATCGTGCCGCTTTTGTCCTTGAGCGCGAGGACGAGCGAATAGAGGTCGGGGGTTTCGGCCGTCCATTTCTTGGGAAGGGAGACGGTCGACTCGAATTTGATCGCGGCGGAGTCCTTGCGGTTCATATCGATGGATTTGGATTCCGAGCCGATCGTCTTTCCGGCGGCGTCCAACAATGTCATTCCGACGGCGAAGACGCCGGCCCGCAGTCCGGGCATTTTGTTTTTCAGGTCGGCGATGACCGTGAGTCGGCCGTCTTTGTAATGCTCGTCCAAATCCCCGATCGCCCAGAAATCGCGGAGGCGGACTTTGGGTGCCGCATAGAGACATACGTCGCGCTCGATGCCGCTCAAACGGAAGAAATCCTGACATTCGAGATACGAACCGTCCGACCAGCGCAGGACCTGGAGGGCGATGGAATTCTGCCCGCCCTGGAGGTAAGGCGTGATGTCCCACTCGGCCGGCGTTTTGGAATCTTCGCTGTAGCCGACGGTGCGGCCGTTCACCCAGACATAGAACGCGGATTTCACGGCCCCGAATTGGACGAAGACTTCCATGTCTTTCCAGCCGGCCGGGAGGGTGAAGGATCGCTTATAACAGGCCGTGGGGTTGAAATCGTGAGGGATATGAGGCGGATCTGGCCGGGCGTTCGGCTTGACCCATTCGTAGGAATCGTTGACATAAATGGGGATGCCGTAGCCCTGGAATTCGAGGTTGGCCGGCACGGGGATATCGTTCCACCCGGTCGTGTCGTAGCCGGGGGCATAGAAATTCGGCGGGACATCGGCCGGCTTGCTCACCCATCTCAGCTTCCAGATGCCGTTCAGCGTCTGATAAAAGGGCGAGGCTTTCTTGTCGTTCTTCACCGCTGAGGCTTCGTCGGCATAGGGGACGAACGTGGCGTGAGGAACTTCGGCGTTGACGCTGAATATTCGCGGATTTTCCCATTCGGCCGGCTCTCCCGAAGCCGGCGTTTTCTGGGAAGAGACAAAGGGCCCCGTTCCCGCGATGAGCAACAAACCGACGACGACGGCCGGAACCGTTTTCATGATGCCCTCCTTGACTCCTAGCGACGGTTAGAAATAGATCAAGCGATCAATCGGAATTTTTTCAGAAGCGCTTGAAGATCCGATTTCCCCTTTTCTTCCATTTCCGGAAGCGGCGGCCGCACGGGTCCTCCATACAGGCCCTGGAGGTCGAGCGCATATTTCAAGCCGGCGATGCCGTGCGTTTCCATGACGATTTTATTGAGCGGGATCAGGTCGAGCTGGAGCGCGGCGGCCTCTTCGATCTTTCCCTCCATGAACAGGGCATAGATCTTCGTGCACATCGCCGGCGCCGCGTTCGCCACCGCCAGGATCGCCCCGCTCGCGCCCATGACGAGCGCCGGAAGGAACGCGCTGCCGTGGCCCAGGAGATAGCTGAAATCCGCGGGAAGCCGCCGGATCAATTCCCCGAGGAGCGCGATTGTCCCCGAGCTTTCCTTGAGGCCGACGATGTTGGGATGCTCCGCGAGCTCGACGATCAGCTGGCTTTCGAGCGAAAGGCCGGTGTTTTGGGGAATGTTGTAAACGATGATGGGAATCCTGGATTCATCGGCGACCGCGAGGAAGTGCCGCTTCAGGACGTCTTTGGTCATCTTGGATTTGAAGTAGCTCGGAGGCCGCACAAGAGCCGCGTCGACGCCGAGGTCCGCCATCCTGTTCGTGAACGCGATCGTCCATGGAGTGGATTCGCGGGCGGTCCCGGCGATCACGATCTTCCCTTTGGATGCTGCCCGGCGGGCCGCCTCGACCAGCCGCGCCGACTCGTCATCCGAGAGCGAGACGCATTCTCCCGTCGAGCCCAAGACAAGGTATCCGGCCAGATCATGCGCGTTAAACGCGTGGATATTATCCCGGAGCTTTTCGGGCGAGACATCCGGGCCGGAGAAGGGCGTCGGCAGCGCGGCGTAGATGCCTTTGAATTTTTTGGCCATGCTAGATCTCCTTGCTAGGGTCTCGGTCTTTGCCGGCTCCGGCTCCGGTTTTCGATCTCCCGAAGTTCCCGATCGCTGAAGCCGAAATAATGTCCGACTTCGTGAATGACGGTGTCCTGGACCTGTTCTTGGATTTCTTCTTCGGTGGAGCAGATGTCTTCGATGGGCTTCTGATAAATGACGATGACATCCGGGGGGAGGTTTCCGTAAAAGGGGCCGCGGTGTTGAAAGGGAACGCCGTGATAGAGACCGAGGATATGGCTTCTGGCGGGAGCGCCGACTCTTCGCTGGGTATCCGCCGCGGGGTAATCCTCGACGATCACGGCGACGTTGTGGATCAGCTTCTTGAATTTGGAGGGAAGGGACTCCATCGCCGCCTCCACCAGTTTCTCGAAGGCTTCCCGTTCCATGGTCCCGGCTATTTCTCAATTCCCAACCGGGCGGCGACGCCTTTCCGGTAATAGTGTTTATTTTCTTTCATGTCCGTGACCAGGTCCGCCCGGCGGATCAGGGACGCCGGCGCGTATCGTCCGGTCAGGACCACTTCGACGTCTTCCGGTTTCCGGTCCAGAAACGCGTGAATGTCCTTCCCGTCGAGGAGCTTGAAATAGAGGGCCACGTTGATCTCGTCGAGGACGATGATCCTGAATTTTCCGGAGAGCATGGCTTTCCGGCACCTCTCCAGGCCCGTCCGAGCCCTTCGGACGTCCTCCTCATCGGATTTCTCCGTGATATGGATGAATCCCTTGCCGCCGAACTGTTCGATCGAGATGAGAGGGGAGAACTTTTTGGCGGCGGCGAGCTCTCCATATTTCCGGCCCTTCAAGAATTGGCCGATATAGGTTTTGTAACCGTATCCCGCCGCCCGGAAGGCCAAACCCAAAGCGGCGGTCGTCTTTCCCTTGCCCGTCCCCGTATAGACTTGAATAAATCCTTTGAATGCGGGGAGCTTTTTCTTGGGTGACATGGGATAAAAACTATATTGGAATACGGAAGGGGAGTCAACCCGGAAAGAAAGATCTGTTTCCCTGGAGCCGCTGGCCGGCGTTTCCCGAAATGGACGTTTCCGCGATCGGAAGCTTGTGCTATAATCGTTCCGATGTTGGATCCCAAATTCGTTCTCGATAACAGGGATTTCGTGGTTCAGCGGATCTCGGCCAGAGGCTTGACGCTCGACCTCGATGAGTTCGTCCGCCTGTCCGAGGGAAAAAAGACCGTTCTGAAAAGATCCGAGGACCTGAGAGCCGAGCGCAACAAAGCCTCTGAGCAAATCGCCCGATTCAAGCGCGAACAGCAGGACGCCGCGGGTTTGATTGCCGAGATGAAGAAGGTCGGCGACGAGATCCAGAGGCTGGATGATGAGCTCCGGCAAACCGATGAGAAGATCCGTCTGATCCTTCTCAATATTCCCAACCTTCCCCACCCCTCCGTTCCCACCGGGAAGAACGCGTCCGACAACGTCGTCGTCCGGACTTGGGGCGAACCTCCGTCGTTCGATTTCCAACCCCAGGCCCATTGGGACATCGGCACAAAGCTCGGCATCCTGGATTTCGACCGGGCGGCGAAGATCACCGGGTCGCGATTCGCGGTCTATCTCGGCGCGGGGGCGAGGCTGGAACGGGCGCTCATCAATTTCATGCTTGACCTCCATACGCGGGAGCGGGGATTCAAAGAAGTCATCCCGCCTTTCATCGCCAACGACGTAAGCCTGACGGGGACGGGAAATCTGCCAAAATTCGCCGATGACCTCTTCAAGCTCGAGCGGTTTCCCTGGTACCTCATCCCGACGGCCGAAGTGCCGCTGACGAACTTTTATCGGGACGAGATCATCGACGGCGCGATCCTGCCCCAGCGGTTCGTGGCCTATACGCCCTGCTTCAGGAGCGAGGCCGGTTCCTATGGCAAGGACATTCGCGGCCTCATCCGCCAGCACCAGTTCAACAAGGTCGAGATGATGATCTTTTCGCAGCCCGACGGATCTTTCGACGAGCTTGAATGGATGACCGCGGGCGCCGAAGAAGTTCTCAAAAGACTCGGATTGGCCCACCGCGTCGTCGCGCTATGCGCGGGCGACATGGGATTCGCCAGCCAGAAAACCTATGACCTCGAAGTCTGGATGCCTTCGAAGAAAGGCTACATGGAGATCTCGTCGTGTTCGAATTGCGGCGATTTCCAGGCGCGCCGGGCCAATATCCGCTTCCGGAAAGAGCCCAAAGCCAAGCCTGAGTTCGCCCATACGCTCAACGGCTCGGGGCTCGCCGTCGGCCGGACCGTTAGCGCCATTCTCGAGAATTATCAGCAGCCGGACGGCTCGGTTGTCGTCCCCCCGGGCCTGCGTTCTTTCATGGACGGTCTCGAGATAATCTCATGAAGCCGGGCATCGGCGATCGGGACGCTTTTAAGATTTTATTTTTATCGCTCTACTCCTCCTACCTCCCCTATGACTAGGGGAGGAGGCCGGAAAGCGTCCCTCGACTGCAATCCGCAAAATATGCCCGAAACGCTTCCGACTTTCTTTAGTGATCTTATCCCCCCTCCCCCCCTTAGAATAAGGGGGGATTCGTCAGCGTTCCGCTTTAAGATCGGGGCGCCTTTAGGACTCTGATTTTAGATCTCTATCCCTCCTGCCTCCCCTATGACTAGGGGAGGAGGCCGGAAAGCGTCCCTCGATTGCAATCCGCGAAATATGCCCGAAACGCTTCCGACTTTCTTTAGTGATCTTATCCCCCCTCCCCCCCTTAGAATAAGGGGGGATTCGTCAGCGTTCCGCTTTAAGATCGGGGCGCCTTTAGGACTCTAATCTAAGATATCTACTCTACCTACCTCCCCTATGACTAGGGGAGGGTGCAGGAAGGCGCCCCTCGACAGCGGAACGGAGGGAGGGGGATTCGAACCCCCGTTCCAGAAAACCTGGAAAGCGGTTTTCAAGACCGCCGCCTTAAACCACTCGGCCATCCCTCCGCGGGGTCGAACTCATTTTAACAAAAAAACGCGCGCTCAAATAAAAAAGAATTTGGAAGCCTGCCCCGGCGCTATTTTTTCCCTTCAAAGAGAGTCCAGGATTGAGCTTTCATATCCCTGAGGAACCCGGCTTGCCAAGCGAACTCCGGGTGGGCGGCGAGGAACGTCCCGGCGATGAAATCTTCCCCGCAGGGATGGCCCATCCGCGCCCACATCTTCATTTCCCCGGCGAGGGCCGCGGTCGTGACCTTGCCCTGGACCGAGCCGCCGGGCCAGAACGGTTTCCATGAAAATTCCGGGCATCCTTTCGGGTCTCTGTCCACGTGCCCGCAGAGCGTATTGGCGTTGGCCCCGGGCTTGCCCGTCGCCGCGTCGACATGATCGGCCTCGAAGAGTTTTCCCGTTTCGGCGTTGATTTTCCCTTTATATTCCTGCATCAGCGTTTCCCAGCGCGCTTTACGGACAAGCACCGACTGGGCGGTGTTCCTGGGATCGAATGTCGTTTCCTCGGCCGTGAACTTGGGGTCGACCGGGAAATTTGATCCGATGAAGTAACCATCCTTCGTCCGCCATACGGGCCGGCTTTTCAGCCCAAGTTCGAGCCGGGCGATCTCGTTCGTTTTAAGATCGCCGACGAGCCAGTCGTTGGCGTATCCGCCGTTGTTGTCGGTGGACATGATCTGGATGAAGTCGTCGATGGAGGCGGCATATTGGGCGGCTTTCCTGGCCCTCATGAATTCCGGCGATCCGCCTTCGTTGAAGCCCTTGAATTGGGAGATGGTCGTTTCAGTATAAACGAGGCCGGCGCCGTTGACGACGAAGTCGTCGCCGCTGTGAATGTAGCCGGGCATCGCGTCCATTAAAATGCGGTATCCTTTTTCCGGGACGATGTCCTCGATGATGTTCCAACGCTCGCCGACGATGTATTCGCACCAATTATTGTGGCCGATGACGATCCGGCCGTCCTCCGTGTAGCTGCCGGCGGCGATGAAGGCGCTGCAATAGCCGGGGGCCTTTTTGTCGCCCGTCCCGGGCTTGATTTTGTCGTCGAGAAAGGGGACATAATACTGGGCGAGTTCGATCCAGCCGTTGACGATCGTGATGTCGATCTTGTCGTAGTTCTTGCCCGGCCGGCGCGCGTTCAATCCTTCGGCGATCCCTTCGATCTCTTCCCGGCATTCCTGGTCGAGCTTCGGCCAGAGCATGCGCTCGGCCGCTTCGCGGTAGAAGGCCCAGTTCCTTTTCGTGGAATTCTCCAGGTAGCCGGGGAACATCGCCAGCGCGTCTTCGATCTCCGCGGCGAGGAGCCAGCCGTGCTGAAAGCCGATCGTGCGGGGCGCCCCTTGGAGATGGACGTAGATCCAGCCGTTCTTGTCCGCGCGCGAGGAATTCCTGAGGCGGGGATCCTCGCTTTTCCCGCACGAAGTCGATACGGCCCCGGCTAAAAGGACGATCAGAGCCGGAAGCACAGACCATGGTCGTCTTCTCATGATCTCCTCCTTGCTTCAGCCTTGAAAATATAACGGCACTATATATCAGACGGGCCCTTCCCCGCAATCTGGCCGGACACTCTTGGAGGAAAACCCTTGATGGGGTTTCCCTCCAACGGGAGCTTCGCTCCCTGCCACCCTTCCCTGGAGCATCTCGTGAACGCATTTTTGCGGTCAGATCCTATTTAAAAAGCAGGGCGCCCCGGCCGGACACTCTTGGAGGAAAACCCTTGATGGGGTTTCCCTCCAACGGGAGCTTCGCTCCCTGCCACCCTTCCCTGGAGCATCTCGTGAACGCATTTTTGCGGTCAGATCTTATTTAAAAAGCCGGGCGCCCCAGCCGGATACTCTTGGAGGAAAACCCTTGATGGGGTTTCCCTCCAACGTGTTTCATTGACAGCCCCGGTCTAAAGTAATATGATTTTTTAACAGGAGACGGCCATGATGATTGAGGGTCGCCGGTGATCGCCCGCCAAAACAAGACTTCTATCTGCAGCGTCGTTTTTCTCGACATCGTCGATTATTCGATGAAGCCCGTCGAAATACAGATCAAGATCAAAGAACATCTCAATAAGCACGTCGCCGAGGCGATCAAGGACGTCGCCGTCAACGACCGCCTCATCCTCGATTCTGGAGACGGCGCGGCCATCTGTTTTCTCGGGGACCCCGAAGACGCTCTTTTTTGCGCCCTGAGCCTCCGTGACGCGGTCGTCGGCGACCAGCAGGATCCGGGAATGCCTTTGTCCATTCGAATCGGGATCAACCTGGGGCCGGTGAAGCTCGTCAAGGATATCAACAAGAGACAAAATCTCATCGGCGACGGCATCAACGTGGCCCAACGCGTCATGAGTTTCGCCGCGCCGGGCCAGGTCCTGGTTTCCCGATCCTATTTTGAAGTCGTATCTTGCCTTTCTCAGGAATACGCCAAGCTGTTCCACTATCTAGGAATGCGGGCCGATAAGCACGTCCGGGAACATGAACTCTATTCCGTGGAGGAGACGGCCAAAGAACCTGTCGTCGAGGAGCCGGCCGAGCATGATCAACAACACGATCAACAAGAGGATGCCGTCGATCAAGAGAAGACCGAAGTATTAAAGGCGGCTCCGGCCGAGTCCATTCAGCAGCCGCCTGCGCCGGTTTCCTGCCCGGATGAAAAACCGAAGCCGCCGACGGTTCCTTCTCAGGACCGGCCGTTCTGGCATAACTGGCTTAGCTGGCTTAAAAAGAACTGGCTCTATCCTGCGATTCCCATTGCTTTTGGTCTCATCGTCGTTCTTTTCCTCGTCCTCCGTTCTCCAAAGAACGACCAGACCGAGGCGACGGCTCTCGATAAGGCCGATGCCGTCCCATCGGCCCTGGACGAGCATCCGAAAGACGCGCCGCCGGCGAAGACGGGAGCCAAAGCCGGCGAATCCGGCGCGCTGGCCGTGGAAGCGCCCGCGGGAGTCGTTCAATTCGCCATCACGCCGTGGGGCGAGGTTTATGCCGATGGTCAGGATAAGGGACCCACTCCGCCCTTGAACAATCTCTCGCTGCCGCCGGGAAAACACCGGATCGAAATCAAGAACGCGTCTTTTCATTCCTATGTCGAAGACGTAAATCTGAAAGTCAACGAAAAAATAAAAATCACGCATACATTCCGTTGAGGGGAGGAGCGAATATGACGTTCTTTCGCGGTCGGAGTTCAGCCCTTGTGCTGATCCTGGTTTTGGCCGGTTGTGCGACCCAGCAGACGACAGTACCGCAGCGGGTGGCGGATCCAAACGCGGGAAAGCCGCTTCTTCTGGGGGGAATCAAGAGCTTCGAAGACGGGGAATACGGCAACGCGGAAAAATATCTCATGCAGGCGCTGGGGGCGGGGTTGGCCGGCAAAGCCGATCTGATCCGGGTCCATAAATATCTGGCTTTCGTCTATTGCGTTTCGAACAGGGCCGGATTGGGCGAAGTCGAATTCGGCAAAGTCTTGGCTTTAAATCCCCAGTTTACCTTAGACCAATCCGAGGAAGGGCACCCTTTGTGGGGGCCCGTTTTCCTTCGGGCTAAAGCCAAGGCCGCCCAGATCAAGAAATCGGCCTGAGATCTTCGCCTCGAACGGCGCATAACCGCGGATGCGGATCAGTCGATCATGTCCTTCAAGGCTTGGGATGCCGTATAAACCGACCCAATGCCGTTCAGTTGGAAGGTGACGCGGATCGTTTCGGCGATTTCTGCCTTAGTCGCGCCCGCCTTCATCGCCTGGAGGGCCAAAGCGCGCACGCCGTCGCGCGCGCCGTGAGCGGCGTCGAAGGCCAGGGCCATCAACAGTTTGAACTTTGACGGCAGGGCACCATCACCGTAAATGAGATGATGGCCGCCCTCCAGGAATTTCATGAATTCGGGGTCGAGCTTGATCATGGTCGCCAAGGGATGTTCAGACATGGAATCCTCCTTGAATAGGATCTTATCATAACAAGGATGTGATCCGCATTCCATCGCGGGCTCAGACGCTCTCTCCCGCTCAAGGATTGAGCGAACGATTTTATGGTTGTCCCGCCCGCTGATCCGATCCGCCGGCCTCTTTCGCGGCCATTTTCGGGTCCTTTGATTTGGAAATAAAAAATGGTAGAATAGCGCCGCCTTCCAGATACGGAGAGGTGCTGGAGTGGTCGATCAGGAGCGCCTGCTAAGCGCTTGTCTCGGCTCAAACCGGGACCGCGGGTTCGAATCCCGCCCTCTCCGTGCCTCATGCTCCGAAGACGCTAACCATCAGTCCCCCCTTGTTTCCTCGCCCTCAAAATTCTATTGAATATTTCCGGCCGGTATTAATATAAAATGAAAGCTCCTGGCCGGAAACGCTTCAAGGAGGAGAGACGCCGGATGAAAAACAAAACCGTTTTTTGGGTCCTCTTGATTTTTGTGTCGATCGCGGCCGCCTGCGCGAAAGAGAATCCGAAACCCGCCCGTTCGGACTCCTATGCTGAAGTCCTCGCTGCGTTTCAAAACCCGTCCGCCGAGTTCCGCAGCGCTCCGCTCTGGGTTTGGAACGACCGCCTCACGAGGTCGCAGATTGAAGAGCAGCTCGCCGACTTCAAGGCCCACGGGATCGGCGGCGTTTTCGTTCATCCCCGCCCCGGCCTCATCACGCCGTACCTGTCCGACGAATGGCTCGACCTCTGGCGACAGGCCGTGGACGTCGGGAAAAAACTGGGGATGAAGATCTGGATCTACGACGAGAATTCCTATCCGTCGGGATTCGCGGGCGGCCATGTCCCCGCCCAAATGCCGGACGCGGCGCGGACGGGGTTGCGCCTGACCAGGATGAAGGAACTGCCGGGAACCTTCGAGGTCGCGCCGCTCGTCGTCCTCCGGACTGGGGCTTCGGGATTCGAGGACGTCACGGCGGCGGCGCGGGCCAAGGGGAACGCTCTGGGCGCTGGCGATTATTACGTGTTCGACCTCAACCGCCAGAAGCCGAACCCGTGGTATGGCGGATTCACTTATGTCGATCTCATGCGCAAAGACGTCACCGAGAAATTTCTGGAAGTCACGCTCGACGCCTACAAGCGCGCCTTCGGGGAGGAATTCGGGGGCACGGTCCCCGGCGTCTTCCAGGACGAGGCCGAGATCAATCCGGCCGGCGGGCCCAACATGGTCGTGGTCAATTATACGCCGGCCCTTTTCGATACGTTCAAGGCGCTGTGGGGCTACGATCTGAAGCTCCATCTGCCGGCCCTTTATGAAGACATTGGCGATTATGCGCGCGTGCGCCATAATTTCTACGCGACGCTCCTCGAGCTTTTCATCGACAATTGGGCCAAACCCTATAACGCGTATTGCACGCGAAACCATTTGATTTTCACGGGACATTACTGGGAGCACGAATGGCCGCGGCCGGTCGTCAACCCGGACAACATGGCCTTCGCCGCTTATGCCCATATGCCCGGAGTCGATATCCTCATGAACGATTTTCAGACGGACACTCACGCCCAGTTCGGCAACGCCCGCGGGGTCAAAGAGATCCGCAGCGCAGCGAACCAGCTCGGGAAAAAACGGACCCTGTCGGAGACGTTCGGCGCGGGCGGCTGGGATCTGACGTTCTTCGATCAGAAACGGATCGCGGATTGGGAATACGCGCTCGGCGTAAACTTCATGGTCCAGCATCTTTCGTACGTGACGATTAAAGGCGCGCGCAAACGCGATCACCCTCAGTCTTTTTCATATCATGAACCCTGGTGGCCCGCGTACAGGATCCTGGGGGATTACTACGGCCGCCTGTCGACGGCGCTCTCCGCCGGGAACCAAGTCAACGAGATCCTCGTCATCGAGCCTACCAGCACGGCCTGGATGTACCACGCGCCGGGCGGGGATTCGGACAAGATCAAAGCCATCGGCCGGGATTTCCAGAATTTTGTCAATCGGCTGGAAGACGGCCAAGTCGAATACGACCTGGGCAGCGAGTTCATCCTGAAGAATTTCGGCCGGGCCGAGGGAGGGAGACTGATCGTCGGCGAACGGGCGTATCGGCTCGTGATCCTTCCCCCGGGGCTCGAGAACTTGAACGAAGCGACCGTCGGGCTACTGAGCGCCTACGCGGCCAAGGGCGGGAAAATATTATCTTGGCCGCCGGCCCCGGCCTTTGTCGACGGAAGAGCGGACGGCCGGCCCGCGCAAATCGCCGCGGCGCATTCGGAGAACTGGGTCCAGACGAAAGGAGAAACCGAACCCGACGAAATAACGAAGCTCTCGGCTCCGGGATTCGTGTTCCACGTCGACCGCGCGAAAAACGGCGGGCCGAATTGGCTTTTCCATCATCGCCGGACCCTCAATGACGGCGAGCTTGTTTTTCTGGCCAACACGAGCGTCGAGAACTCCGCCGCCGGCACGATGATGGCGCCGGGCGAATCCTGCGAAAAATGGGATCCCTTCACGGGCGATGTGACGGCGTATCCTTTCGAGCTGAAGAACGGCCAGTTAACCGCCGGATTTGACGTTCCGCCCGGAGGAAGCTTGTTGCTCTGCTGGCGGCCCGTAAACAGCCGGCCGGGAAGGGAAACGAAATCGAACGACGAAGCGCTCAAAGCCGCAAAACCCCTGACCGTTCAAAGAGCATCTCCGAATATCCTGACGCTCGACTATTGCGATCTGACCCTTGGGGGAAAAACCGAAAATGACCTTTACTTCTACGATGCCCAGCTCAAAACATTCAAATTTCACGGGCTCGACAGAAACCCTTGGGACAGCGCCGTGCAATATAAAACCAATATTCTGGACAAAGATAAATTCGCGCCGGATTCCGGGTTCGAAGCGACGTTCGGGTTTACGGTCGCCGAGGGAGTTCCGCTGAAGTCTCTCCGGGCAGTCGTCGAAAGGCCGGAGCTCTTCCAAGTTTCCATCAACGGCCGGAAGATCTCGCCGCTCAAGGATCAATGGTGGCTCGACAAGGCTTTCGGCGTTTTCGACATCGGCTCCCATGCGAAGGAGGGAGACAATCGGCTTATCCTCAGGGCTTCGCCGTTCACGATTCATTCCGAGCTCGAGCCGGTCTATATTCTCGGAGATTTCGGGCTCGAAAGCTCGGCCAAGGGATTCAAGCTGGTTCTTCCCCGGCCTCTGAAAATGGGGACATGGAGTGGCCAGGGCTTACCTCTGTATTCGGGCGCCGTGGCTTATACGGGAACGTTTGTCCTTCGCCCGCTCGATTTTCAAGAGTATCATTTGTTCGTGGAACTCGGGGCATGGAAGGGCGCCGTGACGGAGGTCCTGGTCAATGGAAAATCGGCCGGATTCATCGCTTTTGCCCCGTTCCGGCTCGACGTCACGAACTTTCTCGCCCCGGGGACGAACGCTATCGCGGTCGTGGTGTACGGCACTCTGAAAAATACGCTCGGACCCTTTCACAACAATCCCGCGCTCGGCCGGGCCTGGCCGGGGTCATTCCAACAGGGCGCTAAGGGGGGGCGACCGCCCGGCTCGGCATACAGCGTTGTCGGATACGGGTTGTTCGGAGATTTCAAGCTGATCAGGGGATGGACCACCGATTGAACGCCGGAGATTGACTCTCTAGGGTGGAGGACTATGGTCATGAAGAATTTTTGTCGTTATCTCGGCGGGACGGCGCTCAGGCCCAAGGCCACGTTTCATGCGCTTCAGGCCGATCCGAAGCGGGTTTCGAAAAGTTTCAAAGCGATCCTCCTGATTGGGGTTTTGTATACCATCACCGTGGTCATGCTGGCCGCGGCCGGGGCCCTAATCACGGCACCGGCCTTTCTCGCCCTGTCGCCGGAGAATTATTATTTCTGCGAGATGTTCTTCGCTCTGCCGGTCATGGTCTTGGCCTGGATCCTCGCGGCGGGTTTTGTCCAGTTCCTGAGCCGATGGGGGAAGGGAAGCGGGACCTTCGAAGGCACATTGGCGGCCCTTGGCTTCGCGGTGACGGTGCCCTTTTTATTGACGTGGATTCCCGAAACGGCGTTCGCCGTCCTCCTTCACCTGGGCATGAGGCAAGAAGAATTCATGGACCTTTGGACCAAACCCGGATTTCTGCAGACTTTCGCCCTCTTCTATCAGATCGTCGCGGCGGTTTGGATCTTTTTGTTGATCACGATCGCGGTCGGCGTCAGCCAGAAGATGAAGTGGAGGAGGGCGATCCCGATCGGCCTTCTGACGACGATATTGTTCCTGGCCGTTCTCATCGTTTTCATTCGATGACGCTACCGGAGCGAGCTCATGATCGATGTCAAAGAACATATTTATGACGATGACCCGCGGGTGGGACATCCGGACGTCCGCACCGAGCTCAAAAACGTCGATTACTTTTTTCTCGGCAACGGCCTGATCCAGGCCGCGGTCCAAGCGGCCCCGGCCGGAGACGGAACGCCCGTCGGGCTGCTCATCATGAATCCCGAACGTCTCCGGAAAAAAAGAGAAGCCCTGACCATGGACGTGCGGACCGGCCTGGAGGACACAATGATCCGGATCGCGGACGGACCGGTCCTGCACAAGCCGGAGCCGGGAGGCATCGAAGCGGCTTGGTCGCCGGAGCTCCGGATCCCGACGGTCCGCGTCCGCTGGAAAAGCCGAACCGTCGAAGTCGAAGAATATTTCTCCTGCCCTGACCGGGATGAGCCGGCCGTTCTCCGCGAAATCAGGGTGAAAAATCGGGGACGGCGCCGGATGAAGGCTGGACTTCAAACCGGAGCGACGCCGTCGTCATTGGCTAAGGAAATCGTCTTGGAAGCCGGCGCGGAAAAAAGGCTTTTTATCCGGTATTCCCTCGATGCGGCAAAGGATGAGGTCACGGCCTCCTTCACCCGAAAGCCGGCCGGCGATTCCGGCGCGGCCGCCTATTGGGCGGATATGTCCCAGATTTCGTTCGGACATCCCTTGCTCGATCATTATTTTCAGGCCTCGAAATTCCAGCTTCCGGCCGTGATCTCGCGTAAAGGGCGGCTAGACGGCGGTATCTGGCAATATAACCGGGAGTGGCTGCGGGACCAGGCCATGATCGCCCTGGCTTTGACCATGACCGGCGAACACGCCCTGGCCCGGACGATGTTCACTCGGCTTCTGGATAAATTCGTGACCGGCGACGGCGACACGATCGATTCGAGCGAAAAACGGGACCCCGACGAGGTCGAGCTCGACCAGAATGGATTTCTTCTTTATACCTTGAAGGACTATGTGCTTTGGACGGGCGACCTGGCTCTGGCTCGAAAATATTGGAACAAGATCGTAGTCACAGCCGAATTTCCGCTGAAAGAGATCTTCCGTCATCGGCCGAGCGGCCTTCTGACGAACCGGCGGGAATTCTGGGAGAGGCACAGGGCGCACGGCATCGAGCCGGGCATTGAGCTCGTCCATCAGCTTTACACGTCGTTCGGCCTCGGCGCGGCGGCTGTTCTGGCGCGCATGTTGGGGCATTTGCAACAGGCCGTCCGCTGGGAGGGAGAATCTCTCCGTCTCCGTAATGCCATGCTCGAGGACCCCCGCTTCCGGCTGGCCGACAACCGGGGATTTATCAAGCGCCGGGGGATAGATGGCGCCGTTCAGGAAAAAATCGTCGCCCGGCCGGATTCCGGCCTCCCCCTCGCGTCGCCGCTGGCCAAATCGGGAGACCATTTTCTCAACCCCGACACCTCCGCCGCGCTGCCAATCGCCTTGGGTTTCGTTCCTCCGGATTTGCCTCTTTGCCGCCTGACTCTCGCCTCGCTGGAGACGCTCTGGAACCAGACGTGGCGGCACGGAGGCTACGGCCGCTATCACGCGAGTTCCGAACCCGATTCGCCCGGCTCCTGGCCGTTCCCGTCTTTATTCGTAGCCAGGGCGAGCGCCGAGCTGGGGCAATATACGAACGTCTGGCGCATTCTCGATTGGCTCAACGAGATGCCCGGAGCCCGCGCCGGAACCTGGTTCGAATTTTACGGTAAAAGATCGGCCCCGCCGTTTCCCCCAGTGGGAATCGTTCCCTGGAATTGGGCCGAGATGGTCATCCTCTTCGTCCATCATATCCTCGGCGTACAGCCTCAGGAGATCGGCCTTTGCATACGGCCTCGAATTCTTCCCGGGTTGAAAAGGATCCAGGCCTCATTTCCCTTCCAGAAGGGCCGCTTGGAATTGCGAATTGGAAAATCCAAGAAAGGCGCGCCCCCAAAATTCCGGAGCGACAGCTATGTGATTCGATCCGGGCCCGGGGAAATTCTCATTGCCTATCCCGGGCGCGATCTCCGGGTTGAAGCCGTCCTTTAGAGCGGGAATTCGGCGCTCTCCGAGGCCAAAGAGGCATCAGTATGTTTTGATATTGACAGATGCCCAGGGAACGGCCATAATCGCGCTTTAAGAGCTTCGGAAAGGAGGGAAACTCATGGATACACCGTCCTCGGATCAGAAACATTGTCCGTTCTGCGGGGAAACGATCATGGCGGTCGCGCTTAAATGCCGGCATTGCGGCAGCTGGATTCAGGGGTCAACGCCAGGGAGCGCGATATCCGGCAGGCCGGTTCTGTCCCAAGGTTCGGGCGCCGCATACAATTTCGGCAAGATCGGGCTGTGTGTCGGCTTGTTGGTGGGAGGGTTCATCGCCCTGATGCTCGGCGTCGTGTTCATCGCCGCCGGCGAGCGTGAACAATCAATGGTGGCTCCCGCTGTGATGTTCATGTTTATCGGGTGCGGCGCCCTCATCGCCGGCGGGATCTACATGTTCGTCCTCTTTTATCAGATCTGGAAGTACGTCATCTTTGAATCCCGGCAGGCGGGCCTGCCGACGTCGATCGCCACTCCCGGCCAGGCGATCGGCTATTGTTTCATCCCTTTTTATAATTTTTATTGGATATTCATCGCCTACGGCAAATTGCCGAAAGACCTCAACGCCCTGGCCAGGGTGCGAGGGCTCACGGAAACAATGTCCAATGACCTGGGGATGGCCATTCCCATTCTGGACTTGTGCGGCATCATTCCTTTCGTCGGCTATCTCACGGGATTCGTCAGTTTCATTCTTTCGATAATATTCTTCAGCCAGGGCCTCCGCATGTGCAAAGCCATGAACGAGGCGGGCTCCCGTCCGGGCGCGGTTCCCGTGAGATGATTTTCAGGACATAAGACCGGGTTTTTTTTAGCGATCGTGATTTTCGGCCCTTCCGTTCCCGTCTATTTTTATGCCATAATCACAATCCTCCATGAAAAGCGGTCGTCAAACATCGAACAGGACCATCGTCCTGATCGTCTCGACCGCGGCGGCGTTTCTGACCCCCTTCATGTCTTCGTCGCTCAATCTTGCTCTGCCCGCGGTCGGCGATGAGTTCAAGATATCCGCCGTCGTCCAGGGCTGGGTGGCGACGTCCTATATTCTCGCGGTCGCGGTCTTTCTCATCCCCTTCGGCAAGCTCGCCGACCAGCGGGGACGAAAAAAAATTTTCGGCTGGGGAAGCCTGATCTATGCCCTGGGATCCAGTCTGTCCGCCGGATCGTTTTCCGTTTTCGTTCTGTTGGCGTCCCGCGTTGTCCAAGGATTGGGCGCGGCCATGATCCTGGGCACGGGGGTCGCCATGCTCACCTCGGCTTATCCGCAGGGGGAGCGCGGCCGCGTCCTCGGCATCAACGTCTCCTCCACGTACCTCGGGCTTTCGCTCGGTCCCGTTTTGGGCGGATTCTTGACGCATTATCTAGGTTGGCGCAGCATCTTTTGGATCAACGCGTTTCTCGGCCTCTTTGTTTTCGCTCTTTCCGCCGCGTTTCTCAAAGAAGAACGGGCCGAAGCGCGGAAGGGGAAATTCGACGCGGCCGGATCGATCGTCCTCGGCCTGGCGCTCGTCTCTCTCATGCTGGGTTTATCCCGGCTTCCCCAAACGACGGCCGTCCTCCTGGTTCTGGCCGGGCTGGCGGGCATCGCTGGTTTCATCCTTCTGGAAAAGACGGTCAGGAATCCCGTGCTGGATATGCGCCTTTTCCAAGGCAACCCCGTCTTCGCTTATTCCAACCTGGCGGCCTTGATCAATTACTGCGCCACGTTCGCCGTGGGATTCCTCCTCAGTTTTTATCTCCAATTCATCAAAGGCATGAGTCCGCAGAACGCCGGTCTGATTCTCGTCGCCCAGCCTGCCGTGATGGCGATATTTTCGCCCCTGGCCGGACGCCTCTCGGACCGGCATGAACCGCGCCTGCTCGCGTCGGCGGGAATGGCGGTATCGGCGGCCGGGCTTGGGCTCTTGGCGTTTCTCGCCCGGACGACCTCTCTCGGATTTGTCGGCATGTCCCTGGTGGTTCTGGGCTTGGGTTTCGCCCTTTTCTCATCGCCCAACACGAACGCCGTCATGAGCTCGGTCGAGAAGAGCTTTTTCGGACTCGCTTCGGCCACCTTGGGAACGATGCGAATGACCGGCCAGATGCTGAGCATGGGCGCGGCCATGTTGATTTTCGCCCTTTATCTCGGTACGGCCCGAATCACTCCGGAGGTTTTTCCCCAGTTCCTGACCGCCCTGCGCACCGCCTTCCTGTTTTTCGCGGCGCTTTGCCTGGTCGGAGTTTTTGCCTCGCTCAAGCGGGGAAAAATGAGGTGAAAGGAGAGGAGATTCGTGATGAGGCGATATCATATGAACAAGGTGGAGCGAGAAATCGCGGACCCGGCCGTCATGGAAGAGATCCTCAAGCAAGGAAAATACGCGGTCATAGCCCTCAGCAGCAGCGACCTTCCCTATATCGTGACCCTGAGCTACGGCTATGACGCCGACCGAAAAGCGCTCTATTTCCATACGGCCCACCGGGGAGTGAAACTCGACTATCTGCGGGCGAATCCAAACGTCTGCGCCACGGTGATCGAGGACCGCGGATACATCATGGGCGAATGCGCTCACGGCTATCGATCGGTCGTTCTTTACGGAAAGCTCCTTGAGGTCGAAGGTCTTGACGAGAAGAAACACGGAATGGACGTGATGCTTCGCCATCTTGAAGAAAATCCTGACGCCGTCAAAAAACGATCGCTCAAAGACGACCAGGCTTATGCGCGCGCGGCGATATTGCGCTTGGACATCGACGAGATGACGGGCAAGGCCGGCCGATGAACAATGGCCGCCCCTTGATTCAAGGGACATATTCCGATATATTATATAGGAATGGATATCGAAAACGGTCGAAAGGAAAAACCATGAGATCCAGAATCCTCGCCGCCGCCATCGACGCCGTCGGCGCGATCGATTGGGACCGCCGGCTTTTCGACGGGCTGATCCCGCTCCCGGACGGCACGAGCTATAACTCCTATCTCGTCCGGGGCGACCGGAAAACGGCCCTGATCGACACCGTCGATCCCACGCAGCGCGATGTTCTTTTCGAGAATCTTCGTCCTGTCGACGCCGTCGATTACGTGGTCGCCCATCACGGCGAACAGGACCATTCGGGGTCGATTCCCGCGGTCCTCGACAAATATCCCAAAGCCCGGGTTGTCTGTTCGCCCAAAGCCAAGGGCATCCTCATGGATCTTCTGGCCGTTCCAGAAGAGAAATTCATCACGGTCGGGGACGGGGAGACCCTTTCCCTCGGCCACCTGACGCTTGAATTCATCCATACGCCGTGGGTCCATTGGCCCGAGACCATGGTCACCTACGTTAAGGAAGAAAAAATCCTTTTCACTTGCGATTTCTTCGGCTCGCATTTGGCCCAGTCCGAGCTCTACGTAACGGATGAGGACCGCGTTTATGAAGCGGCCAAGCGGTATTTCGCCGAGATCATGATGCCCTTCCGGACCGCGATCCAGAAGAACATGGAACGGCTCAAAGACCACGATATCAAGATCATCGCGCCGAGCCATGGTCCGGTTTACGGGCGGCCGAAATTCATCCTGGACGCCTACCGGGACTGGATCTCCGATCAGCCGAAAAACGTCGCGGTCGTGGCTTATGTCTCCATGCACGGCAGCACCGAAAAAATGGTGAGCCGTTTGGTCAGCGCTTTGGACGCGCGGGGCGTGTCGGTTTGTCAATTCAATCTGGCCGATAGCGACATCGGGAAGCTGGCCGCGGCCCTCGTCGACGCGGCGACGGTCGTTCTCGGAACGCCGGCCGTCCATATCGGGCCCCATCCCAAAATCGCATACGCGGCGTTTCTGGCCAACGCCTTGCGGCCCAAGCTGAAGTTCGCCGCGATCATCGGCTCCTACGGCTGGGGAAACAAGATCGTGGAACAGATCGCGGCCATGATCCCCAATCTCAAGGCCGAGGTTCTGGCCCCGGTCATCTGCCGGGGACTGCCGCGCGAAACGGATTTCGCGGCCATCGACAGCCTGGCCGAGACGATCGCCGGAAAACATCGAGAACTCGGCTTGAAATAACCGGAAACCAAGCCAGACCCAGACCGGTTCCGCTCGTCCTCCGGCGGAAAACTCATTTCCCGGTATTTTTTCGACGGCGGCCGGGGCCCCGGGCTTTACCCGGGGGTCCACTTCCGCCGTACTCGCCCGTGGATATAAGCCACGGGCGAGTGGCGAGCCGAAGGCTCGTCCCTTGACGAGTATGGTATTCTTTTTTTGGACATTGAAGCAGCGTTCAATGAGGAGGCTTCCATGCGCATCGAACGGATCGAGATCCGGCATACGAAAATGGAATTGGTGTCCGCGTTCGAGACGTCCATGGGCGTCGAGACCCATGAAGAACATATCATGGTCCGAGTGGACGGCGAGGGCGTCACGGGTTGGGGAGAATGCGTCGTCGCGGCGGCTCCTTTCTATTCGTACGAAACCATCCAGACCGCCTGGCACGTCCTGCGCGATTTTTTGATCCCGGCGGTTTTAGGCCGTGACATCGACGGGATTGAGGAGGCCATGGCTCCGGCCCGCCGTGTTCGCGGCCATAGAATGGCCAAGGCCGGGCTGGAATCGGCCCTTTGGGATATCCTGGCCAAGGCCCGGGGCGTGTCCCTCTCCAAAATGCTGGGCGGCACGCGCGAACGTGTCAGCGTGGGCGTCAGTATCGGCCTGCAGGCAACGCCGGAGGCGCTCGTCAAAAAAATCGCGCGGTATTTGGAGGAAGGATACCGGCGGATCAAAATCAAGATCGCGCCGGGACGGGATATCGATTTGGTGAGGGCCGTCCGCAGGGCGTTTCCCGCCATCCTTCTTCAAGTGGATGCCAATTCCGCTTTTAGCCTGGACGACATCGGCGTTTTTCGGGCCATGGACGACGCCGGCCTGTTGCTGATCGAGCAACCGCTGAGCCATGAGGACATCTATGATCATTCCAAATTGCAGCGCGAACTCAAAACGCCCATCTGTCTTGACGAAAGCATTCATTCGCCGGCCGACGCTCGCGCGGCGTTGGAATTGAAAAGCTGCCGCGTGATCAACATCAAGCCGGGGCGGGTCGGCGGCTTCTCGGAATCGATGGCCATCCATGATTATTGCGCTTTGAACCAGGTCCCGGTTTGGCACGGCGGGATGCTGGAGTCGGGCATCGGACGCGCCGGCAACGTCGCGCTGGCTTCGCTGCCCAATTTCACCCTCCCCGGGGACATTTCCGCGAGCCGGCGATATTATAAAGAAGACATCGTCGACCCCGAATTCGTTCTCAATTCCGATTCGACTTTGAGCGTGCCGACCGGGCCGGGGATCGGGGTTAAGGTCCTCGCGGACAAGTTGGAGCGCGTGACCGTGCGTCGCGAAGCTTTCCAGGCCTGACGCGCCGGTCCGGCTAATATTTTTTGAAAAAATCCCAAATGACGTCGGTGGCGTTGACCGTGTCGACGGCGGGTCCGATCAAGAGGGCCGGCAGCACTATAAGGATAATCCGAGCTCCGCCGCCAGCTTTTTTCCCTCTCATTTATCGATGGGCGGTTTTTTGGCCAACTCTCGCTCGACGATCGGCTTGACGTCTTTCACCGCGGAATTGGGGACCGTGAACATCAAATTATAGTGCCGGATCTTCCATTGCCCGTCGATCTTTTCGAGCACGGCCGTGCCCCGGCAGGTCCAATAGGATTTCGAAGCCAGCTCCTCATCGAGCCAGGCGAAGGTTTGGTCCGCAGACAAAAAGACGTTCCGCCGGGTCGCGACATAGATCCAGGCCGATTCCCGCCTGAAGCTCGGCGCTGCGTATTTTTGGAATTCATCCTTGGTCCAGCGTTCGGAGGCGTCCGTTCCCAGGAAAATCGCGCCCGGCGCCATCAAGCCGAAATAGGTCTTGGCGTCCGCCGTGGCCGCCGCCCTATGCCACGATGTCATGAGGGCGTCGATTTCGGATTTGATTTTATCCGCATCGTTTTGGGCGGCGAGGATTCCGGCGGCGATGAGCAAAAAGGAAATCGCGAATACGGCTTTTTTCATGAACGCTCCTTTATGGATTCGAGGACATGGCCGTTGCCGTGCGCCAAAACGGCCTCGAGGACCTCTTTGAGGCCCAGCGACGTTCCGTCCTGCGGAGAATCGACGATGCGGAAATCGAAAAAGGGACAGTCGCCTTCATACCAGGGAGGACCGGCGGCCCTCTCCTCGGCGTTCCGTTTTTCGCGTTCCTTTTGATCGAGAAGCGGTCCGAGCCCCCTGAGATTCACGCCGCGGTCGGGGTCAACGCCGAGAATAAATCGCGAGCTCCCGAAAGACATCATCAGGAAGCCGAAGCCCGTGCCGGACGGAGAGTTGTCCTTGTCCCGCCAGGCCCATTCTTTGAGCAAGAAGCTTCGTGGATTGGAGACGGCCAGACCGTCGACGCTCTTGCGGGATGTTCGATCGAGGGTCGGAAGATCGAGACGCAGGATTCGTCCCCGGCCGAGATCCGCCAGATAATGGGTATCGTCCTCCTCGATTTTTCGCGCGGCGCGCTCATAGCGGTCGATGCCGGCGAAGAGCTTCCGGTTTTCGACGATATCCTGGCCCTCCTCGGATTTGGCGTAGAGAAAGCGCATGAATTTCAGGCCTTCCTCGATCCTTTCCTTGTTGATGTCTTCCTCGCTTCTTTTGGAGCCGGAAAAAAGCGCCCGAAGGACGGCATAGGGCGTTCGCGAAAGTTCGATCTGTTTCGAGAGCCTGGCTGAATCCGCGAGCTTAGCGTAGGCGGCGATTTTCGCCATGGACGGATCCACGCGGTTTGTTTCAAGGAGTTTCATGGCGAGAAAGATCGAAGCCAGGGAATCGAAGTCAGGGAGCTTGTGGGTGATGAATGTCAGAGGATCGGGGAGCGGCGCATTCAGGTTTTTGCCGCCGGGCCGGATATGATCCAGGACGAGTCCCGGGTGCTTGACCACGAGCGACGCCGCGCATTCCGGCTCGGCTCCGGGATGATGATGGTCGATGACCCCGGGAACGGTTTTCATCCCTACGTCGAGGACGATGGCGCCGGGCTCGGGCTCGAGACGAGTGCCGTAATCGACGAATTTGAAAGAGAGATTCATGGGGGGTCACTCCGCCTTCCTCGTATTGTGTCCCTCTTAGGATTTATTTTCAAGGAAGCGGACGATTTTAGCGCTTCCGGACGGAAATGGATATTTATGGAAATTCCCGAGCGCGACCCATTTATGAATCCCGCGCGTCATCCGGGGCCGGCCCTTCAATCGGCTTCGGTAGGCCCGCAGCATTACGTGATTTGTCGTGTAGAAATGCTCGACCTTGATCAGAAAATCCGCCTTGGCGACCTCAGCGCCGAGCTCTTCCTTGATTTCGCGGGCGAGCGCTTTGATGAAACTCTCTCCGGGTCTGACTTTCCCTCCTGGAAACTCCCACAGCCCGGCGAGAAGCCCGTTGGACGGTCTTTTTTGAATGAAATAGCGCCCGTCCTTTTCGATGATCCCGACGACAGCTGAGATGCGGCGAAAGCTCCGCTTGCGCGGAAGAGGGATGACCTCCTGTTCACCGAGTTCGAAGGCCAGACAAAAGGCCAAGACCGGACAGCCAAGACACTCCGGACTCCGCGATTTACAGACGAGCGCGCCCAATTCCATCATGGCCTGATTGAAGGACCCCGCGGATTTTTTCGGAATGATGGCCCGAAGCTCGGCGAGGATCCGGCCATCCCGACGGCCGTTCGCTTGGCCGCGGAGAGCGGAGAGCCTCATCATGACCCGCCTGACGTTCGCGTCCAGAACCGGATGGGGTTCGTTATAGGCCAGGCTGAGGACAGCCGCCGTCGTATAGGGACCGAAACCGGGAATCTTGATCAACGTTTCGAAATCCCTGGGGATCTTCCCCCGGAATTCCTTGGCGAAGATTCCGGCGGCGGCATGGAGATTCCGCGCTCTTTGGTAATAGCCGAGCCCTTGCCATGTCTTGAGAACCTCTTGGAGGCGCGCTCGGGCCAAAGAGGTGACGTCCGGGAACGCCTTCAGCCAGCGCAGGTAATAGGGGATGACGGCGCTGACCGTGGTCTGCTGGAGCATGATCTCCGAGATCCATATCCTGTAGGGATCGCGCGTCTTCCGCCATGGCAGGCTCCGCTTATGAACGCGGTACCAGCGGAGCAAGGCTTGGGCGAAATCCGGTCCCAGAGGGTTCGACAAGGCGGTTCTATTTCTTTTTCTCCGGCTCTTTCTTCTCCGGTTCCGGGGCTTTCCAGTCTTTCGCTTCCTTCGGGAATTCGTCGAGGAACGCGTTGTCGACCTTGAACAGGTAATCCAGCCGGACGTTTTTCACCACGACCTGTTTCTTGTCCTTGTCGCTCTTGCCGATGAGAACGCCAAAGGATTTTTCGACCGCTTTTTCTCCCGTTTCTTTGGTCCAGACCGTCACCTCGGCCTGCGGCCGGTCCAGGCCGTATTCGGCCAGGCTCTTTGGGGCGTCGATATACTCAGTCGTCTCGAGGCTTTCGATCTTGCGGAGGAACGTGTCCACCTTAGACGCGTCGGCCTCTTGTTTTTGCTCGGCATCGAAATACCACTTATCATTTTGCGCCTTGGCTAAGGTCAGACTTATGACGCCCTTTTTAAGGACGACCTTGCTCGCCTGCCAGGCGTTGAAGCCGACGACCTTGTTTTCCCTCAATTCCTCGGCCTTTTTTTCGAGGTCGTTCAACAATTCGATCTCCGGGACGATGATCTTCGTCGACTGGGACGTCGTGACATAGGTCTTATCGTTATCCTTATGGAAGGCGAACGTCAGCTCTGTATTGGATTTTGGAAGAGCCAGCGTGATGTGATATTCCGGCTTATCCAAACCGCTTTTTTTGAGATCTTCGGGTTTTTTATTCTCCGCGACGAATTCCTTGGCTCTTTGATTGGATAAGGAATCGAGGAGGTTCGAAATCTTGCCGTCTTTGGCCCGCGCTTTGAACGGCGATTGGATGAACCACTCCTCATCGTCCTTCCGGGCCTCCCATTTCATGTCCTTGGCGACGAGGTGGATGCTTTTCACGTCACCCGTCTCGAATTTGAAGATGTCTTTTTGCCGGAAATCGAATAGCTTTTTCTCGAGCATCGTTTTCAACGAGCTCGCGATCAGGACGACGCGCTTGTCGCCCTCTTTCTGGGCGAAGAACGTGTTGTCGAGCGGGTTTTCCATGCCGATCAGGACTTTGGCCGGCGTTTCCTGGCCCTTGAGCCAAAGCCAGATCTCTTTTCTCGGGATCTCGTATTTTTTCAGATCGGCGTTCTCTTTTTCCACGACGCGTTCGATCTTCAGATCCGCGAAACTGTCGGCGAACGGACCGACTTCGTTATCGTCAGCTTTGACCTCCATGGGCTCGATGATCAGCCAGCCGCCCTTGTCGTCCTTTTTGAAGGTGAGGGTCTCGCCGTCCTTTTTGAACGTCATCTTCTGGATGTCCGCGGCCGCGAGAGTCACCAGCTTTTCTTCGGAGCCCGCGGCCTTGTTCTCTTTGCCTTTTTTGTCAAAGACGAGGACGACCACCAAGAAAATCGCGAAGACGACGAAAAGAATGATCGTGGTCTTGAATTTCATAGCGATTTCCTCCGGACCCAGATGGAGACGGCCAGAGCGCGAACGGGAAAGGATAAGAGAAAGATGGCAAAGAAATAAATGAATTTACCTTGAGTGGGGGTGAGCTGGATGGCGCGTGGATTCTGGGTTTTGGGTGAGATCGAGATCAGGTCGGATTCCTCGGTCAGCCAGTTGACCACATTCAGGAAAAGATTGCTGTTGCCGCCTTCTCCGTAATAGTGGTTCGAGGCGAAATCGGAATCTCCGAACAGGGCCAGGCGTCCTTCCGCCGAAGGATTGCCCGGCTCGCCGGAGGTCTTGGGCTTCAACGTCGCGATGCCGGCCAGAGGAATCGGGCCCCTTTTATCTTTCTTCGCGTCGAAGGCGATGTCCTTCACGGTCATCCCTTTCTTAAGGACGAAGTTCTTTTTCGTGTACGCGCTTTCGCCAGTCTTGCCCAGAACCTGCGACGTCGCGACGCCGTCCGGTTTCGGGTCGATCACGTCGACCGAACGGGCCAGGGGATAATATGTGGCGTATCGGAAGTTCTTGGTGATCTCATGAGAGATGATGGCGCTCATCATCGGCATCAGATAGTCCCCGCCGTAAATGGTCGGACGGTCGATGATGATGTCATTCTCCAGTTTGAAGCCGAACCTGGCAAAGGTTGGAATGAGGCCCGGGACGGTTTCGGGATCGATCAGGAAGAACACCCGTCCTCCGTCCTCGAGGTAATTCTTGATGATGTCGAGCTCATTCCCCAAGAAGTCTTTGACCGGGCCCGGGATGACGAGCAGGGCGCAGTCCTTGGGGAAGGATTCCGGGAGGGCCGTCAGCAACTTCTTGACATCGTAGCCCATCTTCGTCAAATCGTCCTTGATGAAGGAGTAGCCGTTCTCGTCGGTCACTTCGGTGCTTTTTTCGCCGTGCCCTTCGAGGAAGTAGATGACCTTTTTCTTTTCGCGGGTCACCTTGATGATGGCGTTGGTGATGTCTTCCTCGGTCGCGGTCGTGATCCGGTTGTCCTTGTCGCCGCATTCGAAGACGGTCGTGCCGTCCTGGGCGATTTCATAGCGCTTGAGGAGGCCGGGGTTCTTGTCGGGGTCGATGAACTCGACCTTGATCCGGGGCGAGTGGTAGGCGTAGATCTTGAGCAGGTCCTCCATCCGGGCTCGGCTTATGTTCCCGTCGCGGAAGAAGCCCATAATGCGGACATCATTCTTGAGGGCTTCGACGACTTTGATCGACTGATCGGACAGCGAATGGAGCTTGGATTCCGTGAAGTCTAAGCGCAGGTGGTGGCTGGAGAAGTAAATATTGGCGAGGACGAGGATCCCAAAAACGAGAAGGACGACAAGTAGTTTGTTGATCCAGAATAAAATCCGTCCCAGGTTCGTGACGATCAAGAAAATAATCCCGGCGACTCCCGCCGCGGCAAAAAGAAGCCGGATACTGCCGATAACGAAGCTGAATTTATTCTGCGGCCAAAGCTCGTGCGCGACAAACATCAAGAAACTGAGTTCGAGGTAGATATAGATATAGTAGTAATAATAATATTTAAATTCTCTTTTGAGCTTTTCCATGTTTTACCTCCTCCAGCGTGATTGGATGACCCAATGCGTCAGGAAGAGCCCGAGGATGACGAAACTCAGGTAATAAATGACGTCGATCGTATCGAGAATACCGAGGGTCATGTTATTGAAATGTTGGAAAAAAGAGAGGTAATTCAAAACATCCTTCCAAAAGCCTTCAGCGAAGTTCGAGGCCCAGTTGATGACCCAGAAGAAAAGCAGGGCTCCAAAGGTCAATTCGGCCGCGATGGTCTGGTTCTTTGTCAATGAGCTGAAGAAGATGCCGATGGCGATGAAGGCCGCCCCGATGAGAAAAAGACCGAAATAACCGATAAGGATCGGAACGACTTCGGGATTGCCGTAGAGGAAGGCAAAGACGGAAAGAATGGCGGTCAACCCGAGCATACCCAGGAGCACGAACAGGGCAGCGACGAACTTGCCGAAGAGGATCTGCCATACGGAGATGGGCGACGTGAAGAGCAATTCCTCGGTCCCGATTTTCTTCTCCTCTGAGAAAAGCCGCATGGTCAGGCCCGGCAGCATGAAGAGCAGGATGAGGCTCATGTTGTTGAAGAGCGGTTGGTAGACCATCTGGTTGATGTTGATTTGCGAATAATAATACTGGTTTTGCGCCATCTGCATGGACTGGTTGTTGAACCACATGAGGATGCTCCAAAAGAAGAAGCCGATAATGACGCTGAAAACGATGATCACGACATAGGCGATGGGTGCGGTGAAGTAGGTCCGGAGTTCTTTGCGTGCGATGATCCATACGTTTTTCATTGATCTCCACCCCCCGAGATGATCTTGAGATAAAGGTCTTCGATGTTCATGGCCATGGGTCGCATCTCGAGCAGCCCGAACCGCTTTTCGACGAGAAGGTGGACGATGTCGTCACGCAGATCGAGCCCCAGGTTCCATTCGACTTTGAGCTCGCCGTCCGCGACTCCGACTTTGTCCACGCCCGTGATCTTTTTGATCTCGGCCGCCGCCTCCGGACCGTCTTTACGAACATTGACGATCACGCCTTCCTTCCGCTGGATCGAGGAAGTGAGGTCCTCGAGCGAGCCCGAGGCCATGAGCCGGCCCTCGTTGATGATGACGACCCCGTCGCAGGTCTGTGTCACTTCCGGAAGGATATGAGTCGAAAGGATGATGGTGTGTTCGCCCCTGAGAGACTTGATCAGGCTCCGGATCTCGATGATCTGGGCCGGGTCGAGGCCGATCGTCGGCTCATCCAGGATGAGAACGAGCGGATCATGGACGAGGGCCTGGGCGATGCCGACCCGTTGTTTAAAGCCCCGGGAAATGTTCTCGATAAGTCGGCCCTTGACGGACTCAAGCCCAGTGATCTTGACCGCCTTGCCGACGGCTTCCCGGCGTTTGACCGCCGGGACCTTTTTGATGGCGGCGACAAAATTCAGGTATTCCGTGACGGTCATATCAGGGTAGAGCGGCAGGATCTCGGGAAGATAGCCGAGGATTTTTTTGGCTTCATTGGGCTGTTCAAAGACGTCGAAATTCCCGATCGAGGATTTTCCCTCCGTGGCGGGAAGGAAGCCGGTCAGGATACGCATCGTGGTGGTCTTGCCGGCCGCGTTGGGACCGAGGAGCCCCCAGATCTTGCCCTTATCAACCTTGAAGCTCAGGTCGCGAACGGCCGTCAGATCACCGTATCTTTTGGTGACGTGTTCAATGGCAATCATGCCATGACCTCCTTAGAGAATAGCGCATCAGAACAATTATTATAGAAAAATCGGGAAGGATGACAAGCCCCTCTACATGCGCTCAGGCACGGGGATGCCCATGAGGTCGAGCGAGCGGGCCAGGATCTCCCGAACATAGAAAACGGCCATGATCCGAATCCTCTTGATCGCCGCGTTTTCTTCCGCCAGGACGGGATATTTGTGGTAGTAGGCGTTGATCTTCTGGCACAGGTTGAACGTGAATTTGGCGAGATGCGAGAATTCGAGCGATCGGATCGAATGGAGGACTTCCTCCTCGAATTTGGCGGCATAGGAAACGACGTCCCAGAAATCGGCGGTTTCTTCGGGGGAAAGCTCATCGAGGGAGATATTGGCCGGAGCCATCAGCGTTTCCATGTCGGTCGCTTTCCAGCCTTCCCGCTCTTCCATTTTGCGGAAAATGCTGTTGAGCCGGACGCACGAATACTGGAGGTAAGGCCCGGTCTCGCCTTCGAAGCTCAAGGCGTCGTCGAAATCGAAAATGATCAGGGAGTTCTTCGAATACTTGAGCATGAAGTAGCGCAGAGCCCCGCGGGCGATTTCGGCAGCCGTCCGTTTCTTTTGATCGGAGGGAATCTCGGGATTTCTTTTCTCGATTTCGGCGAGGGCTTTGTCTTCCATCCGGTCGAGCAGGTCGTCGGCCTTGACGCCCAATCCCTTACGCCCGGAGACTTCCACGAACGCCTTGCCGGCGTCCTCGAGAGAAGTTTCCAGGTGAAGCTCTTTGAGGCTGGCGGGAGACAGCGCGACCATTTCATAAGAAAAATGGATGGACTTCTCGGCTTGGGCGAAATACTGGAGCGCGCGCAGCCCCTGGACGACGACTTTTTGGAGATAGGATTGCCGCGTATCGATGACGTTATAGACCTTGCTCGCGCCGCCGAACGAGGGGCCGCCATGCCGCGGCGCCGCCGTGCTGATCCAGATCGTATGACCGTCGTCCCGGAGAAAAGGCTCGTAGGCGAAATCTTTTTCCAGGAGGCCGAACTTCCAGAGCTGGTAGGCGATGTCTTTGCCGACATACGTAACCGTGCCGTCCGAGCGGACGATGATCTTCTCCTTGTCCGCCTCGTCCTCGAGTTTCATGACCCAGCAGTTCGCGTTCGGGCCGTCATCGACGTAATAAATCCCATTTTTATCCTTGAGCAGGGTGAACGCTTTTTCCCAGAACTTGAGACCGAGAATGCTGCTCTCGCAGGGAAGGACGTCGTAAGTCGCGCCGATGCGTTTCATCGTGGCCAAATGGGCCCCCAAGATCCGGCGTGAGACGAAATGGGCCATGCCCGCTTCCGGATCTTGTCCGTGCTCGACGTGTTTGAGGATTTCGGCTTTGCGCGGATGCGCCTCGGGATGGGCCTCGAGATAGGCCGTCGTCCGGGCATAGAGGTCCCAACAGTAATAATCGAATCTTTCCTTGAGATTCTCGATATCTGCGAGCGACTTCCTCTCGCGCTCCATGAAGGCGAAGACGACGTCCACGACCTGGACGCCGGTATCGTCAATATAGTTTTGGACCTCGACGCTCTCGCCCTTGAATCTCAGGCAGCGCACCAGGGTGTCGCCCAGGCAGGCGTTCCGGAGATGGCCGATGTGGGCGGCCTTGTTCGGGTTGATGTTCGTGTGCTCGACGACGATTTTTTTCTCTTCGGCGTGATGCGACGGGTTCTTCAGAATAGCGAGCTGCGCGGCGAAGAAATTCTTTTTTTCGAGAAAGAGGTTGATATATCCGGCGCCGGCGACTTCCATTTTCGCGACGCCGGGAAGAGAGCCAAGCCGCGCCATCATGTCCTGGGCGATTTGCCGGGGAGGGACCTTGGTTTTCTTGGCCAGCTGGAAAGGGAACGAGAGGGCCAGGTCGCCCATGGTCTGTTGGGGAGGATAAATGAAATCGATGTCGTTGAGCGTCAGCGGATAATGGTCCTTGAGGCGCTCGAAGATGATCGATTTCAAGGGTTCTTTGATTTTCATCATGTTGCAGCCGACCTATTATACAATATTTTTGATGTCATCCTTCGTCGGCCGAAATTTCAAGAGATGGGAAGGCCCGCTTTTCCGCCCGATGATTTTACGGCGAGGCCGATGATCGAACTGCCCCAGGGAAGGTCGATCCTTTTGGATAACAGGGCTTCGAAGCCGAAGATACCGCAAAGCACGGCGTTGAGCAGACGAGGAGCGGCCTTGAGATCAGATTGAACGGACTCGGCCTTGGCCCGGCCGGTCCTTTCCGCCAGCCGAATCAAAAAGATGACGGGAAAAAGGAAAAAGTTGAAATAGCTCATCCGGAGGATTCGAAATCCCGCCGCCTCCATTCTTCGCCTCAGCGTTTTTCTCCGATAGCGCTCGCGAACATGGTAAGCGCGGTCGTGCGGACTTCGTAACATTTCGAGCGCGTTGTCGGCCAAGAGGATCAAGCCGCCCTCTTTGAGCAGGCCGGCGATATCCTTCAGGACTTCGACGTCGTCACGAATGCTTTCATGGGACAAGACATCGAGAACCGAGACGAGGTCGAATGTCCCGGACTTGAACGGGAGCGCCCTGAGATCGGCTTGGGCCAGCCTGGATAAGCCGCGTTTCCTGCAGAAATAGAGCGCCTCTTCGGAAAAATCGCAGCCGAAAACCGTCCCCAGGGATTCATACATATTGAGATTGAATCCCGCGCCGCAGCCGGCGTCGAGGACGGATCGGTTTTTTTGGGCTTTGAGACGCGAATGCAAGATGCTCATGAGAATCTTCCGGCGGCCGCGAAACCACCAGAATTTTTCTTCGAGCTCAAAGTGCTTTTGGTATTCGATCTTTTCCAAAGGAATGCCCTGTCAGAACGCGCCAGCCCATGCGTCCGTCTTCCGCGATTTGGGGTCTCCGCGCTTCGCCCGAGACGGCCCTGGAGAGAACGTCTTCATTTCATTTTCGTGAGACGCAATTTCAAGGTCAGCCAGACGTATTTCCAGCCTTTCTTCAGATAATCGAAGAAGCGCTGACCTGTCTTTCCGACGCCCGTCCGCCTTTCAACGCACATGTAGGGAATTTCGAGGACCTTGTAGCCCCTTTTCTGGGCGCGGTAAATGAAATCGATGAAGTATTCGCCGTAGTCGCCGCGAAGAGAAACGTGTTCCAGAACTTTTCGCCTGAAGGCGATGAATCCGCTTGTGTAATCCTTGAACGCGCGCCCCAGCGTTCTTTGGATGAAAACGTTCAGGGTCACGCTCATGAGATAAGCGAGGAGCGTGTCGTTGCTTCCGGTGACGATTTGGACGCCGCCGCCCTTGACGAATCGGCTGCCGACGACAACGTCCTGTCCTTGGGCGATTCCCTCGAGCAGATCTTTGACTTTCTCGGGGGGCATCGAGAAATCACAGTCCGACCAGACGATGATTTCTCCTTTGGAAAAAGCGATGCCCTCCCTCAGCGCCGAGGCCAGCCCTCTTTTATCCATGCGGCGCAACAAATAGAGGTTCGGGAGGTCTTTCCGCATGCGCTCGACGACCTGCCAGGTCCCGTCGGGAGAATTGTCGTCGACGACGATGACTTCGGTGCTGGAAGGAGTATATTTGAGGATTTCCTCGATGAGCGGGCCGATATTGTCCTTTTCGTTATAGGTCGGGAAGATGACGGAAACGTCCCGCGCCGGCCGTTCTTGGTCTGTCATGAGCGGCCTTTATTTTACCCATTCTCCCTTTTTTATTCTATAAGTTTTTCGCCGCCTTTTTTCTGACCGTAGTGCACTGCGGTCAGACCTTTTTTCCCTTGTCAGCCGGCCCGAGATGTGATAAAAAATGGATGCATATTCCATGAATTCGGCGATTCTCCCGCGAATATCGCCGGATGAGAAAAGGATATGGCAGCATGAAACACACCCGTTTTAACGCTCACCACAAAAAGCTCGGGGCCAAGATGATCGAATTCTGCGGATGGGAGATGCCCGTTGAGTACAAAGGCATCATCGACGAACATCTGGCCTGCCGCGCCGCTGCCGGCCTTTTCGACGTCAGCCACATGGGGGAAATCTATCTCACGGGAAAAGACGCCCTGGCCTTCGTCCAGCATATCTCGCCGAACGATGCCGCGCGCCTCGCGCCCATGCAGGTCCAGTATACGGGCCTCATGACGCCCAAAGGCACCTACGTGGACGATATGCTGGTCTATTGTCTCGGCTATGAGCACTATCTCCTTGTCGTCAACGCGGCCAATACGGACAAGGATTACGCCTATATCGTGAGCCGCAAAGGCTCCTTCGACGTTCATCTCGAGAACGCCTCGGATCGCTACAGCCAACTGGCCTTGCAGGGCCGGAAGGCCCTGGAGATCCTCCAGCCCCTGACGGACATCCATCTCGGCGACATGAAATCCTTCCATGCGGCCTACGGCAAGGTGCTCGGCAAGAACGCGCTCGTCTCGCGGACGGGTTACACGGGAGAGGACGGCTACGAAATTTACACGCTCGATCCCGACCCCGGCCCGATCTGGGAGGCCCTTGTGGAAAACGGAAAGCCGCTGGGACTTCAGCCCGTCGGCCTCGGCGCCCGGGACACGCTCCGCCTCGAGGCCAAGCTCCCTCTCTACGGCAACGATATCGACGACACGACGACTCCGATCGAGGCCGATTTCAAGTGGATCATCAAATTCAAGAAAGGCGATTTCCTGGGCCGGGACGTTCTCGTCAAGCAAAACGAAGAAGGCATCCGCCGCAAGCTCGTCGGATTCGAGCTCATCGACAGGGGGATCGCCCGGCCTCATTATCCCATCTTCATCAAAGGCGCGCCGGCGGGCCAGGTTGGTTCGGGCACCTTCTCGCCGCTCTTCAAGAAAAGCATCGGTCTGGTCTATCTTCCGATCGAGAAGACAGGGATCGGCACGGAGTTCGAGATCGGGATCCGCGACAAGATCGCCCGGGCCAAGGTCGTCCCGACGCCGTTCTATAAGAGAGATTATTAAAATTCAGAAAGGGGAGGGCCCGCACTTTCCCTGAATCGCCGCGCCGAAGAGCGCGGAAAGGATCATGAAGAGAGCCGGTCCGACCCGGATAAATAATGAAGGAGGAACGCGCATGTATCCCAAACATTTTCATTATACGAAAGACCATGAGTGGGTCGAGGTGAAAGGCGAAACGGCCACGGTCGGCATCACGGATTACGCCCAGAACCATCTCGGCGACGTTGTCTATGTCGAACTTCCTGCTCTCGGCAAACACCTCGACGTCCACCAGACGATCGGATCGATCGAATCGGTCAAGGCCGTCTCGGAAGTGTTTTCTCCGGTGTCCGGCGAAGTCCTCGAAGTCAACGCCGATCTCAACAACGCGCCCGAAGCGGTCAATCAGGACCCGCACGGCAAGGGCTGGATCATCCGGCTCAAGATGAAAAACAAGGGCGACGTCGACGCGCTGATGAACGCCGCCGATTACGAGAAATATCTGGAAGGCCTCGAAGGATAACATGAGCTATATCTCCTTAAGCGACCAAGACAAAAAGGAGATGCTGGCGAGGATCGGGATCAAGTCTATCGGCGAGCTCTACGGCTGCCTTCCGGAAGAGATCAAACTCAAGCGGCGGCTGAACCTGCCCGAAGCCTTGTCCGAGCCCGAGCTTCTCCGCCATTTCGAGACGCTGGCCGCGAAGAATACTTATGCCGATCACCTGGCGTTCCTCGGCGCTGGCGTCTATCGCCATTTCATTCCTTCGGTCGTGGACGCTTTGAGCGCCCGCGGCGAATTCCTCACCCCCTACACCCCTTACCAGCCCGAAGTCAGCCAGGGAACGCTCCAGATCATCTTCGAATATCAAACGCTCGTCTGTCAGCTCACCGGTATGGACATCTCGAACGCCTCGCTCTACGACGGCGCGATGGCGGCTGCCGAGGCCGTCCTGATGGCCAATCGTCTGAACAACAAGCCCAAGATCCTCGTCGCCCGTTCGCTCCATCCCCAGTATCGCGAAACGATCCGGACATATATCAAGAACCTGGGCGTCCGCATCGAAGAGATCGAGGTCGGCGACTGCGGCGGGATCAAGACGGACGATCTCATGAATAAGCTGGACAAAGACACGAGCGCGGTTCTCCTCCAATCGCCCAACTTCTTCGGCGTCGTCGAAGATCTCAAGACATTCAGCGACCTGGCCCACGGCCATCAGGCGCTGTTCATCGTCGCGGTCGCGGAAGCGGCTTCGCTCGGAGTCCTCGAAGCGCCCGGCGCGTTCGGCGCGGACATCGTCTGCGGCGAAGCGCAGTCGTTCGGCCTCGCTCCGAGCTTCGGCGGTCCCCACCTGGGCTTCATGGGCTGCAAAAAAGAGCATTTACGACAGCTTCCCGGCCGAATCGCGGGACAGACGAAGGACGTCGACGGACGACGCGGATTCGTCCTGACCTTGTCCACCCGCGAGCAGCACATCCGCCGCGAAAAGGCCACGTCCAATATCTGCACGAACCAGGCTTGGTGCGCGCTGCGGGCGACCATGTTCCTCGAAACGCTCGGACATGACGGTTTAAGGGAAATGGCCGTTCAAAACATCCAAAAATCGGATTACGCGGCCGAAAGGCTCTCCGGGATCAAGGGGATCAAGCGGCATTTCAGCGGCCGGTTCTTCAACGAGTTCGTCCTCGAGTTTCGCAAAGACGGCCAAAAGATCAACGACGCCCTGAGAACGAAGGGCATCGTCGGTGGCCTGAGTCTCAAGACCTTTTATCCCGAGCTCGGGAACTGCGTTCTGTTCTGCGTGACGGAAGTGTACACTAAGGACGAAATCGACAGGCTGGCCGGCGCTCTCGAGGAGGTGCTCCGATGATCCGCGAATCCTTGATCTTCGAGATCAGCGATAAAGGCAAGCGGGCGTTCGCCCTTCCCAAGCTCGACGTGCCCGGGAAGAAAGACATCCTCCGGGGGCTTCCGGTGAGGGACGAAATCCCGGGTTTCCCCCAGGTCTCCGAAATCGAAATCGTGCGCCATTTCACCCGGCTCTCCCAACAGAATTACTGCGTGGATATCGGATTCTATCCCCTCGGCTCCTGCACGATGAAATATAACCCCAAGATCAACGAGAAGGTGGCGGCGCTCCGCGAATTCGCGCTGTCCCATCCCTTCGCCCCCGAGGATATGGTCCAGGGCAACCTCGAAATCATCAAGCTTGTCGAAGACTATCTCTGCGAGATCTCCGGTCTGGACGCCTTCACGCTCCAGCCCTCCGCGGGCGCCCAAGGCGAACTGACGGGCATGATGCTCATCCGGGCCAGCCTCGAAGCGAGGGGCAAGGCGAGGAAATATGTCCTGATTCCCGATTCCGCGCATGGAACCAACCCCTCGAGCGCGCACCTATGCGGCTATACCGTCCAGGAGATCAAGTCCAACGAGAACGGAACCGTGGACCTCGAAGACCTGGCCAAGCGCATGAACGAAGACGTCGCGGCGCTCATGGTGACGAATCCGAATACGCTGGGCGTTTTCGAATACGACATCCGTAAGATCGCGGAGATCGTCCACGCCAAAGGCGGCTTTCTTTATATGGACGGGGCCAACATGAACGCCCTGACCGGCATTTGCCGGCCGGGGGATATGGGCGTGGATGTCATCCACATCAACCTTCATAAGACCTTCGCGACGCCGCACGGCGGGGGAGGTCCCGGCTCCGGTCCCGTGGGCGTGATAAAAGCCCTGGAGCCATATCTCCCCATCCCTCGCGTGGAGAAACGCGGCGGAAAATGGGCGTTGAACACCAACCTTCCCGAATCCATCGGCCGGGTGCGCAGTTTTTTTGGCAATTTTCTCGTCGTCGTCAAGGCCCTGGCGTACATCCTGGCCCTCGGCCCGGACGGGATCAAAGAAATCGCCGAGATCGCCGTGCTCAACGCCAACTACATCCGCAAGAGCCTGGACAAGGACTACCATCTCAAATATACGACGCCGACCCTTCATGAATGCGTCTTCTCCGACAAATATCAAAAGGAATACGGCGTCTCGAATCTCGATATCGCCAAAAGATTGATCGACCTCGGCGTCCATCCTCCGACGATGTCGTTTCCCCTGATCGTCCACGGGGCGCTGATGGTCGAGCCGACGGAAACCGAGAGCAAGCGGGATCTCGATATGTTCATCGACGCCATGAAGCAGATCGCCCGGGAGGCCAAGGAAAATCCCGAAGTTCTCAAATCCGCGCCGCATCACTCCTATGTCCGGCGGCTGGACGAAACGGCGGCGGCCCGCAATCCGGTCCTCAAGTGGGAGAAAGAAAGATAGTCCATGAGCCTCCAGAACCTCATCATGAACCTGCAGAAATACTGGGCGGACCAGGGCTGCTATCTGGCGCCTTCCTACGACGTCGAAGTCGGCGCGGGGACGATGACGCCGGACACGTTTTTCCGTGTCCTCGACAAGCGGCCCTGGAAAGTGGCCTATGTCCAGCCTTCGCGCCGGCCGACGGACGGCCGCTACGGCGAAAACCCGAACCGCGTCCAGAAACATCACCAGTTCCAAGTCATCATCAAACCTTCGCCCGCGGATATCCAGAAACTCTATATCGACGGGCTGACTTCGCTCGGCATCAACCTGCAGGACCATGATCTCCGCTTTGACGAGGACGACTGGGAATCCCCGACCATCGGAGCCTGGGGGGTCGGATGGTCGGTCATGCTCGACGGCCTTGAGATCACTCAGTTCACCTACTTTCAGCAGGCCGGGGGGCTTGACGTTTTTCCGATTCCGGTCGAGATCACGTACGGCCTCGAACGGCTCGAAATGTTCCTCGAAGAAAAGGACAATATCTACGATTTGAAATGGTCCGAAGACGTCAGCTACCGCGATCTCAGGTTCGAAGACGAACGTCAGTTCTCGGAATACAATTTCAATCAAGCGTCGATCAAATCCCTCCAGGAGTCGTTCGCCCTGGCTGAAAAAGAGGCCGGCCGGCTCATCGAAAAGAACCTTCTCCTGCCCGCGTATGACATGTGCCTGAAATGTTCGCACGTCTTCAATCTCCTGGACGCCAGGGGCGCGATCAGCGTCACCGAACGTGTGAAGATGATCGCCCAGATCCGGACGGTCGTAAATCAGGTGGCCATGAAATACGCGAACACCGAGGGGAAACTCTGATGGAATTTCTATTAGAGATCAACGTCGAAGAAATGCCGTCGTCGCACGTGAAGACGGCGCTTCTCGACCTGAAAGAAAAATTCGCCCGGGAGCTCTCCGCGGCCAAGATCTCCTGGACCGAGCTCCGCACCTTCAGCACCTGCCGACGGCTCGTCGTTCTCGCCGATTTGGCCGAAGGCCGGGAGGCCCGCGAGGAAATCATCACCGGTCCGCCCAGGGCCGTCGCCTTCACGGCGGACGGGACCCCCACTCCGGCGGCGCTCGGTTTTGCGCGGTCCAGGGGGATCGATATCGCCAATCTCGAAATCATCAAAACTGAAAAGGGCGAATACGTGGGCTTCAAGAAGACCGAAAAGGGGAGGAGCGCGGAGGAGATCCTCAACGGGATCATTCCCCAGATCGTCGGCGCCCTGTCTTTTCCCAAGATGATGCGCTGGGGCGAGGGACAGTTCAGGTTCTCGCGCCCGATCCGCAACGTCCTTTGTCTTTTGGGGGAACGTCCCTTGTCCTTCGAGATCGGCGGCGTGAGCGCCGGCGACACGACGTTCGGCCATAAGATCCGGTCGCCGCGAAGAATCACGGTGAAGTCGTTCCGGGAATATCGGGATGCGCTCAAGGAGAACATGGTCATCGTGGATGCCGAGGAGCGGGAAAAAAGCATCCTGGATCAGATCGAGGCGCTTCTGTCCCCCCTCGAGGCCCAGCTTCATCCTGATCCCGGCCTCTTGGAGCGTCTGGCCAACGATGTCGAGTACCCCTTCGTTTTTATGGGCGGGTTTCCCGAGCGCTATCTCGACCTTCCGCTCGAGATTTTGAGCACCGCCATGCGCGAGGGGCAGAAGCTTTTTTCCGTCGTCAAAGCGAAAAAGCAGATCCCTTGTTTTTTAGGAGTCGCGGACGCGCCTTCCGACGCCAAGGGATTCATTCAAAAAGGCAACGAGCGGGTCCTTAAAGCCAGGCTCGAGGACGCCCGGTTCTTCTGGGAACACGATCTCAAAACCGGCCTGAAGAAACGGGCCCCCGCCCTCAAACACGTCCTCTTCCAGGAGAAACTCGGCAGCTACGACGATAAGACCCAACGGTTGAAAAAGATCGTCTCCTATTTGAATGCCAAGGTGGAAGACGGCAAGGACGGCAAAGAGGTCCTCCTCGCCGCGGAACTTTGCAAGGCGGATCTCGTCACGGACATGGTCCGTGAATTTCCCTCGCTCCAGGGCAGAGTCGGCGGACTCTATGCCAAAGCCGAAGGATTGTCCTCCGTCGTTTCACGTGCGATCTACGAGCATTATCGGCCGGTCAGCTTGGATGACGATTCCCCGGAGACGCAAGGCGGGGCGATCCTATCCATCGCCGATAAACTGGATTCCATCGTCGGAGCGGTCGGCATCGGCGTCCAAACCACGGGGTCGAGCGACCCGTTTGGGCTGCGCCGCAACGCCCAGGGCGTCTGCAAGATCATCCTGGACTGGAAAATGAATTTTTCGTTTCAGCGGCTCTTGGAAAAAGTCCTGACGGTTTACGGCGATAGGCTCAAACGGCCGAAAAAAGAGATTCTCGAATTCTGCCATGATTTCTTTCTTGGCCGGCTGCGTTACATCTGCGAGCGCGAAGGCTACCGCTATGATCTGATCAACGCGGCGCTCGGAGCCGGGGTCGATAACATTTATTATGCTTATCTTCGGGTCAAGGCGCTGGACACGCTCAAGGCCAGCTCCCAATTCGAGCCGTTCATCCTGATGGCCAAACGGGTGAACAACATCCTGGCCGGCCAGCCGGTCTATGCGTTCAGCCCGGATCTCCTCGCCGAAAAGCCTGAACGCGATCTGTTTTCGACGTTTTCGATCGTCAAGGAGAACGTCGTCCCGATGTTTGCCAAAGGCGATTTTTCTCAGGCGCAGAAAATGGTTTTCCGCCTCCAGCCGTGCCTCAACGATTTCTTCGATCGGGTTTTGGTCATGGCCAAGGAGAACAAGCTGAGGAAAAACCGTTTGTCCCTGCTCCAGGCGATCCGCAAAATTCTGATCCCGATGGCGGACTATGCGCAGGTCGTCGTCGAAGGGGAAAAACCCGCGGTCAAGAAATAGGGCGATCGGGCTTGCCCACCGGGATCGCCCTCAAAACGACTCCGGGGGATTTTCCGGGATCATCGTCTCATCCATATACTTCTGCTCCAGGGTGATGATCCTCGCCAGGGTTTGAGAAGAGTTCTGGTCTTTTTTTTCGCCATAGGGAAGAAATTGGACGCCCAGCTGATACTTGTAGGTCGGGTCCGAATTCATCATATACCAACGCACCGTGCCTCTGAGAATCAGCGGCTCTTTTTCTTCGAGGACGGTGATCTTCACCGTGACGATGCTGTCGAATTTCAAGAGTTCCCGGGAGAAGAACCGGATTCCGCCGCGACTCATGTCAAGCATGGGAAGCGGCTCGTCGATGAAATCGGTTCTCTTGATAAAGAACTTTTCCTTTTTATACCTGATCTCGGCATCCGGAATCCGAAACCGCACGCATATCCGTTTTTCCAGGCTTTCATCGTCCATGCGTTCCTCCCGTTTCTTCGCTGATGGAAAATATAACACAGGCAGGAAAAAAGTCAAAGAGGGATCTCTGGCCGTAGTTTAGCTTCCAGGACGAAAGTCCAAGAGGGATCTTTCGTCAAGCGAAAGCATGGAAATTCGGCCTTAAAAAAGGTATATTTCGATGAACGCGTTCCTCAGGAGGTTCCCATGGCCAATGTCGCGACGATGATCATGGCTGGAGGGCAGGGGAGCCGTCTTTATCCGCTGACCAAGATGCGCAGCAAGCCGGCGGTCCCGATCGCCGGGCGGTTCCGGCTGATCGATATCCCCATCAGCAACTGCATCCACTCCGGCTACCGGAAAATCTTCGTCCTGACCCAGTTCGCCAGCGAATCCCTTCACCGCCATATCTTCTTGACCTACCGGTTCGACATCTTTCAAAAGGATTTCGTGACGATCCTGTCCGCCCAGCAGACCCTCGAAAACCGCGATTGGTATCAGGGCACGGCCGACGCCGTGCGCCAGAATCTCCCTTTTTTGGAGAATCAGGGAGACCTGGTGCTCATCCTCTCGGGCGACCATCTCTACCGCATGGATTACCGGAAATTCGTGGATTTCCATCTCCAGACGGGCGCGGAAATCAGCATCTCGGTGACCCCTGTCCGAGCCGACGCGGTCAAGGATTTCGGCGTGATGAAGGTCGACCGGACCGGCCGCATCACGGAGTTCCGCGAAAAGCCCAGGGAGGCCGCGGCCGTCGAGGCCATGGCGGTCGAGGATGACGCGTTCCGCGCTCACGGCGTCGATCCCGCCGGACGGACGCACCTGGCCTCCATGGGGATCTATATCTTCAACGTGTCCGTGCTCCGCGAACTTCTCGAAAACAATAGGCACGAGGATTTCGGCAAACAGGTCATTCCCGAGGCCATCCGGCAAAAGAAGGTCTTCGGTTATTTCTTCGACGGCTACTGGGAGGACATCGGAACGATCAAGAATTTTTTCGAGGCTAATCTGAAGCTAACCGAGCCGCTGCCGCTGTTCAATTTCTACGACGAGGACAGGCCGATCTTCACCCACGCCCGCTTTCTGCCGGGGTCGAAGATCATCGCCTCGGACGTCGTCCAATCCATTTTGTGCGAAGGGAGTATCATTAACGGCTCCCGGATCCGGAAGGCGATCATCGGCGTCCGATCCCGGATCGGGGAGGGAAGCGTTCTGGAACGGACGGTCATGATGGGCGCCGACTACTTCGAGGCCCGGGAGGAACTGGAGCGGAACGCGGTCCGGGGGATCCCTCCGATCGGCGTCGGCCGGGGATGCGAGGTTTGCCGCGTCATTATCGACAAGAATGCCCGGATCGGGAACGGGGTGAAGCTCCTCAATGTCCGGGACGTCCAGGACGAAACCGCCGAGAACTACAGTATCGTTTCCGGGATCGTCGTCGTCCCGAAGAACGCCGTCATTCCGGACGGGACGGTCATTTGATTTTTTAGGCTTTTATGCGGGCTCGAAGAGGAGATAGAGAAGATCCGGAATCGGCCTTGCTCCCGATTTGCGAGAAATCCATTTAAAACTATTTTGGGCGTCAATCGTATGACCGCTTATAGCGTAGACCGTATGTATCTCCGGAAAACTTGTGTGATATAATCTAAATGAAAGGAAGGGAAAAACATGACAAATGGAACTCTCAACACACCGGTTCAGGCGCCGAAGAGGAAAATCGGTTTTCTCCCCGTCCTTCTCGGCTGTCTCGGAGTCTTGGTTATCGTCGCTATCATCGTCGCCCTGCCGGCGATCGGCACGTACAACAGCCTCAACAAGCTCGACCAGACCGTCAAGTCCCAGTGGGCGCAAGTCGAAAACGTCTATCAGCGGCGGGCCGATCTTGTCCCGAATCTCGTCGAGACCGTCAAAGGCGCGGCCAAGTTTGAAACGGATACGTTCACGGCTGTGACGGAGGCGCGGGCCAAAGTAGGCCAGGTCAAGCTCGATGCCAGCTCTCTCAATAACCCCGAAGCCTTTGCCAAATTCCAACAGGCGCAGGATGGATTGTCCTCGGCCCTGTCGCGCCTCATGGTCGTCGTCGAAAAATATCCGGAACTCAAAGCTACCGCCAATTTCCGGGACCTCCAGTCCCAGCTTGAGGGAACCGAGAACCGCATTACCGTGGAACGCATGCGCTTCAATGAGGTCTCTCAGGCTTTCAATACGAAGCGGATGAGTTTCCCGACGGTGCTGATCGCCGGATTCTTCGGCTCCCGATTCGCCGAAAAACCCTATTTTAAAGCGCAGGCCGGCGCTGAGACGGCTCCCAAAGTCAAATTCTGATCGTGCGCGCATTTCGCCTCTGTTTCATTCCGGCCGCGCTGGCTCTGTGCCTGTCCCTCTTCACGTCGGCGCGCGCTGAGATCATCATTCCCCCGTCACCCGCGCAGTGGGCGACGGATACGGTGGGATTCCTGTCTCCGGGCGCCCTCGAAGCCGTCAACGCGGAGCTCAGAAACTATTCGCAAACCAGCGGCCGCCAGGTCCTGGTCTATATAGGGAAAACGACCGGCGGTTATCCGATCGAAGAGTTCGCCGTCAAAGCGTTCGAGGCCTGGAAGCCCGGGCGCAAGGGCATCGATGACGGCCTCGTGCTATTCATCATGGCCGAGGACCGCAAACTCAGGATCGAAGTCGGCTATGGCCTTGAAGGCCTGGTCACCGACGCTAAGTCCTCCCGGGTCATCAATGAGATCCTCTTTCCCCGCATCCAGGCCGGCGACAATGACGGCGCGGTCAAAGGGGCCGTGGACGCCCTCCTCGGCATCATCGAAGGCCGGATCCTAAACGATACGCCGCCGGGTCGCGAGCAGGGCCCGGAGCCGTCCCCCTCAAGATCCAAGATCCCGCCTATTTTCCTCATCATCGGCGCTCTTGTCTTCTTGATCATCTTCATCACGCACCCGTCCCTGGCCCTCTGGCTGTTGTTCAACATGCTGAGCGGCGGCCGAGGGGGCGGATTCGGCGGAAGCGGGGGAGGAGGCGGCGGGGGATTCAGCGGAGGAGGAGGCCGCTCGGGAGGCGGAGGCGCCTCGGGCGGGTGGTGATATCCTGGTCAGAGCGAGGAGGACGTCATGGCGTTCATGCATCGGCGGAAACTCGTAAAACGCATAGATTCGGACAAGATCACGGCGGCCATTCGAACCGCGGAAAAAAGGACATCAGGCGAAATCCGGGTATCCGTTTCGAGGTTTTTTTGGGGAAGAGTCCGATCCGTCGCCGAAAAGGCCTTTGTCCGCCTCGGTATGACCAATACGAAGCTGCGGAACGGGATCCTCTTTTTTATCGTGCCCTCGCGCCGCCGGTTCGTCGTCCTTGGTGACGAAGGCATCCACGCCAAGGTCGGCCAGGATTTTTGGGAGAATCTGGCGGTGGTCATGTCCGAGGATTTCCGAAAAGGCCGTTTTCAAGAAGGACTCGTCAAAGGCATCGCCAAAGCCGGAGAACAGTTGGCCGTCCATTTCCCCTACGATCCGTTGACCGATAAAAACGAGCTCCCCGACGACATAGAATTCCTGTGACAAACACGGGAATGAGCTCTCCTCGGCGATATACAATCCTCTAGCGTAATGTCGATTGCAGGAGGAGATATTTAGGCGACGGGTCGCCTGTCACCGAATCTCGAATTTTTCAAGCAACGGACCGAATTTTTTCATCAGTTCTTCATTGAGGGAGAGGGGTGGTTTAGCATCGGCTGGGAGAAACGGCTTGTAGGGATACTTCTTCGCATATTCTTCGAATTCAGCCCTCAGTTTTTTCAGCTCTTCCGGCTTCGTCAGAAGATCGATGGCGGAAGCGGCGATGGCTTTAGCTCCCGCGTTCAGCCCTTTCCAGGCGGTCGAGCCGTAGTTGCAGGCTACGCATGACCAATGATGGTTGATCACGCCGGGCGCCTGGCCGGGGAAACGGATCGTGGCCGTGGGGGCGATGAGGGTGACGTCCCCGACATCGGTCGATCCGCCGCCGATCGAAACGCCGCTTGGGGCCCGGAAAGGATCCACTTTCGTCGGCATGCCTTCTTCCTTCGCGTTCAGCGATTTTTGAAGGGCTCTGGCAAAGGCATGTTCTTCCTCCGTCCACTGGGGCATGCCGACCAGCTCGATGTTCTTCTGGAAGAGCTCGGCCGCGGCCCGGTTGCTATGGGTTTGGTGGACGGCGGCGATGAATTGCGGCGGTAGGAGTTCGGTCCCGGAGGCAAGGGCACCGGCCTTCGCGCAGTTGAGGACCCGCTCGAACATGTCCCCAACGCTCTCGTCGCTGTTCCGGACGTAATACCAGACGCTGGCCCGGTCGGGGACGACGTTCGGCGCCTGGCCGCCTTCGGTGATCACATAATGCAGACGATAGGCGGGGTCAAGATGCTCGCGCAGGAAGTTGGTCGCGACATCCATGATCTCGACGGCGTCCAGGGCGCTGCGGCCGGCCCAGGCGGCGGCCCCATGGGCGGTTTTTCCCTTGAACGAGAACATCACGGAAAAGACGGCGTTGCCTCCTCTTCCGTAGCTCGTCCCGAAGCCGCTGCTGCTGTGGTTGTCGATGACGGCGTCGACGTCGTTGAAAAGCCCGGCCCGGATCATGAAAGGCCGGCTGACGACGATTTCTTCGGCCGGGGAGCCGAAAACCTTGATCGTCCCTTTGATGCCGGTTTTGTCCATGGCCTCTTTTACGGCGATGGCCGCGGCCGCGGCGGCCGTGCACATCGTGTTATGGCCGCAGCCGTGTCCCGGCGCTCCGTCGATCAACGGGTCCTGCGTAGGGACCCGGCCCTTCTGGGAAAGCATAGGCAAGGCGTCAAATTCCCCGAGGAGGCCGATCACCGGCTTTCCGGAGCCGTAGGTCGCGACGAAACAGGTCGGCATGCCGGCCAGCCCCCGCTCGACCTTGAACCCGGCCTGCTCGAGGGTGTCGGCCAGGAGCTTGGAGGATTTGAATTCTTGAAGCCCGAGCTCGGCGTACGACCAGATCGAATCCGCAATCTTGCCGAACTTTTCCACGGTCGGGGGTTGACTGAGCCAGTCAAGGACGAGCTGCTTTTCCTTGGCGACCTTCATTTTGGCCGGAGCCTGTCCATAAAAAACCGGCTGACAAAGAAGAAGGATGAGGCCGACGATAAAAAATCTGGATAAGGCTTTAGACGTCATGTTTCCTCCGCGTCTCGATAGGATATCTCTCATTCCCCGATGATCTTGACCAGAACCCGCTTCCGGCGCCGGCCGTCGAATTCGCCGTAGAAGATCTGTTCCCACGGACCGAAGTCGAGACGGCCGTTCGTCACCGCCGCGACGACCTCTCGGCCCATGACCTGCCGCTTGAGATGGGCGTCGGCGTTGTCTTCGCCCGTGTTATGGCGGTAGGCGGAGACGGGCTCATGGGGGGCCAGCCATTCGAGCCAGACATCGAAGTCATGATGCAGACCGGATTCGTCGTCATTGACGAAGACGGAGGCCGTGATGTGCATGGCATTGATCAGGACGAGGCCCTCGCGGATTCCACTCTCCCGGAGACAGTCTTCGACCTGAGGGGTGATATTGATGAAGGCCCGGCGGGCCGGCACATCGAACCACAGTTCTTTGCGGAAGCTTTTCATGAGGAGGGACCAGCTTATACCAGCTCGTTTTTTCATGTCAAATCCGCGTTTCGCCATCATCCTGACCGTAGCCCAGTTTCCAAGACGAGGCGAATACGCGTTTCGCCGTCGTCCTCTTGACAAATACGACTTAATCGGCATAATATGACTTTCTAGTTTTAAAATGACCGGAGGGTCGAAAAATGAGCGTGAAAGAGCGCAGGGAACGCGAAGAGAAGTCACGGCTGGCGGCCATCCTGGTGGCGGCCGAGAATATATTCGCCGAACACGGCTATCACCGCGCCCGCATGGACGACATCGCCGAAGCGGCCGAGCTGGCCAAGGGGACGCTTTATTATTATTTCAAGAGCAAGGACGAGATCTTCATGCATCTTCTCAAGCGGGAATCGGCCAAGGTTCATGCCGAGGTCCGGCGGATGATCTCGACATCGTCCACGTTCATCGAGATACTGGAGCAATCTTTCGACTTCTATATCGAATACTTCGATCGGAACATCGGCTATCTCAAGATCTTCCTTCCGTGTCTTTGCGGGGTCATCCGGTTCGAAAATCCCGATGCGATCCGAGCCTCGACCCATACCTACGATGTCCACGTCAAGTCCCTCCTTGAGGAACTGCGGAAAAGAATCCGGAAGGAAGGCGTTCCGTTCAAACTCGAAGATCTCCTGAAATTCGTCCGGACGCTGCATATCGGCATAGGCCTCAAGCTTCTCGAGGGACAGAAGGCCGAAGCCCAGGCGGCGGTCCGCTTCTTTATCGATCTTGTCAAACGCGTCATGGAGGATCCATCATGAAAAATTCCTTTCATAGAGCCGTCATCGCCCTGGCGCTCATGGGAGCGACGGCGGTCTTTGCCCAGGACAAGCTGACGCTCAAGGAATCCGTCGATCTCATTCTGAAGAACAGCCCGCAGGTCCTGATGGCGGAAGAATCCGCGTCCGGCGCCGAAATGAAAATCCAAGAGACCAAAAGCCTTTATTGGCCTCAGATCAGCGTCGGCGCGAGCTATGCGCGGATGAGCCTCATCAGCGAAATGACCATGGAGTTCTTGGGCCAGACATTCAATTTCAAATTCGGGCTGCCGAACAACTACAACATGCAGGCCTCGGTGGCGGAGCAGGTGTTCAACTGGGGCCGGACGGCGCGGATGGTCGAGATGAACAAGGCCGGGTGGGACCTGGCCTTGGACGGCGTCGCCCTGGCCAAACACGCGCTGGCCTATCAGGTCGTTCCCCTGTTCTACGGGACGGTCTTTTTCAAGGAGGCGATCAAGGTCCTGGATGAAAATCTCATGGCCTTCGAAAAGAAGCTGGATATCACGAAACAGCGGTTCGATGCCGGCTTGACCTCGAGCTTCGACTTGGATCTGATCAAGGTCCAGATCAGCGCTCTCGAAGCCCAGAAGCTCGATTTCGAGAACAATATCAACAAATTCCGGATCGCCTTCAACGTCCTGTCCGGCCGCGAAGACGGCGCGCCCTTCGATCCGGCCGCCGATCTGGCGTTCGAAGCCATGAATTTTCGTGGGGACGATCTGATCAAAGAAGCTCTGGTTAACCGGCTCGAATTCCAGCAGGTCCAACACCAGCTCGATCTCGGTCGGGCCTCTCGCGATCTGGCCAAGACGTCCGATAAACCGACCGTGGCCGCCGCGTTTGCCTATCAATTCCGAAATGGATTCATGCCGGACATGGAAAAAATCCAAGGGAACTGGACCGCGACGCTCTCGGTTTCCTATCCGGTGTTCGACGGCAAGCGGACGGCCGCGCAGGTGGCCCAGGCCGAATCCAATATGAGAACCATTGAAATGAGAAAAACCGACCTCGAGCGGAACGTCGACCTGGAAATCCAATCCGCCCTGGCGGATATCAAAACCGCCGAGTTGAAGCTCGAGATCGAAAAAACAAAGATCAAGCAGGCCGAAAACGCGCTGCGGATCGCCGAGGAGCGCTATCGGAACGGCCTTCTCAGCGCCACGGAACTCATCGATACGCAGAACGCGCTTGAAGGCGCCCGTCTGAATTATCTGCAACTGATCTATGGCCATACATTGAGCAAATTCAGTCTGTTCCGCTCTTGTGGGAGGAAATTATGAAAATCGGAAGAATTCTGATCGTTCTCATCTTGATCGTTCTCGCGGCCCTCGTGGGTTTCCGGGCCAACCAGAACATTCAAGCCAAAAAAAAGGCCATGAGCCAGCCCGTCGCCGAGACCATTGTCCCGGTGGAAACCGTCCGGCCGAGCCGGACGGAGATTGCCGAGAAGGTCCACGCGGTCGGCGGCATCCAGTCGGACGCCGAGGTCTCCGTCTTTTCGAAGGTGAGCGGCAAGATCGCCAATAACCTGGTCAAGATGGGAAGCGTCATCCAGCCCGGCCAGATCGTATGCGTCGTCAATCGCGACGAGGTCGGATACGATTACAAGCCGTTCGAGGTCAAGAGCGATGCCAAGGGGGTCGTGGCCCGGATCCTCCTGAATCCCGGGGCTTCGGTCAATCCCAACTCGCCGATCATGAACTTGGTCGATATCGACCTCGTGAAAGCGGTCGCGGCGGTGGATGAGAAGAAGATCCGCTTTATCGCGATCGGCCAGGGCGCCCTCGTGACCCTCGAAGCCTATCCCGGCGAAATCTTTTCCGCCCGAGTCACGAATATCAGTCCGGTCGGCAATCCCCTCAGCCGCGCGGTCGACGTCGAATTGACCATTCCGAACCCCAGCCACCGGATCAAACCGGGAATGTACGCCGAGGTCGAATGGACGATCGGCAGGAGGGCGGCGGTCGTCGTTCCCTTGAGCGCGGTCGTGGATCGGGGAGGTCGGAAGGGCGTCTTCCTCGTCGATGGCGACCGGGCCCGGCTGAATATCGTGACCGTCGGAGCCGTCGTCGGTGACGCCCTGGAGATCCTTTCGGGCCTCAGGGGGGACGAGCAGGTTATCACCACGGGCGCCGGCCAGCTCAACGACAAAGACAAGATCAAGATCGTCGACCGGTCGACAACGGCCGACTGAGAAACGGTTCCGCCATGAGAATCGCCGATATTTCGATCAAACAGCCCGTCTTCATCACCATGGTCATCCTGAGCCTGGTGGTCGTGGGCGTTCTCTCTTACTCCCGGCTGGGCGTCGATCTGATGCCCGACGTCTCGCTGCCCTACGTCGCCGTGGTGATCGCCAACCCCGGAGTCGGCCCCGAGGAGATGGAATCCCAGGTCACCAAGCCGATCGAGGACGCTCTGAGCACCATCAACGGCCTCGACAAGATCACTTCGACCTCGGCCGAAGGCATCTCGACCATCCTTGCCGCATTCGTCCTGGAGAAGGACGCCCAACTGGCCGCGACCGAGGTCCGAGAAAAGGTCGCCGCGATCCGGAACACGCTTCCCCGCGAAATCATCGAACCCATCATCAATAAGTTCGATCCCTCGGCGGTCCCGATCATCTCCTTCGCCATCCTGAGCAAAAGCGGACGCATGAGCCTTCCGCAGGTCCGGGAGTTCGTCGACGACAAGATCAAGGTCCTGATCCAGCAGGTGGATGGGGTGGGGGCCGTGGACCTCATTGGAGGTTTGGAGCGCGAGATTCAGGTCGAAGTGAACCTGGAAGTCATGAACGCTCAAGGGATCTCCATCGCTCAGGTCACGCAGGCCATCCGGGGCGAGAATTTGAATTTGCCCGCCGGCCGCGTCACCGAGAAGTCCCAGGATTTCCTGATCCGGACCAAGGCCGAGTTCACGAACCTCGCGGAGATGCTGGATATCGTCGTCGCCAATGTCGGCGGCATGCCGGTCCACTTGAAAGATCTCGCCGTCGTCAAGGATGACTTCAAAACCAAGCGGGCGATTTCCCGGATCAACGGCCGGGAATGCATTTCGCTTATCGTCCAGAAACAATCCGGAACGAATACGGTCAAGGTCGCGGACCAGGTGGGCAAAAGGATCGAGGCGATCAAAAAAGCCAATCCCGATCTCGACATCCGGACGTCCACGGACTCGTCCGTCATGATCAACGAATCCCGCGACGACGTCATCAACAGCCTGGTCCTCGGCATTCTGTTCGCCGCGCTCGTCGTGCTCTTTTCGTTCGGCGACCTCCGTAATACGCTGATCACCGTGGCCGGATTGCCGGTTTGCATCATCGCCTCCTTCTCCGTCATGGCCGCGCTCGGGTACACGGTGAACATGATCACCCTGCTGGCCTTGAGTCTGTCGGTCGGCCTCCTGATCGATGATGCCATCGTCGTCCGCGAGAATATTTTCCGGCATATGGAGAAACTGGGACAGGACCCCCGCGTCGCGGCGAGCGAAGGCACGTCGGAAGTCGGGTTGGCGGTCACCGCCACGACGTTGACCCTCGTCGCCGTCTTCCTTCCCGTCGCGTTCACGACGGGAATCGCCGGAAAATTTTTCCGCCAATTCGGGATCACGGTCACGGCCGCCGTCCTGATCTCGCTCTTCGAGGCGTTCACGTTCGCGCCCATGCTGTCGGCGTATTTCTTTAAAAAATCCAAGCCCGGCGTGAAGAAAACTCTGGGGTCGCGTTTCCAGGGGATGGTGACATTCTTCTACGATAAACTCGGACAGAACTATCGTCCTATCCTTCGCTGGGCCCTCAAGCACCGGAAAACCATGATCGCGATCACGACCGTCGTTTTCCTGATCAGCGCGTATCTCTTCACCGTCGTCGGGACCGGCGGAACGCCCCACGGGGAGCGGGCCGAATTCAACCTCGTCGTCCAGACTCCGTCCGGCAGTTCGCTCGACCAGACCGACCAGATCGTTCATGACATCGAGAGAATCCTGAAACAGCAGCCCGAAGTCGGGGACGTGGCCGCGGTCGTGGGATCCACGGATGGTTCATCCGACGTGGCTTCCCTCAACGTCAAGCTGACGATCCCGACCAAAGAGGCCCGGGATTATCAAGACAAGCTCCGTCCCAAGCTGGCGGATATCCCGGGCGCCACCATTACGTTCCAGGAAGCCAGCTCCATGGGCGGCGCGGCGTTCGCCGCCCTGCAACAGCTCCCCATCCAGATCAACCTGAAGGGGACGGATCTCGCCGTCCTCAGCGCCTCCAGTGAAAGGGTCAAGTTTGCGCTCCAGAACATCAACGGCCTGGTCGACGTCAACAGCGACAACCGGCCGCCCAAGCCCGAAATCCAGATCAAAATCGATCGCGATCGGGCCGCCCGCCTCGGGACCGGAACGGCCCAGATTGCCGCGACGATGCGTTCGATCGTCGACGGCGATATCGCCTCCAAATTCCGGGAGAACGAAAAGCTTTACGACATCCGCGTCCGGGCGACGGAAAGCGTGCGGTCCAATCTCGAAAAGCTCGGGCAGGTCTATCTGCCGACCATGCGCGGCGGGACCATCACCTTGGATCAGATCGGCGGATTGGTGACCGTCAGCGGCCCGACCCAGATTCGGCGGGCCGATCGGACGCGGCAGATCATGATCGGGGCCAACATCCTCAGGGGACGGCCCTTGAACGAGATCACCCAGAAGGTCAATGAATCGCTCGCCGCGCTCAATCTCCCCAAGGACGTGACCTATCAGTTCGGAGGGCAGGTCGAACAGAACCGCAAAATGTTCGCCTCTTTCTTCCTCGCGCTGGGCCTGGCCATCGTGCTCATCTACATGGTCCTGGCCTCCCAGTTCGGGTCTTTCGTCCAGCCGTTCATCATCATGCTCGCCCTCCCCCTCTCCATCATCGGCGCAGTCCTCGGACTCCTGCTCGCCAATAAACTCTTCGACATGGTCGCCTTCATCGGCCTGATCATGCTCATGGGACTGGTGACGAAAAACTCGATCCTGCTCGTCGATTACACGAATGTGTTACGGCGGCGGGGGATGAAGCGTTTTGAGGCCATCATCGAAGCCGGCTCGACGCGCCTCCGGCCCATTCTGATGACCTCGATGGCCATGATCCTGGGCATGATTCCGGTGGCGGTCGGATTCGGGACGAGCTCCGGATTCCGCGCGGCGATCGGCTACACGATCATCGGCGGACTGATCAGCTCGACGGTTCTGACGCTGGTCGTCATCCCGGTTGTCTATTCGATCCTGGACGATGTCGTTCTGAAGTTTGGAAAAAAGAAGGCCGGCGCCGATTAATTATCGCGGAAATTGATGAACATGATTTCCCAGAAGCATTCGTCTTGATGAATCCAGACGCTGTCGAATTCGCCCGAAGGATCCTTGGAATACGTCCCGGCCATCCCTTTCATGGCATCGTGTTTCAGGAAGGCCTTGATCGGGCGTGTATCGATCACGAGATCGGTATGCGTCAATAATCCGGAGTCGACGGGATCGGTCTCGGCCTCCGGGACCAGGCTGAGATTCGGCAAATTTTTAGCGATGTAATCGACGACTTTGTCCTTGCCATGGACAATTTTGATTTTATGTCCGATCCTATGGATCAGGGTCGCCTGATCATTGATCGGGAGGCTTTTATAATCCTGGTTTCTCAGCAAACCGCGAAAATTTTTCCATTGCGTCTGGAATTTCGATTCGATTTTTGCCAGTTCCTCCGGACTCAATTTTTTTGACATGGTCATTCCTCCTTAAAATAAAGCGTGCTTAATCGCATTCATAACAGAATCAACATCTTGATGTCAAATGTTTTCAGAGATTCCCGAATTTCGCCAACTTCTCATCATATTTGATCTTTTCGGCGGTGAGGATTTCGCGGAACCGGGGATCGTTTCTGAGGGTGTCGAAATAGAAATTCGTGGCCAGATAGGGATAAGAATAGAGGTAATCCCGGGCCGTGTGAAATCCGACGTCAATCCCCTCCCGGATGAGCTTGATGACCTCATCCGTCTTCCCCAACAGACAGTACGCGTTCGTGATCTCGTAGGCATAAAGAGGGTCCTTCATTTTGGCGATTTTATCGATCAAATCCAAGGCGAGCTTTTTGTCCCCGCGAACCGCGGCCAGCCAAGCCCTCAGCCGGAATTCCTGGGGCTCGACCCCCATGATCTTTTCGGCCCTGATCAGTTCCTGTTCGGCTTCGTCATATCTTTTGACCAAGAGGAGCTGGCGGGCGTAAATGGCGTGGGTCCGCGGGATGTTGGGCTCGATGTCGACAGCCTGTTTGGCCAGGGCCACGGCTTTCTCGAATTCTCCGATGTAGCTGTAACAGCTGATGCCGGTCATGTAGGCGCGGTAGGAGAGGGGGTCCAGTTCGATGGCCCGCCGGTAATGCCTGAGGGCGCTTTCATAGAGGCCGATGCTGCGCAGAAACGATCCCACCCCGTAGTCGACCAGAGGGTTGTTCGGGTCCGCCTCGACCGCTTGGCGAAAGAATCCGTAGGCTTTGTCCGGATCCTCGCGGTGAAAATAGATCCAGCCCATGCCCATGGCCGATTCCGGCAGGCGGCCGTTGATTTCGTAGGCCCGCCCATAATACCGCTCCATCGCGGCCTGGTCCGCGAGGTCGGCCGTCCGGACGAATCGGGCTTCGTAAGCGTCGCCCAGTCCCCAGTAGGCGGGGACGCAGGCCGGGTCCAATTCGATGGTTTTCCCGAAGCGCTTGACCGCCTCGAAGAAATCTTCTTCCGTCCTCAAGTTTCTATAATTCGTCAAAAAATGCGTTCCCCAGCGGAGTTCCATATAAGCGTTCAAGTTCGCCGGCTCCCGTCCTTTCGCCTGCTGGATGTCCCGGGGGGCGAGTCGAACGCTCAATTCTTGGGCGATGGCGCCGGCGATCTGGGCCTCCACTTTAAAGTAGCCGTCCAGCGTATCCTTGTAAGTCTTGGACCACGACGTGAATTCGCTACGCGTGTCGCCGAGTTCGATCCTGACCTGGATGACATTGTTCTCGATCTCCAGGGTTCCGGACAGAGTTTTCCGGACGTCCAGCTCCCGTCCGATCTCCTTGAGACCTTTGGCCGTGTTTTTGTACTGGTCCGACGAGAATTTTGAGATGACGTTCAGTTTCTCGATGCTTGAGAGCCGGCTCCGGATGTCATCCGATATGCCCTCGCAAAAAACTCCTTGGTTCTGCTCGCGGCTCAGGTCTTTGAAGGGCAGGATAGCCAAAGAGGTCATCTCAGAAGTCTTATGCTGAAGGACGTATCCAATGACGGCTATAAACGCCAGGCCGGCCAGGACTCCCAGCGCCGCGATAAGAAGGCGTTTACGGACGGCTGGGACGGTCCTGGAACGAGCCGGTTGTCCGTCTTCCCTCGGCCGCGGCAGGAGGACTTCGATCCGCCCCAATTCCGCCAGGAGCTCAGAGGCGCTCTGATATCTTTTTGTTTTGTCTTTTTCCAGGCACTTGAGAATGAGTGCGTTCAACTCGTCGGGGACCTGGGCGTTCCAATCCCGCGGCGGTCGCGGGATTTCCGTCTTGTGTTTCATGGCCACGCTGATCGGCGTATCGCTGTCAAAGGGACGCTTTCCCGCGACCATCTCGTAGAGGATCAGGCCGAAGGCATAGATGTCCGTCCGCTGGTCGGCTGTTTTCCCTTCAGCCTGCTCGGGGGCCATATAATCGGGCGTTCCGATCATCATTCCCTCGCCGGTCGGGCCTCCGCTCGCGAGCGTCCGGGCGATGCCGAAATCCATAATCCTGGCCATCCCGGTTTCGTCGATGATGATGTTCTGGGGCTTAAGGTCCCTGTGAACGACGCCCAGGCGGTGGGCCTCGGCCAGCCCCTCACAGATCTGGCGGGCATAATCCTCGGCCGTCCCGATGTTCAGCGCTTTCATCCTCCGGATGATCTTGTCGAGGTTCTCTCCGGAAACATATTCCATGGTGATGAAATGCGTGCGTCCGTCCTCTCCGAGGTCGTGCATTCGGCAGACGTTGCGATGGGTGATCTGGCGGGCCAGCTTGAGCTCGTTCCGGAAGCGCTCGATCGTCTTTGGGTCGTCGGCGATTTCCGGCCGGATGATCTTGATGGCGATCCGTTCCTGGATCTTCGTATCGAAGGCCTTGTAGACTCGTCCCATCCCGCCGCGGCCGAGTTCTTCGATGATACGATAACGGCCGGCGAACAATGTTCCCGTGGAAAACGGATCGGGAGATGGGACGAGCGTTTGGGTCCGGAGCGGAGAGGCCGTGCCCGGCGCGGACGTGAGCGACGTCCCGCAGCCGGCACAATAGCAGTTCGCCGGGGGATTATCAGCCTGACAGCGCGGGCATTTCATTCCCTCGTCCCTTTTGACCGCTCACCTGAAGGTCATCGAAGTCCTATTTTTTTTCCTTCAGGATCTTGGCGATCTCAGCCACCAAAGGCTTCGACCCAATATACAGCGCGGTGCGCTGGTGGGGTTTTTCGGGGATGATGTCGAGGATCGGCGTTCCATTTTCATCGATGGCTTCGCCGCCGGCTTCGTGGCACATGAAGGACACGACCGACGCCTCGTACAGCAGCCGTAATTTTCCCTGGGGACGGTTCTTCCGCGGATCGGGATGGTTGACGATGGCCGGATACATAAACATCCCGCCGTTGGTCAGAATGCGATGGAAATCGCCGGCTAGGGCGCCCATGTAGCGGAACGCATATTTCTTTTCGTTCTCGGCGATCCATTTCTGGATGGGAAGGGCATAGCTTTCCCGGTTGGCGGAATTGAAGGAGAGCTCCCAGGTTTTCGTGTTGACGGGCAGCATCATGCTCGTCGGCTTGACATAGTTGAAGGTCTCGTCGAGGTGGAAGCGCCAGCAGCCCGCGTTGTGGAGGGCGATGGTGAACGTTCCGGTGGGGATGACGAACATGCCCGCGGCGATGAATTCGCGGCCGGTCCTCAGATGCATATCTTCATGGCCCTCGAGATTGCGTTTGGCCACCCCGAAGAGGAACCCGATCGGGAGGTTGTGCGGCACATTGGACGATCCGTCCATCGGATCGTAATAGACGAAATATCTCCCGCCTTCCTCGTTCATCGCTATGACCTCTTCTTCCTCTTCGCCTACGGCAGAGATGACCCGGCCCGATTGAGCCAGGGAATGCTTGACGATCTCGTTGGCGATCATATCCATATGGAGCACGTCTTCTCCCTGGATATTGACCGATCCCGTCAATCCCAAGTTTCCCTGCAGGGCTCCGGTCGAATAGAAAAATTGGATGCGCTTGGCGGCGTTGAGGATGGAGTTCATGAGGATCAAGAAATGATAGCTGCGTTTATGACGTTCCTGATGCTCGAGCAAAAAGTCCATAAAAGTCTGCTCAACCTTAATCATGATGATCCCTCTCTGAATACAGACAAGGACGATTCATGGCGCGAAGCGAAATTCTGATCGCCACGCCTTCATGATATCCGATCGATGACGGACGTGACAAGATAAATTTTCGGCATGAATGGGAGATCCCGATCATCGCGCTTTTTTCCGGCCGGTAACGATAAACAACAGGCCGAAGGAGTTGACCAGCAGAAGGTATTGAAAGAGGATCGGCAGGCCGGCCAGCGGGATAAGCACCGACGACAAACCGGCGGCGGCCAGGAAAGAGCCCAGGAGGTCCCAGCCATAAGCCTGCCCGGCTTGGGTCTTTTCTTTGAAGAAGAGGGTGTTGGCGACGATGAAGAAATCTCCTCCCAGATACCCCAACGAAAGCAAAAAAGGATAAAGAAGCGGCCCAGCCAGGCGTGAACCGAGAGAGAACCAAACGGCCGCGACAAGGATGAGAAGGCCCGATTGGAGGAGGATCAGGTGGGAATACCGGTGTTTTTTCCTCTTCGAGCTGACGAATGCGCCCAACGTCAAGCCCGACATGAACGCTGTCAGGAGCAGGGCGATTTGGCCGTACACGTATCCATAGAGGGTTTGGTATATGAGGATCAGCATGATCTCGCCGGCCATGGTGGTCATTCCCATGAGGGCGACCGGGACGATCGAATTTCCGGAAGAGGAAGATCCGAACCTGATGAAAACGAGGATTCCGGCCAGCAGAAGCAATGGGATGTCCAGCAGCCAATGGACCGGAATTCGCGCGAAAAACGTGAGGATCTTCGATTCCGCGCCTTTGAACTGGGCGCTCCACAGGACGGAATCGAAGAAATAGCTGACCGGATGCAGGTCGGAATTCAGGAGGCCCGGTCCGGATGCGATCTTTTCCGCGAGCGCCCGGATCCGCAGCGGATGAAGACGCGCGGGAAGCTGTTCCGGGCTGATGAATTTGTTCTGGATCCGGAACCGCTTGATCGTGCGGATGAAGTCATCCGCATCCGCATGCAATGGGCTCGCGGAGGCCAGAAAGATATTCGAGTCTCCGGGGATGATTTTGATCTCAGGGAACGCCTGGCGGAGCGTGGCCGACATGGTCGACAGAAATTTTTGAAGCTCCGGGCTGATGTAATTTTCGGCTGAGGGAACGCGGAAGGAAAAGACGCCGCCCGTGTTCAATTTGGTTCGGACCCTGGAAAAAAATTCCCGCGTGTAGAAGCGATTGATCTGGGCCGTCGCGGGTTCGGGCAAGTTCAGGATGACGATATCGTAGAACGCCGTCGTCGCTTCCAAAAACGCGCGGCCGTCCCCGAGGATGATGTGCACCCGCGGATCTTTAAGGACGCCTGACGCCGAGGGCGGGAGGAACGATTCCGAGATCCTGATGATATCGGGATCGAGCTCGACATAATCCACTTCAGTCTTCGGATATTTCAAAACTTCGGCCAGCGCTCCGCCGGCGCCTCCGCCGATGAGAAGGACGCGTCGGGCCTCGGGATTCTGGAGAAGGGCGAAATGCACGGATTCCTCGGCGGAAGCCGGATCGGGAAAGGAATAGACGCGGAGACCGTTGTCGTACAGAGTCACCTGTTCGGAGGTTTTGATCACCTGCAGCTTGCCATAGCGGCCGTCTCGACTCTCTACGAGCGTGAACGGTTTCCAAATCATTCTTTGCGTGGGAATATCCAGGACGAAAAACGCGACAGAGATCGACAAGGCCGCGATCAAAAGCCCGGCTGGAATCTTTTTTCGGAAGTTGATAAACGCCGCCGTCGCCGCGACTGCGCCGGTGACCGCAATCGCCCGCCAATTGGAAAGACGGGGAATGAGTCCCAAATAGGTGACGAGGCTCCCCGTCGCGGCGCCCGCGGATTCCCACAAATAAATCCGAGGCAGGGGGCCTTCGCGTCTGACCGTGGAGGCAAAGGCGGCCCCAAGGGGAAAATTGATGAAAAAAGTCAGGATGAAAGCGAAGATGAAGATCGGAAGAAGCCCGGTCAATTCGCCCGGCAAAAGGCCCAAAGCCAACCGCGAAAAGCGGAGAGCCGAGAAACAGAACGGGGCGATGAGCAGGGCGGCGAAAAACAGGGCCGGCCAACGAGCGCCGCCGCGTCGGGAAGCCCAAAGACTTCCCAGTCCTCCCCATAGGAGCCAGGCGGCGAGCACGAGGCCGAAGACGAGCTCGTTGCCGTAAAAATGGGCGGAAAATTCCCGCAAAAGGAAGATTTGATAAGACACAGCGAGCCAGCCGAGGAGAAACGCCGCCGGCGAGAATCTCAGGTCCAGATTCCCGGAATCGGATATTGGCAGTTTGGACACTTTCCTTTCTCGATCATGTTCCGTTCGATCTCATAGCCGTTTCTCCTGATGAGCATCGTCCGGCATTTGGGACAAAAGGTGTTCTCGCCCTCATGGCCGGGCACGTTTCCGATATAGACGAAGGAGAGTCCTTCCTCGAGGGCGATCCGCCGGAGATTCTCGAGCGTCGATATCGGCGTCGGCGGAAGGTTTTTGATGAGATACATCGGGTGGAACTGCGTGAAATGGAGGGGAGTTTCAGGCCCGATTTCCAGACGAATCCATTGGGACATTTTCCGGACGCTCTCGGCCGCGTCGTTCAACGTGGGAATGACGAGATAGACGATCTCCAGCCAGACTTTTTTCCGGGCGATCAATTTGAGGGTTTCCAACACGGGCGGCAGCTCACCACGGACGTATTTCCGGTAGAAATCCTGATCGAACGCCTTGAGGTCGATCTTGATGGCGTCCACGACTTTGATCAAGGTCTCCAGGGGCTCGGGGTTGATGTAACCTGCCGAAACGACGACGCTTCGGACGCCCTGACGACGGGCTTCAACGGCCGTATCATACATATATTCGTAAAAGATCGTGGGCTCGGAATAGGTATAGGCGATCGTTGGACACCGGTATTCGACCGCCGTCTCGGCGATGACGCGGGGAGGCGCGTCCACGGCGTCCACTTGTTCCGGACGGACCTGGGAGATCTCCCAGTTCTGACAGAACTTGCAATTCACGTTGCAGCCGGCCGTGGCGATGGACAGGGCGTTCGTCCCGGGAAGGACATGGAAAAAGGGTTTTTTCGCTATGGGGTCGACATGCATCGAGCAAACTTTGCCGTAGACGAGCGTATAGTAGACGCCTCCGTCGTTTTGTCGGACGCCGCAGTAGCCGCGTTCTTTGTCGCCCAGCTTGCAGCGCCGCGGGCAGAGCTCGCATTCGATTTCCCGATCGGGAAGACGCTTGTAATAGCGCGCCTCGACGTGAGAGAGATTGGACGTGTCGCCGAAAGCATAGAGGTTCCGCAAGGCCGGGCCGGGATTCGCGCCGAGAGCGACGCCGGCCCCGGCCGCCGTCCGGATGAACTGTCGTCTTCGCATGGCCGTTACTAGACCTCTTCCTCGACGACCTGAATGTCCGCCGGCGCGGCTTTCCCAAGCCCCATCCGTTCGGCGGTCCGGATGTAGGAGGGGAGGCGCCGGTCCTCCTCCAAGGAAGGAAGACCCTTATCCTTGCGGAGTCTTTCGACGATTTGCCAGCCGATAAAATCTGCGGCGACGGGGTCCAGGCTGAAAACGAGCGTTTCCATGGTCTCCGCCCAGCGGGCGTGATAGGAAGGTCCCCGGTGATATTGGACGACGAGGGCGTCGAGGATGGTCAATCGGTGCTTGGCTTTGATCGGAGGCGTGTCGAAAAGCTCGGCCACGAACGGGTCGCAGTTGTCGTCATGGTATTTGTTCGGATTATGAACGGCGCCATAATAATTTTTCAAGCCGGCCGTGATCCCGGCCATCCCGTGGTCTTTCAAGACCGCAAAGCTGACCGAGGCCGTGATTCGGCTCATCTGGATCGCTGAAAAAAGGCTCCCGATGTTGAGATGGGAGACGGGCTCGCCCGGGTATCCTGCGCCCGCCGTGTCCGTTCCGAATATCTTGAAGCCGCCCCCGTCGAGGTTGAGCCGGTAGCCCGCGTCCTTGAGTTCCCGGTTCGTCCGGTCCCAGATGATGACGTTGCTCTCCGGAATTCCGATTCCGGTCAAGAGGCGGGCGAAAGGAAGGCTGACCTCGGGCGGAGTGGTGAGTTCGGGAGCGGCGATCGCGTTGATCTTGATCCCGACGCGATCGGAGGGCGAGAAGATCGCCCGCAACCCCGCCGCGATGTCGCTCTGTCCGGCGAGGAGCCGGACGCCGCGCTCGTACATCCGCGAAAGGATCTTGGGATCGGCGCTGTTTTTACGCGCTAGGACGCCTTTTCCCCGGACGATCACGACCTTCGAAAGGGCGGTCATCGCTGTCAAAGTACTCCAGCGCTCCGGTCTTGTCAATCCGTCGCGATGCGCTTATAGTGAGAGCTCGAGTTCGTATGAACAGGAGTCGCGAAATGACGGCCGAAAAAGCGAGAAAAGCTTTCGTTGGGATCCTCGGGTTCTGCGGATTCCTTGCCCTGCCCTTCCTTCTTCCGAGCGCTCAAAAAAGCGGGGCGTCTTCATTGAATTCGCTCTTGCCCACCGTCGCCGGTTGGAGGGTCGCGGAGGACGTCCAGAGATATGATCCCCAGACTCTTTTCGAGTACATCGACGGGGCCGCCGAAGCTTATATCGGCTATGATTTCAAGGAATTGATCGTCGCCTTGTTCCAGGGAAGCCGGCCGAAAACCTCAATCACCGTCGAGATCTACGATATGGGGAAGGGATTGAACGCCTTCGGCATCTACGGCGCCGAGCGTTTTCCGGAGAGCCATTTTCTTCCCATCGGCATCCAGGGATACGAGGAAGAAGGATCCTTGAATTTTCTGGCCGGCCGTTACTATGTCAAGCTGATGTGCTATGAGGGCGGCGACAAGAACGACGAGTTTTTGAGGCTCTTCGCCGACTCCATCGCGGGGAAGATCAAGGACCGGGGGGATTTCCCGGCGCTCCTTCGCGTTTTTCCCAAGGTGGGGCTCGTTCCCAACAGCGAAAAATTCATCCTCCGCAATTTTTTGGGGTTTAAGTTTCTGAAGAACGGCTTCCTGGCGAACTATAAGACGGACGGCCAGGAATTCGATTGTTTCCTCATCGAAGGCCAATCGGCCGAGGACGCCAAGGCCATGTTTGAGCAGCTTGCCGCCAGCTTCGCCAAGAGCGGGCGATCTCCGGAAAAGAATCCCGCCGGCCTGGGATTCAAAGACGCTTATCTCCAAAACGTCTTCGTGGCGCGGACGGGAAGTACCCTTTGCGGCGTCGCCAAGATCAAGGACGGACAGGAAGCGTTAGGGGTGAAGTTCCTGGAAGCGATGGTCCGCGCGCTGAATCCATAAATCGGCTCAAAGCCAAAAGACATCCGCCGCTTCGATTCGAAAGAGGCGATGGCTCCCCTGATTTTATCGGGCGAAATATTCCTTCAGGCGCGCATATTCCCGTTTGAGCTCGGCCATGGCCGTTTTGGCCGCGGCGATGTCCTTTTCCCGTCCGGCTGTCTCCATTCCGTATGACGCTTCCCGGAGGCCGGGAAGGCTGAGATTCGCCGATGAGCCTTTGAGGCTGTGCCCCAGATTCTCGAGAGAAGCGAAATCCTTTTTCCACAAGGCGCTTTCAAGAGCTTCCGTTTTTGTCGCGAACTCCTCGTCATAGAGAGTTAAAAGCTCCTCGAGAAACGAGGCGTCTCCTCCGATCCTCTCCAGGACTTCCTCTTTTTGAATGGGTACGTCCCTCGCCGTGTTCTTATTTCCCATCCGTTTTCCTCCTGGCCGTTTTTTTCGCCGGTTGAGATAGAACGACGCGATTTCTCCCCGTTTGCTTCGCCTCGTAGAGGGCCCGGTCGCTGACCAGGATCAAGCGATCCGCGGAAGGCCGGGCAAAACTTTCCGAGGATGCGCATCCGATGGAGATTGTAAAGGAGATAGAGCCGCCGTTGACCTTGACTTTTGTTCTATCGCATCGGATGCGGAGACGTTCGGCGATTTTCGCGACCTGGTCGAGATGGCAATTGGGGAGAACGATCAACATCTCATCGCCGCCGTAGCGGCCGACCTTATCGTACGGCCGCATGCATTTTTCCAGATTGAGGGCCAGACGCTTGAGGACCTTGTCTCCCGCGAGATGACCGCCGCCGTCGTTGATCTTCTTGAAGTTATCGACATCCATCATGATGACGCTGACAGGATACCCGTCTCGGGTGCCGTGGTCGATCTCCTCATCGAGGAATGTGAGAATGGTCGCCCTGTTCCAGAGGGCGGTCAAGCTGTCCTTGGTCGCCAGCTCGGTCAGCCGTTCCTGGTTTTCCAGGAGCTTATCCTCGAGCTCGATGATGCGACAGCCCGTCTGCAGCCGGGCGTTCAGCTCCAGGAAATTGACCGGCTTGGTCATGTAATCATCCGCTCCGGCCTGCAAGCCGTCGATGAGATTTTGGGCTTGGTTTTTGCCGGTGAGAAGAATGATATAGGTGTATTTCTCTTTGCTCTTCTCCCGCAGTCTGCGGCAGAGCTCGATGCCTTCGATGCCGGGCATCATCCAGTCCAGGAGAGCCATGCGGATGTCGGGTTTTTGGATCGCTTTCCAGGCCTCATCGCCGTTTTTAGCGAGGACGGTTTCGTAACCCCAACTGATGAGGTTGTTTTCCAGGATGCGGCTCGAAATCGGATCATCATCGGCGATAAGAATGGTCCTGGTGATCTTGTCTTTCATGATTCCGTCTTCTTCAGCAAGGCTGGTCTCCGATCGGCCACCACACGCTCGATCGTTGCCAGCAATTCCTCGGGGCGGAGAGGTTTCGAGAGATAGTCGTCCATTCCCGCGTCCAGGCAACGCTCCCGATCACCTTTCATGGTATGAGCCGTCATGGCCACGATAGGCACATGCGCTTTCGTCTTCTTTTCGGCCTTTCGGATCGCCGTGGTGACTTCAAAGCCGTTCAATTCCGGCATCTGGACGTCCATGAGGATCAGGTCGAAATGCTCTTTTTTCCAAGCGCCCAGCACCTTCTTCCCGTCGTCTGCGGCCGTGATCTTATGACCGTTTTTTTCGAGAAGGCGGACGGCGACTTTCTGGTTGATAAGATTGTCTTCGGCCAGGAGGATCCGGAGATGGCGACGGTTTTCCCGGAGATATTGCCCTGTGACCAGGGGCCGCTCTTCCTTGTTCAAAGACGCGGAGCCGAGACCCATCATGATGGCGTCGAAAAGGGCGGAGGGCTTGATGGGTTTGGTCAGATAGGCCGCGATTCCCAGGTCTTTGGATTTCTTCAGATCGCCGAGCCGCTCGGCGGACGTCAGCATCAGGATGGTGGAGCCGGAAAAGGCCGGATCGTTCTTGATTCGATCGATCAGAGAGAATCCATCCATGCCCGGCATATTGGAATCGACAAGGGCCAGCTTGATGGGATTGCGGTTCCGCTCGCGGATCTTCAAGAGCGATAGCGCGGACAATCCGCTGTCCGCGACGACCGGTTTCATCGACCAGCTTTCCAGCATTTCCTTGAGAATTGAGCGATTCGTGGCGTTGTCGTCGACGATCAAAACGGGAAGATCCTGAAGGACTTTGGGTTCCACGGCCGACCGCGGGGGTTCGGCTTGTTTCCGAAGCTCCAGACGCGTCGTGAAATGGAATGTGCTTCCCTTGCCGACCGTGCTGTCCACCCATATCTTACCGCCCATCATCTCCACGAGCTGGGACGAGATCGCCAATCCCAGTCCTGTCCCGCCGTATTTCCGGGTCATGGACCCGTCGGCTTGGACGAAGGCGCGGAAAATGTCGTCCTTCTTGGCGGCGGGAATGCCGATGCCCGTGTCCTTCACCGCGATATGGAGGACGATATCCCTGTCGGTTCGGGATTCGGCCTTGACCTCGACGACGACTTCGCCTTTTTCCGTGAACTTGATGGCGTTGCTGACCATGTTGACGATGATCTGACGCAGGCGGCCCAGATCTCCGACGACCAGGTCCGGGATCGTGGGCGACACGCGACAGGCCAGTTCAAGATTTTTCTTGTGAGCGGCGAGGGCGAGCGTGGCGACGATGTCCGTGATCGAATCGCGGAGGTTGAACGAAATGGACTCGAACTCGATCATCCCCGCTTCGATCTTGGAAAAGTCGAGGATGTCGTTGAGGATCTTCAGCAGCGATTCGGCCGAGGCCCGGGCGGCCTTGAGGAAGTCTTTTTGTTCAGTCGTGAGCGATGTGCCCAGGGCGAGTTCGATCATGCCGATAATCCCGTTCATCGGCGTCCGAATCTCATGACTCATATTGGCCAGAAATTCGCCTTTGGCGCGATTAGCGGACAGCGCTTCTTCCTTGGCCGTTTGGAGCTCGCGCTCGATGTCCTTTTGAGGGGTGATATCGGAAATGGCCGAAAGGACACCCTTGAAGCGGGTCTTATAAAACAGGGATTGAGCGCTGACGAGGACCGGGATGGCCTTTCCGTCCTTGGTCATGAAACGGGATTCATAATGTTCGATCGTCGTCTTCGTCCGGGATCGGGTCTTTTCCTTGATTTTTTTCAATTCAGCGGGATGGACGAGGGCTTTCCAGTGGGAGCCGATGAGATCTCCGGGCGAATACCCCAGGAGCTTTTCAAGGGTAGGATTGGCGAAGGTGATGAAGCCCTTGGCGTTCTCGAGAACGATGCCTTCGGCCAGGCTGGTCACGATGGTCTCGTTGAATTCCTTGAGCGCGCGGATTTCTCTCTCGATGAGGCGCTGCTCCTCTTCTCTCCTTTTCCATTCGGTGATGTCCTTGTAAATGGCCACGCTGCCCAGGAATTTATCGTCCGAGAGGATTGGAGAGGCCGAAATGCTGACCGGGACGGGAGTGCCATCATGACGAAAGCGGACGGTTTCCAAATTCACGATTCTTTGTCTTTTCATCATCACGTTCGCGGTGACGAGGGTCGCTTCCAGGGATTTGGATCCGCCGATCAGACGGTCCAGGTTCTTTCCCAAGACTTCTTGGCGGAGATAACCGAAAATCCGCTCGGCGGCCTGATTCCATTCCGTGATCATGTTCTTCTTGTCCATGGAAACGATGCCGTCGTTAAGGCTGTTCAAGAGAGATTCCAGAAAGAAGGGGTTGCTATGAGACGGTTCTTTCATCGGCGCTTTCCCGATAGGTTCTCCTTGCTCGTACGCTCATGATTTTAATCTATCGGGCGAGGCGGTCAATCGCCGGGGGCGATGAGGCCGGGGGTGATTTTTTTCCCTCCGCGGTCATCCCCAGGGGGGAGGAGACGGCGCATTGGACAATCGAGCCCCAAATTGTTTACAATAGGTCCCGTGGAAAAAAACAAGGTTCTGACGTTCTCGAGCGCGATCGTCGCGATCTTTGTCGTCGGCCTCGTTCTCAGTCTGGCGAAGTCCGTGCTCTTCCCGTTTTTCCTGGCGATCTTTTTTTATTTCGTGCTCTCTCCCATCCTGGATCTTCTGACGAACCGGCTGAAAATCCCCAAGACGCTGGCCGTTGTGGTCATCCTTTTCTTCACGTTTCTGGCTCTCTACCTCATGGGGGTTCTCTTCTATTCGAGCGGAGAGACGTTTGCCTCGGAGTTCCCGAAATACGGGCAGAAATTCAGCGGCATGATCGAGTCCCTCCAGTCGGAATTCAAGCTCCCTAAATCCAAGCTCGACCCGCTGGTGTGGCTGCAAAGCCTGGATATCGACAAAGTCGGTTCGTTCTTCCTGTCGTCGCTCGGCACGGTCGTTTCCTTCCTGTCCAATCTGTTCCTGGTTTTGATCTTCCTCATTTTCATGCTCGCCGGACGCGGCAAACTGAATATCAAGATCATGAATTCCTTCCAGCCACAGAGGGCCTCCCAGCTCAACAAAATCGTCGAGAACATCGACCATCAGGTCCAGAAATACCTGGCGCTCAAGACCGTCATCTGCATCGTCTCCGGACTGATCGCGATGGTGATCATGATGGTTTTCGGCTTGAATTTCGCGGTCCTCTTCGGGTTCCTGACTTTTTTGCTGAACTACATTCCCAATATCGGATCCCTGATTGCCAAAATATTCCCGTTCCTCTTCGCCCTTGTTCAGTTCGACAATTTCTGGTTGGCGTTCTGGATGCTCATCGTCCTTTTCGTCTTCGACGGTATCCTCGGGATGGCGGTTGAACCTCGGCTGATGGGAAAAGGGCTGGGTCTGAGCCCGCTGGGCATCCTGTTCGCGCTGTTCTTTTGGGGTTGGTTATGGGGCATTCCAGGCATGATCCTGGCCGTTCCGATGATGGTCATCCTGAAGATCGTCTGCGCCAATATCCCCGATTTGAAATTCATGAGCGCGCTGCTGAGCAAGTGAAGAGATCAAGGCGGGGCGGCCGAGGTCGGCCGGCGAGAGGTCCTCGCTAGCGCGGGGTGATGACCTTGGACTGGCGAGCCAGGGTCGCGATTTCGGCAAACTGATCTCGAAGATGATCGATGTAGGCGCGGCCCTCGAAATTCTCCCGGCTCCATGATTTTGCGACCCGAATGAGATGTTCCAGGCAGCGGAGTTTTTCATCGCTTGGATAGCCTTCCGCGCCCGAGGCCAAGAGCACACTTCCTTCATATCGGCAGTTCTCCATGCCCAGGAAAACCTTCTCCCCGACCTCATTTCCGGGCTTTCGATCTTGCCCCGGGATCAAGAGGATGTTCCGGTTCCTCGTCAGTTTTTCTTTCGCGTATTCGAGCGCCAGGATGGCGGCGCCGTCCGTGAATGAGGGATTCGATTCTCCGATGCTCTTGATGGGCGCCTCGATATTCATCGCCAGCCAAGCGAGCCGTTCGTCCTTCAAGATGTCATCCTTCCTGTGGACCGGGTCCGGCGGGATGGGCTTGTCTTTCCGGAGGATTCTCTTCTCCTGATAGGGCTTGTGCTCGGTCAGGAAGCGGCACGTGGGCGGACAGGCCACCTCTTTCTCCCGCAGACTGCCGCAGCAGGAAGGGCATAAGTCGCTTCGTAACGCCGGGCAGCGGCGCTTGGCCTTTTTTTGCCGGCAGCGGGAGCACTTGGTCATGACTCGGCGTTTATTTGTTAAAGATGAACGTTTCCTGAGTCAGGGCCTTGATCTTTTTCCCGAAGAAGCTTTTGAGCGCTTTTTCGGCCGCTTTGAGCTCGGCGGCCTTGCGGGACGGTCCGCTCGCTTTGGCCAGGGACGTCTTGTTCACGAAGACTTCGACGACGAATTCCCTCTTGTGATCGGGTCCCGTCGTCCTCAACGTCTTGTAGTGGGGGGCCGGCAAATCTTCTTTTTGCAAGAATTCCTGGAGGGCGGATTTATAATTGTTGATGTCGAGTTGGCCTGCGTCCTTGATCTTCCGGAACGAACCGCGGAGCAGCGACAGATAAAAATCCTGCGCGGCGGCATAGCCGCCGTCAAGGTAGATTGCGGCCATGACGGCTTCGAACGTGCCGGCGAGAATGCTGTCTTTTTTCCGACCGCCGCTTTTTTCCTCTCCGCGGCCGACGCGCATGAATTTGTCGAGTCCGATCTGTCGCGCGAATTCCGCCAGGGCGATCGTGCTCGTCGCGGAGGATTTCAGTTTCGATAAGTCGCCTTCCGTCGCCTCGGAATGGGAGCCGTAAAAGAAATCGGCCGCGATCAGGCCGACGACGGAATCGCCGAGGAACTCCATCCGTTCGTTGTCCTTGGTCTGTTCCGCGTTTTCATAGGCGAACGAACTGTGTGTCAGTGACCTGAGAAGGAGATCTTTATTCCGAAAGGAATATCGGAGCTCCTGCTCGACCTCGGAAACGGCACCCTTTTTTTTCTTTTTTCTCAAAATTATTCCTATCGTGCGGCGAATGGATAAACGATCTTGCCCGCAACGATCGTCATCACGGGCGCGCCTTTGAGTTTCCAGCCGTCAAACGGGCTGTTCTTGCTCCGGGATTGGAACGCGGCGACGTCGACCACAATGGTCTTATGAAGATTGAGGACCGTCAGATCCGCATCGGCCCCGACGGCGATCCTGCCCTTGGTCTTGAGACCGAGGATGCGGGCCGGTTTTGAGGAGATCATTTCGATGAAGCGCGCCAGGGAAATGACGTTCTTGTTGACCATTTTGTCCAGAAGAAGCGAGACGGCGGTCTCCAGCCCGACCATGCCGAACGGCGCTTTTTCGAAGGCGACGTCTTTCTCTTTCGCCGTGTGAGGGGCATGGTCCGTGGCGAATACGTCCACGGTGCCGTCTTTGACGGCGCCGATCAGCGCCCTGACGTCTTCGGGGCTCCGCAAGGGCGGGTTCACCTTGTAATCCGTCCCATGTTTCTCGAGAAGACCGTCGTTCAGGATCAAGTGGTGAGGCGTGGCCTCGGCGGTGATCGGCACGTTCCGTTTTTTCGCCTCCCGGACCAGCTGCACCGCGCCCTTCGTGCTGAGATGGGCGATATGGACGTGCGCTCCGAGGCTTTCGGCCAGGATGATGTCCCGGGCGACCATGATGTCTTCGGCCGCCGCCGGTATGCCGGGCAGGCCGAAGCGGCGCGCGGCCGCGCCGTCGTGCATGACTCCGCCTTCCCACAAGGATCGGTCCTCGCAGTGGTCGATGACGAGAGCGTTCAGGGCCTTGGCCCCTTCGAGCGCCCTCCACATGACGCGGCTGTCTTGGACGCAGCGGCCGTCGTCGGAGAAGGCGATGACGCCGGCGGCCATCTGATCGGCCATGTCCGTCGGCTCCGATCCAAGAAGCCCTTTCGTAATGGCGCCGATCGGATAGATATTGACGGAAGCCTTGCGAGCCGCCTGATCGAGGATATATTCGGTCACGTCCCGATTGTCGTTGACCGGCTTGGTGTTGGGCATGGCGCAGATCGACGTGAAGCCCCCTTTTGCCGCCGCCCGAGCTCCGCTTTCGATGGTCTCCTTATGGCTCTGGCCTGGCTCGCGCAGATGAGCGTGCATATCGATGAAACCGGGCGCGACGACAAGCCGCGAAGCGTCGATGAGAGTGGTGTTCTTGACATCGATCCTGGCTTTGATGTTGACGATCTTGCCCGCGTTGATCAGGATGTCGAGAGTTTCGTCCGTTCCGGATTCCGGATCGACGACACGTCCGTTCTTAATCAGAATTTTCAAGGTCCGAACCTCCTTGATGGACTCGCATCGCGGTTATGCGCGGCTCTTCCCCTTTTTTTTAAGCGCGATGGGCTCCGTGATCTGGACCTCATCGCGGTTGTCGATCTCCTTGAGCCGGACTTGGACGATCTCTCGGCGGGAGGTCGGGAGCTGTTTCCCGATATAGTCGGCGCGTATGGGAAGCTCGCGGTGACCGCGGTCAATGAGAACGAGCAACTGGATCGATTTCGGCCGGCCCCTTTCGAAAAGGCCCTCCATGGCGGCTCGAATCGTCCGGCCCGTCATCAGGACATCGTCGACGAGAATGATGTCCCTTTTGGCCATGGAAAATTGGATGTCGATCTTCCTGCTCTTGGGAGGGGCCGCTTGATCGGCGAAGTCGTCGCGGTAACGGGTAATATCCATGACGCCGACGGGAATCTCCACATTCTCCATCTCTTGGATGATCCTGGCGATGCGCTTGCCGATAAAGATGCCGCGCGTGCGAATCCCGACGATTGCCAGATTCTTCAGATTGCGGTTGCGCTCGAGGATCTCGGTGGCCATGCGATAGATGATGCGCCGGATCTTGGTCGCGTCCATGACGCTGGCTTTGATCTTCACGTCCATGTTCGGCCTCCCGATCTATTTTATACCACAAAAACGGAAAATTGGGGACATCTCCTTGACGAACGGCGCGTGTTTTTCCGAGGCGTTTACCCTGACCATCCTGCTTCAGGCGCTTTGTCCCCGTTTTCGGAAATAGCGGCGCGCGTCTTCCAGATCCTTCCTGATCCGAGCCGTAAGCTCTTGGCTGTCGCCAAATGCGTGCTCGTCGCGAATTTTCTTGAGGAAAATGAGCTTTACCGCGCTGTCGTAAAAATTCTTTTGAACGTCGATAACATGCGTCTCGATGGTCATGCTCTTCTTTTGGAAGGTCGGTCGGACCCCGATATTGGTCAGCGAAAGCATCGTTTTGCCTCCGATTTCGAACAGCGTCAGGAAGACTCCCCTGGGGATGATCTCGTTCGGCGTCTCGATGTTCGCCGTGGGAAATCCCAAGCCGCGGCCCCGGGTGTCCCCGCGGACGATGTCGCCTTCGATGGCATACGGACGGCCGAGCATCTGATGGGCCGATCCGACATGGCCGAGCTTGAGAAGTTCGCGAATCAGGCTGGAACTGACGACGAGGGCCTTTTTCCGGACGGGCGGGACGACCCGGATGTCGAATCCGAAACGCCTGCCGAACTTTCTCAGCGCCGGAATATCGCCCCTTCGGCTTTTTCCGAACCTGAAATCCGGCCCGACGATAAGGGTGCGGGTCTGAAGCTTTTTGACCAGGATCTTGCGGACGAACTCCTCCCCGGGGAGTCCGGCGAACTCCTTGGTGAACGGGACGACGAGGGCCATGTCCGCTCCGGATGCGGCGATGCCTTCGAGCCTTTGATCCAGCGTCTGGATCATGCAGACTTTCTCGGGACTGAATATCTTTTCCGGGTGGGGCGAGAACGTGAGGACGGCGGCGAGCAAATCCCTTTCGCGCGCCGTTCTTATGCAAATCTTCAGGATTTTCTGATGTCCGAGATGGAGGCCGTCGAAGTTGCCGATGGTCAAGGCTGTATTTTTAAGGACGGAGGGAATCGCCTCGAGCGAACGATAGATTTTCATGTTCCGATATCGACTATCACCGCCGGCGATAGGCCGTGATGATGCTTCGTTCCCCTTTCATCGCGCGCGAGGCGCGGCAATCACTCCCCGGCTCAGGTCTTAATGATCTTCGCTTTTTGCATATAGTTCATCTTGAGCTGGAGAACGCAGGATTCGAGGAATTTCTCTTCATCCTCCTTGAGGTTACCTTGAGTCCGTTCCTTCAAGAGGTCAAGAAGGTCGATAAGGCGTTTGGCCAGCTCCAGATTCTCCTCGCTCCGTTTTTTCAGGGGATCCTCCAACAGGCCGAGCTTCACCAGCGCCTGCGTATACAATGGAAAAACGATGGAGCTGAAATCCAGCGGAGGAAGAAAATCATCGAATCGGCCGTTCGTTTCCTGCTCGTCGGTCATGGCCGTCACATATTACCTGGAATAGGGGGAAAATTCAAGACGAGGAGAGCAGGAATGTTCCATGTCCTTTTAGCCGATGATCTCGAGGTCATTTGTGTTAAGATGAAAATATCCCCTGACCGGGAGAGCCTTCTATGATGAGGTTTCCATGAGAAGATCACAAAATGCCGGCGGGAAATTCCAGGAATTGGTCGAAATCCTGGCCGCTCTGCGCGGGCCGGACGGCTGCCCTTGGGACAAGGAACAGGATGAACGCTCGATCGCCGATTATTTTTTGGAGGAAGTCTACGAGGCGATCGACGCCCTTGTCCGGAACGATTCCGCGGCTTTGGCCGAGGAACTGGGCGATGTGCTCATGGAGGTGATTTTCCTTTCGCGGATTTATGAGGAAAAGGGCGAATTCTCCGTGGCCGACGCGCTCGACGGGATCAATAAGAAAATGATCCGGCGGCATCCGCACGTCTTCGGCGGAAAGAAGATCGAATCGGCCGAGCGCGTACTGGATGCCTGGATCGAACAAAAAAAGTCCGAAAAGAAGCGGGCCAGCCATTTTGAAGGCATATCCCGCCAGGCCCCTTCGCTTCTGGCCGCTTTCCAAATCGGCCGGCGCGTCTCTCATTTCGGATTCGACTGGCCTTCCCCGGCCGCGGCCCTCGAAAAAGTCAGAGAGGAGATCGGCGAGCTCGAAGAGGCCATGGCTTCCGGGACGCGCAGGCGCGTCGAGGAAGAAATCGGCGATTGTTTCTTCGCTCTGGCCAACGTGGCTCGAAAGTTGCGCCTGAACCCCGAAACCGCCCTACGCCAGGCCAACGATAAATTCATCGGGAGATTTACAAAGCTGGAAAAGAAACTCCACGAGGAGGGGAAGTCCCTGGGCGCGGCGACGTTCGAGGAAATGGACGCCGCCTGGGAAGAGACGAAGAGGAAGCGGAGTCGCGGAAAATCGTAGGCGTTGGAAAAAAGCCGCTTCCACCGGGGATCTTCCCCGGCCGAGACAGGGAGTCTCCGGCCATGGATCGTCAGCCTTCGGCGGGCTTGGATTTCCGCAATTTCAGGCTGGCTTTGATGAATTCATCCAGGTCTCCGTCGAGGATCTTGTCCGTATCTCCGGTTTCGACGCGCGTCCGGAGGTCCTTGATCATCTTGTATGGATGGAGGACGTAGGAGCGGATCTGGTTCCCCCAGGCGATCTCGGTCTTCGTGTCCTCGAGTAGCTCGACCTTGGCCAGCTTCTTTTTGCGCTCGAGCTCGTAGAGCCGGGCTTTGAGGACCTTCATGGCCGCGGCCTTGTTCTTGTGCTGTGAGCGCTCATTTTGGCACTGGACGACGATACCCGTCGGAACGTGCGTGATGCGGACGGCCGAATCCGTCGTGTTGACGTGCTGGCCGCCTTTGCCGCCGGCGCGGTAGGTGTCGATCCGCAGCTCGTCGGGGTTGACCGCGATCTCGATGTCCTCGTCCACTTCAGGATAAACGAAGACGGCCACGAACGACGTGTGCCGCCGCTTATTGGCATCGAAAGGAGAGATCCGGACCAGCCTGTGGACACCGGTCTCCTGGCTGAGGTTGCCGAAGACGTAATCGCCTTCGATCCGGATGGTCGCGCTCTTGAGGCCGGCTTCTTCCCCCGGCTGCATATCGAGAATTTCGGTCTTGAACCCTTTTCTCTCGGCGTAGCGGAGATACATTCTCATCAACATCGAAGCCCAATCCTGCGATTCGGTTCCGCCGGCGCCGGGGTGGATCGTCAGGATCGCGTTGCGCGCGTCGTCCGTCTCATAGTACAGAGTCTGAAGTTCCGCTTCGTCCAGGGTTTTGCCGAACGCGGCCAGACCAAGTTCGAATTCCTTGTCGACGTTTTCTCCTTCCTTGGCCAGCTCGAGCAGGACGTCGAGATCTTCCTTTTTCTGATAGAGGCCCGCCAGGAATTGAACTTCGCGATCCAGACGCTTTTTGCTCTGCTGCAGGGATTGGGATTTCTTCTGGTCCTGCCAAACTTCGGGAGTGCCGAGTTCTCGGCCTAGGGCTTCGATCTGGACCCTTTTTCGGTCATAGTCAAAGAAAACCTCGCAGTTCTTCGAACTTGGCGAAGGCCGTTCGGGCTTGGGCTTCGAGGTCGTTATAATGTTCAAGGGCCGCCGGATTGTTTGGATTCATGGTTTTCTCTTAAAAATGGCCAGAATAAAGAAGACCAGGCTCGCCGTCAAGCAGAGGAGGGAGAAGGCGTCTCCGAAACGGGCATAAAAGGTCATGGCCTTCGACGGCGTGATCGTGCCCGTCAGATATGTTTTCGTCCCGATTTCTGACTGGACGACTATCCGGCCGTATGGATCGATGATGCCGCTGATGCCCGTCGTCGCCGCGCGGAGGAGGAATCGCCTGTTCTCGACGGCCCGCAAGACGGCATTGGCGAAATGCTGATAAGGGGCCGCGCTCGCCCCATACCAGCCGTCGTTGGTGATGGTCACGAGAAAGTCCGCGCCCTTTTTCGAGAAGCGGCGGACGAGATCGGGGAAGATGATCTCGTAGCAGATCGGCGAGCCGAATTTCAGATTGTTGAACGAATGGAGGACGGGCTCGGTTCCGGGGGTCACTTCTCCGATGGCGTGCGTCATTTTTTCGATGAAGCCGAAGATCTTTTTATACGGCGTATATTCGCCGAATGGAACGAGGTGCATTTTGGCGTATTTCGTGATTCGGAGGTCCGGCCCCAGGCACAGGGCCGTGTTGAAGTATTTCTCTTTGCCGGGAGGTCCGGTCGTCTCGTTCGTGCCCAGGAGAAGCGTGTTTTGGGTGTCCTGGACGAACTGGGAAAGGATGCGCCGGAAGCTCTGATAGATCGGATCCTCGCACGAAAAGCAGAGGGGGACCGTGAATTCCGGCCAGATGATGAGCCGGGCGCCTTTTTCGGAGGCCTGCCGCGTGAGTTCGACATGATTTTCGAAGAGGGTCAGGACTTCGCTGGCCGCGATTTGGTTCCAATAGATGTCCGAGGAGACATTTCCTTGGATGACCGCGGCGGGGAAGGAGTCCGGCGTCTCCGGGACTTTATGAAGGCTCAAGAATCCGCCGAGGTGAACGAGGACAAGGAGGATGATCCCCGCGGCGAACGGACCTCTTTTCGAGGATAGGATGGAAAAGACGAAAAAGCCCTGGAAGAGAACCAGGACGAAGGAGACGCCATAAACCCCGGTGACGGCCGCGATTTGGATGAAAGACAGGTTTTTGAACTGGCTGAGCCCCAGAAGGCCCCATGGGAATCCCGTGAGAACGTGCGTCAGGATGTATTCCATGGTCACCCAGAGAAACGGCGCCGCGATGAAGGCGGCCGCGGGGCGGCTCCGATGCAGAAAAGAAAAAAGATATCCGAAGAGGGCCCAGGTCAGGGCTAGAACGAGGATGAAGACGAAATAGATCAGGAGGCTGACGATGCGGGACATGTTGCCGTAATGCGCGGGGACGGCGGGGATCCAATAGAGCAGCATCCCGTAGAAAACCGTTCCGGCGATCCAACCCGCCAGGAACGAAGATCCCGGCCTCAGGCGGGCCAGAAGGAAGAAGAGCGGGATCAACGAGATCCAAACGAAGAAGGGCAGACCGATTTTCGGAAACGCCAGGGCCGTGAGAAATCCGCTGAAGGCGGCAAAGATGAGATCCGAGAATTTGAGCTTCATGATCGCGGCGCGCTCAGCCCTTGACGACGAAGAAGTCGGTCTTCTTTTTCTTCAAGGCGGCCGCGATCTTCTCTTGGGCGCCGGAGGCATTCTGCTTCGAGTCGTAGGGACCGATCTGGATGCGGTAGATGGATTTCTTGTCCGAGGCTGAAGGCAATTTGACGATCGACGGGAAGCCCAGCTTTTGGACCTTTTGGGCGAACTCATCGGCGGCTTCCTTGTCCGTCACGGCGCCGATCTGAACATAAAAAATCCCTTCCTGTTTCATCGCCGCGGGTGAGACGGCCTTTTTCGCCGGTTCGGTTTTGCTCTCTTTGATCTCAGCCGGCTTTTTGGTTTCCATCGCCGGTTTCATTTCATCGGATTTTTCCTTGATCGGGGGCGTTTCCTTTTTATCGTCGGGCTTGTTGCCGGCGGACGTCATCGTTTGATTTTCTTTGGGTTTACTAGCGGATTGGGTTTCCGTCTTTTTTTCTTCGGCCCTCTTCGCCGAGGGAAGCGCGTTCTTGGTTTCCGGTTGGGCCGCCAACGGCTGGGATTGCGACGCGGGCGGAGCTTGCGTCCCCATCGTCTGCGCCGCGGCGCCCTCGGGGATCGCGGGCTTTTGGCCGACCTGTTCGTTTTTGATGTCCGTGGAACTGGAAACCATCGCCGTGAGCTGGGATTGTTTTTTGCCCACGGAGATCCCGAGGAGAAAAATAAAAACGCCGAGCACCAGAATGGCCAGAAAAACGATGATGAGATGGGCGCTTGAAAATTTGAGTTCGCGAAATGGCTTTTCGATGGTCATGGTCCCGCCTTAATCTTCATTTATTCATCGGCAAACGGTTTCCAAGGATGGCCCTATTATATCACGATTCCGTGAGCGATCGATCGGTCAGGCGCGGTTCCGGTGCTTTTAAGGCTCCGGTTTATGGCCGCGAAAACCGCGGTTTCCGACATCCAGGCCCCGGGAAAATCCTCAAAAAACGGCCCAGATGAGAACGTCAAAATGATTTTCTTCACGTTGATTTCATTATAGAAAGGAGCCCTCGTCAAGTCAATAAATTGTCTTGACAAACGGCTATCAATAAATTAATTATTATTAACACGAAGGAGTTCCTCATGATTAAGAATGATATCGCCCTGATGATCGAAAAGAAGTCCGAATTCAACGGGGCGAAGTCATTGTTGATCGTTGAAACGATCCTGGAAGCTCTGAAAGAAGCCCTCGCCAAGAAACAAAAAGTCGAGATTCGCGGATTCGGGAGCTTCAAGGTCGTGGCCAAAAAAACGGGATACGGCCGGGACATACGCCGCAAAAAACAGATTCATATCACGGAGGGCAAACGGATCAAGTTCCGCTGCGGCCAAGAACTCAAAAACATCACCGTCAAGCCATAGACGTGATCCCGTCTACGCTCGGTTTTCCAGACACGTTCGCTAAAGGGAGTAAGACGTGGCCTATAAAGAGAAACCGCTGTCGTCCAAAGGGCTGAAAACCACCTCGTTGCACTCGCGATTGAGCCATGTCTACGTCGCGGATTTCGCCAAAGTGACGCGGCGGGACGATCGTTTTTCGCGCTTCATCAAGAATCTCCCGGATTTTCTGGCGGCCAAGGATTTCAGGGAACTGACGGCCCGCATGAAGACGGCCAAAGAAAAGAAAAAAGCCCTGATCTGGGCGATGGGCGCTCACGTGATCAAGGTCGGTTTGAACCCGGTGCTCCTCGACCTGATGACAGGCGGCTGGATCTCAGCCCTGGCCTTCAATGGAGCAGGGATCATCCACGATTTCGAGCTGGCCTACGGCGGCGCGACCTCCGAAAATGTCGCGGCCGGGATCAAGGCGGGAACGTTCGGCATGGCCAGGGAAACGGGAGATCTCTTGAATGAAACGATCCGCCGGGGAGCAGAGGAAGGCTTGGGCCTGGGCGAAGCCGTCGGGCGGATGATCGCGAGGTCGAATTTCCCATACAAAAAAATGAGCCTGCTCGGCGCCGCGTATCGCCTGAATATCCCCGCGACGGTGCACGTCGCCCTCGGAACGGACATCATCCACATGCATCCGCGCGCGAGCGGCGAGGCGTTGGGCAAGACATCGCTCCAGGATTTCTTTCTGTTCAGCGCGCTGGTCCAAAAATTGGAAGGCGGGGGGGTTTTTCTCAATATCGGATCGGCCGTTCTCCTTCCCGAGGTTTTTCTCAAAGCCGTCGCGCTTGTCCGTAACAAGGGCCGGCGGTTGGATGATTATACGACCGCCGTCTTCGATTTTATCCGCCATTATCGGCCCGCGGAGAACGTCGCCCGCCGGCCGTTGGGAAAGAAGGGGAGAGGATATTATTTCATCGGGCACCACGAGATCATGATCCCGCTGCTCGCCGCGGCCCTAAAGGCGCTTTGAGCGGTCAACCCGGGGTATCGGCGGCTCCATATTTGATCCGGAAATCCAGCAAGAGCTCTTCGTAGAGCTCTTCCGCTTGAGCGATCGTATCCTCCACGGCGCTCCCTGTGTCGATGATGTAATCAGCGTAGGCCAATTTCTGTTCGGACGGTATCTGCGCCCCGATCTTGAGTTGCGCGGCCTCGCGCGAGATCCGGTCTCTCGCCGTCAATCTCCGGAGCTGTTCCTCCTCCGGGCAATACGTGACGACGATTTTATCGAAAAATTCCGCATATCCGGCTTCGATCGTGAGGGCGGCCTCGGAGACGTAGATTTTCGTTCGGGCGTCCTTCTTAAGCCGGGCGATTTCGGATCTTACCATGGCCATGACAAGGGGATGGACGATGCCGTCGACGAACTTTCGCGCTCCGGCGTCTCGAAAGATGATGTCGCCCAACTTGGCGCGATTGATCGTTTTGTCCGGGTTCAGGATATCCGCTCCGAAACGGGCGAGGATGCGTTTCCAGGCCAGTTTCTCCGGCTCCATGACGGCATGGGCGGCGGCATCGGCCGCGGCGACATGGCAGCCTCGCCTGCGGAGGACGTCCGCCACGATGGTCTTCCCGGTCGCGATTCCCCCTGTCAGGGCGACGGTGAGCATGCGGGAGATTCCCCGGTTATTTTTTACGGCTCGGGACGAATTGGAAATCTCTGCTGAAACGGACGGCCACGCCCTGCTTTCTGGTCTTTTGGTTGGGCTTTTCCAAACGGATGGTCATGCCGCCGATCTTGAGCTTGATCTTTTTCCCTTCGGTGATCTCTTTGGGGAGGTCGATGATGAGATTGAGCTTGGATCCGACCACGACGCCGGAGTCCAGACAGAAGTAGGCGCCGCTCGAGCTGATATTCTCGAGTTTCGCGGATTCATGGAATTTCTTGCCTTGGGGGAGATGGCCTTCGACATAGGCGATCAGCGGAAGGTCGAAACGCCATTCGCGGCGCCGGTTGATGTCGACCGGCGCGACGGCCTTTTTCGACGTCCTTCTTGCGGAGGCGATTTTTTTTGGGGCGGCTTTCTTCATGACACTCTCAACCTTTTTCCTTTCGATGTTAAAAGAGGGCCGAGTTTATGGCGTAAAGCGCCAGCTGGAGGCGGCTGTGCGTGTCGAGCTTGGCGTAGATGCTCTTGATGTGGGAGCGGACGGTGTTCTTGCTGATGAAAAGGATCTCGGCGATGCCGTCGTTGCTCTTGCCCTGACCGATGAGCTTCAAGACTTGGAACTCCGTCGGCGTGAGTTGATCCAGCGTCTTCTCCTTCATATCGCGGCCGACGACCGAGATGATCCGGTCCATGATGCTGCTCATCTTGTCCCGGGGCAGCCAAATTTCGCCCTTATGGATGACGCGGACGGCCTCCGGGAGCTGGCCGGAGGGATCGTTCAAATCGAAATAGCCGCGGGCCCCGACATTGATGAGGCTCACGATCTCCTCATGAGAGGGGATGTTGCCCAAGAGGAGCATCTGCGACCTGATCTGGTCCTTGGCGATTTCGCGGATAGCTTTGCAGATCTCCCGCATGTTGGGAAGCGTTTCGGTGCTGGCGAAAAGAATGACGTGCGGCTGGAGTTTCCGGATCGAGTTCATGAACGACTCGATCGTATTTTTCTCGATGTTGACGACTTCGATCTCGGCATCGGTCTCGAGGGCCTTGAGGATGCCGGACAGGATCAGGTCCGATGGACAGAAGATCAGGGTCTTGATTTTTGAGGAGTCCGAAATCTGAGGTTTTTTCTTGATCATGCGTTTTTACGTCCCTTTGGCGATATTGCTCCTTGTCGTCCTCTCCGATTGACTTGAATTCTATACAATCAAAAAAGGGTTGTCAAGGAACCGGAGGCGCCGGAAAATGAAGAATATCACCGCGATTTCGACTTTTTTTTTTGGAAGGAAAGAGCTCCGCGCGAAGGAATTATGCTTGGATTTGGAAATTCCGGTCCAATTTCACCGCGATGAGCCGGTGCCTGGTTTTGTCCGGGCCGTCCGATCTCACGATATCCACGGTTCCGGTGAGGCGGACTTCGAGCTTTTTTTTGAGCATGGACGTCTGCGGGACCAGGAGGTTGAGCGCGAGTTTCGTCCCTCTCGTCACCTTGGCCCGGAGCCAGAAAACGGCTTCTTGGGCGCTGAGCGAGGACACGGCCGTTTTTTCCGAGAATTCCCTGTCCGCGGCGTCGAATCCTCGGATCAGGGCGGGAAGAGAAAGTTCGAACGTCCTTTCTTTCTTCTGGGTTCCGGGGAGATCTTGTCCGAAAACCCCGTTGACTTGCATTTCCATGGCGTTATGATGCGTCGGGCCGGATGATATATTTGCTGTCGAACCTGATCGTGACCCTTTGCCCGGCGACCTTTTCGCGGCAGGCTTCGACTTGGGAGACCTTGCCTTTAATGACAAGCTTCAGAGTTTTTTCCTCGGAAAGCTTCTCCGGCAAATCGACGATCAATTTCAATCGCATGTCGATATTGACGGGATTTTTGAGGAGAAACGAGGAGCCCTGGTGGCTGATGTACGAAAGGACGGTTTCTTCCGTGAATTCCTTGCCCCGAGCGTTTAGGCCTTCCACCAGGGTCGGCAGGGGGAAGGTGAACCCTTGATCTTTGGCGCCGAGGACATCGACGTCTTCGGCCAGCGGCTGTTTTATCATTCTCACTTCCTTTTCCTTTTTTTCTTTTCCTTAGCCTCGCGGATATGTTAAATCGGCCGTTTCATTGGGTCAATCACCCCTTTGGATGAAAAAAGGGGTGATATTCGCTTTTTAATTCCTCACCTCCTGACCGCGCCGTTTTTTCGGCCGGCGGCGCCCCGGGATTTTTCCTCCCTCGATCCCTCTCGCCCCGTGGCATTGTTGACAAGGCAGGGGGGTGAACGATAGAATGACCCCGGATTTTAACTGCGGAGAACATGGTGAGCAAAGACGAGCGATTCGTGAAACAGATTACGCCGAAAACGGAGGATTTTTCTCGCTGGTACGTCGAGATCATCCAAAAAACGGAGCTGGCCGACTACGCTCCGATGAAGGGCATGATGGTCATCCGTCCCTACGGGTATGCCCTTTGGGAAAACATTCAGCGGCTATTGGACCAGAGAATCAAGGCTACGGGCCATGTCAATGCCTATTTTCCTCTTTTCATTCCGGAGAGTTTTTTACAAAAGGAGGCGGAGCACGTCAAAGGATTTTCTCCCGAAGTGGCCTGGGTCACGGCGGGGGGGAAAGAAAATCTCGATGAACGGCTGGCCGTCCGTCCTACGTCGGAGGCCATCATCGGCCATATGTATTCCAAATGGATCAAGTCATGGCGGGACCTGCCCGTATTGATCAATCAATGGGCCAATATCGTCCGCTGGGAGAAAGTCACGCGTCCCTTCTTGAGGACGACGGAATTTTTATGGCAGGAAGGCCACACCTGTCATGAAACGGCCGAGGAAGCACAGAACGAAACGCTCCTGATCCTGGGAATGTATAAGGAATTCGTGGAGACCGAGCTCGCCATTCCCGTCCTCGCCGGGCGGAAAACGTGGCGCGAGAAGTTCGCCGGAGCGGAGGAGACCTATGCCATCGAAGCCCTGATGTCGGACGGCAAGGCGCTCCAGATGGGGACGTCGCACAATCTGGGCCAACATTTTTCCAAGGCCTTCAATATCCGATTCGAGGATCGGAACCAGAACCTTCAATACGTGTGGCAGACATCCTGGGGCATGACGACCCGGCTCATCGGCGCCGTTGTCATGAGCCATGGCGATGATTCCGGGCTGAAGATGCCCCCGCGAGTGGCGCCGATTCAGGCCGTTATCGTCCCGATCGCCATGGGCAACTGGAAGGAAACCATCCTGCCCGCGGCCCGAACCGCCGAGGAAAATCTGAAAAAAGCGGGTGTGCGGGTCCATTTGGATATCCGCGAGGAGTTTACGCCCGGCTGGAAATTCGCGGAATACGAGATGAGGGGGGTGCCCGTGCGGATCGAAATCGGCCCACGGGACGTCAAGTCCGGTCAAGCCGTTCTCGTCCGTCGGGACAAAAAGACGAAGGAAACCGCGCCGCTTGAGTCGTTGGCCGCCAGAGTGTCCGTTCTGCTCGAGGACATCCAGGCTTCGCTTTTTGAGGACGCGAAGAAATATCTCTCCGAAAACATTCGCGAGGCTCGAACGTATGACGAGTTCAAGGACAATCTCGAAAACAAGCGGGGATTCGTGAAAAGCCTCTGGTGCGGGAGCGAAAGCTGCGAAGACAGGATCAAAAACGAGACCATGGCCACGATCCGCGTCATTCCTCTCGAGACCGAAGATCGGCTTGTTGAGGGCGTCTGCGTCAGCTGCGGAAAGGACGCCAGGGCTCTGGCGTGTTTCGCGCGGGCGTATTGATCAAAGATGCGCGACGATTTTTCTTCCCTAAGGGAGAGGATGGTGGAGACTCAAATCGCCGCGCGCGGCATTCGAGACGCTAGAGTCCTCTCGGCCATGCGGAAAATCCCGCGCGATGCTTTCGTGCCGGAAGGCATGAAGGAACTTTCCTACGCGGATGAGCCGCTTCCCATTGGTGAAAGCCAGACCATATCCCAGCCTTATATCGTCGCTTATATGACCGAGATCCTGGCCCTTGGAGGAGGAGAACGGGTTTTGGAAATCGGGACCGGATCCGGCTATCAGACCGCCGTGCTCGCCGAAATCGCGGGGGAGGTCTGCACGATCGAGCGGATCGCTTCGCTGTCCCGCCGGGCGCAGGAGAATTTAGGGAAGGCGGGGTATGCCAATATCCGGTTCAAGATCGGCGACGGAGCGGAGGGATGGAAGGATTTCGCCCCCTTTCTGGCCATTATGGTGACGGCGGCTTCGGTCTCGGTGCCTCCGGCTTTGCAAGAACAGCTCATGGTCGGCGGACGGATGATCATTCCCGTCGGCGTGGATTATCAGGAGCTCGTTCTCATCCGGCGGGAGGAGACGACGTTCAAGGAGACGCGGCTGCTGCCCGTCCGTTTCGTCCCGCTCGTCGCGGCCCATTAATCCGACAGAAATTATGGATAAGGAATTCGCCATGAACAAACGTCTTCAGAGCCAATTTTTGCTATTTCTCATGGCTTGCGGCTTGGTCTTTTGCCAGGCGGCACCCAAGGACAAATTCATCAAGATTTACCTTCCCGACGGCAAATCCATCACGGCCGAGCTCGCGGTCAACGACGAGGAGCGGCAGCGGGGTCTAATGTTCCGGGAAAAGCTCCAGCCCGACCAGGGAATGCTCTTTGTCTTCGAGGAGGAAAGCCGCCATTCCTTCTGGATGAAGAACACGTTGATCTATCTGGACATGCTCTGGATCGATAAGGACCGGAAGATCGTCCATATCGCCCGGAACGTGCCTCCCTGCAAAGAGGACCCCTGTCCCTCGTATGGGCCGGACCGCCCGGGACTTTACGTTCTCGAGCTGGCCGGCGGAGCCGCTGACCGTCTCGGCCTCAAGCTTTTCGATCGGCTGGAGTTCGTCCTGCCGAAAAGCAAAGAATGAGGAACCCGCCGCTTTTTTGACGAGCGGTTGATAAGTCCTATGGCTCGCCATAGGGAACCGCTCGTAGAGGGATCCAAGGGGGAGCCGCCCCCTTGGTCGCAGTCCTATGCGGAGCATAGGGCGAGAAAGGGAGGCAGGGCGACGCCGTTTTGTACCCTAGAGTACAAAACGGTGTGCCCGTTGGAAGGGGGAAACGCGAAGCGGGTTCCCCCTCCAAATTGACTCCGACAGAGTTTTTCCCTTCATCATATTGAAAACAGCGACGAACCCCGTTTTTTTATTTCCTGGTCTCCAAACTTTTTTTTTGCCCGCCGATTTCAAGCCCGGAGCCCAAAATTGCCGATAGGATTCTTTCTTCTCTGATCAGATCAAGAATAGAGGTGAAGTCCGGAATTCCAGGGAGACGATACCAAGTCCAGAGATTTGGTTCATGTCCCGGAATTCCGTAACGCTTTCTATCGGCAATTTTGGGCCGGACCGGATTTATTGAATTGCCCATTCTAAATATGTATAATTACCTGCCGTAATAGAGAGGGATTTTGGCTCGAGGCGTCCGGAATTTTTTTGAAGGAGCGATCGGTTTTTGACAGATCAAGAAAGGAAGGAGATTATGCCGGAAAAAATCATTTATTTGGACCGAAATGAAAACAATTACGGGCCGGCGCCTGCCTGCTACGAATTCCTAAGAACCGCCGGCCTGGAGCATTTTAGCTGGTATTCGAGGGATTTCGTGAGGAATGTGAAGAGCGTTCTTTCTGAGCGCCTGGCCAAGGATTTCGAGGTCCCCGAAAAAATCGTCCTTCTTGGATACGGCGCCGAGGATCTTCTCAAACAGGCCATTCACTGCTTTTTGGCCAAAAACGAGACGATCATGATTCCGACGCATTCATGGTGGTATTACAAATCCATCGCCGACGAGAAAGGAGGCATCACCGTCGAATATCCCATCGTCTCCGGTGCCGAGTCCTTTTCCTACGACATCGAAAGCCTGCTCCGAATCGCGGCGAAGCATCGTCCCCGGTTCATCCTCATCAGCTCGCCGAACAACCCGACCGGAAACTCTCTGGAAATCGCGGATGTTAAGTCCATCATCAAAAAAATGCCGGAGACAGTCGTCGTCCTGGACGAAGCCTATTGGGGGTTCGGCAACACGCGGACGAATTACGTTAAAGAGCTCATCAACGAATTTTCCAATTTGATCGTTATCCGCACGTTCTCTAAGTATTATGCTCTGGCGGGCGTCCGAATCGGCTTCGCGTTCCTGGGCAAAAACCTGGCCAATCTCGCCCAGTTCAGCGCCCGCTATCTCGGCTACCATCGCCTGTCCGAACGCCTAGCCCTGGCCGCGCTCGACTCGGCGGAGTACTATGCAAGTATCACCCGGAAAATGATCGCGGACAAGGAAACGTATTATCGTGAGGTCGGCGGCATTCCGGGATTCAAAACCTACAGATCCAACGCCAATTTTATCCTGGCCGAAATTCCCCGAGAACACAAAGCCTCGCTCAAAGATTATTTGAGTCAGAAAGGGCTGATCATCAAGTTTTTCAATGAGAAGAACCTCGACGACTGCATCCGGATCACTATCGGGACGCAAGAACAAAACCGTCTTCTTGTCGAAGCGATCAAAGCTTACGCCGAGGAGAAAAAGCTTCGTTGAGCATTTTCGCGGAATATAGACGATCCTTGAAGCTTATCGAGGTCGAAGAGATCTTGGATCTCTATTTGTACCGTCCCCTGGCCTTCGTCCTCGTCAAAGCCATCTATCGGACGAACATCACTCCCAATCAAGTCACCGTATTTTCTCTCTTCGTCGGGGTCATCGCCGGCGTCGCTCTCGGATTCGGCTCTCGGGCGGCCATTATAGCCGGCGCTCTTCTTTACGCCTTGTGCATCGTCCTCGACTGCGCCGACGGCCAGCTTGCGCGTCTCAAAAAGAACGGGACGCGGCTGGGACGCATCCTGGACGGCCTCATCGATTATGTCGTATCCGCGGCGCTCTATCTCGGTCTCGGCCTTGGATTCGCGTCGAAATCGGAACATCCCGCAGTGTTTTGGCTGTTCCTTGCCGCGACCGGCGCGAGCAATATTTTTCATTCGGTCACGCTCGATTACTACCGGTCCCGTTTCCTCGATATCGTCCAGGGCCCGGTCTCGCGAACGGAGGAGGACGACTGCCGGAGCTTCAAAAAAGAACTCGACGTCCTCAGGACCCAGAAAGGCAAGTCCTTCACAAAAACGGCCATTAAAAGTTACTTGAGATACCTGAACTTCCAAAAAAAAATGACTTTTCAGCGCGAAGAAACGGCATCGAGGAAGAAATTCGACCGGGAAGAATTCTCCCGCAGGAACAGGGCGGCCATGCGCGGCTGGACCTTCCTCGGTACCTCGACCGGGGGCACGCTCCTGATCGTCTCGACCCTTATCGGCCGGATCGAATTTTTATTCTGGGGATTGATCGTTGTCGGCAATATCTGGGCGGCGGTCATGTTCCTCATCCAGAATCGTATCGATAAGAGCCTCTCTAAAAAAACGGTTTCGTGAAGAGTTTTTTTTCTCGCGGCAGGCCTCGATGCCCGGCTCAGGCCGTTCATCAAGGGCCTCTCCAAAAGCCAATGGGACGTCTTTTCTCAGGGAAGAACCGGATCTTGTCTGTCGTCCGTCAGGCTTTGATCAGCCGCGCGAGTTCGGCGGCGACATTCTCCGAGGCCGATTCCCGACCCAGGCTCATCCGGATGCTCCGGAATCGCGTTTTCATCTCCTCGCGGGCCGCGTCCGACGAGAGGATCCTTTGCGCTTCCCGGGCCAGGTTGGCCGCTGTGAAATCACGCTGGATGAGCTCGGGGATGACCTTCTCGCCGGCCAGGATATTGACGATACTGTAGGTCTTGATTTTTACGAAATGAACGCCGGCCCAATAGGTGAGAGGCGAGAGTCGGTAAAAAGCCAACAAGGGGGCCTCGAGCAGCGCCGCTTCCAGGTTGGCCGTTCCGCACGCGGAGAGGACGAGATCGGAGGCGGCCATGGCTTCGTAAGCGTGCTCACGGAGGATCTTGACGGGAGGGGCGTCAGCAGGCAGGAGGGATTTGAGGACATCGAGGTCGAGGTCCTCGGCCAGCACGAGGACGAATTGGGCCGCGATTTCGCGATCGATCTTTTTCAAGGCTTCGATGAGGATGGGCATATGGAAACGGAGCTCGCTTCGCCGGCTCCCGGGAAGAACGGAGATCAATTTCCGGCCGGAATCAAGGCCGTATTTTTTCAGGAAGTCCGACCTGCCGAACTCCGTCTTGATTCTTTCGATCAGCGGATGGCCGACGAATCGCGCGGGAATGCCCGCCCGGCGATAGATCTCTTCCTCGAACGGGAAGATGAGGCACATTTCGCGGACGCATTTCTTGACGGTCTTCAGGCGCCCTTTTCTCCAGGCCCAGACCGTCGGGCTGATGTAATAGAGGACGGGAATCCCGAACTTGTGGAGTTTTTTGGCCAGACGCAGGTTGAAGTCCGGAGAGTCGATGAGGATCGCCGCGGCCGGCCGGCGAGCTTTGATTTCTTTTTGAATACGGCCGAAGATTCTCCGGATCCGCGGAAGCTCGGAGATGATCTCGAAGACGCCGACGACGGCCAGGTCGTCCATAGGAAAAAGGACGTCGACCCCTTCGGCCGCCATTTTGGCCCCGCCGATGCCGAAGAAATTCGCGCCGGGAAAGAATTCCTTGAACCTCCGTACGACGGCCGCGCCGTAATTTTCCCCGGATTTTTCTCCCGCGACGATGAGCACGCCCGGCTTCATTGCTTTTCGGTCCGTCCGTAATAAGAGATTTCCGGCTTGACCTTGGGGTCCTGGCCGTAATAAAAGAGCCATTTATCGTAGCTGTCTTCATCGTTATAGAGACGAAGCGAAGCCTTGGTCGAAATGCTAGCCACGCCGAGGACGCGGGGATTGGGTATATCGGGGAGGCTGGCTTCGGGGACGAGGAGAAGCCGTTGGCCGCCGGCCTGGGATTTGGCCACGCTGCCAGTTCCGGACGGGAAGCTCATATCCTGGAGGATGATGTTCCATCGGCCGTCCCTGGTCATGGGATCGCGATAACGACGCCGCAAAAAGCGTTGCTTATAAAGCTCCTCCATGGATTTCGGCCATTGGTTGGGAAATTTTTTCTGATAGAGCCGGATCGCCTCGACGTATTGGTTTCCGCGGAAGATAAGCTCGTCCTCGTTCTCTCTCTGGATCTGGGTCTGCCAGACAGGAACGGCGACGAGCAGCCCGACGGCCAGGATCGCGGCCGCCACGAGCAGCATGACGATGGCGTAGCCCTCGTTCCTTCTCATTACCATGCGCTGTAAAGCGTGCCGTCCATGCTCTTCTCTTCCGATCCCGAACGCACGTCCGAAACGCCGAAAACCTGTCCTGGCTCGAGCTCGTCCACAGACGGCTGCTCTTTGACTTCGATCCAGGTATCGGATTTGCCGGTGATCGGGTCGAGCGGGACCTTTCTCAAATAATTATCGTCCACCAGGGCCTGAAGGGAAGCGGGGTATTTTCCCTTGTCCGCGAAATATTGGTCGATGAGCTTGCGCAACTGAAAGAGCGTGTCTTTGAGAACGGATTCGCGCGCTTTTTTCATGGCATTCTGGTACTGGGGAAGGGCGAGGCCGACGAGGATGCCGATCAGGGTGAAAACGATGAGCATCTCGATCAGCGTGAATCCTTTGTCTTTGGAGCGAAACATCGGCGATCCCTCACCAATCCCTGTATTTTGTGCCGTCGAGCGCGATCCTCCGGCTCTTGGTATAGACGTCGAAGACGTTTTGTTCGCCCCAGGATTCGGCGTCGGGCGCGTCCTGGCTCGAGAGGAGTCCCCATTCCTTGGAATGGGTCATGGGGTCCTCGGGAATTCTCCTGAGGAATTTTACGATTTTTTCCCCGCCTTTTTTATCTTTGGCGTCCGCCTTCAGCGTAACGCCGTTCACCAGGGTTTCAAGTTTCGGGGGATAACCCTGGCTGTCGTCTTCGATGTCGATCTTTTTCTCGTCGGCCATCTTTTTGTAGGCGTCGATCGCCTCGCGGATGAGGCGGAGACTGCGCTGCAGCTCGATCTCTTTTTCCCTCTGGACGGCGATCTTGGCGAGCGGCATCGCCGCTCCGGCCAAGATGGCCAAAATGGCGGCCGCGACCAGCATTTCAGTGAGCGTGAAGCCTTTTTGCCGACGGATCGTTCGTAACATTATAGCCGGCCGCGAGCGATGAAAGGATCGATCGTTCGAAATATTCAGCTAGCGATCAGTACCGGCCCCGCCGATCGGACCGCGGGCTGGAGCTGCGGGGGTTATTGTATCGCCGCTCATGGTTCCGGGACCCTTCTTGGCCTTGTCCTTCCGCTCCGGGGTTCGGGTTCTCTTCCAACGCTTTCATACTAAGTTTTATCTTGCCGCCCTCTTCGACGTTAAGGACCTTGACGTTGACGGTTTGGCCGATCTTCAGGACGTCGCGCACGCTGGAGACCCTGTAGTGAGCGATCTCGGACACATGCATCAAGCCGACGAGGTTAGGCAGGATTTCGACAAAAGCGCCGTATTCTTCGATCCTGACGATTTTGCCCGTATAAGTTCGGCCGACTTCCGCCTCCGCCGTTATCTCGCTGATCATCTGTTTCGCTTTTTCGGCCGCTTCGATGTCGGTCGAAGCGATGGTGATCTTGCCGGTCTCGTCGATGTCGATTTTGGCTTTGGTCAGGGCGACGATGCGCTTGATGACCTTGCCCGCCGGTCCGATGACTTCGCCGACTTTTTCGGGGTTGATGAACAGGGTGAAAATGTGCGGGGCGTAGGGGGAAATGTCCGGCCGCGGCGCCGCGATGGCCTCTTTCATTTTCTCGAGGACCAAGAGCCGGGCGACCTTCGCTTTTTCGAGCGCTTCGCGGATGATATCGAACGAGATTGAACCGAGCTTCAGATCAAGCTGGATGGCCGTGATCCCCTTGTCTGTGCCCGCGACTTTGAAATCCATGTCGCCGAAGTGGTCTTCCAGTCCGGCGATGTCGGTCAGGACGATGTGGCGATCGTTCTCCTTGACCAGGCCGATGGCGATCCCGGCGACGATCATCGACAGAGGGACGCCGGCGTCCATCAGCGCCAGCATGCCGCCGCAGACCGTGGCCATCGAGGACGATCCGTTCGATTCCATGATGTCGGAGACGATGCGGACCGTGTAGGGAAACTTGTCCTCGTCGGGCATGGCCGGCAGGATGGATTTCTCCGCGAGCGCGCCGTGGCCGATCTCGCGCCGTCCGGGGCCTCGCAGGAAGCCCACTTCGCCGACCGAGAAGGGCGGAAAGTTGTAGTGGAGCATAAACCGCTTCTCGGTTTCCTCGCCTAGGCTGTCGAGTCTCTGGACGTCCTCGGGGGTCCCCAGGGTCACGGTCGCGAGGCACTGGGTTTCGCCTCTGGTGAAAAGGGCCGAGCCATGCGTCCGCGGCAGCAGGCCGACCTCGATCTGGATCGGACGGATATCCTCAAAACCCCGTCCGTCGGCGCGACGGCCGTGGTCGAGGATCAGGCGGCGGGCCAGTTTTTCCTGGACCTTATGGAAAAGTTCTTTGGTCTCGAGCTTTTCCTTGGCTTTCTCTTCGGGGATGGGCTCGAGCAGACTTTTCAGGATCTTCGTCACGGCTTCTTCGCTGGCCTTCTTGCCCGGAGTCTGGATGGCTTGGAATAACGCCAGCCCGATCTTCGTTTCCAGGTCGGTCAATTTGGCCGGGTCGGGCAGCTTGGGCGTAAATTCGCGCTTCTTGATATCGAGTTTCCGATATTGTTCTTTCTGGATTTCGATGATTTGGCGGATCGGGACCATGGCGGCGGCGATGGCGCCGAGGATCTTTTCCTCGTCCACTTCCTTGGCCGCCGCTTCAATCATGGTCACCCCGTCCTCCGTTCCGACGACGAGCAAATTGAGAGGGCTCGCCTCGAGTTCTTTGGCCGGCGGGTTGATGACATATTGGCCGTCGATCAAGCCGACTTTCACTGCGCCGATAGGTGTCGTGAAAGGAATGTCGGAAAAGTACAGGGCCGCGGAAGCGCCGATCAGGCCCAGAATGTCGGGTTCGTTCTCGAGATCGGCCGAGAGGAGCAGTCCCACGACCTGGGTCTCGAAGAAATAGCCGTCGGGGAAGAGGGACCGGACGGGCCGGTCAATCAGCCGGGCGACGAGAATCTCGCGCTCTGTCGGCCGGCCTTCCCGTTTGAAGAAACCGCCGGGAATCTTTCCGGCGGCGTAGGTGTTTTCCCTGTAATCGACGATCAAGGGCAGGAAGGGCTTGTCTTCCCTGGCTTCGCGCTTCGATGTCGCGGAGACGAACATGACCGTGTCTCCATACCGGACGAGAGCGGTTCCGTCCGCTTGCTTGCCGATCTTGCCGATTTCGATGGACAGGATACGATGATTGATTTCAAGACTGATTGTGTGAGACATTTTTATCCGGGGGTGGACCGTTATTTGCGGAGTCCGAGTTTCTGAATGAGCTTTTCGTAGCGAGAGCTGTCTTCTCTTTTCAGGTAGGTGAGGAGCCTTTTCCTATGGCCGACGAGTTTCATCATGCCGGTCTTGGAATGACTGTCATTCTTGAACGAGGTCATATGGCTGCTCAGATGGGTGATCCGCTCGCTCAAGAGTGCGATCTGGACCTCGGCCGAGCCCGTATCGGTCGGATGGACTCTGTTCTCATGGATGAGTTTGTCTTTCTTTTCTTTCGTCAACAATTTATGTTTCTCCTTTAAATCCTTGATATCTTAGCAGAAATGGGGGGATGATGTAAACACGCGGGAAGAACGCCATGGGCCCGTTTTGGGGAATGTGAAAGATTCAGGATCGTTCTATTTGCCCAGCGCTTTCCGGTGCTGGAAAAGCTGTTTGGCATATCGCGATCGCAGGCCGCCTTGAGATGTTTTGATCGCGTTGAGCTTGGCGTCAATCTCGGCCGTGGTCATTTTATTGATTTTCTTGTTGTCCTGTTCTTTGTCCGCTTCGCCGGCGCCTTCCGCGGCGCCTTGAGTTTTTGGGGCCGTCTCCGGCTTGGCTGTTTCTTTTTTGTCGGCCATGCTTTTTTCCTCGTATTTTTTACCTTTTTGTTTTTTTCCGGTCCAGTATAGCAGAACCATCCCCTAGGGTCAACCGGTTTGACCGCCACCGGCCTTTTTTAGTATAGTCAGGCCTGTGTATTTCTTTTATTCTTTGCTGCTGGGCCTGGCTCTTTTGGCCGTAATCCCCGCTTATTTCGTCAAGCTCCGGATCCTGAGAAATGAACCGCTTCATCTCCGGGAACGGCTGGGATTCCGGGTCCCGAACAGGACGACCGTCCGGCCTTTTCTCTGGATCCACGCGGTTTCGGTCGGAGAAGTCCTCTCGCTCCAGAATCTCATCCATGAGATCAGACGCGGACATCCGGATTGGGAAATCGGATTTTCAACCCTGACGAACTCGGGATATAAGGTTGCGGCGGCCAAATTGCGGGATGTCGACGTCCTTTTCTTCGTCCCCTTCGATTTTGGCTGGGCCGTTCGCCGCTATTTCAAGAAACTCAAACCCCGGCTGTTGGTTCTGGCGGAATCGGAATTCTGGCCGCGGATTCTGCGTGAAGCCCGCCGCAAGCATTGTCCCGCGCTGCTCGTGAACGGTCGGATCTCGGACCGTTCGTTCAAACGGTTCAAACGCTGGAAAAGCATCATCGGCCCCCTGTTTCAGAATATCGACCGCTTCCTCGTCCAGTCCCGACAAGATATGGAAAGGCTGGAAAGGATCGGCGTCGCGCCTTATTGCATCGCTGTGTCCGGAAACCTGAAATGCGAGGTCCGCCTTCCTCTCCTTTCGGAAGAGGACATCCTGAAGTCGAGATATGATTTATCCATTGCCGATGATAAAAAAGTGATCGTGGCCGGCAGTATTCACAGGGGCGAGGATGACCTGCTCCTTCAGGCGTTCAGGGAAGCGCGAAAGACGAGGCCGGACGTTCTGCTCGTTCTGGCCCCCCGCCATCCGGAAAAATTCGGGGAAATCGAAAAGGCCTTCTCGAGTGATTCCTTCGTCATCCGCCGGAAAAGTCAGCTCCTGCCCGGTTCGATCTGGGACGTCCTGATCCTCGACACGATCGGCGATCTGGCCCGCTGTTATGCGCTTTCGGACGCGGCGTTTATCGGCGGGAGTCTGATTCCCTGGGGAGGACAAAACCTGCTCGAGCCCGCGTTCTACGGCAAGCCCGTGTTTTTCGGACCTCACATGGAAAATTTCGCGGCTCTCGCCGACGAGTTTGTGCGCGGCGGCGCAGCCCGGATCGTGAAAAATACCGAAGACCTGGTCGAGATGTTTCTCTTCAAGGACAGGCAGGCTCTTCAGGCGATGGGGCTGAGATCCAGGGACATCCTCGCCTCGCTCCAAGGAGCCACGGAAAAGACATTGGCCGCCATCGAGTATTTCATATCCCATGGCCATGACGGTCAATAAAATGCGGACGCGTATAGGCGCGGCCGTCCTGGCCGCCCTCATTTTTTGGACGCCGTTTTACGCCTTTCCGCCGGTCCAGGCTTCTCCGGAGCACTCAAGCTCCGATCGGCTCGATTCTTCCTATTTCAAGAAATTCGGACTTGATTTCGGAGAGGTCGTCACCTCTCCGGCCCGATGGGGGAGCGGCGATTTCCTCAGGTTCAGCGCCCTTGTCGGGACCGGCTTGCTCATTTACGGTTTTGACAAGGAGATCTATGATTGGGTCCAACGGCAAAAAAGCTCCGCGTCCCTGGATGCGTCGCCGGTCATATCCAAATTCGGGAATGGCGGATATCTCACGGCTTTCATGGCCGCCCTTTATGTCTCCGGCGAAGTCTTCGATAGCTCGGACCTGCGCAAAACCGCGCTCCTCAGTTTGGAAAGCTTTTTGACGACGACGGCCTTCGTTCTCGCCCTGAAGGTCGCCGTGGGGCGGGCCCGTCCCAACACCGGAGAATCCTCACATAGCTTCTATCCATTCTCTTTCAGTACCGGACATACGTCTTTCCCGTCGGGCGACGCGGCCGGCGCTTTTGCCGTCGCTTCGGTCATCGCCGATCAATCGCCCGGAGTCCTCGTGGACGCTCTCGCCTACGGACTGGCCGGCCTCGTCGCCGTCTATCGCGTCCACGACCGGAAGCACTGGCCGTCCGACGTTTTCGCCGGCTCGGCCCTCGGATTTTTCGTCGGGAAAAAAATAGCGCATCTCAACGAAAAAAATCCGTCCGGGAATTATCGCGTCGCGTTCGAGCTCACGCCGGGCCGACAAGCCATTACGCTGATTCTATCGTTTTGATCATCGCCGCCGCATTTCGTATTTTCGACGGCGGCCGGGGCCCCGGGCTTTGCCCGGGGGTCCATTTCCGCAGTACTCGTCCGTGGATATAAGCCACGGGCAAGTGGCGAGCCGAAGGCTCGTCCCTTGATGCCTTATGTCTCGAGCTCAATGGAATCCCGGATCCTTCGGACGGAGAGCGCCATTTTCAACGCTATCTGGACAAGGCCCGCGTGTTTGAATAATATGAACGGGATGCCGTCCGAACGAAAGAGAATACGATGATACATCGGATCACGCGAAGACGCTTCCTCGAAAGCGGGGGCCGCGTCGTCGCCGCGGCTTCGCTGGCCGGCGGCGGGCTCGTTCTCAAAGGATGTTCCTCGCGCAAGGATTTCGATCTGGTCGTCAAAGACGGACTCGTTCTGGACGGGCTGGGGAATCCGGCCGCACCGGCCGATATCGGAGTTTCCGGCCATTTCATCAAAGCCATGGGAAAAATCCCCGCTTCGCGGGGACGCGCCGTCATCGAGGCCGCCGGCTTGATCGTGGCCCCCGGCTTCATCGACGCTCACGACCATACCGATGTCCATCTCCTGGTCAACCCCAGGGCCGAGAGTTCCGTCCATCAGGGCATCACGACGACGGTCAGCGGCAACTGCGGTTCTTCGCCTTTTCCGATGGCTTCCGAGATCTTCGAAGAAGCCAAAGCCATGCTCAAAAAGCAATACAACGTCGATTTAACCTGGCGCGATATCCGTGGTTTTTTCGCCCGCCTGGAGGAAAAGGGCATGGCCTTGAATTACGCGACCTTCGTCGGCCACGGCGCCATCCGCGGGGCGGCGATGGGATTCAACGATCGCGCGCCGAAGCCCGAAGAGCTGGAGAAAATGAAAGCGCTCGTCACGGAAAACCTCAGGGACGGCGCTTTGGGACTGACCAGCGGCCTCGAGTACACGCCCGGAAGTTTCGCCCAGCCGGATGAGCTCGTCGAGCTGTGCCGGATCGTCGCCCGGGCCGGCGGCGTGTACGCGACGCACATGCGCGACGAAGGGGATCGGCTTCTCGAATCGCTCGACGAGACGATTGACGTGGCCAAAAAAACGGGAGTCAGTGTCCAGATTTCGCATTTCAAGGTCGCTTATCCCGCCAACTGGAACAAGATTTCCGCCGCGATCGCCAAGATCGAAGCGGCCAAGAGGGATGGCCTCGATATCTTCTGCGACCGCTATCCCTATATCGCCGGCGCCACGAGCCTGGATTTCAATTTTCCGATGTGGGCCCGGCAGGGGACGACGGAGGAATTCCTGACCCGTTTGAAAGATCCTTATCAGGACGCCAAGCTGCGGGCCTACGTCGCCGAACGGGAGAAAAAGCTGGGGTCCTGGGACAAGGTCGTCATCTCGCATGTCCTCAATGACAAGAATAGAAGATACGAAGGCAAGAACATCCTCGAAGCGTCCAGGGAGGCCGGAAAACCGCCCTATGAATACATGCGTGACCTGCTCATCGAGGAGAATGACCAGGTCGGAATGGTCATCTTCATGATGAAGGAAGAGAATCTCAAGCGCATCCTGGCCCATCCGCTGGTCGGCGTCGGCACCGACGGTGAAGCGCTGGCGCCCTATGGCCCCCTCGGTCGGGGAAAACCTCATCCCCGGGTCTATGGGACGTTTCCCCGTATCCTGGGAAAATACGTCCGCGAGGCGAAGCTCGTTAAGCTCGAGGAGATGGTCAAGAAAATGACCTCGATGCCCGCCCGGAAATTCGGCCTTCTCAAGCGGGGAGTCCTTCAGGCGGGGAATTACGCCGACATGGTCGTTTTCAATCCCGATAAGATCATCGACAAGGCCACCTGGGCCGATCCTCATCAATACCCTGCCGGGGTGTCCACCGTTCTGATCAACGGAGAGATCGTCATCGACCAGGAAAAACACACAGGGAAGCTCCCGGGAATGATATTGAGGAAAAAAGACTCGCCATGAAGAAAGCTCTGCTCGTTGCGCCGCTCCTGATCGCGATCGCGGCGCTGGCGACGACGCCCCCGCGGGCCATGCAGACGATCTCCTTCCAAGGCGTTCCCGTGGAGCTAGTCTTCAGATCCCTGCAGCCGGGGGAAGTCATCCTGGCTGAAATGAAATCCGACCCTTCCGTGAAAAAGCTGATCCTCCAGGTCCAGGATCAAAAATATGTCCTGGACGGCTCAAAGCCGGGCGCCCGAGCGTTCGCCTTGATCGGAATCGATGTCGAGCTCAAGCCCCAGCCTCTGACCGTCGGCGTGACGGAAGAAAAGACGGACGGGACGATCGAGAGATACCAGGAGGAAATAACGATCGAATCGAGGGAATTTCCCAAAAGAAATTTTTACGTCAACGAAGCCATGTTGAACCCGCCGGCGGCGGAGGAGGAAAGGGTCCGGAGAGAGCAGGAGCTCGTCGCGGAGGTCTATTCCGTCATTACGCCGGAATGGCTGGGAACGGGGAATTTCCTCTCCCCCCTTCCGGGCCGAGAACCCTTCCCGAATTTCGGGCAATTGCGGATTTACAATAAAAAGCGGCTGGCGGTCCACGCGGGCGTCGACATTGCCGCGCCCTGGGGTTTCCCGGTGAAAGCCTCGAACGCGGGCCGGGTCGTGCTCGCCAGCAACCTCTATCTGAGCGGCAAGACGGTGATCATCGATCACGGCCGGGGAGTGTTCAGCCTGTATTGCCACTTCTCCACGATCCTCGTGAAACGGGGAGACATGGTCAAAAAAGGCCAGGTCATAGCCAAAATCGGCAATACCGGCCGGTCCACCGGTCCCCATCTGCATTGGGGTTTCAAAGTCTTCAACAGCCGCGTCGATCCGGAATCGCTCCTCAGCCTCCCGCTCACTTTTTGAGATAGGTCGCCAGCCAGTCGAGCATCGTCTTCCACCACATTTCCGCGTTCTGCGGCTTCGAGATGAAGTGGTCCTCGTCGGGGAAATAGAGGAATTTCGAGGGGACGTTCATTCGTTGCAGGGAGGTGAAGAATTGGAGGCCCTGCTCGAGCGGCACGCGGTAATCGTTCTGGCTGTGAATGACCAGACAGGGCGTCTTGAAATTTTTCACGTAATAGCTCGGCGACCACTTCGTGTATTGCTCCGGGTTCGTCCACGGCGTTCCTTTCTGCTCCCACTCCGGAAACCAGAGTTCTTCCGTGGCGCCGTACATCGAGCGGAGGTCGAACACCCCGTCGTGAGAGATCAGGCAATTGAAACGGGAGGACTGTCCTTCGATCCAATCGATCATGTATCCGCCGTAGGATGCGCCGGCCGCGCCCAGCTTCGTCTTGTCGAGGAACGCATAGGTCGCCAATAAATAATCCAGGCCTTTCATGATGTCCTCGTAGGGCTTGCCGCCCCAATCGCCGACGATGGCGTCCGAGAAGCGCTGGCCGTAGCCCGCGCTCGCATGGAAATTGATCATGGCCGTGACGTATCCGGGCGCGGCGAACATCTGCGCGTTCCAGCGGTAATGGAACTCGTCTTTCCAGGGGCCGTGAGGGCCGCCGTGGATCAGGAAGAGGAGAGGGTATTTTTTCGACGGGTCGAAGGCGGGCGGTTTGAGCAGCCAGCCGTGGACCTTATCCTTGGCGGCGCCCTCGAACCAGAATTCCTCGGCTGGGTTCATCTGGAGCTGGGCGAGCAGGTCCCGGTTCGTGGCGGTGATCCGGGTGAGCTTTTTCGAAACCGCATCGAAACCGAAGATATCGGCGGGCTGATTCATGGCCTGCTTGAGGAGGATGAACGTCTTATTGTCGGGGAGCAAACTGATGGAGCTGAACGTCTGGCCGTCCAGGATTTTTTCGGCTTTGCCGCTATTGATCGTGATCTTAAAGAAGGCGTTCCGTCCTTTTTCGTCCGCCTCGAAGAAGAGGGTCGAGCCGTCTTTGGACCAGAGCATTTCATTGACGGAGACGTCGAGATCGGCGGTCAAGTTGACGGTCTTCGCGGTCCTGCGGTCGTAAAGCATAACATCGAGCTTGTCGGATTCATATCCGGGACGGGCCATGGCCCGGTAGGCCAGGGTTTTTCCGTCGGGCGAGTAAACGGGCATATTGTCGTTGGCTTTGCTGGTCGTGATCGGCCGGATCTCGCCGCCCTTCACGCTGGTGACGAAGACGTCATTGTTGGTGCCGATGCCGTGTTTGAGGTCCGGATCGACATTGCGGACGAAGGCGATCTCATTCCCGTCCGGCGCGAAAGCGTAATCCGGATTTCCCCCCAAATCCAGGGGCGGCGCGTCGAAATCACCCGGGGTGACATCAACGGCGTGACCGCCTTCGGAGGGAATGACGAAGACGTGGTTTCTCGTGCCGTCCCGCCAGGCGTTCCAATAGCGGAAAAACAAAGAATCGTAAACGCGGCCTTTGATCTTGCTCTTCTCCCAGGCTTCGGTTTTTCTCTTGTTGCAACTATCATCCGGGCATAACGGATAAACCGAGGATGTGAAGGCGAGGCGCTTTCCGTCCGGCGACCAGACGACGCCCGAAGCCCCGGTGGAGAGGGTGGTCAGTTGACGGGCTTCTCCGCCATTCGGGTTGATGATCCAGATTTGGGACGATCCGCTCCTCGTCGAGATGAACGCGATCTTCTTCCCGTCCGGCGACCACCGCGGATTGTTATCGGCCTGCGGACTCGCCGTCAGGAGGCGCGATTCGCCGCCCCCGGCCGGAACGAGCCAGATGTCGCTGTTGCCGCGGTTGGCCTCTTTATCCATGACCGTGATGACGTAGGCGATCCACTGCCCGTCGGGCGAAGGCTGCGGGTCGGTCACGCGCTTGATCTTGATGAAATCGTCGAAGGTCAGAGGCTTGGATTGAGACATCAAAACGCTGACGCTCGAAAACAAAAAAACGATGACGGCGGCGACCATAGACTTTTTCATGAATCCTCCTTGATCTCCGTTTTTAGGAATGGAAGCGGCTCTATTGTATTATACAAAGGGAGCGCTTGGCGTCAATCTTCAAAATTCCTTATCTTGGCTGTTCTCGTCCGAAGAAAAAGTCCGCGTCCCACGGATGGATCCTATCCGAAATTGCCGATTGATCTATTGTTCCTCTGGGAGATCGGGATTTTTGGGTGAGACGCGGAATTCCCTGGTACACGATCCGGAAAATTCGGGACATAACCCATTTCTCTCGAAATGGGATTGTGTCCCATGAATTTTCCGTTCAAGTCCCGGAATTCCGCGTCGCATCTTATCGGCAATTTCGGATCATCCGTGTCAGTTGACGAGCGGCGAATATGCCCCGGGGCTTGCCGCGGGGAGCCGCTCGTGGGGGTTCCAGAGGGGGCATGCCCCCTTGGTCGCAGAGCGGGGTCCATTCCCCGCCCGAGAAGGGGGGCAGGGCGGCCGGGTCTTCCCGGTGCCCGTTGGAGGGGGAACGCGAAGCGGTCCCCCCTAAAGTTGACTTCCCCTCCGGTGCCTTCTATAGTATGAATTCATTTTTTATGAGCGGTGCTAATGTGAACGATGTGACGGATAGAACTTTCTCCCTCGGTCCGGCCATTCGCGCGGCGTACCGCGCCGGCCAAGAGGACGAGGCCCTCGAACCCATCATCCGAGTGGACGAAAAAGGGAGGCCCGTGGGACGCATCAGCCGCGGCGACTCCGTCATTTTTTACGACATTCGGGGCGAGCGCGAGATCGAGATCACCCAATGCCTGATCGATCCGGCCTTTTCTCATTTTCCGGTCGAAAAAAGTCTGGATCTCGACTTTGTGACCATGATCGAATACGATCCCAAACTGCGCGTCCGCGTCGCCTTCCCCGCGGACGTTAAGATCAAGAACACGTTGGCCGAAGTTCTTTCCAAGGCTGGGCTTCGTCTGGCCAAGATCGCGGAGTCCGAGAAGGCGACCCATATCGGATTTTTCATGAACGGCAAGTCCGATGCCGTTTTTCCGGGAGAGGAACGGGTGATCGTTCCTTCTCCCCAGGACGTTTCCAACTACGATCAAAGGCCTGAAATGAGCGCCGCGGCCGTGGCGGACGCCGTCATCGATAAAATCGGCGACCCTCGCTTCGATGTCGTCATGGCCAATTTCGCCAACGTCGACGTCGTCGGCCATATCGAAAACAAAGAAGCGGCCATTCGCGCGGTTGAAACCGTGGACAAGGAATTGGGGCGCGTCATCGAGGAAGCGCGGCGGCGAGCGGTCGCTCTGATCGTCACTGCCGATCACGGGACGGTCGAAGAATGGGAGTATCAGGACGGAACGATCAATACGGGACACACAAAAAATCCCGTGCCGTTCATTTTCTCCGATGATGCGTCCGGAAAGCCGGCCTACCCGAATTTGCGCGAATCCGGCGAACTGGCCGATGTCGCTCCGACGATTCTCGATCTCCTGGACATCCCGAAACCCCCAGAAATGACGGGACATAGCCTCTTCGTCAAGGGACGAGCCTTCGGCTCGCCACTCGCCTGTGGCTTATATCCACGGGCGAGTACGGCGGAAGTGGACCCCCGGACAAAGCCCGGGGCCCCAGCCGCTGTCGAGCGGCCTCGTCACGCGCCGATCCGGAAAAAAGTCGTCGTGCTCATTCTGGACGGATGGGGGATGAGCGCGGTTCAAAGCGGTAATTTGATCGCGCAATCCAGGACGCCGCACTTCGACGACCTATGGTCCCGATTCCCCCGGTCCCTGCTTCAAGCTTCGGGAGAGGCCGTCGGCTTGCCCGCGGGAACCGTCGGGAATTCCGAAGCCGGCCACCTTCATTTGGGGGCGGGACGCCGCGTCCTTCTCGATCGCGTCCGGATCGACAAGGCCGTCGAGGACGGGAGTTTTTTCCGCAATGAGGCCTTCCTCGGCGTCATGGATAAAGCCAAGCGGGAGCATCGGGCTCTTCATCTTATGGGCATCATTTCCCATTACAGCTCTCACGGCACGATCAGGCACCTTTTCGCCCTTCTCAAGCTCGCCAAAGACGCGGGCTTGACCAAGGTCCACGTCCATGGCTTCATAGGACGGCGCGGAGAAATGCCCGAGAGCGGCGCGATCTATGTCGAAAAGGTGGAGGAAACGTGCCGGGCGCTCGGCATCGGCGAGGTCGCGACCGTCATCGGGCGATACTGGTCGCTCGATCGCGAAGAGAAATGGGACCGGATCGAGAAGACTTACCGGGCGCTTGTCCACGGCGAGGGCCGGCCGGCTGGAACTTTATTGATGAAATCTCGTAAATCTTAGAGAACATTATTTATTGTCATGAACATCGAACTCAAGGATATCCATTTCCATTATGGGAAGATCACCGCGCTTGACGGAGTGACCCTTGCCCTCGGCGAAGGCGCCTGCGGACTCCTGGGTCCGAACGGCGCGGGCAAAAGCACGCTCCTCCGGATCCTGCTCGGCTTTCTCCGGCCCGACCGGGGCGAAGGCCGGGTCCTTGGCTATGACATCCAAAAGGATCAGTTTCTCATCCGCCGGTCTGTCGGGTACATGCCCGAGGACGACTGTCTCATCCCAGGAATGGATGCTGTGACATTCACCGCCTATTTCGGCGAGCTCTCGGGCATGCCCCGGCAGGAAGCCATGAAACGGGCTCATGATGTCCTTTTTTATGTCGGGCTTGGTGAGGCGCGCTATCGTTCTCTTGAGACGTATTCGGCCGGAATGAAACAACGGCTGAAGCTGGCCCAGGCCCTCGTCCACGATCCGAAGCTCCTTTTTCTGGATGAGCCGACGAGCAACTTGGACCCTCAGGGACGAAACGAGATTCTCGACCTCATCAAAGACATCTCTTCCAAGAAAGACATCCAGATCCTCGTGTCGTCTCACATCCTCACCGACATCGAATTCACCTGTTCGCATGTCGTCATCCTGAACAAGGGAGCGGTCGCGGCCCAGGGAGAACTCGAAACCCTGAAGGAAATTCAATACAGCCTATATGAGATTAGAACGAAGGGGGAGACCGGGAGGTTTCTCCAAGTCTTGAAAGACCTGGGCTGCCGCGTTGAAGAGACCGAAGAACAGCTCATGAAAATCTATATGCCGGCGAACCTTTCTCGCCGCGAGATCTTCCGGGCGGCGGTCCGGGAAGATGTTCAAATCCGGTATTTCGTCAAGAGCCGGACCTCGCTCGAGGACCTTTTCGCCCAGACGGTGGGAGTGGATTGATGCCGATCTCGGAACGGGGATACGTCCATTGGCAGGGAACCTTCGTCGAACGGCGGTTTCCCTGGTGGCCGATCGCGAGGCGGGGCATCCGCCAGGCGCTGAAGCGGAAACTGTTCATCTTCAGCTATCTGTTTTCGCTCCTTCCGATGGTCGTCCCTCTCACGATGATCTATATCTCCGAACACTTCGAGGATTTCCAATCCATTTTCAGAGGCCGGAGGGGGGGGCCGACCCAGGTTCTGACGGCCATCCAGGCCAGCCCGGAAAGGTTCAAGGACTATTTCACGAGCTGGTTTATCTTGCTTCTGATCATCATCGCCTTGATCCCCAGCGGCGCCTGGCTCATGACCGACGATTTGAAAAACAATTCCCTTCAGCTCTATTTTTCCAGGCCGCTCCGCAGACGGGATTATTTTCTGGGAAAAATTTCGACGGTCCTGTTCTTCCTACTGACCATGACCCTCGTGCCCGGCCTCCTTTTCATCATCGCTAAGCTCGTCCTTTCCGGAAGCTTTAAATTTCTGACGGACTATCCTTGGCTTCCCCTGTCCGTGATCGCCTGCTCCTTCCTTTTCTCGATCTTCTTCGCCTTTTACACGCTCCTTGTTTCCTGCCTCAGCCGGAGCCGTCTTTTTGTCTCTATTTTCATGATTCTGATCTATATCCTCTCGGATATCTGTTTCGGTATTTTTTACTTGAGTTTCAGAAGTCCGTATTTCGCGCTGTTCTCGATCCACGGCAACCTCCAACAAATCGGCGCGTTTCTTTTCCGGGTCAGGCCTCTTTACAATGTTCCGTGGTTCTATTCCCTGATCATCCTCGCCGCCGTCTGCGGCCTGTCCGGCTTCGTGCTGATAAAAAAAATACGGAGCGTCGAGGTGATTCGGTGACGGCCGTCATCCGGACGCAAAGGCTCAGCAAATGGTACGGCAACATCCTCGGCCTGTCCGACGTCTCGCTCGAGATCGAGCCGGGGATCACCGGGCTTCTCGGCCCGAATGGGGCCGGAAAATCCACGCTGCTGAAGCTCATCACGGGACAGATAAAGCCGAGCATCGGATGGGCCTCCATTCGCGGCGAGAATATCTGGAACAATTCCCGGATATTCGCGTCGATCGGATTTTGCCCGGAACAGGACGCTTTCTACGAAGGGATGACGGGTTGGGAGTTTTTGACGAGCCTGTTGCGTCTGTACTCGTTTTCGCGCTGCGAGATTGAATCCAAGGCGAAACAAGCGCTCGATTTCGTCGAGCTTTATAAAGACAAAGATCGGTTGGTCAGGGGCTATAGCCGCGGCATGCGGCAGAGGCTTAAGGTGGCCCAAGCCGTGGCCCACGACCCGGAGATCATCATCCTCGATGAGCCGTTGAACGGGCTGGATCCTCTGAGCAAGCGCAAGGTCATCCGGATGCTCAAGGATCAAAAGGACGCTGGAAAGACCGTGGTCATTTCGAGCCATGTCCTGCCCGAGATCGAAGCCCTGACGCGGACGATCATCCTTCTCCATCAGGGGAAAATCTTGGCCCAGGGCGACATTCACTACATCCGCGATCTGATCGATCAGCATCCCCACATGGTCTCCGTGAGATGCAGCGAGGCCCGCGGTTTGGCCGCCCGCCTGGTCGAAGAGCCATCGGTCATGGATATCCGGTTCGGCGCGGCGCCGGATACGGTCGTCTTCGAGACGCGGAACCGCGATAAATTCTTCGAGCTCTTGCCCCGCCTGATCGTCGACGGCGACATCGACGTCGAGGAGATCACGTCGCCCGACGACAATCTTCAAGCGGTTTTCGATTATCTCATAGGAAAATGACGATGACCCGAAACGCTGTGCGCTCCATTTTCTCGCTGTTCTTTTTTATCGGGCGCAGGGCGCGCCGGACCAAGGCTTTTTTCCTCATCGGCTGCCTGCCCGTGGCGATTTCGCTCGTTCTTCAGCTCAACCAGATCTTCTCCAGAGGCGCTCTCATCGACGGTCCGTCCGTTTTTCTCAACATCATCATGAGCTTCTACCTGCAATTCCTGATCCTCATGCTGGCCCTTTTCTATGGGACATCGATTTGTTCGGAGGAACTGGAAGGAAAGACGCTGACCTACCTGACGACCCGGCCTGTCTCGAAATCCGCTATCATCCTGGGCAAGTATGCGGCTTATATGGCCTTCCTCATAGGCGCCATGGCCGCCGGCATCGTCGTGTCTTTCCTGATTCTCCACATCGGCCAGATCTCCGAGCCGTCCGCCTGGACGATGCTTTTTCGAAGCATGGGCGTGTTGGTCACCGGCCTCTTCTGTTATACGGCCTTCTTCACATTTCTGGGGACGTTCTTCAAAAGGGCCGTCATTTTCGGCCTGTTTTTCAGTTTTGGATGGGAGAACGTCGTCCAGTATTTTCCGGGCTCAACACAAAAATTTACGATCATACATTACTTGAAATCTTTGCTGCCCGCGATGTCTTCGGATGACGGAAAGATTTCTTTTCTAAAGTTCAACCTGGAACCCAGTCATCCAGCCGTGGCCATAGTGACGCTCCTCGTCCTTACGGTCGTTTTTCTCTGCTTGGCCTGCCTGGTCTTTTCCAGGAAAGAATATATCTTCGAGGATTGACCCTCGGCGTTATTTCTTGACCTCTTTCTTCTCTTCTTTCTTCTCGTCCTTCTTTTCTTCGCTTTTCGCCCCGGCGATCTTCTCTTCGACCGTCTTCTGGGCGGTCGCGCTGAGCTTGTTCAAAAGGTCTTCGGGAACGTTGGCGAAGATCTTGACGGAATCAGGCGCCGAGGAAATCTCGATCTTGTTCAACAGTTCGCCGACCTCGGGTTTATCGCCGGAGGCCATTCCGCCCAGGGCCTTGAATCCGATGAGGGCGTCCGCGAGCTTTTTATTCTTGTCGGCGTCTCCGCCGATGGCTTTAATCTCGAGCTGGAGAGACTTATTGGCATAATCGAAATAGGCGAGAAGGGCTTTGACGCCGGCTACGTCGGACATCATCGGGGTCGAGGACGCGACGTTTTTCATCATGTCGGGCGGGAAATCGAACGCACACCAGATCATGGCCTTTTTGTTCGCCGTTTTGAACAGAGCGGCCATGCCGGCGTTCTTGTAGATATTGTCGGCTTTTTTGGCGAAGACATCGATGACCGCTTTGACGCTCGTTTCCGTGCCGAGAACGATGCGGGAATCGTCAAGGAAGGCGCCCCACACGGGTTTTTGGCCGTTGCCTTCCCTTGCCGTGTAGAGCGTCACACCCTCATAGTTCGCTTCTTTTACGTCCGTCGCTTTGGCTTTAAATTTGGCCAGCAATGTGTCTTTGTTGTATTTCAAGCTGATAACCCCGACGCCGGCGCCGGAGGATTCCCCGGACTTCCCTATGCCTGAAATGCCGATGGCGGCGAAATCAATGTCCTTTTGGGGATCGATTCCCGTCTCTTTGATGAACTCCTGGTACTTCTGAAACTCTTGGCTTTCCTTGATGGCCTTATCCGCGATGGCGGTGGTCATGGCCTTATGGATGTCGATGACGACGACGCCCTGGGTGTCCGTCGGGATCAGGGAGAGCGCATTTTCCGACCCGTTTCCCGCGCTCTTGTTACAAGCGGCGAAGCCGAGCAACACGCAGGCGAGGGCCAATCCGACAGCAGCAAATTTTTTCATGCTTTTCCTCCTTCTTCTCTTATACGAGATCATTCCCGTAAAGGTTCTTTGGCCAGACTATATCATATTTATTTTGATTTTGGTATATAAAAAGAAATTCGATTCCTGCGGAGTTCGAACGGAAGGAGGAAGGATGAGAACGAACCAAGCCCGGCGAATCGTCATGGGCCTCTGCCCGGCCGGGATTTTTGCGTCGATGCTGCCCGTTTTTTCCCATGCGGGACGGCCGCCGGTCCTATTGGGGCAAAAGGAGACGGGCGGTTGCGCTTGATCAAATGAGAGATGACATCATGATCTTGACACCGTTCCAACAGCTCGTCCGAAGCCGGCGGAGCATCCGGCGCTATCTTCCCAAACCGGTCGAACGCGAAAAAATCACGGCTTGCCTTGAAGCGGCGCGCCTGGCCCCGTCGGCCGAGAACGCCCAGACCTGGAGATTCCTTGTGCTCGATGAGCCGGATCTTAAGGCCCGGTTCGCCAAAGAAGCCTTTTCCGGGATTTATTCCAGTTGCCGTTTCGCGGCCGAAGCCCCGATTCTCGTTCTCATCCTGGCCAGGCTCGATTTCCTGGCCAACCGGCTCGGCCGACAGGTCCAGAAGATTCCCTTCTACATGATCGATGTCGGCATCGCCGGCGAGCACCTCGTCCTTCAAGCGGAAGAATTCGGGCTCGGCACGTGCTGGATCGGCTGGTTTCACATTCGGAAGACGCGCAAATTTTTCAAGATCCCGCGCAAATACAAGATTGTCGCGTTGCTGGCGATGGGCTATTATGAACATAAGCCGAAGAGGGAGCAGCGACGCAAGTCCCTCGATGACATCGCCTGGTTCAACACGTTCGAAGGTTGATTGGAATGCATCCGGATCTCGATGGCGATCATTTTTCCGATGATGCGTTGAGAAAGGGGCGGCTATGAAAAAAATCATTTTCGCACTTTCAATTTTTGTCCTGGGAGCGTTCACCGCGTCGGCCGGAGACCGCGACGGGCTCGTCCCGCGATTCGACACGGCGTCGAACGATCTCGAACTCCGTCGCCTCGCCCAGCCGAACACGTATTTTGACAAAGCCGGCCGGAGGTTCGCCGTGCTCGGCAACGAAAGCGGAACGTTCGAGGCTTGGGCCTATCCGCTCAAGCTCATCCGGAATTTCGAGTTTTCGTTTCTCCTCGGCTCGAGCACGCAGGCCGTTCTCGGTAAGGACATCGTTCGTTTCATTTCCGTGACGCCCGCGGCGACGACGCTGACGTACGCCTTTCAATCGTTCACCATGAGGGCGACATTCGTCACGGCGATCGAAGATCCCGGGGCCGTCATCCTTCTGGCCGTGGATACGACCGAGCCCGTGACGGTCGTCTGCAGTTTCCTGCCCGTGCTCCAGCCGATGTGGCCGGCCGGCCTCGGCGGGCAATACGCTTCCTGGGACGTCGGCCTGAGAGCCTATCTCATCAGCGAACCGACGCGAAAGAACCACGGATATATCGGGTCGCCGGCCGCGCAGGGGATCTCCTATACGCCGGCCCATATGCTCTCGGATTCCCCGAATCAATTCAAGATCGCGATCGAGAACAAGGACGAGGTCAAAGGGAAATTCATTCCGATCGTCATGGCCGGCGGCAAGGGAAAGCGCGACGACGTCCGAAAGGTCTATGAGAAGCTCGCTGCCGACCCCGAATCTGTTTATCGCGCCGCGGCGGATCATTATCGCCGCCTGCGGCAGGATACGCTCCGGATCAAAACGCCGGAAGGGAAAATCGACCTGGCCTTCGAGTGGGCCAAGGTCGCTTACGATAACCTGATGGTGGACAATCCCGACCTCGGCCGGGGGCTTGTCGCCGGGCTGGGAACATCGGGAACGGGCGGCCGTCCCGGTTTCGGCTGGTTTTTCGGAGGCGACGCCTACATGAATTCCTTGAGCCTTGACAGCTATGGGGCGTTTTCAGAGGTCAAAGACGCCCTTTCCTTCACCCAAAAGTGGCAGCGCGACGATGGGAAAATGGCCCACGAATTGTCCCAGGCGGCCGGATATCTCGATTGGTTCAAGGATTATCCTTACGGCTATATCCATGGAGACACCACGCCGTTCTACATCGCGGCCTGCTATGATTATCTGCGGGCGTCGGGAGACGCGGAGTTCGTGAGGCGGAGCTGGGCCTCGATCAAGAAAGCCTATGACTGGTGCCTGTCCACGGACGCCGACGGCGACGGCCTCATGGATAACGACCGGGCCGGCCTCGGAGCCCTCGAATTCGGTTCGCTCACCGGCATCAAAACCGATATTTTTCTCGCGGCGGCCGGCATCCGGGCGGATTCCGCCATGGAACAGTTGGCCCGAGCGGCGGGAGATCAAATTTCCGAGAAACGGGCGCGTGACCATTATGACCTGGCGAGAAAAGCGCTTGACGCCAGGTTCTGGGACGCGGAGAACGAGCAATACGCTTACGCTTTCAACGCCGACGGAAAACAGGTCAGGGAACTTACGCCGTGGAGCGCGGTTCCGCTCGCCTGGGGTCAGGGCGACGCCCGGCGCGGCATGCTGACGCTCCAAAAGATGAACGCCTCCGAACTCACCACCGACTGGGGAGTCCGGATGCTTTCGAATAAAAGCGCTTTCTTCGAGCCCTTGAATTACAACTATGGCGCGGTCTGGCCGTTCCTCACGGGTTGGGTGGCGACAGCCCTATTCAAAAACGACTATGCGCTTCAGGGCTACGGGCTGCTCCTGGCGGCCGTTCGCCATACTTTCGACAACGGGCTCGGATATGTCACCGAGCTCTTCTCCGGCGAACAGAATATCTGGCCGCAGGAGGGCGTTTGCCATCAAGGCTTCTCCTCGAGCGGCGTCGTTTTTCCCCTGATCCGGGGACTGCTTGGACTTGAAGGAGACGCTTTAAAACATGAGGTCCGTTTCGAGCCGCGCTTTCCGGCGGACTGGACGCACGTCTCGATCGAGAATTATAAAATCGGGGACGAAGTCCTATCCCTGCGCTATCGAAAATCCGCGAACAAGATCGCGCTGGAGATCGAACGGCGGAAAAGCGCGCCGTGCCGGCTGATCTTTGCCCCTGCTCTCGGCCTCGGTACCCGCGTCCGAAGCATCAACCTGAACGGACGGAAGATCGCCTTTCGGCTGGAGGCAAACCCATTGGCTCAGGCCGTCCGGCCCGTCGTGGAAACCGGACTTTCCCAGAGCGACCTCATCGAAATCGAAACGGATCCGGCCCCGGAATTCCTGCCTCCGGCCAATGAATCGGAAACGGGGGATATCAACAAGGGCTTGAGGATCATCCGTCTGACGCAGGACGGCGGGAATCTGAAGGCCGTCGTCGAGGGGATCGCGGGCCGCATTTACGATTTGCGGTTGGCCAATGCCCGTCTTATCCGGACCGTCACGGGAGGAGCCTTGGAAGGCTCTACGATTCACATCCAAATCCCCGACGGCCCTCCAGGCATATATGTACGACACGAACTTGTCCTGAACTTCCGATAAAAACATTCCTTTCATTAAAATTATTTGTAACGACTTCGGCGGAAAAGGCATTAAGATAATAGAGGTCCGATTTATGCTAAAATATCGTTTTGGAGTCGAAAATTCTCGACCGAAAACCGGAATATATAAATAGAATCGCCATCTTCGTTTTCTCCGTGGCGCTTCATATCGTGGGACTCTATGTCATTCTGCACGCCAAGTACAATTACAAGGTTTTCAATGACCGGGAGAAGGTGACGGCGGTCGTTTTGTTGCCCGAAGACGCGGTCCGCCTTCCAAAAGTCCCCATCAGGGTCAAGACATCGGCCGGACCGCCGGAACCGGTCATCATCAAGCCGGGCCGGGATTCCGAGACTTCAGGACAGGGTCAGGCCAAGACTGAACAAGGAGAAGCCCAAAAGCCGGCCACTCCGGCGGGAGGCGGCGGCGGCGCGAATGCCCCGGTTGCCGGGACGGCCGCTCAATCTTCATCCGCGGGGACGAGCGGAGTTCAGCCCGGAGAAGGACCGTTCTCGGGATTCCATCTCACGTATCCAAAAAACGCCCCATTGAATTTGGCTAAGGCCCCGGAAAATCCGTTGGATGCACTTCTCAGGCCGAACAGGTATCGGGATCTGAGGGAAATCAATTTTTCCAAGTACGCCGGTTCAGGCGCGTCGTTGACCGGTTCTTCAGGAGGAGGCGGCCCATCGGGTCCCGGGGGCAAAGGGTCCGGCGGACAGTCCCGCGGAGCCGGCGTCTCGGTCAATATCCGCCGCTACGATTTGGCTCCCTGGGCCAATCAGGTCCTGACGAAGATCCAGAAGAACTGGTCGCTCGGGCGGGCCGGAAACGCGGGGTGGAAGGGGGAAGTCGGGATCTCGGTCATGATCGCCAAGAGCGGCGAACTCCTCTCGGCTGAAATCGCGACGCCCTCCAAAGTCGAAGTCCTGGACCAGGCCGCCTTGAAAGCGCTTCAGGCATGCGCGCCCTTTCCTCCGCTTCCGGCGGATTTTCCTAATTCCAGCCTCGAGCTTTATTTCGTGTTCGAATATGGCCATTAAAAAAAAGGTCCTCGTTTTTGCGCTGTTCGCGATATGCACCGGGACTCTGCGGGCCCAATGGCGGGCCGACGTCGCCCAGATCTTCAGTAAAGACAAAGACTATAAGGAGCTGTCGGACTATCTCGTCCGGAGCTATGACAATCTGGAAAACACGATCGACAAGGCCGACGCGTCCGGCCTTCTGGCGTTCGCCTTCGGCCGTCAAAACGATCCGCTGAACGAAACACGGTGGATCGTCGAATACTTTGAGATCTGCAAGGCCCAAGACACCGGGTTCGCGTTTTTGGATCTGGTCAGCCAAGCGGACGTCCTCGGTTGGCTGAACGCTTGGAAAAGCCGCTATCCTTTCATCTCGGAGATCGCCCTCATTAAAGGTATCGGAGATCAGACCATCGTCCCCCAGGGCATCCTGCCGCTCGTGGTCGTGGTCGCCAACGAAGCGCTCTACAAGTTTTCGCGGGACGGGAACGTCCTCGAAGGGGGTCAGCTCAAGGCCGGGTTCAACATCATTGCCCTCGATGCCAACGAGCTTGTGCTCAACCCGGGAACGCGCGTCTATATTTTGGAAATCAAGGCGGGCGGCCTGATCCTGAAAAAAGAGATCACGCTCGATGTCGAGGCCTCAGCGCCCCGGATCCCCCCGCCGCAGCCCGCGGCGGCGAGCGGCCCGCCCCTGGAATACAAATTGTCGATGTACGTCGGGGGAGAGCTCGTGATGTCCAGTCAGAAAAGGGAATATCCCGTCTCGTGGCAGATCGGCGTCAAGCCGAACCCTAATCCTTTCGGGTTCAAACCGGATTGGATGCTCCATCGCAACGAGCCGGACCCCATGAATTCGATCTCGATCCCCGCCGTCATCAGCGCCCTTTACTCTCTCTTAAAAGACCTCTTCAAGAAAAAGGACAATAAGGACGTTGAGCCGCCGAAAATCCAGACGGTTCAAGACTTAAATCTTACATTCAAGATGAAAGACAAAGATGGGTGGGACCAGGAATCGAAGGTTTTGATCAAGCTCAGGACGAAGAATCTGCCGTACGTGCGAAGCGTCCCTTAGCGGAGTCGCGCGATCGATTTTTTCATGAGGCCCAGCGCTTCGATCAGTCTTTCTTTTTCCGCGCCGAACCCGATGCGCAGAAAATGGTCCATCTCGAAAAGGTCGCCCGGAGCCAAGAACACGCTTTGCTCGCGGATGATTTTTTCGGCGAGCTTCGTGGAATTGATCTTGAGATCGTAGTGGACAAAGGCCACGGCTCCCGCTCTCGGAGGGACGCATCGGAAGACCCCGCTAAACGTCTTGAGCCAGGATCCAAGCACGGCGAAGTTTTCCGTCAGGATGGTCCTCGTTCTTCGGAGGATCCGGTCGCGATGGACCGGGGAAAGGGCGATGCGGGCCAGCGCATCGCTCAGAACGCTGGGCGATATCGTCGTGTAATCGTGGTACGGCCAGAGGCTCCGGATCATGGACAGGGGAGCGGCGATCCAGCCGATTCTCAGTCCCGCCAGGCCGAAGGCCTTGGACATGCCGTTGACGCAGATGGATCGATCGTAGCGTTTCCAAAAACTCGGCGTCCGCCCGCCGATCCGCTCGGCGCCTTGATAGACTTCGTCGGCCAGGATCCAAGCGCCGGCTTTCCGGGCGATTCTGATGATCTCGTCCATCTCTTCCCGGCTCAGCACGGCTCCCGTCGGGTTATTCGGATTGGTCAGTATGATGAGCTTGGTCTTTTTTGTCACGGCCCGCCCAAGCTCGTCCAGATCGGGCTTCCAGCCTTTTTCCTCCCGGAGGCGGAACGTCTTGACTTTGGCCCCGAATCCGCGGAGGAGGCCCCACATCTGCATGTAATTGGGAACCTCGAAGACGATTTCGTCGCCGGGCTCGATAAGGCGCCACATGAGAAGGAAATTGGCTTCCGTGGAGCCGGCCGTCACCTGGATCGCGTCCGGAGCGATCCCGGGATAGAAGGCGGCGATGGCTTTTCGCAGCCCGGGAGTCCCGTTGGTCTGGCTGTAGCCGATTTCCAGGGAGAGGAGCTTTTCGAGTTCCTTTTTCCCGACGAAATCATGGAGCGACAGCGGATGGACGCCGCTTTCGGCCAGGTTGTATTTCACGATGTTTTCCCAGGTGGATTGAAATCGCTCGAGCTTGAAGGTTTCGATGTTCATGGGGAGGCCTTTCAGATCTCGACTTTGAATACGCCTTTGAAGGCGAAGCCGAAGGCGATGGATAAAGCGAAATAGGCGACGAGCCAGTGCATGCGCCAACCGAACAAGCTCAATCTCAGGGGAGGATAGGCGATTTCCACGGATTCGATCGGCGCGCCTTTCTGCAGCGGCTTTTCGCCGGGGTTGAAAACCTGGCTCCAAAAAGCGGGACCCGGCTTAACGGCGGCGATCCGGGAAAGGCGGCCTTGGCCGACGGACAGGACTTTCGTGAATACGGCCTCGCCGAAGCGAAAGGTGAGGACATGGACGCCGTTCTCTACGGCGCGGACGCGCCAGTCGATTTCCCGTTCGTCCTCGATCCGGAGGGCCGGCGTTTCGACAGCGACGCCGGCAGGCGTTTCCAACCGAATGTCGGTTTGAAGCGGATTCGCGCGCGACGTCAGCTTGATCTTGACGAGAGCCGTCTGGCCGATATCAAGCGGCCGTGATCCGAACCAGAGATTGAGCTGAATGAGAATGAGCATGACGGGCACGATCGTGATCAGCATGGGTTTGAGGGCGTAGCCGATATATCGAAAATTGGCCCGCAGGATCTTGCCCTGGGAATTGAGCTGCTGGGCCAGGCTGTCCTTATAGAGCTGCAGTTCGAGGAGGTGGGCTTTGATCTTGTCTTTCGCCCCTCGGATTCCCTCCTGGTTCGAGGCGCGGTGGAAAACGAAAAGCATCAGAAGTCCCGTCAGGAACGAAACGGCGATCATCGCCGCCCACGGATCGAGCGCGCGAAAAGGAAAAAAAATGACATCGAAGATCTTGCCGAAGGCGAGATTGAAAATGCCCATTACGAGAGATATCCCAACCCCTTCAACTTTTTCCTGATTTCATCCTCGGAGTCGGTGTCTTCGAGCTTGGCCATTTCTCTCTCGAGGCAATGGGCGATGAATTCCTCGGCGGACGAATACCCCGCGAGCCCCGCGTATTTGCGCACTTTGTCCAAAAGGATTTTGTCGAGCTTGATCTTCTCTTGGCCCATGGTTCACTCCTTGAAGATGGTCGTCCCGATCATGGCTTTCGGTTTTTCGATGCCGAAGACATCCATGATCGTTGCCGTCAGGTCGGTGAGCGCCGGCGCTTCGGCCTTGATCGGCTGGTTGGCCAGCAGGATGCCGGGCAGGATCTCAGCGGCCCCCATGTGGTCTCCGCTCCATTTGGCCCGATTGTCCTCGACCACCTCCCTTGGGACGCGGCCCAGGGGCGACTTATTGGAAATGCGATAGCCGCGGTTGAAGCCGAGGATGATTTCCGGTGCCTCGTCGACATAAGGCCCCGAATAAACGTCTTGAGCCACGTAGGCCCTCCGGATGATCTTATCGCCCGTTTTAGGATCAACGAATTCTTCGAGTTTCGCCGCGATTTCGCGGACGAGGCTCTCTTTTTCGCGGCCGGCCGGAACGATGCCCTCAGCCTCCCGGCCCTTCTGATTGATGTAAAGGCCGTTCAATCCCACGCCGAAGGCTTTGGTCCTGGACCAATCGGTTCCGGCGAAAGCCAGATCCAGGTCTTCTTCTTTGAACTCGTTAGCGAGCTTCAAATAGCCGTTTTGGCGAAGCCATGTATTGAGGTTGAAGCTCCGGTAAAATGGATTGAACCCATGGTCGGACATGACCAGAATGAGCGCGTCCTTGCCGACTTTTCCCATGACATGATCAAGGATCTGGTCCGCCTCCCGGTATGTGTCCTCGATCACGCTTCCGTATTTTTTGGCCAATGCGGCGTCATGCAACGGATGCTTGTCGTCCAAAAGGCGCCAGAACATGTGCTGGCGCTGGTCCGTGCTCGATATGTAATAGAAGAGCAAACCGGAATCGAAACGGGCGAGCTCATAATCCAGCATGGTCCGGCTTTCTTGAAGGACAACATCGTCCTGCTGGAGAAATTCCCCCTCGTCCAGGACATCGTTATCGAGGGCGCTGGTATCGGCCGGAAGGCCTTTCGTGAAAAAGGGCCCGAATTTTCCGGCGAGTTCTTCGGCATAGGAGGCCGGCGTCGATATGGGCAGGGCCGGATCGCCCGGATCGATATTGATCGGAGAAATATAGAGCTTGAAATTCGGCCGGACCTCTTTGAGATAAAAAAGGCAGATGCCGCTCACGCCCTGGGTCGGGATGAGATGGAAACGGACGCGTTTCCACCCGCTCCACTCTTTTTCGCGGAGGATGAATTCCTGGTCCTGGATGACGATCTTGGCCACGGGATTCTGCGGATCGATGAAGACCTTGAAATCGATCTCGGCTTCGGGGCGGTCTTTCTTGAATGCATTGACGGGCCCTGGAAGCTTGGCCTCGATCCGATGGTTGATGACATAGACCTGGCGGACCTCGCCCCCGCCGATGTCCTCTTTAATATCCTTGGGCTCGGTGGTGTAGTAGCGGAACAAGCCGTAACTGCCGACGATGTCCGGCGTCCCCATTCCGGAAATCGTCCTTTGTTTCGAAGGAACGGGCGGGTAGTTCGCCGGAATCTTAAAGACCGTCGCGGGAATGTCGTGTTCTTCGAGGACCTGCCAAAAGGCTTTTCCTTTCCTCAGGTTTTTGACGGTCCCTCCCTTGACCGGGAAAAGCGTATTTCCGATGCGGATCGTCTTCGTCGTCTCTTCGGTGGCCGACGCCGAGAAAACGGGAAGGTAGCGCTTCGCGTCGCGGTGGATGAAGTCGAAAATCCCGTGGCCGCCCGGGTTCGTGCCGGCAATGAAGTTCGACCAGGCCACGGGGCTCTGCGGCGGGATGCTCGTCCCGAGCGGACGGAAACCTCCCTGGCCCATCAATTTTTGAAAAGCGGGAAGCTTTCCGTCTTTCATCCAGGCTCCGGTCATACGGGGATCCATACCGTCAAAGCCGAGAATGACGACTTTACGGGCCGTCGCCTTTTTGCCGTAGGCTTTCGTTACCCAAGAAGGCCGGGGTCCCATGGCCATAAGAGAAGCGGCGCCAAGGCTCGATTTGAGAAAATTCCGGCGGCTGATGGGATCGTTCACTTTGGCTTCTCTCTTTCTTGCGGCCGAGAGGATCCGGACGGGAGTTTTTTTTCGAGCAGCGAGCGGCCGTCCATATGGGCCGGCGGTTCAAGGCCGAAAAGCTCGAGCACGGTTGGGGCGATATCCATGATCGAAGGCGTCTCGACGGCGGACGGGGCCCCGGGCTTTGCCCGCGGGTCAATTTCCGCCGCGAAGGCTCGTCCCTTGACGCCCAGTTTGAGGCTCGAGAAAAGCACGCCGGGAACGCACGGCGGGTCGATACAATGGTCTCCGCTCCAGGCTTTGACGTTATCCTCGAAAATCGCGTCTTTTACGATCCCGGCGACGCCTTCCCAAGAGGCCCGATAGCCGGCATTGTAACCGATGATCAGATCGGGCGCGTTATCTTTATATGGGCCGGAATAGATTTCGTCCCGGTCATAGACGCGGTTGATCGCGACCTCTCCATTTTGCTCGTCTTTCAAACCGCTGAGCCTCCGGAGAAGCTCGGCCCGCAGGGCTTTGGCCTCCTGATCGGAGTCGACGATACCCTCGGCCTCGCGGTTCTTCTGATTGATATACAATCCGCCCAGTCCCAAGCCGTAGGCCTTGGTTCTTTTCCAATCCACGTCCTTGAACCATTCCCCGGATTCGGTTTTTTCGCCTTTCAAAAACAGATAGCCGTTTTTGTGAAGCCAGGCGTTCACATTGACGCCGCGGCGGAACGACTTGAAACCGTGATCGGACATGATGAAAAGCGCGCTTTCGGCGGACATTTTTTCCCTGACGCGCCCGATCATTTCGTCCATCTTGACGAAGAGATCTTCGATGACCTGAGGCCCCAAAGCAGACGGCCCTTTTTTCAGGGCCGGATGGGCTTTGTCCAGATAACGCCAGAACATGTGGGAAATGCTGTCCGTCGTCTCGAAGACGCAGACGACAAGGCCCTTTTTTGTCTTGTCCAGGGCGTTGAACAACATCCCTTCCCATTCCTTGTGATTGGAATAGGTCAAGTCCAAAAACGCGCTTTCACTGAGCGCGTTTTCGTTCAAGGCCCAGGTATCGTTGGCTTCGCCCAGAGTGATGAAGCTGCCCAGGAGTTTGGCCAGATACACGGAATAGATGAAGGGATGGGAGATCGGCAGGGCGGGCTTTTCCGGATCGATGTTGAGCGGAGTGACGTACATCTCAAAATGAGGCGAGATCTGGGAGACATAGAAGCGGCATATGGATTTGATCTTGAAGCCCAGACCCGGCCGGAAGGTGATTCTTGTCCACGGCGAGAAGACATTTTTCTTGAGCGTGAGTTTCCGTCCCGCCGTTTCGATCCGCGCTTCATCCTTCAGGCGGTCGATCACGATCGTCAGGGGAAGGCGGATTTCCTTGGGTTCCTTCAGCATGGTATTTTCGGGACCCGAAATGAACGTTTCCACGCGATCGTTTTTGACCTCGATCGGAATCGCGATGCCGCCTTCGCGCTTCTGGATTTTGGCCGGGTCGGACGTATAAAAGGAGAATGTCCCCTGGCTGCCTTTGAGGTCGGGCGTGCACATCCCGGAAAGCAAATGCCCTTTGAATTTCTCGGGCGGGAATGTGATCGGCACCCTCAGGATGGTGCTGAAAATCCCATGGTCTCCGAGGATCTTCCAAAATGGGACGCTTTTTCGCATTCCCCGGATCTCGGCCTTGGAAAGCGGGATTTTATATTTGCCGATGGAAAGCGTTTTTTTTGGGGGGCCGATGCGGGCGGAGGACAGATCGGGCAGATATGTCCTCGGGTCCCTGCTCAAAAAATCGAAGATGTTGTGTTTGGAAGGGTTGGAACCCGTCATGAAGGAAGACCAGGCGACGGGAGAAATGGCCGGCGTCGTCGTTTGGAGCCGGGCGTAAAAGCCTTCTTTTTTCAGCTTTGCCAGATTGGGGAGTTTGCCCTCGGCCATGAATTTCTCGGCCAATTCGGGCGCGAGACCGTCCAGGCCGATGATGACGACCTGGTCCGTGCGGCTTTTCTTGTAGGCCTTGCCGCCTCGAATCAGGCGAAAAAAGAAGCGGAACGGCCAGGAGAGAAAAGAAAAGACGGCGAGGATAAATGTCAGAAACAGGACGAGAAACGAGGACAGGAAAGCGAATCCGGCGCCCGGCCCGATATAGGCAAAGAGAGGCAACCCCACGCCAAGCCATAAAAGCGCAGCCAGGACGATCTTAGAGCGCGCTTTGATGGAGCTGCCCATGCCTGCCCTCAGTAGCGGTCCATGATGATGCGCGAAATATCCGAAATCGCGAGTTTGTCTCCGAAGTCGTTTTTTGCCAGGAAGAAAGCGTCGTCCCAGGTGTGCATGCCGTGAAGGCCGGGTGTGCGGCCGAAGATCTCTTTTTTCTTGACCGAGCCTTTCATATCGAATCCCGGTTCGCCGAGCACGATCAGGTCAGGGCCTTTCGAAACGAGCGGTCCACTATAGACATCCTTGGCGTTGAAGACCTTCCGGACGACTTTTTTTCCTTGGAATTCCAGTTTTTCCAGCTTTCTGGTGATTTCTTCCTTGATGGCCTTGGCCTCGCCGTGTTTGACCGAGCCTTGGGGATACTTTTCTTTGTAGTTCAGATAAATGCGATTGGGATCGAGAGCAAAGGCGACGGTCTTTGGGGACAGGTCCTCCAGCCCTTTGGGGATCGAATTGAAATATCTCAAAAATTTCTCTTTTTCGAGCCAGGCATTGAGATAGACTTCCTGTTTGATGCCGGTGAATCCGTGATCGGACAGAAAAAAGATATTTTCTTCATCGCCGGCGGTCTTCCGGAACGCACCGTAGATTTTATTGATCAGCCGGTCGATCTGCCGGTAGTATTCGAGGAAATTCTGATGGTGGGGATGATCGGGATTCTCATAAGCATTCCAGAGAAAATGATGTAGCCGGTCCGTGCCGGTGATGACGAATTCGAAATATTCCCACTCCTCTTCCCAGAAAAAATTCAAGGCTCTTTGACGGCCCATGAGCGTCTTGATCAATTCCTGCCAGAGCAGGCTCGGGTTTTCCCTGCACTTGAGCGTGTCGATATCGATCTGATATCCGATCTGCTCCAGCTCGGTCTTGTAGGATGGGGGGTAGACGGCTTTGGCCAGTTCCACGGCGATAAAACCCGAGAGAAGAACGCCGTTGATCTTGCGGGCCGGATATGTCGAGGGCTGGTTGATGATGATGCTTTTCAAGCCTCTCTCGCCCAGGACATCCCAGAACGTCGGAACTTTGACGTCCAGGAAATTGGGGAAGCGGAGCTCATAAGCGCCGTGCTTCAGGTCCGTGAAGCCGAAAATGCCGTGGGTGCCGGAATTGGTCCCGGTCATGAAGTCCGTCCAACTGACGGCCGAGATTTCCGGAAGGCTGGCTTTCATCTTGTGAAGACGGCCGGAATCGATGATCCTGCCGAGAGAGGACATCACACCCTTCTTGGCCAGGTCGAGGAGAAGGCCGTGGGGCACGCCGTCCAGACCGATAACGCAGACGCGGTTTTGCTTTTTTTTCTTGAGGATAGACATAAACTGGCCTATTATAGCACCAAACCGGGTGAAGTCAATTAGGGTCCGGACTGACCGTAGTTCAGTTTCGTGCACCCTTTTTCTTTGAAACTGGACTATGGTCAAGAGTCCGGAACAGGCGGGGAAGGCATGCCGGTCATCCCGGCAAGGAATTTCCTTCGGCGTTTGACAAGAGAATATCAGGTTAGTAAAGTGGTTCTTTATTAAAAACGAGATCTCATGAAAAAAATCAATAAACTCCTTGACGTCCTCGAAACACGCTATAAAAAAAAGACAAAAAAAAGCCGGAAGCTGCATGAACGGGCTCAGGCCGTCATGGTCAGAGGAGGGAGTCATTCCATCCGTCTCTGGACGCCTTATCCGTTTTTCATGGCCAGGGCCAAAGGACCTTATGTTTATGATGTCGACGGCAATGCCTTTATCGATTACTGGCAGGGCCATTATGCCAATATCCTCGGTCATAATCCGGCCGTTCTGAAAAAGGAATTCGAGCGTTTCGATCCCGAGGCCGGCTCCCTGCATACGGGTTTCGAAGGGGAGAGCCAAGTCCTGCTTGCCGAACTGCTGCTCAAACAGATCGGGCACAAAGATTACAAAGTCCGTTTTACGACTTCGGGGACGCTGGCCACGATGTATGCGGTCATGCTCGCCCAGGCCACCACCGGTCGGCAGGGGATTTTGAAGATCGGGGGCGGATGGCACGGCGCTTCGCCCTATCTTCTCAAAGGCGTGAAATTTCACGAAAAGCGCGGTTTTAATCACCCGGAATCGGCCGGCGTGCCCCGGGAAATCCTCCGGGACATTTTTATCACCCGATTCGACGACCCGGACGACCTCGAACGGATTCTCCAAAAAAAAAGGGATAAGATCGGCTGTTTCATCCTGGAGCCGTTTCTAGGGGTGGGCGGTTTTTTGGCGGCATCCAAGGAATACATCGAGCTGGCCCGGCGTCTGACCGAACGCTACGGCATCGTCTTGATCTTCGATGAGATCGTCTCGGGATTCCGGTTCTGTCCCTCCGGCGTCCAAAAGCTCTACGGAGTCGAGCCCGATTTGTCGACGTTCGGAAAGGTCATCGGCGGCGGGCACGCCGTCTCCGCCGTGGCCGGACGAACGGAGATCCTCGACGTGAAACCGTCCAAGGCTTCGGGATATCTTCGGGTCCAATTCGAAGGCGGTACATTTTCCTCGCATCCTCAATATATGCGGGCGGGATACGTCATGCTGAAGCACCTGGTTGAGCACGCCGCCATGATCTATCCGCGGCTCGTCGCATCCGGAGATCTTTTGCGGAAAAGCGTCGAGGACGTTTTCCTTTGCGAAGGCATTGAAGCTCGCTGCACGGGCTACGGCAACGAGGTCATCCGAGGCGGCTCGCTCTACATGGTCAATTTTCCCCTCAAGAAAACCACCTATTCGAGCGCCGAGGATCTTTGGAATCCCAGGTTTTCGGATGTCCGGCTCAAGGAAGAGATCCTGAAGATCGCCCTTTTGACGGAGAACGTGCATGTCGTTCACGGAGGCGGGGCCATTTCGCTGGCGCACGAGGATACGCACATCACGAAAACGGTAGAGGCCTATGCCGAGACGGCGAAATTATTCAAGAAGTATCTGTATTAATCGCTTTCTTCCAATCGGAAGCGATATGTCCCGCTCAAAATTTTTAAAATAAGGCGATCGGATTTGGCCTTCGAGAATTTGATCTCGGCCGGCCTTTGATGACATTTTCCGTTCCGCCAAAGAACGGTTCCGCCCTCTGTCAGCCGGGATTTCTTCCAGAGCAGAGGCAGGCGCACTTCCGCTTCCGCGCCCACGGGGATGCGGATGTCAAGGACGTAATCGTTGTCCCGCCTTATCCAATGGACGGCCGCCCGCCCGCGGACCGTTCGCAGAGAACATTCCGCGGAACCCAAGGCCGGCAATCCGGGAGGAGCGATCAGGATGGACTTCCAGCCGGGGGCCAGGCAGCGGATTCCCGCGATGGTCTTGTAGAACCACGCATCGATGCTCCCCAGCATGATGTGGTTATGCGAATTCATGCCGCCGCCCGTGTTTTTCTCCCAACGTTCCCAGAGCGTGGTCGCTCCTTCCTTGATCATATATCCCCAGCCGGGGTAAGTGGTTTGACTCGCGATGCGATAGGCGACGTCGGCGCGTCCGTTGTCGCTCAGCACCTCCAAGAGATAACGCGTCCCGAGAATCCCAGTATCGAGGTGATAATCCCAATCGTCGATGATGCTGCGAAGAAGGCTTCGCAAGACCGCCGCCTTTTTCCCGGCCGGGGTCATCCGGAGATAGAGCGGAAGGACGTTGGACGTCTGAGAGACGTACTTGTCCACGGGACTGGTGCGGATCGAGGCATACTGATCGCCTTCGAGGAATTTCTTGTTGAACGCGTCCTTGATGCGAAGCGTTGATTTCGCGTATTTTTTCGCGTCCTCCGTTCTGTTCAAGACCTCCGCGATCTTCGCCAGGAGCAGGGTGTCGTGATAGTAATACCAGGTCGAGGTCAGTTCGAGCGGCGTTTTTTTCGGAACGATGCTCCCCGGCGGGCACCAATCGCCGTACTTGCCGAGGTTTTTCAGGATGCCTCCTTCCGCGTTTTCGGCCAGAAAATCGACATATTTTTTCAATCCCTCGAAATGCTCGGCCAGCACATCCGTATTTCCATAATGCCAGTAAAGGAGCCAGGCCAGGGTGATGTAGGCCGAGCCCCAGGCCGGATCGGCCGGGCTGAAACCGGAGACATACGGCGGCACGAAATCCGGAATTCTTCCTCGTCTGTCCTGGGCGTTCCTGATGTCCCGCAGGAATTTCGCGTAGAAAGATTCCATATCGAAATTGAAAATCGCTTCCTCGGCGGCGAGGTGAGCATCGCCGAGCCAGCCGTGCCGCTCGTCCCTCTGCGGGCAATCCGTGGGCAGGCTCATCAGGTTCGAGCGCTGACCCCAGACGATATTGCGGTGGATGCGGTTGAAAAGGGGATGGGAGCATCGGAATTCGCCGTCCGGCTCGACATCGCTATGCGCGACGCAGCCTTCGATATCCTCCAGCCGGGGAGTCCCCGGATAACCTGAAAGCTCGACGTAGCGGAAACCGTGGTAAGTGAATCTTGGCTCGTGGGCTTCGACGCCGCGTCCTTTGAGAATGAAGATATCCTCGGCCCGAGCGCCCTGATTGGGCGACGCGTTCAGCGTCCCATCGCCGTTCAAGAGCTCGGCGTGCCTGAGAATGATTTTCGTCCCGGTCCGACCCTTGGCCCGGAGCCTGACCCATCCGGCGAAATTCTGGCCGAAATCGCAGATAAAAACGCCGGACGAAGGGCGGAAAATCCTTCGGGGGGGCAGCCTTTGGACGACTCGGATCGGCGGACACATTTGGGCGCAAAGAGGCGGGCCCGAAACGCGAACGGCCTTCCCGTTCCTTTCGAAATTTTCTCGTCGGGCGTCAAGGATCTGGCCGAAATAGATCCCGTTTTCCCGGATCGGACCCCTGCCGGACGGCCATGTTTCGTCCGTGACGACGACCTGCCGGCGGCCGTTTTCATATTCGATCTCGATCTGGCAAATCGCCTTGGGCGGTCCATAGCCGAAGTTCTTGATATGCCGGCCGTTTCCCAGAACGATGATGACCGAATTCCGCCGCTCGAGGCGTTCCGTGATGTCGTGCGTGACATAAAGCGCGGTTTTTTTATAATCGGTCTGGCCGGGATCGAGGACATGGTCGCCGACTTTCCGGCCGTTGACGACGAGTTCAAAGAAGCCGAGGCCGCAGATATAGGTTCGGGCTTTTATTACGCCCGGTTGAGCTTCGAATTCCTTGACGAAATACATCGCCTCGGTCTGGATATAATCCCCCCGGTATTTTCCCGAAAGGACCGTTCCCCGCGTCCGGAAAAAGCGCGGATTCCCGGCGCTGATCCAGTCCGCCCGCCAATCCGAGTCATCGAGAAGGCCCATCTCGAAAAATGCGGCTTCGCTGAAATCGCCGGCCCTGTCTTTTTTGTCCCACCAGCGGATCTTCCAGAAATAGCGCTTCCGGCTTTCCAGAGCCTGTCCCGCGTAGCGAACGTGGGTCGATCCGTCGGACGGCCGTTTGCCGCTGTCCCAGATCACATCGGCTCCGCTTTTCATGGAATCCGGGCTCGATCCGACGATGATCCGGACCGCCGTCTGCGTCTGGCCCCGCTCCCGGTGTTCGAGCTTCCAGGACAAGCGTGGGCGGCGCGCATCGATGCCGACGGGATTTCGTAAAGCTTCGCAGGCCAGGCCGAAAGGAGGCGGAATCATCATGGCGAAATCTCCAGATCGATCTCAGAGGGCGCGAACCAGAAAATAGTCGGAGACCTGGATTCCATATTTATCCGGGTCCAACGACTTGACGATCGTCCTCTGGAATTTTCTCGTGCTTGGATCCACGTCCGTCAGATCGACGAGGGGCCCGTCCATTTTTTGGCCCTCGGGGTCGGCGATCAGCTTGACCTTAGGCCGCTGGGCGAGAGAGGCATGGGGATTGTTGGCGAAAACGATGCCGATCTCCCCGGAACTCAGGAAGACGAGAGAACCGACCGGATAAATGCCGACCATGCTTATGAACGCTTTGAGGACGATGGGATCGAATTCGATGCCGCTTTTTTCAACCATGAAACCCAGCGCTTCTTCCTTGGTGAAGACTTTCTTGCGGAAGACGCGTCTCGACGTCATGGCGTCGAAGGTATCGACGATCTGCACGATCTTGCTGAAGAGGCTGATCTCCTTGATCCGGACGTACTTTGGATAGCCGCTCATATCGACCCTGGAGTGATGTTCGAGGGCGACCTGGATGGCCCGGAACGGGATGCCGGGGGCCCTGGCCAGCTCCACGAGCCTTTCCGCCCCGAGGTACGAATGCTTTTCGATGATGGAACGTTCCCCGGCATCGAGTTTAGCCGGCTTGTCGAGGATCTCCTTGGGAATATCGAGTTTTCCGATATCATGGAGAAAGGCGCCGATGCCGAGCTCCGTCAATTCCTGGCGGGAAAGCCCCATCCGCCGGCCCAAGGCCAGGGAAAAAACGCAGACGTTGACCGAATGGTTCAACGTGTACTCGTCGAAGTTCTTCGTGTTGGCCAGACCCTGGACGAACGATTCGTTCGCCGCGATGTGATTGAACATGGATTGGATCCAGCGTTTGGTCAAGTTGAAGTTCAGCATTTCCCGGTTTCTGTCGAAGATCTCCTTGAGATGGGAAATGCCCAGCAAGTACATTTTGGCGGCGGCCCGTTCTTTGTTTTCCACGCGTTCCATCCCGATTTCGATGTGGGGGAAGGAGGCCGCCTTGAATTCTTTCATGATGCGTTCGAAGGGATCCTCCCGGGGGACTTCCGTCTTGACCAGAAAGGCGATGAACCGGCCCAGCTCTTCCAGGGTTAGACCGGGCGACAAGGCCAGCATCCCGAATTCCCTTTCTTGGAACTCCGCGACCAGGAATTTGTAGACGTGATAAGTGCCGAAATCGAACTTCACCCGGGTACGATTGAAAAAGATCGAGTTTTGACTGATGTCGATTTGGACGATTTTATCCCTTTCCAATACGAGATGGAGGAGGCTGAAGAACAAGTTGATCTGCTCAAGAAAGATGCTGTTGTTGAGTTCATAGAACTTGGCCAGCTTGAAGAGGGCCTGCAAACGGACAAGGATATCCGCGGCTTCCCTGGGGCGCGTCTCCGTTGTTTTGGCCGGTTGCATGTCGTTCTTCAGCTCCCCGCCGGACCGGCTTTCAGTCGGTCGAGGGCCAGCCGACAGGCTTCTTTGATCTTCTTGCCGGCGCTTTTTTCGCACGAACGCAGGGTTTCCACGGCCATGGGCGTGGCCATGGCCTCCAGAGCATTGACGACACAGAGGTGCGTCTCCGTCGATTTGGCTCTGTCCAGGAAGCTCGTTTTTTCGAGGAGCGAGCGGAGCAAAACGCCCGCTTCGTCCGACCGGCTGCGCCCTAACGCCTTCAGGACGGCCTCTTTCTCCCGGAGCGATTTTTCACTGAATTCCTTGGCCGCCACCGAAGACATGACGGCTTTCACCAAATCGGGATGCAGGTCCAAACGGATCTTCTTGGCGGCCGCGACGCGGATGTCTTCATCCTGGTCGCGAAGAAAGCCGAGAAGGATCTTGTGGGCCAGAAGATCGGAAAAGCGGGCGAGGACGCGTATGGCCTCGGCCTTGATGTTCTTGCTTTTATAGTTCATGAACGCGGCGAGAAACGGGATCGTCCTTTTGTCGTTCAGGGAGTCGAAAATGGCGATAATGGCCTTGGTGATGTACGGATTGTGCTCTTGGGCCATTCCGGCCAGGACATTGAGATTTTCTTTCCCCACTTCGGCGAGGAAATTGAAGGCTGCGGACCGGACGTCGGGATCTTGATCGACATGAAGGAGCTCGACGCCGACCGGCAGCGCCCTCGGCCCGAGCCGGCGGAGATATTCGAGAAAGGAGGGAACGTCCCCGATCCGTCCGCGGCCGGCCAAATCATGAAGATTATCGAGGGGGACCTGGTTATAGACGGACCTCAGGCACTTCGCGATCTCGGCCACCCGGTCCGGAGATTTGTCGGCAAGAACGAGCGCGAGTTCTTCCAAATGTGTCAGGATCAGGACGGCGTGGGTGAAATCGGCTTTTTGGACCAGATCCCTGTGGCGTTTTTCGAGGAAGCCCAGGACGATCTTGAACGGCGCGATCCTCTCCTCAAGATAGAGGAGTTCAAAGAGCAGGTCGAGTAGGTCCTTCTCCGTCGAGATTCTCCGATCGGACTTGAGCATGGTTTCGATGGAGCTCATGTCGCCCATATCCAAGGCGGCCGACAGGGTCGCGAATTCGGTTTCCGCTTTGTTCTCTTTTTGACGGAGATCCAGGAGCCTTTTCGAGATATCTTCCAGATCTTCCCGGCTCAGCTCGATTCTTCCCTTGTATAATTCATCGGTATTGATTCTCAAATCCAGGCGACGATGGACGGCGTTCAGGCCGCCGAGACCGGTCCGCCCGCTCGTCAGCTTGGCTTCCAGAAAATCGTCGGGCGCGTAATAGCGGATGTGGGTGAGATCGAGTTCCCACAGCGTCTCCACGATATCGCCCACGTCGACCGGAAGAAGAGAAGCAGTCTTGATCGCGTCTAAAAAACCCTGAAGCTCGTCCCTCTCCAGGTCTCTGATAAAAGTCAGCGCGTACATTCCGTCCTTGAAGAACAGATAAGGCAGGCTTTTAACGATGTTGTCGTCGCGGTAAACGATCTCGGTTCCATGGGCGAAGGCGTTTTCCTCGATCCGGATTTCGAGCTCCCAATTTTCGTCCAGAAAGGCTTTCAGCTTTTCGAAGAGGTCGTCCTGGAATTTCAGGACCGTGGAATGATAAGGAGGGAAGAGCTTCATGGCCGAGACGGCGTGAGCGAAGAGCAGGAAGATCTCCTTGACGCGTTCCAGGGTTTTTGCGTCAGGAATCTCGTCCGAGGCCCCTGGAACGTCTCGAGGATTGTTTTTAATATCCATCAGGGAATCGCTCGTTTCTTCCTTTCTCTTTAACCATAAAACAAAAAGTCCGAAAGATCAATTATCGGAAGGAAATTCACTCGCGCCGGCTGAGCACGTCCTTTTCGTAGCGGCCGACCTCATCCAGCCATTCCCGCCCGGCGGGGACGCCGCACTGGAGGCAGAACGCATCCCAGATCGCGCCGAACGGCAGGGACTTGAACTCCTCACGGAGGGCGAGACGCTTGAAATTGTCGCCTGCCCGCTCGGCGGCCCGCAGGTTTTCTTCGGGCAGGAGGAGGGCGTAAAGGAGCGCTTTCAAGGTCGCCCGCGCCCCGATCACCCAGGCCCCGATCCTGTTCAAGCTGGCATCAAAGTAATCCAGGGCGATCCGCGTCCGGTCCAAGGCCTGTCCGCGCACGATCTCCTCGGCGACCGCCTGGACATCGTCGGTGAAGGTCACGACGTGGTCGCTGTCCCAACGGACGCCGCGGCTGAAGTGGAAGACGAGGCCCGGCGCGAAGGCAAGAATCGCGGAAACCTTGTCGGCGACGGATTCGGTCGGATGGAAATGGCCGAGATCGAGACACACCATTTTGCCTTTGCTCAGCGCGTAGCCCAGGTAGAACTCGTGGGAGCCGACGACAAATGACTCCGATCCGATGCCGAAGAGTTTGCTTTCCAGCGAGTCCTTCATCTGGGTCGGGCTGTAATCGACGGCGTAGATCTCGTCCAGGGATTCTTTCAGGAGGGCGCGGCAGCCGAAACGGTCCACGGGGACCTCTTTCGAGCCGTCGGGGATCCAGAGATTGTGCAGGCAAGCGCTTTTCAACTCCCGGCCGATACATCCGCTGATCTTGCGACAGCCTTGGACATGCTCGATCCAGAACTTGCGGACGGACTTTTCCGGATGGCTCAGCGTAAAGCCGGACGCGGCCTTGGGATGAGAAAAGCAGGTCGCGTTGAAGTCGATCTTCAGCTTTTCCTGTTTGGCCCAGTCGATCCAGCCGCGAAAATGTTCCGGACCGATCTCGTTCCGCTCCACGTCCATGCCGCCGAATTCGCCGTAAATGGCGTGCAGGTTGAGCCGGTGAGAGCCGGGGATCAGCGAAAAAGCTTCATGAAGATCTTGGCGGAGCTCGTCGATCGTCCTGGCCTTGCCCGGCCAGTGGCCGGTGACTTGCAAGCCTCCGTCGGAAAGAGCCGCGCCGGGTCTTTCAAAGCCGCCGACGTCATCGCCCTGCCAGCAATGGAGAGAGAGGGAAACGCCTTTCAATTTCCTCAGGGCCGCTTCCGTGTCCACGCCGTATTCGGCATAAGATTCCTGGGCGGCTTTGTAGATTTTTTGGATGTTTCCGGAATTCATGTCAGCTTCTCCCATAGGCCATGATTTTTTGAAAACGCATATAGGCCGCGTCCCAGGCGCGCGTATCCTGGGGCTCGTAGGCCGTGATCTCGGTCGACGCGGAGACGATCGCCCGGATCTCCTCGAGCGAGCGGACATGCCCCAGCGCTAGCGCTTGCCCCATGATGTTGCCGATGGCCGTCGCTTCGACGGGACCGGCCGCTACCGGGAGCGAAGCGGCGTTCGCGGTGAACCGGCAGAGCGTGGCATGCCGGCTGCCGCCGCCGATGACATGGAGCATCCCGATCGAATGAGGGGAGATCCGCTTCAATTCTTCGAGGACCATCCGGTATTTCAAAGCGAGGCTTTCGATGATGCAGCGGAGAATCTCCTCCTTCGTTTCGGGGACGGCCTGGCCGCTTCTGCGGCAGAGTTCTTGGACGGCGGCCGGCATGTCCGGAGGGTTGAGCAAATCCTGAGCATCGGGGTCGATCATGGCTTTGAACGGTTCGGCTTTTTCCGCCATGTCCCTCATGTCCTCATAGCTCAGGGGGCGGTCCGCGCTCCATCTTTTACGGCACTCCTGGACGAGCCATAAACCCGTGACGTTTTTCAGGAGTCGTGTTCGATTTTCCAGGCCGCCTTCATTGGTGAAGTTCAGTCGCATGGTCTCGGGCGTGATCAAGGGCGCGGGCGTTTCGATGCCGATCAGCGACCAGGTTCCGGAGCTGATATAAGCCCACTGTTTTCCTCGGGCCGGGACGGCGGCGACGGCGCAAGCCGTGTCGTGACCGGCCGTAGCGATGACGGGGATCTCTTTGAGACCGGATTCCCCGGCGACGGCGGGGAGAAGGCGGCCGATGACCGTTCCCGGCGGCGTCGGCTTTCGCATGATTTTTCGTGAAAGACCGAGCGCGTCGAATAATTCTTCGCTCCATTCCCCGCGGCGGGAATCAAAGAGCTGCGAGGTCGAGGCGATGGTCGTCTCGGTGGCTTTCCGTCCGGAAAGAAAAAAGGTGAAGAGATCGGGCATGAAGAGCAGATCCGCGGCCGAAGCGAGAAGATCGGGATTTTCGAGGGTCAGAGCGCAGAGCTGAAAGAGGGAATTGAACGGCAGGAACTGGACCCCCGTGATCTCGTAGATCCGTTCTTTCGGGAATCGGGCGAGGAATTTCTCCATGGCCCTCACATTGCGCAAGTCGCGGTAGGCGAAGGGGAGGCCGAGGAGAGTCCCGTCTTCGGCCAGCAGACCGAAGTCCACCCCCCAGGTATCGACGGCCACGCTTTCTATGTCCGGCGCGTATTGGGTGGCGCAGATCTTCAAGCCCTTTTTGATCTCGTTGAAAATCGAAGGGGCATCCCAATGGAGGAGACCGTTAATGGCGATGGGCGCGTTCGGAAAGCGATGGATCTCCCGGATGAAAATGAGGCCGTTATCGAGAGTGCCCAGCATGGCCCGTCCGCTTTCGGCCCCCAGGTCAAACGCCAAGTATTGGTGTTTGCTCATCGGACTTCATTTTTATTCATTTTGACGTCGTTTATCAAGCGTGAAATTTATCGGCGTTTTCGGTATGATAAAAGCGGAAGTCAAAATATACGGACGCATCCGATGGATATCAAGGATCAGCTCGAACGCCACAAGAAAGAGCGGGACCTTCGCGCGCGGCGCGCGCAATCCATCGAAGAGGCGTGGAACCGGATCGATAAAGACGGAGGTCTGACGGTCAAAGAGAAGCTCGAAAAGCTCATCAACCTGACCGACGCGAAAAAAACAAAGCCCGAGCCGAAAAAGTCCTCCGGGCCGCCTCCCCGGGAGCGTGAACGGGAACCGATCCAGTTTTTTGAAAATCCATATCCGCTCCAGACGAAATACGGAAAGAACCGCATCGACGACAGCCTGGCCATCAAGGGCGAAATCCTCTCTTACTTGAGCAAGAACGAGGAGTTTTCGGGCCTCGACATGTCCACGGCCCTCTTACTCGACCTCGAGACGACCGGCCTCGCCGGCGGGACGGGGACCGTGCCCTTTCTCATAGGCATGGGATATTTCCGCGACGGCAAATTCCGGGTCGCGCAGTATTTTCTGTCCGAGATAGGCGAGGAAGAGCGCCTGATCCGCGAACTCGGCCGATTCTTCAAGGAGATGGGCTTCCAGTCGGTCGTGACCTATAACGGGAAGGCTTTCGACCTGCCGCTTCTTGAAACGCGGTTCATCATGCACAGGGAGCAGTTCACCCTGTCGGAGCTGCCGCATCTCGATCTCCTTTTTTCCGCGCGCAGTCTTTGGAAGCACAAGCACGAGAGCTGCCGTCTTTTCCACCTGGCCCAGCAGATCGTCGAAGCTGACCGGGCCGAGGACATCCCTTCGGCCGAGATCCCGTTCCGGTATTTCGACTATCTGCGGGGAGGGGATTTTTCGTCGCTCATCGAACCCATTCTCTATCACAATCAGGAAGACATCCTGTCCCTGCTGGGCCTCTTGATTTCAGCCGCCAAGATGTTCGAAGAAGACAGGGGGACTTTGGAGGACGACGGATTCGACGCGATGGACATGTTCGGTGTCGGCAAAGTCTTCGAGAGCGTGGGAGACGTGGAGAAATCCGTGGCTTTTTTCGAACGCGCCCTGGCCGGAAACCTGCCGGAGGCGCTCTCCGTCACCATCAAGCGCAAGCTGACCTTTCATTTCAAGAAAAACGCGGATTGGGACAAGGCCGTTTCTCTCTGGCAGGACATGTCTTCGCTCGAAGACCGGCTGTTCTGCTGCCGGGAGCTGGCCATATATTACGAGCACAAAGCCAAGCGATACGAGGACGCGAAGAAAGCCGCTGAAGAAGGCCTGGCCCTGGCGATCCACGGCGCGCCGAACTTTCAGCAGGATTTCGAGCACAGGCTGGAAAGGCTCAACCGGAAAATCCTGAAGCCGAAGAAAGGAAAAGCGGGACCGTCGTCATGAAAGCCGCGATCCTGCGGAAATTCGGCCCCATCGAGCGGAATCCTCTGGAATTCGCCGATGTATCGATCCCGGAACCCGCCGCCGGCGAATTGTCGATCCGCGTCGGCGTCTGCGGCGTCTGCCATACCGACCTCCATACGGCGGAGGGCGAACTTCCGGAAGTCGGATTGCCAATCATTCCCGGCCATCAGGCGATCGGAATCGTGGAAAAAACGGGGGAAGGGTGCGCGCGTTTTAAAAAAGGAGACAGGATCGGCGCGGCCTGGCTGCGTTCGGCGTGCGGGACGTGCCGATTTTGTCTCAACGGTCAGGAGAATTTATGCGTCGCCGGCCGCTTTTCCGGTTATCATGCCGCTGGCGGATACGCCGAATATATGACCGTTCCCGAAAAATTCGCTTATGCGATCCCCGGGACGTTTTCCGACGAGGAAGCCGCGCCGCTTATGTGCGCCGGGATCATCGGCTACAGGGCGCTGCGATTGAGCGGAATCAAGGCGGGCGGGACGCTTGGCCTCTACGGCTTCGGGGCTTCGGCCCACATCGCCATCCAAGTCGCGGTTCATTGGGGAGCCAAAGTCTTTGTCTTTTCGCGGAGCCGCGCGCACCAGGAATTGGCCCGGCGCTTCGGCGCGGTCTGGACCGGAACGGCCCACGATGCGCCTCCCTCGAAAATGAGCGGATCGATCATCTTCGCTCCGGCCGGAGATCTCGTTCCGCTCGCGCTGGCGAATACGGAAAGGGGCGGGATCGTCGTGCTGGCCGGCATTTATATGACGCCGATTCCGGAGCTGGATCATCGGAAGCATTTGGCTCAGGAACGGATCCTGCGGAGCGTGGCCAACGCGACAAGGCGGGACGGGGAAGAGCTGCTAAAGATCGCGACGGAAATCCCGATCAAGACCATGGTCCAAGTTTTCGCTCTTGAGGACGCGAATATCGTCTTGCGGCGTCTCAAGGAAGGCCGGATCACCGGCGCCGCCGTCTTGAAAATTAATTCTTAATAAATCGGCCGAATTCTGGCATAATATCCCCACTCCGGCGCGCGAGTAGCTCAGTTGGATAGAGCGCCTGACTACGAATCAGAAGGTCGGAGGTTCGAGTCCTCTCTCGCGCGCTCTCTTATTTCCTTCGTTTTCTTTAGGTTCCATTGGTTTTTCTGATTTAGTTTTTTAGGCCTGAGTATCTTAAATTGAGCCATTTTTAGTGGTTTTGTCCTCAATTTGTCCACACGAATCCCGTCTGTATTCGGATTGGGTACTCAAGAGCCATAGAAACGCTTCTAGGCGGAAGATAGGCTCGATGATGAGGACATTCGGCGAAAGCGGGGATTCTCAGTCAGAAAACCTGAGCTTGACATCTGGCAGTATTTTAGATGAATATTAAACAGTAGAAGAGAAAAATGTTGCCACTCGAAAAAGAATTTGAATACTTCGTAAAAAATCAAGACGAATTAGTCAAGAAACACGGGGGGAAGTATATCGTCATTAAGAATGAGGCCGTAATTGGGGTTTTCGATGATTTAATGGAAGCAATTACGGAGACATCAAAAAAAGAAAAGAGAGGGACCTTCCTGGTTCAAAAGTGCGAAGCTGGAAAAGCCGTATATACACAGACATTTCATTCACGGGTTGAGTTCGTTTAGTCAATTACAGTGGCAATCCGCACTTTTTCTTTCACGTCTGCTTATCCAAGTCACTCAAATGTTCTAAGCAATAAGGTATTAGTGTCTGAAGCGATTAATCCTACCCAGGGATTGATGTCATCAGATGATGCCAAGTGCAAAGAGTACATCGCAATATGGGATACAGGGGCTACCAATTCAGCAATTACTGAGAAAGTGATTCAAGATTGCCAGCTAAGCCCCATCGGCATAGTCGAGGTCCAATATGGGAGCGGTCCCCAAAGGAGCAATCAATATCTAGTCAATATATGGTTACCAAACAAGACCGTCATTTCTAATCTTAAAGTAACCAAGGCTAACATAACAAACGCCGATGTAATAATTGGAATGGACATCATCGGAAGCGGGGACTTCGCTGTTACAAATATCTATAATCAAACGGTATTTTCGTTCAGGTCTCCCTCCATGGAGCGTATTGATTTTGTAAATAAACCATTCAAGCCAAAGCCTAAGTTTGCCTTGCCAAAAGGCAAAAGAAAAAGGTAGTGCCCTCGCGCCGCTTTTCCTTCAGAGAGTTTAGTCGGCCGACTGGAGCCTTCATTGAAGCGATCGCCCTCCCATGAGAAAAATCTATCGCTCGAGCGTCTCTCCCAGCGAGGCGCGACATCGCTGTCACAGCGTCACTTCCCCGGGCCCCGCCTCAGTTTTACAACTCTTTAGAAATTGTAGGGTCATATTTCACGATGAATTCATACCAAATATCCATACATTTCGAGGCTAATATAAAGGCGTCCATATCTCCTTGATCTGTAGAGATAATGAATTTACATCCTGGAATACGAATTTCTTCTCTAAATTCAAAAACTTTCTTTTCATAATCCGGCTGCGACTTACTATGAAGCTTTTTTGTGCGTCGCAAATGTTTAAATCCATCACAAAGATCCGCGCAATATCTGAGTTCTGGATTTGAAGAAAATAGCTCGCGAATGTCTTCTACTTTAATATTCAAATCATTATTGAGCCAGTCTTTTAAATGGTAGCAAAAAATAAAAAAAGACTGCACAATGTCAAATTTTGATAAAAAAGGAAATTCTGGCGAGCCTTCATTTATCGATTTGAAAGCATCGTAATACCTCTTTGTCATCCTCCACAATAATTTATATCGTTCTCCCCGTGGCGTTTTTCTAAACATTTCGTGAATTTGATTGGATTTATTCATTCCCCCCCCTCGTTCAAAAAGTAAAACTGCCTTATTTTGATTTCCATTATATAATAAAATCTAAAGAAGGGGAAAAAGCGTATAGCAAGTTTTAGAAGGTTGTAAATGGAATACTGCGGAGTTCATAGCCGCGGGATCCAGCGCGTGAGAAAAATTCTTTAAAGGGGGGAGCTAACGTGACCGTTGAAGAACGATTGGAAAACATGGAAAAAGATCTGGGGCGTCTGAAGCGGCGCAACCGCTGGCTGCTAGGCGTGATTCTGCTTGTAGTTGGGGGCTTGGTCGCACCTGGCGTGTTTAAGACAACGGTGATCCGAGCACAGGCACAAGAGCCGGGAACGTCTAAGCAGATCCGCGCGAGGAGCTTCATTCTTGAGGACGAGAAAGGCGGGGTCCGCGCCCTGCTATGGTCGCCCCAAGATGGCCCGGAACTGACTCTGTGTGGCGAAAATGGCAAGGTCGGCGCCAGGTTGGCTGTGACAAAAAAAGGCCCGATCCTTGCACTATACGATGAAAATGACGCCCTCCGCACTCGGCTTGGCGTGGGTAAAAATGGCCCGGACCTGGTGCTGGATGACGAAAACGGCAAGAACCGCGTCTTGCTTGGCGCGGGCGCGAGCAAAGCTGACCAAGGTCTATGGCTACGGGATGAAAATGGCAAGAACTCCATCGGATTAGATACAGGCAAATCTGGCCCAAGCATTTTGCTATCGGACGAAAATGGCAAAAATCGTGCCGCGCTGACCATGAGCAAAGAAGGCCCTGGCTTGTGGCTGCTTGATGAAAATGGCAAGTTCCGCGCCCAGCTGGCCATGATGAGCAAGGATGGCCCAGGCTTGGGGCTGGCTGACGAAAATGACAAATTCCGCGTCAGCCTGATGGTGGACAAAAATGGCAAGCCATGTCTGATACTGAAGGACGAAAATGGCAAGGCCCGTTTCTGGGCAGGAAATACAAAGATCATATCGCCAGAAGGAATAACGATCGTATATCCGGAATCTTCTCTGATTCTGTTCGGGCCGGATGGCAAGGTTATCTGGAGCGCGATAAAATAGCTAAGGACGTAGGAGGGGGGAATAGTTCTCATGGGCCGGAAGAGGAAGAATTTTCGATGAGAGTTGATACCGAACAGAACTATCATGGAAGGGTGGGGGAAATTTCGAGGACCCTTGACACGAACCCACAGCGGGGATTGCCGCAGTCGAGGTACTTCTCCACGACGTCCTTGACGATCGGCCGGAAGTAGCCGTAGGCCTTCGCGAAACGCTCGTATTCCGCGACGAACCGCTCGAAATGATGGAACAGCACCCGGTAAAGAACGGTCCGCTCCGGATGTCGAGGACGATAGACTCCCGCCATGGCGGGAGAAAAGCCTCAAGAAACGGGCCAATGCCAGACAAGCCCGAGTCGACCCTGTTAAGGCCGAGGAAGCCCCAGCGCTGAAGGTCGAATCAGGTCGAGAAAACGTCAACCGACGTTGACGCCCTAAAACACGAAAGGCCTGGTTCCGGATTCCGGCAGGAATCTCGAATCAGGCCCGCAAATAAAAAACCCGGCCCCGGCAAATGCTTGACCGGAATCACAGGCCGGATGGGAGCCGAAAATCGATCAAAAAACAAAAAAGGGAATGATTCACGGGGAACCATCCCCTCGATGTTTCAAATATACTTACGCCGTCGCCGACCGCCGGTCGCTCGGCGATTCGTCGTGAAGGCGGACCGAAGCGACGCTGGGTTTCGGACGAAGCGCCGCAACGTCATTTGATTTCGACCTCGACGGTGAAATATTTGTAATCGGTGTATTCATACAGGATTTCCCGTTTAGTGATCTTGAAGCCCGTAGCGCTTTTGTAGTACTCGCAAATATTCTGACGGCTGGGGAATCGGACGCCGCTTTTTTCGACCCCATAATCGACCGTCCAACTCAAATGGCGTATGTATTTAGCGCCGATCGCTGTGTTGCCGGCTTCAAAGGCCACATCGGAACCCTGAACGGCTTTCGGCTCAAATTCGATGCGCAGGATTTGATATGTCGATGCTTCCACCCAAATCAGGCCGTGATTGTTGTTCTCCTGTGCCTCGCTAAACGGAACCGCCCGGATGATGATGGCCGATTTCCCGTCCGCTAGTTCCCAGCCGACGATCTCGTAGTGAAAGTGTTCCTGCCAATACCGGCTCAAGAAACCGACCGGGCCGAAGACAAGGTTGCGGGCGGAGAATTTGAGAGTCGGCGGATCGGCGTTTTCCCGGTGGCGTTTTTTGCCATTCTCCTCGAGCAGGGTACGCCGTTCCTGGACGTCATCCCCCTTCTTGATGATTTGGAAATCATACGTGAAGCTTCGTCTGTTGACCTTGGATATCCTGATTTCGTCGGGAGAATTTCGGGTCGATCCCGGCCCCCGCGTGAAAAAATTCTCCCGATCGTCGACGCGTTCCTTACAAATGAAGTTCAGCGCCAGCCGTTTGACGATTTCGCAATATTCCCCTGTCGCCTTCAAGATCGATGGCAGGACGTCATTTTGGACAACATTCGGGGAGGTCTGCGCGCCCGCTCGTATGGCGGAGGGCGAAGCTCCCAGTTGGATCAGAATAGACACGAAAAGCGCGAAAATCATTTTGTCACTGCGGAAATCGAACACATTCGATTTAGCGCCTCCAGACGTCGACGCGGATGAGCGCCGCGTCCCGGAAAACCACCCGGATATAGGTATAGAATTCGTTGGTCATCAGCGTATGCCGGGTGTCGGGGATTGTCTGGCCCATTTGATTGATCTGCTCGATCCGCGCGGTTTCGGCTGCCTGTTTTTTCGAGTAGATCTCAACCTCATAAATCCCGGGAATCCCAAATTCCTCACGGGCTTCCTCCCGGGAAAAACCGTGGACCCGGTAGTTGTTTTTCACGACCGTTTCTGGGCCTGGGTTTTCCGCTTTCCAGCGGTCCAGGAGTTCGAATCGGAATTCCTCTTTGATCTGTTTTCGGATGTCCCGGTCCTCCCGACCCAGCATCGCTCCGAGCCGGTTCTGATAAAGCTTGACCTGGCGGGCTTCTTCAGAAAGGCCGCAGCCGATGATCATGCAGATGACGCCCAATAAGGCGGCGCTTTTCAGATTCATCGGTTCTCCTCCTTTTGCGGTGATAAAATAAGGGATTTGCTTTTTAGCACTCCGCGACATTCCTTCCTAAAAAGCTCGGAATCGATACCGCCCATCACGAAATGAGCATAATCCAGGCCGCGGATCGATGTCAACAACACAAAGATGGCTGCGAAGGAGGCCGTCCAGCCGTATCATCGTCGCGGTCGACCGGAAAATCGCCCGAAAGATGAAAGACCTCTCTCTTTCGCTCTAAAAACGAATCGACAGTAACGATCAAAAATACTCCGCCCCCGACTCGGCAGCCGTGAGCGCAACCTTGGAAATGGTAAGCTGAATTCCTAGGGCAATGGTAAGCAGAATTCCCATGGTCACGGTAAACAGAAATCCTATAGGCAGGGTAAATGGAATTCCCATGGCTTGAGAACTCCTGTATGGTTGAAAAAAACTTTACAGGAGCAGGAATGATCAACAAAGCGATGTTCAAACAGGTTCAAGCTTTTCGGCGGCAGGGATATTCCAAGGGCGCGATCGTCACAGCCCTGGAGTTCGATCCCAGAACCGTGGCCAAATACTTCGCCATAGAGGAAGAGGACTACAGAGCCTACCGCCAGGATCATCTGTTCCGGGACAAGGCTTTCGACGACTTGCGAAGTGAGATCCTCGAGGTTTACGAGGCCAACGACTTCCGGCCGCTTCAAAAGCCACTTTTGCCTTGAAGGCCGCGTCGTACGTCTTCCTCATATTCGAAAGCATACCATACCTCCTTCTGAGATATGGCAGGCTCAAAATCCACTTATACCCCCTGTCCAGTTTTCGGGGAGTAGTTCAGACAGCCGTATCTTTATCCGGCGAATCGTTCAATTTCATTCCCGCGATGCTCGAACTATTTCTTGGAAGTCCCAACAACCTGGGATTCCGGCGAAAGGAGTGATATGATAAAAGCGAGCTGGTCAGTATGCAGAATTGTTCATTCATCAATCGGGGGATTGGTGCATCTTCAAGATAAAAGGAGTTTTTATCATGTCCACCCTCGCTCAAACAATCAAAGATGAGATTAGGCGAATCTCCCGCCGGGAAATTCGCCTGGCGCTCTCGAATTTCCGCCGGGATCATATTGCCCTGAAGAAGGGACTCGCCGAGCAAAAACGCAGAATCTCCGCAATCGAGAAAGATAACAAAGAACTTTCAAAAAAACAGGCCGCGTTCAGTCAAGATCAGCGGGTCGAAGCCCATTCGGAACCGGAAGCCGAGCACGTCGCGGTCTATGCCAGGGGGATCAAGAGCATCCGTCGGCGGCTCGGTCTCTCCCAGATCGACCTAGGCATGCTGGTCGGTATGCACAGGATCAGCATCGCACATTGGGAGAAGAAATCCGGGAAGATAACAATCAAAAAGCCTGAAGTGAGAAAAATGCTGACGGAGCTGAAGGGCATGAAAAAGGCAGAGGTCGCGGCGCGGCTGGGGAAGCCGAAAAGGCCAGGAAGATAGCCCGTTAGGACTGCCCGGCTCCCGCACAGCAAAGCTGATGATAATGTTCAAGTTGGCGGAACAGGGCGATGAGCGAGACGCTGAAAATCTAAAATCAACAGAAAGCGGGGCCTTTATAGTTATTTTAGAACTGCGCTGACCAAACCTTTCGTTATATCCCATTGCCCCGATAAAAAAGGAACTGTCTGGAAAGCGAGGAAGAAGGGGTAGTACAGGGACTAGTCTTACCTTACCGCTTGGGCCGGTTTCGGCCTCCCCCACCGAGATAAAAGCCCGCGATCTAACGAGTGATCGTGTTCGAGAATGCGGTATTGTTACCTTCGAGTTTTTCCTCGATCGTATGCGTTTCGTCGGTCGTGACCTTAAACCTCAGCGAATTGAAATTGGTATACGAGGAGGTCTTGCTGAAATGTAGTGTCCCGTTCGAATTCAGGTTCGATCGCGTGTAGCGCTGGACCTCGCTGTAGCTTCCGCCGTTCTTTGACACACAGAGAACGGTTACGAAGGAGCCCGAGGCCTTCCCGTCGCCGATGTTTTCGACATCCCACTCGACCTTGACGCTCATGGATCCCGAAGCGGACGTCTGGAGGGAGGTCGCGGCCAGGTTATTCACGACCAGATCGGGGGTGCCGGCTTGAAAGGTCTTCGTCAATGTCTTCGTGTTGTTCCCTTCCGCCGACTCCGCCACCGCGTTGTCGGCATCGACCTCAGCCTTGAAATAATAGGTTCCTCCTTCCGTGAAGTCGAAGGTCTTTGTGTAAACGGCCCCTCCGTTGGCCCCCAAAGCGCCGGAAGACCAGTCCTGGAGCTTTTGCCAGGGATCGCTCGAATGCATTCGATAAGACAAGCGCGTCGCGAAATTCACTGCGCCCGTCGCCGCCCCGGTGTTCTTGATATGGACGGTGATCTCGAGCCGAAGAGGGATGGTTAGGTTGGGCTTCCGTTCGGCGGTCAACTCCGTGACCTTGAGGTCGGGCTTTGTCGGAGGCGTCGCCCAGGACATCGAGGAAAAAAACAGGCTGCACGCCCCCCCAAGCAAAACGAGCACAATTTTTTTGCGGTACATGATTCCCTCCTTCTTAATTAAGATATACATCCGTCGATCCCGATTATCAAATGGCCTTCGGATCCTTGACGCCAGGGGGCGAAGCGGGGGCAAGTCGAGTATAAGGATTTGCTTTTTCGCTCTGCTTGGTTGCGGAAATGCTTCGCCGCATGTTCCGTGGTTTCTCAGTTCGGTTTCCGAATGATCATTGAAGAGGGGATTACCAGATGATGCCGTAATCCTCGCCGTTATTGCTTGAACCCGCCCAGAAGCTTCCATGCTTCCAATCGAAGAAAATGGCATTCATGGGACCGGAATTGCGTTGGGTAGGCAACACCTTGTAGGCCATCCCTTCCAGCGCCTTGATAATGTCGAGTGGCGTCCGCGAATCCACCCTCAGGTCGCCGGGTGTGGCAACATGGGCGCCGAATGTGCTCTGCATCTGGCCGCTGGTGATGTCCGGAGCTTCACACGCCTGTTGCACCGTGGCTCCCCATTCGACGACGTTGAGGAAATGCTGCAGGCAGCGCTGGTCCTGTTCGTCTCCGCCCTGGATCGACCAGGAGAGGAATGGCTTGCCGTCCTTGAGCGCCATACTCGGCGACAGGGTCGAGCGCGGCCTTTGTCCGGGATGCAGGACATTGAAAGGATTCTTAGCCTCCTGAAGAACAAAAGCCTGCATCCTCTGGCTCATGCCGATGCCGGTGTTGCCCGCGATACAGGCGGGATTCCAGCCGCCGCTCGGCGTCACCGACACGACCCAGCCTTTTTCGTCGGCACTTTGAATGGAGGTGGTTCCGGCCGTGAACTGTTTATGCCACTCGGCCAGCTCCGCTTCGCTCCAGAGAGCATGGTCCACCGCGCCGACATCGCTCCACTTTTCGAGCAGATTCTTATAGGGATTCACTCCCCCCTGAAACGGGTAGGGATCGCCCGGCTTTACGTTTGGATCGTTTTTCTCCCAGTTGATCAGCTTGCGTCGTTCCGCCGCGTATTCCTTGGAAAGCAGTCCCTTCATCGGCTCCTCGGGAGCTACATACGGATCGCCATAATAAAAGTCGCGATCGGCATAGGCGAGATTCATCACCTGGTACAACGTGTGGATGTACTTTGGACTGTTGTAGCCCATGGATTTGAGGTCGATCCCCTCGAGCATGTTCAGCGCCTGCAATAGAACCGGTCCCTGCTGCCAACAGTTCAGCTTATAGACGTCGATCCCCTTATAGGTAGTTTTTACGGGTTCCTCGATATAGCATTTCCAGTTCGCCAGGTCTGCCGGGGTGTGCAGGCCCCCCTGTTCTTGTGAGCCGCGGCAATACTCAATGGCGATATCGCCTTTATAGAAGCGCTCGTAGGCGGCGTAAATGGCCTCCTTGCGGCTTTTCCCTTTCTTCAATGCCGCCTGCTCTGCGTCCATCAACTTCTGAAGTGTGTTTGCGAGATCCGGCTGTGTCCAGATCTCACCCGGTTCCGGAGCCCAGCGTTTCTTTTCATCCCCGGCATCGAAGTGCGTAAGAAACGTTTTTTTCGAGTAGGGCCACTGAGCGAGCGTCTTCTTCGAACCCTCCCAGGCATTGCCTGCTTGCGCCTCGACAGGATATCCGTTTCTGGCCATCTCAAGAGCCGGCTCAAGGACCTGTTTCAGGCTCATGGTGCCGAACTCGGCCAACATCGTCATGAGGCCGCCTGGAGTTCCCGGAGTGACTGCCGCCAGGGGACCCTCGTTGGGTGGAAACGCCATGCCCTTATTCTTGAAAAATTCCGCCGTAGCGCCGGTTGGCGCCACTCCCAGGCCGTTGATGGCGACCACCTTTTTGCTGTTCGGGTTATAGATCAAGGCTTGGGTCTCTCCGCCCCAACTCAGTGTATCGACCATCGTGCAGACGACGGCGAGCATGGCGCAGGCGGAATCAACGGCATTTCCTCCGCGCTCAAAGATCATCGCTCCGGCGGTCGCTCCCAGGGGCTTGCCTGTGAGCGCGACCCAATGTTTTCCGTGCAGCTGCGGCTTCTCGGTTCGCGGCCAGCGTGGATTTTGCGAGCCGAATTGCGCCGGCCTGGCTTGCTGCGCGATCGTCACTCCCGCCAGCAGCACGAATGCCGTCACCACGGCAAGGATAATAAATAATGGATTCCACCGACCGCCTATCAAGCCTATCGTTTTCATGCTCTCAGCATACCAGAATAATGATGGGGTTTCCAGGCGAGCAAGGCACCAGCACGGCAGAAGCGGCTCATCGGGGAAAGGCGATCCCGGGTTTTTCAAAGCTCAAGCGGACGCCGAGCCGCCGGATAGCGGGATGAGATTTTTTGCGGATGAAAACGTCACGCGGTTGACAGGTTTCCCCATTTGGACTAAAGTTTTGAAGATTTATCGACGGAGGCCGCCATGAAAAAAAATTCCACAAGACATGTCATTTTCGTCGCCATTCTGGTTCTCCTTTTCGCTTTTCAGATCGCCGCCCAGGACAAGGTCGATCTTCAGGCCGTCCAGCGCATCCGCAAAGAGGGGCTCGAGAACTCCAAGATCATGGATTTCATGAGCTATCTCTGCGACGTCTATGGCCCGCGCCTTTCCGAATCGCCCCAGTACCGCAAGGCCGGCGATTGGGTCGTGGGCAAACTCAAGGAACTCGGCCTGGTCAACGCGAAGATGGAGCCGTGGGGGACGTTCGGCCGGGGCTGGGAGCTCCAAAAGTTCTACGCCGCGATGACCGCGCCCCAATATATGCCTTTGATTGCCTATCCGAAGGCGTGGACTCCGGGAACGAACGGCGTCGTGAAAGGCAACGCGATCATGGTCAAAGCGACGACGGCCGCCGACCTGGAAAAATACAAGGGCAAGCTCAAAGGCGCGATTGTCCTGACGCAGGGCGAAAAAGAACTCGCCATCTCCTTCGAACCGGGCGCCCGGCGGTTGTCGGACGACGATCTGAAGAAGCTCGAGACAGCCCCCGAGCCGGGCGCCAAATCGCCATACGCCGCAAGGATGCAGGAAATGATGGCCCAACAGCAGCTCCAAGCCGCGGTAACCAAGTTGCTCCGCGACGAAGCTGCCGCCGTCATGATCGAGCCCAGCCGCGGCAAGGATGGAACGGTTTTCGTCCAGGGCGGCGGGTCGCAGGCAAAGGGCGCCCTGATGCCGGTGCCGTCGATCGTCGTTTCGGTCGAGCAGTACAATAGGATCGTCCGCATCCTGCAGAAGGACATCCCGGTCGCCATGGAGATCGAGATCCAGGCCAATTTTACCGAGGACGATACGCACGGTTACAACGTCGTGGCCGAGATCCCGGGAACGGACAAGAAACTGAAGGACGAGATCGTCATGCTCGGCGGCCATTTCGACTCTTGGCACGCGGGGACGGGCGCCACGGACGACGGGGCCGGTTGCGGGGTGGCGATGGAAGCCGTGCGGATCATCAAGGCCCTTGGCCTCCAACCCCGGCGCACCATCCGCATCGCCATGTGGGATGCCGAGGAACAGGGGATTATCGGTTCCCGCGAGTATGTGAAGAACCACTTCTTCGATCGGACCAAAAAGGAAAAAACTCCGGATTACGATGAATTGTCGGCGTACTTCAATTTCGACAACGGCAGCGGCAAGATCCGCGGGATCTACGCCCAAGGCAACCTGGCCGTTGTCCCGATCTTCGAAGAGTGGCTCAAACCTTTCCACGATCTCGGGGCGACGACGGTGACGAACCGCAACACGGGCGGAACGGACCATCTATCCTTCGACGGTGTTGGTCTGCCCGGGTTTCAGTTCATCCAGGACGAGCTGGAGTATGACTCGCTCACCCATCATTCGAACATGGACGTCTATGACCACCTGTCGCGAGGGGACCTGATGCAGGCGGCCACGATCATGGCCTCATTCGTTTACAATGCCGCGATGAGGGACGAGAAGCTGCCGAGAAAATATTTCAATCCGAACGAGCCACAGAGAAGCTTCAATTAAGATCCTATTTCCGCGGTAAGCGGACGGCCGTTTCGGACGCGGAGACGGACATCCTTGTCGTCTTTCGCCCCCGTCTTAAACTTATATCTATCGTCTTATTCGAGAACGAAAATGTTGTGTTTCTCGCAGATCTCCTTAAGCTCTTTAGGCCATATGGAGACGGTGACCTCGCCCAAATGCGCGGTCCGGAGTAGATACATGAATGTCCGCGATTGTCCTATCCCGCCGCCGATGCTCAAGGGAATTTTATCGTTCATGATGGCCTGGTGATAGGGCAGCTTGAGGTTTTCCATCAACTTCGACATCTCGAGCTGCTTAACGAGCGTGTCCTTGGTCACCCGAATGCCCATGGACGTGAGCTCGTGCCGTCGGCGTGTGACCGGGTTCCAGACCAGAATGTCGCCGTTGAGCCCATGGGTCGGCTTTCCGGTCATGTGGGACGTATCAGTGATCCAATCGTCATAGTCGGCGGCCCGCATCTCATGAGGGTATCCGTCCTTCAACGGATAGCCGATCCCGATGATGAAGACGGCGGGATATTTCTGGAGCACTTGAGTCTCGCGCTGCTTGCGCGGCAGGTCCGGATACATATCCAGAATTTCTTCGGCGGTCAAGAAGGTCAGCTCTTCAGGAAAGTCGGGATATGTTTTCGTTCGAAGTTGCGGATAGAGCTCTTGAGCATGCTTTCCGGCCCCCCGGATGACCTTCCAGATTTTTCTAACGACGTCCTTGAGGAAATCCAAGGTGCGCTCGTCCATCGTCATCACCCGCTCCCAATCCCACTGGTCCACATAAGCGCTGTGATCGTGATCGAGAAAGTAGTCCTTGCGGATCGCCCTCATATCCGTGCAGATGCCCTCGCCCACCTTGCAGCCGAATTCGGCAAGGGCCGGCCGTTTCCATTTCGTCGCGGCTTGCACGATCTGAGCGTTAAGCCGCTTTTTCAGCCCGAGGCCGCACGGGAACTCGATGGGCGTTCGCGATCCGTCCCGGTCCAGCATGTCGTTGATCCCGCTTTCCCGTTCAACGATGAGAGGAACCTGAACCATGGTCAGGTTCAGCTCTTGGCACAGGTTCTTCTCGATGTATTCTTTGATCGCAAAAAGCGCTTTCATCCGCTCCCGCGGCGGAAGAATCGCCCGATAATTCGTAGGCAGGATTTTCTCGACTTCCGGATAGGTGCTGATCCCCGGCCCAGCGAGATCCGCTCTCTTGTCTCCGACCATGTTCTGACTCCTTCTGTGAAATTTGAGAGTGATAAAAGGAATCCTTTTATCAAACGAGAAGGCGCTATTATAGAATCCTCGGCTCGCCCTGTCAATCATTCATAGCAATTTTGTCGTTTAGAATTGAATTGCCGCCGACTTGTATTCTAAAGAGGTATGGTACAATGCCCGGTATGAGGTATCGGTCTGACCCGGCCGTCAAGGCCAAAAGGGTATGGTATAATCGGGCCTGCGATTCACGATGAGCCCGATCGCCCACAGCGGGGTGGCGCTCCTCGGCTGGCAGCTCGGGGCCACCCGCAAGAACGTCAAGACGCTGAGCCTCTTCCTGCTCGTCGGCAACCTGCCCGATATCGATTTCCTTTTCCATCTCATCCTCGGACGCGAAAAGACGCTTTCCCTTCATCAGGCCTATACGCACAATCTCTTCTTCGTGATCCTGACCTCGGCCCTTCTGTCTCTTTTGCTTCCTGCCGGCAGAGACCGCTGGAGCCTGATTCTCGTGGGCCTGTCCCATATCCTCTTGGATATCATCGTGATCGATCCGGTCCGGCCCGTCGGCATCAAGCCATTTTTCCCATTGTCCAAAGCCCTTTACAATTTCGGATTTTTTCCGCATCTTCAACGGGGCAGCCTGAGGGTCATGCTTTCGACGAGAAACATCCGGATCCTTTTACTCGAAGCGGTCATCTTCGTCCTCCCGGTCTTCGTCCTGTTTGGGAAAAAAATCATTATGACCATAAAAAGCCGCGCCTTTTGGACGGCTTGATGTTTCGGATGATCAGGAGAGAACGCATGAAAAAAATCGGTCCGATCTTGTGCGTGGCGGCAATGATCGTGAGCTCGAGTCCGGGATTGTTCGCCGCGACCGGCAAGCCGATCGTGAATTACGACATTACGGCCCGCCTCGTCCCCGAAGAAAAAAAGGTCGAAGGCCGGGAAGTTTTGATCTGGCTCAATGATTCGGACGTCCCGGTTTCCGAGCTTCAGTTTCACCTCTACCTGAACGCCTTCAAAAACAATTTGTCGACGTTCATGAAGGAGAGCGGAGGCTCCCACCGAGGCTTCAAGATGGACGAAGAAAATTGGGGCTCGATCACCTTGAATAAATTCCAGATCCAGGACGGCGCCGATCTCCTGGCCGCGACGTCTTTCCTTCAGCCGGACGACGGGAATCCCGACGACCAGACCGTGCTGAGGGTCGGCCTTCCGGCCCCCGTGAAACCGCATGAAAGCATCACGCTGGCCATGGAGTTCACATCCAAACTGCCGAAGGTCTTCGCCCGGTCGGGGTTCGTCGGCGATTTCTTCATGATCGGACAATGGTTTCCCAAGATCGGCGTCTTTCAGAACAAGGCCTGGAATTGCCATCAATATCACAGCACGTCGGAGTTCTATGCCGATTTCGGCGTCTACAAGGTCGCGATCACGGTCCCGGAAAAATACGTCGTCGGCGCCACGGGAAAGCGTATCCTCGAGCGGAAGAACGCCGACGGGACGAGGACGGTCACGCATTATCAAGAGGACGTCCACGATTTCGCCTGGGCGGCCTGTCCCGATTTCGTCGAATTCAAGGAGACTTACAAACTCGACCAACCCCGCGTCGAGACCGAGATGATTCTCCTCGTTCACCGCGCTCATCTCCGGCAGAAGGACCGCTACGCGGGGGCGCTGCGCAACGGCCTCGAATTCTACAGTAAGAGCTACGGCGCCTATCCCTATCCGACGATCACGCTGGTCGATCCCGCTCCGGGAGCCATGGCCGCCGGCGGGATGGAATATCCGACGCTGTTCACGGCCGAGACGATGTCGTGGCTGCCGCTGGGCGTGCGTCTGCCGGAAATGGTCACGATCCATGAGTTCGGCCACAACTACTGGTACGGCATGGTCGGATCGAACGAATTCGAGGAAGCCTGGCTGGACGAGGGCATCAATTCGTATTCCGAGATCAAAGCGATGGATCGCTATTACGGCGCGGGACGCTCCATGATCGACTTTGGAAGTTGGGCGATCGGCGATGAGACCTTTAACCGGACCTCCGTGATCGGATCGGGACGTTTCGATCCGATCGTGAAAAAATCCTGGGATTTTATAGGCCGTTCGAGCTATGCCTTGAACGTCTATTCCAAGGCGGCCTTGATGCTGCTGACCCTCGAGAGATGGCTCGGCGAGGACGTCATGGCCGGGATCATGAGGACGTATTTCGAAAGATGGAAATTCCGGCATCCGACGACAAAAGATTTCGTCCGGGTCGCTGAAGAGGTCAGCGGTAAGGACCTCAGCTGGTTCTTCGACCAGGTCCTTTACAGCCCGGACAAGCTCGATTACGGGATCAGCGACTTGCGCGCCGAAGAGGTTCCCGAACCCGAAGGTTTGTTCGACGGCCGGAAGACGGAGTCCGCCAAGAACGTCCGGGACAAGGCCGCGGGCGCAAAGACGGCTCCAAAAAAGTTCCGCAACGTGGTCGTCGCGGCCCGTTTCGGTGAATGGGTCTTCCCGCAGGAGGTCCTGATTGAGTTCGATAACGGCGAAAAGGTCCGAGAGACGTGGGACGGGAAGGATCGCTGGAAGCGATTCGTGTATGTGAAGGACGTGAAAGTCAGGTCCGCCGAGGTCGACCCCGGACACAAGCTGGCCCTCGACGTGAATTATGCGAACAATTCCCGGGTGCTGGAGCCCAGAAAGCCGGTCGTCATGAAGATTGCGGCCGGGTTCATGGAATGGTTCCAGGGATTTCTCACCCTGATTTCCTTCTGAGCAAAGGTGACGCCATGAATATCATCATCTGTTATGCCAAAGGGCTTTGGGAAGCGACGCTCCGGCCGAAAATGGTCATGATCCTCTGGCTTGTCAACTTCCTCTTCGCCGTCTTGACCTATTTCTTGTTTTCTGCCGTGTTCGGATCCGTCCTTGGCTCGAGCCTCCTGATACGGGACTTGATCAAGAAAATGGATATGAACATCTTCATCGAATTTCTGACCTCGTCGGGCGCAGTCCTGGGGGAGATCATAACGGCGGTCGTAGTCCTGGCTTTTCTTTACGCGCTGGCCTCGATTTTCCTCAATGGAGGAATCCTTCATGTCCTATTTCAGCGGAGCGCGGGCGAGAGCCTCGCGAAGTCGTTCTTCGCCGGCTGCGGCGCGTTCTTCGGCCGGTTCTTCCGCCTAGCGATTTATTCGATTCTGCTCTGGCTGCCCGCGCTGGCCGGCTTCCTCATCGTGGACAATCTTTTAGGAGTGCTCACCAAGAATCCCGTCCACGAACAGCTCGGATTTTATCTGACGCTGGCACGGATCGCGATCGCTCTTTTTCTCGCGTATTTGGTCAAGATGATTCTGGACTACGCCCGCATCGGGATCGTCGCGAAGGACACCCGGAAGGTCTTTCACGAGCTTCTCGGTTCGGTCAAGTTCGTCTTGAGCCGTCCCGCGAAGACCCTGATTTTGTACTATGGACTGGGATTGACCGGATGGGCGGTCTTTTTGGTTTATCGAGCGATGGCCGGGAGTTTCGCCCAAGAGTCATGGGGCGGTATTTTTCTCGGTTTTTTTCTGGCCCAGCTTTTTATCGCCAGCCGGGGTTGGTTGAAGATCGCCTATTTTGCGGCCCAGGCGCGATGCTCCTACCTCAGCGAAGTCCAGCGAGCGCCCGCCCCGGCAGCCTGATGAGGGCTTTGAACAGATCGAAAACCGCGTCGACCGTGATGCCGATGAGGCGGAAAGGAAGCAATAACAGCCAAACGATAGGATAGAGGAACAAGGCCAACAGGGCCACCGGCCAACAGATCACCAGCAGAATGAGCCACAGCAAAAATTTCATGGTTTTGTGACCTCCATGTCTCCATCTGTTCATACGAAAAATCGGGTGAATAGGTTCATCGAGCGGCTTGACTTCGATCCGTAAGCCGGTTAAAAATCTGGGATGATGGCTGGAGTCGCATGACGTTAGAAAGAGAACAGAAGGTTTACGACGCGCTGGCGAGCTTGGGAATTTCCTATAGCCGGCACGAGCACCCGCCCGTTTTCACGGTCGAACAGGCGCTCAGCCATTGGAAGGGAATCGCGGGCGCTCATTGCAAGAACCTGTTCGTCCGCAACAAGAAAGGCAATCGCCATTACCTCATCATCGCCGAACACCTCAAGAAAGTCGATATTCAAGCCATTGCCCGGGAACTTCATGATAGCCGTCTCAGTTTCGCCTCCGACGAGCGCCTCAAGCGCCATCTGGGCCTCAGCCCCGGCGAAGTCTCGCCGTTCGGCCTGCTCCAGGACGATGGGAAAGAGGTGACGGTCGTCCTCGACGCCGATCTCCAAAAAGAGACGCTCATCAATTTTCATCCCAACGTGAACACGGCGACGCTCACGATCGCTTATTCCGATCTTCAAAAATTCCTTGCCTGGCGCGGAAACCGCGTTCTCGTCCTTTCTTTTTGAGCGATCGTGGACGACAAAGGGATGAAGAATGTTCACCTGAGAGATCGGCCGGCCTCCGAAAAGGGCGAGCCGCGGTTTGACCGGGAATGAAAATGATGACGCTTCAAAACGGGAGGATCACATGACCGTCCGACAGACCTTGGCTGAGATTCGAAAAGTCCGTATTGCCGCGAAAGGACATCCGGTCGAGGTGACGATCGCGAGGGAGGCCCTGGCTTATCTCAAAAGCGGGGCGTCCATTCGGAAGATCGACGGCCCGCCGGCCGGGCCCGGAAAAAAGGAACTCCATATCGCCCTCGTCGACAAATCCTGGCGGGCGCGGCTGTCCCGGTCCGGCGTCAAGCTTCCGCTCGACAGAGAATGGGTCTATTTTCACGTCGATGACGCGGGCTCGGTCTTCCTGTTGAGCTCCCAGCCGTGTTTTCTCTTTGCCGGATTCACGTTTCTCGTCGAGAAGCTGCTCGATGAGGAAGGATCTTCCCTGCGGCACCGTATCCGGAAAATGAGTTTTTCCGTCGAGAAATCGACGTTCGACCTGGTCTTGACGCAATACGCCCGGATCATCCGCGGCTTCGACCGCGAGCGCTATATCCGCGAATATGCCCGGCTCGGCTTCACCCATATCGAAGTCAACGCCCTGGCGGCGCCCTTTCCTTACGAGCAGGGCGTGCCCAAGGAGTTTTACCCGGATTTCTATACCTACTGTCCGGCCCTCGACCAGTTCGTGGAGAGCCGCCTTTACCAAGGCCTCTATCCCAAGGAATATCTGGATGCGAACCTGGCCCGTCTCAAGGAAAACGCCCGTCTGGCCCTCAAATACGGCCTCACGCCGGGTCTCCTCTGTTTCGAGCCGCGCTCCGTCCCCGAAACGCTTTTCCAGAAATTTCCCACTTTGCGCGGCGCGCGGGTGGACCATCCGTTCCGGAGCTTCAAACCGCGTTTCACGCTGTCTCTCGTCCATCCGGTCGCCCGGAAGCATTATGCGGAACTGATGACGAATTTGATGAATGAAGTGCCGGAGCTCGAATTCATGGCGATCTGGTCGAACGACAGCGGTTCGGGATTCGAGCACACAAAGTCCCTTTACGTCGGGCGCAACGGCGGAGCTTACATGATCCGCGAATGGAAAAACGACGAGGAGATCGCCAAGGCGGCCGCGGCCAACATCGCGAATTTTTACCGGCTAATCCGGGACGCGGCGGCGAGGGTCAACCCTCGCTTCCGCGTGATCACTCGTCTGGAATCCTTTTACGGTGAGCGCCGCTATCTCTGGCCTGAACTCCGGGACCGGCTCGATGTCGAAATCAATTCCCTGCTCGTCTCGGGCTGGGAGAACAACTATCCGCATCCCTCGTATCCGGACATCCAGGTTCTAGGTTCGGCCTACCATAATCAGTTATGGGACAGCGAGAAGAAAAGCGCGACCGAACTATGGAGCCGCGGGAGCCGGAGCTATTACTACCATTTCTTCAACTCCCACGGCAACCACGAGCCTCTCCTGGGGATTCCCTTTCCCTGGTTGACGTATGAGAAGCTCAAAGCCTGCGCAAGACTGGGGATCAGGACCATGGCCCATATGGGCGGCCTTCAGCCTCCGGATAAGGTTCCCTATGCCGTGAACCAGGAACTCTTCCGGGAATTTCAATGGAACGCCGGCCTGGATATCGATCGGACGGTGCTGAAGATCGCCCGCGTCTATGCCGGAGACCGTTTCGCCGCGGATCTCGTCGCGGGCTGGCGTTTGGTCGAAAAGGCGATCCGACATTTCGTGCCGATGTCTTTGTATTCCGGATTCGGCACGGTTTGGAACAGGCTTCTGGTCCGGCCGCTCGTGCCCGACATCGACCGAATCCCCGAAGAAGAGCGCGCCTATTATGAAAACGTCATGGTCAGCCCCGTCCACAATCCCAACAAGGTGGACCTGGCTCGGGACGTCCTTTTCGAGCTCATCAGTAAAGATTATGCCCGCTCCGCATATCAGCGGATCGATGCCCAAGCCCTGAAGGCGCTCCAGGCCGCCGTCGAGCTCTTCACGAGGAAGATGCGCGAAGCGAATCGCGCTCATGACGAAAGGGCGGAAGCCGTTTTCAAGGACCAGCGCGTGCGGGCCCGGGCCCTCGGGAGCCTTTACGAAACGTTGCGTAACACGGCGGTCTGGATTTATGCCGTCCACGAGTTTCAAGAAACGCGCGACGCCGTGAAGAAGGCCCGCTGCCGGAGCCTCTTAGACGCTATGATCGGGCGGGAGATCGCCAACGCGCGGAACCTCATCCGGCTTTGGCACGAAACGACCGCCGAATGGATGCATGTCACGGATTTCGGCGAAACGCCGTTCATCTATGGCGAGAATTTTCCCCGACTGCTTCAAAAGAAAATCGCTCTGATGAAAAAACACCGGAGGGACAAGCCCGCCATCGATCCCGATTATATGTTCCGCGTCGACGACGACCCATTCCGCTAGGCCGGCGCTAATTGGCGAAATAGCCGGCGCGGTGGCTGATGAGGGCTCCGCTTATTTGATGAGAACCTCGTCGCGCCAGTAACGGAGCTTTCCCCGCTCGGGGGAATCCGGGCCGCCGTCGAATCCCAACCCGGAGAGCCACGGCTTGTTCTCGATCAAGACCTTGTCCTTGAACAGCGCTTTGGTCAGATTGACGATGGTGTAGCCGAGCTTGGAGCCGTCGAGCGAGGCGAAGAGAAAATCTCCGTTCGTCTCGAAATCGCCATACCGGATTTTTCCGGCGTCATAGGTGTATTTCGGACGTTTGTTGTCCCGGCTCATGTCCTGGCGCAAATCGTTCTTGGCCCCTATGAAATATGTCTTGCCCGAGATTTCGATCTGGACCCCCTGACCGGCCCGGGCCGGGTCGGCGGAAAGGAGCTTGACTTTGGACGCGATCGCTTGCGGATCAGCGCTCGCCGCGTGGGGGATAAGAACGGTCACGAAGCCGACCGTCTCGCGGAGTTCGAAGTGCTGGCCCGTCGTCTGATGGATCGTCAGCTCATCCTGGTAATGGCGCTTCTGGGCCTCGACGCCCTCGATCTTAAAGTGGGTCGAGGGGAAAACGATGAGCAGGCGCTTGTTCTGGGGGAGCGGCGTCCCCGGTGTTCCCCCGTATCCGGCGATGGCGTCATAGACCGTCTCGTACCAATGGTCGCCCTGGCGGATGATTTTTCGCGTGTGCCATAGATTGGCCAGGGTGAAGTATTCTTCTTTGAGCGACTTGAAAACGTCGAAGACGACGAAAATGTCGGCCTCTTTGACATAGGCGACGATTCTATCCCAGGTATATCCCCAATTATCGTCGATAAGGCGGCTCCGGCTGTAATCGATGTCCGGGAGGCTTAAAAAATCCACTTTCTGGGTCCGGATCTTTCTGTAGGAGCCGGCATCGCGCAAAAAATCAAGAATGCCCTGGCCGGGAACGTTTTCATGGAGGCTGTAGCGCCATTCGTCCGCTTTTTGCCCCATCCAGATCTTTTCCGGCCGGATGCAGAGCCGGTTATGAAAATAGTCCTGCCGGTAATTTCCATACGGGCCGCTGGGCATGTAATCGCGGTAGCCGCCGTCATGGAGGAGGACCGAACCTCCGGACATCAGCAGGGGGATGCTGTTTTCGTCGGCGTGGCCGTGAGTCATTTTCTCTTCCTCGACGGGGATCGTATCGCGCAAGTAATCGCGAAAATTGAGCCCGCCGTCGCCCTCGTCCCTGTAATTGAGAAGGAGGTAGGTCGATCCGGGGTCCCAGCCGTTGCGAAACACGATCTTCTTGCCCTGGACGTCCTCCATGACTTCCCTTGACGGCGTCTGAGGCTGGACGGGCGCGAGCGCATCCGTCCCCCAGCGGACGCAGTCCAAAAGCATATAGCCCAGGCCGACGCTCGTCGGATTATTGAAATCGATGTATTTTCGGACAAGGGTCGTCGCGGCCCATTTGAGGTTCGGATTTTTATAATGATGGGCGGCCGCCTCGAAAAAGACCAGAAAATGCGGCCAGTTCGCTTCCCAGTGAGCGTCGCCGAAATCGGGGACGATTCCCGCCGGGCAGATCAAGTTCAAATAATACTGGCCGTAATAATACATCTCGGGCGTTTGGAACAGCTCGTCCATCTTCCCCAGTGCGTCGGAGTAGCCGAGAAGCGAATAGAGCCAGACGCCGTTATAGATCGTCGCGTCCTCGATCTCCCAGTGTTCCCAGTTATCGTCTCCGAGCGCCTTCCTCTGCATCTCCCAGGTTTTGATGTTTTTGTGGCCGGGAAGAGCCCGGACGGCCCAGGCCAGATTTTCGGCCCGGAGCAGGCCTCTGTTCATGGCCCCCCACTCCTGAGTCCGGAGCATATAGGCCATGCTTTCGGAGATGATCGCTTCGGCCTTGGCGTTTTCCTCGGGGGTCAGCTGTCGAAGCCGATGGAGCGTTTCGTAGGTCCTGATATAGCGCATGACGGTGAAAAAGTCGGGAAGGGGAGGGACGCCGTCATCGTAATCGAACCGCATCTTTCGGGCCGCGTCAGGGAAAATAGAGCGGAAATCCCCGTAGGTCAGGAGGACCTTTTTGGCGCGTCGAGCGTATTCCGGGTTTTTTTCCTTTTCGAAGAAATAGGAATAGATCGCCGCCATTTCGAGCAGGCCGCCGGGCGCCCGGTAGCCGAAAACGTTCCCGGGGTCGAACGTTTTTTTCCATTTATCGATGGTCTCATCGTAATGTTGCCAGGTCCAATCCGCCGACGCGCGCGCATAGGTCAAGAACTGGCTGTGATGGACGGGTTCCTGGCCGAACGCGGCGGCCGAGGCGAAGATGACGATGACTCCGGCCGCGATAACGCAAAAAGTCGGAAGAGAACGCTTTTTAGCCATGGATGGATTGCCTCCCTTGTGATGAGAGAAAAACACGGCCTTATCATATGCGATTGGGGACGGCGTTGCAACCGGCTCTCTCTCCAGGGGAACGCTTTTTGAGACGGCCCGGCGCCTCGGACGGGCGGGAAAAGCCTGGAGTCCCGCGATATGGGATCCCTGACAATTTATGATATCATGATGATCAAGATGAAGGACCTCGCGGACACGATCAAGCGGCTGGGCGCCCGGAAGAAAATTTCCCGAGGGACATATCTTTTTCGAAGCGAGGACCCCGCCACCGGGTTTTTTTGCCTGACTTCGGGAGAGGTTCGCGTCTTCAAAGTCGACGATCAAGGGCGCGAGCTCGAGGTCGCGCGCCTCGGACCGGGCGATTTCGTCGGAGAAGCCGTCGCCCTTATCTCCGGAAATTTTCCTTTTTACGGTCAAGCCGTCAGAGACTCCGAGGCTTATTATTTCGAAAGACGCGAGATCTTCCGGGCTCTCGCCGCGGATCCCGCGCTGGGCCGCTTTTTCATCGATCTGCTCGCACGGAAGTGCGTCGCCCTGAGCGACCGCATCGAAAGCCTCGGCCTCAAGACGGTCCGGCAGAGGCTCATCCGCCACTTGCTCAAGAACTGCCCGGGCGCCGGCCGTTGCGTCGTCGATCTTCGGATGAAAAAATCGGAATTGGCCCGGCTCCTGGGAACGATCAGTGAGACGCTTTCCCGCACTCTCCGGCGTATGCAAGCCGACGGACTGATCGTGGTCCGGGGCCCGGCGATCCACATCAAGGATTGCCCCAAATTGCGCGACGAGTTGGGTCTTTGATCATTGTCTCCTTTTGACCTAAGTCAAGGATTTCATCCCCGCCCTCCCGTATCATCGGTCCAGCAGGTAAAAAAGGAGATGAAATCATGGCCAAAAGAAAGATCATCGAGATCGACAGGGACTTGTGTGACGGCTGCGGCGTGTGCACGACGGCCTGCATGGAAGGGGCTCTCGAAATCGACGAAGAGAATAAGGCCGTCCTGGTGAAAGAGATTTTCTGCGACGGCCTGGGCGCTTGCCTGGATGTCTGCCCCACCGGCGCCCTGAAGGTCGTGGAGCGCGAAAGCCGGTCCTACGATCCCACGGCCGCTTACCGGCATGTCATGAAGACGAGAGGCCCGGCGGCGGCGGAGAATGTCCATGGAATCAAAGACGGCGCCGTGAAGCGGGATCGGCATCACGATCAAGGAATGGGCGGGCATCGGATTACGGCCGCGGCGTCGAAGAAAACATCGGGGGGTACCCTGGCCTGCGGCTGCCCCGGAAGCCTGGCCCGAGAAATCGTCAAAGATGAAAAAGAGGATTCCGGCCTGACCGTTTCCGGCCGCTCCGAACTCGGTCAATGGCCCATCCAGTTGCACCTGGTTTCACCGGCCGCGCCCACCTTCCGGAACGCCGACCTTTTGATTGCGGCCGATTGCACGGCCTTTTCTTTCGGAAGCTTCCATCCGGATCTTTTAAAAGGCAAGAGGCTCGTCATCGCCTGCCCGAAGCTCGACGACGCGACGGGTTACGTCGAAAAACTGGCTGAAATCTTCAAGCTCAACGCCTTGAAATCATTGACCGTCGCGATCATGCAGGTGCCTTGCTGCTCCGGTCTCTTCCATATGGTCGAGGAAGCCGTCGCGTTGTCGGGTTCGCCCCTCGAACCGAAGAAGGTCATCATCGGGATCGACGGCCGGATCGCCGGATAAAAAAATCCCCCTTCATCCCGTTTTCTCAAAGGGGTATGAAGGGGGATTTCTATGGAATTTAATTCAAACTGACCGTTTCCGCGCTTCCGAAATAAATCCCGTTGAAGAGGAACTTGAAAGTTCCGTGCGGCTGTCCGCGGAACGTGATTTCGGGGCCGAAAAGGAACAATTTTCCTTTGCCGACCGGAGAGGCGATGACCTCGACGCCGCGACGAAGGTACTGGTCTCCCCAAACCCATCCGCTCCGGAGGGGATTGGCGTTTTCAAACCAGGCTACGGCCTGCGCGCCTTTCAATCCGGCGTCGGGAGTCAGATCGAAAACCGGGCTGTTGTCGAAGAAAACATCCACCGAATCCGGCATCCCGTAAGCCAGCGGCAGGGAATTGTCCACGCGGACCTGAAGGACGGAACCCGGCACATAAAATTTCTGTTGACCCACGTTAGCTTCTTTCCCATCCGGCGTGATCTCGACCAGGTGATTCGCCATCGGAAGTCCCAGGTGATAGCCCAGGCCGGTCGAGCTGCCGATGGTCAGGACCGCGCCTCCGTCTTCCATGAATTTCTTGATCTGGGGGATCGTCTTGTCCACTGTGATCCGGCCGATCATTGAACGGAATTCCGGAGGGACATTATCCGGATTGAGCTGGCCAAAGCCGCCGGCTCCGCCCCGACCCCCGCCCGGGAATAGGCCGGGGATGGCGCCGCCGACAAAGATCAAGACGTCGTATTTCGCCGTAAGATCGCCGGCGTCAAGGGTTGGCGCATAGATGACTTCGAACGGAAACTCAAACCGGGTGAGGATCCACTGGACCCAGCCCGAGTCCATGGAGCCTCCGTAATTGTCCCAGAGACCCAGGCGCAGAGGCTTCAGCCGAAAAGCTTCTCCGATCGGCTTGAGGTCCGCCGCCTCGATGTTCAGGCCGAGTTCCTTTGCCGTTTTTTCGAGGACGGGAAGGACGGATGGCTTGGCGGGAACGTACATCGTTCCGGCCGGGAACGTTTTGCCCATGGCCGTGAACGGCTTTTTCATCCAGTAGATCTCTTCGTTATTCTTCAGGAGCCGGTTGATCAGGATGAACGAATCGTTGACCTGGTGGCTGACGAAGAAGCCGGCCGCGGTCTTGGCGTTCGCCGTCGGATACGTCCCGGCCGGCGGCTTGGCCAAGCCTTGGATCTCTTGGAAAGGGCCGTCGAAGCCGTCCAAGATGCGGTCGAACTGGATGCCCATTTGAAACGCCACGGTCCATCCGGCGCTGTCATAGGGCGGGCGCGGGGGGCCGCCGGGGTAGGCGAAGTCGTTGGGATGATCTTGCGGCTCGAACATACTGATGATATGGGCGCGGAAGGCCTGAGCGGTTTTGACGACGTAGGACCCCGCGGGATAGGTCTTTGTCCCGACCGTGAACGGCTTTGTCGCCCGGTGCGCGACGATGCCGCTTTTGATCAGCGTGTTCACGAATTTGGTAGCCGTCGGAAAATCCGGCTGATCGGAGGAAATGATATAGCCGCGCGGGTCGCGCTTGGCCGGGTCTTTGAGCATGTCGAAATATTTGAGATTCACGCTTCCCCCGCCCCTCATCCCGGCCGGGCCCTGGGCGGGAGGAGTTCCGGAAGCGGGCGCGGAGGCCGCGGTCGCCGCCCGGTCTTTCTCGATTTGGGCTTGGAGCGCGGCGATCTGCAGGGGCTCGAACGTCCACGTGTCGCGGCTGCCCTTTTCGATGGCGTTTTTCCCCATGACGTAGCGGTTGTAGAGAATTTCCTCGCGCCGGCGCGAGGCGAAGTCGAGGATCGCCTTATCGGCCGTGATCGAATAATCTATCGATTGGCGCATGTGCCATTTCTGGGGCATGATCGGGAAGGGGTAGTCGCCTTTGGGCAACACCCGGTCGGGTATGAACGGGATGTCCATGGGTGTGGGATTTCCGATGATCTCCGTCAGGATCCCGATGACGTTATGGAAGTAGCCCGTGCTGCGGAGTCCGCCGTTCCACCAGGTGGAGTAGCTCGCCCCCGAGCGCATGATGGCGCCGGGCTTGTTCTCGACCGCGAATCTCTCGTGCATGGCCAATCCCAGGAGGTCTGTTCCGACGGGGACCAGGGGATCGAAATAGTAGTAAAAGGGATCGCGGAACGGCGGGCAGAACAAGACCGTCCCGGCCGGACCGGCCTGGTGGTGGTTATACAGGAACTGCGGGTGCCATTCGATATAGAGCTGGCGACTGACGACCTCGGTTTCCGGCTGGTTGATCATATAATAATCGCGGTTGTTGTCGTGCCCGACGTATTTCTGGTAAAGCCGGGGGAGGCCGCTCATCGTCCTTTTCAGCAAATCCTTTTCCCGCATGTACCAGTTGGCGACGAGCTCAAGGCCGTCGGGGTTGACCGGGACCGCGAGAAGGATGACGTCGTCGAGGATTCTGAGCGTTTCGGCGTCCTTGCCGCTGGCCATCTGATAGACGAGCTCGATGATCTGCTGGGAGCCGACGATCTCCGACGCGTGGAGGCCGCCGTCGATCCAGACGACCGCTTTCCCCTCGGCCGCCAGTTTCTTCGCTTCGGCCTGCGTCAGGCCCTTGGCCAGGGCAAGCTTCTTGGCGATCTGCTTATAGAACTCGAGTTTGCCCTGGTTCTTGGGCGCGGTAATGATGGCCATGATCATCGGTCGGCCTTCGGAAGAGGTGCCGATGTTGACGAGCGATATCCGGTCGGATTCCTTGTCCAGCTTTTTCCAATAGGCGAGGAGCTGGGTATAATTGATGAGCTGATAGTCGTCGCCGACATTGAATCCGAATTGCTGTTTCGGGGAAGTGATATTTCCCTGGGCCGAGACGAGCGATACGGCAAGGACCAGGGCGACCGTCAAGACGATGATCTTTTTTAGGAACGACATGGGGGCCTCTTTCACGAGAAGATTTTCTTCACGATATCGACCATGCCGAGGGCATAGTCCACCTGGGTCATGGGAGATTTGCTCTTTTCGACGATCTTGGAGAACCGGCCGTCCTTGTTGCTGTCCTTGGTGACGATGAGGCAGTCCGCGAAGGGGGCGACGGCGTCGATCATCCGTTCGTTATCGCTGCCCGCCGGTCCGCGGGCGGCTTCTCCGCCGGCGTGGACGCCGATGATGAAGATCTTGTTCTTTTTGCAGAGATCGACGATCTTCTTGATGCGCGCTTCCTCGGCGTCCGTGGTCAGGCCCGAGGCGCCCATGCCCTTGAGGCTTGCGCCGATGGCGATGATAATCGCCTTGTAGGGCGTGCCCTTAGGGAATTTGGCCGTGTCGGTATAGCATTCGACATGGAAGCCCTCGGACGACTGCTTTCCCGCCAGGCCCACGCCGGCGCTGATCATTTCGAGGGAGGGCACGTCGCAATAATCGTATTTGATGCCGGCCTCTTCCAAGACCGCGTTGACCGTATTGACGTCGTTGCTCTGGCCGGCCGACGTCGTCAGCACGGGGAGCTGGGTTTTGGGGGGCGGAGTCTGGCCGAGGGCGATGCTGGGAAGGGCCAGGAGCGCGCCCATCGCGATAAAGACGAGAACGATATTTCTCATAGGGATGTTTCTCCTTCTATTTCATTTTATCTTTGAGGTTCTTGATCGACGAGAACGTCGATCATCCTTACGGCTTTCTGCCAGATCGACGCCGCGGGCTTGCCGCGGCCCCGGCTTCGCTTGGCCTCGTCGTAAAATCCGAAATGATTATATTTGACCAGGAGCTTGTCTCCCAGTTCCCACCAGGCGTTGACGACCTTGTTGGCGTTGTCGAGGCAGTATTTCGTCAGGAACTGGCGGGCCTTGGCCGGATTCTTAGCGTGGAGATCCTGCGCCTGCTTGTCGATCTCGGCCGTCTTCTGGACGACGCCGGCCTCGTATTCGATCTGCGCTTTTTTGACGTCCTCGATGGCTTCGGAGTAGGCCACTTGCGTGTGGAAGTCCGTGTAATCGAACGCCCAGCGAGCCGAGGCCCGGTTCAGCACGAAATGGTCGCCGATCATGAAGGATTTCGGCATCTCGGTGATGCCCGCGTAGAGGGGCATGTAGCACGATGTGTCCTGAGGGCCGAAAGCCAGCCAGACGATGCCTCCGATGTCGTTGGGCAGTCCGGCGCGGCACTGGACCAGGCTCGTGTATTCGACGTTGGCCACGCTGATCTTCCGCGTGCCGCTCCAGTAATTGGGGTTCAGGTAGGGGCCGCCGCGGATGCCTTTGACCGGATCGAAAGGCGTGCCGTAGCACTTGTCGCGGGTGATGTTCATGACGTCCTGGGCCGAGAGCTTCTTGTCGGGTTTGACCGAGAACGGCAGGTTCATGTCCGGCGTGTCGGGGCTGATCTTCTGCGAAGGGGCCACGATATCGAAGAAGCGCCACAGGCGCGCCGCCCGTCCCTGGCTGCTCGTGGCGCTGAACTCTTTCGGCGAATAAGCGCGCTTCCAGCTGAACGGCTTGCCGGAGGCGGGATCATAAAGCTTGTTTTCCACGGCGCAGGAGACGACGTTCGGGGAGGCCATGAAAAATTCCTTGTTGTCGAGATCGATCTCGCCGATCCGCGATTCGTTGGGGCAAACGCTGACGTTGTCGTCGGGGAGGCGCTCGGCGCACCAGACCGCGCCGGGCTTGCCGCTTCCCGGCGTCCACAGCGGGCCGACGGGCATGATTTCGAAGATCCAGACTTCGTTGGGATCGGAGACGGCGAACATCTCGCCGTCGTCGTTGAAGCCGTATCCGTATTTTTCGGCGAGCGCGCCCATGATCTGGATGCACTCGCGCGCCGTCTTGGATCGCTCCATCCCCAGGAGGGAGAGCGTCGACAGGTCGATTTTCGCCGAGGGGGTGTTGTTGACGAGCTTCCGGACCGTGCCCAACGTGGATTCAGAGATCGCCACCTGGTTTTCGTTCATATATCCGAACATCCCGCGATGATAAGCATAGGTGTGCGGGACTTCGGGGATCTCCAGCCCGCTGAAATCCTTCTTGATCAGATCCCACTTTAGGCCTTCCTTGGGCGGCCAGGTCTTGTACTGATTGATGTGATAAATCCTGCGCGTCTCACCGGGTTTGTGATCGGCCGCGGGAATGTGCCCCCACGTCCAATCGCACATCCCGCAGTCGCAGGTATGGGTCGTCAGGGTCGAGCCGTCCGCCGACGCGCCTTTCGCCACCATGATGACGGTGCAGGCGCCCGTATCGAAATCCGCGAACGCTTCGTCCCCGGCGCTTTGGCGCGGAGCGACCAGCGCATACGCGCCGACGATGAGGAAGATCGCAAGCAGGCCGATGAACGGCCAACGTTTTTTAATGATCATGGGATACTCCTTTTACCTTTGCGTTTCGGGTTCCGTCAGAATGTCCGCCATTCTCACGGCTTTGCGCCAGAGATCAGGCGCGGGTTTGCCGCGGCTTCGTCCTCGCTTCTCCGCGTCGTAATACCCAAGGTGATTATACTTGACGAGAAGCCTGTCGCCCAGCTCCCACCAAGCGGCCACGACCTTGTCGGCGTTGCCGTTGCAGAAGTCCGTCAGTAATTGGGCGGCTTTGGCCGGGTTCTTGAGATAAAGCTCCGAGGCCTGTTTGTCGATATCGGGGATTTTCGTCAGGGCGCCGATTTCCCATTCCTGTTGGGCCTTTTTTACGTCCTGGATAGCGTCGGCATAAGCCACTTGGGCGTGGAAATCCGTATAATCGAACGCCCAGCGGGCCGAGCCCCGGTTGAACTCCCAATGATCGCCGACATTGAACGATTTCGGGATCTTGGTTACGCCGGCATAAAAAGGCATATAACAAGCGGTGTCCTGAGCGCCCCAAGCCAGCCAGACAATCCCGCCAACGGGGTCGGGCAGGCCGCTCCGACACTGCGTGACGGTCGTATACTCAGCCTTGTTCGTGCCGATGGTCCTCGTTGCGCCGTAATAATTCGGATTGGCGAACGGGCCGCCGCGGATGCCCCGGACCGGGTCGAACGTCGAGCCTTCGCACTTGTCGCGGGTCAAGGCCATGACGTCTTGGACGGAGATCTTCTTTTCCGGCTTGACGGAGAAGGGGAGGTCCATGTTGGGCGTTTCGGGCTTGAACTTTTGCGACGGCGCGACGACATCGAAGAACCGCCAGAGGCGGGCGCGCCGGCCCTGGCTGCTGGAAGCGCTCCCCTCGGCCGGAGCATAGGCCTGCTTCCATCTGAACGGTTTTCCGCTTTTCGGGTCATACAGCCCGGCTTCGGTCGCGTACGAGACGACGTTCGGGGAGGCCAGAAAATCATCGGGCTTGTCGAGATCGATCTCGCCGATCCGCGATTCGTTGGGGCAGACGCTGACGTGGTCGTCGGGGATGCGTTCGGCGCACCAAACCGCGCCGGGCTTTCCGCTTTCGGGCGTCCACAGCGGGCCGACGGGCATGATTTCGAAGATCCAGACTTCCTTGGCGTCGGCCACGGCCAGCATTTCGCCGCTGTCGACGAAACCGTATCCGTACTTCTCGGCCAGCGAGCCCATGAGCTTGATCGCCTCGCGCGCTGTGCGGCACCTCTCCATGGCCAGGAGGGTGAGCATCGTGATATCCGTTTTGGCCGCCGGCGTCGGGTTGCTCATTTTACGCTGGTTGCCGATCGTCGATTCGCCCATGGCCAGCTGCTGGTCGTTCATATAGCCGAACACGCCGTGCATATAACCGTAGGTGTGGAGCGGCTCGGGGATCTCGACGCCGGTGAAGTCTTTCTTGATCATGTCCCATTTCTGGCCTTCCTTGGGCGGCCAGGTTTTCATTTGGGAAATATGATAGAGCTTGCGCATCTCGCCGGGCTTGTGGTCGGCGGCCGGGATCTTGCGCCAGGTCCAGTCGCACGAGCCGCAGTCGGCCGTATGGGTCGTGATGACCGATCCGTCCGTGGTGGCGTCTTTTCCGGTCATGATGACCGTGCAGTTTTCGGAGAAAAGGCCCGTGTCCGGGAATGCGGTTCCCGCGTTCCGGTGGGGCGGAAGCGTCGAATAAATGGCGATCGACAAAACCAACAAGAATCCTAGAGTCAGAGAAAGCTTTTTTCTCGCGGACATTCTCGATCTCCTCGATGACATGGGATATTCAAAAGAGAGGCGAAGCCTTGGTCCGGCGGCGGTCATGCCGGTCCCGGCCGCCCCGCCGCGGATGGGGCGCAGCCACGGCGGGGTCCGCGCTTTCATTCATAATGAATATTTTTCTTTTCCGCTTTGGCTGGGTCGTGAAAATAATGGCCCGTGCCGTTCTTGACGAGGTCCGCGTAGCGCGGAATGCCGTTGATCCGGACGGCCATATCCGGGTTCTTTTTCGAATACTGTCGGATGATCTCCAAGACGACCGAGCAATGTTGCCCGACGCGCTTGTCCATCGGCCAGCCGTTCTCGTCGTAAGGAACGAAGAGCTTTTTCTTTTTGGAAAGGCTGAGCAGAAAGGGATCCTTTCCGTCGAGGAGGAGCTTGACGGTCTTTGGACCCGTCGGCTGATCGAGGAAGGGGATGGGCGCCTCGAGCAGAAACGGAAGCGTATCCGAAAAGTCGCCGATCTCACGATGGGACAGACCGTGAAAATTCGACGGCGAGGGTTCGACGTGGTTATCGAAGCCTTCCGTGGCTTTGACGGTCATGGACACCAAAGTGGCGATCTTGGCCGATTTCTGGGGAGCGACAATGCAGTTGGTGACGGGAAACATCGTCTCGGCCCCGTGCATGTCGACGGCGATATCGACTTTGTCCTTCCGCATCATTTCCATCGCCGCGAATGTCACTTGTTCCGTAAGCGGGCCGTCCGGCCGTCCCGGCCAGGTCCGATTGGTGTTGCGGACATCGGCGAAAGACAAGAGCTGCTTGTCGGGATAGTGGATATAGAGATCCGGATCGGGCCATTGATCGAGGGGCGAGGCGTCCCGGTTTCCCATCCGGAATCGTTTCTGTCCCCATTCGGTGGGGATATCGAAGTAGAGGGGGTAGCCGTCGCCGGGTTTGGTGTTGCGGCCGGCGCTGGCGTCGAATTGGGGAATGATCAACAGCGTTCCCTTTTCGACGACAGCGTTTTCGATCATGATCACGGAGGCCAGCAATCCTTCGGGTTCGTTGGCGTGGGTGTTGGCCATGATCAAGGCTTTGCCGCCGGGTTCCTTTCCCTCCAGAACGAAGATGTCCGTATCGGCCATCTTCCCCTTGAGCCCCGGCATGAATTCGCTGAGCTTGATGACTTTCGTCACGCCGGGACCGGCGACGACGGGAACCTGATAATGCCGGTGTTCATAAAGGGGGGCGCCGCCGAAGACCATGAACAGCGCGGCGATCGCCACCAGGGCCGCCTTGACTGTCCATTCGCGGAACGGGCGTGTCGTCATTTGACCCTCAAAATCCTGAGCACAAGCGGAATGATCACCAGCAGATAGAGGATCATGTCGTTGACGCTCTTTTTCTCGCGGACGAAGTTCCAGGCGAGCATAACGACGAGAAAGGCGCTGATCACGTAATAAACGATCATGATGACGTTCATGGTCACATGCTCCATCGCACGAGGAACGCCAATTTGGCGCTGAAGATGATCATCAGGATGCCGGTGGCCGTGATGACGAGCCACGGCAGCCAAGTCGTTTTCAGGAACGACCAGTAGGAATCCTTATAATCCGAAACCATGAGGCTCAGCCGTCCGATCAGGGCAGTGGGCGGCAGGCCGTCGCCCAGAGGCCAGAGGAGGCTCAAGCCGGCGATGCAGACGGTGGCGTGGAGACCGATCGAATTGAAGAACCAGATGAGCGGGATCCCGAGGATCGCCGCGGCGCCGTAGGTCAGGACGCCCTCGGAGAAGGGGATGATCGCGGCGAGAAGGATATAGAGAAGAACGAGCGGGATGCTCATGACGGCGAAGGACACGAGGCCGCGGACGCCGGTCGCGGTCATGATCTGCTGGAGCATGCCGACGACGATCATTGTCGCCAGAAGCGGGAGCAGCCGCTTCATCGTGTCACGGGATAACTCCATAATCCGGATTCTTTTCGGGCTGACGGCGAGAGCTATGATGGCGGCGAAGCTGAATTCGAGAGGCAGGCCGAAGATGGGCGTTGAAAAAGGCCAGAGCCTGTAAGCCACGATCGCGGCGAAAAACGCCAGGAACGGCAGCAGGACGCGCCACCAGGTCATGCCCCGCGGCACTTCGGGCAATTTGGCGAGAGCGGCGGACTTGTCGAGCTTCCCCTCCCGCTTCCAGCCGAAGAATAGGACCGTGAAGGTCCCCAGGATGAGGACCGGAATGCCGAGGGTGAATTCGAATCCGACGTAAGGAATGGCCGTCCCCGCGCAGAGGATCATGGCCCAGATGTTGACGGGAGGGGCGGCGGCGCTGAGCCCGGCCAGAATGAACATCATGGCCGCGACTTTCTTTTTAGAGACGCCGAGATGCCCGAGGGCCAGGGCCACGGGCGTTCCGACGACGAGCAGAGAGACGCTTCCGGCGCCAGTCAGAGCGCCCGGTATGAGGACGATGATCATCAGGACGAGCAGGGCGATCAGGCGCACGTTATAGAACATCCGAATCGTCCCGCGGACGACGTAGTTCACGCCGCCGGATTCGCTGACGATGGCCATGAAAATGGTGGCCGTGGAAAAGACGAGCATGACGTCGAGATACGGAAAGCAGCCTTCGATCAAGTGCCTGGGGAGCTCGGTCAAGGGCGGCGTTTTGACGAATGCGCCGGCGAGTCCGCCGGCGACGGCGGAGGCGAAGATGCTGAGCTCGACCGATAATTTCAGGCCCTTCGCCGCGGCGTACGCGGCGACCATAATGACGAGGATGACGATGATTTGAAGAGTCATACTCAATTCCACCCGCCATTTTATCTTTTGCTTTCCGGAATAGTCAAGGGCTCGGACTATTTGGCGAAAAAACACGCCGCCCGTGCGCCCGGAAAGCACGTGCAAGGTAAAGATATATCGACAATTTCAAGGGCTCGGATTTCGTTTTTTGACGCGAGCGGAACGGCATGCTAAAATCGCCTTGGGGCGCGAGGTTCTTCATGAAGGCTTGCCGGAAAAAAGTCCTATGGATATTCGGGTTTTATAAGGAGAATTCCATGATCGGAAGAAACGTTTTGGGGATGCCTTTTCTGATCGCGGCCGGACTGGTTCTGGCGATGGTTTTCACCCTCGTCGCCCCGGCGGCGGCCGTCCAGGAGACCGCTGCGCAGAAAGAGGCCCGGATGAAATGGTGGACCGAGGCGCGCTTCGGAATGTTCATCCATTGGGGGACTTACGCCCTCGCCGCCCGCCACGAATGGGTCAAGAACAACGAGCACATTCCCGACGAGGCGTACCGGAAATATTTCGACAACTTCAACCCCGACCTTTACGCCCCCAAAGAATGGGCCCGGATGGCCAAGGCCGCCGGCATGAAATACTTCGTCATCACGACAAAGCACCATGAAGGTTTCTGCCTGTGGGACTCTCCATCCACGGATTACAAGGCCACGCTGACGCCCTACGGGAAGGATCTGATCAAGCCGCTCGTCGAGGCGATGCGCGCCGAGGGACTCAAGGTCGGGTTCTATTATTCGCTCCTGGACTGGCACCACCCCGATTACACGGTCGACCGCAATCACCCGATGGCCAACAATGCCGAGTTCCGCGAGAAAGCCAAAAACCGCGACATGAAAAAATACGCGGATTATCTTCACGGACAGGTGAAAGAGCTGTTGACCGGATTCGGCCCGATCGACTGCCTCTTTCTGGATTTTTCATTCCCCGGCAAGGACGGGAAGGGGAAGGACGACTGGCAGTCGGAGAAGCTGCTCAAAATGATCCGCGAGCTCCAGCCGAATATCATCATCAACGACCGGCTCGACCTGCTCGATGTGCCGGGCGGCTGGGATTACCGGACGCCCGAGCAGTTCATGCCGCGCGAGTGGGTCAGGATGAACGGCCAAAAAGTCCCCTGGGAAACATGCCAGACGTTTTCGGGTTCGTGGGGCTACTATCGCGACGAGGCGACCTGGAAAAGCGTCCGGCAGCTCGTCGTCATGCTGATCGAGACCGTGAGCAAAGGCGGAAATCTGCTTCTGAACGTCGGGCCGACGGCCCGCGGGGCCTTCGACGACCGCGCGGTCGAGCGATTGAACGGCATCGGCGATTGGATGAAGTTTCACGGCCGTTCGATTTACGGCTGCACCGAAGCTCCCGAGAACTTCCCGAAACCCGCGAACTGTTTGCTGACCTACAATCCTCAGGCCGGGCGGCTTTATGTTCATGTGCTTGAGTGGCCGATGGGCGTGCTGCGGCTCGACGGGCTCGCCGGAAAGGTGAAATACGCGCAATTGTTGAATGATGCGTCAGAGATCAGGTTCACGGATGAAGGCCGGCCGGCGGACCTTGGATATATGGGTTTCCTTCCCGGCGAGAACAAGGAGACCGCGGGAAAAGCCGTGGTTCTTCGTTTGCCGGTTCAGCCGCCCAAGGTCACCGTGCCGGTCATAGAGCTCATTTTGAAATAAAAAAATCCCCCGTCTCTCCCGTTGGCGGCGGGAGATCGGGGGGATTGTCCGATCAAAGCTCTTTGACGTAAATATTCCGGAAGAAGGGCGGGGCGATGCTGTCGTGGTTCTGGAGTCCGATATAGCCCTCCAGGGCGTAGTCCTTGACTTTCCCGCCGGGCTTCGCCTCCCAATCCATGATGAGCTTGGCGTTCAGTTCGATCCTCAAATGTTTTCCCCGGAATTCGATCTTGATGTGGTTCCATTCGCCGGGCGGCAGAAACGCGTTCATTTTCGGCGCCTGGACGTCATAAACCGCGCCCGTGACGTGGATGCCCTCGCCGGCGTCGTAAATCTGGATTTCGAACGAGTGATAAATGTAATCGTCGCTCGTCGGAACATCGGGGACACGGAGGAAGATCCCGGAGTTCGTTTCCTTCGCGGCGCATTTATAATCGCACTCGAAGATGAAGTCCTTGTATTTCTTGACGCTGTACCAGAGCAGGCCCATGCCGCCCTGGCCTTTCAGGACCCCCGTCTTCGGGTCGACCTCGAAATAACCCGGCCCGTAATGGTTCCAGCCGTGTTTTTCTCTCCGGAAAATCCGCTCGTAGCCTTCAAAGTAGGTGACGCTCTTAACGAACTCCATGCTCTTGCGGAAGGCGGGCATCGGGTCGCCGACCTCCGCCTCGTTCTCGTATTCCATCGTTAGGTAGCCGTCATAGTCCTGGAGCGTCAACTCGGCCAGGAGATCGCGGAGGTTTCCTTTGCCCTGTCCCCAGGGAACATCGTCTACGCCCTTGGCCGTCCCGAAGTCGCTGCGATCCTTGAAATGAACGTCGAAAATGCGGCCTTCGAGGAGTTTGAGAGCTTCCCGCGGATCGTTCATGCCGCGCATGAAATGCCCGTTATCGAAACAGGAGCCGATGCGGGCGTCCTTGCCGTCGACATGATTGAAGACGGTCTCGGGCAGGCTGTATTTGGTCCCGGGAGGATGGTTGTGGATCGCGATCCGGATATTGTATTCCTTGACCAGCTTTTCGAGCAGCATGAAATCGTCATCCGCGGGCTCGGTGACGATCGTCCGGATGCCCATCTTACGGGCGAAATTGAAGACCTTGCGCATGCTCTCTTCGGTCTTGCCGAAGTCGCCGCCGCCGACGACGCCGTAGGCGACGAGCGCTATGCCCGTTTCTTTGAGTTTGTCCTTGACCTTGGCCATCTGCTCGTCGGTCATATTGTGATCGAACTTGGCGCCCGGCATGTCCTCGCCCAGCGCTTGTCCGGGATAAGCTTGGACGAACTTGATCCCGAGGTCCTTGAGTTTGGCCAGCGTGTCGAAGAACGTGAACCGGCGGAAGGTCCAGGCCTGCGAGGCGACGGGGAACGTCTTGATCCGGATGTCCTTATAGTTCATCGTCGCGACATATTTCTGCAGCTCGGGCGAGATGTGTCGGATCTGCGCTGGAGCCGCGGCCTGGGGTTGAGCGTGTCCAACCCAGAGGACTCCCAAAAAGAAAGCGATTGAAATCACGACGCAGCTTCTTCTTAACATGCTACCTCCTTGTCAAAACGGGATTCTCCGGAATGGCTAAAGCGATCATGGATGGCTTAGCGCGGGTGACGCCGACCGGGGCGCCCCATTTTATAAATAGGCTGTGACCGTAAAATTGCGTTCACGAAATGCTCCAGGGAAGGGTGGCAGGGAACGAAGCTCCCGTTGGAGGGAAACCCAAAAAAGGGTTTTCCTCCAAGAGTGCCCGGCAGGACCCGCGCCATAACAACGATAATGTCATCATTTTCCTCTCGGATTCCAGGTCCCCTTCGCCACGGAAGGAACGTAATTCTCGAGCCCCGGCGGCGGGAAGGGGATGGTCTTTTCCTTCTCCGCGCTCATGTAGGCCGTCATCAAAAGTTCGGTGACGTTCACGCCGTCGCTCCAATTCTCCTCGGGCCGTCGGCCTTTCAGGAACGACTGGACCATGTGCCGGTTCTCGGCGATGTACCCGTACTCGGTTTCTTCGCTGGCCACGACCGGCATGAGTCCGATTTCGGCATTTTGCTTTTCGACCAGGTCCTCTCCGGATTTTCCACGAACGTTGCGGCTGAAGAAGATCTTCAACCCGGAATCGAGGGTGTTGATGGCCAGAGAATATTCCGGTCCGAGCAATTCCATGGTCAGCCGCAGGCCGGCGCCGATATAGCACCAGGAAGTGGTCGTTTCGACCACGATCTTTTTGCCTTTTGGATTTCGATACTCCACGAGCGAGCGGGCGAAGTCTTCGGCCGGGCGGTTGATGTAATCGGTCTTGCCGCCGCTGTTCCTGGCCAGGATTTTCGCGTAAAACGGCTCCTGCCACTTGAGACAGTTCGTATAAGCGGTGACGCTCACCGGCGTAAGGACATCCCGCGGCGCGCCCGGTGGCGTCAGCATGAACCGCGCCTCCTCCACCGAGTGGCACATCATGTCGTTGAGCACGCCGCCGCCCTGGAGCGTCCCTTCCCAGAACCAGGGCATGTGCGGGCCGCTGTGCTCTTCGGCCGCGCGCGCCAGATACGGCGGTCCGGAGATCGCGGCGCCTCGTGCCCAGATGATGTCCTTGCCGCGGACGACGGACGGCGCGAACACCTGGTTTTCAAGATACCCGTCGAGAAGATTCGCCCTGGCGGCGAGTTCGAGCATTTTGCGCGCTTCCTTGACGTTCCGGCCCAGCGGTTTTTCACAGGCGACGCCGAGGAGTTCGCCCTTCCCCTTGAGCAGGGCCTGGACGATTTCTTCCATGACGGCCAGCCGCGTGTAGTTCGGCGCTCCGATCCAGAGCGCATCGATGGCCGGATCGGCGAGCATCTCCGTCACGGAGGAGTACGTCTTCGCCCGGCCGACATTCAGCTTCCGGGCGAGCGCGGCCGCCTCTTCGGCCCGTTTCCGGTCGGGATCGAAAATGCCGAGGATGTCCGCGTCGCGGACGCCGACCCAGGACCTGATGTGGAAGCGAGCGATGAATCCTCCGCCGATGATGCCGATGCCTAACGTTTTCTTTTTCATGGCCGACCTCTTTTTTACGCCTGGGCCGCTTTCTTCTCTTTGAACAGGGCGACGAACAGAACCGCGCACAAGAGCGTCAGGACCATGGGCACAAGAAACACGTTCCGCCATTTAGTCACGTCCGCCGTCGTGAACAGGTCCTTGATCCAGCCGGCGAAGTTGCTGCCGAGGAAGCTCCCGATCCCGAGAATCACGACGGCGATCAGACTCTGGGCCGAGGCTCGGAGATCGGTCGGAGCGATCATGTCCACGTAGATGAAAGCCGCCGTGAAGAAAAAGACGTAGCAGAAGCCATGCAAGGCCAGCGAAGCGATGACCAGCCAGGCGGGAGCGCCGATCGCAAAAATGATATAGCGCAACGGCCAGGCAAGCACCCCCAGCGTCATGGTCTTCTTGATACCGTTCTTGGGCAGGAATTTGGGCAGGAGCAAAGCCATGACGAAGATCTCGGCGACTTGGGCAATGGTCATGACGCCGGAGACCGAGCGGCTGGCGACACCGATTTTCGACGATGTCAAAAACGGCGCGGTCAGGACGTAGTAGAACTGGAGTTCCGTGGCGACGATGAACGAAATGAACGTGAAGATGAAAAAGTCCTTGTCCTTGAGCATCTTCATGGCTTCCAGGAATGCCCAGGGCTTTGTCCCTTCCTTCTGGGGAGGCGTGTTGGGCAGCGTGAAGGATTGAAGCCCCATGATGATGGAGAAAATGCCGGCGAGAAAGAGGAGATCGCCCCGGAAGGCCAAAGCGGGAACGGTCTTGGCCAAAGATCTGAATCCGACCAGGCACCATCCGGCCGCGATCCAGCCGATCGTCCCCCAGACCCGGATCTTGCCGAAATCTTTTTCGGAATTCTTCAGATTGATGAAGGCGATGGAGTTTGTCAGGGCCAAGGTCGGGGCGTAAATCAGGCAATAAACGAGCATCACCCAGATCATGCCCGAATAGGACGACACCGCCGCTCCGAGAAGGAGAATGCCGCCGCCGATAAGCTGAAGGACGGCGATGACCTTCTGCGAGGGAAAGAAGCGGTCGGCGAGCTGTCCTCCGATGAGCGGAGCGAAGATCATAGCAATGGGAAGCAGGCTCATGATGAAGCTGTACTGGCCTCCGCTGAAATGCAAAGTGTTTTGGAGATAGTCGGTCAGGATGGGAGCCCAGGCTCCCCAGATGGCGTATTGCAGGAACATCATGGTGCCAAGACGGAATTTAACGCTCATGCCCACCTACCTTTCACAGGGGAAACACTATTCTCATGTAGTACGAAAAATATATAAATTCCGTTTCTTTGTCAACAAAAGAGGACGTCGAGCCGCACGAACGCGCTGGGGCCGTGGCTGTGATGCGTGCGATATCCGTTTCGCCGCTTGGACAAGAGGAAAGAGTTGTGATAATAATCTCTTATTCCGAGCGTGACGATGAAAAGGTCCTAGCATGATCAAGTCCGTCCCGCCGGCGCGATATCGATTTTTCGCCGGGATCCTGCTTTTTTGGGGATTGGCCATCCTTCTACCCGCCGCCACGAAGACCTTCTATTTTCCGAAGGTCAGGATCGACATTCAGATCGCCGGCGACGGCGTGTTCACGGTCGATGAATATCGCACCTACGAATTCAAGGGAAGATTCAGCTGGGCCTCGCTCTGGATTCCGCTCCGCGTCGAGCGGCAGGGCTACGGTTATGCCGTTTCGATCGAGGATTTTCTGGTCATGGACGAGAACGACGCGGCGCTGAAGACCGAGATCGGAAATCGAGGGGAAAGGTTCGAGGCCAAATGGTCCTTTTCGGCCGGCAACGAGCGCCGGACTTTTCACATCCATTACCGGGCTCGCGGCGGCATCATCAGCTATCCCCATGTCTCCGAACTTTACTGGCAGGCTATCGGCGGCGGTTGGGACAAGCCCACGAAAGAAGCCGAGGTTCTGGTCCATCTTCCGGTTCCGGTCAAAGACATGAAGGACATTCTCGTCTACGGCCACGGCCCCCTTTCCGGATTTTCCGAAATCCTGGATACGGGCAACGTGCGCTTCACGGCCACGGATCTCCGCGCGGGCCAGTTCCTGGAGATCCGCGTCGTCTGGCCGGCCGGTCTGGTGATAGGCGTCCCTTCCGACCGTCATACGCTCGAATCCATCCGGGAGGAAGAGGCCCGTTTCGTCCAAGACACCATCGCCAGAGCGAAACAAGCCCGGGAAGCCGCCGATCGTCGGGCCGGGACTTATAAAAAGATCATCGGCGTCTGGCTGGCCTGGCTCTTCCTTGGCCCGCTCGTCTGGCTCCCGTTCTATCTCCGGTTCTGGCGAAAGGTCGGGCGGGATTACCGTTTCCCCGATGTTCCTTTGTATATGCACGAGCCGCCGTCGAAGCTGCCTCCGGCGCTCGTCGAGAATTTGATGAAGGAAGGCACCGGTATCACGCCCCGGTCCTTCACGGCCACGATTTTCGACATGGCCCGCCGCGGCCTGATCGAAATGGAGGACCGGATCATCGAAAAGAAAGCCATCTTCGGAATCCGGCAGGATTATGAGACGACCCTGACTCTCAAGAAGGATTATCAGGATGACCGGGAACTGCTCGGTTTCGAGAAAGACCTGTTGGACCTCATATTCGGAGAGATCGGTGAACAAGGCAATCTCAAAGGAGCCCGTCTGACATTGGATGATCTGAAAAAATATTTCAAGCGCCATCCGCAGCAATTCCAGAAGTGGTATCAGGCCTGGGCCAAGGACATCAAGGAGGAAGGGAAAAAACGCGAGTTCATCGAGCCGGCCAGCCTCCGGATGCGGACCATCTTTGCCGTCGTCACGCTGCCGCTGGCCATCCTAACCGCCAACCCGATCCTGGGCGTCATCTGCGGGGGCCTGATCCCCAAGTTGAAACGGCGGTCCATGACATGGGCCCATGAATACGAGCTGTGGAAAGCCCTCGACCGGTTTCTCCATGATTTTTCAAACTTCAAGGAGATCCCGCCCGAAGCCTATAAGCTTTGGGAGCAGTATCTCGTGTTCGGCATCCTGTTCGGCAGCGCTAAGAAGATCATTAAGATGCTGCCGGTCATTCTCGAAGACGGGCGTTCAGCCGTGCCGGTCTGGTATTACGGCTTCGATCGGGGCGGGTTCATCAGCTCCGGGAGCCTGGAGCATATGATCGGCAGCATCAATGCCATGTCCACGACCATCCAGCAGGCCAGCACGTCCGCGGCCTATTATTCGTCCGGAGGAGGAGGGGGATTCAGCGGCGGCGGAGGAGGAGGCGGAGGAGGAGGCGGCGGCAGCGCCGGATAATCGGGATCCCATTGAACTCTTTCTCCCGGTTTTCCGTATAGTCCTGTGAATAGGGACGACATTTTTAGATCAGGAGGCAACCATGACCGATGAAGAAAAAAAAGACCAAAAGACGACGGGAAAGACCCGGACCGAGGAATTCAAATTGAACGGCGGTGAAATCCTCGACAAGATCAAGGAAGTCATTCATGAAGGGAATATCCGTCGGATCATTCTCAAAGACGAACAGGGGAAAGTGTTTCTTGAGATCCCGCTGACGGTCGGGATCATCGGCGCGGCGCTGGCCCCGGTTCTGGCCGCGGTCGGGGCGATCGCCGCGCTTGTCTCCAAGTTGACGATCGTCGTTGAAAAAGTCGAAAAGTAATCCGCGTCGGATCTTCTCGCCCCCGGATCGTTAATGAGCGCAGTGAAAACAATCAAGCTCGGACCCCTGGCAGCGATGGTCCTCGCTTTCGGTTTTATCGCGTGTGCGCACAAGTCGGTTCCGCTTCCAGCCTATAAAGACCCCATCCAGCCGCTCGAAAAACGGGTGGAGGACCTTGTTTCCCGCCTGACCCTCGAAGAGAAAATCTCGCAGATGATGAATGACGCTCCGGCCGTCGACCGCCTCGGCGTCCCGGCTTACAATTGGTGGAGCGAGGGGTTGCACGGAGTCGCCAGGGCCGGGCTGGCCACGGTTTTTCCCCAGGCCATCGGCCTGGCTGCCACCTGGGACGTCGACCTCATGTTGCGGGTCGCTTCCGCGATTTCGGACGAAGCCCGAGCCAAGCATCACGAATTCGTCCGGCGCGGTCTGCGCGGTCTTTATCAGGGCCTCACATTCTGGTCGCCCAACATCAACCTTTTCCGCGACCCGCGCTGGGGCCGAGGGATGGAGACTTACGGCGAAGACCCGTATCTGACCGGGCGGATGGGCGTCGCCTTCATCCGCGGGATGCAGGGGAACGATCCTCATTACCTGAAAGTCGTGGCCACGCCAAAGCATTACGTTGTCCATAGCGGGCCCGAGCCCGACCGACACTCCTTCGATGCGGTCATCGACGAACGCGATTTCCGGGAGTCCTACCTTCCGCATTTCCAGGCCTGCGTCGAAGAGGCCAAGGCGTTTTCCGTCATGTGCGCCTACAACAGGGTTCTGGGGGAACCCTGCTGCGGGAGCGCCAAGCTCCTGACGGAGATTCTCCGAAAAGAATGGGGATTTGACGGATATGTCGTATCGGACTGCGACGCGGTCAACGATATCCGGACGGGCCATCGCCTGGTTTCGACGTCCGCGGAAGCCGCCGCCATGGCCGTCAAATCGGGCTGCGACCTTAATTGCGGCAGCGAATTTAAAGGTCTTCTCGAAGCCGTGAAAAAAGGTCTGCTGACGGAAAAGGAGATCGATGGTTCCTTGAAAAGACTGTTTAGGGCACGCTTCAAGCTCGGGATGTTCGATCCTCCGGACTTGGTGCCGTACGCGAAGATCCCTTATTCCGTGGTGGACAGCGAACCGAACAGAATTCTGGCGCTCGAAGCCGCGAGGAAATCCATCGTCCTCCTCAAGAACGACAAGCATCTGCTCCCTTTGGCGAAGGACCTGAAGACCATCGCCGTCATCGGGCCGAACGCGGACGACGTGGAAGTCCTCCTCGGCAACTATAACGGGACCCCCAAAAGTCCCGTCACTCCGCTCGAAGGCATCATCGACAAGGTCGGGCCGGGGACGCGGGTCCTCCATGCCCTCGGCTGCGATTGGGCCAAAAATATGCCGAGCCTGGATGTGGTCCCGGCGACCGCCTTGGCCACGACCGAAGCCGGGAAAAAAATTCGCGGACTGACCGGAGAATATTTCGCCAATCGCGATTTTCGCGGCGAGCCCGCGTTCGTTCGCGTCGATGAAAAGATCGATTTCCAGTGGTGGGACGGCGCGCCGGATCCGCATCTTGACGCCGACGATTTCGGCGTGCGATGGACGGGCGAGATCGTGCCTCCCCTGACCGGCACCTATATCCTCGGCGCGGAAGGTTTCAACGGTTTTCGAATTTTTCTCGACGACAAGCTCTTTGTCCAGTTCAACGGGACTCATGAGCCGAGAAAAATTTATAAGGCGGTCGAACTTGTCCGCGGGAAATCCCAAAAGATCAAGATCGAGTATTTCGAGCGTTCCGGCGAGGCGAACATGCGCCTGCTTTGGAAGGTCCCTGATCAGGGCGCGCGGAAAGACGCCATCGAGAAAGCCCGTCAAGCGGATGCGGTCATTTGCATCATGGGACTCTCGCCCCGTCTGGAAGGAGAGGAAATGGACGTCCCCGTTGCCGGCTTCGCGGGGGGCGACCGACTGACGCTGGATTTGCCCGGCGAACAGGAAGATCTTCTAAAAGCCGTCGTGGAAACGGGGAAGCCCGTCGTCCTCGTGCTTTTGAACGGGAGCGCGATCGCCGTCAACTGGGCGAGCGTGAACGTCCCATCGATCCTCGAAGTTTGGTATCCTGGGCAGGCGGCCGGCCGAGCCATCGCGGATGTCCTTTTCGGCGATTACAATCCGGCGGGAAGGCTGCCGGTCACGTTTTATAAATCCGCGGAAGAGCTTCCGCCGTTCAAGGACTACGGGATGAAAGGCCGGACCTATCGCTATTTCCAGGGCGCGCCGCTTTATCCCTTCGGATTTGGCCTGAGCTACACGAATTTCGAATACTCCAACATGTCCCTTCCGAAAACGAGCAAAATGGATTCTCCGCTGCCCGTTTCCGTCGAGGTTAAAAATATCGGGACCAGGGCGGGGGAGGAGGTCGTGCAATTGTATATTCGAGACATCGACGCGTCCGTTCCGGTTCCTTTGCTTTCCCTTCAGGGGTTCAAACGCATCCATCTGAATCCGGGCGAAAAGCAGACTGTTTCATTTACGCTCAATCCGGACCAGTTTTCGCTGATCGACAAGAATCTCAAGAAAAAGGTCGAGCCGGGAATCTTCGAGGTTGCCGTTGGAGGAGTCCTTCCCGGATTCGAAGCGGATTCAGGCCGGAAGGGCAGAGTCCTTTCGGCCAGGGTGGATGTTAGGAAATAACCTCCCGTTCAAAGAAATTGCCTTCCGAGGTTGTCTAATTTTTTGGAGAACATAGGCGGGCGCAAAGGCGCGCTGAGGACGACCTGTCCTCCTGACTGTCCCAAAATAAGGACATTTCAAAATGGTCGTTTTTCCGCTATAAGGGATAGCAGAATGGCACATTTCTTGTATAATATAGGAACGAAAGAATAGAGTTCTAGGTTTTGAATAGAAGTTGAGTTCATGAGACATGATATTTGTGGTTCCGGAAAAGGACGAGCCGAATCGGCCGTCCTGATCGTAAAGGAGGCTTGACTATGTCGTCCATTCCTTTTCCCGCTTTGGCTAAAAAATGGATCCTTTTTTCGGTCCTTGCCGTCTTCGGCATTAGCTTAGGGTTTCAGCCGGCCTTCGGCCAGTATTTCGGCCGGAATAAGGTCCAATATGAGAAATTTGACTATAAAGTCCTGAAAACTGAACATTTTGACATCTATTTCTATCCGGAGGAGGAGGCGGCGGTCAAAGTCGCCGGACAAATGGCGGAACGCTGGTACAAACGGCTGTCCCGGCTGTTCAGTTCCGAATTGCGCGGCCGCCAGGCCTTGATCATGTACGCCAGCCATCCCCAGTTCGAGCAGACGACTGTTATCCCGGACGTCATGAGCGAGGGGACCGGCGGCGTCACGGAATCCATCAAGCGCCGGATCATTCTTCCCTTCGGCGGCACGCTCGCGGACACCGACCACGTCATCGGCCACGAGCTCGTGCATGCTTTTCAGTACGATCTCGCCGCGTCCCTGGGGTCGCGACTCGGCCAGCAGGGAGGAAGCGGCCTGGAACGCGCGCCCCTCTGGTTCATCGAAGGGATGGCCGAATATCTTTCGATCGGCCCCGTGGATCCTCTCACGGCGATGTGGATGCGCGACATGATCAAGAAGAAAAAACTCCCTACCATCAAGGACTTGCGCGATCCGTATAGATATTTTCCCTACCGCTATGGACATTCCGTCTGGGCATATATCGGCGGAAAATACGGCGATATCGCCGTTGCCAGCATCTTGAAGGGTGTTATCCGCGGCATGGATTACGATAAAGCCCTGGAAAAAACGTGCGGGGTCAAGCTGGAGAAACTTTCGACGGATTGGCAGGAGGCGCTGAAGAAGGACTATGATCCCATTTTCCAGGCGACCCGGCTTCCCGAGACGACCGGAAAGCTTCTGATCAGAGGAGCCGAGGATAATCCTTACAATGTCGCGCCTTCGCTGAGCCCCGACGGGAAGAAAGTGGTCTTCATCTCGTCCCGGGAACTGTTTTCCATTGAAATGTTCATGGGCGACGCCAAGACCGGAAAAGTCAACAAGAAGCTGACCAAAACCGCCGTGGATTCCCATTTCCAGAGCATCCAGTTCATCAATTCGGCCGGCTCATGGGACATGGCTGGAAAACGCTTCGTCTTCGGCGCCGTGAGCGAAGGCAAGCCGGTCCTCGCCTTTCTGGATGACGAAGGAGGCAAGGCCTCGGACGAGATCAGGTTCCCGACGCTGGGCGAAATCCTGAACCCCACCTGGTCGCCGGACGGAAAGCGCATTGCCTTTTCGGGCCTGACCGGAGGCTACACGGATATCTATATTTACGACCTCGAGACGAAAGCCCTGAGGAACATGACTCAGGATCCGTTCGGGGACATCCATCCGGCCTGGTCTCCCGACGGCCGGTGGATCGCATTCGTCACGGAACGATTCACGAGCCAACTGAGCACTTTGAGCATTGGAGATTATCAACTGGCTTTGATGAATCCCGAAACGGGAGAGATCACGCCATTGAAGGCCTTTAAAGAAGGCAAGCAGATCAATCCGCAGTGGTCGGCCGATTCTAAATCCCTCTTCTTCATCGCCGACAGGGGGGGCATTCCCAATGTTTACCGGATGGATATGTCGTCCGGCGCGCTTTTCCAAGTGACGAATCTGTACACGGGAGTGAGCGGGATCACGAGCTTGAGTCCAGCCCTCTCCATCGCGGCCAAATCCAACGATGTTCTTTACAGCGTCTACGGCAACGGCGACTTCAGCATCTATTCGATCGAGCCCCAGGCGTTGCTTTCCGGAACGCCGGCGCCCGAAGCGGCGCCTTTCTATTCGGCCGCCATCCTCCCTCCCCGGGACCGCCAAGGCTCGGAGGTCCTCGGGCTCATAAAGAATTCGAACTATGGGCTCCCGGATCCGTCCAAGTTTTCCGTCGGTCCTTATAAGCCGAAGCTGACGCTCGATTACGTCAGCCAGCCGCAGGTCGGGGTGGGCTATGATCGCTTCTATGGGGCGTACGGCGGAGGCGGCATCGCCCTCTATTGGAGCGACATGCTCGGCTGGCATAATCTCATGACGATGGCCCAGGTGTCCAGCCGCCTCATGGACTCGGCGGCCATGGTCGGCTACCAGAATTCCAAGAACCGTTTGAACTACGGCTTCGTCGCCCAGCGGATTCCCTATGTCTACGGAGATTATGCCTACGGCTATCAAGGGGATACGTATATCGAACAGGAAATCCTCTACCGGCAGATCTACTATGAGCTCGGCGGATTCGCTTCCTATCCCCTGAGCCAGATGCAGAGACTCGAATTCAGCGGCGGCTATGACTATATCCAGTTCAACAATGTCATCTACACCAGCTATTACGATTTGTACGGCAATCCCTTACTGATCGATGACCGGACCGATCTTCCTTCTCCGCCGGGTCTCCATATGGCCTATGTGTCCGCGGCCCTGGTTTACGACAGTTCCTTAAACGGCGCTACGGCTCCCATTCTCGGCCAAAGCTACAGGCTCGAAATTTCCCCCACTGTCGGCTCTTTGAACTATTATTCCATCCTGGCCGATTATCGAAAATACTTTATGCCCGTCAAGCCTTTCACTCTGGCCCTCCGGGTCATGCATTACGGCCGCTATGGGAAAGGCGCCGACGACGAACGCTTGTACCCGATGTTCCTGGGCTACGACTGGAATATCCGGGGCTATGATTACAATTCCTTCACCGCCGAAGAAGTCGATACGGCGAACGGCGGCTTCGATCTGAACAGGCTTTTCGGCAGCCGGATGATGGTCGCCAATTTCGAGCTTCGTTTCCCGCTGTTCGGCGCCCTCGGCCTCGGGAGGGGGTTCTATGGCATCTTTCCCGTGGATTTCTTCGCCTTTTATGACATGGGCCTGGCCTGGGACAGTCAAAACAAGCCGTGGTTCGTGAGCGGCGGCGACCGGAAGTTGATACGAAGCGCGGGCGCGGGTTTGCGCGTGAACCTTTTTGGATATGTCGTTCTAGGCGTCAATTACGTCTATCCGTTCGACAGGCCAACCAAAGGCTGGTACTGGCAGTTCAGTTTCTTCCCCGGGTTCTAAGGACGCCGCGGAGAACGACAGAGCTGGGCGTATCGCCCTATCTTGAAAGCGATAAGCCCCATTCATCTTGCCGCCATTTTCCAAAAAAAAATTCTTCAACGGCGGGGGCGATTTCCTGTATCATAGGAAATCGAAAAGAAAGAGCAACGGACATGTCCAAGGAGGTCCCCGCATGATCAAACGCGCCATGGGCTTTCTTTCCGTAATGGTGGTTCTTATCGTTTTGGGATTCCCCGCGCCGTCCAAAGTGCCTGAGCCGAAGATCCCTTTTGATCCTCCAAAAACCATCTGCTATCGCGCCGCGAGCCCTGTCCAGATCGACGGCGATCTGGACGAGGACGTCTGGTCCAAGGCGACCTGGTCGGACGCTTTCCTGGATATCGAAGGTTCTTCGAGAGGCAAGCCGCGGTTCCGGACGATGGTCAAGATGCTTTGGGACGATGACTACTTTTATATCGGCGCGTATCTTGAGGAGCCGAACGTCTGGGCGACCTTGACCAAGCGCGATTCGATCATTTATCAGGACAACGACTTCGAGGTCTTCATCGATCCCGACGGAGATACCCACAATTATTATGAGCTCGAGATGAACGCCCTCAACACGATCTGGGACCTTTTCCTCGTCAAGCCTTATCGCGACGGCGGCCCGGCCATTCATTCCTGGGACATCCAGGGCTTGAAGTCCGCGGTCAAGGTGAACGGGACGCTCAACGACCCCAATGACAAGGACAAGGGCTGGTTCGCCGAGATCGCCATGCCCTGGGAAGTCCTCAAGGAGGCGGCGTTTCCGAAATCATCGCCGAAAGCCGGGGATCAATGGCGGCTGAATTTCTCCAGGGTCGAATACCGGCTGAACGTCGTGGACGGGAATTACGTCAAGGCCAACGATCCGTCCAGCGGCAAGCCTTTGCCCGAAGACAATTGGGTTTGGTCGCCCTCGGGCCTGGTCAACATCCATTATCCGGAAATGTGGGGTTATGTCCAATTTTCGGGAAAAATCGCCGGCCGGGGCAGGGATTCCTTTCAGGATAAGCCGGAAGAAAAAGCGAAATGGGCGCTCCGCAAGATTTATTATGCCGAATGGGCCTCGCGGGCCGAAAAAGGCGCTTTTTCAAGCGATTGGAAGGTCCTTGGACTGAAGGAGAAAGATCTTAAACTCAAAGGATACGGGTTTCCGCCCGTCATCCAAACGACGGACAGCCTTTTTGAAGCGTTTTATAAAGGTGAAGCCGGCGATATCTGGCGCATCCGGGAAGACGGCAAAGTGTGGAAGGACCGCTGAACCTTACGGCCAGACCCATGGCGTTCGATTTTGACACTATCATAGACCGGCGCGGCAGCGGATCCATGAAATGGGATTGCCGCGAACGGATTCTTCTCGAAAAAGACGTCATCCCGATGTGGGTCGCCGATATGGATTTTCCCGCGCCTCCCGCGGTCGTTGAAGCCGTCAGAAAACGGGCCGAGCACGGGATTTACGGATATCCTTTGGCCTCGCCCTCCCTATGGGACAGCGTTGTTCATTGGTTGAAGATCCGGCACCGCTGGGACGTCCGCAGGGAATGGCTTTCCCGCTGTCCCGGCGTCGTCCCTTCGCTCAGCCTCTGCCTGAACGCGTTCACTCGACCGGACGACGGGATCGTCATCCAGACGCCGGTCTATCATCCCTTTCATCATGTCATCAAAAACAACGGGCGCCGGCTGATCCGCAATCCTTTGAAGTTCGCGGCGGGCCGTTTTGAGATGGATTTCGCGGACCTCGAAAGAAAAATCGACGCGCGGACCCGGATGATCATCCTGTGCAGTCCGCACAATCCGGTCGGCCGCGTCTGGACGGGCGATGAGCTTGCCAGGCTGGGGGAGATCTGCGCGGCCAGGGATTTGATCGTCATTTCTGACGAGATCCACGCCGAGATCGTTTTCAAAGGACATGACCATCATCCGCTGGCCGCCATTTCCGGGGACCTCGCCGGGCGGACGGTGACTTTGCACGCTCCGAGCAAGACATTCAACGTCGCCGGCCTGAACACGTCTTTCGCCGTCATTCCCAATTCCGAGCTCAAAAGGCTTTTTGACGCTCAAATCCGGAGCGGCGGCTTGAATATGGGCAATATCTTCGGGCTGATCGCCATGGAAGCCGCTTATGAGAGCGGGGCCGACTGGCTCGATGCCCTTCTCGTCTATCTTGAAGGGAACCTGGATATTCTCGAGCGTTTCTTGGCCGAGAAGGTCCCGCGGATAAAGATCGTCCGGCCCCAAGGAACATATCTTGTGCTGCTGGATTGCCGTCCGCTGATGATGGAGCAGGGGGCGCTCAATGAGTTTTTCCTGAGGAAAGCCAAGGTCTTTTTCAATGAGGGTCCGCTGTTCGGCGAGGAACTCCACGGCTTCGTCAGGCTCAATTTCGGCTGCCCCCGGTCGTTGCTGACAGAAGCTTTGGAGCGGATAGAACGGGCCGTGAATTCGCTTGAGGTCCATGAGGAATCGTGATTTTTATAACGACACGGTTTAGAAGCGGAGGGAGAGAATGAAAAAGTCCAACATCGCACTCTTGGGGTTGTCGGCCCTTGTCTTTCTTTCCTTGGCTTGCGGGCGGCAAACCCTGCCGTCATCCAACGCGGAAGAAGTCGGCCTATCGGCTGAGCGGCTGAACCTGGTCCATCCGATTATTAAAGAGGCCATCGCCCGGAAGGAATTCCCCGGCGCCGTTTTGCTCGTGGCGCGCAAGGGAAAGATCATCGTGCGCGAAGCGTACGGCGAATCCCAGTGGGTTCCTCAGCACAAGCCCTTATCGGCCGACATGATCTTCGATCTGGCTTCGATCACGAAACCCGTCGCCACGGCCACCTCGATCATGCTTCTGGTCGAGCGAGGAAAAATATCGCTTTGGGACCGGGTCAAGATGTACGTTCCCGAGTTCGTTCCCTATGCGGATTATTGGGGCGACAAAGGCGATGACGCCCGGATTTGGAATCTCCTGACCCATACGTCCGGGCTTCCGCCCTATACGGACGCGGCCGAAGCGGAGAAAAAATTGGGAGATCCGTGTTCCGTCGACGACCTTGTCCGCTATATCGCTCAACTGAAAAAGACCAACCCGCCTGGCGCGGAATTCCATTACAGCTGTCTCGGCTACATCACGATGGCCTATATCGTGAAAAAGGTGAGCGGCCGGACGATCGATGTTTTCGCCGAGGAAAACATATTCCACCCCCTGAAGATGAACCACACATTTTACAATCCGGGTCCGAAATATCTGCCGTTCTGCGTGCCGACGCAGATCATCGACGGAAAACCGCTCGTCGGCGTCGTCCATGATCCGCTGGCCCGGCTGCAGGGCGGGGTTTCCGGTAACGCGGGGCTTTTTTCCACGGCCGATGACCTGGCGATATTCGCCCAGATGATCCTCGGCAAGGGAGAGTACAAAGGCGTCCGCATCCTGAGTCCGCTCGCCGTGGAGCGCATGACCACGATCTATCCCAAAGCGGAGTTCGCCGGACGCGGCCTCGGCTGGGATTTGAGTTCGGCCTACGCGAGCAACGGCGGCGACCTTTTCGGACCGCGCTCGTTCGGCCATTCCGGCTACACGGGCACGTCGATCTGGATCGACCCGGAGAGCGAAACCACCGTCATTCTCCTGACCAACAGCGTCCATCCGGACGACAAGGGCCAGATCGTTCCGTTGCGGAGCCGGGTGGCGAACGTTGTCGCGGCGTCGATCATGAAAAAATAGGGCGATGACATCATGAAAACGCTTCTTCTTTCCCTGTGGGCCATCGGCCTTTTCCCGGCGTTCATAGCGGTGGGTCAGGCGAATAGCGCGGGCCCGGGGACGCAGATCGCCATCGTCAAGATTCTGCCGGCGAACGGCCGGAATCGCTATTATGTCGGCAATCGCGATCCTCTCCTCCGGAGTCCGCTCCTCAAGCTTCCCATCGGCGCGATCGAGCCCAAAGGATGGCTCCTCAGCCAACTCCAGCTCATGCGCGGCGGATTCACGGGGCGCCTCAAGGAACTGAGCGGATTTTTGAGTTCGGGGAGCGGCTGGCTGACGCTCAAGGCCAAGGGCTGGGAGGAAATGCCGTATTGGCTGAAGGGCTTCGGCGACCTCGGTTATCTTCTGCGGGACGCCGCGCTCATCGCTGAAGCGAAGGGCTGGATCGAGGAAACCCTCGGCAGCCAGCAGCCCGACGGGTATTTCGGGCCTCCCGACAACAAGAAGAACCTCGACCTCTGGCCGAACATGCTCATGCTCTTCGTCCTGCAGAGCTATTATGAAGCGACCGCGGATCCGCGCATCCTTCCGTTCATGGCCAACTACTTCCGATATGAGCTTGGCCTTCGGCCCGAGAACCTTCTTCCCGGCAGCTGGCAGAAGCTGAGGGGAGGAGACAACCTCGAAAGCGTTTATTGGCTCTACAACCGGACGGGCGATAAGGTTCTTCTCGATCTGGGACGGAGACTCTTCGAGCGGACGTCGGATTGGACGTCGCCCCTTTTCAATCCGGAGCGGGATGCCCATGACCGGATCAGCTCTTTCTACCACGGGGTCAACATCGCCATGGGGCTCCGCCAGCCCGGCGTTTATTTTCAGCAGTCCAAGGATCAAAAATATATTCGGGCTGTCGAAAGCAATTATCGCCTGCTCATGGATGAATTCGGGCAGCAGCCCGGCGGCATGTTCGGCGCCGACGAAAACTTGAGGCGCGGTCACGGCGACCCGCGACAGGGGGCCGAGACCTGCTCCATGGTCGAGTTCATGTATTCCAACGAATCGCTTCTGAAGATCACCGGCGAGACGCGCTATGCGGAACGGTGCGAAGAAATCGCCTTCAATTCCTTGCCGGCCGCCGTCATGCCCGATCTCAAAGGGCTGCACTACCTGACGGCTCCCAATCTCATTTCATGCGACAGTTCCGGCGAACACGATTTCCAGAACGAAGGGACGCTCCTGTCCTACGATCCATGGAGCTATCGCTGTTGCCAGCATAATTTCGGATTCGGCTGGCCGTATTTCGCCGAACATCTGTGGCTGGCGACCCCGGACGAGGGGCTGGCCGCGGCTCTTTACGCTCCTTCCCGGGTGAGCGCCCGAGTCGGCTCCGGCGCGGATGTCCGGATTTCCGAAGAGACGTCTTATCCTTTCGGGGACGTCATCGATTTCCGGGTTGGGACGAGCGCGCCCGTCGAGTTTTCTCTCTATGTCAGGATTCCGGAATGGTGCTCTCGGGCGAGAATCCTCATCAACGGCGAAGACACGAAGACGGCGGCTCCGCCGTCCATTTATGTCGGGCTCCGGCGGACGTGGAAGAACGGCGACCAGGTCCGTCTCGAACTTCCGCAAAAGATCGAGATCAAGACTTGGACGGCCCTCGGCCAGGCGGTCTCCGTCCGTCGCGGACCGCTCTGGTTTTCGCTCAAGATCGGAGAGCGGATCGCGCGCTACGGCGGAACGGACGCCTGGCCCGCCTATGAGATTCAGCCGACTACGCCATGGAATTACGGATTGGCCGTGAACGCGGCTGATCCGGGCGCGTCCATGGCCGTGTCCGCCTTCAGGCCCGTGGCCAATCAGCCTTTCACCCAGGACGACGCTCCCATCGTTTTAAGAGCCAAAGCGAAGCGCGTGCCGGGATGGAAAAATGATCGACGAATGGTCGGAAAGGTCCCGGTCGGCCCGCTCGCGACGAGCGAGCCTTTGGAAGAAATCACGCTTATTCCCATGGGCTGCGCCCGGCTCCGCATTTCCGTTTTCCCGATGGTCAAATAAGAAAAGAAGCGCTTTGGATCGTTCTTTCATCGGCTTGAGCATTCCCAGACGGCGCTTTTTTCGCTTTCGTCTTGAAAGTTTTATTAAAATAGACATAATAGGAAATTCTTTAAGATGATTTGGAGGTCTTTATGATGAAAAAAATTGGGCTCTCGATCTGCGTCGTCATCTGTTTGTCAAGCCTCGGCTTGGCCGCGCGCGCCCAGGAGATGGCGGATGAGACCAAGAGCGAAGTTCCCGAACTCGTCGCTTTTCATGACATTATTTATCCGATCTGGCATACGGCTTATCCGGCGAAGGACTTCGCCGCGCTGAGGAGCTATGTCGCCGAAATCAACAAATTAGCCGCTCCGATTTACGCCGCCAAACTGCCGGGCATTTTGAGAGAAAAAGAAGTCCAGTGGAAAGCGGGCGTGGCTCTTTTGAAAAAGGCCGTCGACGATTACGGCGCCGCCGCTTCAGGCAAAGACGACCAGGCGCTTCTGGCCGCTGCCGAAAATCTTCATGCCAAATATGAAGCCCTGGTCCGGGCCCTGGCCCCGGTGCTCAAGGAAATGGACGATTTCCATCAAGTCCTTTATGTTGTCTATCATCAATACCTTCCGGATAAAGCCTACGACAAGATCCGGGGTGTCACGGCGGATCTCGTGACGAAGGCCGAGGCCATTACGAAATCGACTCTGCCGAAGAAATTGGAAGCCAAAAGCGAAGCTTTCAAAAAGGCCGCGGCCGAGCTGTTGACCGAGGCAAGGCAACTCGATGCTTCCGGCCAGGCGCACGATCACGCGGGCATGGACAAGGGCGTGGACGACGTCCACGCGAAATATCAAGCGCTCGAAAAACTGTTCAATTGACGGACCGGGCGATCCGGCCGTTGGCCTAGCGGGCTTTTGCCTCTTCGACCAGGATCTGCAGGATTTCGAGTTCATCGGCGTCGAACCAGATCCGGCCGCAGGAGAGGCATTTCTTCACGGGGACGAAGTATTGGTAATTGAACGGCCGCGGTGCCATGTTATAGCCGCAGCCGGGACACGCCGGATGAGCTTCGCTCCGGTCGTTGATCTTCATCGTTTTGATCGGGTTCCTCAAGAAGCGTTCGCGGAACTCTTCGGCTTTTCCACGGAGATCATCGGAAAATCCGACTTCCGTCCGGGCCAGGATCCGGTCCACGATATCCCCGTCGACGAGCTTTCCGGCGCAGTGCCGGCAATATTGGATGGGGACGCCCTCATAAAAATCATCGGCGAGCGGAGTCCGGCAATGCGGGCATTTTCCTCTTTCGCCCGATACGCCGGCGGCTTCGGCCGGCCGGCGCTGGCCTGCGGCCAAGGAGGTTTCAGGACGCACGGGCTCGAGGGACTTCGCCGCCTCCCGGCGTGTCTGTGTTTCCCAGACCTGCCGGATCACGTCGCTCGAACGGACGTCGGCCATTTCGGCCAGCAGCCGAATCCGCTTCATGAGGGGAGGGTGGGTGTCCATCCATCGCTCGACTTTGTCTTCGCCTTCTCCTCTCGATTCCGGCGAGACGATGAAGAGAGGGGCGTATGTCGCGTCGAAGTCCCCGACGAATGAGTTCTTGATATGCGCTTTGTAGATCGCCCGCGCCAGCCCGACCGGGTTCCGGCACAACTCGACCGCGGCCGCGTCGGCTAGGATTTCGCGTTCGCGGCTGATGAACCGGCTCAAAAGGCGCATGAAGATCGTTGTGATCAAAAGAGATTCCTCCTTCTCTCCGTCCTTTCCCGGAGAGAAGGAATCCCGGAGTCGCTCGAAAAAATCGGCCATCGAACAGACGAATGTCAGAAAGAAGGTGTCGCCGCGAACGATATGAGCGCATTCATGGGCGACCGCGGCTCCGAGTTCATCCCTCGTGAAATCGGCCAGCATCCCTTCCGTCACGGCGATGGCCGCGACTCCGTCTGGCTCCAGCAGCGCCAGGCCATTGATCGTGTGGTCGGGAATGACATAGGGCCGGGCGGCCGGGATGCCCGCCGCGATCCCCATCTCCTGGACAACATCCATGAATTGCCGGTGGTAAAGGTCCGTGAGATCGGGACGCTTTGCCGAAATTCTCTTCAGGATGAACGGAGCCCCGTTTTTCCGGGCGTCGTGATATTGGAAAGCCGCGATGGCTACGGCAAAAGCGAGCGCGAGCCCCAGCGTTCCGGCGATGCGCGCTCCCGAGAACGTCCGGGGACCGGCCAAGACCGCCCCGATGCCGAAATCGAACGCGAAAATAAGGACGCCGATAGCGGCGACGTAAAAAAGAAACAGGACAGCGAACAGGAAAAGGCTTTTCTTTTTTTGTTCCTTCTGGACGTCATAGAAATCTTTGACGAAACCGCGCGGCATCCCGATATCGTACGAGAAAACTCCCGACTTGACAAGCGCGTCGGCGGCCTTCCGCCTCGTTTGATTTATCGGAGTTCGTATGCTATAAATCTTTATCATTTCTTCAAGGAGGGCAAAATGCGGAATGCTTATGGGCCAAGAATCACGGCGCTGGCGTTCGTGTTTATGGCGTCGTTGAGCTTTCTTAACGCCATCGATATCACCGATACGAAGATGCTGACGCAGCCCGCGATCAGCCAAACACATATCGCCTTTGTCTATGCCAACGACCTGTGGGTCGCCGACCTCGACGGCAGGAATGTCCGGCACCTGACGACCGACTTGGGCATCGAGGGCTATCCGGCCTTCTCGCCGGACGGAACGCAGATCGCCTTCAGCGGCCAGTATGATGGGAATACCGATGTCTATCTCGTTCCCGCCGCGGGCGGCATCCCGAAACGGCTGACTTGGCATCCGTCCGCGGACGTCGTCCAGGGTTTCACTCCGGACGGAAAGGCCGTTCTGTTCTCGTCCGGGAGGGCCAGCTACACGGCATCCTATGCCCAGCTCTACACCGTCCCTCTCGACGGCGGATTTCCTACGCAGCTCAAGGTCCCCAACGCGTTCAGGGCGTCTTTTTCGCCGGATGGAGCGAGGCTCGCCTATAATCCCCTGCCGGAAGCGTTCACCCAGTGGAAGAATTATCGCGGCGGCCGCAACTCCGTCATTTGGATCCTGAAGCTGAGCGATTATTCGTTCGAAAAAGTCCCCCAGCCCGAGGGCCGGTCAAACGATCCCGGACCGATGTGGATCGGCGATAAGATCTATTTTCGCTCCGACCGCAACGGCGAGTTCAACCTCTTTTCCTACGACCCGAAGACCAAAGACATGAAACAGCTCACGGCGTACAAAGACTACCCCGTTCTCAACGCTTCGGCCGGCGGCGGAAAAATCATCTTCGAGCAGGCCGGCGAGATCCATGTCTATGATCCCCAGGCCGGCACGAACAAGCGCCTCGTGATCGGCGTCTCCGCCGACCTCAATGAGCTGCGTGAGCGCTATGTCAAGGGCTCGCGCTGGGTGAGAAACGCGGACCTCTCGCCGTCGGGAGCGCGGGCCGTGTTCGAATTCAGGGGCGAGATCGTGACCGTTCCCGCGGAGAAAGGCGATCCGCGCCTGATCACCGGCACGCCGGGAACGCACGAGCGTTCTCCGGTCTGGTCGCCGGACGGCAAATCCATCGCCTATGTCTCCGACGCATCAGGCGAGTACGAACTCCACGTCCGGGCCCAGGACGGAAAGAGCGCGGCGAAGACCTATAAGCTCACGGGTTCCGGATTCTATGACTCCCCCGTCTGGTCGCCGGACAGCCAGAAGATCTCCTTCGGAGACAATTCGCGGACGCTCTACTGGATCGACCTGAAAACCGCGACCCAGAAAAAAATCGCCTCAGACTACCAGCTTGGCGGGAGAGGCGGCAACGCCACATCCTGGTCGCCCGATTCCAAATGGATCGTCTATGTTTTGAACTCCGCGACCTATATCCAGAAGATTTACGTCTATTCGCTCGATCAGGACAAGTCATTCCCGATCACGGACGGCCTGAGTGAGGTCAGCGAGCCCGTTTTCGACGCGACCGGCAAGTATTTGTATTTCTTCTCCTCGACGGACGCCGGTCCCGTCAAGCAGTGGTTCGACATGTCGAACGCCGATATGCGCCTCACGAGCTCGATCTATGTCGCGGCGCTGACGAATGCGGCTCCGAATCCGCTGGCCCGGGAAAGCGATGAGGAGCAAGGGACGCCGGAAAAACCGGCCGCCGACAAACCCGCGGCCGAAAAGGCGGCCCCCGCGAAACCCGAGGCCAAACCCGTCCCGGCCAAGGACGAAAAAGCAGGGGGGACTCAGGCCAAGCCCGGCGCAGAATTCAAAATCGATTTCGAGGGCCTCAACCACCGCATCCTGGCGCTTCCGGTCGCGGCGGGGATCTACCGAAGCCTATCCGCCGGAGAGGCGGGACAGATTTTTTACCTCGAAAATGCGCCTGACGTCGGCTCGTCCGCCGCGCCCGGCGCGACGCTCCACAAGTTCGATTTTAAAACCCGCAAGGACGAGGTCGTCCTCGGCTCGGTGTCCGGATATGATTTATCCGCCGACAAGAAAAAAATCCTTTACTCTTCCGGCGGCGCGTTCTTCATCACGGCCGTGGGGCCGAAGCCCCAGCCGGGCCAGGGCCGTCTGGCCGTTGACGCCATCGAAGTCAAGATCAATCCGATTTCGGAATGGAAACAGATCTTCGACGAGGCCTGGCGCATCAACCGCGATTATTTCTACGCGACGAACATGCACGGCGTCGATTGGCCGGCGATGAAGAGGAAATACGAGATTTTTCTGCCCCACCTCTCTTGCCGCAACGACCTCAACCGTGTCATCCAATGGATGTGCTCGGAACTGGGCGTCGGCCATCATCGTGTCGGAGGAGGGGATAGCCCGAATACGCCTAAAACGGTGCCGGGAGGGCTTCTCGGCGCGGACTATGCGATCGAAAACGGGCGCTACCGTTTCAAAAAGGTTTACGGCGGCTTGAATTGGAACCCCGATCTCCGATCTCCGCTGACCGAGCCCGGCGTGGATGTCCGGGCCGGCGAATATCTTCTGGCCGTCAACGGCAAGGACCTCCGCCCTCCCGCCAACCTTTACGCGATGTTCGAGAGCACGGCCGGCAAGATCGTCGAGATCACCGTGGGGCCGAATCCCGACGGCGTAGGCGCGCGGACCGTCCAGGTCGTCCCCATCGAAAGCGAATCCAACCTCCGTAATCGCGATTGGGTCGAGACAAATCTCAGAAAGGTCGAACAGGCGACGGGCGGGCGCGTGGCTTATGTCTACGTTCCGAACACGACAACGCTCGGGCATACCTATTTCAAGCGCTATTACTACCCGCAGGCCGACAAGGACGCCATCATCGTCGATGAGCGTTTCAACGGCGGCGGGCTCGTGGCCGACTATTACATCGACCATCTGCGCCAGCCGCTCATCAGCTATTGGAACATGCGCTACGGAGCGGATCTCAAAACGCCGAGCGCTTCGATCCAGGGGCCGAAAGTCCTTCTGACCGACGAGACGGCCGGATCGGGCGGCGATCTTTTTCCTTGGATGTGGCGGAAGTTCAAGCTGGGACCTATTGTCGGGAAGAGGACGTGGGGTGGACTGGTCGGCACGCTCGGCTTTCCTGTCCTGATGGACGGAGGGTCGGTCACGGCCCCCAACCTGGCCATTTGGACCGAGGACGGCTGGGTCGTGGAGAATATCGGCGTTCCGCCCGACATCGAAGTTGAACAGATCCCGGCCGATGTGATCGCCGGACATGATCCTCAACTCGAAAAAGCCATCCAGGTGGTAATGGACGAGCTCAAGAAGAATCCCCCGAAAAAACCGCAGCGGCCGCCGTATCCGATCCACATCAAATAGAGCCTGGACCGCTTCAAGCTCCCTTTTTTAGCCCTTAGCCGGGCGGGAAAGGGAGCTTTTTATTGGCGGGCTCGAGCGTTAAGTTCGGTTCGGCGTTCCGCAGCGTCGTGAACCCGAGGTCGGAATAGCCGTTTATTTCTGAGAGGCCGTCTCGATAAGCTTTTGGTAAAGGAAGGCCGCCCGGATGTAGGCGCCGCCCGCGTTTTCCCAATCGTTTTTATCCGAAAAAACCTGGGCTTGAGTTTCGGTTTCCCGGGCATATTCGAGGAGCCAAGGATCCGTCCCGGACGGTCCTTCTTGGTCTCTTCCTTTAATGAGCCCGGCCACGAATTGCCGCAATTTATCCACGCCGTCCTTGTCGTTCGCGGCCAGGGGAGCGAGGTCATAAATCTTTTCAAGCACCCGGTAAAGGGTGGTGGCACCGGAAAAATCGTTTTTGGCGAAGGCGTCATCGGCGTTGGTTTCTTCGTAGCGCGCCAATCGGAAGATCAAATTCTTGTCCATGTCGGTCTTCCGTTGGGCCTTCATTTTGGCCGCGGTCATCGTCTCCTTGGCCGTGAGCGCGGCTTGTCGTTCGGAGACGAGCGAGAGGAGCTTCTTCATATCGTTCTGCACGGCGGGTCCGGCGGGCGCCGCTCCGGCCGGCTTCTCCGCCGCGGTTTTCTTTTTGCTTTCGTTGATTTTGTCTTCTATATTTTTATAAGCGTCCGCATACGGCCCTTTTTCGGGGAGGATCCCCTTGAGGGTGCTTGTGAATTTCTCCAGGTCTTTGACGTCTTGACCATCCATGGAAGCCAGATATTTCGAGATTTCTCCGCCAATCCGGTTCAAGATATTGGGCGAGCTCCCTCCGCCGCCTTGGGGTGGGGCATCCGGCCGGGACGGAGAAGGAACGTCTTTTATGGAGGATAGACCCGGTGAATAAGAGTCATTCGGAGGCTTTTGCAGGAGAGCAGGATTGCCGCCGGACCTTTGATCGTTCTTCGTCTTTTTAAAGAGCCCTCCGAGAACGATCAGGCAAAAAGTGATCAAGATGAGCGGCAGGATGATTTTTTTAAGTTGGAATTTGACCGTGATCTCCCTAGAGCCGAGAGGCTCGCTCTTGGTGATCTCTTTGATCGCGGTCGGAAGTCCCTGCTCGACCCGGATCAAGTCTTGGAGAAGCTCGTCCGCGCTTTGATAGCGCTTGTCGGGGTTCTTTTCCATGCACTTGAGGATCAGGCGGGATAGCGCTTCCGGAACAAGGGGATTGATCTCGCGCGAATCGCGCGGCTTCTCGCTCTTGTGCTTGATGGCAATGCTGAGAGGCGTCTCGCCGGAGAAGGGCGCTTTCCCGGTGACCATTTCGTGCATGATCACTCCGAGCGAATAAATGTCCGAACGGGCATCGATATCCTTGATCTCGACTTGTTCGGGCGACATATATTCCGGCGTCCCGAGCATGACGCCCGATCCCGTGACGCCGTCGACTTCGGTGAATCGGGCAAGCCCGAAATCCATGACCCGGACATTGCCCTCCCGGTCGATCATCACGTTTTGCGGCTTCAGGTCGCGATGGACGACGCCCTGCCTGTGGGCTTCGACCAGCCCTTCGCAGATCTGCTGGGCGATGCTGATGGCCTTAGGCGTCGTGATGTGGCCGGCCCGGCGAATGAAGTTCTTGAGATCTTCGCCCTCGACATATTCCATCGTGATGAAATGAGACATCCCTATTTCCCCCAAATCGTAAAGGCGACAGACGTGCCGGTGGGAGATCTTCCGGGCGAATTTGAGTTCGTTCTTGAACCGCTCGACGGCCTTTTCGTTGAATCCGATCTCGGGTTTGATGAGCTTGAGGGCGACGATTTCCTTGATCTTCTGATCATAAACTTTATAAACCTTGCCCATGCCGCCTTTGCCGATCTCTTCGATCACTTCGTAGCGACCGGCGAACAGCGTTCCCCGGGAGAGGTCCATGAAAGGCGTCACCATTGTCTTCGTCGAGGGCGACGGTGCCGACTCGGCGATGTCCGAGGGCAGAGGAGTGGCGCAGTAGTGACAGAAGCGGCTGTCGGGTTGATTGTCGGCCCGACAGGACGGACACTTCATTGCCTGATTCCTTTTCAATTAATTAACATGAGCGTGTAAGGAAGTCAAATTAGCTCGGAACGCGGCCTTGATGGACCGTGAGGCCTCGGCCGGGGCGTTCGTCTCCTCGCCGCTATAGCTTGATTTAAGCTCTAAAAATGCGTTCGATTTTTGATATAATAAGGCGGCCTCAAAGGAGCATTCGTCATGAAACCGACGCTCGTGATTCTCGCCGCCGGCATCGGCAACCGGTACGGGGGACTGAAGCAGATGGACGGAGTCGGCCCCTCGGGCGAAACCATCGTCGATTATTCGATCTATGACGCGATCCGGACGGGATTCGGCAAGATCGTCTTCGTCATTCGCAAGAGCATCGAAAAGGACTTCCGCGAGGTTTTTCTGACCCGCTTGAAAGATAAAACGGATATCGACTATGTTTTTCAAGAGATCGAGGATGTTCCGCGCGGATTGACCGTCCCCCCCGGCCGGAGCAAGCCCTGGGGAACCAGCCATGCCGTAATCGTTTCCGAACCGAAGATTCTAGGGCCATTCGCTGCCATCAATGCCGACGATTTCTACGGCCGGGAGGCTTTCCGGGCCATGGCCGGATATTTGTCGAAGTTGAAGAATACGGAGCGTCGATTCTCGCTTGTCGGCTATCGTCTGGGACATACGCTTTCCGAACACGGATCGGTGGCCCGGGGGATCTGCGAAGTGGATGACGACGGAACGCTGAAGGGCATCGTCGAACGGACGTGCATCGAAAAAGCCGGGTCTTCGATCGTTTTTAAGGACGAAAGCGGCCGGAGCGCTTGTCTCGGCGAGGGGGACATGGTTTCCATGAATTTCTGGGGATTCACGCCGGAGTTCTTCAAGTTCGCCAAGGCGGAGTTCGAATCGTTCGTCAAGGAAAACGCCGGCAATCTCAAGGCTGAGCTTTACATTCCCCTCGTGATCAACAAGCTGGTCAAGTCAGGCCTGGCGGACGTCCAGGTGCTCGAAGGCGGGAAAATCTGGTTCGGCGTCACTTATAAGGAAGACAAACCCCGGGTCATGGCCGAGATCAAGAAACTCGTGGCCGCAGGCCAGTACCCCTCTCCGCTGTGGGGATAGACTCCCCGAAACCGGCTTTCATTTTTTGATGACCCGGATCTTGATGTTTCTGAACCAGACGGCATCCGTATGGTCCTGAAGCACGATATGCCCTTTTCTCTTGTCGGCGAAACGAAGCAGGTCCTTATATTTGCTGGCGGCCAACAGCCTCTCGAATCGCGGCGTTCCCAATTCGAATTCCAGGACCTTGACGCCGTTCAGCCAATGCTCGCCGTGTTTTCCTACGAAAATGATCTTGCCCGAGTTGAATTCACCGACCGGTTTCAGCTTCTTGTTTTGCGGTCCGATCAAATCATACAGCGCGGCCGCGGTCCTGTTGGGGCCGTTTTTCGCGTCGGGATGCCGGTCATCGTCGAGGACCTGGTATTCGAACCCGAGGGCGGCGTGGACGGGCTGTTTGGCCACCGACATTTCCTCGGAGACGTTATATTTCACACCCGAATTTCCGGCCGGGGTGATCTTCCACTCGAAGGCCAGCTCGAAATCCTCGAACGTCGCGCTCGTCATGAGATCGCCGCCTTCGAGCGGCTGGCCGTCTTTCTGGAGAGGGACATCCTTGTCCGGCACTTTTTTAATGGCGCCCTCCTCGATGATCCAGTGGGCCGAAGGAACGCCGTCATAGCCGAGGCCGCGCCAGCCGTTGAACGTCTTTCCGTCGAACAGGAGAACCCAACCCTCGGCCTTTTCCTGCTCGGTCAGCGCGTTGAGAAGCGGCGATGGATGGTTTTCTTTCTGCGCAGCGGCTGTCGTCATGAAAACGGCGGCTAAGAAAAAGAGCGGAAGCCCGAACCGGCGCTTTTTTTTGATCATATTTTTCTCTCCATTCGTGCTTATAAAAATATAGCAAATTTCCCTTGTTATGTGTATATATTATGGTCGTGAGGGCGAAAATCGAGGGGCATGAAAGAGGGGCTTATCGTCGATATCTCGCTCCGCCGAACCCGGTTTTCATCTTTCCAAAGGAGATGACATGAGCAGATTGACGCGCAGAGAATTTATCGAGAACGCCTCGAAGGCATCGCTCACGGCCACGGCCTTGGCCGCGGGCCTGGCGCCGGCCGCCGCGGCCTTCGGCCGGGCTCAAAAGAGAGTTGCCGCGGCTGACAAAATCCGGATCGGCCTCATCGGCGTTGGCGGCCAGGGAAAAGCCGACCTCGGGGCGTTTCTTCGAATTCCCGAAATCGACTGTCCGGCCGTCTCTGACGTTGATGAAAAACGCATTGCCGAAGGCGTAAAAATGGTCGCTGACGCGCGCGGCAAGGTCCCGGAAGGCTATAAGGATTTCCGCAAAATCCTCGATCGTAAAGACATCGATGCCGTGATCGTCGCCACGCCCGACCACTGGCATGCGCTGGCCGCTATTTTCGCTTGCCAGGCCGGCAAAGACGTCTATGTCGAAAAACCCCTCGCCACGACCATCGAGGAAGGACGGGCCATGGTGATGGCCGCCCGAAAAACCAACCATATCGTCCAGGTCGGAACCCAGCAGCGCAGCTCCAAGCACTTTCTGGCGGCCCGGGATTTTGTCAAGTCCGGCCGACTCGGAAAGATCCGGATGACGCGCGCCTGGGCCTATCTCGATTGGAAAAGCGGCCTTGGCCGTCCGGCTGACGGCCCCGTGCCGGAAGGCGTCGATTACGATATGTGGCTAGGCCCGGCGCCCGCGCGTCCCTTCAATCCGATGCGCTTTCATCACAACTTCCGCTGGTTCTGGGACTATTCGGGAGGCTTGGCCACGGACTGGGGCGCGCACATGATTGACGTTGTGATGTGGACTATGGGCGAGGAGCCGGTCGGGGCCATGGCCATCGGCGGGAAATACGGCTTTCCGGACGACATCCGCGAAACGCCGGACACGCAGCAGTCCGTCATCGATTTTCCGACATTCTCGCTCGTTTGGGAACACATGATCGGCTGCGGCGTCGGGCCCTGGCAGCGGGAACACGGCTGCGAATTCCACGGCGAAAACGGGATTCTGGTCGTGGACAGGGGAGGGTGGGAGGTTTTTTCCGAAACCGACCAGTTCAAGCAGCCGGAGCGAGTGTTCCGGATGATGCCGACACCGAGACAGCCCGGCTCCGGGGATTTTCACTTCGAGCACGTCAAAAATTTTGTCGCCTGCGTTAAGTCGAGGGAAATGCCGACGGCCGACGTCGAGATCGGGCATAAATCGGTCACGGCTTGCCATTTGGGCAACATCGCGGTCCGCTTGAAACGGTACGTCAAATGGGACAGCCGGAACGAGAAGATCGCCGGGGACGCGGAAGCCCAGGCTTTGGTCGGCCGGCTGTATCGGAAACCTTGGGAGTTGCCGAAATGACCAGGACGACGCGGCGCAACTTCTTAAAGGCCGCCGGTGCGGGACTTGCTGTGCCGGCGATTTCGCGCGGCCTGCTTTCCGCTCAGAAAATGCGCCCCGATCAAATTTTGATCATGGAAAAGATCAGGTTCGAACTCGGCCTGGCTTCCTATACCTTCCGCGCGTTCGGATTCGACGAGACCCTGGCCATGACCAAGCGGCTCGGCCTGCGCAAGATCTCCTTGAAAAGCATGCACCTCCCTCTCGAGAGCACGGCGGACGAGATCAAGGCCGCCGCGGCGAAAGTGAAGGCCGCGGGCTTGGATCTCTACGCGGGCGGCGTGATCTATATGACGAAAGAACAGGATGTCAAACAAGCGTTCGCTTATGCGCAGGCGGCCGGCATGAAAATGATTATCGGCGTGCCCAATCACGACCTTTTAGATTTGGCCGCCCGCCACGCCCGTCAATACGATATCATGCTCGCGATCCACAATCACGGGCCGACGGATAAGATTTACCCGACCCCGGACAGCGTCTACGAGAAGATCAAGTCCCTCGACAGACACGTCGGACTGTGCATAGATGTCGGCCATACCCAGAGAAGCGGGATCGATCCTTCCCTTCCGGCCGAACGGTATTTCGACCGGCTCTTGGACGTTCATATCAAGGACGTCAGCGCCGCGACCGCCGACGGCACGACGGTCGAGATCGGCCGCGGCGTGATCGATATCCCGAAATTCCTCCGGACGATCATCCGGCTGAATTACTCGGGGACGGTCAGCCTGGAATATGAAAAGGACGTGAAGGACCCGCTGCCCGGCGCTTCAGAATCGATCGGGTATATCCGGGGGGTCTTGGCGGCCTTATGATCGCGGGCATCGCCTACGCCCGGGCGGGACTGTTGGGCAATCCTTCGGACGGCTATTTCGGGAAGGTCCTCGCGATTTCGGTCAAGAACTTCGCCGCCCGCGTCGTCGTCGAGGAAAGCGCCGAGCTTCGGATCCTGCCGTCGTCCGAAGACGGCGACCGGTTCGCATCCCTCCGTGAATTCGCCATGAGGACCCGTCTCTACGGCCATTACGGCGGCGTGCGCCTGATCAAAGCCGCCTTGAAGAGATTCCACGAATACAGCCTTGAGGCCGGGCTCCCGATCCATGATCGGAATTTTTCCGTCCGCTACGAGTCTTCCATCCCCCGGCAAGTCGGGCTGGGCGGATCGAGCGCTATTATTACCGCCGCAATGCGCGCTTTCATGGCTTACTACGGCCTTTCCATCCCTCTCGAGATCCTGCCGTCGCTCGTCCTCAGCGCGGAACGCGACGAGCTCGATATCAATGCCGGCTTCATGGACAGAGTCACCCAGGTTTACGAAGGCTGCGTGTATATGGATTTGGATTCCAAACGCATCGCGGAACGAGGATACGGAATCTATGAGCGGCTCGACGAGGCGTTGCTCCCCGACCTTTATCTGGCCTACAAGCCCGCGCTGGGCAAAATCTCGGGCCGCGTCCTCAACGAAATCCGGATGAACTACGATAAGGGCGACTGTCATACGATCAATACGTTAAGCAAGATCGCCGGGCTTGCCGAAGCGGGCCGGGAAGCGCTCCTCCGGCGTGATTATGAAACCCTATCCCGTCTCATGGACGAGAATTTTGACCTGAGGCGTTCGATCATGACCATCACCAGGGAGAATGACGAACTGATCGAAACGGCGAGGTCATGCGGCGCTTCGGCGACATTCGCCGGCTCCGGAGGCTCCATCATCGGCATCTGCCGCGGAGAAACGACATTCGGCCGGATCGCCGGCGAATTGGGGAAAATCGGGGCAATCGTCGTTCGCCCGATCGTCACCTGAATCGAAACAGCGCCGGGCCGCTCAGAAATTCTCGGCCATGACTTCGTAGTACGCCTGGGCGTGTTTGCAGGCCGGGCAGATGAGGGGGGCGTCTTTTCCCTCGTGGACATAGCCGCAATTCCGGCATTTCCATTTGACGACGACGTCCTTCTTGAAGACTTTCCCCTCTCTGATGTTGGCCAGCAATTTCCGGTAACGTTTCTCATGCTGGACTTCGACTTCGGCGATTTCCTTGAACTGCTTGGCGACCTCGGGAAAACCCTCCGCTTCGGCCGTTCGCTCGGCGTCCACGTAAAGCATCGTCCATTCGAGATGCTCGCCGGCTGCGGCGGCCTCGAGGTTGGCCGCCGTATCGCCGATCACGCCGGCGGGATAGGCAGCCGTGATCTCGACTTCGCCGCCTTCGAGCAATAAAAAGAACCGCTTGGCGTGCTCTTTTTCGTTCTCGGCCGTCTCGAGAAAGATATCGGCGATCTGTTCATATCCGGCTTTCTTGGCGACTCCGGCGAAATATGTGTAGCGATTGCGGGCCTGCGATTCCCCGGCGAACGCGGTTAAAAGATTCTTCTCGGATTGTGTTCCTTTAATGGATTTCGGCATGTTCAGTCTCCTCGACGCTTACGCTTTCCATAGGCCGTGAAGGTTACAGTATTCCCTGGCCGACACTTTTCCCGCGGTCTTGAGGCAGAAACCGGCTTCCGGGGCCTGTCCGGGCTTCAGAAATTGCCGATAGACGACCTCGCCGTCGATGACTTCGATCCATTGAATATAATGCTTGTCTTCCATGGGATGGGGGACGGCCCCGACTTTTACCCGGATACCATCCGCCTTCTTTTCGATCACGGGAACGTGCTTTTCCCTGGAGGCGTCGACCGTATTCTCGGTCAGAAGGCTCATCGGCTGGCCGCAGCAGACGAGCTCGCCGCCGCCGACATAAAGGACTTCGACGATGTTGCCGCAGACGCCGCATTTGTAAACCTGCAGTTTTTGATTGACGTTGGGCATGCCCATTCCTCCTCTTCTTTAAAATTCCATTGCCAAGTTGGAATGAAAATTATATCACAGATTGGACGCCGAGGGATGATCCTTTCGGCTTTTAGCGAAGACCGGGTTCTCGAAACGCCTCGTACATGGCCCGGATATTGGGCAGCGGGACGTCCGGCCCGATTTCGCCGCAAGCGATGATTCCGCCGTCGGTCGTGCCGCAGGATTCAAACGTCCGTCGCACTTCCTCTTTGACGTCGGGGGGCGAGCCGAAGGGCAGGATGTTTTGGCGATCGATATCGGTCCGGACGGCGACGCGGCCGCGGACGTTCCGCGCCGTCCATTCGTGGCCGACCACCGCGATCTGGAAATTGATGACGTCCACGCCGATGTCCACGAGATCGCCGAAGATATCGTTGATGAAGCCGTCACTGTGGAACCAGACGTTCTTTCCGGCGGCCTTGACTCGAGCGAACATCTCGGCATAGCGCGGCTTGAACAGGCACCGCCAGGCTTCGGGCCGGATGAGGAGGCCGCGTTGCGTCCCCCAGTCATCGCCGAAATGGAGGCCGTCGTATTCGAGTCTGATCCATTGGTCGATCCAACGCAGGTTGAACGCCAGGAGATCGTCCATGAGACGCAGGAACTCCCCGGATTCGAGGGCGATGTCCATCAACAGGTTTTCCATGCCGCGAAGCTGCTGGAGTTGTTCGAAGAACGTGATCCAGGCCCCGCGCGCGTACCAGCGGCCGTCGAAACCGCACATATGCCCGCTGTATTGGCGGCCGGCCGGAGGTCCCGCCATGAAATCGCGGGGCCAGAGATATTCGTCATAGCGGCCGAGGTCGGGGATCGGCCAGCGGACGGGAATGCCGCAGATTCCCGGCCATTCCACCCGCCAGACGGTGCCGAAATCATCGACGTTGAGTCCTTGTCGATACTGAGGGTTGGATTTTTCGGGAGGCAAGTCGGCCATATAATCCCATCCGAAATCCTCGCGGAAATCGGCCAGGATGTCGTCGAGCGCCGGGCCATATTTCCATTGGGCGGCCGGCAGGACGGCATGGGATATGGGGATGCGGTCGGGCTTCTGGAATCTGATCGCTCTCTTGACGCGTTCCCGGCTGTTCATTGAGATTGTCGACGGGGGCATGGGATCGGGCATCTTTGGCGACTCAAATTATGGGGCGTTCCTTCGCCGCCGTCAAAAGCTGCCTGATGGTTGTGGTCGCGAGGCCGACCGCCGTATCCGCAGCGCCGTAATAAACTTTCACGGGGGAATCCGGCAACGCGTATCCTTCCTTATCGGTTTTTTCGACGATCATCCCGCTCGGAAAAACGACGTTCGGGACCTGGCCGGTCAGTTCGTAAGGCTCGCGAGGCTCGAGAATATTGCCGCGGCATCTTCCAAGGACCTTGGACGGGTCTTTTAGATCGAGCAGCATCACTCCGGCCTGATAGATATTGGCGCTGCCGAAATGGGTGGCGACGCCGTGGTAGATATGGAGCCATCCTTCGCGCGTTTTGACGGGAGGAGGGCCGGAACCGATGAGTTCGTCCCAGTAATGAAGCCGGCCGCCGGCGAGCGGCGCCACAGGCTTCCAGCGGAGCAGATCTTCTGATGCCGAGAGCCAGATCGTGCTGCCGGATGTCGGGCCGCCCTCCAGGCGCGTTTTATTCGGCCGGTCCATGCGCAGATAGAGGCCGCCGATTTTTTCCGGAAAGAGGACGCCGTTTCGCGTGTCTTCCGAGGACACAATTCCGAGGAATTCGAATTTCGCGAAATCCCGCGTTCTTCCGAGCCCCAGCCGGCAGCCGGAGTCCATATCCATTGCGAACATAATGTAAAAAGCGCCTTGGAGCGGCGTGATGCGAGCGTCATAGATGTGATAAATTCTTTCTTTGACCTTGTCGATACCGGCGAGATCGACGATCTCCGGCCTGACCGTGAAATTGACGCCCTCCGCGCTCTCCGCGAGCATCAGGAATGTTTCGCGCGAGCGGGCCTGGACTCTCAGAATCAAGTGATAGCCGGTGTGGTGCAGGGCGGCGCCGGGGTTGAAGACCGAGGTGATGTCCGTTAAAAGGGGAGGAACTTTAGGAATGCTTTTCCGGGTGAGGATGGGATTGATAGAGCAGCGTTCCATGATGATCACCTCGTCCCCATTTTAACATGGATTTGCCGCAGCGCTTGTCCCGACAGCGGCACGATCTGGCCATGGACCGGGCGGCCGTCGATCGTCAGCTCGGCGACGCCCGATTCGACGCCGAACGGATTTTCGACGTGGATGAGATGGCGGGTTCCGCGGAAAACGCGTTCGGCTTTAAAGGACTTCCAAAAAGATGGAATCACGGGATGGATGAGGAGTCCGTCGTATGTGGGCCTGATGCCCAGGATATAATCGAAGCCGATCCGGAACATCCAGGCCGCGCTGCCCGTTTGCCAGGAGTGGCTCGCCCGGCCGGCCGTCTCGTGTTCGTCGCTGGTGATATATTGCGAGTAGACATAGGGCTCGGCGACGAAAACGTCCGAATCCACGCGGTTGGGAAGCAAAGTCTTGAAATATCCGAACGCCGCGTCGCCCCGGCCGAGCAGGCATTCTGCCTGAATCAGCCAGGCCGCCGGATGGCAAAAGACGGCGCCGTTTTCTTTCTTTCCCCACACGCAGCGCGTGATCAAGCCGACGTTCGGATCGATCTCGCGGAAAGCGGGAGCGCAGATCTTCGGGCCGTATGCGGAGCCGAGCCTGTCCCGCGCGCTGTCCATCGCCGCCACGAGCCTCTTCCGGTCCGGCAGACCGGCGATGACGGCCCAGCTTTGGGTGTTGATGAAGATCTTCCCGTATGCATTGTCCTTTGAACCGATCTTCTTTCCATTCTCTCCGAAGGCGCGGATGTACCAGGCGCCGTCCCAGCAATATTTTTCGAGGGAGTCCTGCAGTCGGTCCCGCAATTCTTCCGTTTCCCTCCGGCGCTCGTCCTTTTTCAGGTGCCTCAGCAGCTCTATCAGCCGGTCGAGCATCGCGACGTAAAACATCCCGCCCCAAACGCTTTCGCCGCCTTCGCGGCCTCCGATATAGTCGAGTGTGTCATTCCAGTCGCCCCGGCCGAAAATCGGCAGCCCGTGGGATGCGAGATGAGTCCCGGCGAACGCGACGACGGAGAACAGATGGTCGAGGATCGTGCCCCGCTTGCCGTCGAGAAACGGCTCGATCTCGTCGAGAAGGGCGAAATCTCCCGTCTCCTTGAGATATTCCGTGACGGCCAGGATGAACCACAGCGGATCGTCGCAGTGCTCGGTGAATTCGCCCTCCCCGTCGCCGTAGAAATGATGATAGACCTTGCCGTCGCTTCGCATTTGGCGCGCGAGCAGGAGGACGCGTTCGCGGGCGCGAGAGGGATCGGAGATCGTGATGGCGATCGTATCCTGGGCCGTGTCGCGGTAACCGAACCCGCGGCCGATACCCCAGTAATAGAAGCTCGCGACGCGGCCGACGTCGAAGGCGACCTTGGCCTGATAGGGCGTCCAGTAGTTCAAGAAGACGTCGAAGTCCGGGTCAGGCGTTTCGACTTTAACATGATGGAAAAAATCGGTCCATTTCTTCTTCACGGCGGCGAAAGCCGCATCTACGGCGCCGGGTTCGCGATATTTCGCGACGACAGCGCTTTTCTTCCGTTCGAATTCGGCCTTGGGGATGACGCCGAGCGAAAAAACGACCTCTTTGGATTCGCCCGGTTCGAGATCGATATCGACCTGAAGGGCGCCGACCGCGTTCCCGTAATCCGTGCCGTGCGAAGCCAACTGTCCTTTTTCGACGGCCAGGGGATTGTTTTCGGAGCGGTAGGGACCGATAAACCGTTCTCTCATCGTTTCATAGGCCGTGACGGGCGAGTTCACGGTGAAAAACGCCCATTGGTCCCATTCCTTGTTTTCTTGATGCTGCGTGCCGCGCGTTTCCGTGACCCAATAGGTCTTGGTGGCAAAAAGCGTATTGAGGCCGCTCTCAAAATAGACTCTGTTAAAATGCTGGTCGTCGCATTGATTGATCAGGTCGATGAGGGCATGTCCGAGAGCGAACTCCACATAGCCGAACATCGAAAGGCGGCGTGGCCGGCCGGTTGTGTTGGTGAGGCGCGCGCGCCAGATCTCCTGATCGTCGTCGAGCGGAACGAAGAAGAGAAGGGAAGAGGCGATCCCCTCTATTTCGGCCTGGGCCCGGGTGTAGCCGAATCCATGCGCAACTTGGTAGGCCCGCACGTCTCTTCCGACCGGCTGCCAGGTCAGGCTCCAGACGGATTCCGAATCCCTGTCTTTGACGTAAACATATTTCCCCGGCCGGTCGGGAGGAACGTCGTTGATGCGATAGCGCGTGATCCTTCCGTGGAGGGGACTTTTATAATAACTGATCCCCCCTCCGTTGTTCGAAATCGTGGCGAAGTATCTCCCGTTTTGGATATAGTTGATCCACGGGCTCGGGGTCGCCACGTTGGTGATGATGTATTCTTTCCCGTCCTCGCTGAAGCGGCCGTAATTCATGGGAGGCGGCTCTCCTTTTCTTTTTTGTACACGAACCCGTCATCCGCGTGGTCCCGCGTCATCGTCTTCAGCGCCTTGATCATGTCCCTGAGGTTAATCAGGCCGCCGGTTGAGAACCAGACGAGGACGACGATCGAGGCCGCGAGATAGATCCAAACGTAGGTTTTCCAGAAACTCAACCAGGCCGAGTTGCCGACGGCGCCAGTCAGATTCATGATCGTCCCGATGGTGAAGACGATGACCCAGGACAGCGTCCAGGCATATGTCGCGATATAGATCACCCTGTCGAATTTTGTGAATTCCTTGCCCATGCCCAGGACTCTCCAGCCCTTGATGGGCGCGGCGTCCACGATTTTGTATTCTTCTTTGAGCCGGTAAGCTCCGCGATGGAGCATGCGGTCCAAGTCGAAGGCCTTTCTCCCGCGTCCGGTCACAAGGGAAACAACGATATAGACCACGCTGCTCAAGCCCATGGCCAGACCCCAGAACATCTGACCGTTGATGAAAAAGCTCTTGTCGATCTGCCGAATGACGATTCCGCCGACCGCCGTGATCGACCCCGTAATCATCGCCGACCAGGCCGCGGCCGACGTGCCTCGTTTCCAGTAAAGCCCTCCGATAATGACCGCTCCGCTTCCGCCCGCGAAAATCGCCCCCGTGACCGCGAAAAACAGAAAGATATATTCGCTTTGCTGGAAGAGCAGGCTGAAAAAGAAAATGAACACGGCCACACCCAGAATCGCAAGCTTCAGATATCGGATATGCCGCTCGGGCGGGAACGGACGGCGCCGGAGCGGCATCACGACGTCCTGGATGAAGATGCTCCCCCATGAATGGAGATACGTCTCGTGGCAGGCGATCGAAGCCGCCAGCATCACGGCCGCGAACGCGCCCATCAGCCCGGGCGGCAGAAGTTTGGTCAGCGCGACCGGCACGGTCAACTGGCTCCGCAACGCGTCCGAGGCCAGTCCGTTCAATAGCGGCTGGACGCCGGCCGCCGCTCCGGCATAATCCGGATGGTGCAGAAACGCATAGGCGACGATGGGAACGATGACGAGGAATAATCCCCATTGAGGGATGTTGCGCCAGTTCATAAGGACATCGCCCATCTTCGCTTCGTGGGCGCTTTTAGCCGAGGCGTTATAAGCCTGCGTTCCCTGCCAGGATAGCTTGCCGTAAATGACGCCGATCATCCCGATGAGGAAATACCAGAAATTGTAGTCTTTCGTGCTCCCGGTCAGGAACGGATTGATCAGAGAGGCGTTCCTGGGCGCCTGACTCAAGGCGGCAAAGATATGGGCCCAATCGACCTTGAGCATCAAAACGACGATGATCACGATGAAGACGGCGTTGGTAAAGATCCCCTGCAGGAAATCGGTGATCATCACCGCGATCTGGCCGCCGCTGAAGACGAAATAAAGCGGGATCCAGAGGACGATGATCATCGTCAGGGCGAACGTCGAAATGGGAATCCCGAAGACGTCGATCGAGGGAGGGAGTCCGCAGAAGTAGATGAAGAACCGGGCGCTCACCGCCGGGAAGATCCCGAAATTGATCAAGCCCGCAAAAAAAGCCAGCAGGCCGGCGAAAATCCGGAAATTCCGGCTGTACCGGATCTCGAAGAATTGAGCCATGGTCAACGCGCGCGTCTGCCGGAACCGGTAGAGCACCCAGCCGGAGACGCTGATGGCCACGAGCACGACGGCCATAACCATTTCCCACCAGCGCAGGCAGAATCCGGCGACATAGTTCATTTCGAACATGCCGACGATGGTGATCGCGCCGAGCGCGGCCGTGCCCTGCGAGAGGCTTATGAGGTAGCGTCCGCCCGTGCGTCCGGCGGCGAGGAAGTCCGAAACCGAGCGCATGAGCTTCTTGGAGGATATGACGACGACGATGATGAAAGAAAAGACGGTGACGACAATGGCCCAGTCGAGGACAGTGAGGTTCATGCGGAGAATTCTATCCGCGGACGTCGGCCGGCGTCAAGGTCGCGTGATTAACGCGATTAACGCGCTTAATAAGAAAACGTCAACGTTGTGCCGAAAACGAAGACTCTTTCCAAATGACCATTGATGTTGTAGGAATATCCGTCGATCGTTCTTTTAGCCGCAGCGGAGAGCGGGAAGCAATATTGGACGAGAGCTTGAAGGTTTAGGCCTTTTCCCAAAGGCACTGTCAGCGCGGCCTTGATCTGGCCATCATGGAGGGCTCGATATTTTTTCCCCGTATAGGCGCCGGAGCTTGAGTCGTACGTCCGCCAATAATCGGCCGCGCCGGCGAAATAAGCCAGAGAAACACCCAGGTCGAGCAAAAGACCGTTCTTCAAGGAGATCGAATGGGCCAGGGAGAAATTCAGATAGGTGCCGGGATATGCCGAAATGTCCCGATAAACCGTTAAAGTCGGCTTTCCCAAGATATCGCAGCTGATGCCCGCATAAAGCTCCTGTGTTTCCTTCGCGTATTTTGTCCCGTAATAGATGAATCCCGCCGTCCATCCGAATTTTCCGGCGCTCTGAGCATAGGAGAGAGTCAGATCGGTTTCATTGAAGCTCATCAGTCCCGGAGCGTCCGGATAGAAACACGGCGTGGCCTTTTCGGACGTATCGATATTTCCCCAAAGCGACGCAGAAAAACCGCCGTAAGAGACCGAAAGGGACGGCTGGATGATCAGGCTGTCCCTTCCCAACAGATACCCGCGGAAGATATACCGGTTATAAAGGCCGAGGGACGCGTTCCCCGTGACGGCGGCGGATTGACTAAAGATTGAAGGCGCGAGGATCGCGGCCAGGAGGCCAACCAGCGCCGACCATTGGATTCGCTTCATGGCGTTAATGCTACGACAAGCCGATCCTTATCGTCAAGGTTCACTGGAAGAATCCTAAATTCCAGGCGCTTCAATTGTCAAGGCCATGAACTCGTCCAAAGGTTCCGCTGCCCGGCTCTTCAGCTTCCCCTTTATTCGGGAAAATACGCTTCCTCCCCATGCAATACCGAATCCAGACCCATGTTCTCTTCTTCAGCCGTGATTCTGACCGAAGTGATCTTATTGATGAGAAACAGCGCGAGATATGTGAAGGTAAAGGCATAAATACCGAATCCGGCCACGGCCGCCGCTTGTTTGAAGAAAAACGCGGACCCGCCGAAAAACAGGCCGTTGGCTCCATTGGGATTGACTTTGAGCGTGGCGAAAAGCCCGAGAAGCAAAATTCCAAGGGTGCCTCCTACGCCATGCACCCCCCAGACATCGAGGGCGTCGTCCCAGCCCATTTTATTTTTCAAGGAGATCGCCATGTAACAGATGATTCCGGCGATGATACCGATCAGGGCCGAGGTGGGAACCGTCACGTATCCGGCGGCCGGCGTGATCGTGGCCAGACCGGCGATGGAGCCCGTCAACAGGCCTAGGAATTTGGGTTTTTTCTCGAAGATCCAAGCCATGATCAGCCAGGTGACGGCGGCGAAGGAGGCTGCGGTATCCGTGTTCATGAAAGCAATCGATGTGATGTGGTCGACGCGAAGCTCGCTGCCGGCGTTGAACCCATACCAGCCGAACCACAGCAAACCTGTGCCCAGGGCGACCAGCGGAATGCTGTGGGGACCTTTCTCATGAGTCTTGCGCCGGCCGACGAAGAAGACGGCAGCAAGAGCCGCCATACCCGCGATGGCATGGACCACGATCCCTCCGGCGAAATCCAGGACACCCCATCTCTGAAGGAGACCTCCTCCCCAGATCATATGGACGGCGGGAAAGTAGACGAACAAAAGCCACACCGTCAAAAAGGTCATGTAGGCGGCGAAGCGGACACGGTTGGTAAAGGCTCCCGTGATCAAGGCGGGAGTTATAATGGCGAACATCATCTGATAAGCGATGAATACGAAGAGAGGAATGTTATTGGTGGGCGAGAGAACCGTATCCGGCGTGACGCCGCGAAGGAAGGCCATCTTGAGGTTTCCGATGATGCCTCCGACATCACCGGAAAAGCACATCGAGTACCCGACGGTAAACCAAATGACCGAAGTCCAGCCCATCGACAGGAAACTCTGGATCATGATCGCCAGAACGTTCTTCCGACCGACGAGACCTCCGTAGAAAAAGGCCAGGCCGGGGGTCATCAGCATGACCAAACTGGTGGCGAGCAGCATGAACCCTGTATTACCAGTATCGAACATTTTGCTACCTCCTTGAAAATCCGCCCTTTGTTCCGGGCGAAAAGCGCACGAGGCGCTTTTGGGATTTCCAAGAATACATATAATGGCGCGGGCTGGTTTTCAATCAGGAAAATCAGAAATCGGAATGGCGAAAAACCTGAGAGCTAAAGGGACGTGATCCCTTCGCGGATGGCGTATTTCGTGAGTTCTGCGATGCTATGGATGTTGAGTTTGATCATAATCTGGGCGCGGTGGGTTTCCACGGTCTTGACGCTGATGCCCAGGCGGGCGGCGATTTGTTTAGTCGCCAGGCCTTCGGAAAGAGATTGAAGCACTTCGCGCTCCCGGGCGGTCAGGATGTCGAAGGCCCCCGCGCCCTGTCGCTCGAGGTGGCGGATATAATCCTTGATCACAATATCGGTAATGGCGGTGCTGAGGTATGTCTGGTTTTTCATAACGGCCGGGATGGCCGCTGAAAGCTCCTGGAAGGCTGAATCTTTCAGGAGATAGCCTGAAGCTCCGCTTTTGAGCGCCTCGGCGATAAACCGGCCGTCGGCATGCATGGAGAGGATGATGATCTTGATTTTCGGATTTCGTTCCAGGATGCGGCGCGTAGCCTCGATCCCGTTCAGACCCGGCATCGTGATGTCCATAATGATAAGAGCGGGGGCGAGTTCGTCGGCCAAGCGGACGGCGGCCAGCCCATCGGAAACCTGTCCGATGACCTGATATTCCGGTTTCTTCTCGAGGAGGCTCCGCAGGCCGTCCACGATGATCTTATGATCGTCAGCCAGTAAAATGCGGAGGCTCATGTGCCCTCTCCGGCAGATGGCGCTTCGGCCGAGATCGGGACCGTCAGAATGAACGATGAGCCGCATCCGGGAGAAGAAGAGATTTCCAATGAGCCGCCAAGACCCTTCATCCTTTCCCGGATGCTGAACAACCCAAACCCTGCGGGCTTATCCGATGGGCCTTTCATTCGATCAACATCGAAGCCGACACCATCGTCTCGGATTTCGATGCGGACTCCAACGCTTTGCCATTTCACGAATACCGACACTAATGCCGCCTTTGCGTGTTTAGCCGCGTTCAATAAGAGCTCTTGAATGGATCGGAAGACAGTGATCTGAACATCGTCCGGCACGGTTATCGCGTGCCCTTCGGAGTGCATTTCTGCCGGAAAGCCGTTTTTTCTCTGGAATTGACGGCACAGCCAGCTTAAGCCGGCTTCCAAACCCAACTCGTAAAGAACGGGCGGGCTGATCTCGAACGTCAGCGTTCGGGTGGATTGAATGGTCTGGTCCACGAGCGTCAAGACTTCCTCAAAGCTTTTTTCCATACCGCTAAAAACCGAGTTGCCCTGTATTTCCCGTAATCGGGATTTGATCAAGGCCAGGGCCTGTCCGATATGGTCATGGAGATCCGAAGCGATCGTCCGTCTTTCCCGCTCTTCGGTCAAGGCCAGTTCCGAGGCGAGGCGCCTGAGCTGGGCTGTCCGGTCCTTGACTTGCTGTTCGAGGCTATTATAGGCGATGAGGATTTTTTCCTCGGCCGCCTTTCGTTCGAAATAGGAGGCGAGCATCTGGGCCAGCGATTGGATAAGCGCTCGTTCTTCTTTAAGGAAAGGTCCTTCGAACGACGCTGGTTTTTCTTCGCGGTAGATGACTTCGATCAGACCTCCGACGCCCTCGCGAGTGGTAAAAGCGGCGGATTGCAGCCAGCGCGTGCGCACGAAAGCCGGCGTGGCGGCTTCGATGTCCCGAAAGGCGATGCGCGCGCAAGTGATCTCCGGATACTGCCAGGCGGGGGGAAGCAACGCGACGATTTCTTGGAGGATGAGAGCTGGGGATTTTTGATGATCCTGGAGAATGCGGGCGGCGCCGTGAAGCGCGGTGAGTTCCTTGACGCGCTCGCCCAAAGCCCAGACAAGCCGATCCTTATCGTCAAGGTTCACGGGAAGAATTCTATATTCCAGGCGCCCCGAACGTCAAGGCCACTGAACTGGTGAAGGTGCGGCCCGCCTCCCGGTTCATGATTTGAAGGTGATGTGCTTCTTGGCCGTTCCTCCGAACTTCGAATTCACCTCGAATTCCACCCACCCTTCGCTCCCGTCCATCTTCAACAAATAGGCGAACGTTTGTGATTGTTTTCCGCCGAGACGGAATTCGGCCGTTTTGCCTTTGGGCGTTTGGAGGCGCTCGGCGGGGTTCAATGGATCGAGGACCGTCTGGCCTTCGGGGACGTCGATGAGTTTGACATTCCCGGACGTGGCGATCGTCAGCTTGTCCTTCACGTCTTTCTTCAACTGGACCATCCGGTCCGAGCTCGTCGGATAGACGCTTCCGTTCTTGACCGTCACTTCGACCCAGACGAGATTATCCGTCGCCGGTTTCACCCGGACTCTCTCAATCTCCACTTTCGGAAACTGGCTGGCGCTGTACAGGACGAACTGCGCGATCCGGAGCGCTTCCCCTTCCATATATCGCGCCGGCGGCGTACGGGTAACGTGTTTCTTGGCCGTTCCTCCGATCCAGATATCGCCGAGATCCGGATGATGGAACGGGTGAGGGTTGATCCAGCCTTCGCCGCCGAGCTCGATGTCGATCCATTTCATGAATTCCTCATCGGAGACCCGGCCGTCCTTGTTTTCGTCCGCCTCGGCGACCGGCGAGCCCCACAGCTCGATCAAGCAGGCGTAGGCTCCCAGCATGTAATAGGAAGCCGCCTGGGCCTGCCCGACCATCCCGCTGATCGTCGGCCGGTAATCCTTCGTGATGCGGGCGCCCATCGTCATCATTTCGGTCAAGGCGTCCATGTCGCCCTGGTAATTCCGATCCACGACGCGATCGAAAAGCTGGGCATACTGATTCGTCTTGCGCATCTCTTCCAGACGCAGCGCGTTTCGCTCCTGCATCTGGCGTTGCTGCTCGGGCGTCATCGTCGTGCCTCGGGCGGCCGGGGGGGCCGAGAACATGAGCAGCTTTCCCGTATTGTGGAAATGGAACGAGGCGAAGATGTTCGGGTGGGCGAGCCAGAATTCGAAGACATTGCGCGTCTCCGGCTCGCTCATGGGATAGGGAGCGCCGTCCCGCAAATTCCAATCAAAGGGGAAATTCCGGTTCGGGTCGGGTCCGCCCAGATCGTCTTCATTGATCCGTCCGTCACCGTCATTATCGTAACCTTCCATGCCGATGCGGCGGAACCGCCGGACGTCCTCGCGCGGGTCTTCGACCTGGACGAAACGGCGCTTGTCGGGCGAGAGCTTCAAATCGCCCAGCGGATCCTCGACGTACATCATCGAGATTTCGCCGTCGCCGTCCACGTCCTCGGTCTGGTCTTCATCGAAAAGGCCGTCGCCGTCGTCATCGCTGCGGCGGAACGGCTCACGAGGATTGTTGGCGGTATTGGGGAAGCGGACGTAGGAATCGTTGCCGTCCACATTCAGGCCGGGAAGAATGTAGAACGTTGTCCCGTTGACGAGACCGTTGACGTAAGGATCGTAATCATAGCGGGACAACAGGTACCAGGCCGTGTAGAGCGCGCAGGTGATGCCGTTGATTTCGTTGCCGTGGATCGCGCCGTCCAGCCACATAGCCGTTTTGGTTTCGGGTTTTCCCGTCGATTTGGCGGTGATGGTCAAAAGAAGCTGGTCGCGGCCCTGCCGGCTTTTTCCTATGCTCCGGATATCGCAGAGCTGAGGATATTTCGCCTGCAGGTCGCGCATGATTTTGGTCCATTCGTCATAGGCGTAATAGTGCTTCCACGAAATGGGGAAGTCCATCTCGCCGTGGTAGCCCCCCGGGGAGTTTTGGAGCTTCGTTTGGGGAGAAGATGGGGATGTGGGGGCGGGGAGGAGAATCAAAGAAAAGAGAAGGAGGAAGGCGATGCTGAAAATCTTGGCTTTATGGGTATGGTTTTTCTTCATGGCTTTCTCCTTCACCGGACGGCGATGTCCTTGACGACGGTTCCGCCCTTTTCGGAAGTGAAGACGATTTTAAGCGGCGTATCGCCTTCGACGGCGATAAGCCATTTCACTTCGCGGCGGGGGCCCATTTGGAGAGGCTGTTGCGGCCGGACGGCCCCCATGCCGCGCTGCCCTCCGGGCAAGCCGGCCGGCATCTGGGCCGTCACCGCGGGCGGAGCGCCTCCTCCCGCTCCCCGCTGACCTGGGGATGGCGATCCGGCTTGTCCTGAAACGCCGGGAATCCTCAGCGTTCCGTCGAGGACTCCGAGTTTTTGATAGGCGCCGCCCTGGAGAAACTTGACTTTATCGCGATCTCCGACGAGCCAAACGACGTCTTCGCGATTTTCATTGAGCTGGGCGCCTCGGGCGACGTGCGTGGCCAGCTTGCCCCTGTTCTCGATCGTCGCCGTGACTTCGACGATTTTATATTTTCCCTTCGACGCGCCTTTTTTGATCGTCACCTGATCTCCCTGGACTTCGGCCGCGGCCGCGCGGGCGTTATCGGTCGTGTAGAGGATGTCGGCTTTGGCTTCCGTGATGGCGATATCCGGGAGCAGTCCGGCCCTGAACATCTCGAATTGCCAGTGGTTTTCGCAGACATATTTCAGCGGCTCTCCGGGGAGCGCATTGCCGCGGTATTTCGGAATCCATCCGCCGATCTCGCCGTCCCCGAGCTCCGGATGCTTGAACGGCGCCCATTTGACGAACAGCCGGCCGCCGTATTTTTCGTCGTTGACCTTGAGCAGGCCGCGCTCCTGTTCGTTGCGCGCGTCGGGGGACGCGGCCGCGCTCTTGGGAAATCCCGGGATGTCCGCGGTGGGATTCCAGAGCTCGGTCGTCACCGCATAGGCGCCGAATTGCTGATACCACCAGTCGATGACCATGCCGTAGCCGTAACGCTGATCGCGTTCCTCGTTGTAGCCCATGATCCAGCCGCGCGGCATCTCATATCCGCGTTCGATCGCGAATTTATTCTTCGATGTCTCGCGCAGCTTGGCTTTGAAATCAGCCATTTGTTCGGGTTTCTGCCAGGCGTCGGGCACTTTTTCGCCGATGATCTCGAGGTATTTCTTTCCCAGGACGAGGTCGTAGACGGCGACGTCTTTGGGCGCTATGGCGGTGTCCGGGGCGGTCCCGGGCACGCGATACGTGAATCCGCCCGATGTGTGGAAATTCTGGACCATAAGGATATTGCGATGGTCGACCGCGAATTCCACGAGGGCATGCGCTTCGGGAGACGAGGTCGGGTAAAAGCCGGTGCCGCCCGGCATGCCCTCCTCCGTCCACCATCCCTCGGGGAAATTGCGGTTAACGTCGATGCTGCCGCCGGCGGCTTCGGGATCGCCGCCTCGCGGCCCACCCGCCGCGGGCTTCTGGCCCTCGGTGACGACCGTATAGCGCTGTTTGGTCGTCTGTTCATTCGCGGTGAGGCGGATCATCAGGCGGGGATCCTTGTCGTCCACGACATAAGAGCCTCTCGGGTCTTTGAAGCGGAACTGGGTGATGTGGCCGTCGCCGTTGAGGTCCTTCGGTCCGTCCTTGGCGGCGCCGAGGTCGCCGTTCCCGCGCTGGGAGATCTCGCGCTCGACGCTGTTGAAAACGCCGTCGGGGTTGACCACGGGGCAGACGTAAAATGTCTTGTTGTCGACAAGGTTCGTGATCTCGGGATTGAGCCCATAACCGCTGACCAGTTTGTCGATGATGTAGAGGCAGACCTCGACGCCGGTATATTCGTTGCCGTGCATGCCGCCGTCGATCCATTGGCCGGGTTTGCCTTCATAGGGCTTCTGATGAAAAGTCTCCGTGACCTCGAGGTTGCGCATGTGACGAAGCTCGACATAGCGGTCGATCGTCGTGCCGGTCTTCATGTTCGAGATGACGAGGACATAGATCGGCCGGCCAAGCCCGCTTTTGCCGGTCTCGATGAGCTCGGTGATGTTCGGGTAGGTTGCGGCCACGTCTTTGATGTATTTCACGGCTCCCGTATAGCCGTGGTAATCGTCGAAGCCGATGGGGACTTTCTGCGCCGCAGGCGCGGCGAGCGCCAGGATGAAAAGAAAAATGACGATAAAGGAATAGCGTCGAACCTTCGTCATGCCGACCTCCTTGGAAGATCTATTCTCAGACATTGCTTCCTTTTATATCACAGGAAAAAAGAGGGGGTCAAATCTTATCGAGGCCGAAGAGGATCGCGATCCTCGACATATTTTCTTGTCCCGTGGAGAGGGACAAGATAAAATAGAAATGGAATAAGGATGAATAAGGGAAGGATTGAATCTTCGCGTTTTCCCCGATCGCTCGCGGCGGCGCTTTTTTCGATTCCTTTTCTCTTGTCTGGCCTTTTGGCTCACTCTCAAACAAAGGCCGATGACCTCGCCGCCTTGAAAATGATTTTCGATGAGGTCAGAGAGATGGGCGCCCGGCCCGGAGAGGATTTCGTCAAGGGCGAATTCTTCATCGGGGCCCCGGACGATGACGATACGAACAAAGATACGCAGGCCGTCGTCCTGATTCAGACGGTCGACGGCTTGGAGACGATGATGATTCAGGTGACTTATATGGAGCGCACCCGGGAAAATCCCAGGATTAAGATCGCCAAGGAAACGAAGAATCTCAAATGCCGTATCGCCGGCCGACGCCTCTCGGTCGTGAGCTCGGATTACGAGGGGCAAGGGCTTCGCCGGCTGGCGGCGGATCTGCTTCAATCCATCCGCGATAAAAAAAGACTTCTCAGGAAAATTCCGGCCGCCTTTTCGTGATCTTTAATCGTGAATATTTTCGGAGACGGGGATTTCATGAAACCTTGCTTTTCGAGTCCGAGGTCGGTATGATAGGTTATCGTAGAAATCGAACATTTTTAAAAAAAACGGAGCCAAGATGATAGATCTTTTCGACAAATGCCAGACGGACGGAGGATATTTCGGACCGTTCAGGGCTCGCGGCGACCATTATTTCAGCCGACCGATCCTGGACCCGATCCCCGGCCGGGAAATGATATTTCAAGGGAAAAAAGTCGTTCAGTGGTCGATCAACAATTATCTGGGCTTGGCCGAGAACGAGGAGCTCAAAGCCCTGTCCGTAGAGGCGGCCCGGACGTACGGCGCCAGCGCCCCCATGGGCGCCCGGATGATGACCGGGAACACCGAGCATCACATCGCCCTCGAAAAGAAATTCGCCGATTGGCTCCAGAAAGAGGACGCCGTTCTGTTCAATTACGGCTACCTCGGCGTCCTCGGCACGATCGCTTCGCTCGTCGACTCCAACGACACGATCCTCGTCGACAAGCTGTCCCATGCTTCGATGCTCGACGGGGTCTTCGTCTCCCAGGCGAAGTTCCGCGTCTACCGGCACAACGACATGAACAGCCTCGAATCGCATCTGAAACACGTCAACAAGGACCGCAAGGGCGGGGTCCTGATCGTCACCGAAGGCGTCTTCGGGATGAAGGGAGATATCGCCGACCTGCCGGCCATTTGCGCGCTGAAAGACCGATACGGCGCGCGGATTTATATCGACGACGCCCACGGTTTCGGCGTCATGGGCCCGGGAGGACGCGGGAGCGGCGAGTATTTCGGCGTTCACGACAAGCTCGACATTTACTTCGGCACGTTCGCCAAGGCCTTTGCCGCGATCGGCGGCGTGTCGGCCACGACCAAGCCCGTCGCCGAATGGATCCGATATAACGCCCGGACCCAGGTCTTCGCCAAGAGCCTTCCGATGATTTACGTCGCAGTGCTTTCCAAGGCGCTTGACATCATCGCCCACGACGACGCGCGGCGGCAGAGGATGTGGGCCAACGCGAACAAGATCAAAAGCGGCCTGAGAGACCTCGGCTACGAGGTCGGGGACGTTCCGTCGCCGCTCTGCGCCGTCTACGTGCCCGCGGGCGACATCAACCTCGGGATGGCGATCATCAAAGCGTTGCGCGATCTCGGGATCTTCATCACCGGCGTCATATATCCCGTGGTTCCCAAGGGCATCCTTCTCTTCCGGATGGTCCCGACAGCGTCGCACACCGACGAGGATATCCGGCGGACCATCGCCGCGTTCAAGACGGTCCGCGACGAGCTCAAGCTCAATCTTGGGGCGGCCAAGGCGATGTTGGCCCGGGATCAGGGAGAATAAAAACGACGGACGCAACCGCGCCGAGGGTCCTCGTAACGGGGGCCTCCAAAGGCATCGGTAAAGCCATCGCCGCGCTCCTCGTCCGGAAGGGATGTCCGGTCATGGGGACCTCCCGGCAACCCGATGCCATTCCGGATAAAATCGAGGGCGTGACGTATCTTCCCCTGGATCTCCGCGACGAACGCTCCATCGAGGCCTGCGTCGTTTCGGCCGGCCCGATCGATGTCCTGATCAACAATGCGGGGGAAAGCCAAGTCTGGCCGGCGGCCGACACGCCCGTTGAAAAGATCCGTTCGCTCTTCGAAACCAACGTCTTCGGCCAGATCAAGCTCATTCAATGCGTCCTTTCCGATATGGCCCGGCGGCGGCGCGGACTCATCATCAATGTCGGCTCGATGACCGGGAAATTCGCCGTGCCGTTTCAGTCGGCCTACTCAGCCTCGAAATTTGCCCTGGCCGGATTCACCTGGTCCTTGAGGAACGAAGTGAAGAGCCTGGGCGTTAAAGTCGTGATGCTCGAGCCCGGCCATATCCGCACGGGGATCGAACCGGAGATCTATGCGGCGCCCGCTTCCATTTTTCAGGAAAACCTGCGGATCGTCGTCCAATCGAGGCGAGACCAAATCGCCGGCGGCAGCGCGCCTGACGTCGTCGCCAAAAAAACATGGGCCATCATGAAGAAACGAAATCCGGCCCCCTTTTACGCCTCGGGAGGCAAAGCCCCGCTCATGGTCTTCGCCAAGAGGTTTCTCAGCGATCAGCTCGTCGAAAAGATCATCGCGAAAATATACGGCCTGAAGCCCTGAAGAGCCTCGGATTTTCCGGCCAAACTCGGGCCGTTCTTCAAAGGCCCACAATGCGGTCAAGTTTCTCAGCTCGCCGATTTACATCAATAGCCCAATGAGTTAAGATACGGGGCCGTGTGCGCCCGTAGCTCAGCTGGATAGAGCGCTGGACTTCGAATCCATAGGTCGGGGGTTCAAATCCCTCCGGGCGCGCTCCCTTCTTGCTCTTATATTCTTTTCATATTATAAGTTACAAAATTTTCTTTGCTGCACCCCTTATAGCCAAATTAAGCCAAGTCATCGAAATTTAAAAGAGCTTCGATGGTATGAAACCGCTCTCGAATCGCCGAAGAAGGATATTTCTGCGCGAAAGAGAAGAGGCAAGGAAGAAAATAGAATATTCAGCTAGAAACGATAAGCTCAGCTTTGAATTCGGCGTTTGTGGCGTTTTTTTTGTGATTTAAGGTTTTAAAAAAGCTGTTGTAGGGGTCAAAAAACTATTTGCTCTAGCGGGCATTTTTGTGTTGTTGACATCAATCCGCGGACGGGATTATCCTCATTTCGTGATGGGCGGTATCGATTCCGAGCTTAGCGGGAGGGAAAGTCGGTGCGCCGAAAAAAAGGAAACTTCCGGGAAATTCTTCTGAAAGGAAACGGCCCGGCAGTCCTCTGGCCGGAGCTGCTGATCCTGCTGGCCTTCGGCCTGGCGGCGATCGTCCTCAGATCGCTCCGCTTCCGGAAAAGGCTGGAGTAAAATGAAGGGAGAAACCCTTTTCGACATGAACGAGACGCTATTCCTTGACGTTCTGAAGAAGGAAATGGCCCTTGAGCCGGAAAAGCTCTGCCATCATCTGGAAGCGTTCATTTTAGATAAAATGGAAAAGCTGGACCGCGACGGCGTCATCCTTGGGCTGAGCGGCGGAATTGATTCCGCCGTCGTGGCCGCACTGTGCCGGCGGGCGGTCGGCGCCGAGCGAACCGTGGCTCTTTTGATGCCCGAGAAAGATTCGGAGGCGAATCATATTAAAGATGCCCTCGCCTTGGCCAAGAACCTGAACATCGAAGCCAGGTTGATCGACATGACCCGTTATCTCAGGGAGTTGGACGTCTACGATCTCGTGCCGCTCAGCAAGATCCCCTTCATGCGCCGGATCAGAGGCTTTCTCAATAAGATGGGGTATCGCATTTTCGAACGGCGAACGGGCGAGACTCTATTTTCGGCGTCGCTCGCGGGTATCCGGAGCGAAAAATACGAAACGATCCTAAAAAAACGAAATGCCTACTACCGGATCAAACACCGCTTGCGGATGGCGCTTCTCTATCTGTACGGCGAGAGGGAAAATCGTCTCGTTGTCGGCGCGGCCAATAAGACCGAGAAGCTCATCGGTTATTTTGTCAAACACGGTTGTGACGATGCCGCGGACATCATGCCCTTGATCACACTATATAAGACGCAGGTCCGGGAACTTGCCCGCTATCTTCAGATCCCCCCCCATATCATCGCCAAACCACCCTCTCCAGATATCATTCCCGGCATCGATGACGAGGATGCCATCGGCCTCCCTTACGACGTTTTAGATCTCATCCTTCTGGGATTCGAGAAGGAGCACAGCGTCGCGGATATCTCGGGCGTCCTGAAGATCGGGACGGAAAAGGTCGACGGCGTGAAGCGTCTCGTGGAGCGATCCGCTCATATGCGGATGATCTATGCTCCCGAAGACCTGTGATCTTGAGAAGGGGGCGTTATGAGTTGTCGCGGCCCGGACGAGGAAAAGAAGCTCCTTGAGACAAGCATAGAACGCCTCCGTCCTATCCTTAAAGTGGCCATTTCCTTAAAGTGGCCATTGACACCGACATGAGAAAGGGAGAGATATTGGGCCTGAAATGGGACCAGGTCGATTTTCGCAGAAGCCAAATCAGGGTTGAGCGGACTCAAAGCGGAAGGACCAGGTTCATCCCTATCAGCTCAGAACTTCTGGACATTTTGAAGGAACTCAAGAAGAGAGAAGGGAGAGCCGAGTACCTTTTCCCGAACCAGGAATCCCTCTGGGCGCGCGGCCTCAAATCCATGATGGAAACGGGCATTTGAAATTCTTCCAACTCTTGAAAAAAACGAAAGTCATTATTCTGGTGATGCTGGCCGTCTATATCCTCAGTTTCGGCGCGGGTTATATCGCCGGAAAAAGAAAACTCGCGGACATCAACACGCTCAAGACTTCTAAAATCTTCGATTGGAGCCGGAATCTCGAATTGAAGATTCCCGGGTACGGCGATCTGCTTCAGAAATATAAAGACTGGGAGCGCCGCAAGCTCTCCAGCTACATTTTCAAGGGAAACGCCGTCAAATCCATGTTCCTCATCTTCTTCAACAATTGGGTCGTCGGCAATTTGACCATGGTCGTTCGCACCGTCTTCATCTTGCCCTTGGCGCTCTACCCCTACGGGCGATTTATCCAGGGATTGACGTTCGCCCAGGGCGACATGTCGTACCAGATGTGGGGAATGCTGATTGGCGAGTTCGGCGGCTATTTTCTGACGATCTGCGGAGGCCTCTGCGTCCTTTTTTGGACGGCTCTCTACAAGCGCTTCGGCTTTTCCTCAAGAAAAGAAGGCCTGAAGGGAGGACTCAGGATTTTCCTTGTCCTGTATCTCGTCTCCGGCATTTTCATCCTGTTCGGAAGCTACATCGAAATGTTGTTTATCCTGGGGATGTCGCTCCGGTAGATTACGCCTGCCGGACAGTTGATTTTTTCGGGCCGCTGGCCGGTTTGGACCAGGCTTGGGAGCATCTGTCCTACGACTGGGGAAAAACGGAGCCGTTGGATAAACTCCTGGAGGCTAGGGTCCGAAGGAATTGTGGGCGCCTCGTCCGAAGGCGGGTTGTTCGAATATGGAAGCGACTTGGATATCGGCGCCAATCTGACGGTCCTGAAGCGCCACGCGGCCGTCGCGCTGATGTGCGGCACGGTGATGAGGGAGAACGAAGTTTCCCGGCTGGCCAATTCCTCCATCCAGCTCTCCTCGGTTTCCCGCAGCCGGGAGGCGTTCATGGCCCTTGCTGAGGGCGCCGGATGGCACGCGGACGCCGTGCTGGAAACGCCGCTGACCTATGTCGTGAGGGTGCGGGGGGTATAACCGGGGCGCATTCAAGCCTTGACACGACTTTTTCCAAAAGTGTACGATTCTTTTGGGCCAATGAGCGGATGGTGATAGTCCCATGACGGCTGAAACCAAAAAGGAACGAAAGAGCGTGTCTCCCGAAGATCTGGCAAAAAAAATCGTCAACTCGCTCAGGGCCAAAGCAGATCCGGAAAAAGCCGTTCAAATCCAAAGATATTTCAAGGAAAACGTGTCGTCCTACGGCCTAGCGGCGGAGGATATCCGGGAGATCGCCCGGGATCTTTATGAATCGGTGCGAAGGAATTGGACGATCGAAGAAGCGATCGATCTGTGCGAAATCCTTCTGCCGAACAAATATTTAGAGGTCAAAAGCACGGCGGAAATCTTTTTTCTCCGCTTTCAAAAGGATTTCGGCCGCCCCGTTTTTTCCTTGATCAAGAAATGGCTGGCCCAGGATTATTGCGACAATTGGGCATCCGTGGACGGCCTATGTCCCGACGGTTTGGGCGGCCTGATGGAAAAATATCCCGATCTCGTTCACCGGATCAAGGGTTGGACCGCCCACCCGAATATGTGGGTCAAGCGGGCCTCCGCCGTGGCCTTCATCAAGCTGGCCCGGAAGGGGAAATATCTCGATGTGGTCTATCAGATTTCGAGAAAGCTCTTTCCTTTCGAAGAAGATCTGATCGAGAAGGCCAACGGCTGGCTTCTCCGGGAAGCGGGTAAGACGGACATAGCCCGGCTGGAGAAGTTTCTCTATCGCCATGGTCCTAAAATCCCGCGCACGACGCTCCGGTACGCGATCGAGAGATTTCCGGAAGCGAAAAGAAAACACCTTTTGGAAAAAACGCGAGAGCGATGAAACGTTAGGAGCCGATCCTTGGCCGAAAAAGTGAAAATCAGCTGCCTCGAATGTGGAACGACGAATCAATTTCCCTTGGAAGCCGGAGGAAAGACAATCGTTTGCGGCCGCTGCAAAAGTCCCTTGCCCGTGCCGGGGCGGGTCTTGGAGCCGTCATCATCTCAAGCCGTGAACCTCATTCAAAAGGCAGCTCTCGCGCTCCTCGTCGATTTTTATTCGCCGACTTGCATGCCCTGCCATAGGATGACCTCCATCGTCGAAAGCCTGGCCAAACGCCGGGCCGGCGATATCATGGTCCTCAAGGTGAACGTGGATGAGGCGGGGGAGCTGGCCTCCGCTTTCAAAATCCAGGCCGTTCCGACCTTCGTGGTCATAAAGAAAGGCTTCGAGGTCGGCCGGACGTCGGGGGCCATGTCCGAAGCGGATTTTTCTCTCTGGGTCGCCTCGAAAGCATAGCCCATCATCCTCGCCGCGAAAGGGAGGAGCGCCGTCATGGAAAAGGGACCGGCTATGTCCTGGAATTTTCCGTAGAAAAGGGAAATGCCGAAGAGGGGACTCGAACCCCTACGAGCGGGTAAGGCTCGCTAGCCCCTCAAGCTAGTGTGTCTGCCAATTCCACCACTTCGGCACAGTCCGCTTGAAATGAGAGGGGGTTTATTTATTGGTTCCGGGAGCGGCCGCTTTCTTTTGCGCCGTATCCGGAACTTTTTTGGCGGGCGCCTTGGCTTCCGGCTGTTTTTTGTCTTTATCCGTCGCGGCCGGAGAGGTCGTCTGCGGCTTCTGGGCCGGCTCATTCTTCGTATTCGCCTGGGTCTGGGCGGGCTGGGTTTTCACGCCGCTGACCGCGGATTTGGCTTCCCTGCCGGAGAGAATCCAAAGCCCCAGCGACGTGAACATGAAAAGGATCGCGCAGATGGTCGTCAACTTGGATAAAATGGTCTGCGTGCCGCGGGCGCCGAAAGCCGTGGCGCTGCCGACTCCGCCGAACGCGCCGGCGAGATCAGCCGCCTTGCCGGATTGCATCAGGACGGCGACGACCAGGATCAGGCAAACGGCCACATGGATGATCGTGATTAATGCGCTCAATGTTCTTCCTTATAAGCTTTCATCGCTTCTTTCGTAATCAGGATGAAGGATTCCGCTTCCAACGAAGCGCCACCGACGAGAAACCCGTCGATATTCTTTTCCTTGAAAAGGGAATAAGAATTGGCGGGCTTTACCGACCCGCCATAGAGAATGATAGCACAAGACGCGGCCTCATTTCCATATTTTTCTTCGAGCGTCCTTCGGATAAAAGCGTGGATCTCTTCGGCCTGGGCCGGCGAGGCGGTTTTCCCGGTGCCGATGGCCCAAATCGGCTCGTAGGCGATGATCACGTCGCGGAAACGTTCGGCGGGCAGTCCTTCCAGGCCTCCTAGAATTTGACGGGCAATTTTCCGGACGGTTTGCCCGGCTTCGCGTTCTTCGAGAGTTTCTCCAATGCAAACGATGGGCTGAAGTCCCGCCCCGAGAGCGGCGAGGATTTTCTTGCCGACAACGGAGTCCGTCTCGCCGAAATGCCCGCGTCTTTCCGAGTGGCCGACGATCACGTAGCGGCAGCCGACATCGGCCAGCATCGGCGCGGAAATTTCGCCCGTGTAAGCGCCTTGATTTTCCCAGAAAAGGTTTTGGGCGCCGAGCCGGACGGGTGTGTCCAAAAGAAGCTTGGCCGCATCGACGAGCGCGGTGAACGGCGGGATGACGACGATGGCCGCCTCGGAAAGCAAGGGGCCGGCCCGAAGGATGGACGCGAGCAGAGCTTTCGCCTCAGGAACGGTCAAATTCATCTTCCAATTCCCGGCGATAAACGGCGGCTTTCGGTGAGGCATGCTATTTCGTCGCGCTCTTCTCGAGGGCATCGATTCCGGGCAGCGTTTCGTAAGCCAGGAATTCGAGGCTCGCGCCTCCCCCCGTCGAGATATGGGTGATCTTCGCGGCGACGCCGGATTTTTCGAGGGCCGCGATCGAATCACCTCCGCCAACGATGGAAAGGGCGCCCGCGTTCGCTACCGCTTCGGCGATCTTCATGGTCCCGTTCGCGAATGCCGGCTTCTCAAAAACGCCGAGGGGTCCGTTCCAGACGATGGTCTTGGCCCGGGCGATGATGCCCGAATACGCGGCGATCGTTTTCGGGCCGATGTCCACGCCCATCATGTCTTCAGGAAAAGGAAAGGCATCGACGATCTTGACCGCGACGCCGGATTCGATCGACGCGGTCAGGACATGGTCGATCGGCAAATGAAACTGGACGTTCTTTTGTTGGGCCTTGGCCATGATGCCGAGCGCGGTCGTGAACTTGTCCGGCTCGACCATGGATTTCCCGACCGAAAATCCCTGCGCTTTGAAAAACGTGTAAGCCATGGCTCCCCCGATCAAAAGGAAGTCGGCCTTGTTCAAGAGGTTCTCGATGACCGGGATCTTGTCTTCGGTTTTGGCGCCTCCGAGGATCGCGACATAAGGTTTGAGGGGAGATCGAACGGCCCTTCTCAGATATTCCACTTCGTTCTTCATGAGATATCCCGCCGCGCATTTGGGCACGAAGGAGGTGATGCCGACGACCGAGGCGTGCGCCCGGTGACTCGATCCGAACGCGTCGTTGACGAAATCGTCGATACCCTCGGCCAGCCGCTTCGAGAATTGGGGATCGTTTTTGGTCTCCTCCTCATGGAAACGGACATTTTCGAGGAGGAGAATTTGGCCATCCGCGAGACCGGCTTTGAGCGCGTCGACCTCCTTGCCGACGCAGTCGGGCGCGAACAGGACTTCGCGGCCGGTGAGCTCGGCCAGACGAGCGGCGACGGGCCTTAAGCTCATCTTGGGATCGAATTTTCCCTTGGGTCGCCCGAGATGCGAGGCCAGGATGAGCTTGGCCCCTTTGCCGGCGAGATAGTTGATCGTGGGCAGGGACGCCCGGATGCGCGCGTCGTTCCGAATTTCTCCTTGATCGTTCAAGGGGACGTTGAAGTCGACCCGGACAAAGACCTTTTTTCCTTTGACGTCGAGATCTTCCACGAAGAGCACGGCGCGACCCTTCTTACCTGGATATGAACAGGATGAGGTCCCGGAGCCGGCAGGAATAGCCCCACTCGTTGTCATACCAGGCCAAAACCTTGAGGAGGTTCTTTTCGATAACCTTGGTCGAAGGTCCGTCGACGATGGCGGAGTGGGGATTGGACATGAAATCGACCGAAACAAGCTGTTCGTCCGTGTATTGGAGGATGCCTTTCAGCGAACCTTCCGCGGCTTTCTTGAATGCGTCATTGACGTCTTTTTCCGTGAGGTCTCTTTTCATGACGGAGACGAGGTCCACGAGAGAGACGTTGGGGGTGGGAACGCGAATGGCGATGCCGTCGATCTTGCCCTTGAGCTCGGGAATGACCAATCCGACGGCCTTCGCCGCGCCCGTCGTGGTGGGGATCTGAGAGATCGCGGCCGCCCGGGCGCGGCGCAAATCCTTATGGGGAGCGTCCAGGATCTTCTGATCGTTCGTGTATGAATGAATGGTGGTCATAAAACCTTTCTCGAGGCCGAATTCCCGATGGAGGACCTTGACGACGGGGGCGAGGCAGTTGGTCGTGCAGGACGCGTTGGAGATGAGATGATGCTTGGTCGCGTCGTACCTCTCTTCGTTAACGCCGAGGACGATGGTGATGTCGGGGTCGGTGGCGGGGGCGGAAACGATGACTTTTTTTGCCCCGCCCTGATCGATATGCTTGAGCAAGTCGGGTCTTTTCGTATATATGCCCGTCGATTCGACGACGATATCCACGCCGAGGTCTTTCCAAGGCAGCTTGGCGGCGTCCTTTTCGGCCAGGACCTTGATCTTCTTGCCGTTGACGACAAGGGCGTCATCGGTCGCTTGGATGTCCTGACGAAAACCGCCGAGCACGGAGTCGTATTTCAGGAGATGGGCAAGCGTCTTGGCGTCGGTGATGTCGTTGATCGCCAGGTATTCGATCTCCGGGGTGTTCACGGAGGCGCGGAACAAGTTCCTGCCGATCCGGCCGAATCCGTTGATGCCGACTTTGATGGCCATGATGAAGTCCTCCTTGGATTCCGGAAAATGACATAAAAAGTACTCTATAAATTAGCATAAAATGGCGGAAAAAATCAATTTTATGCTAAAATCCGGCTCAAGGAGCGGCCATGAAAGTCCTCACCTCGGCGCAAATGAAGAAGATCGACCGGATAACAATCGAAAAGATCGGCATTCCGGGCCCCGTGCTCATGGAAAACGCGGGCATCCGGATCACGCAGGCCGTTTTGAAAAGGTTTCCCCGGATCAAGGAAAACCGGGTCGTCATCGTCGCCGGGAAAGGCAACAACGGCGGAGACGGCTTTGTCGTGGCCCGGCATCTGTTCAACTGCGGCGCCCGGCCGACCGTGTTGCTCCTCGGCACCAAACAGGACGTGAAGGGCGATGCCGGCCTGAATCTGGCCATAGCCGAAAAGATCGGCGTCGAGATCAGGGAAATTCCGTCCACGAAAGAATGGAAAAAGAATAAAATCGAGCTATTCCACGCATCGCTGATCATCGATGCCATTTTCGGAACCGGTCTCATGAAGCCCGCGCAGGGCCTTTTCGCGGCGGCTATCGAGGATATGAACAAGGCGCGCGGCTATAAAATCGCTGTAGACATTCCTTCTGGGCTATCGTCCGATACGCCGTTGATCGTCGGACCGGCGGTCAAGGCCGACCTGACGATCGCCCTCGCCGCGCCGAAGATCGGACACGTCCTTCCGCCCGCGGAAGATTTTGTCGGAGAACTGATCGTCTCCGATATCAGCGTTCCGCCGTTTCTGTTCGAGGACGCAAGATTGAAGATCGAACTCGTGGAAAAGAAAAACGTCGCCCCTTATTTCCAGAAAAGGAAAAAAGATTCCCATAAGGGGACCTACGGTCATCTGCTCATCCTCGCGGGTTCGCTCGGAAAAACGGGCGCGGCCGTCATGGCGGCCAAGGCCGGCCTGCGCATGGGTGCGGGCCTCGTGACGGTGGGGACGCCGCAAAGCTGCCTTCCGATCGTCGCGCGCTCGATGATGGAGCTCATGACCGAGGCGTTGCCGGAGACGCCGCAAAAGACCTTGTCGGATGCCGCGCTTCCGAGGATCTTGGAGCTGCTGAAAGGAAAAGACGGACTGCTCCTGGGTCCGGGGATATCGACCCATCCTGCGACGGCGAGCCTCGTGATGTCCTTATTGGGGAAACTCAAAATGCCGGTCGTGATCGACGCGGACGGGTTGAACATTCTCGCCGGAAATACCAACATCTTGAAAACGCTTTCCTGTCCGGTTGTTCTGACGCCGCATCCCGGCGAATTTGCCCGGCTCATCGGCCGGTCGACCCAGGACGTCCTCGACAACCGGCTCGATCTCGCGCCGCAATTCGCCGAAAAACACGGGATCCATCTGATCCTGAAAGGATATCGGACGCTCATCGCAACCCCGCAGGGCAGGGTTTTCATCAACCCGACCGGAAACCCGGGCATGGCGACGGGTGGCTCCGGAGATGTGTTGAGCGGGATGCTCGCCTCGCTGATCATCCAGGAAAAAGACATTCTGGGGGCCATCCTTTCCGCCGTCTTCGTTCACGGTTTGAGCGGAGATATCGGGGCCCAGAAACTGGGCGAGAGAGCCCTGATCGCGGGAGACCTCATCAGATACCTGCCTCAGGCCCTCAAAGAGATGGAGGCTTGATGGCGCCGGGAGGAGGGGAGACGACGGATTCGGTTTTTTTCTCCTATTCCGCGGAAGAAACCCTTGCTCTAGGAAAAACAATCGCGCTTAAATTCAAGGGGAATGAGGTCGTCTTTCTCATCGGTGAACTTGGCGCGGGCAAGACCGTTTTCGCCAAGGGCATCTCTGCCGGCCTTGGCCTCAACAACGTCCATGAGGTCTGCAGTCCCACGTTCACGATCATGAATATCTACCGGGCGAGGGTTCCGATCTACCATTTTGACCTTTATCGGCTGACCAAGGACTCCGAAATCATGGATTTGGGATTCGAGGATTATGTCGGGCAGGGTGTCGTCGTCGTCGAGTGGGCGGAAAAGATCAGGTTTCCGATCGAAGCTCTCCATGTCCGGATCGTCGTTGAAGACGGCGGACGGAGAAGAATTGAGATACGATGACGTCTTGTCGATGATCAAGGAGAGACGAAAGGAATCGAGATCAAAATGAAAATCGAAGACATCAAGGACCTGATTTATGAAGTCAAGGATTTTCCAAAACCGGGCATCGGATTCAAGGACATCTCGCCGCTCGTCCGCGACGCCGCCGGCTATAACTTCGTGATCGATCATCTCACGGAATGGGCTCAAAAGAAAAAACCCGATATCGTCGTCGGCATCGAATCGCGCGGATATCTCTTCGCGGCACCCGTGGCCCGGGAACTGAGACTGGGGCTGGACATCATCCGGAAACAGGGCAAGCTGCCCCGCAAGACGGTCCGCGTCCGGGCCCCCAACGAATATGCCGTCGAATATTTCGAGATGCACGAGGACAGCGTCCGGCCGGGACAGAGGGTCGTCATCATCGACGATCTGATCGCCACCGGCTCGTCCTCGATCAGCGCCATCGATTTGATCAAGCTTCTGAAAGGGAATCCCGTCGGTTTCGGCGCCGTGGTCGAACTCGGCTTCTTGAACGGCGTCTCCGCCATAAAAAAAGCGCATCCGGAGATCGATATCTTCAGCCTTATTCAATACAAGGAATAGCCGAAGGGGAGCGGCCGCGACAGCGATTTTTCGTAAGGAGGACCGAATGTTCGGAAAAACGGCGAGATATTCTTTTGTCTTTTTCTCCGTCCTGGGGCTGTTATCGGCGAGTTGCGTCCGCATCGTCGCCAAGTCCGATCTATCCCTCGGCCCTGGCGATGCGCGCTGGGTCTCCAAAACGCTCGGCCGGATGTCGATCGAGGAAAAAATCGGGCAGATGATCGCTTGTCGTTACACGGGCGGTTTTTTCAATGACGACAGCGATTATATCGCCGGCCTGCGTAGCCTGGTCGTCGACCAGAAGATCGGCGGCGTGGTCATTTTTCTCGGAGAGTCCTATGAAACCGCCCATTTGAACAACGCCTTGCAGAAGTTGGCCAAATATCCGCTTCTCGTCGCCTCCGATTTCGAGCGCGGCGCCGGAAACCAAATTACGGGCGCTACCCTCTTTCCCACGCTCATGGCCCTGGGCGCGGCTGACTCCGATGAGCTGGCCTACAAGATGGGGAAGATCACGGCCGAAGAAGGCCGGGCGCTCGGCATCCATATGACTTACGCTCCCGTCGTGGATGTCAACATCAACCCCGACAATCCCATTATCAATACCCGGGCGATCGGCGAGGATCCCGTACAAGTCGGCCGGTTGGCCGCGGCGTTCATAAAAGGTTGTCAGGAAAACGGCATGATCGCAACGGCCAAGCATTTTCCGGGTCACGGCGACACCGACCAGGATTCGCACAGCCTCCTTCCAACGATCAAGGCCGACCGGGATCGGCTGGAAAAAGTCGAGCTCTATCCGTATCAAATGGCCCTCGCGGCCGGCGTCCAGGCCGTGATGGTCGCTCATCTCAGCGTTCCCGCTTTGGATCCGACACCCAACCTGCCCAGTTCCTTATCTCCCGCCATCCTGACCGGACTTTTGCGAAAACGAATGGGATTCAAGGGTTTGATCGTCACGGACGCCATGGAAATGGGCGGCGTGACGAATGCCTACCCCGGTCCCGAAGCGTCTCTGCGGGCCATCCTGGCCGGAGTGGACATGGTCCTGCTCCCGCCCGAACCCGCCAAAACCGTGTCGTTCCTGATCGATGCGGCGAAAACAGGCCGGTTGACCGAAGCCCGGATCGATGAATCCGTGCGCCGCATCCTGGAAGCCAAGGCCCGGCTGGGGCTCCATCTCAACAGGTTCGTGGACGTCGAAGCCTTGCCGCAGAAATTGGGAACAAAAGAAAATTCGAGACAAGCGCTTCTGGCTTTCGAAGCCGCGGCGACACTCGTCAAGAACGAGAGGGAAGCCTTGCCGATTCCCTCAACCGGGAAAAAGATCGCCGTATTCTCGCTGAGCAGCGATCAAGGCGATTATTTCGCCGGACGGGCTTTCGCGGACGCCGTCAAGAAAAGGTCCGAAGGAACCCAGGTTTTCTATGCGGATGCCGTCACGGGCAAGGAAGCCCTGGATGACGCCTATTTTAAAGCCGTGAAATCCGCCGATGTCATCGTCTGCGCGGTCTTTTCGAGCCTGCGGGCGCGGAAGGGCAGCGTTGGAATCGAGCCGAGTCACGCCGACTTGATCAAGACCCTGGCCGCGGCGGGGAAATCCGTCATTGTCGTCAACTTCGGAAGCCCTTATATATTGAGGGATTTTCCCGAGGTTGACGCGTGCCTGTGTCTTTACCGGAATTCGCCCCAGTCGCAGGCGATCGCCGCCCGGGCCGTTTTCGGGGAAATGGACATCAAGGGCAGGCTTCCGGTTTCCATCCCCGGTCTTTTTCCTAGAGGGCAGGGGATCGAGCTGAAGAAAATCAAATGAAATCGGGCCTGCCGCTGGCCGCCCCCTGGTGAGGATTAGAGCGCGACTTCGACCGGAACGGGATTCAGAATTTTCGTGAGGTCCGCCGGAGACATTTCGGCGAGCAGGCCGCGCTTTCCGGCATTGATGTAAATCCGCGGGAGATCGGCGATCGTCTTTTCCATGTAGATCTTCAGCTGTTTCCGCGTCCCGAAAGGCGATGTCCCGCCGATCATGTAGCCCGTATGCTTATCGGCCGTCTCGGGATGGCAGGGCGCCACGGTTTTGACCCCGAGAAATCGGGCGAGGGCTTTCGTCGAGACTTCGTTGTCGCCATGCATGAGGATGATGAAAGGTTCCCCCCTGTCGGTTTCCATGACGAGCGTCTTGATGACGCCGTGCTCGCCGACGCCGAGCTCCCGGGCCGCCGTGCCCGTTCCCCCGCGGTCTTCGTATTTATAGGAATGGGCGACGAAAGAAACGCCTTTGTCTTTCAGGACCCTTATGGCGGGGGTTGCCGGCGGTCTCGTTTCGATCATGGTCGGACTAACCGCGGAAGTACAGGTACGCGCCGAGGATGAAAGCGAGGACGATCGCCGAGGCGAGCAGATCCCGCCAGTTCCAGCTGATTCGAGTGCGGCGGCGGTCTTCGGCGGTCGTTGTCCCGAACGTCAGGCTTTCGATCGCCGCGTAATCCGGTTCCTTGGTCATATAGCTGACCACGATCATGACGACGATCGAGACAATCGTTATGAGCACGCTGAAATACTGGAAGTAAATGTTGTTGATGATCCAGAGGAACGATCCCTGGGCATATCCGTTCGCGATCGTCTTGGCCGCGTCGGCGTAGCCGAACAATCCCAGCGAGACGGGTGTGTCGACGAGCATCCGGAACAAGCCGAGTGAAAAACCGACGATTAAAGCCCAGAGGCAGCCCTTGGCATTAAGGCGTTTCCAAAAGACGCCGAAGAAGAATACGACGAAAATGGGCGGCGCGAGATAGCCCTGGACCGTTTGCAGGTAATTGTAAAGCCCGCGGGCCCCCTGGATGACCGGGATCCACATCAGGGCGATGAAGACCATCACCGCGGTGGCGATGCGGCCCGTCCGGACGATCTGGTGCTGGGAGGCCTTGGGTTTCCACTTTCCATAGAGGTCCACCGTGAACAGCGTCGAACAGGCGTTGAAGACGCCGGCCAGCGAGCCCATCAGCGCGGAGAGCAGCCCGGCGACAACAATCCCGCGCAATCCGACCGGCAGCATATATTTGACCATCAGCGGGAACGCCGCTTGGGCCTGGTGGGGGATCGCTGTCCCGTCCGCGGCGATCATGACCTCCAGTCCCGGAACCTTGCCGCTCTTGGCCAGGGCGAAGGCGATCAGTCCGGGGACGATGAAAAGGTAAACCGGCAGGAGCTTCAGGACGCCGGCGAAAATGCTCCCGCGGCGCGCTGTCCGCTCATTTGGAGCGCCCAAAGCTCTCTGAACGATGTACTGGTCGGTGCACCAATACCACAGGCCGATGATCGGCGCGCAGAAGAGCATGCCCAACCACGGGTAATAGCCGTTGAAATACCAGGCCTGCTTGACCACGGCGCCCGCGGCATTTTTCACGAGGACAGGCGCCCACGTCCCCGCGACGCCGTGCGGGATCAAGGGCTTCCACAGGTTGAACATGTCGGAGCCGCAGATCGTGCGGAGGGCGTTCCATCCGCCGAGTTTCGTCAGTCCGTAGATCGTCAGGATGGCCGAGCCGAGGATCAGGACAAAGACCTGGACGGCGTCGTTATAAGCGACGGCGCGCATCCCGCCCAGGATGGTATAGAGTCCGGTCAGGACGATGACGAGGACCGACCCGAGCCAGAAACTATTGATGTCGATGGAACCCAGGCGCAAATGGAGTTCCGGAAGGAGGGTCGAAAACACGACGCCTCCGGCGAAAATTCCGACGGCGATCTTGGATACGACGAACGTAATCAGGGAGACGATAGACAGGACGTAACGCGAATGGCTCGAAAAACGACGCTCTAAAAACTCGGGCATGGTGAAGACGAGCGAGCGGGCGTAAAAGGGGACGAAGACCCAGGCCAGAACGAGGAGGCACCAGGCATGGAGCTCGTAATGGGCCATCGCGACGCCGTCGGTGGCGCCTGTCCCGGCCAGCCCGACGATGTGCTCGGAGCCGATGTTTGAAGCGAAGATCGAAGCGCCGATGATCCACCAGCTGAGGTTCCGGCCCGCCAGGAAATAATCTGTGGCGGTGTCTTTCCGCTTCTTGATCACCCACCAGGCGACGCTAATGATGACGAGGAAATACAGGCTCAGCGTGATCCAATCCAGGGTTTGCAATCCCATGGGACTCCTTTCGAGGATCGGCCCTCGCTCGTTTCAACTGTATAAATAATTAATTCAAAAAAGAAAAAAAAGCAATATGCTTTGCCGTCGACTTTTTGCGGTTCTTGACATCGGTCGGCGGTCGGGAATATTCTTTTTTAGATGATTGACCGGACCTTCTCCCATTATCGCATGCTCGCCAAACTCGGCGGGGGAGGGATGGGCGTCGTTTACGAAGCCGAAGACACAAAACTCGGACGGCATGTCGCGGTTAAGTTTCTGCCCGAGAATCTGTCCGACGATCGGGAGGCGCTGGCCCGATTCGAGCGCGAAGCGCGGGCCGCATCGGCCTTGAATCATCCCCATATCTGCGCCATTTATGATTTCGGCGAACAGGACGGCAAGCCGTTCATCGTCATGGAGCTTATGAAAGGAAAAACGCTGAAACAAAGCCTGACGGGCCGGCCGGCCGAGATCGAAAAGATTTTGGAGCTCGGCGAACAAATCGCCGAGGCCTTGGAAGCGGCGCACGCCCAGGGCATTGTCCATCGAGACATCAAACCCGCCAACATTTTCGTTACCGATAGGGGCGAGGCCAAGATCCTGGATTTCGGATTGGCCAAACTCGTGTCTGAAACGGCCCGGGAAGCAAAAGACCATTTCAACCGGCAAGCCACCATGTCGTATTCCCAGCAGCTGACCAGGTCCGGGACGACGATGGGCACGGATGCCTATATGTCGCCGGAACAGGCGCGGGGCCAGGACGTGGACGCCCGCGGCGACCTGTTTTCGTTCGGAGTCGTGTTGTATGAAATGGCGGCCGGCGTATTGCCTTTCCGGGGCGGAAGTCCGGCGGAGATCTTTGACGGCATTCTCAACCGGCAACCGCTTCCGCCTCGGCACCTCAATCCCGATTTGCCGGAAGATCTCGAGAGAATCATTCTCAAAGCTCTGGAAAAGGACCCTTCCCTGCGCTATCAGAGCGCAGCCGAGATGAAAACCGACCTCAAACGACTCCTTCGGAAGTCGGGTCAGATGTCCGCCGTCGCGGAACGGCCCTCGGGCCGGAAGCGCTGGATTGCGATTGGGGGGGCGGCTTTGGTTATTGGCCTGGCCGTTGTCATCGGATTGTTGCTGACGCGGCGACCGGGACCCGGCCGGGAAACAGCCGGGCCGAAGCGAATCGCGGTTCTCGCCTTTGAGAATGTGGGATCCGCCGAGGACGCCTACTTCGCCGACGGCATGACCGACGAGGTCCGAAGCAAATTGGCTTCCCTGCCGGGATTGGCGGTCATCGCCCGCAACAGCGTCGACCGATACAAAGGAAGCTCGAAACCCTTCAAGCAAATCGCCCAGGAACTGGACGTTTCCTTTCTGCTGACGGCAAAAGTGCGCTGGCAGAAGGAAAGCTCGGGGGCGAGTCGCATTCGCGTAACGCCGGAGCTGGTTGAGATCAAGGGTCCCGGGGAGCCCGCAGCCCGCTGGCAGAATTCTTATGATGCGGTTCTAGAGGACGTCTTTCGGGTGCAGGCGGAAATCGCTTCCAAGGTGGCCGAAGCCTTGCAGGTAGCGCTTGACGCCCGAGAACAGCAACGCCTGGCCGCAAAGCCGACGACGAATCTTGCCGCGTATGACGCCTACATGCGCGGCCAGGAAATTTCCGGCGATCTCAGCGCGTTGGATCCGGCCATTTTGGATCGCGCGATGGCTCAATACGAGCAGGCGGTCGCTCTTGACCCGTCCTTTGCCCTTGCCTGGGCGCAGCTTTCGAGTGCGCGCTCGTTTATCTACGTCAATGTCGCGCCCTCATCGGCCTTGGCCGATCGCGCGCGGGAAGCGGCCGAACGGGCGCTCCGGATTTCTCCGGGACTTCCGGAGGGACGAATGGCCTTAGGCCTGTATTTCCGGGCGGTCGCCAACGACTCCACCCGAGCCCTTGAACAGTGCCGACAAGGATTAGCGGCAAATCCCGGCCACGCCGGACTCCTCAGCATTGCCGCTTCTTCCGAGACGAGTTTAGGACTCTGGGACCAAGCCGTTTCTCATTATCGGCAGGCGCTTTCCCTCGATCCCCGTTCGGCCACAACCGCCGGACGGCTCGCGCTCACCCTGCTCTGGTTGCGGCGCTACTCCGAAGCGATGTCTGCTAGCGGCAATGCGTTGGCCATCGCTCCCGCGGACCTCCGGCAGATCGAACAAAAAGCGATGGTTTTTCTCGCCCAAGGGGACTTGGCCGGGGCGCGGGCTTCGATCGCCGCGGCATCCAGAGATATCGAGCCCGTCAATCTTGCCGTCACTTTTGCCACATACTGGGACCTCGGTTGGGTGCTCGACGAGACCCAACAGCGGCTCCTCCTTCAACAAACGCCGGCGGCGTTCGGCGGGAGACGCGATGTTTGGGCTTTCGTCCGGATGCAAGCTTTTGCCCTGAAAGGCGACCCGGCCCAAACTCTTCGATATGCCCGTGAGGCGGAGCAGGCTTTGGACGAGCGAATCTCAGAGGCCCCCAATGACGACCAACTCCACGCTTTTCGCGGCTTGGCCCTGGCCCACCTTGGGCGGCGCGAGGAGGCGATTCGCGAAGGGGAGAAGAGCGTAACCCTGTTGCCTATTGAACGCGATGCCTTATGGGGCCCGTATACTCAGCATCAGTTGGCCCGCATTTATATCGTCCTCGGCGAACAGGAAAAGGCTCTCGATAAACTCGAATTGCTGCTCAAGATTCCTTACTATCTTTCTCCTGGATGGCTTTCCATCGATCCCAACTTCGCCCCGCTCAAGGGAAATCCCCGCTTTGAAAAATTGCTCAAGGCGACAACGTAGTTCATTCCTGGGATCTTCCCTAGGCAATCCGTGCGCCCCTCGACTGAGAAACCGTCCGACGGTCAGGACGATACAATATTGACGTTTCATCCGTTCTGTGATAATCACTAAAGAGATTTTTTTTAACTTATTGGATTGACGATTGAAATCGCGTTCCGCTCGGTCCCGCCAAAGAATCTTTCGTTTTAAATCTCAGGTCACGGAGGTTTCATGCTCTTTTTAAAATCTCGTGTTAAAATCCTGTTCGTGTGCGCGCTAGCGGTCATACCGCTTTTGAGCGCGGTGAACGCATTCAGCCAAACCCCAGGCGAGGATTTCTTCAAAACGATTACTTACCGGGACATCGGACCGTCCCGTCAGGGTGTCCGGTTCGTGGACTTCGCGGTCCCGCTCCAGCAGCCGTACACGTTCTACGCCGCTGTCAGCTCGGGCGGCCTATGGAAAACCGTGAACAACGGCCAGTCGTTCGAGCCGATCTTCGAGAACGAGAAGGTGATCTCGATCGGCGATATCGCCGTCGCTCCGTCCAATCCCAGCGTCGTCTGGGTGGGGACGGGAGAAGCCAACTGCTCCCGAAGCACCTACTACGGCGACGGGATGTACAAATCCACGGACGCCGGCAAGACCTGGAGGAATATGGGGCTCAGGGAGTCCCATCATATCGGTCGCATCATTATCCATCCGACCAACCCCGACGTCGTTTATGTCGCGGCGCTCGGCCACCTTTACACCGATAATCCTGACCGCGGTCTGTATATGACCCGGGACGGGGGCAGGACCTGGGTCAAATCCCTCGACGTCAAGGTCGGAGACCGGGCCATCGGCGCGGTCGACGTCGTGATGGATCCCAAGAACCCGGACATCCTTTACGCGGCCACCTACGACAAGCTTCGCAAGGACTGGAACTACCAGCTCGGCGGGCCCGGCACCGGCATTTATAAAACCACCGACGCCGGCCGGAGCTGGAAAAAGCTCGGCGGCGGTCTCCCAAGCGGCATTCTCGGCCGCATCGGTTTGAGCGTCTATCTCAGAAATCCGAACATCCTCTACGCCGTCATCGAGAACGGCAACAAATCTGGAATGACCGCAGAGGCGCGCTGGAAAGAGATCGTGGAGGGCAAATCGAGCTCGGGCATGATCGATGGAGAGGTCTACCGAACGGACGACGCCGGCGCGACCTGGAAAAAAGTCAGCCCCGAGAAACAGAGCATCGGCTCGGGGCCCGGCTATTACTACTGCGACATCATCGTCGATCCCAATGACGACAAGCACGTCTACGCCCTCACGGTCGGCGTCCAAGAATCCAAGGACGGCGGCAAGACCTGGGGAAGCGCCTTTCGCTTCGGAGGCGACAACCACGCGCTCTGGATCGATCCGGCCAATTCGCTTCATATGCTCCTCGGTTTCGATCACGGCATGGGCGTGACGTTCGACGGCGGCAAGACCTGGTTCCATCCCGATTATATGGCCATGGCCCAGTTTTACGCGGTGGATTACGACATGTCTTATCCGTATCGGGTCGCGGGCGGATTGCAAGACAACGGGTCTATGATGGGCCCGAGCACCAAAAAAGGCGGCGCGCCGATACGCCTGGAGGACTGGCAGACGGTCGGCGGCGGCGACGGCATGTACAACGTCTTCGACAAGAAGACCAACCGTTTTCTGTATAACGAATCTCAGAACGGGTCGCTGCAGAGGATGGACCTCGTAACCGGCGAAACGAAGCGTATCGCCTATGCTCAGGTCAAATCCGCGATACGCTGGAACTGGTGCGCGCCGCTCCTCGTCTCCGTTCACGACGGCAACGTGGTCTATCATGGCGGAAATCTCATCGTGAAATCGACGAACCGCGGCGAAACCTGGACCGAGATCAGCCCCGACCTCACGACCAACAATCCGGCCAAGCTTCCCCAGGGCAAAGGCGGCGACGGCAGTATCGAATATTGTACGCTCACGACGATGGACGAATCGCCTCTCATTCCAGGGCTGCTCTGGGCCGGCACCGACGACGGAAACGTCTGGGTCACGAGAGACGATGGAAAAAATTGGACGAAGCTCAACGATAAAATTGCGGGCAATCCGGGCTATTGGGTGAGCCGCGTGGCCGCTTCCAATGCCGACCCCGGCACGGCGTATGTCTCGTACACGGGGCTGCGCAACGACGATTTCCGGCCGTTCCTATATAAGACCACGGATTATGGCGCGACTTGGACTTCGATCGTCGGAAATCTGCCCAATGAGTCGATCAACGTCGTTCGCGAAGACGTCAAGAACCCGGATCTTCTCTTCGTCGGGACGGATTTCGCGATTTATGTTTCTCTCGACGGCGGCAAAAGTTGGACGAAGATGAAAGGCAATATGCCGACCCAGCCCATCCACGACCTGAAGGTCCATCCGCGCGAGAACGACCTGATCGTGGCCACCCATGGCCGCGGCATCTACATCGCGGACATCTCGGCGCTTCAGGATTTGACGCCGCAGGTTCTCGTGAGCAACGCTTATTTGTGCGCGATCAAGCCCAGAATCCGCTGGTCGGAAATCGGGCGTTTCAATTCCAGCTCTCTCAATCTCAACGGCAAAAGCGAGCCGGCGGCGGTCGTCATCAATTACTATCTCAAAGCCAAGCCCGCGGGCGATGTCAAGATCCAGATCTACAAAGGCAACATGCTTGTCAATGAGATCAAGGGCAGCGGCAATGTGGGGCTCAATACCGCGTCGTGGAACATGATGATCAGGCGGGAGCGGACCCCGGCCGAGAAGCAGGCCATGCAGGGCCGGGCGGGAAGATTCGGAGGCGGTGCCGGCATGGATTTGACCGATGTCCCTCCCGAATTCGTGGCGCAGATGAGGGGACAGCAGGACCCGAATTTCATTTCCAGTCCCGCCGGAGAGGGTAACTACAAAGTCGTTTTGATCGTGGACAATCAGCAGTTCACGGGCATCGCGAAGATCTTGCAGGATCCGACGAAGTAAAATTCATTGCCTGCGAGTTGGGGGGCGATCTCCGGATCGCCCCCTTATTTTGAGGGTCTTGCTCCGTTGATGCCGGGGCTTCACCTAGGCATAGAGCGGCGGAAATCAGGAAATTCATGAAACCTCCGGGACAGGAGCCTTGACGACCTGAAAAGCATCAGGAGATATAAAGATATCATGAGCGCCTATACCATGAATGACATCGAACGGAAAATTCGTGAGTTTCCCCGCGTCAATCTCATTCATTTGCCGACGCCGTTTCGGAAGCTCGAAAATCTGACGGCCGAAATCGACGGGCCCGAAATATACGTCAAGCGGGACGATTTGACCGGCCTGGCCTTCGGCGGCAACAAATCGCGGAAGCTGGAATTCATCTTTCCGGACATGCTGGCTAAAAAAGCCGATGTAATCGTCACCTGGGCCGCCCTTCAGTCCAATTGGGCCATGCAGACGGCGGCCGCGGCCAGCCGGTTCGGCATCAAGCCCGTGCTGGTTTTGTTCAAGAGATATGACCTCCCCGAGGAATACGACGGCAATATGCTGCTGGATTACATTCTGGGGGCGGATATCCGGATCAAGGATCCATTGCCTGGCCAAAGCGCTAAATCCGGAGATTATCTGAGCGTGGCCGAAGATATCGCCGAGGAATTCCGCAGAAAAGGGCATCGCCCCTATGTGGTCGCCGTCGGCGGGTCCATGCCGATGGGTTCGATGGAGCTTCCGCTGGGCGCGGTCAGCTATGTGGACGCTTTCCTGGAGATGCGGGAACAGGCCCGGGCTTCGGGTTTCGAGCCGGATTATATCGTCCATTCGACCGGATCAGGCGCGACCCAAGCCGGGCTCGTTGTCGGGGCCAAGGCCGTTTCATCCAAAACCAGGATCGTCGGCATCAGCGTCTCGGATCCGAAGGAACCGTTCTCAAGAGAGGTCTTGACGATCGCCAAGGCCACGGAACGCGCGCTCGGTCTGAATTCGGACGTCCGATCCGATGACATCGTCGTCTTCGACGAATACATCAAGGACGGCTATGGCATCGTGAATAGGGAAGTGGCTGAGATCATCCGGCTCGTCTTCACCCGCGAAGGGATCGTCCTCGATCCGGTTTATACGTCCAAAGCGATGGTGGGCCTTGTGGATCTCGCGGCTAAAGGCTATTTCAAGCGCACCGATAAGATCGTCTTCTTCCACACGGGCGGAACGCCGGCGCTTTTCCCGAACAGGAAAAAGCTGGTGGAACTACTTGCCTGAGCTCTTCAGATACTTCAGAAATTCGCTGTCGGTCGAAAGCACGAGCCAGGTATCCTTGGCCAAGCTTGTCCGGTAGCTCTCCATGGTCTTCAGGAACTGGTAGAGTTCCGGGTCCAGGTTGTAAGCCAGGGCGTAGATCTTCGTCGCTTCCGCATCCGCCTTGCCCATGATCTCCTGGGCTTTCTTGTAAGCTTCGGATTGGATCCGTTTCAACTCGCGCTCTTTCTGGCCGCGGATCTCGGCGCTTTTTCCGTCGCCTTCCGACCGGTACTTGGAGGCGATCCGCTGCCGCTCGGCGATCATCCGTTCGAAGACCTTCTTTTGGACCTCGTCCACGTAATTGACCCTCTTGATCTGGACATCCTTGATCTCGACCCCGAATTCGGGCGTGATCTTGTCGGCCTTTTCCAGAATGATCCTGGCGACCTTTTCCCGGCCCAATTGGATTTTGGCGGCGATCGTCGCCGAATCCAGAAATAGGGCGGATTCCTCGGATTGATCGAAGGCCCGGTTCGAGGACCGGACCAGCTCGATCAGGTCGTAATTGGCGACCGCGTTGCGCGCCTCTCCGTCCACGATGTCGTCCAAACGGGACTGCGCTCCGCGTTCGTCCTGGACTCTCTGGAAAAACCGGAGAGGATCGCTGATGCGCCAGCGGCAGTAGGTCTCGACCCATATGTATTTCTTGTCTTTGGTCGGGATTTGGTTGGCATCGCCCTCCCATTCCAGCCAGCGCTTCTCGAAATAGTTCGTTTTCTGGACGAAGGGCGTCTTGAAATGAATGCCCGCGGTCGTCACGGCGCCGCCGATCGGCTCGCCGAACTGAGTGATGATGACCTGGTTGGTTTCGGAAACGATATAGATGGAATCCGCGAGAATAATCAGCGCGACAAGAGCGGCGCCGATGAGGATGATGTTTCTCGTCGATTTTTTCACTTCTTCACCTCCTCGTTCAGATTGAGCAGGGGTAAGAGGTTTTTCTGCTGACCGTCCAGGATGATTTTCTTGCCGATCTTCTGCATGACGTCATTGAGGGTTTCGAGATAAAGACGCTTGCGCGTGACCAAGGGCGCTCGGACGTATTCCTGGTAGACGGCGGTGAACCGGCTCGCGTCGCCCTTCGCGTTATTGACCCGCTCGGTGGCGTAGCCTTCGGCGCCGCGAATGGCCTGCTCCGCCACGCCCGAGGCCTTGGGAATCTCATTGTTATATTCCGCCCAAGCCTCGTTGATCTTCCGTTCCTTTTCCTGAAGGGACTCGTTGACCTCGTTGAAGGAGGGTTTCACGGGTTCCGGAGGATTGATGTCCTGAAAGATGAGCTGGCTGACGTCGATGCCGATCTCATAGAGATTGCAGAGGTTTTGAAGCGCGTCCTTGGCTTCATGGGCCAGGCGGTCTCGTCCCGTGGTCAGGACCTCGTCCACGGAGTTGTCGCCGATGACGCGCCGGACGACGGCCTCGTTCATGTCGCGGAAGGTCGCCTGCGCTTCCCGCATCTTGAAGAGGTATTTGTACGGATCTTTGATCTTGTATTGGACGATCCATTCGACGTTGAGGACGTTCAAATCGCCCGTAAGCATCACGGCTTCTTTCTGGGCGTCGGGCGGAATGACAAACTCGGAGTGCACGCCGGCCCTCGTCGTTCGGAAACCGAACTCCTGTTTGAGCTGCTGCTGGACCGGGACTTTGGTCAGCGCTTCGATGCCGAAGGGAAGCTTGAAATGCAGCCCAGGATCCGTGGTCCGGACAAATTTGCCGAAGCGCTGGATGACGCCCATTTCATCGGGGCTGATCTGGTAGATCGAGCCGTAAAGAAAAATGACGGCGATGACGACCAAAAGGCCGATCTTAACGAATTTCCATGGTATTTTCGGCAAGGGCGGCAATTTGAATTCCATCTGGGGAAAATTTTGACTCATGCGAACCTCCTGTTTATTAAAACGAAGAATCCTTTTTCACCTGCTTTGAGCTAAGGGAAAAAAGAATAATGGCTCATGATCCTCGGCGATGGAAATCAGATCATGAGCCTCCCTTCTCCTTGCTTACGATAACACAGAACTCATCTTCCTTTCAAGGCTTTCCAGCGAGGCCTCGTGATAGCGGATCGACGCCTCGTCCAGGTCTTCGATCGTCTTCAGGCCGCTGCCCGTAATGACCAGGACGATCCGGTCGCGGGATTTCCATTCGCGCCTCCCGGCCAGACGCAAAAAGGCCGCCGCGACCGTCGCCGACGCCGGATCGCAGAAAAGGCCTTCTTCTTCCGCCAGAATCTTCTGAGCCTTCAAGATCTCGGCGTCAGTGACGCCGACCATCATCCCCTGATTCTCGCGGATCATCTTCAAGACGATATTGCCGCCCGGCGGATTCGGGTTGGAAATCGCGTGGGCGATGGTCCGCGGATTCGGGAATATCGAAAACGCGGTCTTGCCGGAAGCCGAGGCGCGGGCCAACGGGGAGCAACCCCTGGCTTGGACGCCGATGAAAACGGGCATTTTCCGGATCATGCCCTCTTTTTTCAAATCCAAAAAGGCGCGCATCAGGCCGATCAGATGACCGCCCGCGCTGACCGGCACGATAATGTATCCGGGCGCCCTCGCCTCGAGCTGCAAAAAGATCTCGAAGCCGGTGGCCTTGTAGCCCTCGATTCGAAAGGGATCGACCGAATTCATGAAATAGATCCCGTATTTTCGGCCGATCTCGAAGCTCTTGCGAAAGAGCCGGCCATAGTCGCCCCGGACTTTGAAGAGCGCAGGACCGTAAATCCCCGCGGCGAGGATCTTTTCCCTGGTCGTGTCTTCTTTGACGAAAATGACGCATTGGAGACCCGCTTTGGCCGCGTACGCGGCGGTTGAGCCGGCCATGTTTCCCGTTGAAATCGTCCCGATTCTTTTAAGGCCCAGGGCCACGGCTTTTTGGACCGCCACCACGGTTCCCCGGTCTTTGAAGCTGGACGTGGGATTGACGGTTTCATTCTTGGCTAAAACCAGGGGGAGATCGAACTTCGACATGAGCTGCCCGAGCCGAATTAACGGTGTGTCTCCCTCGCCCAGGCTCAGATCCGGATCGATCTTCCGAAGCGGAAGAAAATCCCGGAAGACCTCGATGGCCAGCTTTTTGTCCGTTCGGAAAGCGCGGGGCTTCTTCGATCCGCGGACGAGCAGGGGTTCGTCGCAATCCGGGCAAAAAGGGAAAAAAACGTCCAAAGGAAACCGTCTGTGGCAGAAAAGACATTCCAGACTATCCATGGCCGCTCCTGTATCCGTATTTTGACATGGATTCGCCATGAAGTAAAATGGGGAAGATCATGGTCCGGCCCTAAAAAGATGAACGAAGACGAACATTATATGCGAGAGGCCCTTGGCCAGGCTTTCAAGGCGGCAAAGATGGGAGAGGTCCCCGTGGGGGCCGTCATCGTTTCGCGCGGGAAGATCATCGCCCGCGGGCACAATCGGCCCATTCGGACGAATGACCCCACGGCCCATGCCGAAATCGTCGCGGTCAGAAAAGCGGGCCGGAAGCAAAGGAATTACCGGCTGGCCGAAAGCACGCTCTATGTCACGATCGAGCCGTGCGCCATGTGCATGGGGGCGATCGTCCAGGCGCGGATCGACAGGCTCGTTTTCGGAGCGCGGGATCCTAAAGCCGGAGCGGTCCTGTCGATCATGGCCTTCCCTTTAGAGAAAACGAATCATCGGATGGAAATCCTTGGCGGCGTTCTGGCCGGGGAATGCGGCCGCGCCCTCAAGGATTTTTTCAAGACGAGACGGGGCGGGATCGAGCCTCGTTCTTCCCCAAAAAGAGGCTAGAATCACGAAGAGCGGTGTATCTGCGGCCCGAACCGGCGTTTTTTGATGGAGATGCCAGGCTTGTCCGTTCGGACGAGAGCTTTCGAGGAGGGGTTTCTTTTCCGCTCAAATCCTATATAATAGGCCTCCCGATTTTGATTCCGATCCGATCGATGCGGAGAGGTGGCCGAGTGGTTGAAGGCGACGGTCTCGAAAACCGTTATTCTGAGCAATCGGAATCGCGGGTTCGAATCCCGCCCTCTCCGTAGCTTCAACCCGAAACGCTGGGAGAATGATCACCATGATGAACGGTAAAAGGATTTTTTCGATTCTAATTTCCTTTGTCCTTATGCTTTCTTGCGGCACCGTTCAAGCGGGGTCCAAATCCGATGACCTGGCCAAGCTCAAAGGGTTCGAGGCTTTCGTCAACAGGATTCTGGCCGAGCACAAAGTGCCGGGAGTGGCGATATCGATCGTCAAAGACGGGAAACTGCTTTACGCTCAAGGGTTCGGATTGAAAGACGTCCAGAACGGTTTGAAGGTCACGCCGCATACGCTCTTCGCCATCGGATCCTGCAGCAAGGCTTTCACGGCGACGACAATGGGGATCCTGGTGGATGAAGGGAAACTCGATTGGGACAAACCCGTGCGTTCTTACATGCCGACGTTCACCCTGTCCGACCCTGTCGCGTCGGATCAAATGAAGGTCCGGGATCTCGTCTGCCACCGCTCGGGTCTGCCGCGCCACGACAAGGTGTGGTACAAATCGCCGTTGTCCCGGCGCGAGCTTTTCGATCGTCTCCGCTATCTCGATTTCAGCCGGGGATTCCGCGAAGTCTATCAATACAATAATTTGATGTTTATGACGGCCGGTCTCATCGTCGAGAGCGTCGCCGGCGGGCCTTGGGAGGAGTTCGCCCGCAAGCGCATCCTTGATCCGCTCGGCATGACGGAAACGAATTTTTCCGTGGAAGATTCCCGGAAAGCGGCCGATTTCGCTCTCCCGTACCAGGAAAGCGACGGCAAGGTCGCGGCCGTGCCGTTTTGCAATGTCGACGCCATCGCCCCGGCCGGAGCGATCAATTCCAATGTCCTGGATATGGCCCGCTGGGTCTTGATGAACTTGAACAAAGGGACTTTCGGCGACAAGGGAGAAAAACGGATCCTATCGGAAGCCGCGCTGGCCCAGATTCATTTGCCCCAGGTCGTTATCCCGGACTCCCCAAAATACGATGAGCTTTTTTACGGAAGCTACGCCATGGGCTGGCGGATCGGCGCCTATCGGGGGCATCTCCTGGTTTTCCATGGCGGGTCGATCGACGGGTTTTCCGCGACGGTTTCCATGATGCCGAAGGACGGCATCGGCATCGTTCTCCTGAATAATCTGGAGGACGCGGCGATCAATGCGACGCTGGCCTATAATATTTATGACCGCTTGCTGGGGATGAATCCGATCGATTGGAACGCGCGCATCAACGAGGATCAGGCCAAGGCCAAGGCGGACGCGGAAAAAACGAAAAAAGAGAGCGAGAAGGACCGCAAACCCGACACGAAGCCCTCGCATCCGCTCGAGGACTATGTCGGAATCTACGAGCACCCGGCTTACGGCCCGTTCGCGATCAGGAAAGACGAGGATCATCTCGCGGCCGAATTTCATTCGATGACGTTCGCCCTCTCTCACTTCCATTACGATACGTTCTCATTGAGGAACGATCTGGCCGGTCTCGATGAACGGTTGACCTTCATCATCGATTCGCGAGGAGACATCGGTAGCCTGGCCATCAAACTCGAACCGGCGGTCAAGGAGATCGTGTTCCAGCGCCTCCCAAAAACAGCCGAGGGGAAAAAATAGATGCAGGCCGTTCCTCTGGTCCTCGCCGGCTTCGGAAACGTCGGCCGCGCCTTTATCCGTTTGACGAACGAAAAAAAGACGATGTGCCGGGAACGCTACGGCCTGGATCTCCATTTGAAAGCCGTCTTGAAAACGGCCGGAGGATTCTTCGGCCTAACGCTTCCGGAATGGGACGAGATCGTCGAACTTCCCGCGGCCGAGACGACCCGGCATCCGGCCTGGCAATCGGGACTTGGACTCGCTGACGTTTTCTCCCGCCTGGAACCGGGTGTTTTTGTTGAAGCCACGCCGACCAATATCCAAACGGGGGAGCCCGGGTTGGGCCATATGATCGCGGCTTTGGAAAAACGGTGGCATGTCGCCGCCGCGAGCAAGGGCGCTTTGGTCCTCCATTTCACGGAAATGACGGCCCTCGCCCGGAAGAATAGCGTGGGCTTGAAATACGGCGGCGCGACGGCGGCCGCCCTGCCGACTTTGGACGTCGGGCTGTTCGCCCTGGCCGGGACGGAGATTTTCCGCATCGAGGGAATCCTCAACGGAGTCACGAACCATATTCTGACCGGGATGGAAGGCGGCGTCTCTTTTTCGGACGCGTTGCGGGAAACGCAGGAGAAGGGGATCGCCGAGCCCGACCCGTCTTTGGACGTGGACGGTTGGGACACGGCCTGCAAGATCCTCCTGATCGCCAACTCGGTCGCCGGAACGAGTTTCCGCTTGTCCGACGTTCGGCGCGAAAGCATCCGGAGCGTGACTCAGGATGACATGAGGAAAGCCGCGGAAAAAGGCAGGGCGCTCAAGCTATTGGGACGGTTCGCCAAAGAGAACGGCGCGTCGTGGGCGGAGGTGAAGCTGGTCTCCATCGACAAGACGCATCCGCTTTTCGGTGTTTCGGGAACGAACAAGGGCATCACGTTTTTTACCGATACTATGGGCCCCATAACCGTGATGGGAGGCCGATCCGATCCGCGGGGGACCGCCGCGGCCATTCTCAAGGATATCATCAATATTTATCGGCCATGAAGAAAACCCTCTCCTCGGGATATGAGCGAGACCGCGGCCCTATTCAAAATGATCCCGACATGGCGATGGCCGCCCCTGTGCTCCATGTTTGACCGCGTTCCTGATTTCTGGTAACGTAATTTTCTCTGCCAGCGACCTTCCGGCTGTGGAGAGGTGTCCGAGTGGCTTAAGGAGCACGCTTGGAAAGCGTGTGTGCGCCGCAAGGTGTACCGCGGGTTCGAATCCCGCCCTCTCCGTTTCACGATCCTGAAGCGCTGATCGATTCTGGAAAGGAGTCCTCATGAACGCCAAACAATTCATCGCCATCGAAGACAAGTACGGCGCGCATAATTATCATCCTCTCGACGTGGTCATCACCAAGGCCAAAGGCATCTGGGTCTGGGACGTGGAGGGCCGAAAGTACCTGGATTTTCTGAGCTCCTATTCGGCCTTGAACCAGGGACACTGCCATCCCCGGATCATCAAGGCTCTTCAAGCGCAGTCCAGGAATCTGACCCTGACATCGCGCGCTTTCCGCAACGACCAATGGCCGATGCTGACGAAGGAACTCTGTCAAATGGCCGGATACGAAATGGTCCTGGCCATGAACTCGGGCGCCGAAGCCGTCGAGACGGCGATCAAGACCGCGCGCAAATGGGCTTATCAGAAAAAGGGCTTGGCCCAGGATCAGGCCGAGATCATCGCCTGCCGGAACAATTTCCACGGCCGGACGGTCACCGTCATCAGCTTTTCGACCGAGCCGCTCTACCGTAAGGACTTTGGGCCCTTTACGCCCGGCTTCAAGATCATTCCGTTTGATGACGTCGAGGCCCTCGAAAATGCGATCACGCCCAACACGGCCGCTTTCCTCGTCGAGCCTTGCCAGGCCGAAGCGGGCATCCTGATTCCTTCCCCGGGCTATCTCAAAAAAGCCAAGGACATCTGCGGGAAGAACAACGTTCTGTTCATTGCCGATGAGATCCAGACGGGGCTGGGCCGCACAGGAAAGCTCTTCGCCTACGAACATGAAGGCTTCAAACCCGATATGGTCGTCATCGGCAAGTCTCTGGGCGGAGGATGCTATCCGATTTCGGCCGTGCTGGCCATGCGGGACGTCCTTGGAGTTTATAAGCCCGGCGAACATGGCTCGACCTTCGGTGGAAATCCGCTCGCCTGCGCCGTGGCCCGGGAAGCGCTTCGCGTCATCAAGGACGAAAAGTTGGTTCAGAATGCGGCCGTCCAGGGCCGCTATTTCATCAAAAAACTCAAGACGCTTAAGAGCCGGCACATCAAAGAAGTTCGCGGCATGGGATTGCTGATCGGCATCGAGCTTTATCCCGCGGCCGGCGGGGCCCGCCGTTTCTGCGAAGAGCTCAAAGACGCCGGCCTTTTATGCAAAGAAACGCACGACGACGTCATCCGTTTCGCGCCGCCGCTGATCGTCAAGAAGAACGATCTCGATTGGGCGTTCGACAGGATCAAGGGCGTATTCATCAAGCTCGAGAATTAAGTCGGCCATGAAAAAACACGGATATCGATCTCTGAAATCCGAAGGTTCGATCGATCGGCGGGATTTTTTCAAATGGAGCGGAGCGGTCGGGGCAGGTCTCGTTCTCGGCAACCGGTTCCTCGACGCCGGTCGGGGGCCCGGCCAAAGCGCGCCGGCTCAAAAGACGCCTCCGCCGAGGCCGAAGACGAATATCGAAGAAGCGATGAAAGTCCCCAAAACGAAGCTTTCGCTTCCCGGGCCGTTTCCCGGCAAGGTCGTTGAAATTTCCGATCCCAAATCCATGCCGGACGGAAAGCCGAACGCCGCCGTCATCAAGGAAATGGCGGCGAAGGGAATCACCAAGCTGACGGGAACGAACCTCAAAGACAGCTTCGGGCTGTTTTTTTCGAAGGACGATGTCGTCGGGATCAAAGTCAATCCCGTGGGACCCGGACTGATCAGCTCGCGCCTCGAAGTCGTGGATGCCGTCATCGGCTGGCTGACGGACAATGGGCTCAAGCGCTCGAACATCATCATATGGGACCGATTCGATTATATGCTCAAAGACGCGGGTTTCACGGCCGAGCGTTATCCCGGCATCGGCATCGAGGGGCTCCAGACGATGGACGAGGATGCCCAAGAAGGGAAGACGAAAGACAACAGCCGATGGCTGAACCCGGACGGAACGCACGTCAGCGTTCCGAATTTCGATCAGGACGCCTATTACTGGGCCGATGTCGAAGGGCCGAAAGACCTGGCTTACCTGAACCAGCACGTCTTCAACGGAAAGTATTCCTATTTCGGCAAGCTCCTGACCAAAAAGCTGACGAAGATCATCAACATCCCGGTTTTCAAGAACACGGGAAACGCCATTTCCATGGCCACGAAAAATATCGGCTTCGGAGCGGTCTGCAACACCAACAGACTGCACGCGCCCTTGTTTTTGGACGTCTGTGTCGAAGTTCCGGCTTTCCCTGCCGTCCGCGACAAACTGGTTCTGAACATCACGGACGGCCTTCGCGCCCAGTACGACGGCGGGCCGGCCGCCGACGCGAAATTCACCTATGTTTACAATACGCTCTTTTTCGCGACCGACCCGTTCGCCCTGGATATGGTCTGTCACAATCAGCTCGTCGCGAAGAGGAAAAGCATGGGCGTGCCGGTGAACGAGAACCCCCGTTTCACGGAATATCTCCGCTACGCCGAACGCCTCGGACTGGGCGTCGTGCGGGCGGACAAACTCGACCATATCAAAGGATAAGACGATAGGCGGAGGACGGGGATTTCGCGATTTGGCGTTCGATCCCACCCTCATGGAGCGAAATTGAAACCGGGTCGTTGCGTGTTCTTATTGTTCGTTCTTATCATCCTTGGGCCGGTTTTTTCGATGGGCGCCGAGATCGTCCTTCCCGGAGATAACTTCCTTCCCGGCTGGAAAAAGGAAGCGAAACCGGAAATTTTCATAAAGACCGACCTTTTCAACCACATCGACGGCGGAGCCGATCTGTTTCTCGAATTCGGGTTCGAGCGGGTCACGATCCAGCGCTATAAGAAAGGGCCGGGCGAACTGACGCTCGAAATATATGAGATGGAGGGCCCGAACTCGGCGCTCGGCGTTTATCTCATGAAATGCGGGAGGGAGACGCCTCTGGCCGAGATCCCGGCCCGCAATTCGAGCGAATCGACGCAGGCGACGATCCTCAAGGGAAAATATTTCGTGCTTATCGATAATTTCAGGGGAGGAGAAAATCTCCTTCCGGCCATGGTTGCGTTGGCCGGCGCGGTTCTGAAAAATCTCACGGATGAACCCGTATCCAAGCGGCTGTTCGACCTTCTTCCCCAAAAAGACCGTATTGCGGGTTCGGAACGGCTTATCCGGGGACCCGTCGTCTTGCAGCCTTTTTTTACGTTCGGGGAGGGAGATATCCTTCAGCTCGAAGGCAAGATCTTCGGCGTCGTGGCGAATTATAAGGAAAACTCCGAATCCGCCTTCACCCGTTTCATCATCCCGTATCCGGATGGCATCCGGGCCGCTGGGATTTATCAAAATCTTCTGGCGAATCTCGATCCGTATTTGAAGATCCTTGAAATGCGAGACACCTCTTTCACGTTCATCGATTTCCGGGAAAAATACGGTCTCGTGGAGATCAAGGGGCCGACGCTGGATATCCGCGTTAATCTGAGCCTCCGGCCGAAGATTTGAAAGCCCGGTTTTTGCCGTCGGCCTCAGCTTCGACAGGCTTCGGACGAGGTCGCGGGGCTGTCTTTCTTTTTGATCGACAGGAACATCATGATCGACGTATAAAGGATGACGACCACGACCACCCACTTGAGGATCGTCAAAGGAAGCGATTTGACGATATAAGCCGCGATAAGAACGCCGATAATGCCGAGTGCCGTCAAGCCGAAGGAGGCTTTGGGGTCGTAGGATGACCTCCGGACGAACCTGATGCTGCACCAGGGCATGAGCAGGGCGCAGGCGCCCATCATGATGGGAAATGCCGCTCTCGGATTCATGCCTAGGGAATAGACCAAGGCCATGCAGGGGGCATAGAGCCCGATGCCAATCGTCTGGAGCGCTCCCAGGATAAAGATCACGCCTATGGCCACGGCCAATTTCCAATTCGTAAGGCCGAACGCATCTCCGCCGCTGGGCATGATGTTCAACATACCGGCCAGCATGGCGATGACGACCAGGAGCAGGGCGCTTCCCAGACCAAACCTGATTTTATTGACCGGCATCTTGGCGACCGCGCCGGCACCGAGGACCGCGCCCAGGGTGGCGGCGAACATCAGGGAGAGGAGCGTCGATGGAGCCACCTGGACGACGGTGATGAAAATCAAGGCCTCGGTGATCGTGGGAAGGCAATGCCCGGCATTGAGCGTCCCAGGGATGACCCTGTCGTCAACGAGCTTGGTGAACTTGTAAAACGACGTGGTCACGGCAAAGCTGCCGATGCCGAGCGTGTCCAGGAAATCGGCTAAAAAGCCGATGAACAGAAGCGGCATCCACGATGCTTTGGAGAAGTCCTTGCGCTTCCGATAGATGTCTCCCAGGAAAAAGAAGGCGAAAACGGCGCCCGAGAAGCTGATGAGGGCGAGCAAAAAGTACTTCATGATTCACTCTTGGAAAAAGAAAATAATAGGGCGATAAATAAGCATTCGTTCATAGCGCCTCCTTGATATCAAATTCCATGGGGGACGTCAATATCGATCCGCGCGCGATCTGAATTCCATCGTCGGCCAAATTGACCACGCTCCGCATCTTTGATATATATGACCTTGAAATCGATCGAGGGGAGATTAGCATGGACTTTGCGGGAAAGACGGCCTTGATCACCGGCGGCGCGTCCGGCATGGGTGCCGCGACCGCCCGGGAATTCACCGCGGCGGGGGCGCGCGTCGTCATCGTCGATCAGAACGGCCCGCTGGCCAAAAAGGTCGCGGCCGAAATCGGCGCTCCAGAACCCGTCATCGGGGATGTCAGCGATTCCGCTTTTTGCGAGAAGGCCGTCGGGACGGCTCTGACTCGCCACGGCCGGCTGGACATTCTGGTCAATTGTGCCGGCGTCATTTTCAGAGCCGATGCCCGGGGCACATCGGACGCCGATTGGCGGCGGGTGATGGCCGTCAACGTCGACGGCGTTTTTTTCATGAGTCGAGCCGCTGTCGGCGTCATGAAAAAACAGAAGACCGGCGTCATCGTCAATTTCGGCTCTATCTGGGGCGGCGTGGGCGCTGCGGGGGTGGTAGCGTATTGCGCCAGCAAGGGAGCCGTCCATAACCTGACCCGAGCCATGGCTCTCGACTACGCAAGAGACGGCATCCGGATCAATGCCGTCTGCCCGGGGGAAGTCAACACGCCGATGTTGGCCTCCGGCCGGCCGTCGCCTCCGACCCCCGATGATTTGAAAAAGCTTGGAGAAACCATGGTCCCCATGGGACGGCTGGCTGATCCGGTCGAGATCGCGCGCGTGGTCCTGTTCCTGGCTTCCGACGCGGCCAGCTATATCACAGGATCTATGATCACGATTGACGCGGGCTACACAGCCCGCTGATCTGATTTATGAGAGGATATTTCCATGGATTACAGAACCCTGGGTCGATCGGGCCTCAAAGTTTCGCCTCTTTGTCTGGGCACGGATAATTTCGCCAACCCCACGCCGGAAGACGAGTGCGCCTCGATGATCGAGGCCGCTCTGGATGCCGGTATCAATTTCATCGACACGAGCGACAGCTATGTGAAAGGCGAATGCGAGCGAATCATCGGCCGGACATTGGCCAAGAACAAGCGCCGCCATGAAGCCGTCATTGCCACGAAAATCTTTTATCCGACGGGCCCGGGCCCCAACGATCGGGGCGGCTCCCGGCGTCATATCCTCCAGGCCTGCGAAAACTCGCTCCGCCGGCTCCAGACCGACCATATCGACCTCTACCAGACCCATCGGCCTTCTTTCGATTGCCCCATCGAGGAAACCTTGGAAGCGTTGACGTATCTCATCGGCCAGGGGAAGATCCTGTATATCGGCAGCTCGACTTCGCCGGCATGGAAAGTCCTGGAGGCGGTTCTGACGAGCGAAAACAAGGGATATGCCCGCTTTATCTCGGAACAGCCTCCTTACAATCTATTGGATCGCCGTATCGAGAACGAGATCGTCCCGATGTGCCGGGAGCATGGCCTGGGCCTCATTCCCTGGGGAGTTTTGGGGATGGGCGTTTTGGCCGGCCGCTATCCTGATGGGCGGAGCTTCCCCGAAGATTCCAGGGCCGCCCTGCGGGGAGGGATCTACGCCGAACGGGTGACCGAAAAGGGCGTCCAGGTCGGACGGCAATTCGCGCGGATCGCCCATGATCTCGGCGTTTCACCGGCGCAGTTGGCGGTCGTTTGGGCCAAAGAACAGCCGGGAATCACCGCCCCGATCATCGGGCCGCGGACGGTCGAACAGTTCAGGCATCTCTTGCCGACGATAGAGATGACGCTCGACGAGTCCGTCCGGAAGGCGTGCGACGAACTCGTTCCTCCGGGAAGCGCGGTCGCCAACTTCCACAATTCCGCTCCCTGGATGAAGATGAAGCTCCTTTCCTGAGGTCGATATTCCCGCCGCTTTTTCTTTGGCAAGGGAGGCGGAGGGGCGATGGGCGGACCGGCACGGACTCTGTCTTGCCCCAAAGAAAAATCTTTCTATTTTTCGACGAGATATGCTAAGATAACGCTTACTAATAAAAGGAATTCAGTTCCTTGCCGGAGTCTTATTACCAGCGTTCATGAGCTATTTAATTTACGCCCGAAAATATAGACCGAAGACCTTCGAGGAAATGGTCGGACAGAAGACCGTCGTCCAAACGCTTCAAAACGCGGTCAAGAGCAATCGCGTCGCCCAGGCCTACCTTTTTTCGGGCATGAGGGGCGTGGGCAAGACGACCGCGGCCCGCATCCTGGCCAAAGCCCTCAACTGCGAGCACGGCCCCACGCCCACGCCGTGCAACAAATGCGATCAATGCCTGTCCATCCACGAGGACCGCTCGATCGACGTCCTTGAAATCGACGGCGCCTCGAATCGAGGGATCGACGATATCCGATCGCTCCGGGATTCCGTCCAATACAAGGCCATGCACAGCCGCTTCAAGATCATCATCATCGACGAAGTCCACCAGGTCACCGGGCCAGCGTTCAATGCCCTGCTCAAGACCCTCGAAGAACCCCCGCCGGGGACGATTTTCATTTTCGCCACCACGGAATTCCACAAGGTCCCGGCTACGATCGTCTCCCGCTGCCAGCACTTCGAATTCAAAAAGGTCTCGCATAAGGACATCGTCAACCATCTCAATGATCTCGCCAAGAAGGAAGGCCTGACGATTTCCGCCTTCGGCCTGGACCTGATCGCGGACGCTTCGGACGGGAGCATCCGCGACGCCCAAAGCCTTCTTGACCAGGCGGTGGCTTTCTGCGGAGAAAACATCGGCGACCAGGAGCTCAAGGAGATCCTCGGCGTCGTCAATCGCGACCTCCTTTTCGAATTTTCCGGAGCCGTCCTTGCCGAACGGCCGGAATCCATTTTTTCTCTGGCCGATAAGGTCATCAAATCGGGCTATGATTTGCGTTTTTTTTATAAGGAGCTCATCCAACATTTCCGAAACCTGCTCGTCGTGAAATCCGTCGAAAAAACGAGCGACCTTCTTCGGCTCACGTCCGAGGACCTCGAGAAATTGAAGACGGAAGCGGCCAAAGCCTCCGCCGAGGATCTCCTTCGCTGTCTCCAGGCACTTCAAAACGCGGAACAGGGTTTAAGGTTTTCCTCTCATCCCCAGATCTACTTTGAAACGGTCCTGGTCAAGCTCTGCCATTTTAAAAAGCTCGTAGCGTTGAAGGACGTCATTCAGTCCATCAGCGAGACGAAGAAGGGCGGAGGACAAGTTGTCGAAAACCGGCCCCGGCCGGCGGTTCCGGCGTCTCCCGTTCCCATGTCCGTGGAAAAGTCCGGCGGCGGGATGAAGCCTCCCGCCGGGGAAATGAAACAAGTTTCCTCGAGGGAGGATCCCTTCGTTTCCCGAAAAGAGAAAGACTTCGAGATCGCCATGAAAGACCCCGGCGTCAGGTCTTTCGTCGACAAGTTCAAAGCCCGAGTGCTTTCGGTCGAGCCGGTCAAGGGCAAAACGGATGGCGAGGAGAAATGAGATGACAGGCTTCGGCGACCTGCAAAAAATGCTCAAGTCGGCGCAGGAGATGCAGGAGAGAATGCAGAAGGAAATGGCCGCTCTGCGCCGGGAAGGGTCGAGCGGGGGCGGCATGGTCACGATCATCCTGGACGGTCAGAAAAATGTCATTTCGCTCAAACTGGATCCGGAAGTGGTCAACAAGGACGACGTGGACATGCTCCAGGATATGATCATGGCGGCTTTCCGCGACGCCGCGGCAAAAGTCGACGAGGAACTCGCCCAAAGGCTGGGCAGCCTCGGCGCCGGATTGAAGATTCCGGGATTATAAAGATGTTCGAATACGCCCAGCCGCTCAGCCGCCTCATCGAGGAGCTGAAGAAAATCCCAAGCATCGGGGCCAAGACCGCTCAGCGGATCGCTTTTCATCTCCTCAGCATTCCCCAGGACGAAGCGGAAAGCCTGGCTGACTCCATCAGGGAAGTCAAAAAAAATCTGTTTTATTGCTCGATCTGCAACAATATCACGCACATCGATCCTTGCCTGTATTGCACGGATCCCGATCGGACCGAGGGCCTTTTGTGCGTCGTCGAAGAGCCGTATCATATCTCGACGATCGAGAAAACCGGGGCGTTCCACGGCCGCTACCATGTTCTTCTCGGGACGCTGGCGCCCCTCAAAGGAATAGGGCCGGAAGACCTGAAGATCGAAAAATTGACGGGCCGGATCGAAGACGGCAGGATCAAGGAGATCATCATCGCCACTAATCCGACGGCCGACGGCGAGGCGACGGCCCACTTCTTGGTGAAAATTCTCAAGGACTATCCTGTGAAGCTGACGCGATTGGCCATGGGTTTGCCGGTCGGATCCGATATCGATTTCGCCGATCAGATCACCGTCAAGAAGGCCCTGGAAGGAAGAACGGAACTCAAGGAATAATTATCGGGTGTTCAAGCTGTACGGGCTTATCCGTTGGAAAGGCCCGGGTTCGTTGGATCGGCACGATGACCCCCAATTGCCATAATAGGAGATCATGATGAAAAAAGTTTTCAAAGCCATCGATGGAAACACAGCGGCGACGCACGTCGCTTACGCGTATTCCCAGATCGCGGCCATCTATCCCATCACGCCCTCTTCGACGATGGGGGAGATGGCGGACGAATGGTCCGTGCAGGGCCGGAAAAACATCTTCGGCCAGACCGTGGAGGTCGTCGAACTCCAGTCCGAAGGCGGAGCGGCCGGCGCCGTCCATGGGGCCCTGTCGGCCGGCGCCTTGACGACGACGTTCACCGCCTCTCAAGGCCTGATGCTCATGCTTCCGAACATGCACAAGATCGCGGGGGAAATGCTGCCCACGGTTTTTTACGTGTCGGCCCGGTCGCTGGCCTGCCAGTCGCTCTCGATCTTCGGCGACCATTCCGATGTCATGGCCGCCCGGAACACGGGCTTCGGCTTGATGGCCTCCGGATCGGTCCAGGAGACCATGGACCTGGCGATCGTCTCCCAGCTCGCCTCGCTCCGAACGCAAGTGCCGTTCCTGAACTTCTTCGACGGTTTCCGGACGTCGAGCGAAGTTCAAAAAGTCGAGATCGTGTCCTACGAAACGCTGGCCGGGCTCTTCGAACCCCAATACCACCAGGCTTTCCGAGACAGGGCGCTCAATCCGGAAAAGCCGATGATGAAAGTCGGCGCTCAGAACCCGGACGTTTATTTCCAGGGACGGGAAACGATCAACGGCCATTATGCCGTCACGCCGAAGATCGTCCAGGACTACATGGACAAGGTCGGGAAGGTCATCGGCCGCTCCTACAAGCTCTTCGATTATGTCGGCGCGCCCGATGCCGATCGGATCATCATCGCCATGGGCTCCGGGGCGGAGACGATCGAGGAAACGATCAACTACCTCAACGCCCGCGGCACCAAGGTCGGCGCGGTCAAAGTCCGTCTCTACCGGCCCTGGTCAGCCGAGGCCCTGAACGCGGTCATCCCGAACACGGTCAGGAAAGTGGCCGTCCTCGACCGGACCAAGGAGCCCGGCTCGCTCGGCGAGCCGCTCTATCTCGACGCCGCCGTGTCTCTCTCCGGCCGTTCGATGAAAATCATCGGAGGCCGCTACGGCCTCTCCTCCAAGGAATTTACGCCCGCCCAGGTCAAGGCCGTTTATGACCACCTCGCCGGCGCTTGCACCCACGGCTTCACGGTCGGCATCGATGACGACGTCACGCATCTCTCGCTCAAGACCGGTCCCGAGTTCGACGCCGAGCCCAAAGGCGTCGTCCGCTGCAAATTCTGGGGCTACGGTTCCGACGGCACGGTCGGCGCCAACAAGAACTCCATCACCATCATCGGCGACAACACCAATATGTACGCGCAGGGCTATTTCCAATATGACTCCAAGAAATCGGGCGGAGTCACGATCTCCCATCTGCGTTTCGGCAAGAGCCCGATCCAATCCCAGTATCTGGTCAACAATGTCGTGGACTTCGTCGCCCTGCACAAGTCCACCTATATCGGCCGGTATGACATCCTGGAAGGCATCCGGGAAAACGGGACGTTCCTCATCAATTCCAATTGGAAAAAAGAGGACGTCTTCGATAATCTGACCGAGGACATGCAGAAGACGATCCTGGAGAAGAAAATCAAGGTCTTTAACATCGACGCCCTGAAGATCGCCCAGGAACTCGGCCTCGGCGGTCGGATCAACACGCTTATGCAGGCCTGTTTCTTCAAGCTCTCGGGCGTGCTTCCCGAGGATGAAGCCATTGCCTTGATCAAGAAGGCGATCCACAAGAGCTTCATCAAGAAGGGCCAAAATGTCGTGGACATGAACTGGGCGGCCGTCGATCGCGCCGCGGCGGCGCTCGAAGAGGTTCCGCTCCCAAAGAGAATCACGAAGTCCGCGTCCGTTCCCAAGCTCATTCCCGAAGACGCCGACGATTTCACCAGGAGCGTCATCGAGCCGATCATGCACTTCAAGGGCGACACGATCCCTGTTTCCAAGATGCCTTACGATGGTCGTATCCCGACCGCAACCTCCCGACTCGAAAAACGGGGCATTGCGCCCGAAGTCCCCGCCTGGATCCCCGAGAACTGCATCCAGTGCAATCAGTGCGCCCTGATCTGTCCCCACGCCGCCATCCGCCCCAAGCAGATCACGCCCGAAGGCCTCAAAGGCGCTCCCGGGTCGTTCAAGACCCTCAAGTCCAATTCCAAGAACGACCGTGACCTTCGGTTCAGCCTCCAGGTCTATATCGAGGATTGCGTGGGCTGCGAAAACTGCGTGGAAATCTGCCCCAGCAAAGTCAAGTCTCTCAAGATGATTCCCATCGAAGACGCCCGCTCCGCGGGCGAATTCCAGAACGAGAAGTTCTTCGAAAAACTCCCCTATGACGTTCTGGACGGCAATAAGCGCGATTCGATCAAGGGCAGCCAGCTCCTCCAACCGCTCTTCGAGTTCAGCCTCGCTTGCGCGGGATGCGGCGAGACGCCCTATGTGAAGCTCGCCACCCAGCTTTTCGGCGACCGGATGATCATCGCCAATGCCACCGGCTGTTCGTCGATTTACGGCGGCACCTTCCCGACGATCCCTTATTGCAAGAACGCGACGGGACAGGGCCCGACTTGGGCCAATTCGCTGTTTGAGGACAACGCCGAATACGGCTTCGGCATGCGCTTGGCGGTCGACGGCAATAGGAAACAGCTCGCCTTCAATATCGACAGGGTTTTGGAAGCCGGCTCGACACCGGCGCTTGCGGACGCCCTGAAAAAGATGAAAGAGATGTGGAAGGCGACGGACGATCAGGCCAAAACGGCCGCCAAGGCCGTTAAGGCCGCGCTCCCCGCGGCTTTATCCAAGGCCGCGGCCGTCAAGCCCGATATCGAGAAGATCATTCAGCTCCAGGACTACCTCGTCGAACGGAGCGTCTGGTGCATCGGCGGCGATGGATGGGCTTACGACATCGGCTTCGGCGGACTCGACCACGTGATCGCCCAGAACAGGAACGTCAATCTGCTCGTGCTCGACACCGAAGTGTATTCCAACACCGGCGGACAAGCGTCCAAATCCACGCCGACGGGTTCCGTAGCCAAGTTCGCCGCGTCGGGCAAGAAGACCGGGAAGAAAGACCTGGGCCGGATGGCCATGAGCTACGGCTATGTCTATGTCGCGGCGATCGCCATGGGCGCCAACATGAACCAATGCATCAAGGCGTTCACGGAAGCCGAAGCTTACGACGGCCCTTCCCTCATCATCGCTTATTCGCCCTGCATCAACCACGGCATCGACATGACCAAGACCCAGGAGGAAGAGAAGCTTGCCGTGGACACGGGCTACTGGATCCTATATCGCTACAACCCGATGCTGGCCCGGGAAGGAAAGAACCCTCTCCAACTCGATTCCAGGGAACCCAAGCTCGAATACGAGGCGTTTCTCAAGAACGAGATCCGGTATCGCACGCTGGCCCAACAGTATCCCGACATCGCCAAGGTCCTTTTCGCCCAGGCCGCCGCGGAAGCGAAAAAGAGGTACCAGGATTACAAGAAGATGGCGGAATAGAAACCGCGAAGAACAAAAAAAGGCCGTTCCGGGCTCAGGTCCGGGACGGCTTTTTTTTGCGCCGCCGCATGAAGATGACCGGCGCGCCAAACTCAAAGCGTGATGAGGCTCGCCATCGAGCCGTTGGCAGGCGCGAGTCCCGTCACTTTTTGGGGCCGACGACGATGAGCGCGGCTTTTTGGGGATCCAGCACGTCTTTGATATAGTCGTTGATCGCGTCCACCGTAACGGCATCGATTTCGGCGAAATATCCCTTGAAATAATCAATGCCCAGCCCTAAAGCCTCAAAAGAACCCAAGGTTTCCACCCTCTTTTCCTTTGTCTCGTTCGTTCGTAGAAAATTGGCCTTGACCATGGTTTTGGCCTCTTGAAGTTCGTCGGAGGTAACTCCCTGCTCATGAAGCCGGGCGATGACTTTCTTTAAAGCCTCCTTGGCCGTATCACTTTTCGGTGAATCGGTTTCAAGGAAGACTTCTAGAAACCCGCCTTCGATCATGAACGTGGTCCGGGAATTGACATTGTAAGCGAGTTTTTCCTCCGACCTCAGGGGCCAGAGCCTGGAGCCTGGGCCTTTTCCCAAAAGGATATCGAGGAGCGTATTCAACGCGTAATTCTTTCGGGATATCCGCGGCAGGGCAAAGCCCAAGGAAACGAGATTCTGCTTTGTGTCTTTCTCGATGACCGTTTCCTTCGGCAGCTCGGGAAAATCCTTTTGAGCGCCCGTGGATATCCTTTCCTGCGGTTTGCCAGGGGACAAAGAGCCGAAATATTTATTCAGCATTTCGATGAGTTTTCCGCCGTCAAGGTCCGAAACGACGGCAAGGATCATGTTTCCGGCTGAGAAATAGCTCTTATAAAAGCCCTCGACGTCGCGGACTTTGATTTTCTTCAAGGCGGTTTCTTCGCCGAAGGCCGAGCCGGCATAGCCGAGATTCCCGAGAAAAGTCCGCAGGTGAGTCAAATGGCCGATATTGATATTATCATCATTTTCGATCTTCCGCTGGTCGTTCATGTCTTCCACGACCCGGTCGAAGCGGATCCCGGAAAACAGAGGATCTTTCAGAATCGCGCTGAATACTTCCAGCGTGTCGGCCAGGAAATCGGTCAGACACTCGATGTGGATGAGGCTGAAATCCCCTTTGGATGCCATCATATATCGCGAGGACTTCTCCATGAGCGCGATGGCTTTGCCCTGGTCGGGGATCTCGAGGGAAAGCCGGGTGGTCAAATAGGACAACCCCTCTTTTCCCGCCGGCTCGGCGCGTCGACCTCCCTTGATGAAGATCTCCATGACGGTGATGGCGGAGGAATCGTCCTGCTGCATGATCACCGTCAAACCATTCTCTAAAAATTTCTTTGAGGGCGGATTATTCCATTGGGCGAAAAGCCAGGGGGAGGAGAAGATCCCCAACGTAAGGGCGAAAAAACGGACGAAACGCGGCTTTCGCTGATTCATTTATTTCTTTTTGGGAAGGATCGCCACGAGCACATATTCGCCTCGGCTCAGGTATTTCGCCGCCATTTTCCTCAAATCGGACGACGAGATCTTTTTGATATGATCGAGATAGTTCGCGGGCGCGGCATTATCGCGGAGCAAGATGTGCATAGCCAGGGAAGAGGCCAACTCCAGCCCGTTTTCCTCCGCCTTCTGCTGGTTGAACGAAATCTGGTTCTTGGCGCTTTCGAGATAATCGTAGGCGTACATCCTGGCGTCGCCAAAAACATCGTCCCGGGAAAAATTCTCGTTGCGCGTCTGTCGCAAAAATTGGATCGCCTGGTTCTTGACCACGCCGATGCGCCCCGGATCGAGCGTGATATAGACTTCAAAGGCCCCCCCGTATTTGAGGGGGAGAAATCCCATACCGGCGGAATGGATCAGGTTCCGTTGTCCCTTGAGAGGCCCATAAAGCATGGGATTGATTCCGCGGCCGAGAATTTCGGTCAGGATATCGGCCCCGTATTGGTCGGGGCTGCTGTCATCGGGGGCCGCCGTCCCGATGACCAGATAAGCCTCTTGGACATCCATGGTCTCCTGGATTTCGACGGATTTCTGAAGAGGCTTCACGGCGGCGATTTGGACAGGAGCAAAATCGGTTTTGGGGACCGGCCCGAAACACGAGCGGACTTTTCCTTCCATGTCCTCGGCCGCGAAATCGCCCACGATCGCCAGGGCGCAGTTCGCCGGGACGTAATGGGTCTTGTAAAATCGATTCATTTGTTCCGCGGTCAGGGCCCTGATCATTTCCGCTTGGCCGAAGACCGGACGCCCGTAGGGATGCCCCGGAAATAAATTTTGATAGAGAAGGGCCGAGGCCCATCGCAGGGGATCGTCCCGGATCTGACTCAACTCTTCGAGCACAACTTCTTTCTCAGCCTCGAGCTCTTGATCGTCGATCTTGAGATTGAAGAGGATCTCTTTCTGGTTGCTCAGTCCGAAGTCGGCGTATTCGGCAGGCAGCGAGATCTCGAATAAGGAAACATCCAGACCGGTCTGGGCATTGAAATAGGCGCCGTGACGACGTATGTCGTCGGCGATCTTGGAGCCGCTCCGGACCTCGGTCCCGCGAAAAAGGATAAAATGTTCCAGCAGATGGACCAGGCCGTTCGTTTCCGCCGATTCATCCTTTGAGCCGGCGTTGACGGCGACGACGATATTCACGAGAGGCAGCGCACGCCGCTCGTACAAAAAAACCTTCAGGCCGTTGTCGAGAGTGAATTGCCGTTCGACGTTGGTTTTTTCGAAAGCATAGGCGCCGGGGATCGAGTTGAGGCCGGAGAAGATGAGGAAGACGAGAACCATGAGCTTGCGGTTCAGCTGCCCGAAACGGACATTCCTTAGGATGGCCACCGGAAATATTCTACTCATTCTCCTTTTATAAAAGCAAATTCCATGCCAAATAAACCTGCCTTGTGCACTCTCATGACCCGTCATCAACGTAAATTCTCTTGACAAAGCCCGCCACGAATGCTGGATGGACGCCAAAGCGCCGCTGCGTCGTGAATTTCCTTGAATTGCCACCCGACTCGGTTTTTTGGCACTCGAGCGATATCTATGGTAAAATATCGTCGAACAAGAGAATCCTCATGAAAACCGATCGCAAAGCGCGGATCCTCGTCATCGACGACGAGGAAAACATCCGAAAATCGTTGAAAATGATCCTGGAATACGAGGGATTTCAGTTCTTCGAGGCCGGCGACGGCGAAGAAGGCCTGCGTAAGCTCGAAGAGAGCATCGGCGTGGACATCGTTCTCCTCGACATCAAGATGCCCGGGGGCATGGACGGCCTCGACGTCTTGAAGCAAATCAAAAACAAGCCTTATTCGCCCGAGGTCATCATGATTTCGGGTCAAGGCTCGATCCAAAACGCCGTCGAAGCGACGAAAAACGGCGCGTTTGAGTTCCTGGAGAAGCCGCTCCACCGCGACCGCGTGCTTTTGTCCATCCGCAACGCGCTGAACCAGAACAAGCTGCAGCGGGAGAATCTGGACCTGAAGAGGAAATCCGAGAAACGATACGAGCTCATCGGTCACCATCCGTTGATGAAAAAGCTTTGGAAGGAAATTCTACAGGCGGCTCCCACAAACGCCACCGTTCTCATCTATGGCGAAAGCGGGACGGGCAAGGAGCTTATCGCCAGGGCGATCCACGCGCATAGCCTCCGGGCCAAGGAGAATTTCATCCAGGTCAACTGCGCCGCCATTCCCGAGGAATTGATCGAAAGCGAGCTGTTCGGCCACGAGAAAGGCTCGTTCACGGGCGCCACGGAGCGAAAAACGGGCAAGTTCGAGCAAGCGGACGGCGGAACGATCTTCCTCGACGAAATCGGCGACATGAGCCTCAAAACGCAATCCAAGGTCTTGCGTGTCCTCGAAGAAGGGGAGGTCCAAAAGGTCGGTTCGAACAAGATCGGCAAGGTCGACGTCCGGGTCATTGCCGCGACCAACAAGGACTTGAAAAAAGAGATCGAGAAGAACAATTTTCGCGACGATCTGTTCTTCCGCCTGAACGTCGTTCCTCTCTATTCTCCCGCACTGCGGGAAAAAAAGGAAGACATCCCGCTGCTCATCGAATATTTTTGCAGGAATTTGGCGGAAGAGAACAATTTCAAGATCAAAAAAATCAGTCCCGACGCACTCGAGGTCATGATGAGATGTCCCTGGAAGGGGAACGTCCGGGAACTCAAGAACGTCATCGAGCGGCTGTTGATCATGACCGATAAGGACTTGATCGAGATCAAGGATCTTCCCGAACAGCTCCGGGAGAGTCATCGGGCGGTATTCCCGGACGCCGGCCAGGCGAAGACGCTCAGGGATTTCCGGGACCTGGCTGAAAAAGATTTCATCCTGGCCAAGCTCGCGGAAAACAAATGGAATATCTCCCAGACGGCGCGGGAGATCGACACGCCGCGCAGCAATTTGTACAAAAAGCTTGAGCAATACGGCATTAAAATAACGGCTGGAGTGGGCGAGGCGGTTGCTCCCGCTTCTCCCGAGGAGGAGTAGGGGAGGAAAGTCCGGACTCCGCAGGGCAGGATGGCCGCTAACGACGGCGCCGGGCGACCGGCGGAAAGTGCCACAGAAAACATACCGCCCGCGAGGGTAAGGGTGAAAAGGTGAGGTAAGAGCTCACCGCCCCGGCGGCGACGCCGGGGGCAGGGTAAACCCCATCCGGAGCAAGGCCAAACGAGCCCCACATGGGATGGCCCGTCCCGGGGCGGGTCGGCCGCTCGTCCCCGCGAGCAATCGCGGGGCCAGACAAATAACCGCCCCCGCCGCTTCGGCGCGCGGGAACAGAATCCGGCTTATGTCCCGCTCCAGCCGTTTCTTTTTTTCGGTCATACGCCAACGATGGTTGAGAGGGGGTGGCTTTTTCTTTGTCTTTTCTTTTTCTTGACACGGATCCGAAGCAGCGATTATCATTTTTTCGCAACGGAGAGTATCGATTTCGAGTTCGCACTTGGTTGAGGAGAAGATCGATGTCTTGTGCACCTGCATCTGTTCGGATCTTTCTTTCGGCCGCGGTTGTTTTCGTTTCTCTCTCGACTCGCGGCGCTTCTGCCCCGCGCACCCAGAATGCGAATGTCTATCCGGATACATTCAAAGTCGTCGTGCTCGAAGGCTCGCCGTATGAGCGCGGCTTGAAACACGGACGCATGCTGAAGAACGAGATCCACGCGGTCGTGCAGGCCTGGAAAGCGAGTCTTGTCGACAGCAATAAAATCGATGCCGAAACGTTTATCGCTCGATTTTTAGCACACACCGACTTTCTCCCGTCGATCAAGAGATGGACGCCGGATCTGTTGGACGAAGTGCGGGGCCTTGCGGAAGGCGCGGATATCGACTTCAAAACGATGCTGGCTTTTCAACTTCCCGACGAACAATGGGTGTATGCCCTGACGATGACCTCTGAACGGTGCAGCGGCATGGGATTTGATAAAAGCGATCGAAGCCCGGCGCTCACGGCGCAAAACATGGACGTCCCGCCGTTCTACAACGGTTTTCAGACGATTTTGCATGTGAAAGGGCTGGACGGCCTCGATGTCTTCGTCCTCACGAGCGCCGGATTCATTGGCATGAACGGCATGAATAGCCGGTCGGTCAGCGTTTGCACCAACACGCTCGCCCAGCTCGCGCCGGCGCGTGACGGATTGCCGGTCGCCTTCATCGTCCGGGGAATCCTGGCCCAGCATGCGCAGGCGGACGCGATTCGGTTCCTCAAAACTGTGAAGCACGCCTCGGGTCAGAACTATATCGTCGGCGGTCCCGAACACCCTCGCGACTTCGAGTGCTCGGCAGGAAAAGTCGTTGAATTCGTCCCCTTCGAAGGCGCGACTGTCGTTTATCACACGAACCATGCTCTGGCGAGCGATGACTTCAGCGACGACTATCGCGGCTGGATGAAGGCCACGGAAGCGATAGCGCAAGAAGCCGGATTCTCGGGCACCAGGGCACGATACCAGGCTCTCGAGACGCGTCTGCGTGGAGTCTCGGCCGCACACGATGTCGAACTCGCGAAGGCGACACTGAGATCGCACGACTCCAGCATGTTCCCTATATGCCGCCACTTCGGGGGCGCGGGAGGATTTACATACGCGTCGACCATCATGGTGCTTTCCGCGCAGCCGTACCTGATTGTCGCTCCAGGCCCACCGGACTTGACGACGTATCAAACTTTGACCTTTTCACCACGGACGAAATAGCGGGTGCCGCGAGTGCGCCCGAGAAATCGCTCAAGCGCCTCCTCCGGAGCACGATCCATCCGCACTCCGAACTCGGCGTCAGGACGATCTTCGCCCGTATGTTCTAACCTGTTCAGCGTAAATCATTTTTTACATGGGATTTAGGAAAAGACCCTATTCCTGACGCCAAAACGGCCCAATTATTACGTCTTCTTCCGAGGTGGGAACGGCCGATGGAACTCCTTGCTGCATCGTGCTTCAAGTCCATGATCCGCCTCTGAGGATTTTTATAAAGGCTTCACTTTTTCATGGACATGATTTATTGTTATGGACGTTATCCGCTGACCATTGTTTTTTTTTCTTAGGAAAATTAATATCGGATATGAGCTGGAAAGAGGAGGATGAGCATGAAAGCATTCGATCGCAATTTCAAGGTTCTTTTCCTGGCCATTCTTGGCCTCGGACTCTGGTTTGCCCTGTCGTTTGCCCAGCAGCGCGGCGGACAGTTCGGCGGTCCCCCGCAGGAGCCGCTGCGGTTCCGCTTCATGGGACCGGCGGTCGGCAATCGCATCTCGGCCGCCACGGGAGTTCCGGGCGAGCTCAGCACTTACTACGCCGGCGCCGCTTCGGGCGGCATCTTCAAGTCCAGCGACGGCGGAAACACGTGGCGGCCGATCTTCGACGACCAGCCTGTGGCCGCTATAGGCGCCCTGGCCTTGTCTTCGTCCAACCACAATATCATCTGGGCCGGGACGGGCGAAGCGTGGGCCATCCGCGACGTGGACATGATGGGCGACGGCATCTACAAGTCCGCCGACGCCGGCCAAACCTGGGCTCACCTGGGCCTCGACGAGACCGGCCGCATCGGACGGATCATCATCCATCCCACGAACCCGGACATCGTTTTCGCCGCGGCGCTCGGCCGTCTGACCGGCCCGCAGCAGGAGCGCGGCGTTTATCGGACGATGGACGGCGGCAAAACCTGGCAGCGCGTTCTCTTCGTCAGCCCGAACTCGGGATGTTCCGGCCTGGCCATGGATCCGAACGACCCGAACGTCCTGTTCGCCGGAATGTGGCAGGCCGAAATGCACACTTACGCCATGTTCAGCGGCGGCCCCGACAGCGGCATCTGGAAATCGATCGACGGCGGCACGACTTGGAAGCGCATCGAAGGCCACGGCCTGCCGAAATCTCCCGTCGGCAAAATCGATGTCGCGATCGCGGCCAAGGATTCCAAGCGCGTCTATGCTCTCATTCAGACCGCCGACCAGGGATCGCTCTGGCGCTCGGACGATGGAGGCGAGAACTGGAAGGTCGGGAGCTGGCAGCGGGCGCTGATCGGCCGCGCCGGCTATTACATTCGTCTCGGCATTTCGCCGTCCAACCCGGATGAAGTCCTGGTGGCGAACAGCAGTTTCCACCAATCGACCGACGGGGGCAAGTCGTTCCGCACTCTGCCCTGGGGCGGCGACACCCATGACATATGGATCGACCCGACGAACGCCGACAGGATCATCGTCACCGATGACGGCGGCATGTTCGTAACCAACGACCACGGAAAAACATCCCATCGCGTCACGCTGCCCATCGGCCAGATGTACCACGTCGCCTTGGACAACGATGTTCCCTATCACATTTACAGTAACATGCAGGACGACGGCACGATGCGGGGGCTCAGCACGACGCCCGAGGCCGGGGCGAACGCTGCCGGCACCGCGATGCGCGGAGGCGGCGGCGGGGCATGGGACCACGGCATCGGCGGCTGCGAATCCGGCTTTACGATCCCGGACCCGACGGACTCCGACATCGTCTGGGCGACCTGCTACGGCAACGAAGTGACCCGCTATGATTTCAGGACCAAGCTCGCGCGCTCGGTGAGCCCCTGGCTCCGGACGCTCGATTCGGCGCCGAATACCATCAAATGGCGGGCCCACTGGACGCCGCCTTTGGCGATCGACCCCTTTGACCACAACACCGTCTATTACGGCGCCCAGGTCATTTTCAAGACCGCCGACGGCGGTTCGAGCTGGTCCGTCATCAGCCCGGACCTCTCGACGCAGGATCCGCGGTTCATCGTTTCTTCGGGCGGGATCGTCGGCGATAACCTCGGCCAATTCTACGGCGAAGTCGTTTTTTCGATCGCGCCGTCGCCGATCCAGAAGGGCCTCATCTGGGCCGGGACCAACGACGGCAAGGTCTGGTATACGAACGACGGCGGCGGCAAATGGAACGACGTCACGGCCAACATCAAAGGCTTGCCCGCGTGGGGTGTCGTTTCCAAGATCGAACCGTCGAGCTTCGACGCCGGCAAGGCCTACATCGCCGTCGATTTTCATTTGATGGACAACCGCGACCCGTATCTTTACAAGACCACGGATTTCGGCCAGACGTGGACCAAGATCACCGGCAACCTGCCCAAAGGCACCCTGGCCTACGCCCGCGTCATCGCGGAGAACCCGAACCGGAAGGGCATGCTTTTCGCCGGGACCGGCAACGCGCTCCACTATACGCTCGATGACGGCGCGACCTGGAAGCCGCTGAAGGAAGGACTGCCTCCCGCGCCCGTCTCATGGATCGTCGTCCAAAAACAGGCGCAAGACCTGGTTGTATCCACTTACGGCCGCGGAATCTATATTATGGAAGACATCTCGGCCCTCGAGCAAGGCGCCATGGACGGGGAAGCGGCCGCGAAATTGTTCAAGCCGCGCCCGGCCTACCGGCTCGTCCGCGGCGGACGCGCTCTTCTGAACTTTGCGCTGAAGGCCGCTCCCAAGAGCCCGATGCAGCTCGAAATCCTCGACGGAAACGGAACCGTCATCCGCAAACTGCCCGTGACGGGAGCCCGCGCCGGGATCAACCGGACATCTTGGGACATGCGTCATGATCCGCCGCGCCTGGTCGCGCTCCGGACAACGCCTCCCGAGAATCCCCGCATATGGGAAGAGCCGCGATTCCAGAACGCGCAGACGCGTCCTATAACTCACTGGGGCGTTTCCCAAGGCCAAGGCCCGATCGCCGCTCCCGGCGCGTACATCGCCCGCCTCACTGTGGACGGCGAGACGTACGTCCAACCGATCGAGATCCTTCTTCCACCCAACAACAGCGGTTCGGAGACGGACATCCGGAATTTGGTGAATCTGCAGATCCGCGTCCGCGACGATATCAACGCCGTGTCCGATATGACCAACCAGATCGAGTGGATGCGGAAACAGCTCGAAGACGCCCGCAAGACGCTCTTCGCGCCGGGCGGAAAGAAAGCGCTGCTTAAAACTGTGGACGATATGGACAAGAAGATGCTGACCGTTCGAGATCAGCTCATTACCCGATCGGAGGCCCTCAGCGACGATAAGTACTTCGTCCAGTCCTACAAGATCTACCTTAACCTAATGTGGGTGAGCCAGGTCATCGGAACGGGCGGCGGAGATACGGCCGGCAGCGCCGATTACGGTCCGACCAAGACATCGATTGGGCTTGTCGATGACCTGGAGAAACAGATCCAGGACGTTCAAGCGCAATATCGGGTGTTGATGGACAAGGACGTCCCCACTTTCAACAAATCGATCGCCGGGAGCGGGCTCTCAGCGCTTCGGCCGATGCCGCCGCCGGCCGCCCCTCAGACGAATCGGTAAAAGACCGGCTAGGCTGGGAGCACGCCGGGGATCATCGCGGCCATCCAGACCTTCGGGAACCGGATCAATCTTCACCCGCACCTCCATTTCCTGGTGACTGAAGGAGGAACGGACGAGGCGGGTGTCTTCCATCAGATCCCGCGGATGGACGACTCACGGCTGGCGGAGATCTTCGCCCGGGAGGTCCTGTCGTTTCTCGTCGGCCGGGAACTTCTCAGCCCGGAATGGGCCGAGCGCATTCTCTCTTGGCCTTACACCGGCTTCAACGTCCACAGCCTGGTGAGGGCCAAAACGAAGCCGGAGGCCGAGCGGGTGGGCAAATACATAATCCGGCCGCTCCTCTCCTTCCTGGAGCAGGAGGGCAAAGTCGGTTATCGGCATGGTGAGAAGGGCACAGAGCGGGAGGTGATGGATTATCTGGAGTTTATCGCCCGTGCGACATCCCATATCCCCGACAAGGGGCAGGTGATGGTCCGCTACTACGGCCTCTATGCCAACGCCCACCGGGGAAAGGTCAAGAAGGCGAGCCTTGTTTCCTTCGCCCTCCGGCTGGCCGAGGAGAGCGGGGAATATTTTTGAGTATTTTGTGATCAGGGGGGAGCGGAAGTCTATTGTCTTTTAGCCGGTGTGGCGAGTTTTTTTCCCAATATGCACTTCGGGTACGCTTTTCGCGGTATTTGATAGCGCCGCCCGGCCGATGATATACTTCCGTTATGGTTAGGAGGGGAGATTCATTGTCCGGAGCGGGAATTCACCACAACGCGAAAAAAGGAAATTCCTTCGTATCAATGCCCGCGAAGCCGATGTCCCTGCCGGCCAGATCGATTTGGCCGGCGGCGCCTTAGCGCCGCTCACGGAAATTCAACATCTATCAACTTCTTTTTCCGCCATGCCTTTCTAAACTTTTACTTATGGCGTACATCGACAAAAGCGCTCGCGTTCGTATCCTGCAAGACAAAACACAAACCATTCTGACCAAAAGTGAGAGGGCAGGCTCCCAGCGCTCAATATTTTGCCTCCAACAAGTTGCCATGATCTCCCAATGAAGCCTGTTTAGGCTCTTGATATTCATATGTTCGAAACCATCCAGTACAGTATCTTCCTCGGAGACAAAGAGAAGCGGGACATAGAAGAGCTTAGCGTTCTTGAGGCGGTCAAGAAGCTTGAGGGTCTGATGGATATCCTCCTCTGTTTCTCCGGGTAGTCCCAACACCAATGTAGCCAGGGGATTTATTTGGCAGTCATTTAGAATGCTTATTGCCTGGACGATGATATCTGGCCAGTCGTCTGGGGAAAAGGGCAAGGATTTTCCATGCATGTACTTCCTCACCAACCTGATGCTGCCTGTTTCTATCCCTATTTCCACAGAAGCACACCGTTTCCCCTGGTATTCCCATGTTGACTTTTCGGCGAGGATCGGGCCTATCTCTCTGACTATTTCCCGGTCTAAAATCGCAGGAGGAAGAGACATATGGGCAATTTGGCAATACTTCACTCCATCGGTTTTAGCCACCCTTTGGATAAGATCAACAACGGCTCGGCGGTTGGGTCTGAAATCAGGATTGCTCTGATAGAGAAACAGGTCATCTGTCTGAAGGATAATCATTTTTGACCCGAGGCTGGCGTTAAGGCTGACTTCTTCCATGATGTGTTCAATAGGAAAGGAGATGGATTTCCGCATGGTTGGTGAACAGAAGTGACATCCCCGGTCACATCCCCTGGTGATTTCGACCGTGCCGTAGATTGAGGCGTTATTAATAGTCGGGATTTGTTCAATGTTTGGGAATGGCATCTGGATTACCCTTTCTATATTCTGGCCGTTGAAAGCTCTCTTGAACACATCCAGGACTGCCCTTTCGGCTTCCCCCACAATAACAGTATCGAACCTGCAAAAATCACTTAAACCTCGCTCCACAAGTTGCCATGCACCGGATCCTCCTACCAGAATCCGGGCCCCGCTCTTCTTTAAAATATCACTAAAGAGGAGAGCTTCAAACTCCATCCGTGTGGTTGGCTTGCCGTGTAGGCCCATAATGCCGGATAAAGTCCTGCTAACAAAACCTTGGCCCAAAGGATCCATACTTGTGATGCCGATGACATTGGTTCGTGGTCCAATGAACTGATCCAACCGGGAAGGATGGACGGTAACAACATTTTCCTGCCCGAACTCTTTCATAAGTAACGCCTCAACCTTCCTTAATCCATATGGGGCAAACTTGACTGTCCCGTCCTCATTCTCCTCTAACGGTGGGTAAATGCTTTTTCTCAACACGGATTTGGGAATGAAACCGAGCGGAAGGCCTGCGCCAAAGGCAAGAAATGGGTCAAGGTCGAAGTCGCTCATCTCGACCCGGGAAGCGGTAAGCACAATTGGGATCCCAGGATTCTTCTTGTTTTCTGGAGAAGATTTGTGACTCATGATGTGAAATTTAAAAAATTGCAGGTTGATTCTACTTTGAAGTTACTTAATTGACAGCCTTTAAAATATGACATCGATTTCTTTTATAACTTATAAGAAATTCGTTTTTAGCTTCATAGGAATTTTAGGCAGTTCTAAAACTAAAATCAAGGCCTTCATAACCGATTATCAGGCCGTGGACCGCACATCATCGATCACCTCAAGCACGTGTTTGTCGCCGTCAGGCGTCTCCGAGCAGGTCGCCCTGATGGCGGCCGAAGAACGGGCGGAGTATTTTTAGGATAAGTGGTTTTGATGGGGGAAGGGGGTTTATTGTCTTTTAGGCGCATTTGTGGTCGTCCGGTGAAAGCACAATTCTATCAAAAATATGGCGACATACTCTATTTAGCCCGAACTGAGGCCGGAGCCGCGAGCAGCCTGGAACCGCGTTGACTGGAAGATGATCGTATGATACGTTTCCCCAGCCGTGTCAGGAGCGATGCGATCATCCAGGAGGCGTCTTTTAAGCGATCGACGACATGCCTAACCTGAACTTGGTAACCGGAGCCACCGGATTCATCGGATCCCATGCGGTCCGCCTCCTTCTCGAACGAGGGGAAAGAGTGCGGGCCTTCGCCAGGAACGTACGGCTCCTGCGGGACTCAGGCCTTGAAGGCCGAGCTGGCCTTGAGGTCTTCGAAGGCGATCTCCTTGACCCTGGATCGCTTCCCCAGGCGCTCGAAGGAGTCGATGCCCTTTTCCATTTGGCCGGTTTCATCTCCACGGCCCCCAAAGACCGCCGACTAATCTGGAATCTCAACTACAGCATAACCCGCAACCTTTTTGAGGCCTGCCGCGTCGAGCGTCCGGATAGAATCGTTTTTCTCGGCAGCATCTTCGGCCTGGGCGGCGGCAGTCCCACCCCGGTCGGGGAAGATGTCGTTTATGACCTCGACGACTGCCGGATAGAATATTTTCGGGCTAAGCGCCGAACAGAACTCTATGTTCAGGATTGCCTGGAGGCGGGCTTGCCGATAGTCCGTGCCTATCCCTGTTACTGTTACGGCCCCGGCGACATCCACATCTCAAGCTCCCGTTTGCTGCTCGCCTTCCTCCGGCGCCGAGTCCCGGCTTATATCCGGGGCGGGCAGAACGCCCTGGACGTAAGAGACGCCGCACGCGGGCTTGTCCTGGCGATGGATAAGGGACGGCTGGGTGAACGCTATATCCTGGGCGGGGCCAACTTAGATTATGCGGAGTTATTCGAAATCCTGTCGAACGTGACCGGCTATCCGCCGCCTCGTTGGGTCATATCGCAGGGGATAGGACGCGCGGCCGGCCGGATCCTCCAAGCCTTCTCCAAGGACCCCTTCCTGGACGAAGCGGAGGCCTTCATCATGAGCCACTACTGGTTCTATGATGATTCGAAAGCGAGAAAGGAATTGGACCACACGTCCCGCCCCCTCGGCGAAACCTTCAGGCATGCCGTTGACTGGCTCTGCAGCCGCGGGCTGGCCCCTTGGCCTCCAGGGCGGAAGGACGTCAGGGAGTCGAAATGAAGATCGAAGGCCGGAGGATCATCGTCACCGGGGCCTCGTCGGGCATCGGCAAGTCCCTTTTGGAGCAGCTGGCCGGCCGAGAGGCGACTGTTCTCGGGGTGGCCCGCCGCGGGGACTTGATCAGGAAGAACATCCTGTCGATGAATGATCGCAGGGCTAAGATGGAGGCCCTGTCCTGCGACCTTTCCCGGAAGGAAAATGTTGACCGCTTATTCGAGGAGGTAATGAGAAAATGGGGCGGTGTGGATATCTTCATCGCCAACGCGGGTTTCCCCTATTATGAAAAGCTAGAAAGATCGGATTGGACCCATATCCGATCCATATTCGACCTCAATACGTTCTCGGTCTTTTATTCTCTGGAGAAGATGATCGAAATTTCCGGCGGCCGGAGCTTTCATTTTGTCATCACGGCCTCGGGCATGTGCACCCTGGCCATGCCGGGCTACGCCCTCTATTCAGCCACCAAAGCCGCCCTGGAAAGGTTCGTGGAAGGCTACCGCTTGGAGATGGGCCACGGGGCTCGAATTTCCATGGTCTATCCCATCGCCACCCGGACGGGTTTCTTCAAAGCGGCCGGCGAAAACGTCCCGATACCCTGGCCCATCCAGGACTCGGACGTCGTAGCCAAGGCCATCATCAGGGGAGTCGAAAAGGACCGGAAGCGCATCTATCCCTCGCGGCTTTTCAGGATCACGTCGTTTCTCAACAGGCTCTCTCCCGTGATCGGCAAGGCCTATCAAAGACACGCCGCTCAAAAGCTCCGCAAATGGCTAGCTGAAAAAGATCGGCCGGGCGGGGAAGCGGAAAAAGCGCCTTACGGAAAAATCGGCTCGGGCGATTCTGGCTCGGAGCCTTAGCCGCAATTCGGGGACGACAGCCTGTCGATGAAGTAGGGCATGTCCGCTCCCTGGGGAATGGAATCGATATACGTCTTGCGGAACAATGGATCCTGCATCCTGCAGGCGTAACATCTTCCCTTATAGGCCGGATGCCGGAGGAGCTTCTCCCAAAGGCCGGCGACCGTTTCGTCACGGATATTCCCGAAGGACAGAGGCGTGAAGTCGCAGGGCATGAATTCGCCGCTCGCGGAGATATGAAACTGGTAGTGACCGGCCAGGCAGCCTATGAAACGAGCGAATCCCCGGCCGTGATTTGTCCAGCACTGGGTGATGATCCTCGGTCGGCCCCCAAAGCGCCGGTTGAGCCGTCTGGCTTCGAGGAGCAATGAGCGGCGGCTCGCCGCGGTCAGCATGACTTCAGTCTTCCGCAACAGACGTCCGGTGGGAATCAGGTCGAAGACGCTGACTTCATGCGCGCCCCACGCCGCGGCAAGTTCCGCGAGGCGACTGAGTTTCTTTTCCGCGACGGATGGGTTGGAAGCATAAGTCGAAAGGCCGACCATTAAGCCCTCGCCAAGGGCGTTTTCAACTCCCTTTTTCACCAAATCGAATAAGCCTTCCCGGCCGCGCAATCGGTCGTGTTCCGACGGCTCGGGAGAATCCAGACTGATCTGGACTCCAAACGCGCCCGCTTTGCTGATCGCCGCCGCTCTTGCGGCATCCAATCCCACCGCATTGGTAAAAACGAGAGAGACGGCCTTATCGGCGGGGACGGCGGCGATGATCTCCTCCAAATCGGCCCGCATAAGCGGTTCTCCGCCGGTGAAAGTGATATTCGTCACGCCGAGAGAAATCGATTCGGCAATCGCCTGCTTGATCTCCGCGAGCGCCATCGGCCTTCTCCCGGCGGCGTTCTCAAGCACGCTGCAATGGGCACAATTCAGCTGGCATTCGTCCGTGACGGCAATCGTCACGGCGAAGGGAACCTTTTTTTTGAACAGCCAGGCATTCAAGAAGATTTGGAGGTGTCGATTGTCAGCTTCGCTCGGGATCGGGGGAATGTATAGGGAATAGACATTGGCGCCGTTCCGTCTGAGGATGATTCCCAAGCGGCTGAGCCATTTTATGAAATACCAGATGAGAGGGACGTATATAAGCGATTTGCGGCCGGAAATGGAAAACCGGAGTCTTTTTCCCTTATTCTCCAACTTCAATCGGATGTCCTTCATCTGGGGAATATCGGGAAAACGATAGGTCATTCGCATGATTGGGTTTTTCGGCGTGGCATCATGTTCAAGTTGTTCCAGGGCGCCTCCTCGAAGAGAAGACAGGCTGATTGTAGAGCGGGACTCGCCGGATTTCAATAGAAAGAAAATGACGGCCATCGCAGATTCAAAATAAAGCGCGAAAAAGATATTGAAATTCCCGCCAAATCATGTCATACATACGAGAGATTGAATACGAAAGTGCGGAGGTTTCCATGAAAAGAGCGTGGATTATGGGACTCGGGCTTGCCTTGATCTTAGTTCCAGGTTTGAGCGCAGCACAAAGCTACGTTCTGAAAGTGAAAGTCATGACAGCCAACGTCAGGTCCGAGCCGGACGCTTCGAGCTCCGTCATCAAACAGCTGCCCCAGGGGACTCTTCTCGAATCACGCCAAAAGATCGGAGATTGGTACGAGATCTCGATCACCGATGATACGGGTAAAAGCCTATCCGGCTTTATCAACAATTCCGTCGTCGATGTCGTCGGCGGGGAGAAGAAAGAGATCGCTCCCCCCGTGCCCGTGGTTCAGCCTCAACGAGCCACGGAGCCGCCGCCCGTCGTGTATCAGGCTCCTCCTCCATCGTATTCGTCGGCTTCGGCGGCATCCTTCGGCGGATTCAAGATCATGGGGGGGGTGACCTCGGCATCCATGACGTACAAATCCCAACCCGGATATGAGCAATTTGATTCGTTTAAAAAGCCGATCAGCGGATTGGGCGGCGGCATAGGATTCGAGATGGGATCTCAAATCGGCTTTGAAATTGACGTGCTTTATATCCGCAAAGGCATCCGTTTTCAAGGTTCCGATTCGGGCTACGATTTTGACATTAAAATGAACATCGACGAATTAAGCGTTCCCGTGATGCTCAAGATCCACATCCTGAAACAAGCCGGCGCCCCCGATTTCTATCTGATGGGAGGCGGCGAGGCGGCTTATGTAGTCCAAGCTAAAGCGTCATACTCTATTTCCGGTACCGGTGTGACCCCCCAGTCCGCGACGGAAGATATCAAAAAAGATCTGAATCAACTGGATTACGGTCTCGTCTTCGGAGCCGGCTTCGGCCTGCCCATGGGCGGCGTCAAATTATTCGTCGAAGGCCGCTATCATATGGGCCTAGCCGGCATTCAGAAAAGCTCGGCCGGATATGAGGGCACCGTCCCCTCCGATTCCATACCCAAGACGAATGTTCTGGCCATCTTTGCCGGTTTGAAATTTTAAAACGGAATCCGCGCGCTCGCGTTTCGGACGTTCTTAGCTTGAATTCAAAGGAAAAAAACAGGCTGGACGTCATCCTGGCCTCCGCTTCTCCCAGAAGACGCGATCTTTTAAGGGAAATCGTGCCCGATTTTAGAGTCGTGCCAAGCCGGGTGGACGAAGATCTTTTTCGCGACCGCGATCCGGTCGTCTTCGCCCGACGGGCCGCGATTGCCAAGGCCAGAGCCGTCGGCGCCGAACACCCTTCTTCGCTCATTATCGCCGCAGATACCGTCGTCTGTTGCGATGAGGACATCTTCGGCAAGCCGAAAAGCCGTCGGGAGGCCGAATCCATGTTGGAAAGGCTTTCCAGGAAGAGACATCGGGTTGTCACGGCCGTCGCTCTTTATCGGGAAGATCAAGATCGGATGCTTTCCGGGCAGGCCACCAGTTGGGTCACATTCAAAATGTTGAGCCGGGCCGACATCGAAAAATATCTTGATGCGAACGATTTTCTGGATAAAGCTGGAAGCTATGCCATCCAGGAATCGGGAGATGCCTTGGTTCGAAAACTGGAAGGGGATTATGACAACGTCGTCGGACTTCCGATCCGTTTGCTCCGCGAGCTTTTGACGGATTTCCTCAATCCGCGAAAGACGTCGGATATTTGAGGATGCGAATCAGAAGCCAACGAGGGAAGCGACCGCTTGTTTAATGATGTACAGGACATTGCCGGGGAATAGACCGAGCTGAAGGACCCCGAACAGACAAAGAAAAAGGACTAAAAAGAGGGCCGGGTTCTCCATTTCAATTTCGATGTCGTTTATCGGTTCTCTCATATACATATAAGCGACGATCCGGAGATAGTAATAAGCCGAAATCAAACTGGCCAGCACGCCGATGAGGACGAGAGGCGTCAGACCTTGCCGAACGGCCCCCACGAAAATGTAAAATTTCGCCAGGAAGCCGCCCGTCGGAGGGAATCCAGCCAAGGAGACGAGGAAGACCGTAAAAAGGGCGCCGATCCACGGATATTTGAAGCCAATCCCGGCGAAATCGCTCAAATCGCCGTATTCGCGGTCTTTATAGCTTAGGGCAATGAGAGAGCCGAAAGCCCCCACGCTCATGAACAAATAGACCGCCATGAAAAAAACGAGGCCGGTGCCATCGCCGGAGAGGATCGCAATCAGCAAATATCCCGAATGGACGATGCTGGAATAAGCAAACAATCGCTTGATGTTCTTTTGCCGGAGGGCGATCAGACTTCCCACGATCATCGTCAGGGCGGAGAGAGCCCAAAGGAAATCGAAGATGGAACCGGACCTGGAGCTTTCTTTCCAGAGGGGGACCAACATCCGGAAAAGGACGGCGAATCCCGCCGCTTTGGGGCCGACGACGAAAAAAGTCGTCACAGGCGTAGGAGCGCCCTCATAGACGTCCGGCGCCCACATATGAAAGGGCACGATCGCGATCTTAAAAGCGAATCCGGAGATGATCAGTCCCAGGCCGATGAGTCCAAGGACGGGCGGGCCGGATGCCGCGCCGAGAAAGGCGATGATATCCGGAATGTCAATGGAACGGACAGTGCCAAAGACGAGGGCCAGCCCGAACACAAGAAAGGCTCCGGCGAAACATCCCATCATGAAATATTTGATCGCAGCCTCCGCGGATTTGCTGTCGCGAAGGTTCAATCCGGCCAACGCATAGCTGGCGACCGAAAGGACTTCGAGGCCCAGGAAAATGACGATGAGATTCAGCGATGTGACCATGATAATGAGTCCGGAAAGGGCCAGGAGAAGAAGTCCGTAGAACTCGCCGCCATTGAGAGCCCGCGCCGAAAAATATTTCATGCCGATGAGAATGACGAAGGCCGTGGTGATCAGGAAGAGCGCGATCAGGATCAGAGACAGATTATCCAAGCGGAGCATCCCGTTGAAATAAGCCAAGCCGGCGTTCCATGAGCGCGCGCAGAAGAGAGCGCAGATCGAGAGGAAAATCAGAGATAAAATGGCCAAATAATTCTTGTTCGACTTGTTCACAAAAGCTTCCAGGAGAAGGACAGCCAGAGCGGCGCCGGTGATGACGAGAAGGGGAGCCGCCGCGGCAAATCCGTTCATCTGGCTTTGTTGTCCTTCTGCCGAAGTCCCCATTTGACCGGGAGCCCGGCCGCCTTATGAACGATGACCCTCCGGTCATTCTTGATAAGGCTGATATATTGGACGACGGAAGGCTCAATTTTTCTTATAAATGTCTGAGGATAAAGGCCCATCCAGAACATCAAGATGATGATGGGAATAAGATACGTGATCTCTCGTTTGTTCATGTCCCTGAAAGACGATATTCTTTCGTTTGCGACCGGCCCTTGCATGACCCTCTGGAACATCCAGAGGAGATAGGCCGCGGTAAGGATGACCGTGGTCAGGCCCAGGACGGCGTAAACTTTGTTTGCAGTGAAAATTCCGAAAAAGCAGGTGATTTCGCCGACAAAGCCGTTCAGCCCCGGCAGTCCCATTGACGAAAGCATAGCGATCAGAAAAAAAACGGAGAGGACGGGCATGGGACGACTCACTCCGCCAAAATCCTTGATCTGCCGGGAGTGCGCCCGCTCATACAAAATGCCTACGATCAGGAACAGCGCGCCGGTGCTCAGTCCGTGGTTGAGCATCTGGAAAACGGAACCCACCGTGCCTTCGACGTTGAGCGAAAGAAGGGCCAACATGATCAGTCCCATATGGCTGACGCTGGAGTAGGCGACCAGCGATTTGATGTCTTTCTGAACGAGTGCCATCAAGCCGCCGTAAATGATCCCGATGATGGAAAGAACGGCCAGGATCGGAAGGAATTTCTCCACGGCGTTCGGGAACAGAGGAATGGCGAATCGGAGAAAGCCGTAGGCGCCCATCTTGAGGAGCACCGCGGCCAGAAAGACGGATCCCGCCGTCGGGGCCTCGACATGGGCGTCGGGCAGCCAGGTATGGAAAGGAAATATCGGCACTTTGATGGCGAAGGCGAGAGCGAAGGCCAGAAAGAGCCAGCTCTGAACCTTCGGATCGATCGGGACTTTGTAGAGATCAAAGAGATTCAAGGAATATGCGCCTGTCGCTTCATGAAAATGAGAATACAAAGCGAAAATCGCGACGAGCATCAGAAGGCTTCCCAGCATCGTGAACAGAATGAATTTCGTCGTGGCATAGACGCGGCGCTTGCCGCCCCAGACGCCGATGAGAAAATACATGGGGATGAGCATGGCTTCCCAGAAAACGTAGAAGAGGAACAGATTGAGCGCGGCAAAAACGCCGATGATGCCCGTCTCGAGGACGAGCATGAAAACGAGATATTCCTTGATCTTATCGCGGATCGAAGACCACGAGGACATGAGCGCGAGAGGCATGAGGAACGTGGTCAGCAAAACGAGAAAGAGGCTGATGCCGTCGATGCCGACGTGATATTGCAGGCCATCGCCCAGCCAGGCCGCTTGTTCCACGAACTGCGGGCCGCCCGTGCGGACGTCGAATCCGAAAAAGAGAAAAAGCGACAGGGCGAATGTCACGACCGTGACGGCCAGGGCGAAGCCGTAAAGCAGATTTTTGTTGTCTTTCGGCAGAAAGATCATGAGAAGGGCGGCGGCTAAGGGCAAAAAGATGACCAGGCTGAGAATCGGCTGGCTCATGGCTAAAACAGAAGGACTCCCATGAAAATCACGACGCCCAGAAGAAAGACAAGAGCATAGTCTTTTAATAACCCCGTTTGGAAATAGGCGAGGATTTTGCCCGCCAACGCGGCGGCGGAGGCCGATCCGTCGAGGCTTCCGTCGATGACCTTGAGGTCGAAGCCGCCGTAAATTCCTTCCGAGCAACGGACCAGGGGATTGACGACAACCGCATCATAGATTTCATCCACGTAATACTTGTTATAGAGAAGTTTGTACAGACCGGGAAAGCGGGCGACGAAAGCATGGGGAATTCGCTTGTTTTTCAGGTAAAGAGCATAGGCCAGGACAATCCCGAGCAAAGCGGCCGTTGTCGAAAGCAAAATAAGGAGCCATTCCGTGCCCGAGGCAAGATGTCCTCCGGAGACGGGTCGGATGACGGGATTCAAAAAACGCTTAAAGACATCGGCTTTTTCGCCCAGCACCGCCGGAAGTCCGACGTAGCCGGCGGTGATCGAGAAAAAGGCCAGGATAGCCAGGGGAAGGGTCATGATCCTTGGAGATTCATGGAGATGTCGTTTCGCCTCGGGGTCCAGCCTTTCTTCTCCGTAAAACGTCAGGAAGATCAGCCGGAACATGTAAAAAGCCGTCAAAACGGCCGCGCCTAACCCTAACGCCCAAAGGACGTAATGTCCCTGAGCGAAGGCCTGGGTCAGGATCGCGTCTTTGGAATAGAAGCCGGATAAAAAAGGGACGCCGGCAATGGCGATGGCGCCGATGAGAAAAGCCGGATACGTCCTGGGCAGATATTTTTTCAAACCGCCCATTTTGCGCATATCCTGTTCTCCGGACAGGGAATGGATGACGCTGCCGGCCGCGAGGAATAAAAGGCTTTTGAAGAAAGCGTGGGTATAAAGATGAAAGATGCCGGCTGCGTAGGCGCCCACACCGCATCCGAGGAACATGTATCCGAGTTGGGAAATGGTCGAATAGGCGAGAACCCGCTTGATGTCATTCTGGGTCAAGGCCATGGTCGCCGCATAGACGGCCGTCACGGCCCCGACGACGGCCACGATCTGGCCGGCCGTGCCCGAGAACGCATAAAGCAAATTCATCCTGGCGACCATGTAAACGCCGGCCGTGACCATGGTCGCGGCGTGGATGAGCGCGCTGACGGGCGTGGGGCCTTCCATGGCGTCCGGAAGCCAGACATAAAGTGGGATTTGGGCGGATTTCCCCGCCGCCCCGATAAACAACAGAATCGCGATCCCCGTCGCCGTCCCCCGGGCCAAGCCGCCGTTGCCGATCGCTTCGTTAATGGCCATAAACTCGGAATTCCCGACAACCAGGACGATGAACAACACGCCCAGGATGAAGCCGGCATCTCCGATCCGGTTGACGATGAACGCTTTTTTCCCGGCTGCCGCAGCGGCCGGTTTTTCGAACCAAAACCCGATGAGCAAATAGGAACAGAGGCCGACGCCTTCCCATCCGACGAACATCAAGATCATGTTCGAAGCCAGAACGAGGAGGAGCATGGCGAACGTGAACAGGTTCAGGCAGGCGAAATAGCGCGCATATCCTTTGTCGCGGGACATATAGCCGATGGAATAGACATGGATCAAAAATCCCACGCCGGTCACGACCAGAACCATGACGGCCGATAGGGGGTCGAATTGGAGGGAAAAACCGGCCTTCAGGGAGCCTGCCGAGATCCAAGAAAAAAGATGTTTGATGAGAGGGAAGTCCGCGCGGTTCGCATTGATAAGTCCTAAACATGAGACGACAGAAACCGCAAAGGAAAAGAAAACGGCCGCGCAAGCTTGGATGGAGACGACCTTTCTCGAAAGCCGGTGACCGAAAAGGACGAGGACCAGCGCGCTGATGGCCGGACCAAACGGGATGAGCCAGAAAATATCCTTCACTTCAGCCTTTCATGGACCGTATATCTTCGGTTTTGATCGTTTTTTTTCGACGAAAAATGAGAAGGATAATGGCCAGTCCGACCGCGGCTTCGGCGGCGGCGACGACTATGACAAAGAGGACGATCGCCTGGGCCTCGGGAAAATTTGACGCTTTGGCCAAAGCGAGAAAAGCCAGGTTGGCCGCGTTCAACATGATTTCGATTCCCATGAGCTGGCCGATAAGATCCCTTTTGACGAAGAAGGCGATGATACCAAGGACAAAAAGAATGATGCTCAAGATGAAGAAGTAATTGGAGGGGATCACTTTTTTTCCTTTTTCTTGGCCAAAACGATGGCTCCGACCAGGGCCGCGATGATCAGGATCGAGGTGATCTCGAAGGGATAGAGATAGTCCGTCAATAAGATCCTGCCGAGGTCGGCCGGTCCGGCCCCCTGGGCCGCTCCGGCGATGCCGGAGGCCGGCCCGCCTTTGGACGCTAAAATTATCTCCGCCAGAAGAATAACCGCGATGAATCCGGAGGCGCGGATGGTCCATTTTTTCTTTTCCGGGGCGATGCCTTCCCGCAAATTGATCATCATGATGACGAAAATGAACAGAACCATGATGGCGCCGGCATAGATGAGGATCTGGATGACGGCCGCAAAAGAGGCCCCGAGCATCCCAAAAAGGCCGCCAAGGCAGGAAAACGCCAGCACGAGATAAAGCGCTCCATAGGCCTGGTTCCTGGAAATGATCATGCCCAAGACGGAACCGACACAAATGACGGATAATAAAAGGAATAGGAAAATCGCCATTTTTCGGTTTTTTCATTATATTTTTTGGTCCGGAGGGCGTCAAGGAAATAAATCGGCTCTCGGATCGAGATTATCGAGATAATGTTTTGACAATATTAAATATTTTGATATAATAGCCTGGATTGCGGGGTAGAGCAGCCTGGTAGCTCGTCGGGCTCATAACCCGGAGGTCGTTGGTTCAAATCCAACCCCCGCTACCATCCGAATTTAACAATCTCCCTGATAATATAAGGCTTCGGCCTCCATTTAAGGAGGATTTTAGGTTTCTCGTTATTGGGGATTGCGATTTCTTTTTTGCGGGTCCCGGCGGCTTTTTTGACTTAACCCTCATCTTTTGTTAAATTCACTATATGCGCGGCGTCGTGATGCGGCCGTAATTCAGTCTTAAGGAGAAATCATGTTCGACTCAAAAATCTATATCAAAAGACGAGAACTCTTAAGGAAGCAGGTTTCGACCGGACTGATCCTTTTTTTAGGCCATGAGGACAGCCCGATGAACTATCCGGCCAATGCTTATCATTTCCGGCAGGACAGCTCCTTTCTGTACTTTTTCGGACTGGACACTCCGGCGCTGGCGGCCGTTATCGACGTGGACGGAAACAAGGAAGTTCTTTTCGGCGACGACATCGATATAGAAGACATCATCTGGATGGGCTATCTCCCGACCCTCAAAGACAGGGCCGCGGAAGTCGGCGTCAAACAGACCGCCGCCCTGAACGAACTTCCCGGTCTGCTGCGGGAAGCGACCGAAAAGGGGAGGCCCGTTCATTATCTTCCGCCTTATCGGCCCGAGACGTTTCTCAAGATCGCGAAGCTCCTCGGCATTAAGCCGGATGAGGCCAAGGCGAAATCTTCCCCAACGCTCGTCCGGGCCGTCATTTCTCTAAGGTCCATAAAATCCAATGAAGAGATCGCGGAACTTGAAACCGCGCTCAAGACGACTTATAAGATGTACGCCACGGCCATGCATATGGCCCAGCCCGGCATTTACGAAAAGGACATCGCCGGACGGATCGACGGCTTCGCCATCGCCGGCGGAGGCTCCACCGCTTTTCCGACCATCCTGACCAAAAACGGCCAGATTCTCCACAATCATGGACACGAAAATCTCCTGAAGAAGGGCGACCTGCTCGTCGTCGACGCGGGCGCCGAATCGCCGCTCCATTATGCCGCGGACATCACCCGGACCATTCCCGTCGGAGGAAAATTCTCGGCGAAGCAAAAGGACGTCTATGAGATCGTTCTCCGCGCGCAAGAAATGGCGATCAAATCCATCAAGCCCGGCGTTAAATATCGCGAGATCCATCTCCAGACGGCCCGAGTCATCGCCTCCGGGTTGAAAGACATCGATTTGATGAAAGGCGACATCGAAGAAGCCGTTCTTCAGGGCGCTCACGCCTTGTTCTTCCCTCACGGCCTCGGCCATATGCTCGGCCTGGACGTCCATGACATGGAAAATCTCGGGGAGAACTTCGTCGGCTACGACGATACCGTGCAGAGAAGCAAGCAATTCGGCTTGGCCTATCTCCGCATGGCCAAGGAAGTCAAGCCCGGCCACGTGCTCACGGTGGAACCGGGCATCTATTTCATCCCCGCGCTGATCGATAAGTGGAAAAAAGAGAATAAGTTCACGGACTTCGTGGCCTATGACAAGCTCGAGGCCTATCGGAATTTCGGCGGGATCCGGATCGAGGACGATGTTCTCGTGACCAAGGACGGCCGCAAAGTCCTGGGCCGGCCGATTCCTAAAAAGCCGGCAAAGGTCGAAGAAGCCGTCAAAATCTAAGAACGCCCAGGAAGATTCCGAAATATGAGAATCGCCCTTATCCAGCAGAGCGCGTCCCGGGATCTCGAGGATAATTTGAGGCGCGGCGTATCCGCTTTTCACGAAGCGGCCCGCCAGGGCGCCCAGCTCATTGCCTACGCCGAGCTCGCGTTTTTGCCGTTTCTGCCGCAGGTCCCTTCGACGGAACAGGCTGATTTCCGTTCGTTCGCTCAGACCGTTCCCGGCCCTCTCACGGAAGAATTCGCCGGGTTGGCCAAGCGTTACGGCACCGTGGCGGTTTTGAATCTTTTCGAGTCGGACGGCGCGAAAACTTTCGACTCATCTCCGCTCATCGACGCCGACGGAAGGCTGCTCGGAACGACGCGCATGGTCCACATCATGGATGGGCCCGGGTTCCACGAGCAAGGATATTACGCGCCGGGGAGCAATCCGCGGCTCGTCTATGACACGAAGATCGGGAAAATCGGAGTGGCCATATGCTATGACCGCCATTTTCCAGAGTACATGCGGGAGTTGGCGATCCAGGGAGCCGAGATCGTCGTCGTTCCCCAGGCCGGCATCCTCGACGAATGGGGGGAAGGTCTTTATGAAGGAGAGATCCGGATTGCGTCCTTGCAGAACGGCTATTTCGGCGCGCTCGTGAACCGGGTGGGAAAGGAAGAGATTCTCCATTTTTCGGGAGAGTCGTTCGTCACCGATCCCTCCGGTCAGGTCATGGCAAGGGCGCCGCGCGACCGGGAGCATATCCTTTTCGCGGATTGCGATCTCGAGGCTGTTTCCCAATCTCATGCCCGTCGGCATTTCCTGCCCGACCGGAGGCCGGACATCTACAGCCGCTTCGGCCTGGCGGATAAAAAGAAAGCCTGATCCCATGGAAAAATGGTACGTCCTCAACGTGAAGTCGAAGAAGGAATTCCAGGTTGAAAGGATGTTCCAAGAGGGCGGCCTCAAGATCTATAATCCCAAATATCGCGACGGAAACCGCGTCAAGCCATTCTTTCCCAGCTATCAATTCATTCTTTTCAGCTATCCCGAGCAGTTCAAGCTGGTCAAATACACTCGAGGCGTGAAGCGGATCATCGGCAACGATGATGGTCCGATCCCTATGGACGAGCAGATCATCCAAGAGCTCAAGGCCAGAGAAGTCGAGGGTTTCATCGAATTCTCAAAATACGGCGTAGAGCCTTCCCTGGGCGACGAAATCGAAGTCGTCGAAGGGGCCTTCAAAGGCTTGCGCGGCATCTTCAAAAAGGACCTCTCCGACCAAGACCGCGTCCTGATCCTCCTCAATTACGTCTCTTACCAGGGCCGGCTTCTCATCGAAAAGAAAAAGCTGAAAAAAGTCATTTATTGATGCGGGGAGCCGAAGCACGGCTCTCGTTGAGTTTTTCAAGAAAATCGGCCGTCAGGCTGGACGACGAAAAGAAAATCACGCCGTCACCCCCTTGTTTTTTGGAAATGCCGATCTGCTCCCGCATGCCTTGGGGCGTATTTTTATTGTGCGACGTGCCGATGCCGATGCCGGGACAGACTAAACATTTTCCCCGCCCGATATCCACCGCTTCGCGCGTATATTTTTCGAAGAGGCCGGCCTGGTTCGTGTAGAGCATGGGACACAGCATGTCCACTAATCCCTGTTTCGCCCAACTCTCCCAGTCCTGACCGATGAGGACTTTCGCCTTGTCCGCGGCGGGGAAGACCGCCGCCGAGATTTTCACCGGACGCCCGACGGACTTCAAGGCGTCCTTGAGTTCTTTGACGAATTGGGTGACGCGCTCACCGTTCCAGGCGATCCATTCGTCCCACATCATATTGCCGGAATCCCGCGCTTTCATGTCCGCCGGATCCATGCCCGAATAGTCCTTGAACTGCGAGCGCGTCCGGCCGTCCCAGCTGAAATAGACTTCGCGGGGCGAGGACGGAAAACGGATGTAATCGAGATGGACCCAATCCACGGGATATCTCTTCACCAGTTCGATCATCAAACCGATCTCGTAGGCCCGCACCTCGGGGAGCGCGGGATTGACGACGCCGACCATCTCGTTCTCCGCTGAGCGGATGAGCCATTCGGGATGTTGCCGGACTTGCCCGACCACAGCGCCTTCGGGAAAGACGCAAAACCAGGGATGGACCGTGATCTTGCGTTTCTGCGCTTCCTTGAGAAAGACGCCGAAGAAATCCCAGGAATACGCCGGGTCTTTCGTCCCCAGCCGGCTTTGATAATAGACATAGCCGTTCGTGCCCTTGATCATCACCATGACGGTATTGATCCCGGAATGGACATAATCATCGAGCGTCGTTCGGATCTTCTTGGTCGCCTCTTTTTCGTCCGTTCCGAAAAAGCCGGGGTGGGTCCAAACGCCGCAAACCTGGAACGGGACTGAGGAATTCGCTGTTTGAGCTCTGAGCGTGTCCAAAGGAAATGACATCCATAAAAGAACGACGATGGAAAAAACGAGAGAATATTTTTTCATCCTGGTGCCCTCTTGAATCATAGATTTGTGTCGCAGCGCCGTTCGAATATTCATATCGGCGAAAATATCGGCCGTGCGGCCAATATCTTTTGTCAAAGCGGCCGGCCGAAACCGCCGCCGCCGGGCGTTTCTATACGCAGAATGTCTCCAGGCTTGACGAGAATATTCGCTTTAGACTTCAAAACGGTCCATTTTCCTCCCGAGATAAGAACATTTTTTCCCCGAGCGCCCGGACGGCCGCCGTTCAGACCGTAGGGCGGGAATTTCCTGCGGTCGGACATGATTGTGACTTGAGCGGGAATCGAAAATTCATATTCCCTGATGAGGCCGTCGCCGCCCCTCGTCCGTCCCCGGCCGCCGGAGCCGTCGCGGATGGCGTACTTTCGGATGCGGATCGGCAGGTAATTTTCGAGGGCTTCGAGAGGCGTATTGAGAGAGTTGGTCATATGCGTATGGACGCCGCTTAAGCCGTCGTTCTCCCGGCTCGCTCCCATTCCGCCCCCGATCGTCTCATAATAGGCAAAATTCTTTTTGCGGCGCGGGTCATATCCGCCGATGGTGACGTTGTTCATGGTGCCCTGGCTCGCCGCTGGGATTTTGTCGGGCACGGCTTTGGCCAGCGCCCCGAGCAGCACGTCCACGATCCGCTGGGACGTTTCGACGTTCCCGGCGGCCGTCGCCGCGGGATATTGAGCGCTCACGAGCAGGCCAGAAGGTGCGATGATCCGAAGCGGGCGCAGGAGTCCCGTGTTGAAAGGGATGTCCTCTTCGATCAACGAGCGGAAGACATAAAGGACGGCGGAAAGCGTGACCGCCGCGTTGGCGTTGATCCCGCCTTTAACCTGGGGCGAAGAGCCTCGGAAATCGACCTCGGCCCGGCTTCCGCGGACGCGGATCGTGACGCGGATTTTGACCGGGTCTTCCGAGAAGCCGTCGTCATCCATGAAATCTTCGAACCCGTAGTCTCCATCGGGAATGTCCCGAATGGTCGCCCTCAGGTATTTCTCCGTATAATCTTGAATCAAGGCGGAATAGCGCAGGATTTTAGCCAGGCCGTGCTTCTCGACCGCTTCGCGAACCCGGTTCCTTCCTTTTTCGCAAGCGGCCGTTTGGGCGAGAAGGTCGCCTTTGCGCTCTTCGGGAGTCCGGACGTTGGCCAGGATCAAGCGCAGGACATCCTCATTCATCCTTCCCTTGCGCACCAGCTTGAGCGGAGGAAGGATCAGGCCCTCCTGGAAAATTTCGGTCGCGAGAGGCATGCTTCCGGGCGTCATTCCTCCGATATCCGAATGATGGGCGCGATTGGCGACGAAAAAGGCCGGTTTATTCGCGAAGAAAACAGGAGCGATGCAGGTCACGTCCGGGAGATGGGTTCCTCCGTGATAAGGGTCATTGAGGATGATCAGATCGCCCTCTTCGAACCGGACCGCCCGCATGGCCGCGCGCACGGATAGCGGCATGGCCCCGAGGTGGACGGGAATATGGGAGCCTTGGGCGAGCGTTTCGCCCCGGCTGTTGAACACGGCGCAAGAATAGTCCTTCCGCTCTTTGATATTAGGGGAGAGGGCGGTCCGACCGAGGACGGCGCCCATCTCTTCCGCTATCGAAACGAACGCGTTCTTGAAGAGCTCGAGCTCGATGGGATCATATCTCGCCATTTAATCCTTGCCCTTCCTCAAGACGAGGTTGAGATGGCCGTCCACGCGGAGACGATATCCGGGCGGAACGAATGTTGTCGAGCCGAAGTCCATGACCAGCGCCGGGCCGCTGAGCCGCGCTCCGGGCGCGAGGAGAGCTCGATCGTAAACGGCTCCCATCCATTTTTTGCCTTTGTAATGAATATTCTGTTTCTTTCGGAGGGCCGATCGGGGCGAGACGTCCGGTCCTTCGTTCATTTTACGAAAGCGGAACTTTTTGGAAATCCCACGCGCCTTAAGACGAATATTGACGATCTCCATTGGACTTTCGGGCTGGGCATAGGAATACAGTTTTTGGTGCTCACGGTGAAAAGCCGTTTCCAGGGGGGCGCCGGCCTTTCCGGCATAAGGAATATTGATCTCGTAAGATTGTCCGCCATAGCGCATATCGAGTGTCCGCTCGAAAACGATCGAAGCGGAGGCGAACCCGTCTTCGCCCATGTCCCTTCTGCCCCGACTCTCGAGTTTTTTGAACAGAGCGTCCAGTTCGGACGCCCGGAAACGCCGGACCGGCTTGAGTACGGATCGCGAATAATCCTTCACGGAGTCGGCCAGCAGCAGGCCGAAAGCCGAAAGGACGCCGGAATTATTCGGAACGATCACGGCTTTCATCTGGAGATGAGCCGCCATATCGGCTGCGTGCATGCCTCCGGCGCCGCCGAAGGAAAAGAGCCCGAAATCCCGCGGATCGAAGCCGCGTTCGATGGAGATCAGGCGGATGGCCTTTTCCATATTGGCGTTGGCGATGTCGATGATGCCCTGGGCCGCTTCAAGAGGAGATTTGCAAATTTTTCGGCCGAGCCGGCTTATAGCCTTCAGGCTTCGTTCCGGGTGGAGCTTCATTTTTCCGCCGAGAAAGAAATCGGGATCGATGCGGCCCAAAACGAGGTTGGCGTCCGTGACGGTCGGCAGCTCGCCGCGGCCGTAGCAGGCCGGACCAGGGTCAGCGCCCGCGCTTTGCGGTCCGACGCGAAGAGATCCCCCCTGGTCCGCGTAGGCGATCGAACCTCCTCCGGCTCCCACCGAATGGATATCGATGATCGGGAACCGGACCGGGAAATCGCCGATCGCGCTTTCGCTCGTCCTTCGAATGCGGCCCTCGATCAGGGACACGTCCGTGGACGTCCCGCCCATATCGAAACTGATGATCTTGCCGAATCCTGCGGCCTTGGCCAGATAGAAAGATCCGACGACGCCGCCCGCAGGACCGGATAACGCGGTCCTGATGGGCTCGGCCTTGGCCTTCGAGGCCGAGATGTAACCCTCATTGGATTGCATGATCCGCAACTCCGCCCCGCCGAGCTTCTTTTCAAGAGCGGAGAGATAGCGGTCGAGGACCGGCATCAAATAGGCGTTGACGGCGACCGTGGAGGTCCGTTCGTATTCGCGGTACTCTGGAAGAAGGAGGCTGGACACGGAAGCGAGCATCCTTCGTTTTTTAAGCTCTTTCATGATGGCCCGTTCATTGGCCGTATTGGCATAAGAATTGATGAGCGAAACGGCCACGGCTTCGAGGCCCAAAGCCTGGATCTTATCGAGAATGACCTTGATGTCTCCAGCCCGGGGGGCCCTTTCCACGCGTCCGTCAGCCGAGGTCCTTTCCGCGAGTCCGAAGCTGAATTTCCGCTCGATGATGGGACTCCGGCGCTCGCCCTTGAGGCCGTACAACATCCGTCTCGTCTGGCGCCCGATGAAAAGGACATCCTCGTAGCCTTCGGTCGTGATGAGGCCGATCCGGCCGCCTTTCCGTTCAAGCAAGGCGTTCGTCGCGACCGTTGTCCCGTGAATGAGCGCTGGATTCGCTCCTCCAACGAGGAATTCGCGCAGACCCTCGAGGATCGCGCAGGAAGGATCGGCGGGGGTCGAGGGGATCTTTTTGGTGAGGATCTTGCCTCCGGCCAGGATCACGAAATCCGTGAACGTGCCGCCGGTGTCAATGCCGATCCGGATGTTCATGACTTATTTACATGTGCTGCAGGATTTGCTTGAGCAAGTCGAACAGCCCGCCGAGGAGGATTTGAGCCGGCTCCCTCCGCCTCCGATGCCGAACGCGGAGAAGATTTTCCGGATACCGCGGCTCCCGCAGGAAACACAGACGACGTCCTTTTCCCGTCCGATCCGGACAAGCGTCTCGAAGCGTTGTCCGCAGGCGTCGCAGATGAATTCATAGAGAGGCATGGACGAATATTTTAGTGGAGCGAGACGCTGAAGTCCAGTCTATTTCGACACGGCGACGGCTTCGATTTCGACCTTGACGTCCCGCGGCAGCCGGGCGACTTGGACGGCGGCGCGAGCGGGGAACGGCACTTTGAAGAACTCCCCATAGACCTTGTTCATGGCCGCGAAGTCGTTCATGTCCTGAAGAAAGACGGTGGCCTTGACGACCTGGTCGAGCGAGCTTCCCGCGGCCTCGAGCACGGCCGACAGATTTTTGAGAACCTGGCGGGTCTGATCTTCGATCGTCCCCTGGACGAGAGCTCCGGTCTCAGGAATAAGAGGGATCTGTCCGGAGCAGAAAATGAAGCCATTGGCGATGATGCCCTGCGAATAGGGGCCGATGGCTTGGGGAGCTTTGTCCGTTTTGACTTCTTTTTTCATCGATGGACTCCTTGGTTGAGAACGCAGAAAATTTGCGAAAAAGACGCTCAGGGCACTTAGGGAGATCAAGACGTCTCGACGTTTAATCCTGAGATCTCCTTTATAACGATTTTATAACGATGATAAAACCGTGATCTTGACCGGGCGGCTTTCGAGGCTTCCCGCCTTGAGAAGCGCCCGAGCCGTTATTGTATAGGAACCCGGCGTCAGATTCCAGGCGATAGCGAAGGGGAAACCGGCGCTTCCAGTCTTCCGGCTGTTGATCCGCCACTCCACGGATTGGACCTCGATTCCGCCGGGAATCAAGACGTTGAGCCGGATCGTCTGATAGTCGCGCCTCAACACCGGATCGATCTTGAAGACGTCTCCGTCCTGGGGGAAAGAGATCGAAAAATCGTTTATCGGAAGCCGCGAGCTTCCGATAACGGGGGTCGCCGTCTTCTTTTCTTTGTCATGCGGCAGCCGGCAGAACGTCTTCGGCTCCGTTCCGGGAATGAAGATCTCGTCGATCGCGTTCGGGCACAGGGACGAGGGAAGTTCCCCCGACAGCGGACAGATCCGGACGTGGACCAGCCCTTTGGGTTCTTCGAAGGAGTCCTGATCTCCCGGGGAAAGGAGCAGCATGATGTCCCTGAATAGGGGACCGGCGCCGGAAATACCGGAGACATTCTGCATCGGCGCTCCGTCGAAATTGCCTGCCCACACGCCCACCGTGTACCGAGGCGTGTAGCCGATGGTCCAATTGTCCCGGAAATCCTTGGACGTCCCCGTCTTAGCCGCTACGGAAAAAGGAAAATTGAGCGGAGAATGATATCCGAACGTAGGCACCCGGGCGTCTTTGTCCGAGAGAATATGCGTGATGATATAAGCGGCATCCGGGGAAAATACGGGACGGGGAGAAGGATCCCGCAAAAAGATTTTCTCCGTCCCGTTTTTCATCGTGATTTTCAGGACCGATTGATCTTCGAGGAACGTGCCTCCTCGGGCGATCGCGGAATACGCGCGGACAAGCTCGAGCAGCGTCACTTCGCCGTTTCCTAAAGTCAAACCCACTCCATAGAAACCCGGCGTTTGACGAAGGCTGGCGAATTCGAGATCCTTGAGTCGTCGATAAAGGAGGTCCGGTCCCAGGGTTTGAAGAACGGCGACGGCCGGGATGTTGTAGGAGCTGGCCAACGCGCTGCGCAGCCGGATGGGACCATGATATTTTTCGTCGTAATTCTCCGGCGTGAAACTCCCTTCCATGGTCGAAAACCGAGTCGGGATGTCATCCAGGATCGTGGCGGCCGTCATGCCGTTTTCGAGGGCCAGAGCGTAAGTCAGCGGTTTCATGGTCGAACCCGGCTGCCGGAGCGAGAGCGCGCCGTTCACCTGGCCGTCGTGTCGTTCGTCGAAAAAATCGCGCGATCCGGCCATACTGAGGATCTCGCCCGTCCGATTGTCCAGGACGATCGCGGCGGCGTTGGAGATGCCTTTCTTTTCGAGGGAGGCCAAATGGTTTGCGGTCAGCGTTTCGACCTTGGCCTGGAGGCCGTAGTCCAAGGTCGTCCGTATGACGGCCATCGTCCGCCTCTCTTCGGAAGAGATCCGGGCCAGGATAAAATCGCAAAAATGCGGCGCCCGGAATTTTTCGTTTTCTGAACGCAGGTTCAGAGGCTCGTCGAGGGCTCGGGCCGTCGTCTCTTCCGTAATGAAACCGAAGTCTTTCATTCGATGGAGCAGATCTTTCTGGTTCTTCACGGCGGCCGTGGAATGGCGATACGGATTCAATTCCGAGGGAGAGCGGGGAAGGGTCGACAGAAAAGTGGACTCGGCCAGGCTCAGATCCGCCGCGGGCTTGTCGAAATACAACCGGGACGCGGCCTCGATACCGAACGCCTGATTGCCGTAAGAAATGCGGTTGAGATACTGGACAAGGATCTCTTCCTTGGAAAGAGTGTGCTCGAGCCTTACGGCCAGCCAGGCTTCGACGATTTTCGAAAACACGTTTCGACGGAAATGATAAACGTTGCGAACGACCTGCTGGGTGATGGTCGAGGCGCCGGACACGACCCTCCGGCTTTTGAGGTTTTGGAGAAAAGCCCGGAGGACGGCATAGGGATTAACGCCCGAATGAGCGAAATAATACCTGTCCTCGGACGCGATCGCCGCCGATAGGAGAAAAGGCGAAATGTCCTTCAGTCCGACCCAGCGACAGCGGCCGGCTTCGTCCGAGAGAATTTCACGTAAAAGAACGCCCGTCCGGTCCTCGAGACGGAGCGAGATGACAGGCTTCCGGTCGAGCCGGCGGCGGGAGATCGGTGCGTAAAAAGACGCGACAAACAGAAAACAAACGCTCAGCCCGGCGAGAAGAACCGTCCGCTTTTTGCTCGGGAGTCTCACTTCACGATCTTCACCGATTGTTCGACGCTGCGACCGAAGACTTCGGGCGCATACATCTCTTCCGCCGTGGAGCCCGGCACCGTGAACCGGCCGAACGAAAGAGCCCGGGCCAGGTAGCGGTGGGTATGGATTCCCGCGCGCAACGAATCCGCGAAAAGGAGGACGCGGTTGTCATGCGTTTCGATATGATTGAAGCCTTCCCACCAGGTTCGCCCTTCCGAATCGTCAAGCTGTTCGAGCTTCCTCTGCTGTTCCTCGCTTTCGGTCAAGAAGCTCGCGTTGACCGCTTCCAATCCCGCCGGCAAAGGATCATTCACGACGACGAACAGGCTTTCTTTCGGCACGACGACCTGAAGGGTCACGAGGACGAGAGATCCGGCTTTGACGGCTTCGAGCGGCTTACCGTCGAGGGACTCGATCTTCTTGTATACGGCGAAGCCCTCGTCCCGAGGCTCCAGCTTTTGTTTCGGCGCATAGGTCAATCGCGCGCCGTAGTAAAGGATCCCCTCTCCCTTTTTTTCGATTTTCAGGGGAAGGTCTTTGCCTGACTTGAAATCCGTTAAGGGCAGGGAGGATTTCGCGGTCTGGTTCACCGAGGTGAAGGTCTCTTGAAGAAGCGTTTTTTTCGCCAGGGATATGACCGCTTTGAAACCGGGCTTCCCTTTTTCCTGGGTCGTGTAAAAATCATTGAGCGCATAAAAGACGAAGAAGTTCTCCTGCGTGGAGTGCCAATGACCGGACGTCCGTTTGGCGACGAGCCATTTCACGACGGCCGGAATCGAGGGGTGATCAGCGCCGATTTCCAGCAGGCTTTGAAGGATGACCGCTGTCGTTCGAGCGTTGGAGGTATAGATCCAGCGCAATCCATTTTCATCGTCTTCTTCAAAATGGGCGTCCGCGGGCGTGACTTTGATCTTGTTGAGCAATTCCTGGAGCATCGTGGATTGGGCCGCCGGCGTCCCATGACCCAAAAACAAAGCCTTGAGAAGATAAGCCCGACCGAAGAGGGCGAGGTTTTCGCGCTCCAGGAAAAGTTTTTCGGCATATGCGGGTTCGGGCCGGCCGGCCAAGGCCAGATCGTAGAGGGCATACGCCTGAGCCGTCTTGAGGCTTCGGGGGTTATAGGGGGAAGCCTCGTCCGGCTTAGCCTTGATGAAATTCTTGAGATAGGTCAGGGCCTGGGCAAGACGCATCGTATTGACGTCATATCCCCCGGCCTGGGCTTTCATTAGGGCGAACGCCGCATAGCAGGACACGAACGGGGATTCGAAAGTGGAATCCGGCCAGAGGCTGAACCCACCGCTTTCCTTCTGGCAGGCATAGATCTCTTTCAGACTATTTTGAATGAGTTTTTTGATGTCTTTCGGTTCGAGCACGCTGAGCTTGAAGTCTTGGATGACCTGCGGGGCGACGAGATAGGGGAGGATCGACGACAGGCGTTGTTCGAGGCAAAGATAAGGATAGTTCGTCAGATAATCCACCGTCCCGTTGAGGCCGGCCAGCGCCGAGGCGGCAGCCATCACTTCGATGCGGCTTTCGGCGGGATAGATCGTGTCCGGGATGGAAACGTTTTCTTCTTTGGCTTCTTGGATCACCTGATCGTAGGTCGCGACCGATTCGGTCGGACGAGGGAGCTCGACCGGAATGGTCAGCTCGAGGCCGTCCGTTTCCTCGCCCATTCTTGCCCTGAAAGCGAAAACGGCCCGGCCGGGAGCATCGGCCTCAAAGGCATAAAGGACTTCCTGCGATTCACCCGGGGCTAAGACGATTTCGCTCGTGTTCTTTTTATCGGGAAGAGCGATTCCTTTGGCCTCGACGGAGATCGCGATATTGCCTTTCTGAGCGGAAAAATTATGGACGACGACGCCCGCTTGGAAAACGTCACCCACGCGCGCGAAGCGAGGAATCGAGGGGAGGAGCAGAATGGGTTTAGATACCTTGACGTTGGCCTCATTCCGTCCAAATCGGGAGTCCTTGGTCTGGGCGACGGCCATAATACGGAACGTCGTCAGGTTATCGGGCAAAGTGAAATCGACCGTGGCCTCGCCCTTATCGTCGGTGATGACCGAGGGGTTCCAGTAGGCCGTGGATTTGAAATCGCCGCGAAGCTCGAATTCCCCGAGGCCTGGGGCCGCCATGGCTTCCGCGACTCCGCCGCCGCCGACATTCTCTCCCTTTTCGCTGTAGTTGCGCTGGCCGACGACGTGCAGCCGTGTTTCCGAGGTCTGGACCGAAAGGGCTTTTTCCCCGTAGAATTGATCGAAAGGATCTGGGGTCTGGTAGCCGATGAGGTTGAGGACGCCGACATCCACGACGGCCAGGGCGAGCGAGGCAGGCGCTGCTCCGCCCTTCGCATCCTTCACCCTAAGATGGAGCGTGACTCGGTCTCTCGGCTTGAAATTCTGCTTCTGAGTCGTCACGTCGACGGACAGGCGTTTTTCCGAGGGATCCACGCTCAAACGGGCGTATCCGATCTTGAAAGACGGCTTGCCGACGTCTTCGGATTCGGCGTTGGCCGGCTGGGACGTCCGTCCCTGGACAAGGAGCACGGAAATGAAGATATTGGGAATATGTTCCGGAGTGATGGGAATTTCGATCTCGCTCGTGCTGCCTTGGATATCGAGGACCTGCGTCTGGAGGATGAACTCGCGTTCGATCGTAACCAGGGCTTTGGCCCGCTCATAGGGCGACTTGACGAGAATCCTGGCTTTGTCGCCGGGTTTATAAGCGTCGCTATCGGCGACCAATTCGACGGCGTTATCGTCCTTCCTTTCCCACGGAACGTAATCCGCGCCGGTGACGTAAATAAAGGTCGTCGTCCCGATCCGGTTTTTGCGGTCGTCCTGGCCGAAGGCCGAGAGAACATAGAGTCCGGATTTTTCGGGTTTGAAGGCGATTTCGACGGCGTCCTTTTTCGTCCTGACGTCTTTCGATCCGACCTCGGTATCGACTTTTTCCGAAATCCATTTGAAACGGCCGCCGACGCCGGCCCTGCGCACCGAGCGCCACTCGCGCTTGGCGAGCTTGACCGTCACTTTCTTCTCCGGGGCCGAGGAGCCGTCCGGAGCGGTGGTGATGACCTGGACCGGGATATTTTCGCCCTTTTTCAAAAAGGAAGCCTGAGGCTTGAGGCCGATGTAAAAATCGCCCTGATGGACGAGCGTTTGGATCCTGTTCGAAATCGAACGCCGGCTGGGGCTTTGGACCGTGGCCTCGAGCGCCGCGCTGACCGTAGCGCTCTCCTTTTCGGCGAGAAGCGGCGCTTTGATCCCGATTTTCCCGTCGGGGCCCAACGTCCCTTCGCCCGAAGTGATGAGCCGGCTTTTCTCGGTCCTATTCTCTTCGTCGGAAAGGGCCTCGAACTCGTTGCCGAAGATGAATCCTTTATGGCCCGGAGGAGTGAACGACGTCGGATTCAGGCGAAGCGTCCAGTTCGCTTTCTGTCCGGCCATGGTCCCGCCGAAGAGATAGCTGGCTCGGATCTCGGCTTCAAAGGAATCGCCGAATACGAAACTGTCCTTGAGGGAGCGGAGGTGGACCTCGAATTCCGCGGGCCGGAACGCTTCGATGCGGAATGATTCGGAAACGATGGTCTCCTTTTCTCCGGGTGCGTCGGGAGGGACTTTGGCCAGAACGCGATAATAGCCCAGGGAAGCGTCCTCGCGCGTTTCAAGGTCGATCGTGAAAGAGCCGTAGGCATCGAGGTCGGCGCTGCTTTTATGGACCGTTTTCTGGAACGGATCCTTGATCTCGCAAGCGACGCTTTTGACCGACGGAAGCCGCCATTGGCCTTTCTCTCTTTTGCGGATGATGCCCTTGATGTGAACCGGCTCCCCGGCGCGATAGATCCCGCGCTCGGTGAAGATTGTGCCTTGGATTTTCTCCGGTTCGGGGTCCCAATCATAAGTGATGCCGAAACGGTAAGGATCGATTCCGGTTCCCCATTCCGAGGAGGCGAAAGCGATATCGCCGCCGCGGCGGGCGAAAACCCATTGCTGGGGTTTGCTCCATTCGTTCTGGACGTGGAAACCGCCGAGCCGCTTCCAGCCCGGCGCTAGAGCTTTGCCCTCATTGTCGGTCTTGCCCTGCCAACGGAGGACGTTCGTATCGTCGCGGATCTCGATCTCGGCTTCGGCGACGGGCTGGCCCGTCTTCAATTCCGTGACCCAGATGGCGTCGTTATCGGGAGAAAACTTCCCCGTGATGCCGAGGTTCGTGACCTGGAGAAACGCCTTGGGATAGCGGCTCCATTTATCTTCGGCGTACGTGTCGAGCTGAATCATCACGAATCCATATGAACGTTCACCAAGGAAGTCCTTGACGCCCAGGGGAATGATCTGCCGCTTGTTTCTGGGTAAACGGAGACTCAGCGGCTTGTCGAACTGGAAAAAATCCGGGCGGGGCAAGAAAGATTCGTTTTCCCTGAAGCACTTTTCGTTCATCAGAATCGGAATAACTTCGTCTTTTCCGACGAGAGCGGCCTGAAGCCTGACCTGGGCGGTGTTCACGGCATAAAGGGGATAGTTGAGATCGCCGTAAGCTTCAAGAACGCCGTGTCCCGTCGTCAGGCTCACGGATGGCCGGTAGGAAGACGTCGTGAATTCGAACGCCCTCTCCTTGCCGAGGGTGTTGCCGAATTCGTCCTTCAAATCGGCGGCGATCCGGCAGGCATATTTGGTCTCCGGCAGGAGCGGAAGAGATATATAGAGGACGTCGTTGCCCTGGTCCCAGGACGAATAGTAATCGGGGATTTCCACCTTGGGTTCAAATCTCAGTTTTTCGACGAAATCCCTATAGATGACGCGGTTTGAAAATTTGAATTGAAGGGGTGCGTACGGGTCATAGCCGCCCTCGGACTCCAAGGCAAGGAATTCGAAGGATTTGAAGGTTTCGAAGCTGAAAAAAGCGTTTTTTTCCAGGCCCAAAGACCCCTCTTTTCCCGGCAAGCCGGCCTTGAGTTCGACGGAATACGCATAGCCCGGCTTAAGCCTGTCGTCCGGTTTGAGAAGGAGAATATCGTCCGGCGGGTTCGGGATGTCGGCGGATTTGAGTTTCTCCGCTGAAGGATGCGAAACGGCGAAGCCGAGCGATTGTTCCGTCCCGTCAGGGCCGACGCCGGTGAAGGACATGTAAGACTTGGCCTTGCCTTCGTCCATGGGAGAATTGAAAATCAGGAAAGCTTCCGTATCCAGTTTCAGCTGTTTTTCGTTTTCCCGAGGAGCGTGGTTGATGAGCCGGGGACGAGCCGTGCTGAAGCTCCAAGAAAAATCCCGTTTCAAAACATATCCATCGATCGACCGCGTCCCCGCGGGCAGGGTCAATTGGATCTCCGTTCCATACGGGAATTTTTCCTTGGGGATGAAGGCCAGCGTTTTCGTGCCCATCCATCGGCAGCTTCCGGGAAATGACGGCTCGAGCCTGAGGACGTTCGTTTTCTCTTCCGTCGGAAGCGGCTCGAGTGTTGCCATCGGATGATCGAATATCACCACGATCTCGGCGGCTTCCGCCGCCGTCTGGACCTGTCCTTTGGGACTGACATTGAGGACTTGAAGGTCTCCCTTGATCTCAGCGACCTGGGAAAGCGGGCTACGGGGAGGCTCCTTCTTTTTACAGCTTATGAATGACGTCGAAGCCAGGATCAAACAGACGGCGAAAAAAACGAAAGAAAATTTTTTCCCCATGGCACATCCTTTCCCAGGATTTTCCTTATCCTAAAAAAAATGAGAAAAAATAGCAAGAACGAGAAAAATGGAAGGCCGAGATTAGGCCAGCTCCTTCAGGGTCGCCGTCAAGAGCTTCCAGAAATTTTCCACCGAGGCGATCTCGACGCCCTCTTCGGGAGAATGCGGATGCGTGATCGTCGGGCCGAACGAAATCATGTCCATGCCCGGGAATTTTTCGCCGATGATTCCGCACTCCAAGCCGGCGTGAACCGCGACGATCCGGGCTTCCCGGCCGAAGATCTTCTGATGGACGCCTTTCATCGTTTCTAAAAGTTCGGATCGCAGGTCGGGCGCCCAACCCGGATAGCCGTCAGGCTGTTTGATTTGAGATCCCGAGAGCTGGACGAGCGACTTGAGCATGAAACGCGTGGTTTCGAGGGCGGGGCCGACCGAGCTCCGGCTGCTGCAGGTGATCCGCGCCGCGGTTCTGGAGCAGCGGATGATCGCCAGATTCGTCGAAGTCTCGACGAGACCGGGAATCTCAGGATGCATCCGGAGGACGCCGTGCGGGCAGGAAAACAGGAAATTGATCAAACCCGCTTGAGAAGCGGACGTCAGAGGATCGTCATTCTTGAGCTTGATTTCGTCCAGGGCGCATTGAAAATCCTTTTCGACCGAACCGTATTCGATTTTGATCCGGTCGGCTTCTTTTTCCAGGAACGCTTTGAAGGCCCTCACTTTGGACGGATCCAAGAGAAAATCCGCCACGGCCTCGCGGGGAATGGCGTTATGCTTGTTCCCGCCCTCGATCCGGAGCAACTCGATAGGGAATTGGGCTGCCGCCCGCCAAAGGATCCTGGCCGCCAGTTTGATGGCGTTGGCCCGGCCCTGATTGATATCGAGCCCGGAATGTCCGCCGCGCAGGCCTCCGATTTTCAGCCGATACGCGTTTTTGAGTTTGGATTTCTTTCTTTTCAACGGAAACGAAATCTCGGACTCGGCACCCCCGGCGCATCCGATCGTGAACGTTCCTTCTTCTTCGCTGTCCAGATTGATCAGTTTTTTCCCTTTGAGCGCTCCGGGCTCGATCCCCCGGGCCCCGTTCAACCCGGTCTCTTCGTCGACCGTGAAAAGAAACTCCAGGGGGCCGTGGACGAGCGACGCGTCCTCCATAATGGCCAGGCAGGACGCGACTCCGATGCCGTTATCAGCTCCGAGAGTGGTCCCCTTCGCGTGGACCCAGCCGTCCTTGATTTCGGCTTGGAGCGGATCCTTGGCGAAGTCATGGCGGACATCGGCGTTTTTCTCGCAGACCATGTCCAAATGGCCCTGAAAAATGATCGTTTTCGCATTTTCTTGACCGGGTGAAGCCGGCTTTCGGACAATGACATTACCCGCTTTATCTCTTTTCCAGATCAGTCCCAGGCTTTTAGCGTGGGCCCCGATATAATCGGCCAGACCCTTTTCGCAACCTGAACAGTGGGGTATCTTCAATATGTGTTCGAAATGCTTCCAAAGATGAGATGGCTTCAATTCGCTCAAATTTGCGGACATGGCGTTCCCTCCACGAATGATTGTTCAAAGCAAAATCATGCCATAAAAAACATGTCCGTTCAAGCTTATTTGACTTTTCGGCCGGGCTTTCTTTACAATGCCTCTGCGGTGCCATCCGATGGCCGTTCCATGAAAAGAATCAAAAACGTCATCGTTCTCGCCATGTTGGTCCTGTGGACGACGGACGGACCCCCAACCGCGCAGAATCTTCAGGCTCAGGGCCGTCCGAAAATCAGGATCATGACGACCGTTTTTCCCCTTCTCGAGTTCGCCCGTGAAGTGGCGGGAGAAAGGGGAGAGGTGACCCTTCTCTTGCCGCCCGGGGCCGAAGTCCATACATGGCAGCCCCGTGTCAGCGATATCAAAAAATTCGCGGCGTTGGACGTTTTCATTTATATAGGACAAAACCTCGAACCCTGGGCGAAGGATATTTTAGACAGCGCGGCCAGGCCGGGCTTGAGGACCCTGGAAGCGGGGCGGGGGCTCCCGTTATTGCCGGCCGATCAGGGTGAGCGAAGCCATGGACACGAAGGGGAAACCCTCGATCCTCACGTCTGGCTCGATTTCGGCCTCGACCAGATCCTGGTCGATAAGATCGCCGCGCTGCTCAAGGACATTGAACCCGACAATTCCGCGGTTTTCGAACGAGCCGCTTCGGCTTGCAAACAAAAGCTCCGCCTCCTGGACGATCAATATCGCGAAACCTTCCTCGGGTGCGCGCAAAAAGCGTTCATCTTCGGAGGGCATGCCGCGTTCGGCTATCTGGCCCGCCGCTACGGTCTCGAACAAATCGCCGTCTATGGCTTGAGCCCCGACGCCGCTCCGACGCCAAAGGACCTGGCCTGGATCATCACCGAAGCCAAGAAGCGCGGCATCAAAACGATCTTTTTCGAACAGAGCGTAAGCGATAAAATGGCCCGCCTTATCGCCAAGGAGATCGGCGCCGACACGCGTCTATTGAATCCGGGCCATAATCTGACCAAGGAACAAATAGAGGCGGGGACCACCTTCATCGGCCTCATGCGAGAGAACTTAGAGAGCTTCAAGCATGGACTATCCTGCCGCTGACGGTCGGACGTTGATTTCCGTCGAAAACGTCTCGTTCGGCTATGGGCACGCTCCCGTCCTCCTGGACGTGACCCTGCCGATCACCTCCGGCGATTTTCTGGCCATCATCGGACCCAACGGATCCGGAAAAACGACGCTGGTGAAGCTCATCCTGGGACTGCTGAAGCCGACTCAAGGGCGGATCCTGGTTATGGGCAAGAGCCTCGACGAATTCGAGGACTGGCCGAGGATCGGCTATATTCCCCAAAAGGCCACGCATTTTGACCCTTTGTTTCCTGCGTCGGCCAGGGAAGTCGTAGCCATGGCCATCCGGCCCTCGCGGCGCATTTTTCCATTGAAACGCCAGGAAGAAGAAGCCGCCATCCGCCATGCCCTTGCCGTTGTGGACATGCAGGAGTTCGAAAACCGCCGGATCGGCCGACTCTCCGGAGGGCAGCAGCAGCGCGTTTTCATAGCTCGGGCCATCGTCAACAGGCCTCGGATCCTTTTTCTCGACGAACCGACCACGGGGGTCGACGCCGAGACACAGGAACATTTCTATGATCTTCTCGCTCATTTAAACAAGAAGGAGAACATCACGGTCGTCCTGATCACCCATGATATCGGGATCGTGGACCGCCATATATCCCGAGTCGCATGTTTGAATCAAAGGCTGGTTTATCACGGAAGCCATGAGGAATTCTGCCGTTCGGATACGATGAAAGGCATGCTGGCCGGCGGGCACCACCTCGTTTCTCATCAACACTAGGCGATGCCGCCCATGCAAGCGCTTCTGACCTACGGATTCCTTCACAGAGCTCTTCTGGCCGGGATCTTCATCGCCCTCGCCTGTGCGGTTCTCGGAGTTTTTCTCCTTTTGAGGAGAGATGCCATGATCGGCCACGGCCTGGCGCATATCACCTTCGCCGGCGTCGCTCTCGGCCTTTTTCTGCGGGTCATGCCGCTCGCCGTCGCGCTGGTCTTTTCCATCCTCGCCTCCCTGGTCATCATGAAGCTCAAGGAGAGCGCCGGCCTTCATGGCGATACGGCCATCGCCGTGGTCAGCAGCGTGGCCATGGCTCTGGGCATCGTTCTGGCCACGATGTCCCGCAATTTCAGCGTGGCCCTCTTGAATTACTTGTTCGGCGAGATCCTGGCCATCGATCCGATCGAAGTTTGGCTCTCGATGGGACTTGCGGGCGCGGTCGTCGCGCTCGTCATCGGCAATTATCGGAAGTTCATGTATTTGACCTTCGACAGAGAATCCGCCATGGTCTCCGGCATACGCGTCCGGCGTCTCGACACTCTGATCACGATCCTGGCTTCGATCACGATCGTCCTGGGCATGAGGGTTGTGGGGATTCTCCTGGTTTCCGCCTTGATCGTAATCCCGGCCGCGGCCGGCCTTCAGCTGGCATCGAATTTCAAGACGGCGATCATCCTGTCCTGCGGCGTGGCCTTCGTTTCCGTCATTGCCGGGCTGATCCTGGCCTTTTTCTTGGACCTTCCCGTATCGGGGATGATCGTCCTCGTCAGTTTCGTGCTGTTCGGGTTCTTTTTTCTTTTACGAAGAATGTTCAAAATCTGAACGCAAACGGCTGTCGAGGGCAGAACTTTTGCCGTCCAGACCCGCCCCTTCCTAGCCGTTCACCGTCTTGTTGAATTCTTTTTCGACGAGTTTGGCGATAGTCTCGGCCATCCGGCAGATCTTGTTTCTGAGCGAAACGGCCTGCTTTCTCGTCTTGATTCTGAACGTTTCGTCCTGGATGCCCGGAAGATTGATCCGGACATTGTAATAGGCGCCTTCGGCTGCCGCCCTGGCCGTCAGGGCGGCGACGCCCGCGTCGCTCATCGAATTGCGATTCCCTTTGAGGACCGTCTTTTTCGCGAGCTTCAGAAGCTCCACGCTTTTTTCGAGGGTCTGGAACGGCACGAGCGTGGCTTCTTTGGTCGCCGCTTCGAGGGAGGCGTCGCGCTCTTTTTTCTGCTCCTCGCTCGCTTTGGGCAGGCGGAGGGCGTCCATCACCTTATTGAAGGCATCGGTATCCCGATCCACCAGGCCGAGAAAGTCGTCTTTCAGCTGTTGGGCGCGGACCGCGGTCCGCTTCATGTCGGAAAAGGACTTTTCGTAGCCTTTCTTGCCGACCGTTAAGTTGGCGACCATGGACGAGAGCGCCGCGGACAGCGCGCCGCAGAGGGCCGCTGTGCTTCCGCCTCCGGGTGTGGGCGAGTCCATGGACAGCTCATTGACGAACGCGCGGAGGTTTTTCTTGACCAACAAATGAGCGGGCTCCTCGAACTGATATTCTATGATTTTTTTCCTGGCGTCGAAAGGGACCACATCGCTCAGTCCCAGCGACAGGACGGCCGTCCGGATGAGCTCTTCCTCGGGAACTCCCGGACTTTTTCCTTGTTTCTCAAGGTAATGGCGCCCGGCGGCTAACAGCGCTTCCTTCGGGATCAATCCCACGAGCTCGCTGCCGGTGACGCGAAGTCCGAGTTTTTCAGCGAGGCGAACGACTTCGTCGAAGACGATGGGAATGGGCGAAATCTTGTAGTTCGTAAAATTAATGGAAATCTGAGCGATGCCGTAATCCTCGATATACCAGCCCACGGCTTTCACCTGCGGGAACTTCCCTGGAAGCTTGATGGCGTTTCCGGAGTCTTCGCGGAGGATATTCCCGTCCTTATCGCGCTTGGCCCGTCCGCTTTCCCGGATATCCAGGGCGATCTCCGCGGCAAGCTTCCTGTCCCTGGTATTCAGGTTGACATTGTAGGCGATGAGAAATTCTCTCGCTCCGATGACGGTCGCACCCGATTTAGCGTTGAACACGGGGTCCCCGCAGTCGGGCGCCCATTCCGGATCTTTCAATTTTTCCGGCAATCCTTCGTATTCGCCGGCGCGGATAACAGCCAGATTCCGCCGTTCCGGTTTGGACGCCGCTTCCTCATAGAAATAGACAGGAATGCCGAGCTCGGCCGCTACGCGGCGTCCGAGGCCGCGGGCCAGTTCCACGCACTCGGCCATCGTGATGCCGGAGACGGGGACGAAGGGGAAGACATCCGTCGCGCCTATCCGGCTGTGGGCGCCTCTGTGTTGGCGCATATCCAGGACTTCGGCGGCCTTCTTGATCGCCTTGAAGGCGGCTTCCAACGCCGCATCGGGCGAGCCGATGAACGTCACTACGGTGCGGTTGGTCGATTCTCCCGGGTCCACATCGAGGAGCTTGATCCCCGGAGTCGTTTCGATTTCCCGGATGATCGCTTGGATCTTGTCCTTATTCCGGCCTTCGCTGAAGTTGGGAACGCATTCAACGAGCTTCATTCAAGGCTCCTTTCTTGTCTTTGGTCACGCTGTATTGAAATTGGCCTTTGTTGTCGTAAACATCGTATGTGTCGAAATCGATGAAACTCTTGAAAAGGACGTTCTTGTCTCCGGCAATGACGATATAGAACGGCTGGAGGAGGAACTTCTGGGCGGCATCGAAGACTCTTCCGGCGTCGACGAGCTTGACCTGCTCATAGTACTTGTTCCAGCCCTCGTCTCCGCCGTCTCGCGCTTTGATTTCGGCTGCTCGAGCGCCCATGTCATTGAACCGCTCGATTTCAAGAGGAAAGTGGTGCATGAGAAAAGATTTAGCCTGTTCGATTTCTTGGAACGAGATCGGCTCGCCGGTCAGGGCCTTGATCTCCCTCTGGATTTCCTGAACCGCGGGGATAAGGGTCTGGGGATTGACGTCCAAGGCCTGAGCGAAAAAGACGCCGCCATCCTTGAGAAAGTTGATTTCGCTGAAAGCGAACTTCGCGTACTGTTTGGATTCCCTCAAGTTCATGAACAGGCGGGAGGCGAATGTGCCGCCGAGGATTTGATTGAGAACCGTCAGGTCAAAACGTTCTTGGACAGTGGGCGTTGGAAAGGCCGCTCCGATATAAATCGCGCAATTTTTGGCCTGGGGGACGTCGATCAGACAGATTTTGTCCTTATCGGGGGGCTTGGGAATGAGAGGAAATACGGGCGGGATGTCCTGAGGCCGCCATGTGCTCAAATAATGGCTCACTTTGCGGGTTGCCGCTCCGAGGCTGATGTTTCCAGTCAGGATGATGTGAGCGTTATTGGGTCGATAATAGCGATCGAAGAAATCCATGAGGTCTGCCTGGTTCCAGTTCTTGACAACCTCACTGGAAAACGCCTGTTTTGCATAGGGATGGTCCTTGAACAACAGTCGCAGCAGCGTCCGTTTGCCGACGAATTGTGGATCCCGTTCCTTATCGATAAGATCATAAGCTGTCCTCCGTTTGATAGAGGCGATCTCGTTCTCGGCGAAATTGGGCTGGAGGATCATCTGGCTCAGAAGATCGAGGGCCTGATCGAGGTGCTCTTCCAAGAAATTGAAGGTCACGAGAACGTAGTCCTGGTTCACGGCGACGGACAACGTCCCACCGATCGATTCCATGATCTCGTCGATGTCAGAGGCCGAATGTATCAGCGTTCCCCGTCCGAACATGCCGGCGGCAAAAGTGGCCGTGCCGGGAAGCTTGCCGGAAGAAAAAACCTCCCCGGCGAAGACAACGAGCTGGACGCTCATGAACGGCACGTTTTCGCGGGAGACGACCGAAACGCCCAAGCCGTTGGATAAAAGAGCGGATGCGATCGGGGGCAGTTTCAATTCCTGGAGCGGATCGGGCGGTGGCGGGAATCTCCGGAAATGTTCCTGCTGGGGATAGAGAGGAATCCCCGAGAGGATGACGAAAATGCCCATAACGACCCAGATTTTCTTCATCTCGTTTTCACGTTGAGGATGACGCTGTTGTCCACCGTGAAATATCTATTGACGAAGGGGATGATATCGTTGGGAGAGACTTTCATGAATTTCTCGAGTTCAAGCGGCAAATCGTCGAAATTTCCGAGGGATAAATAGGACTCGCAGAGATAGATGGCCTTATCCATCGATGTGGATAAGCGGCCGAGATAATCCTGCCTGAACACGGTTTTGTAACGGGCCAGATCATCGTCCGAAATGAAGATCTTTTTCAACTTGTCGAGCTCCGAAAAAATCGCATTCTGACACTGATCACCCATCCCCGGCGTGTTCACGACGCAGAAAATTTTATAGGTCACTCGGTCCTTTCTTTGCTCGATGCCTCCGGATACCTGGTAGGCGATCTTATTGTCGGGGTTCAAGAGACGCCGGATCAGCCGCGAGCTTCGTGCTCGGAAGAGGATATAATCGATAATGGTCAACGTATAGTGATCGTTCGATATCGCCGGGGCCATGCGGAAGCCCATATGAAAGGCGGGTGCCGCCGCGAAGCGATCGACAAACGACGCGACGATCGGCTTTTTCGTGTAGACCAGCGGCGCAAAGGATTGAGGGACGTCTTTGCCCGGCGGAATGTTTTCGAAATACCGGGCCACGAGCTCTCTCGTCCGGAGCGCGTTGAAGTTCCCCGTGATGCAAAGGACGGCATTATTGGGGACATAAAACGTCGAATAGAAAGATTTGACATCCTCCAGGGTGAGGTTCCGGATGTTGTCTTCCGATCCCAGAAGGGAATGGCTGTGGGCAAAATCCGAATAGAGATATTGATCGAAGGCGACGAAGCTTTCGAAATACGGCTCATTCACACGTCTTTGGCTTAGATCTTCGAGGAGGTAAGTCCGTTGCTGTTCGAATGAGGCTTCGTTGAGGTCCAACGACATCATCCGGTCCGATTCGAGCCAAAGGACAAGGCCAAGCTGGTTCGAGGGGACGGTTTGATAGAACAGTGTCTTGTCTTCCACGGCAACGCCGTTGAACTGTCCTCCCGCGTGGTTGATGAAATTGAAGTGCTGGAAGGGGGCGATATTGGCCGAGCCGGAGGAGAACATCAAGTTCTCCATCAAGTAGGCAAGCCCTGTTTTCCCGGGAGGCTCGTGGATTGAACCGACATTATATGCTACAGCTACTGACACCAGAGGGAGGGAAAGATCTTCCGAAAGAATGACTTCCAGGCCGTTCCTCAGCTTGTAATGGATCACGGGAAAAGGCGAGCTGCCCTGGCCAAAGAGGCCGGTCACGACGGCCAAGGGCAACACGCCCAGCAGTCCTAAGCACATGATCGCCCGTTTTTGTTTGAACATAGATGTCTTACGGCCGAATTCCTTGGGCTCATCATAAAATATCATATCTGCCGGGAAAATGAAAAGAGCGACCTCCCTTTACTCGAGAAAAAGGCCATAAGCCCGGTACGTTTCAAGGCCTTTACAATCTGACGGGCTCTTCCGAAAAATGGATGAAGGAGAAGCATTCCGGAATATGCGAATCATAAACGCCGTGTTTGTTCAAAGCCCATCCCGGGTCGGGTTGAACCCGGAGGCCGCAACTAGACAGGGCCTCGAACCGCGAAAAATCCATACGCCAGATATCGCCGGGCAGGGGTGGCAGGGGACGGCCCTGGGCGAGAAGAGCCATGCCTTCCCATGGCAGGGCCATTTCCACAGTCCAGCCCCTATCGATGTCTCTGTCGTCGTTCAGCGTACCGTCGACGCGAACGGCCCATTTCAGCCCGGGAAAATCCCAGTCCATAAACGCCCAGCTCTTACCGCGAGGATGTTTTCCGTGCCGGCTTGCGTCCTGAAAGCCGCCTAGGACGTCGACGTCATGAAGAGCATAGAGATCGAATTCAGGCCTGTCGAAAAAGCCGCCCTTTTTATGGGCGTCCTGCCAGATATAAAAGACTTCATAGATCGTGCCCAGGGCATTGACCTGGAATTCATAGTAGCCATCCGGGCCGGCGATGAAGAGTTCGACGTCATTCTCGGTCCAAATGAAGGAATCCCGCTCGGTCAAGTGCGCTTGGACGTTGGGTTCTTCAATCCAAAACGCGACATAAAAATTCCGGTCGTCCCAGAGCGCGGCCATCCGGGTATCCAGAAAGCCGGGGGCCCCGGTGACGAGATCCACAAAGCGGGGCGATTTCTGAGCTTTTTGCCAACAGGCATCGTCCAGCCGGCCGTCGATCTTAGGCGGCCGCGGGGTCCTATGGCACGTATAATGGGTCAATTCCTTTTCAAGGCAGCCATAACGGGGTTTCATCGGCATTCCCTAATTTTTGACGGCAGCCCGGCCCACGGCCTCGAAAACACGGAGAAAATTGCCGCCTAGAATCTTTCGGATGTCCTCTTCTTTGTAGCCTCTGGACATAAGCTCTTTCGTGATATTCATAAGCCGTCCCGCATTTTCCAATCCCACCGGTGTGTCGGAGATGCCATCGAAATCCGACCCAAGGCCGACATGATCGGCATTTCCCGTGATCTTGACGACATGGTCGATATGATCCACGACCGTCTTGACATCGACAGGGGCCAACGACTTCTTGAGTTGGTCGGATTTAACCTTAAATTCGGCGAGAAATTTGTCCCGTTTTTCGGGCTCGGCCTTCATAATCTCCCGGTAATCCTCAGGCAAGCCGTGTCTTTTCGCGATCTCGGCCGACAGGTCGCTCAGCTTTTTATCATTCTCGGCGTTCAGAAATCCGGGGGAAAAATTGATGCCGATGACGCCGCCGTTCTTGGCCAGCGCTCTGAGCATATCATCGCTCATGTTCCGGTGATGGATCGCCAGGGCGCGGCAACAGGAATGAGATGCGACGATCGGGACGCTCGAGACACGGATGACGTCCCAAAACGTTTCATCATGGGCATGGGAAACATCGATGATCATGCCCAATCGATTCATTTCCTTGATGACCGATTCGCCGAAGTCGGTCAGGCCTCCCAGCTCCGCTTTCGCGTCCCCCGACGCGTCGGCCCAGTCCGTTCGGTTCCAGTGGGTGAGGGTCATGAGCCGCACACCCTGCCTATAGAACGACCGAAGAAGGCCGAGATCGTTCTCGATAGCGTAGCCTCCTTCGATGGCGATCAGCATGCCGGTCTTGCCGTTATTCCGGATTTTTTGAAAATCCTCATACGATCGGACGATTTCCAGGTCATTGGGATTTTCCACGGCAAGCTTATGGCAGGCATCGATTTGGTCGAAGGCTTTTTTGGCGGCCTGCGATTTTTCCAAGTCGTTGGCCGGCACAGGAACATAGCAGGCAAAGACCTGCAGATCCACCGCCCCTCGTTTGAGCTTGGGAATGTCGATGTGGCCTTTCTCGAGATCCTGGCGGAGATCCTCTCCGCTCATGGAACGTCCGATCGTGTCGCAATGCATGTCCACGACAGCGGCATCTTTATGGATGAACTCCGTCCGGAACTTGGGATCGAGCAGGTTCTCCTTGCTGTTGGCCAGGTTCATGAGGATATCATAATGGTATTGGGCGGCTATCCGCAATAATCCCGGATCGATGAGCTCGGGCCGGTCGCCCGGACAATGGTATTCGGGATGCTCGTCGTCCAGGGATCGGGTCAGGACGTTTCCCGTGCGCAGGCTGATCGAGGCGACGCCCTTGGCCCAAAACGAGGTATGGTCCGAGCCCCGATAATTTAGACGGTAGCAAAGCTTTTTCTTCGTCTCGGGATCCATTTTCGCCTTGATAAGGTCGTAGAGCTGCCCATATTCATACATTCCGCCGACGTAAAGATCCGAATCGCCGGTCCCGACCATGTCGATATTCATATAGAGGACGGTCTTGTCGAGGGGGAAAAGCGGATGTTCCGTGTAGTAGCGCGAGCCAACGGCCCCTATTTCTTCTCCGACCCAGGCCGCAAAAACGATCGTCCGGGCCGGCTTGAATCCGCCGGCAATGAGAGTGCGCGCTGTTTCCAGAGAGACGGCGGCCGAGCCCGCGTTGTCATCGGCTCCGGGATATATAAACCCATCGAGCCCGACTCCTAAATGATCGAGATGTCCGCCCATCATGACGATTTCGCCCTTGAGCTTCGGATCGGAACCGCGTAAGACTCCAATGACATTCACCGATTTTCTGTCTTCTTGAATGAAATGGGCCTCCATTTCGACGGAGGCATCTAAAGAGGCTGTCTGGCTTTTCTTGAGCCGGATCGTCTTGCTCACGAGGTCTTTCCAGCTTTTTTTCGAGATATAGAAAACGTCGTCGAGGAAATTTCTTCCGGCGCGAAAGACGACAAAATCCTTCGGGCAAGTCCCCGGTTTCGACACTGAAGAGGCCGGGCGACGGACGGGAGCCTGGCCCGGTTCCGAAAGGTCCATCTCGATGATCCCGATCGCCCCTTTTTCCTGAGCCAGCTTGATCTTTTTCTCTAGGGACCATTCTTTTTTCTCGCCCTCATCAAGAACGGCAGGCGAATCCGGAAGGAGAAGAAGGATTTTGCCTTTCGGATCGAGCCCGTCGAAATCGTTCCATTTCGATTTTTCGGATACGACGCCGTAGCCCGCGAATATCAACGGCCCTTTTGTGATCCCTGAACCCGTGCCGTTCACGGGAGTGAAATCGCGCCCGCGCCCGGGAAAATAAATCCGCCGCTCGGGAGAAAGGATTTCCAGCCTGAGCGGTTGTTCGAAATCCGTCCAGTTCTTGAAGGGAACCTCCTGGAACCAGGTCCCGTTCTCGCCTCCCGGGCGCAGCCCGTATTCTTTCATTTTAGCCGCGACATAGTCCGCGGCCTTCTGAAATTCCGGCGTCGCGGATTTCCTTCCTCTCATCGCGTCGGAGGCGAGGAATTTAACGTGTTCGAGGGCTCTATCGCCGTCGGGCCGGATGGTTTTTGTCTTGGTCTGCGACGCGATCGCCGCGGCCAGAATCAAGAAAAGGCAGCTTGCTATGGAAAATATTTTTTTCATGTTTGACCTCCTTGAGAAAATGTGGAGCGCGAGAAAAGATGGTTCATTTTCATATCCAACTGTATTGAATTCAACCGGCAATTTCAAGATCCGATCAGACGGATCAGCGTAAAAACATGATGTCCATCCGTTCGGCGCACGGATTCGCGGATAGGGTTTATGACGATGAGCGATGACGAGGATCTTCGGCTCCGAGCCGCCTCCTGTGCTGGGTCAGATACATGGTGGACACTACACTAGTCAAGTATGATGGGGGGCATGTACTCCCGCAAAGCGATCTGCTATGGCGACATCATCCCCGGCTCTGAGTTCATCCGGTCTCTGGCCCGGC
>JBEKTZ010000001.1:0-467399 GCA_049515535.1 Candidatus Aminicenantales bacterium | reverse complement strand
CTCGCTCCTCCTTCGTCAGAGCGATGTTCATTTTTTTGGGCCGGCCTGTTTTCATGGGCACCTCCATTATGCCCATGATACAGCAGATCGACTATATATGCAACTTATTTATGAGACAATACACTAGATGATAGCACAGAACGAATTATCAACTATCTGTCTGATTCCCTTGGGGCACCAATTAACGCTGTCAAATTTCAGTATTTCAAAAATAATAACGATATTGAGTATTTAGCAAGAATATTTCTTATTGAGCCAAGCGAAGTCGAACGCAAGGCGAGAGAATCATCAAAAAGAAAACGGCCTCTTTCTTTCGAAGAATTCAGAGAAAGCGCTCTATCAAATGGAGTCGGCGAGCTTTTTGATTCTTTTATAGCGGAAGTCACTCCAATATTTGAAAAGAGACTTACAACTCAAACCACGATGAGCTGGATAGGGCAAGCGGGTGACAAAATGATAACGATTTTAAATATTTTGCCGAAGGATAGTACGATAGAAAGAGGGCTGCATTTTTATACCTATATAGACAGACTCGCGACCTATTTTCATTCTGAAAAGCAGGAATTATTGAAATATTTTCCTCAAGACATAGATAAGAGCAAAACACTATATGGGAACCTACCCACGGTATTTGGATATTTCAAAAATATCGAAGAGATAAAAAATTTCTCTAACGGGCTTAAATTAAAGAAAAATTTGAAATGAATTTAGAGAAACACGAATAGACAATCTCAACCGATAACGCTAAAGAGAGATTTAGTGAAATATTATCCTGAATGAGGGGAACCATAATGCCTAATGATATTATTAGCAAAAAAACCCGATATGAATTTAGAGAACATTTTGTGAGCCGTACTCTCCGCGAGATTGAGATGGAATTTGATTCGGCGGATATACCCCTAGATGAAGATTATCATCCCGCCTGCACAGGACAACGTCGTTCACTTGTAGAAAAATACTATCACTCAATTGATTGGTCTAAATGGTCAAGCGTTCGAAAAGTGCTTACTGTTTATGAAAATGCTCTTTCAATATTAGAGGGACAAAAAGAAAAGATAAACTTCTTAGGAACCAATGAATGGGCTGAAACGGCATTTCAGCAGCTAAAGAAATGGATTGAAAAGGATAGATTTAGGTATTCGAACGGCAGGCTAACGTCTCTTGGAAGCAATCAACCATTACAAGGAATTATTGACACTACGGCGAGCTTCGACGCTCCTGAATTACATCGCCAGATTGACAGAATGCAAAAAGCGGCTGAAGACGACCCGGAACTTGCTATTGGTACTGCAAAAGAACTAATCGAGACGACTTGTAAAACTATTCTTGAGGAAAGGGGAATCCCCTTTGGAGATAGGGATGATTTGCCAATACTAATGAAAGAAACAAGGAAGGCTTTGGGATTGATTCCAGAAAAGATACCAAATTCGGCGAAAGGCGCAGAAATCATTAAGAGGCTTCTTAATAATCTTGGAAATATAGCTCAAACCTTGGCCGAGCTTCGTAACCTATATGGTACTGGCCATGGAAAAGCAGGAAAAACGAGGGGACTATCTCCGAGACACGCCAGACTCGCAGTGGGTGCTGCTTCAACTATTTCGATGTTTTTTTTTGATTCTCATTTAGAGAAAAAAATATAACTTATTGGCAAGTTGTAAGATTCGAGCCCCAATCGATGCCCCCAAGTACAAGGACTACATCCTCGCTCTCCTCTTCCTTAAGCGACTCTCGGACGTGTTTACTGGTGCGGTTGCCAACCTTTATCATGGAAAACGTCTTGTCTCCACTATCAAGGAATTCTTAGAGAAGAATCCGTAGAGGAATCCGGTCGCACTTTTCGTTTGCTTATCTTCCCCTAGAGAATGATAATATTCGCAATTAGCCAGTATAGGGATTCGTTTTAACGAGGGTTCTTTGATTATGGGTAACGAAAAAAACAGCAACCATCTTGTCGAACTTGAGAAACATCTTTGGGCGGCGGCTGACCAATTGTGGGCAAACTCGTCTCTCCGTCCGTCTGAGTATTCTGCTCCCGTCCTTGGGTTGATTTTCCTAAAGTTTGCCGACAACGCCTTCACCAAGGCGGAAACCGAGTTGAAAGGCTCATCTTCTGGGCGAAGGACCATCGGCAAGACGGATTATCAAGCTCGGGGTGTCGTCTTTCTCCCCCCTGAAACACGCTTCTCAAACCTCTTGAATCTCCCTGAATCCGCCGACCTTGGCAAGCATTTGAACGAGGCGATGAAGGCCATCGAGCGAGAGAACGAAGACCTCAAGGATGTTCTGCCAAAAACCTACCAACGCATTGACAACTCTACGCTTTTTGAGCTTTTAAAAATAATGTCCGGCATCCCACTCGACATCCCGGGGGACGCTTTCGGCAAGATTTACGAGTATTTCCTCGGTTCGTTCGCTATGAAGGAAGGACAGAAAGGAGGCGAGTTCTTCACGCCGCCGAGTATGGTTGACCTCATCGTGGAAATCATCGAGCCCTTCCATGGGCGTTTGTATGACCCGGCCAGCGGGAGTGGCGGTATGTTCGTTGCTAGCGCCAGGTACGTCCAAAATCATCGTAAGAATCCGAACAATGAAATCGCTATCTATGGTCAGGAGCGTGTTTCTGACACCATCAGACTCTGTAAGATGAACCTTGCTGTTCATGGCCTGGCGGGAGATATTCGACAGGGAAATACTTACTATGAGGACATCCACGAGAGCGTTGGCAAATTCGACTTTGTGATGGCCAATCCTCCATTCAACGTCTCGGGGGTTGATAAGGAAAAAATCAAGGACGACCCCCGTTTTCGTTTTGGCCTTCCTAATACGGACATTGCGAATTGCCTTTGGATTCAGATTTTCTACCATTCGCTCAATGCCAAGGGAAGAGCTGGGTTCGTAATGGCAAACTCAGCGGCGGACGCTCGCGGGTCAGAACTCGAAATCCGCAAAAAGCTTATCCAGTCGGGAGCGGTTGATGTAGTTGTATCGGTCGGGCCAAACTTTTTCTACACGGTTACGCTTCCTGCTACGCTCTGGTTCTTTGACCGGGGAAAACCAGAAGCACTCAAGGACAAAGTTCTATTCATCGATGCTCGGCCAATCTTCAGTCAGATTGACCGAGCCCATCGTGAGTTCACTTCTGAGCAGATTGAGTTTCTATCGAATATTGTTCGGTTTTACCGTGGCAAGGAACCAGAATTGTTACGCGGTAGCGAGATGATGCTCAAGGAGAAATTCCCCAAGGGTAAATATATTGATGTGCCGGGTCTTTGCAAGGCCGCCATGCGTAAGGAAATCGAGGCGCAAAGCTGGAGCCTCAATCCAGGTCGGTATGTGGGAGTTGCCGTTGGCGAGGAAGTAAGCGACGAGGACTTCAAGGAACAACTTGAAGCCCTCAACGAAGAACTCGAAACGCTCAATGTCGAAGCGCGGGAACTAGAAGACCGGATTGCCAGCAACGTTGCGAAAATTCTGGAGAGGGAACCTTGAAGAAGGTGGGATGGCCAACCTGCAAACTTGATGAACTCGGCTTCGTAGGCCGTGGCAAATCAAAGCACAGGCCACGCAACGAGCCTTCGCTCTACGGTGGGCCGTACCCGTTCTTTCAAACCGGAGACATCAAAGCGGCTGACTTCTACCTGACCAATTACACACAAACTTATAATGAAAAGGGCTTGGCTCAAAGCAAACTCTGGGAACCGGGCACGCTCTGCATCACTATTGCTGCGAACATCGCTGAGACGGCGATTCTTGGCGTCAGAGGTTGCTTCCCTGATAGCGTCGTGGGATTCACGCCGGATAGGGAGAAGTGTGATGTCCGCTTCATCAAGTATTTCACTGATACGATAAAGCTGCGTATGCAGAACGTGTCTAGGGGAACGACGCAGAACAACCTCAGCCTCGAAAAGTTGCTGACCTTCGTCTTTCCCGCCCCGCCGCTACCGGAACAGCAGAAGATTGCGGGTATTCTGGCTGCCTACGACGACCTGATTGAGAACAATACGCGGCGTATCCAGATATTGGAGCAGATGGCGCAGTCGATTTATTGGGAGTGGTTCGTTCACTTCCGCTTCCCCGGCCATGAGAAGGATATGCTCGTTGAGTCTCCTTTGGGAAAGATTCCACAAGGGTGGGATGTGGTCAGAATCAGCGAAAGATTTAAAACAGTTTTGGGCGGAACACCGTCGAGGAAGAAACCAGAATTCTGGACTGATGGAACGGTTCCTTGGATAAATTCAGGGAAGATAAACGAGCTTCGGATTATTGATGCTTCCGAATTGATTACCAGGGATGCCTTTTCAAAATCAGCTACGAAACTGATGCCTCGGCGAACAACGGTGCTTGCAATAACGGGAGCAACGCTTGGCCAAGTCAGCCTTTTGGAAATTGAAGCGTGCGCGAATCAATCTGTAGTCGGGATCGTTGATTCTTCAGGCATTTACTCTGAGTACCTTTATCTAAAGACCAAGGAGGTCATCGGCGAGTTAGTGAATCATGCCAGTGGAGGGGCGCAACAGCATATCAATAAAGAAGTAGTAAACGAGTTTAAGATTGTGCTCCCCCCGGAACCGTTAGTCATTCGCTTTAACAAGTTTTGCAAGCCGTTTTTTGACTTGCTCGTCAACAAGCTTCGCCAAAACGCTAATCTTCGTAGCACCCGCGACCTTTTGCTGCCTAAGCTGATTTCGGGAGAATTGTCTGTGGATAACGTGGAGGCCAATCCGTGAGCGTCGACATCGTCTACCATTATCCTCCTGAGCTTCTCCAACTATTGGTTGATACGATTCCGCTCTTATGTCGGAGCAAAAAGGATGTACTCGTATTTTTCCAGGGTGCGGGAGTTCCTAATAAAATGTTGGCCGAGTTTGAACGTAAGCTTGCTACAGACAGAAGTAGCTTGAATAAATATGGAATCGTGCGAGATGTTCTTGTTCTCCTAAATGCCAAGGGTGAGGCTACGCTACGTGAGCGAAGGGAGGTTCTAAAACGAGTCGTTGAATATGAAGACTTTTCTGCCTGTTGGCCATCGGACCAGCTCAAAGCAAAAGGCCTAGTTGCTGAAATTAGACACGTTGTGAATGTAAAAGATTCTTTTAGCCGAATGCGTCAAGAGAAGGAAGCAGAACAGAAGAAACGGGTTGATGAAGAAAAGAAAAGAGCCCTCGCTTTTCAGGAAAGAAAGGCTAAGCTAGAAAAGGTTAAAAAAGATTTTTATGCTTTGTTCGGAGAGTCAAATCCGCAACAACGAGGAAAGAAACTTGAGGATGTATTGAACAGGCTTTTCAAGACATCGGGTATTTTAGTGCGAGATTCGTTTAATCGTGTCGCGTCCACAGGGGAGGGCATCCTTGAACAAATCGACGGGGTAGTTGAAATAGATAGAGAAATTTATCTTGTCGAAATGAAGTGGTGGGATAAGCCGCTAGGAATTGGCGAAGTATCACAACACTTGGTACGAGTCTTCAGCCGAAAGGGCGCTAGAGGTTTTCTTATTTCGTATTCTGGCTACACGGAACCAGCTATCGCAGTGTGCAAGGAATCTCTTTCTCAAATGGTTGTCATCTTGAGCAGTCTCCATGAGATTGTCGAACTTCTAGAACGCGAAGATGATTTATCGGAGTTCTTGCGAAAAAAAATCCGAGCGGCAATCATTGATAAAAATCCACATTGTTTTGTTTACATTTAGACCATGAATCCTAAATCATACTCAGAGGACGAGCTTATTGAACAGCCCGCCATCGAGCTTTTCGATGAGCTCGACTGGCAGACTATCAATGCGTTCTACGAGACATTTGGGCCTAATGGGACTCTAGGTCGTGAGAATGCGGGTGAAGTCGTTCTGACTCGATATCTTGTTCCAGCTTTAAAAAGACTAAATCCCACAGCATCGAGTGAAGCGATTCAGTTCACCGTAAACGAGCTGACGAAGGACCGGAGCGTGATGTCGCAGGGAGCTACCAACCGTGAAGTTTATGGGCTTCTCAAGAACGGCGTGAAAGTTGAGATTCGAACCCCTGATGGCGAGATGATGCCCGAACGAATTCGGGTCATCGATTGGGACGACCCTGAGAACAACGATTTTCTTCTCGTGTCACAGTTCTGGGTAACGGGCGAAATCTATAAACGACGTACAGACCTCGTTGGCTTCGTGAACGGATTGCCTTTAATTTTGTGGGAATTGAAGGCTGTCCATAAACGACTGAAGCAGGCCTTCGTAGATAATATTACCGATTATAAGCTGACTATCCCTCAGTTGTTCTGGTATAACGCCTTCATAATCGTTTCGAACGGGGTTCAGAGCAAACTGGGAAGCCTATCAGCGGAATGGGAACATTTCTGCGAGTGGAAGAAAATCAGCAGCGAGGCAGAACCAGGAATCGTGTCGCTCGAAACTATTCTCAAAGGGACCTGTGAAAAGACACGGCTATTGGATTTGGTTGAGAACTTCACCTTGTTTTCCGAGGCAGCAGGCAAAGTAATAAAAATTGTTGCCAAGAATCATCAATATCTGGGAGTGAACAATTCCCTTCAAGCTGTGCTTGGTCTAAAGGCAAATCGTGGCCGGTTGGGTGTGTTTTGGCAGACTCAAGGCAGTGGTAAGAGCTATTCGATGGTTTTCTTCGCTCAAAAGGTTCTACGGAAGATTCCTGGCAATTGGACATTTGTAGCCGTGACCGACCGAATTGAACTGGACGACCAGCTTTACAAGAACTTCGCTGGCGTGGGAGCTGTAACGGAACCTGAGGAACGGGTAAGAGCCGACAGTGCCGAACATTTGAAGCAACTTCTGACCGAAGACCACCGATACGTTTTCACGCTCATCCAAAAGTTCCGAACTGATGTGGGAAAACGATTTCCAAAGCTCTCGGATAGGCATGATGTTATCGTCATGACCGATGAAGCTCACCGTACCCAGTACGACATTTTCGCCTTGAACATGCGTGACGCTCTCCCAAAGGCGGCGTTCATTGGATTCACAGGAACGCCTCTCATCGTCGGAGAGGAAAAGACCAAGGAGGTCTTTGGTGATTACGTCAGCATTTACGATTTTAAACAGTCCGTCGATGATGAGGCTACGGTCCCGTTGTTCTATGAAAACCGAATCCCTGAACTCCAACTCACGAATGAGCAGTTGAATGAAGATATCTACCGAGTTATCGAGGAAGCCGAACTCGATGAAGAACAGGAAAAGAAGCTTGACCGAGTATTATCGCGGCAATATCACTTGATTACGAGGGATGAGAGGCTTGAGAAGATTGCAGGCGACATCGTTCGGCATTTCCTAGGTCGAGGCTTCCGTGGAAAGGCGATGGTCGTCTGCATCGACAAGCTTACTGCCGTAAAAATGTTTGATAAGGTAAAAGTTCATTGGGCAAAATATGGGGAGGAACTGAAGCATAGACTTTCCAAGGCTCCTGAGAGCGAAAAAAAGGCCATCCAAGACACGCTAGACTTCATGATAACCACGGACATGGCAGTTGTCGTTTCTCAAGCTCAGAATGAGGTCGCGGAGTTCAAGAAGAAGGGCGTTGATATCGCTCCTCATCGGCTTCGGATTGTTAAGGAAGACTTGGAGACGAAATTCAAAGACCCCAATGACCCCTTCAGGCTTGTGTTCGTCTGCGCGATGTGGATGACAGGCTTTGATGTGCCGAGTTGCTCGACCATTTACCTTGATAAGCCTCTACGGAACCATACGCTGATGCAAACAATTGCCCGAGCGAACAGAGTTTTTAAAGAAAAGGTCAACGGGTTGATAGTGGATTATGTCGGTGTATTCCGAGACCTCCAAAAGGCATTAGCAATTTATGCCGGAGGCGGCGTGGGCGGGCAGACTCCTGTTCAAGAGAAAAAGGAGCTGATACAACTTCTTAAAAAGGCAATTGAAGAAACGACCGAGTTCTGTTTGGGATGCGGCGTGAAAGTCGAAAGCATATTGCAGACGGAAAAACTACATCGTATAAAGGCCCTCAAGGACTCTCGTGAGGCAATCCTTATTAACGACGAATCCCGAAAGAAGTTCCTCACGCTTGCGAGTCGAGTCAGACTTCTTTATCAAGCCATATTGCCTGACCTCCGAGCGAGCCAGTTCTCGCCGATTTACGCCTTGTTATCGACATTGGCGGATATGATTAGGTCACTTGCAGAAATCGTGGATATCTCCGGAGTTATGGGCAAAATCGAGGAAGTGCTGGACAAATCTATCGCCCCGAGCGGATACGCCATTAAAGAGGTCCCAAAGATACTCGATCTCAGTAAAGTTGACTTCGAGGCTATCAGGAAGCATTTTAAGACAGGATATAAACGAGCCGAAATAGCGAAGCTCAAGGCGGCTATAATGGCGAAGCTTCAGGCTATGGTTGTCCTGAACCGCATGAGAATGGACTTTTTTGAGAAGTTCCAGAAACTAATCGAAGAATACAATGCGGGGTCGGCCAACATAGAAGCGATTTTCGATGAACTCTTGAGATTTGCTGAAACACTAAACGAGGAAGAACGTCGTCATATCAAAGAGCAGTTGACCGAAGAAGAACTTGCAGTCTTTGACATCCTGACCAAGCCTCGGGTGGACATTTCTCCGAAGGAAGAGAAAGAAGTGAAAAAGATTGCAAGCGATATGATTCGTACACTCAAAGCTCATAGGCTCGTCCTTGACTGGCGTAAGCGTCAGCAATCGAGGGCGGCCGTGAAGCTTTGTATTGAAGAATATTTGGACAAGCTGCCTCCCGTATTCACACAGGAGCTTTATCGGACGAAGTGTGAGGCTGTCTATCAGCATGTGTATGACAGCTATGGGGGGAGCGGACAGAGTGTATACGAGCGGGCGGCTGCATATGCAAATTGAGGCGCGTGGGAAGCCAGAGGTCGCAAGGAATAGCTTCACTCGGTCGATATGATGCGGTGATACGTAAAACCACCTCATTAGGTTAGACGAGCGAGAAGGGGAATAATTCTCATGAAAAGCAGAGTAGAAAAGGGGAGACGGTTTAAGATTACGGGCCAAATCGGCGAATATCTGGTCGCCGCCGAGCTTGGAAGACGAGGATATATTGCCACAACTTTTACGGGCAACGTCCCCGAGTTTGATATATTGGTCACAGACGACAAATTGAAGACAACCCCCATCCAAGTTAAAACCATACAAAGAGGAGGAGGTTTTCAATCATCCGCAGACAAGTGGATGGTCATCTCTATCGAAAAAAAGCGGAAACAGCTAATACATCGTAACGTGAGGCTTACGACTCCGAACCTTGTCTATGTTATGGTCGTGCTTGGCGAAAAGTATGGTGATGACGAGTTCTACCTCTTGACCGAAAAACAACTTCAAACGATATATGTCAAATCCTATACTGAGGGATTGAGGAAGCACAAGGGCGTCAGGCCGAGAAAACCCGATTCGCTTCATTGTGCGGTCTGGCCCGAAGACCTGAAGGCTTTCCACAACAATTGGGGAATCTTCAAGAAGCATGGGAGGCGGTAAAGAGGCTTAGAAAGCTTGGTCATCGCCGACCTTTCCGATGAGAAAGACGCCGTGACGGCGAATGGGGAAAGCCATGAAGAACACTGAATGCGTGATTTACATCACAACTAAACGTGGCCGGACATGGAGCTACCTCAAAGAGAACAACGGCTGGACACAAACCGGTCCAACCGGTATAGTCCACCGGCTCAGCGCAGAGCAACTGTTGTCGCACCTCTTGCCGGCGCTCGTAGCCGACAATCCGGGCCACCTCAGCGTCAGGGTGGAACGTAGAGTAGCCGCCCTCTCTGCATATTAATGGTAAGGCTAGAGACGCATCATTGAAAATAGATTACCCAATTCTACTTACGCCGGCGGCAATAGAAGAGATGGAGCTTCCTTCTGGCATTAAAGTATCAGTACCGAAAGCTATTCCTATCTTCGAGAAATGGTCTGGTGAGCCAGTGAAGGACACTTACAACAACAAGCCGGTGCTGAATTTCGAGGGTAAAACTGCATTTGCAGAAATCATTATCTTGAGGATTTTCCAAGATGACAAATATGCAAAATGCCAAAAAGCCAGTTGTCTCAATTTCATTTGCCGCCTCAGAACTCGGTTTTGAACAGGTATTTGCACAGTTGTTGTGAAAAACTGTTTCGATCCTATTTGAACTTATATCTTTTCTCTCTAAAAAGCTTCAAGCACGCTTTCACTACTTTGGGATCGTAGAGGATTCCCTTGTTTTTCGATATTTCTTCAAAAGCGTTTTCCAGGCCTAGGCTCGGCCGATATGGCCGGTGAGAAGACATGGCTTCAACAACATCGGCCACCGCTATAATTCGGGCCTCAAGGAGAATATTATCGCCTTTCAAGCCCTGAGGATAACCGGAACCATCCATCCTTTCATGGTGCTGATAAACAATCAAGGCCACTGGCCAGGGAAATTCGATGTCCTTGAGAATGTTATAGGCGACTTTGGGATGAGTTTTGATTAGATCAAATTCGATCTCATTCAATTTTCCCGCCTTGCTTAGAATATCGGTCGGGACGCAGATTTTGCCTAAATCATGAATGATGCCGGCTGAGCGGATGCCATCTATCTGGTCCTTGGAGATTTTCATTTCTGTGGCAATGGCCCGGGCCAGATCAGCAACGCGGCGGTGATGGCCGGAGGTATAAGGATCTCGGGCTTCGACCGTTAAAGCAATAGCATTAATAATGCCGTTAAGGGCCCCGCGGAGTTTTTCAAGGGTTTCCCGGACTTGGTCTTCGGCTTTCTGAAGAACGGTGATATCGCCCCTTGATTCGTTGAGGCGTCCGCTCTTTGGCCTTATTTTTTCATCCAAAAGCGCGATTCTTGACGATCTTCTGGCCACGTTCCCTCCTTAGCCCAGATTTTAAAACGCTCCTGTATATTTAGTCAATAAAGACATGTAATAATTGACTAAAGTCATTCAATATCGGCCGAAATGATGTTCTCCCGGGTGGGGCGGCGTAGAGCCCATAGCCATAGGCGAGAGAGAATTGAAGGACTCTAGGGGGGAAATTTTTGGAGCCCTATATTATATCGGCAGACTGTTAAATAACCTTTCCGAGCAAGTGTCCGAAATATTCGTGACCCGCCCGAAACATGGCCTTTTTTCCTGTTCCAACCATAGCTAGGGCCCCCTCCACTCATTTGCAAAATGATCCAAGCGAGCGAAAGCAAAACGAATACCTGAAAGGTTATCTTGCGCATGATCATCCCTCCTTAATATCTCTGGACCAAAAAAGTGGCTATCATTGATTCCCTGGTTACGGTGTGCTAAAAACATCAGCTAGGGTCGACCATGAGATTTAAGGACGGGATTGTTTGCCTCTTGCTTTTTTCGGCCGCGATCGGTGCCGTGTCCGCACGCCCGGTTCCGCAAGAGCAAAAGAAGGGATTGGCCTATGACCTCTCTGTCAGCGCCATCTCCATCTCGGTCACGGTTCAGGACAAAAGGGGCCGGTTTATCAACGACCTGACGGAGAAAGATTTCGCGATTTTCGAAAACGACAAGAAACAGAACATCAACTATTTCAAGCACGATTTTGAGGCGCCTTTGAGCCTGACCGTTCTTCTCGATGTCAGCGGAAGCATGGCTCTCCAGGACAAGCTCAAGGACTGCAAGGAAGCGCTCGTTCGCCTGGCGACCCGCCTCCTCGGACCTAAAGACGAGGTCTCCCTGCTCGTCTTCGCCGACAGCGAAGTGGAAGTCGCCTCTAAGTTTTCGACAGACAGGCAAGCCTTTGTGTCGGTCCTGGCGAAGACCGAAGCCTATGGCCAGACAGCCTTGAACGATGCCGTCGCCGTCTCGCCCGAATTCGCCAACAGAGGGACAAACGAAAAAAGAGCTCTCCTTTTGGTTACGGACGGGATCGAGAACGACAGCCATTCGTCATCCGACCAGGCTATCGAAATCGCGAGGAGAGTGGATGTGCCGATCTATGTCCTGGCCTATAAAATTCCGTTGAGCGAGCAATATTTACAAAAGTTCAAACGCGCTCCAACATTGAGCCCGTCCGGCATCATGGCCACTCTCGATCAATTTTCCGCGGCGACGGGCGGAAAAGCCTTTTTCCTCAACACCCCCGAAGAATTGGACGCCGCTGTCGGAAACATCAAGAAAGAACTGAGCCATCAGTATATTCTAGGATATACGTCTTATAAAGACCCGAAGAACGAATATCGAGCGATCAAGGTTGTCACGACCAACAAGAAATATATCACGAGAACGCGGGCGGGCTATTGAGACAACAGAGACGAAGGCGCGAATTCCGGGCCGCACGACTTCGGATTTAAAATCGTGTCCCAGGAATCACGGGAAACGACTTGATGAATGTGATACAATATTATCTTAGACCATCAGGCCGATTATTGGGCAAGAAATCATGGAGGATAAAATGAATAAAAAACACATCGCCCTTCTTTCGGGAGTCGCGATTCTCGCCGGGCTCCTGTCATTCACAGGCTGCGCGACGAAAAAAATGGTCCAGACGGAATTAGCCGCCCTCGACCAGAAAGTCGAAGGGGTGGCGACTTCGGTCGAGGAAAACCAGAAACGGCTCAAGGAGCACGATGAGAAACTGGCCACACTCGGAACCCTGATCGCCCAGCAGGAATCTCAGTTCAAAGGTATGGACGGCAGGATCGAAGAAGTCAAAAAACTGACTGAGGGCAAGCTGATCTATAAAGAGACGGTCAGAAACAGCGAGGCCAAATTCGTTTTCGACAGTTATGAGATCAGCGCCGAGGGGAAAGCGGGATTGGACAAGTTCGTCGAGGTGCTCATTACCCAAAACAGGGGCGTCTATCTCGAGATCCAGGGCCATACGGACAATACCGGACCGGAAGTTTGGAATCGGCAGCTCGGCTTGAAAAGGGCAGATGCCGTCATGGAATATCTCTATAAACAGCATCACATCCCGCTCCACCGCATGCAGGTCATCAGCTTCGGGAGCTCGGCGCCCGTCGCGGACAACGGCACGCCCGAAGGGAGAGCCCAGAACCGCCGCGTCGATATCCTGGTCTACGAATAATTCGGATAATTGACGAAGGGGCTGGTGAAATTTTACGAACATGGAGGCCTCTGCGATGAAAACAACCGTCCGTTCGATTTTCATTTTGGTTTTTTTAGTGATGTCGACCGCCTGTCTGGCGCTCGCCGATTTCGGAAGGGGCGCTAATAGCGACAATCCGAGTTATCCGGAGGACACGGAGTACGCCAAATCCGCCGTAGACGGCCAGCGCAGTCAGATTTATGACCTCGGGTTGGAGCTCGAACGACAGGCCACGGCTCTCGCTAAAGAGAGTTTTGAACATTTCCGGGGTTGGAATGGGACCATCTCCGACGAAGAGCAGGCCATTCTCTTCAAATCGGAGGCGTTCGCGGCCTCCTGTCGCCTCTTTCTGAAACTGACCGAAGCTCAATCGGACTTTTTCCGGTCGGACTATTTGCGGACGAACCTTTCCAATGCGTTCACCTATTTGGCCAACGCGTTTAACGAACTCGAACAGGAAATGCGGAGAGGGAACGTGATGCCCTATGTCCTGTCTGACTGCCGCAAGATTCTCACTCGTCTGGAGCGCGAATTCGCCTCCTGGCCGGATGCCGATAATCTTGCCTACCTGGACCACAAGTATGTAAAGGCGCGCGATGCCGCCGTGTATCTGATCGAGCGAACAGGCATCGGTCAATACATCCGCCGTCCCTTTAAAAATCTTGAAAGCGTCTTCCGCTATAACTATGACCGGAAACAGGACAAGAATCCTTGGAAATACCTGGTCGATGTGTCCTATGAAACGCTGGACAAAATGAGAAAAGGCCCGATGATCGATTTGACGTTCGAAGGGCTGATGATTCTCGAGCAGAGCAATCGCAAAGACCGCGGCGTTTATTTGATTGAGAATCACAAGAAGCGCGCCCTGACCAGGGCCGAGCTTGTCCAGAAATTCGGCGGATGGGGAAAAGCTTTTGAAGTGCCGCGAGAAGTGATCGATGGTTACGAAGACGGCGAACCGATAAGATAATATTCTTGAGCGCGTCTCTTTGGAGGAAAGTCGGATTCGGATTGCTTCTTGGCGCGGTCATCGTCTTCGGACTTTATATGGCCGTCCAGGCGGTCGACTTTTCCGTCTATTGTTCCGCCGCGAAGCAGCTCCTCGGACATGACTACGACCTCTACCGGCAGGGAGGTCTAGCCTTCCGCTACGCCCCGGTCATCGCCTTTGCCTTTATCCCTTTTTCTTTTCTGCCGCTGGCCGCCGCGGCTTTTCTCTGGTACCTTTTGAAAATCGCGGCCCTCATAGCCATCGCCGGAATGGTGATGAAGCTCATGAACCTGGAGGATAAACACTTCTGGAAAATCCTCGTGTTCTCCCTCTTAATTACCGGCGGTTACATCGTGGAAGAAATCCACACGGGGAATATCCATTTCCTGGTCCTCTTCCTCATCGTTCTTGCGCTTTTCCAAGTGGAACGCGGGAAAATCGTTTTTCCTTCGTTTCTCATGGCGGTCGCCATTTGCATAAAGGTGACGCCTTTCTTGTTTCTCCTTTATTTCGCCCTCGCCAGACGATGGAAGATCTGCCTTTTTTGTTTCCTCTGGCTGGCCGTCCTAATCCTGGCTCCGGGCTTCTTCATCGGCTGGGAGAAAAATCTCGATCTCGCCAAGAATTGGATGGATACGGCCGTGGCGCGGGCGGAAGAGCCCGTCAACCATTCACTGAATGGGGTCCTCTTCAAGTACCTGACGGAAAAAAAGATGGAACCCGAGACCGAGAAGTACCCCCGGGTCAACCTGCTCAACTTACGGGTTGGAATCGTCAAATGGATCTGGCTCCTGACGAGCGCGCTCATTCTTTTCCTTCTTTATAAGGCGCTCCTCCGGAAATGCGGGGAAAAGGAGTGCGTCGCTCTCAAATACGCGCTCCTGACGGTATCCCTTCTTCTTCTGTCCCCTCACGACTCCCGCATCTACTTCTCGACCCTTTTCTTCCCCTGCGCGGTCCTCGTCGCTTTTCTTTATAAATATTCGGGGAGCGAATTCCGGGCCTTTTTGCTTTCCGTCCTCGGACTATCCTTTATTTTGAATACCCTCCTTCCCGCCCTGATGCCGGGAAGGAGAGCTTCTCTCGTCTATGAGACGCTCTCTCCTTATTTCTTTTCCGCCCTTTTCATCTGGATAGCCCTCTGGCTTGTTCTGTGCTATTCTAATCCTATATATTCGCGCGGATTCGCGATGAGAAGAAATCGCGGAGCCGACCCGCCGAGGAGGGACGAATGAGAATTCAAAAGTTATCGGCGATCGCCTTGATTTGCCTGTTTCTTGGGGCCTGCGGCCTCAGCCTGGTTCCGTCAAAAGACGATTGGTACGCGATGCACTATTACATCATGCAGGATTTCGAGTGGAAGCTCTACAAGGATCTTTCTCCGGCGGCCCGGCTCGAATTCCAGAAGCTGTTCTGGGCTTCCCGGTCTCCCGAGGCCAAACAGGAATTCGACAATAGAGTCGCCTATACGATGAAAGCCTATAAAAAAGAGAATTCCCGCCAGCCCTATAATGTCGATCGGGCCCATGTCTATCTGCTGAACGGAAGCCCCGTCCATATCGAATTGAGCCAAAACGACAACTGGGCGACGCGAATGACGCAGGGAGTGGGGGTGAACGCCAGCGTCAACGATAGGTCGAACGAGGATGTCTCGGCCAATACCCTGGAGGTCTGGACCTATCCCTACGATAAGTACCTGATTCGGTACACTTTCTACTTCAGGTCCCCGAATGAATGGCGATTGGACCAGGCCGCCTTTTCCGGAAACCGCTATATGGGCGCGCTCGAAGAGGACAACAAGCTGGGGCTCTTCGGAGTCACGAACCCCGGGGAGTACAAGGCGAAGCTGGAACAGCTGAAAAGCATTAAATAAAAAGCCCGGCTCATTTGATCTTTTTCGAGCATATATAAGCGGCGGCGAGCGCATTCGGGATGCCGCCGATCTGCCCGACCCAGCACGATCCGATCAGCAGATTTTTCACGGCCGTTTTCACCGTTATTTTCATCATTCCGCCCTCGTAAAATTTCTTTTGGGGATTCCACGACCAGGCGGACGTGGCGCCGTCGGCATTGCCCGTATATCGCTCGTAAGTCAGGGGGGTGGCCGCGTCCATGAATTCGATCTGATTTCTGAGACCCGGAATGATGAACTCCGCCCGTTCGATCAGCGTCGTTTTCACGCGTTCTTTGAGCTCCAGATATTTTTCCCTGTCGCCTTCGCGCCAGTTGTCCTGCCACCGGACGGGGCAGATGGCCTGGATCATGAGCGATGATTTTCCCTTCGGAGCGAGGTCCGGGTTGACGAGCGAGAGGGAATGCAGGCTGAAGCCGCATTTGCGGAAATGATCCGCGTCGCGCGGATCGTCGAAATCGAGGTCGTCCGCGAGCGCGTGGTATGAAACGCTGAAGGCCCGCATGGACTTCTCCAGCTCTTCGTTCGGGAGCTTGAGCCCCAGATAGACGGTGAATATGCCCTCGGAGACCGCGGCGTTCCTGATTTTCTCCAACTGCCCGGCGGGTAAGATCGAAGGGTCATCCAGCCATTTGAGAAACGTGCTTTTGTAGTCGCAGGCGGAGACGACGATGTCCGCTTCGCGGGTCGCGCCCTTGACGACCACGCCGACCGCCGCGCCGTCCTTTGTCAGGATCTTTTCGACGGGGCTGGAGCACTCGAGCGTGCCGCCGAATTCCTTGAATCTTCCCGCCAGGGCATCGGCTAGGTGCTGCATGCCTTCGACGACGTGCCAATAGTCCTTGGTGGGGAAACCCAGCGGTCTTTTTTCCGGATGACATGGATCTTGTCCCTGAGCCCGAGGTCGTCGAGCGTTTTGAACATGACGCCGGAGCTTTCGAAGGCGAGCGTCCCGCTTTCGAAATAATATCCCTTGCGCCTGAACCCGGCGGTGTAGCCGCCGGGGCTCGTGTGCGATTCGAAGATCGTGACGGAATGCCCTTTTTTGGCCAGCAGGCAGCCGGTCGTCAGGCCGCCGATGCCGGATCCAATGATCGCGATTTTTTTCACGGAATTCTCCTTTTTTCGGATATCAATATAAAATGAACGCCGGATTTATTCAACGGGCGCACGGACGGAACGTCGCGCCCCATCGTTGAAGAGTTGAAGAATCGTGAAATCTGACCGTAGTACAGTTTCCAAGACGAGGCAGAGTTGAAACATCGCGAAATGGGTTGACAGAGGAGGCGCGCCTCATCAATAATGAGGATTCTTTAAGGAGGACGCATAACATGGCTCTCTTCACCCGAAAACGCGCGACGACGCGCATCGTTTTTTTATCGGCCCTTGTCGTTTTCTTCTGTCTGTTCTCGGTTTCCGCCCAGAAACCGGAGACAAAAGCCGCGGCCCGGCCTTACGTCTGGACGGACGTCCCGGACGGCTGCACCAGCATTGAGGTCGGCCGGCTCGCTTCGGAGGACGGCTCGGTCATGACCGCGCACACCTGCGACGGCCCTTACCGGACCTGGCTCAACATCGTCCCTCACGCCAAGTATCCGGCCGGCTCGAAGAACAAAATCTTTTCCGGAAAGATGCACACCGAGACGTCCACGGACATCCGCGGCATGATCCAGACCGGCGAGATCCCCCAGGTCGAAGAGACGTTCGCCTTCATGAACACCAGTTATCCCTGCATGAACGAAGCCGGCCTGGCCATCGGCGAGACGACGATCGGCGGCCGCCGCGAGCTTTACAACCAGGAAGGCATGTTCATGATCGAGGAGATCGAGCGGCTCATCCTGGAGCGCTGCAAGACGGCGCGCGAAGCGATCAAGCTCGCCGGCGAGCTCATCAAGCTGTACGGCTACGGCGACAGCGGCGAATGCATCACGATCGCCGACGCCAAGGAAGTCTGGCATTGTGAATTCATGGGCGCCGGACCCCTCGAGAAGGGCGGCGTTTGGGCCGCGGTCCGCATCCCGGACGACCAGGTCGGCCTGTCGGCGAACATTCCCCGTATCAGCGAGATCAATCTCAAAGACCCCGACCATTACATGGCTTCGGACAACATTTTCAAGGTCGCCCAGGACATGGGCTGGTGGAAAGCGGACGGCGGCGAGCCGTTCAAATTCTGGAAAGCTTACGGCGGCGGCCGCAAGCCGTATTCGATCCGCGAATTTTACGTCTTGAGCACCCTCGCGCCCTCGCTTAAGCTGAATATGGACTGGCCCGAGCTTCCGCTCTCCGTGAAGCCGGAGAAGAAGGTCTCGGTCCGCGACATGTTCAAAATGTACCGCGAAACGTATGCCGGCACGGAATACGACGCGACGAAAAACCTCATGGTTCCGCGGCGGCAGATGGGCCGGCCCGGCCAGCCTCCGGCCCAAGGCGCGCAGCCCGCGGCGCCCGAATTGATGAAGAGCCCGCTGGCCCAGCCCTGGATGTCCAACGATCTTATGCAGCTCGTCAACACACTCAAGCCGGGCACGATCCAATCGCAGAGGACGATCGCCATCAGCGGCTGCTCCTACGCCACGATCCTCCAGTGCCGCGGCTGGCTGCCTCCCGCGGTCGGTACGGTCTGCTGGTTCGCTTTTGACAATCCCGGTCTGAGCGCCCGGTTCCCGGTTTTCGCCGGCGTAACGGCGCTTCCGCCGAGCTTCGAAGTCTGCGCCCAGCACCGTTACCGCACGGATTCGGCCTGCTGGACGTTCCGCAGCGCCAACCGCCTGGCCACGGTGAAATGGGGCGCCACGCAGAAGATCATGGAGGACACGGTCCGCGAGTTCGAGGAGAAGGGGCTGATGGAACTTCCCATCGTCGAGAAGAAATACCAGGAGATCCTGGCCAGCAAGACGCCCGACAAGGAACCGTTCAAGCCGAACGAATACCTGACGAAGTACACGAACGACTTCGCCCGGGCGGCCATGAATAAATACGAGGAGCTCACCGGGAAATTCTGGTTCCTGCTCCGCGGCGGATTGTAATTAACGGGGAATGAAAGATCGCCCATGGTCCGGGCGGTCCGGGTCGCGGCGACGGCGAATCAGAAGTAGAACCCGAACGCGGCACCCACGGCCATATCCTGGAAGATATTATTGAAAGGCGTGATCACGAACGCGGTCAGCTTGATGCTGCCGCCCTTCAGCCCGGCGTTCCATTTCAGGGCGACATTGGACGAAGGAGAACCCGCGACGTCGCGGCCCAGCGCCCACCATTTGGTAAAGCCTCCGCCCAGGAAGAACCCGTCGCCTTGGAAATTCAGCAGAACCGCCGGCGCCACTAAAATCGTCCCGAAATCGGAATTGTGGACGGCCATATATATCTCGGGGCTCAAGGATAGAGAGGGGGTCAAATAAAAATCGAAGGACAGGCCCATTATCCAAAGGAACGGATTGAAGCTGAAGGATTTATCCGTGATGACGCCGATATTCAGGGCGACATCCGACTGGGCCGCGAGCTCCCTGGAGGAAACGAAAAATAAAGCCAAAACCGCGAAGGCGATGAAGGCGGGTTTTTTCATAAGATCTCCTTTTAATGAATTGGATACGTCCCTTTTTCAATTATATGGCAAACGCGCGGTTCCTGTCAAAGACAATCCGGGGTTGACGCGAGGCGCGGCTTTTATGGTAAAGTAACGTTTCTTTATCGCCCTTGAAGGGGAAATTTCTTTCGGTTCAAGGAGCGACTATAAAGACGAACTCGTCAACGCCTTTTTAAAGGAGATTTCGAATGGCGAAATTCGAGGGGATTCAGTGGGCTTCCAAGCAGATGCGCTACGGGCTTCCGGACAAGGAGTATGAGCTCCTCGACGTCGGCGCCCAGGTTTACGCCATATCCAGGTCCGTTCATTACGCCCTCTTTCTTGCCTTCGAGGGGATCCGCTTCTTTTGCCGGAAAAACACCGAGGGCCGGCTCGAGATCACCATGCTGAACTGGCATAAAAACCTCGAGCGCTTCCAGAGGGCGATAGCCTTCAACATCGGCCGCGAACAGGAACACCTCGTTCCGACCACGGACGAGCTCGAGAACCTTTTCATCCACCGCTTTTTCAAGGAGCCCGAGATGCGCGGCTTCTTCGAGGAGATGGCGGCTCTCGGCGCGCAGGGTTATCTGCGGCCGTTCACGGTGGATGAGGAACAGTCCATCGGGGTCACCTTTCCCAACCGGCCCGCCATCCGGGCCGGAGTCAACCGCTACGATCGCTATATGGGCGAGCCGTTCAGCGGCGTCGTCATCCCCCACATGATCCGCGCCGTGGGGGCCAACAAGATGGGCTGCCTCAAGCTCGGCGTCAATTATCTAATGAGCGTCAAGGCCTGCGAGGAGGCCAAAAGGATCGCGCCGGATGCCGCGGCGGCGCTTTTCCTCGACGATCGGCTCGATCTTCCGCTGGAGAAGCGGCATATCACCGAGTGGGACTCCTCCTGCTGCCTGTTCGCCCTGCGGGACAGCACTGTCGTCAAGATTCCGGAGAGCGACCTCATCCTGCCCTCGGTCACGATCCAGGGGATCGCGGCCATCCTGAGAGAGATGGGTGTCAACGTCGAGGAACGGCATCTGACATACGGGGAGCTTTCAGACAGGGTCAAGGCCGGCGAGATCGTGGCGGTGTGCAGCGTCGGCACCGCCGGAATTCTGAACCGCTGCCAAAAGCTCGTCCTGGTGGACGCCGGGGCGAAAATCGTCTCCATTCACACGCCCGACGAAAAGCATCCGCTCTACGGCAAGCTCGCCGCGGCCAGAGAATATTACTGGAATATCTATAAAGGGAAAGAAAAGCCCGTGGCCGGAATGACGATTTATAAATACGCGCTGTAAAGCGCGGCCCTCTTTAAAAGAGGGGAATGTCAGTATCTCCAGCTCGTCAGATCCGCGCCGAGCGGGGCGGTCTTCAGGAGTCGTTCCACGGCCTTTGGGATGTACATTTCATGATACCGCAGCCGAGATAAGTAATTCGGCCGCGTCGGGTCGCCGTTCCAACAATGCTCGGCCCGGTCGCCGTATTTGACTTCTCCGGCATAATACGGCTCCTTCGTGCTTTCAAGGAACGATTCCATCAAGTAGACGGCGTTATTGAGATAATAGTTGTCCATGTCGCCGACGTAGATATGGATTTTTCCCTGGAGCTTCGGCCCGAGCGTCTTCCAGTCGCGCTGAAGGATATAGCCCAGGTCGTAATGCTCTTTCCAAAATTGGGCGACGGCGGGATCGATTTGCCCGGTCAGCCTGTCCCAGATCGGCTTGGGATAGCCGTCCTCGCCGACCGGACTGAAAACCGCTTGCCAGATGTCCCATTGCTCGCCCGAACGGCCGCGCGTCGCGATCGCCTGCTCCCGCTGGTTCGCCTGCTCGAGCGTCGTGGCCACTTCGCCGAGATAATTGCGCAGGCCGGGCCGCGGCGTCTTTTTCCAGTCGGCGTCCTGGTAATAAGCGTTCTTGTGATCGTAAATGTTGATGATCGTATAGGCGCGAAAATCGATCGGATCGGGGCAGGCCGCCCAGCAGCCGTTGAACTCGTCGGGGTAGAAGATCTGCGCGGCGAGCGCTTCCCAGCCGCCGGTCGAGCCGCCGTACATGAACCGCGCCCAGCCCCGGCCGATGCCGCGGTATTTCTTCTCGATATAGGGGATGAGCTCGCGGACAATGGCATCGCCGTACGGGCCGAGGTTGGCCGAGTTGACGGCGTAGGAATCGTCGTAATACGGGTTGGCGTGCTGGATCTCGATCAGGATGACGCGCGGGAAATTCTTCCCCGTCCATTCCTCATAAAACCGATGAGCGTATTCCTGCTGGATCTTGTTGTATCCCGGGATGTGAAATCGCTCGCTGAAATCGGGCTTGAGGTCGGGATCGGGCGGCTCCGGGCGAAAACCCTCGAAGGTGGCGGGAAAGTGCCCATGGTAGATGACCAGCGGGTAATGGGCGTTCGGATGAGCGTCGAAGCCTTCGGGCAGCAGGATGCAGGCGCCGATGTCCATCGGCCGCCCCCAGAATTCGCTGAGGAGCGCGCTCCGGATCTTCTCGTGCTTGATGTAGGACGTGTCCCGCGGCGCTTGGATGGGCGGGATTTCCTTGTCCAGCTCGATTTTGATGACATCCTTCTTGGCCGGATCCAGCGCGATTTTTCGCGGCGTGCTGTAGAGATTTCCCGGCTTCTCATTCCATCTCTGGCCTTCTCCCAGGTCGGGCGGGAGTTTCACCGTGCGGCCGTCGGCGCGATGGAAAGTCTCGTACCTGTTGAGGAGCGCTTGGACGTCATATTCGCCGGCCGGGATCTCGGAAATGCTTTTGAGCGGATAACCGTAGGCCGCGGCGTCGAGGACCGCTTCCCGGCCTGGCTGCAGGCCGTCCACGTCGAGGCCGAAGATCAATTGCGTCTTCGGTCCGTCGTTGATCTCGTTTCTGGGTTCGCCCTCTCCGCTTTTTGAGATCAAAAGAAGCATCCGGCCGTCGAGCGGCGTTTTCGATTTTTCGGCGGAGAAGGAGATGGCGAATTTGAGCTTCGCCGGCGTGGTTTGTCCGCTCGAGCAGCCCGCCATCGACAGGATGGAAGCGAGAACCGCGGCGGCCGCGAGGATCGGAACCGCCCTCTTGGAAGAATAGCTATTTTTCATGACCCGTCCTCCTTTGACCTGATTCTCGGACAATCCCCGGATTCCGCCGGCGTTGCCGGTCCGGGATTTATCCGCTATTTCAATACGATCAGCGAATTGGAGTCGGCGACGAAAATCCATGGGCCGCGGAGGACGATGCTCTGCGATTCGCCCGGCGTATCGAAACCGGCAACGAACTTCGGGGCGGCGGGACGGGCGATGCTGATCTTCTTGATTCCGGCATTCCCGTCCGAGACGAACGCGTAATCGCCGTCGAGGACGACGGCATTGGCGAAATCCTCGACGGGACATGAGGCCGCGATTTTGGGAGCTTCAGGGTGGCTGATGTCGATGATGATGAGGCCGGCCGGGCCCGAAGCCACGAAGGCGAAATTCCCCCGCACCGCGACGCCGTAGGGCTCGCCGTCGAGTTTCAGCGAGCCGACATGGACAGGGGCGGCGGGATTGCGGACATCCAAAATATGGAGACCCGTGTCGCTGTGGGCCAGATAGACATAATCGCCTTCCACGGCCAAGCCGTAGGTGAAGCCGGGCATTGGATAAGTTCCGACGACCTTGGGAGATTGGGGGTTCGCGATATCGATCACATGAAGACCGGCGAGGTCGGCGGTGAGATAGGCATAGTTCCCTTTAACGACGATCGTGCGGGGGACGCCTCCCGGCGTGTTGAAAAGCCGGACGAAACGGGGTTTGGCCGGTGTTTTAATATCGAAGATTCTAATCGACCAGCGATCGGTGACGTAGGCATAATCCCCGCTCACGGCCAGGCCCTGCACGCCCCGGAAAATCTCGGTCGCGCCGACGGATTGGGGAAGGGCGGGATCGGCGATATCGAGGACCTGGAGCCCGGACAGTTCTCCGACGGCATAAGCGAAATGATCCTGGGCCGCGGCGGCGACGATCGAGCTCGGCGTGAAGTATGAGCCGGCCGTCTGCGGCTGTTGGGCGTTCGAAATGTCCATGAAGAAGATTCCCGAAAAATAGTCCACGACATATACGAGGTTTCCCTTGAGGAGTACTTTCCAGGCTTCGTTATACATCGAGTATTTGTTGGTCGAAGCGACGGCCGGCGCGCCGGGATTGGAGACGTCGATGATCTGAAACCCTCCGTCGTAGAGATTGCCGGCGCAGAGGGTTCTTCCTTCGACCGAAACGCTGTGGGCGTAGCCGGAAGCGGGCTGCGTCGCAACGAGGCGCGGGGCGCTCGGGTTGCCGATGTCGATGCCTTTGATTCCCGAGGCGCCGTCGGCAATCCAGGCGACATTGCCGGCGAGAGCGATCCCTTCCGCCGTCCCGTCCGTGTCGAGGGCTCCGACCGGCGCCGGCTTGGCGGGATCCTTGATATTGACGATTTGCAATCCTGCGCTTCCGGCGGCCAGATAGAGGACATCTCCCCGGAGGGCCAGGCCGAGCGCCTCGCCCGCCGAATTCCATTTCCCGACGAGTTTCGGAGCCGACGGATTGCGGACGTCGGCGACGACGAGGCCCGCGCTTCCGGCCGCCACGAACGCATGATTTTCGGATAGAACGATATCCCGCGCCTCGCCTTCGATCTTCAGCGTGCTTTTGAGGAGGGGAGATTTCGGGTCGGTGACGTCGATGACGGCCAGTCCTTTATCGCCGGCGGCGACGAAGGCCAGGCGGTCTTTGACCGCGAGCGCGAATCCGCCGCCGAGATACAATTGGGAGAGCCGGGCGGGATTCTTGACATCGGAGATGTCCAGGATGATCAGGCCGTTCTGGAAAACGCAATAAGCCAGATGGCCCTGAACTGCGATGTCCTGCGCCTTTGTCCACAGCGCCGAGCCGGCATAAGAGAGCTTTTGGACGTCTTGAGCGCCCCCGAAAAACGCTGGAAACGCGCCGAGGACAATCATCAAAGCGAGCCCCCGATTTCTGAATTTTAGCTTGAACATGTTCGCTTGGGTCCTTCCGGTTTAAATCAGGATTCCGTCTGTCCAGCCCAGCTTGATCAGATCGATTTTGGCGGGATCGCTGGTCCCGATCCCGTACCTCGTGTCCGCGAGCTGGATGTGTTTGGGGACCGGCGGGAGTTCCTGGGCCGGGCCGAGTTCCTTGCGGCGCTTGGCCATGAGCAGCCGCAGGCCGATGGTATCGACGGCCACCGGGTCTTGGCCCACGATCAGGCCTTTGTAATTCCAGACGTAGCGGCGATTGAAATTATGGGGACCGCGCCCGTAATACTGCGGCGTCAAAACGCAGAGGATGTTCAGCCGGGTCTTTCCCTTGACCTGAGGGAGATTGAACAAGGTGCCCAAATCGGCGCAGTTGTCGGGATGGTGGGCCGGCTGGGAGACGTCGAACATGATGTAGTTCTTGATGCAGCCGGACATGCCGGCCAGATAATGCGTCCGGAGCGGGCGGGCGTTGATCAGGGCCGTGGATTTGATGAAAATCGGGTTCGTTCTCACGTTGTGATCGTCGATCCCGATGTTTTCCTCCTTCACGCCGGCGTCGAGTAGCCGGAGCTTGACGGCCTTCTCGACCTCGGGCGGCGTCGGGAGATAGGACCAGACATTGCTTTTAATGCCGACGATGTCTTCCGCTTTAACCAGCTTGCGGAAGGCCGCGATGGGATCGCCCTGGTCCGTGAGCTTCATGACGGCTTCGTCCAGCATCTGGCGGATGACCTTCTCGTTGAACTGGGAGTTTTCATCCAGGGCGTCCGGATGGCGGATGAGGATCACCCGGGATTTCTTCGCCGGGGAAGCGGATTCCTGGGGGAAGCCGACGGCCGTTCCGAGGACGGCGAGCGTGGTGCCGCGGATGAAATCGCGGCGCGTCAGAGCGTGTTTCATGCTGGCCTCATTCCTGGGGATATCGAACGGCGGAGTGAAGACGCTCCGCGAATTCTTTCGACGGCGCGTCGAAGACGACGGCCACATATCTCTTTTTTGCCCGGATCATGGTCCACATCCGATTTTCCGCCTGCGCCGCGCCCGCCGGCAAGCCTTTGGGCGGATAGGAGGCGCAGAAGGACCGATAAGCCGCTTGGGCGAGGCCTTCGTCCGGATAACAGATGAAGAGAAGCTTCGCCGATTCCGTCGCGCTCGGGGCGTATTCGGCGAAGACGCAGTCCGTCCGCGCGTCCAAGTTCAGGATGTTCTCGCCGGCGACGAAAAACCGATTGTTCAGGTTGATGACGCCATGAAAATAGCTGGTCCGTTCATTTTTCAAGCCGTTTTCCGGCAGACATTTAAGGATGGCCGGCGGGGCGCCGGGCGGGCCGAGAAGCGGGGCCACGGTTCTCCCGAGTTCGAGAATCGCTTTTTCCGATTTTTGTTCGTCGCCGGCCGCTGTGATCGAGACGAAGTAGCGGCCCTGCCGGAATCTCAGCAGGCCGGGTCCATATTCCGATTCCTGCCCGATTCCCGCGTCCGGGTCCTGCCTATCGCACGAGAAAATGCCGTAAGCTTCCTCCGGCGAGCCCATATCGTAGATATCGAGGGCGATCTCCTCCTGGGCAGGCCCTTTGTATTTGCGGACGAAGGCCTGTTTGAAATCGAAAGCCAGATAGACCTCGGCGCCTCCGTCCGTATAATCGAAGAGTGTTTTCCGGTCGTAGACCATGTCTCTTCCGGTCGCCTGCCAGTCCAGGATTTTTTTGGGGATGGCCGGTCCAAAATCGATCACGTTCCCTCCCGCGCAAGAGATCACGAAAAGAACGGCGCTGAGACGTGATATTCTTGGATGATCCATAGCCGCCGTTCTCGCCTCGGTTCGTCCGCGGCGGCTGGGGGCCCCGGGCTTTGCCCGGGGGTCCACTTCCGCCGTACTCGCCCGTCGATATAAGCTACGGGCGAGTGGCGAGCCGAAGGCTCATCCCTTGACTCGCGGACGTCCCTCATACAATATTAAGAAAAAAACATCATGTCAAATGGGGACAGGGAATCATGTCCCCGAAACTGTATTACGGTCAGGATTCACTCTGACCGTGATCGAAGGCGGGTCGAGGGAAATGATTTTCATTTTTCCGAGGCCTGAATTTCTTTTGTCAGCCGGCCAGCTTTTTCAGGGAATCCAGGATCTTGGTGACTTCGCCGTCGTGGTTGCAGATGTGGAACGAGACGCGGATGCAGTTGCAACCGCCTTCGCCCACCGTCCGAACGCGGATCTTGTCCTTGGCCAGGTGCTCGTTGACCTTCGTGTAATCGACCGTCTTCATCTTGAAGCTGATCATCGCCGTCCGGTAAATCTCTTCCTCGGGGGACACGATCTCGGCGCCGGGGATCTCCTTCAGGCCGTTGTAGAAACGCTCGGCCAGGGCGTGGTTGTGCTTCCAGATGCGGTCGATCCCGATGGTCGTGACAAAATCGATCGCTTTGCCCAGACCGTAGAAGAGGGCGTCATTTTGCGTTCCGAATTCAAAGCGCTGGACCGTAGGGTGGATCGTGAACTCCATCTTGCGGATGTCGTAACCCTTGTTGGAGCCGGCGCCGACCGTGACCGGCCGGAGAACGTCGAGCATTTCCTTCCGGACATAAATGAACCCCGTCCGCTTGGGCCCCATGAGCCATTTGTGGGTGCTGCAGGTGTAGAAATCCACCCCGATCTCGCCGATGTCGAGCGGGACGCAGATGGGCGCCTGGGCGCCGTCCAGGGCGAACCAGATGCCCTTGGAGCGGGCGAGCTGCGCGATTTCCTTGTCCGGAAAGCGCTGGCCGGTCGTGCAGGTGACGTGGCTGACGAAGATCAGGCGCGTCCGGGGATTGATGAGACTCGCGATCCGGTCGACATTGGTCAGGCCCGACACTTTGTCGGGCTCGAAGATGCGGATGACAATGCCGTCCCGCTGCATGCGGTTGAGGAGCGCCGTGTGCAGGGCCACGTGCTCGTGGGTCGAGGTGATGACCTCGTCGCCCTTCTTGAGCGGGAGGCCGTTGACGATCATGTTGATGCCGTGCGTGGCGCAGTCGATGAGGCCCAGGTCTTCCTTGCGGAGGGTCTTGCCCAGCACCGCGGCCAGCTTCTCCTTGACGCTCATCCACTCCTTTTCGTCGTGGCCGGCGTTCGGGGCCCGCTCTTCGCTCCGGCTCCATTCGTCGAAGCACTTGAGGACGGGGAGGGGACTGGAGCCGAGCCCGCCGAAGTTCAGGAAGGTCCAATCCGGGTCCAGGATGAACTGGTCCCGGACCAGCTTCCAGAAATATTCCTCGTCGTCGCCCGCGGTGAGGCTGAGCATGCGGCCCAATTCGGCCGGTTTCATGTTCCGCGCCATCGCCAGGCTGCCAATAATCGCCGCCGTCCCTTTGAAGAAATCCTTTCGCTTCATAATGAGCCCTCCCTCCCGGATTGGATTGGTATTCCGTCCTAGCGAAAATCTATCTTCCTCGGAGGTGGAAGTCAAGCGCCTTGTCCTTAGGGCGATAACGATATCAAAACTCCAGGCGATCCCCCCGGATCCGCTTTCCAAGATTTTTTCTCCTGTTTAGTTTAAAATAGCATAAGTCAAGGAAGGAGAACGCCGATGAAAAAACGTCTTTGGCTTTGGCTTCCAATGATCGTCCTCGTCTTTTCGACCTGCATCGCTTGGAACCCCGGCTATGACCGGCCGTATCCCCGAAGCGGGCCCTACGACAACCGGGGAGGCCCAAATCTCGCCAGGGACGTTTCCTATTTCTATGATTATCTGGCGCCCTTCGGCAGCTGGATCACGCTGCGGCCCCACGGCTACGTTTGGATCCCCCGGCACATGGGCTACCGCTGGCGGCCGTACGCCGACGGCCGCTGGGTCTGGACCGACTACGGCTGGACGTGGATTTCGGAATACGAATGGGGCTGGGTTCCCTTCCATTACGGCCGCTGGGGGTGGGACGACGAGATCGGATGGTATTGGGTCCCGGGCACGGTCTGGGGCTCCGCCTGGGTCACATGGCGCACGAGCAGCTTGTACTTCGGCTGGGCGCCCCTTCCGCCCGGCGTCGAATTCGAGCGCGGGATGGGGATCCGGCGGCTGCCCTTTGAGATGCCCGGCCATTTCTGGATGTTCGTCGAGGGCCGCGATTTTCTGGAACTGCGACTGGGTGATCGGATCATCCCGCCCGAACGCAACATGACCATCATCCGCAACACTGACCTGCGGACCAACATCTACGACCGGAACAACCGGATCTTCAACGAGGGGCCGGACTTGAACATCGTCCGGAGCGTCACCCGCCGGCAGATCGAGCGGCACGTGGTCCTTGATTCCCGCCAGGCCGGCCCGGCCCAGGTGGACAGCGGCCAGGTGCGGATCTATCGGCCCGATATCCGGAAGGACGAATCCGCGCGGCCGAAAGACACACTCGATTCCGGCGAGGCCCGCCGGGTGCTCGGCGACAGCAAGATCTACGAGCCGCCTTTGTCGTGGCAGCCCAATGCCGGAGAGACGGATATCATTCACAAGCGCCATCTCGAGGAACAGTCGGTGCTCGAGCGAAGCCAGGCCGGCGAGCTCCGGGATCTGCGGCAGCAGTTCGACGTCCGGCTGCGGCGGGGCAGAAACGCGGAAGAGCGCGATAAGATACAGAAAGAGCTCGAGACCACGGTTACGGACCTCAAGTCGCAGCACTCCAAGGAAAAACAAGCGCTGAACGAGCGCCAAAAAAAGGACGAGGAGTCCGTCCGAGGCCGCATAAGAAAATAGCGAAGTCCGCGGGCCATATCGGTTGCCGATGCGGCCCTTGCGGCCGCTATCCTCGTCCTTTCGCTGGGAGCGGTCGCGGCCGAGAACTGGAAATATCTGTCGGTAAGCGTTGGTTTGCTCGTTCGGCTGCGCTGATCCTGGGAAAAAAATTGTAAACTGTAAACAGTGAACTGTAAACTGTTAACTGATAACTGTTTACTGATCACTGTTTACTGATCACTGTTTACTGATCACTGATTACTGTTTGCTGTTTACTGAAATTTGACTTAGATTTTTCAATGATATATCTATTGTGTCGCCCATTGGGAGCGTGAAAATGCATAAAAAAATAGTCTTAAAGGCCATGCTTTTATTTTTGCTGTCCATTCTCATTTTCCGGACGTCCTTCGCCCAGCGTACGGGCTACACGAAGGACGATTTCGTCAGGCGCCGGGCAGCCCTCGCCGACAGGATCAAGGAAGGAATGGTCATCCTCTTCGGCGAAGCGATGCCTCAGGCCGGGGCGCATTTCCGGCAGGACAACGATTTCTTTTATTTCTCCGGCGTCGAGGATCTGAACGCCGTATTGATCATGAACGCGAAGACGAAAGAGTCCCATCTCTTTTTACCGCGCCAGACTACGCGCGAGGAAATGATGGAAGGCCCGAATTTTCTGAGGGATCCCAGGGCGCGGGAAAGTCTCGGCCTGACCGGCATCTACGAATTGAGCTTTCTCGACGAGTTCATCGCTCGGTACATGCGAGATTTCGCCACGACCTGGCTCCGGCTGAGGCCGGCCGATACCATAGATAACGAGCGGAGCGAGACGGCCATCTTCATCGCCCGGAAGAACCGGACGCATTATAACGACCAGATCTCACTCGACGATTATCGCATCCTGAAACTCAGGGAGCGCTATCCGGCGCTCGAGTTCAAGGATGTCACGACCCACATCGACGCGCTCCGCGTCATCAAAACGCCCGAAGAGATCGCGATCTTGCGGCGCAACGGCAAGCTCAGCGCCGAGGCCGTCAAGCAGGCCATGCAGGAAACCCATCCCGGAGTCTTCGAATACGAGCTCGAAGCCGCGGCCATGCAGATTATCCTGAAAGGAGGCGCGCGCGGCGCGGCCTACCCCCCGATCGTCGGTTCGGGGCCCAATACGTGCATCCAGCATTATGACAAGAACATGCGGCGGATGGGGGATATCGATCTCATCCTCATGGACTTCGGCGCCGACCTCGATCATCTCTGCATGGATATCACCCGGACCTGGCCGGCCAGCGGCAAGTTCACGAAAGAACAGCGCGAAGTCTATCAGATCGTGCTCGAAGTCGAGAAGGCGTGTATCGAAGCCTACCGGCCGGGCGTTACATCCGAGGACGTGGCCAAATCTGTGGATCATTATTTGAAAAAGAAAAAGATCAACAGCCGCGGATTGACGGGCGAGGTGGGGCACTTCGTCGGTTTGTCCGTCCACGACGTCGGTCCGCGGGGGCTGCCGCTCCAGGAAGGCATGGTCTTTGCCATCGAGCCGGCGCTATATTATCCGGAGAAAAACATCGGCATCCGTATCGAGGACACGGTCCTGATCACGAAGTCCGGCTGCGAAGTCCTGAGCAGGGGAGTGCCCAAGGAGATCGACGAGATCGAGAGATTGATCGCCGCCGTCCAATCCAAAAAAACGGCGGCCATCACGGCCTCGCGGATTTGACAAAAACGCGAGGGTTATTATAGCTTTTTCCATCGCGTTCGAATCCGTTTGAAAAGGAGGGTCTATCATGGGATTCCGCAAAATCCGCTTTTTCGTTTTCCTCACGACGGTCATTCTGATCGCCGGCTTCGCGGGCGCTCAATCCAAAGGGCTCAAGGCGATCTCAATCGAGGACATGAAGTTCCACATGCAGTTCCTGGCCTCCAAGGAATTCCAGGGACGGAGCGCCCCGTCGGTCGAGGACGACATCGCCGCGAAATACATCGCGCTCATCATGGCGGAGCGGCCGAAACGCTCGATCATCTTCGTCTGGAACACGGCGGAGGAGAAGGGCCTCATCGGGTCCTACTATTTCGTCCAGCACTGCCCGGTCCCCGTGGAGAAGATCAGCGCCAACATCAACCTCGACATGGTTTCCCGCAACGACCCGAACAGCCTCTACATCATCGGTTTGAACAAGCTCAGCAAGGAGTTCGACAAGAGCATCCAGGATATGAACGCCAAGTATGTCGGGTTCAAGCTGGATTATAAATACGAGGACCCCGGCGAGCCGAACCGGTTCTTCTTCCGCAGCGACCAGTATCCCTACATCCGCTACGGCATTCCCGGCGTGTGGCTCTTCTGCGGGACGACCGAAGACTACCACCAGGAGACCGATCTCGAGGAGAGGATCGATTACCAGAAGATGCTGAAATCGACGAAACTGGCCTACGCCGCATTGGTCGATATCGGCAACAAGCCCGCCCTCTGCAAGCTCGATATCAATCCCGAGATCACGACGCGCGGCAAGCAGAACATGAAGATCGTTTGGCAGCGACCGCCTCAGCCGCAGCAGAAGAGGTAAGTGGATGCGAGTGGACGATAAGAGAGGCGGCCGCCTCTCTCATCGTCATCTCAATCGAGGAGAGGGAAAGGGAGCGATTATTTTATCTCGGCGCTGATGATGAGGATGAGCGCCGCGCCGCGCTCACCCGGCCATGTCCAGTCGGTCTGAACGCCGCTGACGCCGACAACGAGATACCCCTTTTCCTTGAATGTGATATTGGTCGTAAAGATCAAGCTCTGCTTGGATGACTGGGAAAGCTGGATCTCGCCGACCGAAATGATCCGTTTTCCGGACTCTTCGCCTCGCAACTGGACATTGCGAAGGTTCAATTCGAAATCGCGGCTGCTGACCAATTTGGAATGAATGGAATCAGATCCGTCCTTGGCCATCAGGAACGACGGCGTTTCAATCCAGTAGTGCTTGAAATTCCAGAGGCCTTTCAATTCGTCGAGGACCGCTTTGAGATCCTTGTCCGTGATCTCCTTCGTCTCGCTTTTGATATAGCTTTGGAAACGCTCGGGCAAGTCATCTTTTGAGGCGACGATCGTATACACCTGGAACTGTATGTTTTTCTTTTCGACGTCGAGCTTTTTGAGGAGGGCTTCGAAATCAGGGATATTTTTTTTGAGGATCATGACGGTCAAAGTCGTTTCAGTGCCCGAATATTCACGAACATAGAATTTGGCGGAGCGCATGAACTCCGAGGCGCTAATAAATTTCAGGCTGTACGATTTCACCACAGGCGTGTTCTCTTCGATTTGAGCCTGCCCGGCTTTTCTCGCCTCGTTCTGGTCCTTGGTTTGGGCCTCCGCCTTAGCCTGATCGGAAGCTTTTTGGATCTCTCCCTGGGCTTGGATGGGCGTCGTTTGAGCGAAGAGGGAAAAGGCCGCGCCGCTCGAGGCGATCCACAAAGAGATGACGATGGCCAGAGCCGAAAATCTAAGGATTTTATTCATATCAATTCTCCTTGAAAAGATTGAAATCGGGTTTTTGGAAAAAGATGATCTTTATGTTTTTGTCGGGAAGCTCGAATTCCGTCCTGATCTCGGAGATCGGCTGTCGCGGTTTTTGAAAAATGGGAAGCCAGAATAGGGCGGCCAGAATCACGGCGGCTGCGCCCGGGATCAGAGCCAACCACAGCGGCCGGCGCATAAAGGATATTCCGGCGCGAGGCCGCAGCCCTTCTGCCGCCGCAAGTATCCTCGTCTCTACCAAGGGCGGGACCGTGCGCTCGACGCTGCGGACGAGCCTGGAAATCTGTTCGTCGAGAATCTTGTCGTCACTCATTCGATGCTCCTATGATTTTTTTGAGGCCGGCCCGCGCCTGAAATAAAAGAAGCTTGATGTGGCCTTCCTTCAATCCCGAGATCCCCGCTATTTCGGAGATCGAGAAACCGCTCTCGTAGTAGAGGAAGAAGATTTCGCGCTCGCGGGGTTTCAGCCGGGCAGCGAACCGGAAAACCTCGCTCACCAATCGGTCCGAAGCGTCCACGACGCCGTCCGCGACGGTTTCGGGATCGAAAAGCGATTCGCGCCGGCGGCTTTTTTTGAAATGATTCCTGATTTCGTTATGGGCGATCGAGAAGATCCAGGCGCTGAAATTCTTCTCCCTCCGGAATGAACGAAAATATTGAAAGCTGTGAAGGACCGTCTCCTGAAAGACGTCATCGGCGTCCTGGGAAAAATTCAGGGATTTGAGGATGAAGTTATAGAGCTTGGGCTTGAGGGGCGCCAAATAATCCCAAAAAAGGGCCTGGGAGGAGGTCTTTTCGTCCATGTCCCTCACAACGGGAAGAGTGAATCCCCGGCCCGCCGTTCCAGCCAGGATCAGGGGGCCCGGGATTCCCGCGCAGCTCACTTCGGTCTTCACATTATTTATATATCGGATCGCCGGAAAAGGTTATTTTATTTCGGCTATTTTAGAAAGAAAAATGAGACTTTATGCAGACGATCTTGTGAATAATTAATAAGTTACCTTGGGCTTTCCCTCGATTCAGGGGCTCGATTCCCCCTCGATTCAGCTCGCGCTCGCCTCGATTCAGCCCCATGTGATCACGGCGTTGGATAAGAACGGGGGAGAATGCGACTCGGTTTATATGTCCGTCAAATAAGACGCCCTTAGGAAAGGCGGCGCGATCAGCCGCTGATCCAATCCGCCACTTCAAGGCGCGGAATTCCCTCGAAATGGCGCGCATTCCCGGTGATAAGGACAAATTTGTGCTGGAGCGCGATTGCAGCGATCCTCAGGTCCGGTTCGCTCCGGGGCGCACCCCGTTTCTCGAGCGAGGCTTTCAATCTTCCGAAAATCCGGGCGCTTTCCGCGTCGAACGGCAGGATCGTGAGAGAGGGAAAAACTTTTTCCTCGAACACTTGAAGGATTCTCTCTCCGTGTTCCGTCCGGGCCGCGCCGTAGTGGATTTCGGCGGTATTGATCGCCGTCGTGAAGATCGTCTCGCCGGGGCACTTGGCCAAATGAGCCAGAAGTGAGGGCGACGGCTTTCTCCGAACCACATTACTCAGGACGTCTGTATCGAGAAGGTACATCAGAAGGTCACGTTGCGATCTTTCTCTCTTTCTCGCTCGGAATAGACGTCCCGGCACATCCGCTCGACTTCAGCGTCCAGATCGGCCAGGGCGGAGCGGGCGGATAGGAGACTTCGTCGTCCTTTCTTCGTCAGGTCCTCGTACGCTTCGAGAGGCAGGAGCACGGCCACGCTTTTGCCTTTTTTGGTGATGAAGATTTTATCTCCTCTATGCATAAGACGTCCGACAAGCTCGGAAAGTCTCGCCTTGGCCGCGGTGATGGGCATGGTTTCGTTCATTCCGTTCTCCCAAATAATTATAGTCTAAATGACCATAATGAACAAGGGCCCTGCCGCCGACCAGCCCCGCCGTTCTCGTATTCACCATGAAAATTTGTTATATAATATCTCTTCGATGAATCTCCTCTATCTGTCCCGGGCCGATGTCGAGCGTGTTGTTCTCGACATGCCGGCGATCATCGGGCTTCTCGAGAGCGCGTTCAGGGAGAAAGGGGAGGGGCGGGTCGAGCTGCCGCCCAAGCCGGGGATTCATCCCAAGGGCGACGCGTTCATCCATGCCATGCCGGCCTGTATTCCGGGCCTCAAATCCGCGGGAATAAAATGGGTGAGCGGCTTCCCAGAGAACGCGAAAAGAGGGTTGCCCTATATTTCCGGCCTTATTATCCTGAACGACATCGAGACCGGCCTGCCATACGCGGTCATGGACGCATCCTGGATCACGGCCCATCGGACCGGCGCGGCCTCGGCCCTCTCGGCGAAATTCCTGGCTCGCGCGGACAGCGAAGCGCTCGGGATTCTCGCCTGCGGGGTCCAGGGGCGGACGCATCTCCTGGCCATGATGGCGACGTTTCCGATCAAACGCGTCCTGGCTTTTGACATCGATCCAGAAATCCAACGGCTTTTTATCGATGAAATGTCCGGGCGGACCGGCGTTGAGATCATCGGCGTCGGTCATCCGCGGAAAGCCGTCGCCGAAAGCGATATCGTCGTCACGTCGGGACCGATCCTCAAGCACCCGCGGCCGACCATCGAAAAGGGCTGGCTCCGGCCCGGAGCGTTCGCCAGCGCCGTCGATTATGACAGCTACTGGATGCCCGAAGCGCTGGCCGAGATGGACAAACTCGCCACCGACGATCTTTCCCAATTTCGCTATGTCCGGAGCACGGGTTATTTCCAGCGCACGCCCGAGCCTTACGCCGATCTGGGCGAGATCGTGGTCGGGAAAAAGCCGGGCCGCGAGCGCGCGGACGAGCGGACCATGGCCCTGAATCTCGGCTTGGCTCTCGATGACCTGGCCGTGGCCCCGGAGATCTATCGCCGGGCTAAAGACCGCGGCTTCGGCACCTGGCTTCCACTTTAAGCTTTATCTTTCCAATTCCACCATTTCAATTTTTCCGGCGAGTGGGTCTTGTGCGAAGCGTAATAAACGGCGCAGCGCAGAACATAAAGCGCGCAGCGGTCGACGGGGCCGCCCTCCCGCTTCTCGAGCGCCCGATAGATCGCCTCGGGATCGCCGTCCCGAAGGTCGGCCACCGAGCGGATGCCGAGCTTCCACAGGTTCGCCGCGATGCTCGGCCCGACGCCGGGGATGGTCTGAAGTTCTTTGAGCGAAGATCTTCTCGTTGCCGTCATTTTATCGGCCCCTATCTCAACTCTTTGAGCGGGGTGAAGTCGATGTCCGGCCGGGTGAAGGTGTTCGTTCCGACGACGGCCCCGCCGCCCGGCTTGGCCCAATAGTAATTATGGCCGGCCTCGACCTTCCACGTCTGCCCGGTTTCCGGATCCACCACGTCCGTGACGCCGAGCGTAGAATTGGAGAATCGGCGGTTGACATTGTCCAGCACGCCCTGGCGGTTCCAGTGGACGTCGCTGATGATCTTGGTAATCTCCTGGTTCGTTTGCGTCACGATCTGCGACACGTTCCGGGTCAGCTGCTCCTGCGAGGCCAGCCACTGCGGATTCCATTGGAGGCTCTTGAATATGTGGCCGGAGATCGCCTGGGTGAAATCGACCAGGGATTCTGGGCTGGTGCAGATGATGAGCTTGTCCACGGTCCAGTTGCCCCCTTGCATCGAAGCCATATAGGCGATCTGGGTCAGGGCGAAGCCGTAGCCGACGTAGGGTTCGCCGCTCCGCCGGAAGCGGAAGGCGGCTTCGCCGGCGTGCTGAGAGACCTGGACGCCGTAAGATTGGAACGAGGCATAAATGCGATTGTAATCTTCGACGATGTCGGGCCGGTCGGTCTGGCTGACGAATTCGAATTGTTCGACCCGCGGCACGTAGTTTTGCTGCAGGTACTCGACCAGGAACTGACCCCCTGGCACGTATCTCTTGACCAGGTTGCGGACGCCGTAGCCGGGGGAATACCAGGAGCCTTCCGGGAAACCCGAGAAGGACAATGTCGGGCTGGGAAGGGTGAAAGTGGGGATGGAGGGATCGTTGTATTGAATGACGATCCGCTGGTCCGGCGAGACGGTCTGGAACGTGTGGACGAGATCGACGGCCGCGCGGCGTGTGGTTCCCCCTTGAGTCTGCCAGCCCTGCGGGACATCCAGCGAAAAGGCTTGTTCGGCGGGGTCTGAAAAATTGACGTATTGGACCTTAGGGACGACCGGTCCTTTTCCGGCCGAAGGCTCGCCGAACTGGAACGACTGGAGCATGGTCAGGAGCGTGCTCCGGTACTTCTCGAAGGATTCCGTTTTCGAAGCGGCGACATAGAGGACGCCGCTCCGCTCGAAGATGGAGCAGAGGGCCATACCGGAGTAGGCCGCTCCGCCTTTTTCGAAACGGAACTTGACGGCCCTTTCGTCCGGTTGGGCCCGAAGCTGTTGCCTTTTCTCAATGGCCGCACCGGGGAAGAACTTGGCCAGCGCGGCGAGGTTCTGGTCGAGCCAGAGTCCGGCCGGGGTCGCGGTCTTGAGGAAGAATGGATAGATGAACAGGAAGGCGGGTTCTTTCGCGGTCTCGGGCGACGAGACGAGGATATAGGTCTTGTCCACGACCCGCGCTTGCCAGCCGGCCGGCTGTTTCAGCGAATAGCCCTCGGGATATTTTTTCGAAGAAAGCCCCATTCCTCCGGACGAACAGGCCGCGCCGAGAACAAAAGCAAAGAGTGCCAAGCAGAATGACTTGGATGCCCCACGGATCATCATGTTTGTGTCCCTCTTGGAAATATTTTATCAGAAGGCGGGGTTCGCGTCTACGGATGCGTCGCCGGGCCGGGTTTGTTATAATGACTATGGTCTGGAATCTTGGGAGAGGAAGACCGGCTCATAAAATAAAAGATTCCTATCACCATCAATATGGTCATGAAGATATTCGGGAGAAATATCACGATCGGTTCCGCGGTCTATGACGATGGCCGAACGCGGGTCGAGGCTGCGGTCGAAAAGATCAAGGGCGGCCACAAAATCACGGGCACGGTCAAAGGCCGGCCGGGCCGGATCGAGATTTATCGCGCCGTCGCCCCCAAAGAATTCCTGGTGAACAACTGGCAGTCGTGGGGCCCGATGCAGAAGATGCGGCCCGGCCAAAAATTCGAGGGCGCCGAGGAGCGGATGTCAGGCCAAGGCCGCTACGTTTTCACACCCGTTCCGGACGTATTTTCCGCCCATCTCGTCAGTGATTATTTCGTCGCCTGGAGGGGCGGGCTGGCCGGTTTTTTGACCTCGAAAATCGCGCATCCTTATTTCGTCGTGGACTCCGGAGATCTCGTCGGCTATCTTGAATATTTCGATACGCTTTTCGAAGATCCCGTTCCCTTGGAGCCCCTCGTCTTTCTCGACGGCGATCCGGTCGAGCAGCTCCTGGAGGAATACGCGATCCGCGCCGCCGTCCAAAACGCCGTCCACGTGAACGCCTGGAATCCGGTTGGCTGGTCGAGCTGGTATCATTATTTCACGGATCTCAAACTCGCGGACATCGAAAAAAATCTCCGCATCGCGCGCGGGGCGTTTCCCTTCGAAGTCTTTCAAATCGACGACGGCTTCGCGGCAGACATCGGCGATTGGCTCAGTCCCAAGGCCGGGTTCGGCCCTCTTCCGGAATTGGCCGGACTCATCCGGGATTACGGCTTTCAGGCCGGCCTCTGGACGGCGCCGTTCAGCGCTTCGGAAACGTCGGCTCTGTACGGGAAGCATCCGGACTGGATGGTCTCGGATGCCGGTTCGGCAAAATTCTGCCATCGGGGCTGGAATAAGAATATCTACGCCCTGGATACGACCAATCCGCGCGCCAAGAATTGGTTGTATGAAACGTTCGCCGAGCTGAAAGCCATGGGTTTCGATTATTTCAAGATCGATTTTGTCTTCGCCGCGGCCATGGAAGGCGCGCGGTCGCGGCGGGTGAGCCCGATCCAGGCTTATCGCGAGGGCCTTGACGTCATCCGGCAGGCCGTGGGCGACAGTTTCATTCTCGGCTGCGGCGCGCCGCTCCTGCCTTCGATCGGACGGGTGGACGGGATGCGCGTCGGCGAGGACACCGCGCCCTTCTGGGATTCCCGGAAAGCTCCGCTCCAGGGCGTGAATGCCTATTACGCACTCAAAAATTCCATCCTGCGCTCATTCATGCATAAAAAGTGGTGGCTCAACGATCCGGACTGCCTTTTGCTCAGGCGCCGGGAGATCGCGCTGGCGGATCATGAACAGGAACTCTACGCGCGGACGGCCGGTGCCCTTGACAATATGATCATCGAGAGCGACGACCTGGAGCTCGTGGACGAATGGGGGAGGAAGCTCCTCGATGAAGCCATCCGTCTTAAGGGCGGGCATGTCCGCGTCCGCGGACTCCTCGAAGATGATTTCTATCTCGTCGATTCCTGGGGCGGTCCGTCCGGGATCTTCCGCTATGCGGCGAATTTATCGGACGTGATGAAAACAACGGACCATCAGGACGTGCCGCCGCGAACCGGCGTTTTCATAAAACCCTGAATTCTTCGGAAAAGGAGAGGATTCGCATGAATAAAAAAACTCTCGCCATGGCCATGGTCGTCTCTCTTATGGCGGTTTTTGTCGGAGCCCAAGACCGCACGCCTTCTGCATCCTCGAACGAACCGCAGATGAAAACCATGCCCGCCCAGAAAATGCTGGTCGTCGAATCGAAAGGCGATCCGAATGTCGCCGCCATGAACGCCTTTTCGATTCTCTTCAAAACTTTTTTCAGCATCCCCGGCGCGCGGATGGCTCCGCCCCGGGCCCGCTGGCAGAACATTGCAACCGCGCCCAAGAACGAATGGGTCGGACTCTATGCCTTGCCGCTCCCGGAACAGGTCACGGCCCTGCCTCCCGGTTCCGCGGGGGCGAAGATCGACATCTGGCAGTACGGCGAGGTCGCGGAGATCCTTCACGTCGGCGGTTATGATAAGGAAATGCCCGTGGTCGAAAAGCTGGTCAAATACATCAAAGACAAGGGCTATGAGATTGCCGGGCCCCATGAAGAGGAATATTTGAAGGGGCCGGAATCCGGCCCCGACACCAGCGCGTACCAGACGATCATCCGCTATCAGGTCAGGAAAAAGTAGCTTATCATCATCTTTTCGGCCTTGTGTCGCGGGACTGACCGATCGATTCCGGGCCGCCGGTCATCCAGTTCAGCTGATCGAACATATCGGAAACGGATTGCCTGTCCGTCTGCGTCAGAGTGAGGATGATGCTGATGTGGCTATTATAGTTTTGGGCATAGAGTTTGTTGCCCTTAGCATCCACGATTTCAAAATTGCTTTCATTCAAGCTCCTTAGGTCTTTATAGGCCGGGCTTTGGGAGAACGCTTTATGGACATCCTGGAACCTTTGCCGGGCTTCGGCCGGACTCGCGTAGCGGAAGATGAAGATTTTGAATTTATCCTGCTCCGCCGCCAACCCTTCCTTGAAGCGGAACACGTCGTTCGGGAAAAACGGATAGATATTGTTCAAACCCAAGACGCCGCGAAAATAGACCAGGCGGGACGCCTTCATCCACTCTTTGGGGAGAACATTGAGCAGCGAAGGCCGGTTTCCCTGAAGCCTGATTTTGGCGTCCACGGCCCGGGCGATTTCCAGAATTCCCCGGATGCATTCCGGACCGGCATCGTATCCGGTCAGCGTGACGAGGCAGGGCCCCTTCCAGAAGTTGAGGAAATAATCTTCGAGCCGGCCGTCCTGGCCGACCGCGGTGGGCTTGCCTTTGCCGCTCGATTTGAACGTGAACATGCCGTAGGCGGCTTCGGCGCTCGCCATCTCGAAGATCTCGAGGGAGATGATTTTTCCCTTCTTGTTCCGGTAATCCTGGGCGATCACTTGCCGGAATCCATATTCGCGATAAAGCTCGGCACCGCCGTCGATATATAAAAAAAGATCCTCGCCCTTGAACTGCTGGGGAGGATCCTTCCGTGTCCATTCCCGCAGGTCCGCCGCGGCGGGCAGGAAGGCGCGGAGATCGAGCGCGGCCGGGGCGGAGATCTCCGCGGATTCCTGGAGAGGAACGGCGGGCGATAAAACGACGAGGAGACTCAGCAGGAGAAAAGCGAGCCGCGCGATCCTCATCAGGGTCATCATGTTTCCGTGCCTATCGCCTTGTGCGGAGTTCCGTCGGCGCCCAAAAAAAATATTATCGAGGCTAAATCTTGATCTCCTGAACTTTGACTTTCTTCAGATCGACCTCGCCGAGCTTTTTCTCATGGGCTTTCCGGATCATGATGATGTCTTCGCCCTTCATTCCCAGGACCGTCGCGCAGGTGGAATCGACGGCGACTCTGTCGACGCCGGCGATGACCTTCAGCGGCTTGATCAGTTCGCCGGGGCCCATGGGCCCGTTTGTCCGGATGATCTCCGTGGCGTCCACGATGTTGAGCGTCGGCTTGATCACCGTGTTCAGGTCGACGATGCAGGTTTCCAGGTGCTCGATGGCGATCGGATCCGTCTGCCAGTTGGGTTTGTGGAAGATGCTGCGGTTCACGTTCGGAGAATGGAGTCCCATGAGATTCTTCAGCGCGCCCGTGAACTTGGACCCGGCATGGTCCTTCGTGATCGGCATGTTGATGAAGACATCATAATTAAAAAATTCATTCATGATCTTGGCTTCGTTGAGGGCCATGGCGTTCGGAACCGGAACGGTCTTGAAATTCACGTCCTCGCGGGGGATGAGCTTGAGGATGGCGCCCTCCTCTTGAATGACCTGGGCCAATCCCGTGCCGTCCCAGTTCGGCTGGCCGAGATAGCTCAGGCAGGCGATCTCTTTGGCGCCGGCGCTCTTGCACATCCTGATGACGGAGCGAAGAATTTCCGGTTTGGTGAACGTGCCGGGATTCTTGCTCTGGACATTGGGCATGAGAAGGACTTTGGAATTTTTGGGGACGTATTTCCCGATCCCGCCCAGGGCTTCCACCGCCTTGGCCGTCATGGCGGCGTAATCCGTGCCCGATACCACCGCTACTTCGATGAGGTCCTTGGCTGGCGGGGCCGTGTGCCCGCCGGCAAAGCCCGACAAGAACCGGCGTCCAAAAACAACCGCGGCGCCGGCCGTGGCGCTCTTGGAGATGAATTCGCGTCGTCCGATCTTCGTCGGCATGGTGTCCTCCTCTTTCGGGGCTGAAACGGCGGGAAATCCCTCCGCCGGACTTAAAAGTTTTATAGTCCAGTCGAGGATCGATGTCAATATCGGGATCCGGAATCCGGGGAAACCGATCAGAATTCCATGGTCAATCCCAAACGCAGGCTGCGGGGGATCTGGAGTTCGTTGGCCAGGCGCCGGCCGCCGGAGAAGACGTATTCCGAGAGCTCGCTGCCGAAATCGAGCAGATTGAACGCGGAAAGCTCGGCCTCGGCGTTCCATCCGAGAAGCTTGAACTTGTACGTGAGCTTGAGGCTGATATCGGTGAGGTAATCCTTGCGGGGCCCGCTCTTGAGGCCTTTTTCGTTATCGCCCTTGATCGTCTTGTAGGTGATCACGATCTGGTCGTAGCGCTCGACTTCATCCAGGAAGGCGAACGGCGTGCCGTCCCGGTATTTGAAATTCGCGCTCAAAAATAGGTTTTTGGCCACGGCCACGCCGAAGAAAAGCTTCCCGAGATAAGCGCGGTCGCCGTCGACGCGGCCGTAAGAATTGAGCAGCGCGTTCGGGTCGGCCTGCGATTCGCTGAGAAGACCGATGTCGCCGGCGCCGGCGCCGTTGCCGAACATCGTGCGTCCCATGCCGATATGGGCGCAGAACGAAAAGGAAAAGAACCACGCTGTGTTCTCGCGACTGTTGATCTGAAGGACGAGCTCCGTGTAGTAGGGCTTCTTAGAAGACGGATCGTTGTCGAGGACGTAGTCCTGATAGGGAGCGCTGAAGAAATAGAGCAGCTCGCCGCCGACGTTTTCATAGAACCCGTAGTTTTCTTTGAAAAGGATCCGGAAGTTGTCGTCGATTTTTTTGAAAAGGCCTTTGAAGCTAAACGACCAGTCCGCCGAAAGCGGCGCGGTCAGGCTGAGCAGCACCCTCTTCCTCATCGGGATTTTCAGCGGATCGGCGGCCGTATGGAACCGTCCGCCCGTGTAACCGACGATCTCGCTTTCCTCGCCCCTTTGATATTGCCCGTCTCCGTTCGCGTCGGTCCATCGATAGACCGTTCCCCAGGGCCGTCCTTGCTCCAGGAAGAAATTGACGTTTTCTCTCAGGTCATACGGCATCTGTTCGTAGGAGATGAGAATCCCGGGGTCCTTGAAAAGGCGGACGCCGAGATCGAATCCGGGGGTGAGGAATTTTAGGTTGTTCACCCCGCCCTCAAACCGCGCGTTGGAGTTCTGGAGGACGATTTTAGCGCAGATGGTGATGCCGGGGGTCGGTTCGTAGCCGAGAAGGGCTCCGGCCTTGAAAGCCTGGTTGACGTTCCGGTAAGACCGGCCCTGGTTCCAGAGAATTACGAGCGCGGGCGTATTATCGAAGCTGAGGGGATTGAAGTCGGCCGCGTTTTCCGAGCCCGACAAGGACGTCGTCTTGAATTCGGAAAAAAGATCAATCTTCGTTTTGTTGTTCTTTTCCGGGGACAAGACCCGGAGATCCAGGCTGAGCCGGAGCGTGCCCGCGGAGAAGGAGCCCGCCTTCTCGAAGGGAAACAGCCCTTCGCCGTCGTTGTCTTTCAAGTCTTTGAGGAAGTTCGGGTCGCCGGGCGTCAGGGTCTCTTTTTCCAGGAGATAGGACAAGCCGGCCGTCAGGCCCTTATTTTTCAGCCGGATTCCGGCGAAATAGGACTGCCGCTCCTTGGCTTGGGTCTCCTGGGGCAATCGCCCGAGTTCGGCCAGGAAATGGTTCCGGGAAAGGTCGTTAACGACGGCCGTCGCGAAGAGCGAGCCGTCTTTGAACTCCTGTTCGTAGTTCGCGCTGAGGAGGATGCCCCGGCCTTTTTCCCGGAATGTCCGGTCGAAAACGTTGAAGTCGTTGAATTGCCGATGCAGGTCAAACGCGGTCGCCGCGAAAGAGAAGGCCGAGGATTGTCCTCTTTTATTATATAGATAATCGACGTCATAATCGGAGAGGATCTTACGCCGCGAGGAATAGAGCTTGTCATCCCGGTTGGAGCTCGAGGCGTGGGGGCTCACGAAATTCATCGCCCACGGGATATAACCTCCCAGGTCGGAAGCCGTCGTCGAAACGCGAAGCCTGGAAAAGGTCCCGTCCCGGGGCCGGGACAGGACTTGAAATCCGTAGTCTTTCACGAGCGGCGTCTCGCCCTGAAGACAATATTGCGTGGCCGCGGAAAAAGGCAGAAGAAATCCCGGCGATCCGTCGTCCAGGGCGGAATGGATATCGAAGCCTTCATAAAACCAGTTGAATTGAACGAGGGAGTCGCCCTCGTAGTAGACACGGGGCGAGTCGATCAGGGAAAACCCGTTGCTTTCCTCGATGAGGAACGTGGCGTCGGGAGCGTAATTCTCAAAAAAAGCGTTTTGAAACAAGCCTCCCGGGATCGAACGGATGATGAATTCGGGGAGGCTGAAGGAGTTGAGCTTGTAGCCGAGGTCTTCGCCGGCCGAATAAGAAACGGCCGCCGATAGGAACAGGGCGGCGATCATGAGAAGAGATCTTCTTATCGGCGGGAATCCCATCCTGAAATTCGTCCCCTTTGGACGTTCCCGCCGGAAAGACAGAACCCGATTTTTTGGAGATGCGTCGAGGGAAGTCATTTTAAGTTGACAGAACGTAACATAGGGTCATCTCGAAGTCAAGCCGGGCACTCTTGGAGGAAAACCATTTTTGGGGTTTCCCTCCAACGGGAGCTTCGCTCCCTGCCACCCTTCCTTGGAGCATCTCGTGAACGCAATTTTGCGGTCAGACCCTATTTATAAAATGGGGCGCCCCGATCGGCGTCACCCGTTCTCCTCTCTCCCCGTGACCCATTTCGATGCCTCATCTTGGAAACTGTACGACGGTCAGGCGTTGACGCCCTTTACTCGCTTTTGTCGAATTTGACATGGACGTCTTTTCCCCTTAATATCATGGCCCAGAGGCTGAGCATATACGCATGAGTTCCTGGGATCGGAGATCCATTCCCGGCGCGTGGTTTATCCTCCTTTTTTGCCTCGTCCTTCCGCTTTGGGTGTCGGGGCAGGAAATTTTCATCTATCGCCCGGATCAGGAAAAAGACGCCGCCGCGCGGCTCGGCAAGATCGTCCTCCACGGGGATTTGTTCGCCCAGCTTCAAAACCCGTCCACCTATCCCAGTTTCAACGATTTGAGCGGGGCTCCCGATCGCTGGAACTTCGGTTTTCACGACGTCATTTTTCTGACCGGCAGCACGCGGCTCATGGCCCAACTCGTGGCCCATGACGATACTTCCAACAGGACCGAATTCGACTGGCATTTTTCCCTGCGCCAATCGCTCGTGGATTATCTCGAGCTGATCGTCGGCCATGACAGCAACCACGACTCCGACCATGTCAGCTATAGCGTCGAAGGGCGTCCGTTTTTCACCAACCGCAACTATATCGGTTTTGGCTTTCCCATCGAGCGGGCGCATTTTTACATCGAGCCCTACACCTGGTTCTTACACCATTCCAATCAGAGGACGCATCTCGACATCTCGGGCGGCAGGATCGTGCAGGAATTCGGCCTGAGAGCGGGAGCGGTCTTCGCCGAGAAGGTGACGCTGAGCTTTCAGATCTATTCCCGGACGGAAAACTATTTTTATCTCGGCCAGGATTGCGCCATGGACTTTATCGTCCGCTTCGCCGTGGCGGACTGGCTCGCCCTGTCGATGGGGACGAGCTTTTGGACCGACCTCGAAACGAGTCCCCTGGGCAACCGGCAGAAATTCTATAAATGGATCTGGGGCCTGGCGATTCCTTTCTAAAAGAATTTTTCGATCATATCCATGGCCGGCGCATTTCTCGCGGAAGGTGGAATTCCGGGACTTGCACTCAATCTCTGGATTGAGTGTCGTGTGCCAAAGAATTCCGCATCTCACCCAAAAATCCCAATCTCCCAGGGAAGTATAGGGTCTATCGGCAATTTCGGGCCCGATCCCCGGCTTTACATCTTAGCGGCCTTACGATATCATGATAAAGATATTTTCGGAGTTTCCATGATCAAATCCACAACCATCATTTGCGTCCGGCACAAGGGCCGCCTCGCTATCGCCGGCGACGGCCAGGTGACCATGGGCCAGACCATCCTGAAACAGACCGCGAATAAGATCCGCCGCCTCTACAAAGGGCAGGTTTTGGCGGGCTTCGCCGGCGCCACATCGGACGCGTTTGCCCTGTTCTCCAGGTTTGAGGGCAAACTCGAAGAATACAAAGGCAATCTGTCGCGGGCGGCGATCGAACTGGCCAAGGATTGGCGGCTGGACAAGGCCCTCCGCCGTCTGGAGGCCTTGATGATCGTGGCCGACAAGGACAGCTCGTTCCTGATCTCCGGGACGGGCGACGTGATCGAGCCGGACGACGGCATCATCGCCATCGGCTCGGGCGGTCCGTATGCCCTTGCCGCCGCCCGAGCTCTCATCCGGCACACGGATCTGGCCGCCAAGGACGTTGCCCTCGAAGCGATGAAGATCACCGCCGGCATCTGCGTTTACACGAACGGCGAAGTCACCTCCGAGGAGTTATGAATGCCGATCCAGCTTCCCAGGAGTTTCGAGGCGCGCGAGGAAAAGCTGAAGGACAAGGACGTCGAACTCACGCCGCAGGAGATCGTCGCCGAACTCGATAAATACATCATCGGCCAGAACCCCGCTAAAAAGGCCGTGGCCATCGCCCTCCGCAACCGTTACCGGAGGCGCCGCGTCCCTCCCGATCTGGTCGATGAGATCGTGCCCAAAAACATCCTCATGATCGGCCCCACCGGGGTCGGCAAGACCGAGATTTCCCGCCGCCTGGCGAAACTCACCTCGTCGCCGTTCCTCAAAATCGAAGCCAGCAAATTCACCGAGGTGGGATACGTCGGCCGCGATGTCGAATCCATCGTCCGGGACCTGGTCCGGATGGGCGTGGACATGGTGAAGCAGGAAAAAATCGAGGAGGTCCGCGAAAAAGCGGAAATCAACGTCGACGAGAAGCTCCTCGACATCCTCCTGCCACCGATCAAGCGGCGCGACGAAAACGTGACCGACGAGGAATTGCAGCGGTTCCAGGAGTCGCGCGAGAAATTCCGCAAACAGCTCCGCGATGGACTCCTCGAGGACCGTCTGGTCGAAATCGAGGTGAAGGAGCGATCGGCTCCTCCCTTCGAAATTTTTTCCGGATCGGGGGTCGAGGACATCGGGCTCCAGATCCAGGAGATCCTCCCCGGCTTCATGGGCGGAAAATCCAAGCGGCGAAAAGTCAAAATCCATGAGGCCAGAGAGTACTTGCTCGATGAAGAACAGAAACGGCTGATCGACATGGACCAGGTCGCCCGCCTGGCCATCGAGCGCGTCGAGCATTCGGGGATCGTCTTCCTCGACGAGATGGACAAGATCGCCGGACGGGAAGCGGGGCATGGTCCCGAAGTGAGCCGCGAAGGAGTGCAGCGGGATCTCTTGCCGATCGTCGAAGGAACGACCGTCAACACGCGCTACGGTCTGGTCAAGACGGACCACGTCCTCTTTATCGGCGCCGGCGCGTTCAACGTGGCCAAGCCGGCGGACCTCATTCCTGAACTCCAAGGACGATTTCCGATCCGCGTCGAATTGACCTCGCTCAATAAAAACGATTTCGTCCGGATCCTGACCGAGCCCGAGAATGCGCTGATCAAACAAACCATGGCCCTCCTCGCGACCGAGGACGTCCGCGTCGAATTCACGGAGGACGCGATCGACGAGATCGCCCAGATGGCCGAAGACGTCAATCGCGACGCGGAGGATATCGGGGCGCGGCGCCTGCACACGATCCTCGAAAAAGTGATGGAGGATATCTCGTTCAAGGCCCCCAACATCCAACCCAAGCATATCCGCATCGACCGCGGCTACGTCCAAAACCAGCTCAAGGACATCATCAAAGACCAGGATCTGAGGCGTTTCATTCTTTGATGAAAAGAATTCCCTGGCTCGCCGCTCTCATCCCGGCCCTTCTTCTCATCCCGGCCTGCGGGAAGAAAGGCCCGATTCTGGCGCCCCTCGTCCTCATCCCTCAGAAGGTGGAGACGCTCAAGGCCCTTCAAATCGGGGGCCGCGTCCTTCTGGAATGGACCAATCCGGAATCGTATATCGACGGCCGAGCCCTGGCCGGAATTTCGGGAGCCGAGGTCTGGGTTTACGAAAAGAACTATCCGGCCAAGACGGTCGCGTCGCCGCCGTCGGCCGAAGAATTCGAAGCGCACGCCCGGCGCGCCGAGATGATCGACGAGTCCGGAGAACCCGTCAGACCCGTAAAGGACGCGTCCAAGAAAGGAAGATCCGCCTCGGCTCCGAAAAAACAACCGCCGCCGAAGTCGTTTCAATATTCTTACGCGCTTTCCCAGAACGACCTGAAGGGCATGACCCTGACGTTCGGATTGAAAGTGAAGGACGCCTTGAAAGGACGGCTGTCGGAATTCTCCAAGCTCGTGACCGTCACGCCGCAGGTCGCGCCGCTCGCGCCCCCTCAACTCCACGCCGCCGTGTCCGCCGATCGGATCGATCTCCGCTGGGAAGCGCCCGCGGCGAATTTCGACGGGTCGACGCTGGCGGCGGTCAAAGGCTACAACGTCTACAGGCTCGACAAGTCCGGGAAATTCGAACGCTTGAACGCGGCGCCCGTGGCCGGTCCGACGTTCGCCGACAAGACGTTCCTTTTCGGCCGGGACTATCGCTATGTCGTCCGGGCCGCGACGGCCTTGGCCGCCCCGTTTCTCGAAAGCGACGATTCGCCCGGCGCGGACGTCCTTCCCAAGGACATCTTTCCGCCCGCTGCGCCCGCCGGATTGAGCGCCGCGGCGGGGCCGGATTTCATCACGCTCATCTGGGACGCCAACCGGGAGAAGGACCTGGCAGGCTACCGCGTCTGGAGGAAGGAGGAGGGCGGGGGAGGCTTTGTCCGACTGACCAAGGATCTCTTCCTCGAGAGCACGTACACCGACCGGGCCGTTGAAAAAAACCGGCGGTACGAATATGCTATAACCGCAGTCGACGCGCTCGGGAACGAAAGTCCGATGTCGACCGTCGTTTCGGAAATCATCAAGGACCCCGGACCATGAAGATATTCAGATTCAGGCACGATGGCATCGTCCGGCACGGCGTTTTAAAAGAAGAGAATCTTCTGCCCGTGCGGGGATCGATCTTCGAGGACTTCACCGTCGATGATGGGCCGATCCCTATCGGCGATGTCCTTCTGCTGCCTCCCGTCGAGCCGTCGAAGATCGTGGCCGTCGGGCGGAACTACAAAGACCACGCCGCCGAAATGGGGAATCCCTTGCCCGAGGAGCCGCTCCTCTTCCTCAAGCCGTCGACGGCCGTCATCGGACCGGGCGATATGATCGTCTATCCGGACGCGTCGAGCCGCGTCGATTACGAAGGCGAGCTCGCGGTCGTCATCGGGAAAAGAGCCTATCGGCTCGGTAACGATGCCCGGGTCGACGATTTCGTTCTCGGCTACACTTGTCTGAACGACGTCACAGCGCGCGACCTTCAGGAGAAGGACAAACAATTCACCCGGGCCAAATCCTTCGATACGTTCGCCGCCGTCGGCCCCTGCATCGTCACGAACCTGGACCCGTCGCGGCTCGAGATCAAGACCTTCCTCAACGGCAAACTGCGCCAGTCGTCCAATACCCGCCACCTGATTTTTCCTGTCCCGTTTTTGGTCCGGTTCATCTCCCATATCATGACCCTGCTCCCCGGCGACATCATCAGCACCGGAACGCCGGCGGGCGTCGGTCCGATGCAGCCGGGCGACCGTGTCGACATCCAGATCGAGGGCATCGGAACGCTTTCGAACCAAGTCCTGAGAATCCGATAGGAGGCGACCATGAAGTTTTTTCTCGATACCGCGAACTTGGGCGAGATCCGCGAAGCGGCGAGCTGGGGTATTCTGGACGGCGTCACGACCAACCCGTCGCTCGTAGCCAAAGAGAGCCAGACGTTCGAGACTCTGATCCGGGAAATCGCCAAGGTCGTCGACGGCCCCATCAGCGTCGAGTGCGTCGCGGAAAAATGGCCGGACATCATCAAGGAAGCGCGGGAATTGGTCAAGCTGGCCTCCAATATCGCCGTCAAAATCCCGATCACCGTCGAAGGCCTCAAGGCGATCAAGACCCTCTCCGGAGAGGGGATCATGGTCAACACGACGCTTATCTTCTCGGCCAGTCAGGCTCTGCTGGCGGCCAAGGCCGGGGCTAAATTCGTCAGCCCATTCATCGGCCGGCTGGACGATATCTCCCATGAGGGAATGGAACTGGTCGAGGAGATCGTCACGATTTTCGAGAACTACCGGATCGAGACCGAAGTCATCGTGGCCAGCATTCGTCATCCCCGGCACGTCGTGGATGCCGCTCTCCTCGGCGCCGATATCGCGACGATCCCGTTCCCGGTCTTGGACAAGCTCGTCAAGCATCCTCTGACCGACATCGGCATCGACCGATTTCTCAAGGACTGGGGCAAGGTCAAGAAATTGCGACGGCGGACGCCCCCGTTGGGGCTCGCGGACGATGAAGAGAAATAAACGGATTCGATCTCTCATAATCTTTCTTCTCCTCCTCGTCGTTCTCCTCGGGGCCGGACTCGGACTGCGGAATTTCGTTCTGCACAGGATCAAAACCGGCATTCGGGCTTCGTTCAATTACGGAGCGATCCATCTTACGGTGATCCCGCCGGCCCTCGTGATCGAAGACGTACGGACGGTCTCGTCTTCGCCTTTCTTTTCCGCCCGCAAGATCACGGTCCGGATTTCTTTTCTGACATTGTTCGACCGGGACAAGTCGTTCCGCGTCCTGATCGAGCAGCCGGTGCTGCGGATCTACGATTCTTCGGAAACCGCCGCAAAAGGAAAGGACCATTTCGGGTTCGCTTTGCCGTTTTCCATCGCCAACGGTGTTGTGCGAGACGGAGAGATCCATTTCTATGGAAAAGACGCGAACTTTTCGGCCAAGGGCGTCCGGGCCGTTTTCCGGCAAAAAAAGGATGAGTTCATCCTGCGGGTCGAGTCCGAAGACAACTCCCTGACGCTGAATTCCGTCCGCGCCTCATTGACGGGAAAAATCTCGGCTTATCTTGAGGGCAAGGGCCAGACGATTAATGTCAGGAAGGTGACCTTCGCGGGCGAGGATTTTCTCGTCAAGGCCCGCGGCGCGCTGACGAATATCGCCGATCCCCAGTTCGATTTGCAGACCGACCTTTTCGTCCCGGCTCCGTTGATCGCGGATCTTCTCCATCTTCCGTTCACGTGGGGAGGGAAAGCGCGCGGCGAAGGCCGTCTCGTGAAGCGGCAGGGCCGCGTCGAGTTTCAAGCCGGAATCACGAGCGACGATTTCGTCTTGAATGCGGTCGCTCTGGGAACGGTCGAAGGCAAGGTCACGGTCGGCGGGGTTGAAGGAGGGCGGGTCGAGCTCGCTTTCCAAAAAAGGCCCAATCCCAAGGAATATGTGGACATTTCCTTCGACGGGAAAAAAGTGACGGGCGTGGTGAGAGGGGTCCATCTCGAGCCGATCGTCCATTATCTGGGCCTGCCTTGGCCGGTCAAGTCGCCGGCCTGGGGCGATTTTTCTCTTGAAAATAAGCAGCTCCGGGTCCACGCCGAATTCAAAGACGACCTGATGCTTCCGGCGCCGGGACGGTTCCCGTTCCGCGGGGCGATCGATCTCCAATGGGACGGAAAAAAGTCCGTCCGTTTCGCCTCCCCGCAAATGGAAACGAGTTTCGGGACCCTCGCCGTCGAAGGCGATCTCGATATCGGCCGCGATGTCAGGGTGACGATGAGCGGAGAGGTGGGGGATGTCCGTCAAGGGCGGGAATTCACGTCTCTTGTCTTGAAGGAAAAACTCGATTTTCCGGAGATCCGGGGGAAAGGCCGGGCCGAGATCAAGATCCTCGGAGATTATCGTGCGCCCCAGATCAAAGCCGATTTTTCCCTGGCCCCGGGAGGATACGATCGATTCGACGCCGCCGCGGTCGGCGGCCTTCTGGAGATCGCCCATAAAGAAATCACGGGCCTTTTCAAGGTCCAGGATCCGGACATGCGGGGAGACGTTCGTCTCCGGTCCCGGCCGGGCGTCCTCGACGTTCAAATCCACGCCGACGATGCCGACCTTCAAAAAGTCCTCTCTCCTCTCGGTATCCGGATTCCTTTGAAGGGCCGGGCGTCCGGCGATTTCGCGATCACAAAAGAAAACAAAGCTCTTCTCGTGAACGGGAATTTCTCGAGCGCCCGGGTCAAGCTGATGGACCAGGATTTGGCCGATGTCCGGGGAAAGCTGACCTGGTCGGATGCGGCGAAGACCCTCGCCTTTTCCGATCTCTCGGCCGGGATATACGGAGGGAGATTTCAAGGTTCGGGCCGGGTCGGTCTCAAGAGCCGGGAGTTCGATCTGGACGTCCAAGCCTCCGGCCTTGATCTTTCCATCTTGAGCCCCCAGGTCGGAGGCCGGGCCACGTTCGATCTCAAAGGCAAGGGGCTCCTGGATAAGGACGCGGCCACGGGAAAATTCTCGATCAAGGACATCCGCGTCGCGCCGCTCGGGTCGGTGGAGATCAACGGGGATCTCGCGCTCGATTATCTGAACGACAAGCTCACCGCCAAACTCACCGGCCGGCTCGATCCGGGCGGAAATGAATTCACGTTGTCGTTCAGCTATCCGGAGCCGGACGCGTCCTATCTGGTCAATCTCAAAGGCCGTCTTTTGGACCCCGATCTTTTCATGCCTTGGCCGGGAGTCAAGGGCGAAGTGAATTATCTCGCCGAGATCAAAGGGAAGTCCGCGGCTCCGCAAGTCAACGGTGTCATCGATTTCAAAGGCCCGGTTTTTCCGTTTCCCGATTTCGCCCAGGCGCTGACCGATTACAGCGGCCTTTTGTTCATCCAGAACGACACGGTTTCGATCCGCTCGCTTCAGGGGAAACTGGGCGGGGGCGACGTTTTCGGCTCGGGCGAGATCCGGTTCGGGAAGGGCGGTCTCGAGTTCCTGGATGTCCGGGTCGACGGCAAGGATATGATGCTCGCCTTTCTCGAACGGACCCGGGCCCTGGCGGACGGATCGCTCCGGTTGATCAAGGACACCGGCCGTTTTTCCCTCTCCGGCGATTTTCTCGTCAAGAACCTCTCCTGGAAGCGGGAGCTGTCGGAAAAATTCAGCTTCGCCTCCAATCCCTATCCCGGCCCGAAAAAAGAAAACGGGATATTCGACGACATGTCGCTCGACATCCGGCTCAGGGCGAACGACGACGCCATCATCGAAAATTCCCTGGGCAAGATCCAGGGCCGTTTCGACCTGACCATCACGGGCAATATCAAATCCCCCGTCATCCTGGGAGATATCGAAGGGCTGCGCGGCGACGTCAATTTTCAAGACCGGAAATTCCGGCTGCTCAAGGCGCGGCTGAGTTTTTTCAACCCCGCGTCGGTCGAGCCGTATCTCGAGTTTCAAGGGGAGACATTTCTCAAGGATTACCGCGTCACGTTCTCCCTGAGCGGACTGGTCGACCGGCTGAAGCCGGAATTCGCTTCATCGCCGCCCTTGCCGTCCGAAGATGTTTTGGCCCTTCTGGCCCTTGGGGAGTCCTTCAAACGCACATACTCCTATGACACGAGTTCCCAGCTCAGCACCGGATCGCTCCTGTCGTTCCAACTGGCGGAAGAAGCCAATAAACGGGCTGAGCAGCTGTTCAGCCTCGACCGCTTCCGCATCGATCCCTTTGTCCTGGGCGCCACGACGGAAATGACAGCGCGGCTGACCGTGGGCAAAAAGATTTCGCGAGACATCATCCTTTTGTATTCGACCAATTTGACGAGCCAGAGGGAGGAAATCGTCCGTCTGGAATGGGAATGGAGTGAAAGCTTCTCGCTCGTCGGCATGCGCGATGAACGGGGGCGGATCAGCTTCGATGCGAAAGTGCGCTTCAGGTTTTAAGGTCTTCATCCTGGCCCTGATCCTGGCGGCCGTTCCGGCGTACTCCGGAAATCCGGCGGGCGGCCCTGACGCGTCCACGGCGGACGGGGCCCCGGGCTTTGCCCGGGGGTCAACTTCCGCCGCGAAGGCTCGTCCCTTGACGATCGTCGGCGTCTCGGTGAAGGTGGACGACGGTCCGGGCGGGCAGGATATCGAGAACCTCGTCTCTATCGCGGCGGGAGATGCGTACTCGTCGAAAAAGATCGACGTCGCGATCAAACAAATTTATCAAACCGGCCTGTTTTCCGACGTCCGCGTCCTCAAGGAGGGGGAAAGCGAGGTCCGGCTGACATTCCTCTTGACGCGGCGACTCCTGACCCGCAATCTCACGATCGCCGGCGATAAAGTGCTCTCCCGAAAAAAGCTGACGGAGAATCTCTATGCCCTCAGACAGGACGGCGTCTTCACTGAAGACAAGCTCCTGCGGGCGGCCGCTGAGCTCAAGGAAGCCTTGAAAAAAGAGGGCTTTCTGAGCAGCGTCATCCAGGCCCATTATGAGCGGGATCCGATCCAGCCCTTAGTGGACGTCATCTTTGACGTCTCAGCCGGCCGCCGGCAGATCATCCGCAGCATCGATATCGACGGAGACGCTTCCGTCCAGGTCTCGGCCGTGAAGGCGAAACTCGAGAGCCGCGAAGGACGGCCCTTTGTCCCTTCGACCTTGGAAGCCGATATCGGCCGGCTCAAGGAATTTTACGGCGTCCTCGGATACCCGAGAGCGGAGATTTCCCTAGAAAGTCAAACGCTCCACGAGGAGGACGGCACGGTGACCCTCGTTCTCAAGGTCGTCCCCCATGAACGGATCCGCATTCTGATCAAAGGCGCCAAAATCGCGGATTCCCTTGTCCGGCCGATCTGGGAAGAACGCGTTTTCGAGGAATGGGGACTCCTCCAATCCGAGTCCCGCATCCTGACGTTCCTGCGAAACCAGGGCTACGTGTTCGCGACCGTCCGGTCCTCCATCGAAAAGGACGCCGGAGAGATCCGCATCGTTCACGACGTGAACTCGGGCCGCAAGTACACGATCTACGAAGTCAATTTCGAAGGCCTTCGCTTTTTCACACCCGCGGCGATCAAAAGGGAATTGGGTCTCGGCCTCAACCTCCCGCTCTTCGGCGGTATCGCGGGGGGGAGGCTTTTTGAAATGCCGGCGCGGATCGAGAAATTGTATGAAGCGAGGGGCTTTCCGGAAACCCAGGTGGATCTGAATTTCAAGATGATCGACAACGAAATGCGAGCCATTTATCATATCGAGGAGGGCCCCCAGCTGACGATCGGGCGCCTCTCCTTCGACGGCGCTTCGCTGTTCGGCGCCGTCGCGCTCCGGGAGGCGGTCGTAAGCGTCGAAGGCAGGCCGTTCTTCCGGCCCGACATGCAGAAGGATATCGAGCGCCTCGAAACGTATTATCTCAACCAAGGCGTCCGGGGAACGAACGTCACCGCCGCCGCCGAACAGACCGAGGCGCACCAATACTCGGTCGTGTTCGGCATTGCGGAAGGACGCCGAGTGAAGATCGAGCGAATCGTCCTCACGGGTAACAAGGTTACCCGGCGGAGCACGATCGAGCGTGAGTTGAAAATCCGGCAGGGGGATTGGGCTTACGCCGACAGGATCTTGGAGACCAGACGGAGCCTGGAAAAGCTCGGGATCTTTGCCGAGGTGAGAATCGAGGAGATCCCGATTTCCACGGACGCCGTCAACTTGATCGTCAACCTCCGCGAAGGCGTGAGGGATTATATCAGCCTGGGCGTGGGACTCGAGACAAAGACCGAGCCGCAGAGCTTCGAAATCTGGGCCAACGGGCTCCGGCCGCGCGGGACGGCCGAGTTCATCCTTGGCAACATGTTCGGCCGCGCCTCTCAGCTCAGCTTCGTCACCCAGTTCAGCTTGATGGAGACGCGGGCCGTCGTCTCCTGGGAGAACCGGTACTTATTCGGTCTGCCGTTGCAGACGGCCGCCAACGCCTGGCTGGAGCGGGAAGAGCGCGTGAGCTACGGCTATGACCAGCGAGGAGTCAGTTTCAGCGCGATCAAACCGTTCGGCCGGGACTGGGTCTCGCTCTCAACGCTCCGCTGGGCGAGCACGACGCTCTACTTTTTGGACGTCGCCGAGTCCCAGGTGGACCGCCAACATTTTCCTTTTTCCGTCACGTCCGTCTCGGAAAGTCTGATCTTGGACCGGCGCGACGATTCCTTCAACCCCGAACGGGGGTACTTTTTCAGCGTCGTCGCGGAATGGGCTTACCCCTTGTTCAAGTCCGAGTCGGATTTCTTGAAAGCCTTCTTCAAGTACCAGAGGTTCATTCCCGTGGCCGGCGGCCTGAATTTCAGCGCGACCGCGCGGGTGGGGCTCGGCAGGGGAAATATCCCCATTCATGAGCGGTTCTTCGCCGGCGGCAGCAGCTCTTTCCGGGGGGAGCCCTACGACGAGCTGGGGACCAAAGACGTGGTCTCTCAAAAGCCGATCGGGGGGAAGGCCCTGGTTCTCCTCAATTTCGAGCTTCACTTTCCGCTGTTTCCGGCCATGAGCAATTTATCGGGAGCCGTGTTCTATGACAAAGGCAACGTGTTCGCGGCGCGCAAGGATTTCAGCCTGAGCAAGCTCGAGGATGCGCTGGGATTCGGGATTCGCTACCGCACGCCTATCGGTCCGCTGCGGATCGACCTTGGGTGGAACCTGCATCCTCCCGCGGGCAGGAATCAGCCTATTATTTTCATCACGATCGGGAATGTTTTTTAAGATGATGAACAGACCTATGGCCGTGCTCGCGTCTTTGATGGCGGCCGCGCTCGCGGGCCCGTCCTATTCCGCGGCCAGGCCGGTCCAGATCGTGAATTGTGTCGCTGCGGTCGTGAATACGCAGATCATCACGCTGGCCGATGTCAAATTGATCGAAGCGTTCGGCCTTTTCGATACGGATACGGCCGCGAGTCCCGAGGACCGGCGCCGTTTTCTCCTCGACAAGCTTATCGACCAGAAAATCGTGATCGATATCGCCCGGGAAAGAGCGCCGATGGACAGGGCCAAGGTCGAGGAGGAACTGAGCAGGCTCCTGGCCGGGCTCGGCCGTGAGGAGGCCAAGCGCCGGCTGGAAGCTTTCGGCCTCGATGCCGCGGACCTCATGCCCTACCTGGAAGAAAAGATGCTTTGCCAAACGATCATCGCCAACCGCTTCGGCCGGAGCGTGAGCGTCTCCCTTCCCGAAATCGAAAACTATTATGCCGAGACCTATGTGCCGGCGCAGAAGAAATCAGGATTGAATCCCAGGCCCCTCATCGAACTTCTGTCCGTCCTCGAAGCGGAAGTCAAGAAAGTCAAGGTCGACCGCCAGGTCGCGCTTTGGATCAAGAACCTCCGGCAGCAGGCCGAGATCGAAGTTCATCTCGACTGCCTCAAATATTGACGAGAGGGAGTGACCATGAGTCGAAAAGCGTTTTTGTTTCCCGGCCAGGGATCGCACGCGGTGGGCATGGGCCGGAGCTTTTACGATCGGTCAGCCCTCGCCCGGAAGATCTTCGACCAGGCGGATGAAATCCTCGGCTACCGGATTTCGCGGCTGTGTTTCGAAGGGCCTGAAGAGGAACTCAGGCTCACCGCGAACGCGCAGCCGGCTTTGCTCCTCGTGAGCTATGTCGCGTTCATGCTGTTCGAGAAAGAGCCGGCGATCGCCGCCGGCCATAGTTTGGGTGAGTATTCGGCCCTTGTCTGCGCCGGAGCTCTCAGATTCGAGGACGCCGTCCTTCTCGTCCACAAAAGAGGCCGCTACATGCAGGACGCCGTTCCGGTCGGGCAGGGAGGCATGGCCGCGGTGCTCGGCTTGAGCTTTGAGGACCTCGGACGGGCGCTCGCCCAGGTCCGGACGGGCGTCGTGCAGATCGCCAACTGGAACAGCCAGGAGCAGATCGTCATCGCCGGCCACAAGGAAGCGGTCGAGGAGGCGTTGAAGATCGCCAAGCCGCCGGGCTCGGTGTGGCTTCCGGTCAGCGCGCCTTTTCATTCTTCCCTGATGAAAACGGCCGAGGAGAAACTGGCCCTCGACTTGGACCGGACGGAATTCAAGGACCTGAAGTTTCCGGTCGTGAACAATGTCGAGGCCAAGATCGTCCGCGCGGGAGAAGAGGCCCGGGAAGCCCTGAAAAAACAGGTCAGCCGGCCCGTCCTCTGGTACAAATCCATGGAGGTCTTGAGCGGAGAGAGGATCGACGCCTTCGTCGAACTCGGCTCCGGGAAGGTCTTGACCGGACTTTTAAGGAAAATCGGACGCGGTTGGACCCATCCTTTCACGATGTGGAATGTGGAAGACGCGGAATCGCTGGACCGGGCGAAAAGCTCAGTCGTCTGAAGGGTCGGCGAGAAGAGCCGGGCCGTATTTCCAGAAATATTCTCCCGCCGAGTAGACGGCGGCCGCGAGCACGAGCCAAAGGCCGATCTTTCCGACGATAAACAGCCCCCCCAGGATCTGTTTTCCCAGGATCAAGAAGGAAACCGTGATAGTTTCCAGAGTCATCTTGACCTTTCCGGGCCAGGACGCGGGAATGATGATTCCTTTGGAAGCGGCGACGGCCCGGAACCCCGTGACGGCGATTTCGCGCCCGATGATGATGACGGCCATCCAGGAGGGGACATGGCCGGATTCGACCAGACAGATGAACGCCGACGCCATCAGGAGCTTGTCTGCGATCGGATCGAGGAGCTGGCCGAGGGTCGTGATCGTATTTGTGCGGCGGGCCCAGAAGCCGTCAACCGTGTCCGTGAACGAGGCCAGAAGAAAAATCCCGAGGGCCGCGAACTCGTGCCCCTTGAACGAGGAGAGAAGGGCCCAGATGAGAAAAGGAATGAGACCGATCCGCAGGGATGTCAAAAAATTCGCGGCGTTCATTGACAGGCAGATTAACAAAGCTCTCCGGCCGTGTCAAATCCCGGACCTCGGCCGACGCCGCGGAAGCGACAAGGGATCAGGATGGCCGGATTCTTCAGGTTGGAGTTGACTTCCTCCTCCGAAAAAAATAACATTTTTAAAGATATGAGATATTTGATGCATTATCATCACGACTTTCAAATTCTTTTCAGGAGGAGGGATCCATGAAATTTTCCAAGCGTTCGGCGTTCATTCTCATGATAACCGTCGCGCTCGCGATCGTCGTTTTCGCCGCCGCCCAGACGAAGCCTCAGGCGGCCAGGTCGCCCCAAAAAAAGGTCGAGAACACCGACCCGGCCGCGCGCCTTAAATGGTTCGATCAGCACATGGCGATGAAAGACCAGACTCCGTTCAAGGACATGAAGTGGCGTTTCATCGGGCCGGACATTATCGGCGGGCGGTGCGTCGACATCGCCGTGCCCAAGGGCAGCCGGAACATCATCTATATCGCCTCCGCCGTCGGCGGCGTGTGGAAGACGGAGAATACGGGCATCACCTGGGAATGCCTGACCAACGATCTCCCGACACTCTCGTCGGGAGATATCGACATTTCCGAATCCCAGCCGAACATCATTTATTATGGAACGGGCGAAGCCAACATTTTCCGCGCTTCCATGGCCGGCACGGGCGTCTATAAATCCGCGGACGCCGGCAAAACCTGGACGCACCTAGGGCTGACCGGGACGTACACCATCGGCCGGATCCGCATCCATCCGACCAATCCCGATATCGTCTATGTCGCGGCCTCGGGCCACGAATGGACGTACAGCCCCGACCGCGGTGTCTATAAAACATCGGACGGCGGCAAAACCTGGCAGAAAATCCTCTACATCAACGAGAAAATCGGGGCCATCGATTTGGTCATGGATCCCAAGAATCCCGACGTCCTGATCGCTTCCATGTGCCACCGCATCAGGCAGCGCTGGAGCGACCCGCTGCCCGAGCCTGAAGACGGCCTGTTCAAGACGACCGACGGCGGAACGACCTGGAAGCCGACCAACACCGGCCTTCCCGAGACCAAGTTCACCGGCCGCATCGGCCTCGACTTGTGCCTGTCCAAGCCGAACGTAGTCTATGCCTATGTGGACAACCACACGCCCGTGCGCGAGCCCGCCCCCGGAGACCGCGATTCTTACGGCCGCCCGAGGACCTTTCCCGACTATGCCGGTGCCGAGGTCTATCGCAGCGATGACCAGGGCGAAACGTGGAAGAAGGTCAGTCCCACGGACCGGATGATGGAGCGGTTCGGCGGAACGTACGGATGGGTGTTCGGCCAGATCCGCGTCGATCCGAGCGACGAAAACACGGTCTATATCATGGGTCTGGCCCTGGCCAAATCCACGGACGGCGGCAAATCCTTCAAGACCCTGAACTACGAGGGACTCCACAGCGACCACCACGGCGTGTGGATCGATCCGAACGATTCCAACTATATCATCAACGTCAACGACGGCGGGGCCAACGTTTCTTATGACGGCGGCAAGAGCTGGCGTGATTTTCATAAAGGCATTCCTTCGATCCAGTTCTATAACGTGACGCTCGACATGCAGAAGCCGTTCGCCGTATACGGCTCGGTCCAGGACGAGGGAACCCTGCGCGGGCTCGGCGTGGGCCCGGCGCAGGCGCAGCCGGGCGTGCGTCGGCGCGGCCGCGGTCAAAGCGTGCGATGGGAAACCGCGCCCGGCGGGGAAGGGACGATCATCGCCGTCGACCCGACCAATCCCAATATCGAGTACGCTTCCTCCTATTACGGGCGGGTCAGCCGCTCGGAATATAAGGACGGCCAGTGGACGAGCAAGGAGATCTATCCGAAGCCCGGCCCGGGCGAATCCGAGTATCGCGGCCAATGGCTCGCCCCGACGATACTTTCGCCGCACGATCCCAATGTTGTCTATCACGGCTTCCAGTACGTCTTCCGTTCGAACGACAAGGGGGAAACCTGGGCGCGGATCAGCCCCGATCTGACATACAACGATCCCAAGAATCAAGGCAAACTCCCTTACGCCATCAGTTTTGCCACGCTGACGGCCATTGCCGAATCGCCGCTCAAAGCGGGCGTCCTCTACGCCGGAACCGACGACGGCCGTGTCCATGTGACGCTGACCGGGGGAGAGCCTTGGACCGCGATCACGGCCGGACTGCCCTACAACAAACACGTCTGGAGCATCGTCGCTTCGAAGTACGATCCGGCGACGGTTTATGTCACGCTGATCGGCCGGCACGACGACGACTTCAATCCCTACATTTACAAGTCCACGGACTACGGCAAAACATGGGTCAGCATCGCGGCCAACCTGCCCGGAGGTCCGGCGAACGTCATTCGCGAAGACCCCAAGAAGAGCAACGTTCTCTATTGCGGCACGGACCTGGGAGTGTTTGTGACGACGGACGGCGCCAAGACCTGGAATTATCTGGGCAGCGGCCTGCCGAACGTCGCGGTCTGGGACCTTCAGATCCATCCTCGGGATAACATGATCGTCATCGCCACGAACGGCCGGGGCATGTGGGTCCTCGACGACGCGTCGCCGGTCCAGAAGTGAAGAATCAAGGCCGCGGACGATTTCTCCCGCGGCTCCCGTTTTCGAGGGGAGCCACGGGGAAAGATCTCATTTCAGGAGGGAAGCCATGATCTCCCGCAAACGCATGTTGACCGCGATCTTTGTTTCAGCGTTCATCGCGACGGCCTTCCCGGTCCCTCCGCTGCGGGCCGACGTCCTGGAGCAGGGGCGGCCGCTCAAGATCCAGAACAAGGTTCCGCAGAAAGCCTATGCCTTCACCTTGCGCGACGTGAGGCTTCTCGACAGCCCGTTCAAGAAGGCCATGGACCTGGACGTGAAATACCTCATGTCCCTGGACATGGACCGGTTGCTGTCGCGCTTCCGGCAGTTCGCCGGGCTCAAGGCGAAAGCCCCGGAGTACGCGGGATGGGAAAGTCAGACGATCTCGGGACATACGCTCGGACATTATCTGACCGCGATCGCAAAGCTTTACGAAGCGACCTCGGATGAACGCGTCCGCGACCGCATCTCCTACATCGTCGACGAACTCGCGGCTTGCCAGAAAGCGTGGGGGAACGGGTTTGTGGGCGGTTTTCCGCGGGCCAAAGAAGTCTTTGACGAGATCAAGGCCGGCAACATCCGCACGGCGGGCTTCGACTTGAACGGCTTGTGGGTGCCGTGGTACGTCCAACACAAATTATACATGGGGCTGATCGACGCGTATTACGCCACGGGAAACGAAAAGATCAAGCCCATCCTCCTCGGGTCCACGGACTGGGCCTGGGGCGTCGTCGGCGGCCTGACCGATGAGCAGTTCGAGAAGATGCTCAATTGTGAGCACGGCGGCATCAACGAAGCCTTTGCCGAGATCTATGCCTTGACCGGATACGAGAAGGCGCTGCGGCTCGCCGAGCGCTTTTATCATCACCGGATCCTCGATCCTCTGGCCCAGAAAAAGGACATCCTGACCGGCATCCACGGCAACACGAACTTCCCCAAGCTCATCGGCCTGGCCCGCCTTTATCAATTGACCGGCAAGCCGGCTTATTATGCGGCCGCCGCCTTCTTCTGGGAGAAGGTCGTCAACGACAGGACTTACGCGACGGGAGGAGATACGGACGAGGAATATTTCTTCCCCCCCGAGGATTTCAGCAAGCACCTGAGCACGCATACGACGGAATCGTGCAACACGTACAATATGCTCAAGCTGACCCGGCAGATCTTCGCCCTGGATCCGAAAGCCGATTGTTTCGATTTCTACGAACGGGCGCTCTATAACCATATCCTGGGCATGCAGGACCCGGAGCAGGGGATGTTCACGTATTTCACGCCCCTGCGCGCGGGCGGCTTCAAGGTCTACTGCACGCCGTTCGACTCGTTCTGGTGCTGCACGGGATCGAACATGGAGAACCATGTCAAATACGGCGACAGCATTTATTATTATGACGACCAAAGTCTGTTCGTCAACCTGTTCATCCCGTCCGTGCTCCATTTCAAGAAACGCGGCTTGACCGTCATCCAGCAAACGAGATATCCCGAAGACGGCGCCGTCAAGCTTCAGTTCTTCACCGACACGCCCGTCAAGATGGCGGTGAAGATCCGGAGACCGAAGTGGGCTGCCGATCCCGTCGCCGTCGAAATCAACGGCCGGCCGTTCGCCGTGAGCGCTCCGGCCGGCGAATATATCGTTCTCGACCGGACATGGCGGCAGGACGACGAGATCCGCATAGCGCTGCCGATGAAGCTCCGGACGGAGAGCCTGCCGAACGCTCCCAGGACGGTCGCGTATTTCTACGGACCCCTGCTCCTAGCCGGAGGCTTGGGCAAAGAGGGCCTCGAAAATCTGAGTCCGTGGACCAAGACGCGCGTCGATTATGATCAGATTCCCATTCCTCCGGTGCCGGTGATCGTGGGCGCGGACGACGCCATCGACTCCTATATCCGGCCGGCGGCGGAGCCGGCGACGTTCCTCTTGGAGGGCGGAGTCCTGCGCACGCCCGGCAAGGTGACGACCGCGTCGATCAAGCTCATTCCGTTCTATAAGATGCATTTCGAGCGCTATGCGGTCTACTGGGACAGGTTCAGCGACGAGGAATGGCGGAAGATCAAGAAGGACTATGAGGCCGAGCAGGCGAAGCTCCGGGCGCTGGAGGCTCGGACGGTGGACGCCGTCCAGCTCGGCGAAATGCAACTCGAGCGCGAGCATAATTTGACGAGCGAAAAATCGCGCGTGGGCGACATGCAGAGCGTGAAATGGCGCGGCGCGGACGACGGCGGCTGGTTCGCCTTCGACATGAAGGTCGGCGACGGCCCGCTCGAGATGCAGTGCTCTTTCTGGGGCGGCGATAGGGACCGGGTATTCGAAATCCTGGTGGACGACGCGAAAATCGCCGTGGAAACGATCAACGCCAACAGCCCGGGCAAAACCTATGACGTCGTTTACAAACTTCCGGCCGAGCTCCTCAAAGGCAAATCCAAGGTGCGCGTGAAATTCCTGGTTCCGGCCGGGAAGCGCGGCGGCCGCGTCGCCGCCTGCCGGGTGCTGCGCCCGGCGAGCTTGTGAGGAGGATCGGCTTCTCTCCAGCCGGCCGCCGTGGACCGAACACTATATTTTCCTCCGCCAAATGTCAAAAACGAGGTCTCCGCTCCGGAGTCTTGCGCGGGTCCGGGATTCCCCATATAATTCGGGCGTGCGCGACCCGAATTCCGTCACCCCGATGATGGAACAGTATTTCCAGATCAAAAAAAATCACCGGGACACGCTTCTTTTTTTCCGTCTCGGCGATTTCTACGAGATGTTCTACGAGGACGCCAAGATCGGCTCCCGGGTCCTTGAAATCGCGCTGACGTCACGCCAGAAAGTGCCGATGTGCGGCGTGCCGTATCACGCCGTGCAATCCTACCTGGCCAAGCTCCTGAAGCGCGGCTACAAAGTGGCCATCTGCGAGCAGGTCGAAGACCCGAAGACCGCCAAGGGTGTCGTCAAGCGCGAGGTCATCAAAGTCCTGACGCCGGGCACCGCCGTGGAGGTGGACCTCGAAGGCGCCAAGGAAAACGTGTTCATCGCCGCGGCGCTCCTCGAAGAATCCGGCTGGGGGCTGGCCCTCATTGACCTCGCCACGGGCGAGATGAGGGTGACCGAGCGCGAGGCGGGCGAGATCAAGACGCTCGTCGATGAGCTCTACAAAGCCTCGCCCAAGGAAATCGTCTTTCCCGAGGGCGGCGAGGAGGATATGGCCCGCCTCCTGGACAAAACCGATCTGAAAGCCGTCCTCAGGAGCCCGATCGAAGCCTGGGCCTTCGAATCCGCGCAGGCCAGGAATTATCTGACCGAACATTTCCAGGTGAAATCGCTGGCCGGTTTCGGCCTCGAGGACAAAAGCCTGGCCGTTTCGGCGGGAGGGGCCCTCCTTTTTTATCTGAAAAAGGTCCGCAAGGATTCTCTCGCCCTCGTCCACAAGATTTCCTTCATCCAGGCGACCGACCATATGGTCCTGGACGCCTCCACCATCCGGAACCTGGAGCTCACCAAGAATCTCCGGGATGGGCGGGTGGACGATTCCCTGCTTGCCGTCATCGATTTCACCGTCACGCCGATGGGCGGAAGGCTGCTCCGGAATTGGCTTCTTCGCCCTCTCCTCGACGGCGCCGCCGTCGGCCGACGCTTGGACGCCGTCGAAGAACTGCTCAAAGACTCCATTTCCCGCCACGAGCTCCGGGAAAGCTTGAAAGGCATCCTGGACCTCGAGCGCCTGGCAGGGAAGATCTCTCTCTCTGCGGCGCATCCCCGCGACCTCGTCGCCCTGAAAAAATCTCTCTTGCCGTTGCCCAAGATTTTATCCCTTCTGGCGCCGTTCAAGGCCGGACCTCTTGTCGCGACCCGCGACGCGTGGGACAACGGGGAAGACATCGCCGGATTGATCGACAAGTCCATTCTCGAAGAGCCGGCGTTTCTCCTCACCGAGGGAGGGATCGTCAAGGACGGTTTCCATGCCGAACTCGACGAGCTCCGATCGATCAGCCGCTCGGGAAAATCGTTCATTTCCATGATGGAAAAGAGGGAAAGGGAGAGGACCGGTATCTCCTCCCTCAAAGTCCGCTTTAACAAGGTCTTCGGCTATTACATCGAGGTCACGAAGGCCAACCTGCCCCAGGTCCCTGCGGATTATATCCGCAAACAGACGCTCCTCGGGGCCGAGCGGTTTCTGACGCCCGAGCTTAAGGAATACGAGGAGAAGATCCTCCACGCCGAAGAACGCATCGGCGAGTTGGAGTATCGGTTATTTTCCGAAGTCCGGGAAAGGATCGCCCGGGAGACGAGGCGCCTACAGAAGATGGCCTCCGATGTCGCGCTTCTCGATATCTTCGCCGGCTTGGCCGAGCTCGCCGCCCGCCGCAATTACTTCCGTCCCGAAGTGAACGCCGGCGACGCCATCAAAATCAAGGACGGCCGTCATCCGGTCATCGAAGCGACCGGCGCGGATCCCTTTATCGCTAACGACACGGCTCTCGACCGGGAGAGCGACCAGATCCTCATCATCACCGGCCCCAACATGGGTGGAAAATCGACCTATCTTCGGCAGGTCGCCCTGATCTCGATCCTGGCCCAGATCGGTTCGTTTGTCCCGGCCCGCGAAGCCGTGATCGGCGCCGTGGACCGCGTCTTCACCAGGATCGGCGCCACGGATTTTTTGAGCGTCGGCCAGTCCACGTTCATGGTCGAGATGCTCGAGACGGCGAACATTCTCAATAACGCCACCCCGCGGAGCCTGATCCTCCTGGATGAGATCGGGCGCGGGACCAGCACGTTCGACGGGCTGAGCATCGCCTGGGCGGTCGCCGAATTTCTCCACGAGAACGGGGACGTCCGGCCCAAAACGCTGTTCGCCACGCACTATCACGAGCTGACCGAATTGTCCCTGACCCTCCAGCGGATCAAGAATCATCATGTCGCGGTCAAGGAATGGAAAGACGATATCGTCTTCCTGAGAAAGATCATCCCCGGACCGTCCGACCGGAGCTACGGCATCCACGTGGCGAAGCTCGCCGGCATTCCGCGGGACGTCGTGTCCAGGGCGAGGGAGATCCTGTTCAACCTGGAGAATCAGGAGTTCGACGAGGCCGGCCGCCCCAAGATCGCTTATCCGGCGGCAAAAAAACGGGACAGGAGCCAGGGCCTCCTCTTCCAGGATGACCTCGAGCGGGAAATTTTCCGCGAAATCAAAGACGAGATGGGTTCCTTCGATATCGCGGCCCTGACCCCCGCCGCCGCTCTTGATCTTCTCCGCCGGCTGGCGGAGAAGCTGCGTCATTAACCGTTCGATTCGTCCTCGACCTCGAGTTCGCCTTCCTCTTCCTCGTAATCCTCTTCGAGTTCGTGGTCCCCCTCGTAAGGAGCCTCGCCGGCCTCTTCCTTGCGCTGCTCGATCCCTTCCTCGAGTTCGTCCTTGTCCTCGTAGCGGCGCAGATAGTTCGCGGTCGAATCGCTATAGACGAGCTCGAGGTAATCGTCCTCGATTTGGCAGAAAACCGACATGCTGTGGCCGGTCTGCAAGTTTCCGATCGTTTCGATGATCTCCGCTTTCTTCTTGATCGCGTCCAGCGTGACCCAACTCGTGATTTCGATCTCTTCCATGCGAAGCTCCCATTTCAAAAAATAGCGATTTTTGCCGAATTGTCAAGAGGAAAAAAAGGAAACGAACGGGAGCGCTTCGGTGACATAAGAAAAAAAGCGGGGAGAACGGGTGACGCCGGACACTTACTGTTCTACAATCAGTGCGAGCTTTCCTTGACAATCGCGCGGAGAGCCTTTATTTTTTAACTGGATCATTCAAACCGGACCATTCATTAAGGAGAACGGCGATGCGGATGGATCGATTCACGGTCATGTCCCAGGAGGCCTTCCAGGCGGCCCAAGTCAAAGCGGAGGAATCGGGCCACCAGGACGTCCGCCCGGAACATTTGCTCTGGAGTTTTCTGTCCCAGGAGGAGAATGTCGTCGGTGCGGTCCTGACCAAGATCGGAGCCAACCGGGCGAAAATCCGGAAGGACCTGGAACGGGAAATCGAAAAACTCCCCAAAGTGCAGGGCGGCGAGGTCTATTTGTCATCTTCGCTGCGGCAAATCATCGCCGAAGCGCAGAAGGAAGCCGACAAGCTCAAAGACGAATACATCTCGACCGAGCACCTCTTTCTGGCGATGCTCAAAGACGGATCATCCGCCGTGGCCCGCCTTCTCGTTGACAACGGCGTCACGGAAGACGCCGTCCTCCAGGCCCTCATGGCCATCCGCGGCACGCAGCGGGTCACCGATCCGCAGCCCGAGAGCAAATTCCAAGTCCTCCAGAAGTACACGCGGGATTTCACGGCCATGGCCCGGCAGGGCAAGCTCGACCCGGTCATCGGCCGCGAGGACGAAATTCGACGCGTCATCCAGGTCCTGTCCCGGCGGACCAAGAATAATCCCGTGCTCATCGGCGAAGCGGGCGTGGGGAAAACGGCTATCGTCGAAGGGCTGGCCCAGCGGATCGCCAACGGCGACGTGCCGCAGCCGATCAAGAACAAGCGGCTGCTCGCGCTCGATATCGGCTCGCTCGTCGCCGGGACGAAATACCGCGGGGAATTCGAGGACCGGCTCAAGGCCATCCTCAAGGAGATCAAGGAAGCCGAGGGCGACGTCATCCTTTTCATCGACGAGCTTCATACCATCATCGGCGCGGGCGCGGCCGAAGGCGCCATGGACGCTTCCAACATGCTCAAGCCGGCGCTGGCCCGGGGCGAAATCCGCTGCGTGGGCGCCACAACGCTCAACGAATACCAGAAACACATCGAAAAGGACGCCGCGCTCGAACGGCGGTTCCAGCAGGTCTACGTCGGCGAGCCCTCGGTCGAGGACACGATCTCGATCCTGCGCGGCCTGAAAGAGAAATACGAGCTCTATCACGGGGTCAAGATCCGCGATTCGGCGCTCGTCGCGGCCGCGACGCTGTCGAACCGATATATCACCGGCCGCTTTCTCCCGGACAAGGCCATCGATCTCATCGATGAAGCGGCCGCGCGCATCCGGATCGAAATCGACAGCCTGCCCGAGGAGATCGACGAACTCGAGCGCCGGATTCTCCAGATCGAGATCGAGCGGCAGGCCCTCAAAAAGGAAAAGGACCCCAGCTCGAAGGACCGGCTCGAGAAGCTCAACAAAGAGCTGGCCGGACTCAAAGAAAGAAGCGGCAGCCTCAAGGGACAGTGGCAAAAGGAAAAGGAACTGATCGACGCGGCCAAGAAGCTCAAAGAGCGGCAGGACGCTTTGAAGATCGAGGAACAGAGCGCGGAGAGGCGCGGAGACCTGGAGAAAGCCGCCGAGATCCGCTACGGCAAACTGATCGAGGCGAATAAGGAGCTCGATAAACTGGGCCGGGAGCTGGCCGAGATCCAGAAGCATAAGAAAATGCTCAAGGAGGAGGTCGATGAAGAAGACGTGGCCGAGGTCGTCTCCAAGTGGACGGGGATCCCGGTTTCCAAAATGCTCGAGGGCGACGTCGAGAAGCTCCTGAAGATGGAGGCCGCGCTGTCCGCGCGCGTGGTCGGCCAGGACTCCGCCCTGCGGGCCGTCTCGGACACGATCCGGCGGGCGCGAGCCGGGATCCAGGAGGCGTCCAGGCCGCTCGGCTCGTTCATTTTCCTCGGGCCCACCGGCGTCGGCAAAACCGAGCTGGCCCGGGCCCTGGCCGGGCTCCTGTTCGATTCGGAGAAGGCTCTGGTCCGGCTCGATATGTCCGAGTACATGGAAAAGCACGCGGTCTCCCGGCTCATCGGAGCGCCTCCGGGATACGTCGGCTACGAAGAGGGGGGACAGCTCACCGAAGCCGTCAAGCGCCGCCCGTACTCCATCGTTCTCCTTGACGAGATCGAAAAAGCCCATCCCGACGTCTTCAACATCCTGCTCCAGATTCTGGACGACGGCCGCCTCACGGACGGCAAGGGGCGGACGATCGATTTTAAAAACACGCTGATTATCATGACCTCGAATTTGGGAAGCCCTCTCATCAAGGAGTTCAGCCAGGATTATGAAACCATGGATCGGGAGGTCAAGAAAATCCTGGAAAGCCATTTCCGGCCGGAATTCCTCAACCGGATCGACGAAGTGATCATCTTCAGGCCACTGACCCGGGATTCGATCCTCAAGATCGTCGATCTTCAGATCCATCTGTTGCGTAAACGGCTCGAGGAGCGAAAAATCGGCGTCGAGATCAGCCGGAAGGCAAAAGAGAGCTTGGCCACCATGGGCTACGATCCTGTCTATGGGGCCCGTCCTCTCAAGAGAGTCATCCAGCAGGAAATCCAGAATCCCCTGGCCATGAAGATCCTGAGCGGAGGATACAAGGAAGGGGACACCGCAGAGATCGACGTGAATGCGAAAAATGAATTCGTTTTTACGAAGAAATGAAGATATATCGTTTTGGCGCTTAAATCACACGCTCATACAATTGATTTGACTTCCGATTCAAAAAAATGTAAATAGAGGTCACATTCAAAGGAGGAGGTTTGTGACATGATGAAGAAAAAGAGAATGCTTTTTGGTCTGGCGGCCCTCCTGGCGCTCAGCGCGATGTCTTTTGCCAACGGCTTGAACCTGAACAGCCTCGGCACGAAGGCGCTGACCATGGGAGGGGCCTTTGTCGGCCTGGCGGACGATTTCAGCGCCATTTTCTGGAATCCCGCCGGTCTCGCCAATTTCAAGAACAAGACGTTCGGAGTCTACGGCACTGACATCATCCCGTCCGGAACCTACCAGCTGACCGTTCCCGGTTCGATTGGCTATTATCTTGGCCTCGGTGCAACCGATCAGAAGGTTATCGACACCAAGACCGTATCGAAGACATACCTGGGCGGCCTGGCCGCGTATATCCATCCCGTCAGCGAGAATCTCGTAGCCGCCATCGGTGTCTATACGCCGTCCGGCCTCGGCGCCAATTGGGACGGCTCCAAGCTGGCCTTCATTTCCGGAAACCGGACCGACATCCAATGGACGAGCAAAGTCGGACTCGTGACGATCGCTCCGACATTGGCCTACAAGATCAACGACACGCTGTCCATCGGGGCGTCCCTGAACATCAATTATGGGATGTTTGATCTCGCGATGTACGCCGGAAAGGCGGACATTAACGCATTTGTTTTGCAGTTCGACATGGGTCAGTACAAGGAAAGTGAGACCGGATGGGGCCTTGGGGCGACGTTCGGCGTCCAGTTCAAGCCCAGCGCGATGTTCAGCCTGGGGGCGACGTTCCGCACGGAAAGCAAGGTCAAATTCAGCGGCAACGCGAGCATTTCCAATCTGCCGCAATTGGGCGTCAATCAAGCCTCCGATATGAAACGGGAATTAACCTGGCCGATGTGGCTCGCGGGCGGCATGGCCTTCAAGCCGATGGATGATCTGACGATCACCGCCGACTTGCAGTGGACGCAGTGGTCGAAAATTAAAACGATCGAGACGACTTATACCGACCCCGTATGGACGACGTTGATGGCTGCCAGCCACAAGGACGAAATGGCCATGTATTGGCAGGACGCCCTGCAGATTCGGTTCGGCGCCGAATACCGGCTGACCAAGGACCTGGCGGTCCGGGGCGGCTATTATTTCGATCCGTCGCCGGCGCCCGATCGGACGATGAACATCCTTCTCCCCAATTATGACTTCAACGTCCTGACGTTCGGCTTGGGATACTCCACCGGCGGGTTTCAGATCGACGCCGGCTTGGAATATCTCATGGGCAAAGACCGGACGATCGATTTCGCCAAGACCTTCAATCACCCTCCGATCCCGAATCCATCGTACGATCCGAACTACGCCTCGGCCGTCCCCGGCGTTTACGGCATGACGATCATCGCTCCCAACATTTCGATCAGCTACAAATTCTAGGCTCGGACGAATCGAGCGGAGTTGGTTTTTCTAGGCCCTTAACCGGTGCGCCGGTTAAGGGCCTTTTTTTCATGCGCCGTTCTTGATCCCTATCGAGGACGAGAGGAAACATGAGCGTCCGTAAAGCGATCATTCCGGCGGCCGGGTTCGGCACCCGCTTTCTTCCCGCGACCAAAGCCGTCCCTAAAGAAATGCTGGCCGTCGTCGACAAGCCGATGATCCAATACGCCGTGGAAGAAGCGGCGTCGTCCGGGATGAAGAACATCGGCATCGTGACCAGCCCCTGGAAAACGATCCTAAGGCGGCATTTTGGCCGCAATCCGGAGCTTGAAGAATTTCTCAAGAGCAAAGGAGAGGAAAGACTCGCCGCGGAGATGGAGGAATTGAGCCGGCTGGCCGAAATCACTTTTATCGAACAGCGCGAGCCGCGCGGCCTGGGCCATGCCGTTCTCATGGGGGAAGCCTTTGTCGGGGATGAGCCGTTCGCGGTCCTCAATCCCGACACGATCTATGACTGTCCGGTGCCGTGTGCGAAACAGCTTTCGGACGTGTATGAAAAAACGCGGGCGGCCGTTGTCGTCCTGGGGCGCATCGACAAGGCGGCGACGGGCAAGCACGGCGTCGTCCGGGCCGAACCGGTATCGGACCGGGTTTATCGGGTCCTGGATCTGGCCGAAAAGCCGGGCCCCGAAAAGGCTTTTTCCGATTTGGCCGTTTTGGGCCGTTACATCTTCACCCCCGATATTTTTGCGGCCATCAAGAAAACCGCGCCCGGAATAGGGGGCGAGATCCAGATCACCGATGCCATCCGGATCCTCTTGGAAACCCGGCCCGTCTACGGCGTTCTCTTCGAAGGGCGGCGATTCGATGCCGGCGACAAGTTCGGATTCCTCGAAGCCACGCTCCATTTCGCCCTGAAGCGGCCGGAATTCCGGGACGGATTGAGAAATATCCTGAAGACCCTGAATGGATGAAAACACCCGTTTTTCCGGAAGGGAAGGGGAATGGCGAGGGACGGAATTGAACCGCCGACGCAGGGATTTTCAGTCCCTCGCTCTACCGACTGAGCTACCTCGCCATGAACGATTACTGGAGAAACTCCGAATCGGCCTATAGTATATTTTTCCCTCTGAAACTTGTCAATTGCCTTCTGACATTGCCTTCTGAAAAATCTTCTGTGCGAGCCTGGATTTTGCTAGAATAGCCGCTAAGGTTCAAATTCATGAAGATCGCCGCCCTGCTTCCTCACATCGAGGTCTTCGGCGGCGTGCGCCGTTATATCGAGCTCGGCAACGAATTCTCCCGCCGGGGCCACGCTTTCGTCCTTTTTCATCCTGGAGGCGAGAAGCCCGGCTGGCTCGATTTCCAGGCCGAGACGCAGCCGTTTTCGTCGCTGACCGACGAAGAATTCGACATCGGATTGTGCAGCGAATATTCCATCCTGCCTGAATTTGATCGTCTCCGCGCCCGGTCGAAGTTTTTTTATTTCGTCCTCGAAGGTCACAAGAGAGAAAGAGAGATCGTCCGGAGAAATTTCCGGTTCCTCGGGAATTCCGAAGGAATCTGCCGGCGCATGGAGCGGAAGTATGGGATTGTTTGTCTTCGCGCGGCGGGCGGCGTCAATCCGCATATTTTCCATCCCGAGCCGGACCGGCAGGACCGGAACGCGTTCAACATCCTCTGCTACGGACGGATCTACAAGCGCCGTAAGAGGATCGGGTCCATCATCCGGGCCGTTGAAGGCCTGGCCCGCGCGAATCCCCGCCTCCGGCTCATTTTCTTCGACACGCTGGTTGGCCGGGACCGGCGCGATCCCCGGCCCCTCATCAAGACGCGGATTCCCCATGATTTTTATCTCAACCTTCCCCAGGACCGAATGGCCTGGCTCTTTTCCCAGGCGGATCTGTTCGTCAGCGCCGAGCGTCGGGCGGGTTGGTCGAACACGACGGCCGAGGCCATGGCCTGCCGGGTGCCCGTCGTTTGCTCCAAATCCGGGACACGGGACTTCGCTTTTCCAGGCCGGACGGCCCTTGTCGTCTCCTTCCCTCTCTCTTTTTTCCTTCGTCGCCGGATCCGAAAACTGATCGAAGACCCCGGCTTTCGAGATCGGTTGGCCGAGGCCGGATACCGGAAAATCCAGGAATTCACATGGCCGGCTCTTGCGGAAAGGATGCTGGACATATTTTCCGACAGTCTTCGCGGAAATCGTCCTTCCCAGGCGGGAATATAGGGAAAGATCTTTCGATATAGATCATAGGAGAATGGAGAAGGGGTGACGCCGACCAGGGCGCCCCATCTAATGAACAAAATCTGTCCGTAGAAATGCGTTCATAAGATGCTCCAGGGAAGGGTGGCAGGGAGCGAAGCTCCCGTTGGAGGGAAACCCCAATAAGGGTTTTCCTCCAAGAGTATCCGACGGGGCGGGTTTAGGCCAGCTTCATTGAAAGAACTTATTCATTATGATATTCTTAGCCGGCGGAGGAAAAAAGGCATGGATGAGAGCCTGTTGAAAGAGCGCTTGCTCAAAGAGAATCCCGTTTTCCGGAAGCTCTGCGATGAACACCGGCGGCGCGAGATCGACCTGGCCGCCCTCAAAGAAAAGCCTTTCCTTTCCGACGAAGAACGGCTCGAGGAAAAAGAGCTGAAAAAGAAAAAGCTGGCCCTCAAAGATCAGATGTACAGGATCATGAAGGATTTTCAAAAATCCGCCTGACCCGGCCTCTCATGAAAGCCAAAAAACGGTTCAAACTCGCCCTGAAAATCCTCAAGGCCAGGGCGGTCTGAGCGAAATCCGATGTTCGCGCTTCTCAAGCTGACGTGGCGGGAGAAAAAGCTCGTCATTCTCTCGTTCCTCTCCACGATCTTCGTCGCTTTCTTTTCCTATGTTTTCGTGGACATGGTTCAACCGATCATCGACAATATGTGGGGGCTGGGATCGCAGGCCGCGCCGACGAAGTTCCGCTTCATGGACGTCGTTTTCCGCTGGCTCCATGTCGGTCCGCAGGACATCCGGAACGTGCTGCCCATCATGGTCGTCGTCGTCATCTTCGGCAAGGGCGTGTTTACGTTTCTCTCCTCGTTTTTCATGAAGGCCGTGGGCAACAAGATCGTCAAGACCATGCGGGACGAGCTCTACAGCCATATCCTTTACCAGTCCATGGGCTACTTCGATCGGGTCTCGACGGGCGACCTCATGTCCCGGCTGACCAACGACGTGGACAGGATCCAGCAGGCGGTCTCGAGCGCGATGAGCGACATGATCGAGGAAGTCTTCATCCTCGCGGCGCTCCTCGTCCAGATGTTCGTCCGCGATTGGAAGCTGGCCATGATGGCCTTTGTCGTCACCCCGCTGGCCGTCATTCCCCTCGCGGCTTTCAGCCGACAGCTCAAAAGGAAAGGCCTCCAGAGCCAGGTCAAGATGGGCCAGATCTACGACCTTCTCCACGAAACGATCAGCGGCAACAAGATTGTCAAAGCCTTCACCATGGAGCGATTCGAGCTGAAGAAATTCCTGAAGGCCACCTGGAGCTATTTCCGGATCAACCTCAAGCTGGCCTGGATCTCCTCGCTCTCCTCGCCGTTCATGGAATTCATCGGCGGCGTCGTCGGCGCTTTTATCCTTTTCATCGGCACCCAGAGGATCTCCTCCGGCCTCATCAGCGCCGGCGATTTCGGAGCCTTCACGATGGCCATTTTCATGATGTTCACGCCCATCAAGCGGCTCAGCCGGGCCAACAACGTCATCCAGCAGGCGGCTCCCTGTTACGGACGGATCCAGGAAGTCCTTCAGTCCCCCCTGCAGATCCAGGACCGGCCCGGCGCCTATCCGCTGCCCGCGGTCAAAGGGCACGTCCGGTTCGAAGACATCCGGTTCTCGTACAACGAATCCCGGCCCGTCCTCCATGACGTCGATTTTGAGGTCCTGCCCAACGAGATGGTGGCTGTCGTCGGCTTGAGCGGGGCGGGGAAGACGACGATCGTCAATCTCCTGTCGCGCTTTTACGAGCCGACATCGGGAGCCATCACGATCGACGGGATCGACATCCGGGACGTCACCCTGGAATCTCTCCGTTCCCAGATCGGACTCGTGACTCAGGACATCATCCTGTTCAACGATACCGTCCGGAACAACATCGCCTATGGTCTGGATGGCATGTCCGAGGAGAAGATCATCGCGGCGGCCCGGGCCGCCGAATGCCATCAGTTCATTACGGAGCTCCCCGAGGGCTACGAGACCCTGATCGGCGAGCGGGGGGGGCTGCTCTCGAGAGGCCAAAGACAGCGGCTGGCCATTGCCCGCGCCCTTCTCAAGAATCCGCCCATTCTGATCCTCGATGAAGCCACGTCGGCTCTGGATTCCGAGTCCGAGCGGCTAATCCAGACCGCCCTGTCCCATATCATGAAAGACCGGACGACGATCGTCATCGCCCACCGGCTCTCCACGATCCGCAACGCCGACAAGATCCTGGTCATCGACAAAGGGCAAATCGTCGAGTCCGGCTCGCACGAGATCCTGCTGAAAAAAGAAGGCATCTACAAAAAATTGCATGACCTGCAGTTCCCCGAGGACGAGGAGATCGAACGATGATCCAGAGCATGACGGGTTTCGCCGAAAAAAGCTTCGAATCGCCGGCGATCCGGGTGAAGATGAGCATCAAGAGCCTGAACCACCGTTTCTTCGACTGGAATTACAAAGGCGCGCCCATCGGCGAAACCGAGAACCGCTTGCGCGTCCTTTGCCAGAACCGGCTCTCGCGCGGGCGGATCGAGGTCATCCTGGATATCGATTTTCGCGATCCCTCGAGCTGGGACATCCGTATCAACGAGGGCCTGCTGGAAAAGGTCCTTCTGTCATTTCAGCGGGTCGCGATGCGCCTCAAGAAAGAAATGAATTTTTCCGTGGACAATCTGTTCCGCATCCCCCAGCTCATGGAACTGAAAAGAAAAGAGCTCAGCCCGGCCGAGTCGGCCTTTTTAGAGAGGGGCTTTCTCCGGACCCTCGGAGAGGTCATCCGGACCCGGCAGATCGAGGGGCGGAAGACGGCCGCCCAGATCAAAAAGCACATCGGGAACGTCACAAGGGCCATCGGCCGCATCGAGAAGCTGGTCAAGAAACAGCCGCGGGCCGTCCAGCAAAAGCTGCGACAGAAGCTCAAAGAGCTGAACGGAGGCGGTCCTCAGAACGAGGAGCGGATGTCCGAGGAAGTCGCCTACCTGACGCAGCGCTATGACGTTTCGGAAGAGATTCAGCGTTTGAAAAGCCACCTGGACGCCGCCCTGAAACTCGTGACTTCGCCGAAGGGAAAACCCGCCGGCAAGATGCTGGATTTCTTGGCTCAAGAGCTCACCCGCGAGGCCAACACGCTGAATTCCAAATCTCAGGACATCGGGATCACGCGCGAAGGTCTTTTGATCAAGGGCGAGGTGGAGAGCATCCGTCAGCAGGTGCAAAACCTGGAGTGAAAGGAGAATCAGGTGTTGTTCATCATCACGGGGCCCTCAGGATGCGGGAAATCGACCATCATCCGCCATGTCATGAGGGACTTGCGCAACGTCCGGTTCTCGGTTTCGCATACGACGCGGCCGAAACGTCCGTCCGAGCAGGAGGGGCGCGACTACCACTTCGCGACCAAGCCGGAGTTCGAGCGCATGATCGCCAAGGAGCAATTCGTCGAATGGGCCGTCGTCCACGGCCATTATTACGGCACGTCGAAGAAAGAGATCGCGAGCAAAGGCAAAAACAGCGATCTCGTTCTGGACATCGACATCCAGGGCGCGCGCCAGATCATGTCCCGGCGTGACGGCGCCGTATTTGTCTTCATCCTGCCGCCCGTTTTCAAGGAATTGCGGCGCCGGCTCAAAGAGCGGGGCGAAGACAGGCGCGACGCCATCGAAGAGCGGCTGAGGACCGCCAAAAAGGAAATCCGTCATTACGTGCTGTTCGATTACATCGTCATCAACAACAAGCTCGACCGGGCCGTTCTCGAGCTCGAATCCATCATCCTCGGCTCCCGTTGCCGGCTCGCCGTCCGGAAGCCGGAGATCAAATCGATCTTACGGAGCTTTACGTAAAGAAGACGATCCTCCGTCCGGATCCCGAGAAGGAAGGGCCGGACGGGGATCCAAAGAAATTAGGAAAAAGACCAATGGCAAAAATCACGCTCGGCGTCACATCCTCCGTCAGCCTTTATAAGGCCTGCGAGATCTTGCGGGCGTTTCAAAAAGCCGGCCACGACGTCCAGGTCATCATGACCCCCAACGCGACGAAACTCATCTCGCCGCTTTTGTTCAGTTCCCTTTCCGGACACAAGGCCATCGTCGAGATGTTCGCCGACGACCATCCCTGGTCGGTGGCCCACGTCGCGCTGGCCAAGGAGACCGCGCTCCTCGTCGTCGCCCCGGCGACGGCCAACATCATCGGGAAATTCGCTTCGGGAATCGCCGATGATTTTCTGTCCACTTTCTATCTCGCCCTGGAGGCGCCCGTCCTCGTCGCGGCGGCCATGAACGAAGCGATGCTCCTCCATCCCCAGACGCAGGACAACTTGAGGAAGCTCCGCGCCCGGGGGGTGGAATTCGTCGAACCGGCCCGGGGATACCTGGCCTGCGGCGATGAAGGGTGGGGAAGACTCGCCGAGCCGGATGACATCGTCCGCCGCGGGCTCGAGATCTTGAAGAAGGGCGAAAGCCTCCGCGGAAAAACCGTCCTGGTGACGGCCGGACCGACCCGGGAATATCTTGATCCCGTCCGGTTTCTCTCCAACCGGTCGTCGGGCAAGATGGGATTCGAAATGGCCGCGGAGGCTCTCCGCCGCGGCGCTCGCGTGATCCTTGTCTCCGGACCGACATCCGCGGTGCCGCCCGCCAAGGCGGAACTGGTGCGGGTCGAGACGGCGGCCGAAATGGAAAAAGAAGCGTTAAAACGGTTCTCGAAAGCGAATATCGTCGTCATGGCCGCGGCTGTCGCCGATGTCGCGATCGCGGACGCGTCGGGCCGGAAGATCAAAAAGCAGGATCTCCCGGAGACGCTGAAGCTCGTCCGGACGAAAGACATTCTGAAGGCCATGGGGGAGAGGAAAAAACATCAATTCCTCGTCGGGTTCGCCGCGGAAACCGAATCCCTGCGAGCCAACGCCTTGACGAAGATGAAGGCGAAAAATCTGGATCTCATCGTGGCCAATGACGTTTCCAAGCCGGGCCAGGGATTCGACGCGGACGACAATCAGGCGCTTCTTATCGACGCCGCGGGGCAGGCGACGGAAACGGCGAAAATGAGCAAGCGCGAACTGAGCCGCTCGATATGGGACATGATCGAGGCCTCCCTTGGAAAAAGACGCTGACAGGATCCTTTCCGACCTTGAGGAGAGACTGAAATTCTTCCGGGACATCGGGGCGGATTTTATCTTCAAAAGCGAATCTTCTTCCATCCCCGGATCTTCAATCCCGGAGGGCGCGTCTCCATGTCCGCCGTCTTCGCCTTCAGGCGGGCTTTCGGAGGCCGCCTCGGACATTCAGACGATTCACGCGGAGATCCTTCGCTGCCGAAAGTGCCCTTTGGCTGCCGAGAGGACCCAGTCCGTCCCCGGTGAAGGCAATTTCCGGGCGGAGCTCATGTTTGTCGGGGAAGGTCCGGGACACGATGAAGACGCGCAGGGACGCCCGTTCGTCGGCCGGGCCGGACAGCTCCTGACGAAGATCATCCAGGCCATGAAATTCGACCGGGCCGAGGTCTTCATCACGAACATCGTCAAATGCCGGCCTCCCAATAATCGCGTCCCCCACAGGGACGAGGTCGATATTTGCTCGCCTTATCTTATCGAGCAGATCAAGAACATCCGTCCCAAGGTGATCGTCACGCTGGGGAAGAGCGCCACGGACTTTTTCGTTCCCGATTCCATGGGAGGGATGACGGCGATCAGGGGCCGGTTTTATGAATGGCGCGGCATCCCGGTCATGCCGACCTTTCATCCGTCCTACCTCATCCGCAACGAAGGAAACAAGGCGCTCAAGAGGATGGTCTGGGACGACATGCGCATGGTCATGGCCCGTCTCGGCAAAAAATGACGCGATTCGCCGAAGTCGTTTTTCCCTTGCCCCTCGTCCAGAGCTTTTTATACATCGTCCCGGACAAAGCCCGAGACGCGGCCAGGCCGGGAGTCAGGATCCTCGCCCAACTGGGCGGCAAAACGCAATCCGGTTTCATCGTCCGCGTCCATGAACAGAGCCCGCGGAGCGACATGGCCCTCAAGGAAATCCTGGAAATCATCGACATCGAGCCCGTGATTTCCCCTCTGACGCTTTCCTTCACCCGGCGTTTGAGCGAGCATTTTGGCTCATCCTGGGGGGCCTTTCTCCAAGCGGCGCTTCCACCGTCGCTTGAGGTCAGGATGGCGTCGGCCAGAGTGGGTCTGACGGATAAAGGGATCCAGGCGTTGCGGGCGGGGACACTGGCCAAGGAAGAAAAAAGAGCCGCCGCCGTCCTCGGCCCCGGCGCCTACCGCGTTTTCTATTTGCGCCGGAAGACCGGAGCGAAGAACATCGCGTCAGTCATTTCCCGAATGGCCAAAAAAGGGCTGATCAAGATTTTAGAGGAGAAAAAGACGGCTAAGCCGAAAATCCCTTCTCCCTCACGGACCAAGCCCACGCAGCTCGAGCTCGATTTTTCGGTCGACCCCTCTGTCCGGGACGCATTGGACGTCCTGGCCCGGCCGCTCGCGGCGGGCGAATTCTCTTCTTATTATCTTTTCGGAGCGCAGGACGCGCGCCGGACGGTTTTCGTCGATTTGATCCGGAGCGCCCTTTCGCGGTCCAAACAAGTCCTTTTTCTTTTGCCGGAATTGGCGCCGTCCGTCCCGCTGAAGGATCTCTTGGAAATGCGCCTGGGACCGGTCATCGCGTTCCTTCACGGCCAGATGCCGGACGCCGCGCGCGAGCTCGCTTGGCGGAAGATCCGCTCCGGAGCGGCGCGCGTCGTGATCGGCCCGCGCTCCGCGCTCTTCGCGCCGGTCGATGCCGCGGGCTTGATCATCGTCGACGAAGAGCACGATGACGCCTATTTCCAATCCGAAAGCCCTTCCTTCGATGCGCGACAAGGAGCCCGGCTGAAAGCCGAGGACAACGGCGCGCTCGTCGTGTATGGTTCCGATACCCCGAGCGTCGAGGCTTTTTACCGAGCCCGGACAGAGGGGCATCTCGTCACTTTGTCCGGCGGCGGAGAGAAGCAAAATGTCGCGATCGCGGACGATCGGTCCGAGCGCGGACTGCTCACGCGAAGGCTTCAGGACGGCCTGGGGAAAAGCCTCCGAGACGGACGGCCCGGCCTCCTGTTTATCAACCGCCGCGGATACGCGTCTTTCCTTTTCTGTCCCCGCTGCGGCCATATCCCCAGGTGCGATCGCTGCGACATCTCCCTGACCTTTTATAAGAAAAGTGAGCGGCTGGTCTGCCGGTATTGCGGAGATTCCGAGGCGCGGTCCGCGGCCTGTCCGCGCTGCGGAAGCCGGGTCATGGAACCGCGGGGGGCCGGCGTGGAAGCTGTCGTGGAAGAGTTGGAGAGATTGTACCCTCAGGCCCGGGTCGCGAGCTTCGACAGCGACCGGGTGAAGACGAAGTCCGCCCGCGAGAGGGTCCTCGAGAATTTCCGGGAAGGAAAGATCGATGTCCTCGTGGGGACGCAGCTTCTCGCGTACCGGACGACGGAGCTTCCCCTCGTTCCATGGATCGGAATCCTGAATCCCGAAGCCCTGTTGGCCTTCGCGGATTTTCGGGCGTCGCAAAAGACGTTTCAGTCGGTCCGGCGGATGATGCGCTTCGCCGCCCCGGCGGCCGCTGGTTCGGAGATCGTGATCCAAACGGCTTTCCCCGACCATTACAGCATCCGTGAGGCGGCCCGCGAGGACTATCCGGCTTTCTACGAAGAAGAAATCCGCTTTCGCCGGCTCATGAACTATCCGCCCTTCTCGGCCATGGCCGAAATCGTGCTTTGGGGGAAAGACCCGAGGCCGCTCGCCGAAAAAGCCCGGGAACTCTCGAGCCGGGCAAGGGCTCAGGCTTCCGGCATCGAGATTCTCGGCCCCGCTTTGGCGCCGCCGTCCATTCTCAAGGGCGAACGGGGCGTCCAGGTGATCTTGAAATCCCGGGAGAAGGAGACGCTCGAGGCCTGCCTAGCCGAATGCTTGAAGGGGCTTCGCGGCAAAAGAACGGTCGTGCGCTACGATTAATCGGGCGGAGAGAGCAGGACCCGGATCTGAACCATTTTCGAGATGATGCTCGGAGACTCGGCGGCCGTTTGGGCCTGGATCCAGACGTCCTGGTCCGCCGCGATCTCGGTTTTCAGAGGGCCTAAGAAGGTCAGCGCGGCGACGCCGTTCTCGTTGGACTGGACGGCGCAGCGCTGCGTATAATCATAAAAGTAGCCGGTTCCGCTGGTGATGGAAAAATAAACGGTCGCGCCCATGACGGGCGAGTTTCCGTCTTTGATGACGACCTTGACCTCCGAAGTCGGCCGGCTCGTCCCGGCATAAATCACATTGGGGCTGGCCGAGAGGGCGAAGGTCAGATGGATGGTGGACGGCCCGTCCGGCAGCGGCTCCCTGACCTTGTCGCGATTGCAGCCCGCGGTCATGAACAGCGCGACGCCCAAGCCCATCAGGAAAAGCCCCGTTCTTGGTTTCATGGTCGTTGTCCTCATCAATTGCCGTAGTTCCCAAAGTAAACCGGCAGATATCCCGTGGCCTTGACCGCCTTATTGGCCAGGTCGTGACCGTAGAACTCCACTTTCGCGGTCACGTTCAGCGAGTCTCCAGGAAGGGCCAGGCGCAGGCCGACGAGCGGAGGCTCCTGCTTGGCGACTTCCCGGACGATCACGAACGAAATATCCGTCGGCTGCCCGACGCGGACGACAATGGACAGCCCCCCCTCGAATGAATAGGGGACATCGACGCCCTCTCTGTTCATTCCGTCCGACCGGATATAGGTCACGACATAGCGCGTGACCTGGATGTCGTAGTATTCCGACGTTCCGAGACGCGGATCGGGTTCGAGTGTCGAAGCCGACAAGGTCGCCGTCGCGGCGTCGGCCCGCCAGGATTGGGCGCTCGTCAGGGGGTCCACGTAAAGAACGTCGGATTGCAAAAAGCCCACTTCGTTGCCGAGGGCATCCGTGGAGCGGATACGGGTCACGGTGAGGAGGCTCGCGGACTGGGATTTGTTCTCGACGGGATTGCAGGCGACGAGAAAAATCGCCGCGGAGAGGACGGCCGCGGCTTTGAGGGCGTGGTGAAGGGGTCGTGCGTTTTTCATGGGAGCATCCCTCCTATTTCGCGATCCTCGGCGTGATGAAAATAAGAAGCTCGCGGTTCTGCCTTGTCTTGGAAAAGGATTTGAACAGGTTTCCCAGAATCGGGATGCTGTAGAGGAAGGGGACCCGTTCCCGGGTAATGGCGTCTTCGACGCGCATGATGCCGCCGATGACGGTCGTCCCGCCGTCGGGCACCGTCACGGTCGTTTTGGCGCTCTGCGTGGTGATCGGCGGGATCCCGTTGACGAGGTTCGCGAAGTCGGCCGCGTTGTTTTGGATATCGATGAGCAGGATGATCGTCCCATCGGCGGTGATTTGAGGCGTGGCCCGGAGCTCGAGGCCGGCGTTGACGTACTGCGTCGTGACCGTGAAATTGGCCGAAGTCTGGACGGGAATCTGCCGGCCCTGGTTGATGTAGGCTTCTTTGTTGTTGACGGCCGAGATCCGTTGGGTCGAAACGATCCGGCCGTCGCCCGAGGTTTCGAGGGCCGAGAGGGCCAGATCCAAGCGGAACGTATCGAGGATGTTGGCGAAGGAAACGCCGATGACGCTGTTGAACGAGGAGGCCGGCAGGTTGACGGCGTAACCTCCGAGCGGGCCGCTGATCCCTTTGGTGATATTACCCTGCGGGATCATCGCGCCGTCGACCAAGACCTTGTTCGGGAACTGGAGGGAGGTTTGATTACCATAAAATGGATCGGCGATTCCCTTGAAGCCCCACTGGATGCCGAGATTTTGGACGAATGTCGACGAGGCTTCGACGATCCGCGTTTCGATCTGGACCTGGGGGGTCGCCGCGTCGAGCGTGACGATGAGATTTTCGATGATGTCGATCTTCTCCTTGACGTCCGAAACGATGAGGGTGTTCGTCCGTTCGTCGGAAACGATTTCCCCTCGCGTCGATTTCTTATTTTTCAGCAGCTCGACCAGGTCTTTGGCTTTCGCGTAGGACAGCGTGAACATCCTCGTCTGCATGAGGCCGGATTGTTCTTTCGCGTCGCGCAGCGTCTGCTGGGCTTTTTCCTCGTCGGCCAGAATCCCGACGGGGGCGATGCGGAGGACGTTGCCTTCCAGGGTTTTGCCCTGTTTGTTGTTTTTCAGGATGATGTCCAGGAACTGGTCCCAGGGAACGGCTTCGAAGCTGCACGTGACGCTGCCATGAACCTCGGGATCGAAGATGACGTTCAATCCGGCCTGCTCGGCGAGCCAAAGAACGACGTCCCGAAGGTCGGCGTCTTTGAAACGCGGGCTCAAGAGCTCGCCGGAATATTTTTCTTCGCCATTTTGGATGGTCTTGATATTCCGCTTTTCTTCTTTTTGCGGGGCATCCGTCTGAGCGGCGGCCGGCGGATTCGCCGGCGGATTTTCGCCGACACCCTTGGCCGGAGCGGCGGCCGCTTCGGCGGGCTTCACGGCTCCCGCCGTTTTCTGGTCCGCCGGTTTTGTCGGCGCCGTCTCGACGGCCTTGACCCCGGCTTTCAGCGTCGACTCCGCGCCATTCGGCTCCACGGTTTTTGGCGCCGCCGCCGGAGCGGCCGAATCTCCGGGAAAAGAAATCGTCAACGCATTCGGGCCGTTTTCGAAGGTGAAAAGACGCGGTTCTTCTAGTTCGAAAACCAGTCTCGTCACGGTATAGGGAGGGGGCGTCTGAAACTGCCCGACTTTGATCTTGACAACGCCGAATTTTCCGATGGGGATCGTCTGCGTCGGCCGTCCATAGACGGCGTCATATATATCCACGACCAAACGGAGCGGATTGTCCAGAGCAAAGATATTGGTGATCGTTTTTTGGCCCGCCCGGGAAACGACGGCCAAGCGCCCGCTCTTGTCTTCAATCTCGATACCGCCGAGAGCGAAGGTTTTCCGCGATGTCCGGGAAAGATCCTGAAGCGTCTCCGGAGCGACGAGATCGTCTCCCGTCCTGTTGATCCTGACCAAGTCGATCACGGTTTTTTTCGCGTCGGCATAGACGCGGAAAGGGACCGCTTCCCTGAGGGTCAGAAAAAGCGATGCCCGGAGGTCCGTCGCGGTCTGGATTTTCATGTCTTTTACGAGCTGCGTTTCGTCGGCCGGCACGGACGGCGCCGGCGGCATTTGGACGGGGCCCAACTCGACGACCAGTATGGAAGGGAATTCTTTAGCGTAGGCCGCTTTGATATTTTGAAGAGGAGCGTCGGATTCCAGGACGATCATGCCGCCCGTCCGGGCGGGAAGGATCGAGATCTTGTTCACAGTGACGCGAGGCCGGCTCGGCTGGCTCATTCCGCCCAGAACGAGAAGGAGACCGAAAACGGGGAGGGCAAGCCGGGCAAGGTACCTATTCATATTCGCGCTCCTCTGGCATGATTTCCTTTATGATATCCCGGGGCTTGGCGAGAGGCAAGCCTTTGCTGTCCCGCGTCTTTCTGAACACGACCCGGGATGCGTCGATCGACGCCACGAAACCGTCGGCCAGCCGGTCCCCTTCGTGAATGGTCAGCGGAAAGCCCTCGGTCAGACTGAGAATGGCCACCAGATTTCCCTGCGATTTGACGATCCCCATGAGCGTGATATCGTCGATCGAGAGATCGGCCAGGCCGCCGATCGCCCTTTTGTCCCTGACCTCTTTCCCTCCGAAGAGATCTTTGAAGGGATCGCGGCGATCTCCGGCATGATACGAGAATGCCGGCCCGGCCTTCTTTTTTCCTTCTTGGGGCGTGGACTGAGAGAATCCGATCGGCGCCGCGAGCGCAGCGACCAGCGCGAACAAGGAGACCTTTTTAACGAATTTCATCGACTTCCTTCGATGGCTTTTGGGGTTTGACGGGTTCAGGCTTCTTGATCTGACTCTCCTCCAGGAAGAAATAGGTTTTGGCGGTGAATAGGGCCGAGATCGTGGCGTCCTCGGACTGGCTGGAAAGACTCTTGATCGAAAAATCGTCGATGTTGAAGAGCCTTGGAAAATGGAGGATCTGATCGAAAAACCGGGCGAGATTGTGATAATTGCCGACGACTTCGATCGGAATGGGCTGTTCGGAATAAAAATCCTTGTTGGTTTCCTTCTCCGGGCTGAACCGGCTGACATCGAGCTGCAATTCCGTGGCGATCTGCTGGAAGCTGCGGAGGATCTCGCCGATCTCCTTCTTCCGAGGGATGATCACCTCCAGCTCGGCCAGGGATTTGTTCAGACTGATGAGTTCGCCCTCGATTTTATCGAGCTGGCGTTTCTTGGCCCGGAGCGTGGTCATTTCATCTTCCGTCTTGACGCGTTCGCTCCGCAGGTCTTTCAGCTCGTCCTGCCGGGGTTTGAAGTAGATCACGTAGATCAGGCCGGCGGCAAGAAGCCCCAGAAAGGCATAGAAATACCACGGCTTGTTTTTCAACGGCCCTCCGTCGTGCTGCGCGCCACGGCCTGTTTGGAGGGGGGCGCAGGTTCCTGGGGAGAGAGCATATTGGCGGAAAGAGCGAATTCAAAGAATTGGCTGTTCCCCTGGGTTTTTTGAGCGGATCCGAGAAGGCTGACGGTGCCGAAAAGACCGCTGTTCTCCAGATTGCGCATGTAGTCCGAGATCAGGATGTTGGACAAGGCCTTGCCCTTGATTTGCAGGGATTGCCGGCCGAGGGAGGCTTCGGTGAGCCAGACCCAATCGGGGAGGCAAGTGCTGAGCTCGGACATGATTTTGACCGCGTCGCCCTGCTGCGCTTTGAGCTGATTGATCAAACCGATCTTTTTCTCGAGCATCGATTTCTGGAATTCGACTTGCTCCAACTTGGTCAATACGGGCTCGAGCGTTTTCTTTTCTTCAAGGGCGGCGTCTAAAAGGGCGCGTTCGGCCTTGAGGTCTTTGTTTTGGAGATAGGCCAGGACGGCCAGGAGGATGAGGACCAGGACGATGACCAGGTTGCCCTTGGGCGCCTTTTTCTTGGCTTTGGCTTCCGCCTCGAATAAGGTGGCGGGCTTGGCTTCGAGCTCCTTTTTTTCGATCTTCAGCAAGTTGACGCGAATCATGGATTCATTTCTCTTTTTTCCGAGTGGCGAGTCCCACCGCCACTCCGAAGAACGTGGCCATCTCCTGGTAATACACGCGGTTCAGCTTTTTTTCATTATAAAAGACGGCGCGGAAAGGGTCGAACAAGACGGTCTTGACCCCGGTCTTTTGCTCGAAATCGCCGGAGATGTTCTTGAGATTGGCCATGCCTCCGCCGAGAAAGATCTGTTCGATTTTCTTATGCTTGTTGTCTTCGGCCGCGAAGAAGGTGAAGGTCTTTTCGATCTCCTCGATAAGACTTTTGACGTTCGCGGCCAGGGCGGCATCGATTTCGGCTGGCGGCAGGGCCCTGGACGCTGTCCCTTTCAGAATGGCCTCGGCGTCTTCATAGCCGATGTTCAGATCTTTACGCATGTTTTCGATGAAATAAGATCCGCCTATGGAGAGGTCCCTGAAGAGTTGGGGAATCCCCTTTTCACAAATGACGATCGTCGTGATGGCGGCGCCGATGTTGACGAAGGCCGTGATTTTCTCCCGGAATTCCTCGGGATAGTTGATTTCGAGGGCGTTATGAAGGGCGAAGGCATCGACCTCGATGGCCTCGAGATTCTTATGAGCCAGATTGATCACGTTGCTGTACGACGCGATCTTGTCCTTTTTGACGGCGACCAAGAGGATCTCCAGGTTCTGGCTATCCGCGCCGGGCGACGGCTTGAGGATGGCATAATCGACGTGAGTCTCCTCATAGGGATAGGGGATATTGTGCTTCGCTTCCCAGATGATCGACTCCGCGAGCTCTTCCGTCTCCATGGACGGCAGGGAGATCCTCTTGATGATGACGGAATTCCCGGAGATCGAGATGACGACGTCGCGATTCCCGATTTTGGCTCTCTCGAAAAGCGCGTCGATGGCCGCGGCGACGGCCGTCGGGTCGATGATCGTCCCCTCCACGATCGCTTCGTGGGGCAGCTGTTCGTAACCGATCCGGGCGACCTCGAAGAACTCGATCCTTCCTTTCTTCCGAACCTGGAGTTCAAGGGCTTTGACGGCGTGCGAGCCTATATCGAGGCCGACAAAGACCTTTTCCCGATTGAAGCCGAACATCTTTCTCCTATCTTCTTAAGAGAAGACTCTCAGTCTTTGCGGGTTTTCTCATGCAAGCGCTTCTCGACGATAGAAGGGACGAGATCGCTGATCCCTCCGCCCAGGATAAAGACCTCTTTGACGAGGCTTGAGCTCAAAAAGGCGTATTTGGCGCTGGGCATCATGAATAAGGTTTCCACGGACGGGTTGAGCCCTTTGTTCATCAAGGCCATCTGGAATTCATATTCAAAGTCCGAAACGGCCCGCAAGCCCCGAATGACGATCAGCGCTTTGTTCTTTTTGGCGAACTCGACGAGAAGCCCGTGGAAGGCCTGGACTTCGATGCCGGGGTGGTCTTTGAAGATTTCCCGGATGATCTCGATGCGCTCCTCCGTGGAAAAGAGGGTCTCTTTTTTAGGATTTTCCAGCACGGCGATCAATATGCGAGGAAATAATTTCTCTCCTCTGAGTATGATATCTACATGCCCATTGGTAATGGGATCAAACGATCCGGGATAAATCGCTTTTTTCTCCATAAGGATCCGGCTTTATTGCATGAGTTTCAGAGTCTCCTCATGTGATTAACAAAAAACGCCTTTCATGTCAAACCTATTTTGACAATTTTTGGCAGGAGACTCCTCTTTTTGCATATTATCTCAGACGCTTTCATTATGCAATCAAGGGCGAAATCGACAATCCCCTAGGGCGGTGAATGCAGGAGTGAAATTCTCCTCACCCGCAAAGATGGCACGGGGGAGAGAGTCATCGGCGCGATCCCGCCCCCCCTTTTCCCCCATTCTTCTTCCAGGACTCACCCCATGTTGCTTTTCCCCGGCGCTTATGCTAATTTTAAAAAAATGATTCGTTTCGGCACATCCGGCTGGCGCGCGGTCATGGGCGAGGAATTCACGTTCCAAAACGTCCGGGTGGTCGTCCAGGCCATCGCCCATTTTCTCATGCGGAAATTTCCCGGCAGGGATATTTCGGTTGTGGTCAATTATGACACGCGCTTTCTCTCCGAGCGATACGCCTCCGAAGCGGCCCGGGTCCTTTCCAACAATAAAATCAACGTTTTTCTGGCCGAGCGCGACGCCCCGTCCCAAGCCCAAGCGCTCCAGATCATCAAGCGGAAGGCCCAAGGAGGCATCAATTTCACCGCTTCGTTCAACCCGCCGGAATACAACGGGTTGAAATACAATACGGACCAGGGAGCGCCGGCGCTGCCCGGGGAGACCGACGCCATCGAAGCCGAGATCCGGAACCTGCAAAAAGACTATTCGTTTTTCCCCTGTTATCCGCGCAAGGAATTCATCGAAAAAATCGATCTGAAAACGGACTATCTGGCCTGCCTCCAGGGCAAGATCGACTTCGACCTCATCCGCCGAGCCGGCGTCAAGGTCGGCGTGGACCTTCTGTACGGCACGAGCCGCGAATATCTCGACGAGATCTTCGAGGATAACCAGATTCCGGTCGAGGAGATCCATGGCTATATCGATCCCTATTTCGGCGGCATCGCCCCCTCCTGCACGGAAGAAAATCTCGAAGAACTGAAGAAGCTCGTCCGGGAGAAGTCCTGCGATTTCGGCATCGCCACGGATGCCGACGGCGATCGCTTCGGGATCGTGGACCACAAGGGAAATTTCGTCATCCAGAATCTCATCCTGTCGCTTCTTCTGAACTATGTCGTGACGAAGAAGAGCTGGCGCGGCGGCGTAGCGCGTTCGGTGGCGACCACGCATTTCTTCGACCGCATCGCCAGGGCTCACGGTCTCCCGCTGTTCAAAACGCCGGTCGGCTTCAAATTCTTGGCCGAGCTGTTCCTCAAGGACCAGATCATCTTCGGCGGCGAAGAGAGCGCTTCGATCGTCGTCAAAGATCACTTGCCGGAGAAGGACGGGATCTTCGCCGGCCTCCTCGTGGCCGAGATGGTGGCGGCCTCCGGCAAAAGCCTCGTGGCCTTGATCGAGGACCTGTTCAAGGAGTACGGTGAGCGGATCGGCGTTCAGAAAAACGTCCCCTTAACGCTCGAGCGCGGCAAGAAAATGAAGAAACTGGGCGAGAATCCCCCTGCCCGGCTGGCTGGCCGGCCGATCTTGAATACGGGAGTCATAGACGGAGTGAAGTTCGATTTTTCCGACGACGACTGGCTCCTCCTCCGGATCTCGGGCACGGAGCCCCTCATCCGCTGTTACGCGGAATCGGGATCCAAAAAGGAGCTCAGAAATCTCGTGAAGGCGGGCTTGGAGAAACTTGCGTGACCGAGTCGAAATCGGGAATCCTGAAAAAAAAGATCTTTTTCTTCGGTTTCGTCTTTCTCCTCCTCGTCCTCTTCATCACCTCGATCTTCGGAAAGAAAGGGTTGATCGAGATCGACCGCGCCCGGAAAACCCGGGCCGTCCTGCTTGAAGATGTCGAGAAACTCAAAAAAGAAAAAAGCCGTCTGGAAAAAGATATCGTCGAGCTCGAAAAGAACCCCCGCGCCGTGGACAAGGATGCCAGGGAACAACTGTGGCTGTTGGGCCCGAACGAAAAAGTCGTCGTGAAGAAGAGCAAATAAGATCCCGGAAGCGCGCTATTCGAGATTCGTTCCGAAGGGCATGATCGCCCAGATCCTTTCCTGGTTCAGGATCTCCACCCAGGCCAGCGCCTCTTTCAATTCCCTGGAAAGGGGGGATCGGGTTTCCGTTCCCCGCGTCCCGAACAGCGATCCCCAGAACGAGCTCTTTTTCGGCCAGATGACGAGACGGACGTCCTCGTCCTTGGAGAGACCGGCCAGCCCCTTGGCCGCGTCGATGGCTGTCGTGAGGCCGCCGATTTCGTCCACGAGGTTGAGGCCTTTGGCCTGGTTTCCGGTCCAGACGCGGCCTTTCCCGATTTTATCGACGTCCTCTTTGGACATCTTCCGTCCTTCGGCGACCTTCGCCAGGAATTGATCGTAGATCCATAGGATTTCCTTTTTCAACAGCCGGCGCTCTTCCGGCGTCAAGCCCCGGAAAGGCGAAAAAATATCGGCGCGTTGTCCATACTGGATCCTTTCCGCGGTGACGCCCAGTTTCGCGAAGAGTTTTTCCAAGTTGAATTTGCCCGTGAGCACGCCGATGGACCCCGTCAGCGTCTGGGGCTGGGCGACGATCCTGTCCGCCGCCATCGAGATCCAATATCCCCCCGAACCCGCGACGTCGGACATCGAGACCACGAAGGGTTTGATCTTGCGGCAGAGCATGACCTCGCGCCAGATCGAATCCGAGGCCACGGCCGAGCCGCCCGGACTATCCACGCGGAAGACGATGGCGGCGATGGACTTGTCCTCGCGCGCCGCCCGGATCCACCGGACGATCGTGTCCGAACCCATGGACCGGGAAAGGCTTTCGCCGCCGAGGATGGGCCCCACGGCGTAGATGAGCGCGATCTTGCGGCCCCCGCCCAAGCCGACGGAGGAGGGATCGATCCGGGCGTAATCCGCGAGGTCGACCCGGCGGCATTTGACCCCGTTGTTTTGAAAAAGGTCCGCGGCCTGGTCGACGAAGAGGAGATCGTCGACCAGCCCCGCTTTCAGGGCCCGTTCGCCGTGAAAGAAGGCCTCGTCGATGAGCGCCCGGACTTCCGCTTCGCTTTTTTTGCGGGCCCCGGCGACGGTTTTGATGTAATGAGCGAACTGGTCGCCATAGATCGATTCCGCCATTTGCTTATGAGCCTCGGTGAATCCGCTCTCCGTGAACATGTTGGACGCGGTCTTGAATTCCTCGACGCGCTCGAATTCGGCCTCGACGCCCAGCTTGTCCAGCGCTTTCTTGAAAAAAGGAACGTATCCGCCGATGCCGGTGATGCCCAGCCATCCGAGCGGATGAAGGATGATCTTGTCGCAAGCGGTGGCCAGGTAGTATTCCTTGTCGAACTCCGGGGCCTCCTCGATATAGGCATAGATCTTCTTCCCCGATTTTTTGAAATCGAGCACGGCGTCCCGCACCTCCGCGCATTTGGCCCAGTCACAATCCAGCGTGCCCAGCCTGATGAGGACGCCGCGGATGCGGCCGTCCACGCGGGCTTTCCTGAGGCTCATCCAGACGTCGTGAACGGAGAGGGGCCTGCCGCCGATGAAGAGCGAGGACAGAAAATTCGTCTCGGGGAATTCGACGAGCGGACCTTCGAGCTTGATCTCGAGGTACGAGGACGCGGCGATGGCGGGAGGGCGTCCGACCTCAAAATAGACAAAGGAAACAAAGGTGGCGATGAGAAGAAAGAAAAAAATCAGGAAAAGGATGAGGATATATCGGCCTTTTTTCATCGGGGGCTCCTTTCCACGTCCCAATATAACAGAAAAGGCGGGCCGGGAGAACGGCCGGAGGACGCGTCCCTCTGGACCGCTATAGCTCGCGGGAATTTTTCTTGATTTTCCCATTTGATTATGAAAAAATGAGGCGACCCTTTCGCCGGGAGGACTCGAAATCGATGAGAACGGCGAGCGGCCGGTAACGAGAGGTCAAGGAGGATTGTTTAATGTTTTCTAAAAAACTGTACGTCGGTAACCTCAATTACAAAACCACCGAAGAGAAGCTCAAAGAAACATTCTCTCAATACGGCGAGGTTACCTCTGTCAACATCCTTCAGGGAAGAGGCTTCGGCTTCGTGGAGATGGCGACTCCCGAAACTTCGCAAGAAGCCAAGGAGAAATTGAACGGGACGGACCTTGAAGGCCGGAAGATCATCGTCAACGAAGCCCGGCCCCAAACCGAGCGGCCCAGAGAAATTCGGAGAGAGGGCGGAGAGAGAAGAGATTTCCGTAAGTTCTGAATAGATCGTTCGTCTTTACTGACCGCGACAAATCCTCCTGAGCGAGAAAGATCTCGAGAAGGGAGTTCTCTAGGTGCGTCCCGCTCGACGGCGGACGGGGCCCCGGGCTTTGCCCGGGGATCCACTTCCGCCGTACTCGCCCGTGGATATAAGCCACGGGCGAGTGGCGAGCCGAAGGCTCGTCCCTTGACGCCGCCCCCACCGCGCGAGCTTCGACACGGGTCCTTTTTCAGGCCGATGAAATTTCCCCCACTTTTTTCCTTCCCCCGCCCGTAAACCTTTTGCGGCCGGATTTCGTAGGTTCTGGTGGAGCACAAAAAATGAGATCGGCCGTGAATGAACCGTCAACGGCAGGAACAATCGCGATCACGGCCCTGTCGTTTTTAAAATCAAAATAGAATATCATTATTGGATCCGATGGAAGGAATCAAAAATGTCGATGGAGCCGAGATCTGGAGTCTGGTCCAAAAAGTTAAAAGCGGAGATAAGGAAGCGTTCATGACCCTGACTCGGATGCACCAGCGCAAGGTCTTCATCATGACCTATTCCTTTTTCCGGAACAAGGAAGACGCGCTCGACATGGTCCAGGAAACGTTCTTGAGGCTTTACCAGAAAATCGATTCCTTTCGCAGCGGCCATAATTTCGAAGCCTGGCTCCTCCAGATCGCCAAGAACCTGTGCATCGACCATTACCGAAGGAACGCCGCCGAGCGCCGGGAAATCGAAAGCGATAAGACCGTGGAAGAGCTGCAGGTCTCCGATCGGCGGGCGGAGGGCGGCGAACGGGCCCGCGATCTCAGGGACATCCTGTCCCGCTGCGTGGAAAAATTGGCTGAGCGCCAGCGCACGATCTTCATCATGCGGCACTATAACCAGCTCAAGAACGAGGAGATCGCTCAGGCTCTCGGCATTTCTCCGGGGACGGTCAAGTCTCTTCATTTCAAGGCCATTCGGAATCTTCGGGCGCTGATGGGCCCGTATCTGGGGTGGGAAACATGAGCGACTGCCGGAAATTTCAAGAGCGATGGGCCGCCGGACCCGGCGGCGATCCCGACGGGGAAAGCGAAGCCCGGATGAAAAAACACCTCGATGACTGCCCGGAATGCCGCCGGAGTCTGGAGGAGACGCGGCGGATCATGGACGGCGCCGAAGCCGTCCGCGAAGACATCCAAAAGGTCATGGCCACGATCGATTGGGATGCGCTTCCTCAGCGAATCGCGGCCGCCGCTTTCACCCATGAAAAACGCGCGCCGAAAGCCTCAAGGGTCGCCGCGTTCTGGAAAGGCCTCGCTCAGCCCCGCTGGAGGCCTGTTTATGCCGGCCTGCTGGCCGGAATCGTCGTCGGCGCCGTGGGCATGCTGCTCATGCTCAAACCGCAGCTCATCCGGACGGAGGCCGGCGGAAAATATTTCGCGTCCAGCGACCTCATCGACCGGGCCGAACTCCAGCTCGCCAGGCGGGAGACCCTGGATTTTCTCGACAAGAGCCAATATCTGATCCTTGATTTTGTCCAGTCACCGCCCGGCCAAGCCAAGCTCTTCCGCAAGGACCTGGCCCAACAGCGGACGCAGGACATGCTCGCGAAAAAACGCTTCCTCAATCAGCAGTTGGATAAGGGCGAAATGGCCAAAGCCCGGGAAATCTGCGATCAAATCGAGATCCTCTTCCTCGAGCTGTCGCAAATCAGCGATGAGCTCTCGACGGAGGAGGCGGCCAAAATCAAAGAGTTCGTGGAACAGAAACAGCTCCTCCTGAAAATCAAGCTGCTCAGGAAGGAGCTCCAGGAAAGCGAGGTCTGACATGAAGATCATGAAAATATATGCCGCGCTCGTCATCCTTTCGGCGGTGAGCCTGGGCGCCCTGGCCCAGACTCGGACCGATGAGAAGATTTTTCAGGATATCAAGGTCCTTATTTTCGATGAGAAATGGCCGGAAGCCCAGGCCAAACTCGAAGATTTCGTCGCTCGTTTTCCCCAGAGTTCCGTTTACGCTCAGGCTCTTTATTACAAATCGAAATGCCTCGAGAAACAGGACGGGAAAGAACAGGCCGCTATAAGCTCGTACAAAGAATATTTGAGGCTCAAGGACGGGAACAAAAACCTGGCCGAGGACGCCGAAGTCTCGGTCATCGACCTGGCCATGAGGCTCTACGACGGAGGAGACAAAGGGTTTGTCCGTGAGGTCGAAGACCGGCTGTCCAGCCCGAACAAGGTCGTCCGCTATTACGCCGCCGTGCAATTGAGTTACATCAAGGAAAAGCGGATCGCGGACAAGAGCGTCCCCATCCTGAAAAAAATCATCGAAGAGGAGAAAAGCGCGGAGCTGCGGGACCGGGCGAAAATCGCCCTGATGCGCGTGTCACCAGAGGCGCTTGCCGGTATGGACGAATCGCGTTCCGAGAAAAAGCCGCGCATGTTGAGAATCCTGGTCGTCGACGAACAGGACAAAAAGTTCGAATTCGCCATTCCCTGGGCTTTCGCCGACCTGGCCCTCGCCGCTATCCCGGAGGAGGACAAGGCGACGATGCGGGCCAAAGGATACGACATGAACAAGATCATCCGGGATCTTCAGTCCGCCAAAGGCAATATCCTCGAGATCAACTCCGAAGGCAAGCGGATCAAGATCTGGATCGAATGAATTTCCAGGAGAAACACATGAAAAAAATCTCTGTTTGGACAACCGTCGCGCTCTTGCTGATCGTTTGCGCCGCGCCCCTGGCGCGGGCGGAACGGAAGGACGATCTCCGGGCCATTAAAAAGGCCGTCATGGAAAACCCCGCCTATGAGCCCGGCAAACAGGTCAAATGGTTCAAGCTGCTGGTGACGGACGCAAGAACCAAGGAGGAGAAAGTCCGACTCTCGCTGCCCATCGCCATCTTAGACATCGTCTTCAAATGCGTCGACGACAAGCATTTCCGGTTCGACCGGCAGGATTGCGATATCGACGTCGCTGCCCTCTTTGCCGAGCTAAAAAAGGCCGGTCCGATGTCGCTCATCGAAGTCCAGGACAAACACGAGATCGTCAAGATCTGGTTTGAATAGAGGCTAGGGATACGAACTCCGGGTTTTCTTGAACTCGGAACCGGACCCTCCGTTTCCTCGAAGACACGAGGGAAGGAATGTTCCCCCTCCCTTTTTTTTCTTGAATGCCGTTCAGGGCAAAGGCGCGCCGTTCCCTTTCGGCGTTATTTCAGGTTTGGACTTCGCGATCTCAGCGGCGCGTCCATCCGTGTGGCGACGGAGGTCGGAAACGATGATCGGGCTTGCGTCCTAGTCCGGGAAAACGTATCTTATTCATGACAGAACTCCCGGGGCCGGAAGGAGACGACGTCATGGAGATCAAACTGACGAAAAGACAGTACGAGGTCCTGATGCGCTTGGTTTATCTCGGGAACTGGGTCGTCAACGGTTTCCACGCCGAGGACGCCGACGAAGAAACGGACGCGCTCGAGAACTCCATTTACGGCAAAGCCAGGGACTTCGGCCTCGGCAAGCTCGTCTTCTACGATGAGGAGAATGACGGCTGGTATCCGACGAACGAGACCGAAGACGAATGGCTGCTCGGCCTTGACGATTATAAAAACGACATGTTCTGGGAAGAACTGGAATATCGCCTCGCCGACCGGGACCTCGTCGCCCAATACGGCGAAATCCAGGTCGATCACATGGATCCGGAGACGCGTTCACGGATGGAGACAGAGATCGTCGACCGGTATTACGAGGAATTCATCAAGAACGGCCTGAAAAACCTCGTCCTCATGCGACCCAACTGAGGGGGATATCGCCGAGCGGGCCGGGCTTCGCATTCACTCGGGAAGCCAAGGTCGATTTCAGCGGCTTCGGCCTGCGGGTGGGGGTCGTCGTTAAGATCTGATAGAGACGCCGCCGGCCCCTTTTCACCTGGGCCGGATTTCAGTATACTTATCCATCAGTCGGACGAAAGGATCCTTGGCGTGGCGAGGCTTTACGAATATCAAGGCAAGAGACTTCTCAAGGAGGGCGGAGTTCGCGTCCCTCATGGGAATGTCGTCTTCTCGGCGGCCGAGGCCCGCGGCGTCGCCGAAAAAATCGGAAAGGCGGTCGTCCTGAAGATTCAGATCTGGCTGACGGGCCGCGCCGGCCTAGGCGGCATCCAATTCGCCGACACGCCTCAAGACGCCGAGGAAAAGGCCTCCCGAATGCTCGGTATGAAGGTCGGGAACTACATCGTTGACCGGCTGTTGGTCGAGGAGAAGCTGGCCATCACGGCCGAATATTTCGCCGGCTTGGTCATGGACGACGCCCGAAAATGTCCCCTTCTCGTTTTCAGCGCGGCCGGCGGAACCGGCGTCGAAGAGATCGCCCGAAACTATCCCGAGAAGATCGTCCGAATGCCGATCGACGTCGCCACCGGACTGCGCGAATTCGAAGCGCGAAATCTCGTCCGGAAAACAGGCCTGTCGGGCGGCGTTTTGACACAGCTTGCCGATCTGCTGGCCAAGTTCTACGGCGCGGCCAGGTCGAATGACGCCCGGTCGGCGGAGATCAACCCGGTCGTCCTCACGGAGGACGGCGCCGTCTATGCAGCGGATTGTCATCTGGTCATCGACGATTACGCGGTTTTCCGGCACCCGGAGCTCGGGATCGAAGTGGCCCGCGAGTTCGACCGGCCGCCGACCGAGCTCGAGAAGATCGCTTATAAAGTCGAGGAAAAGGATTACCGCGGCACGTTTTACTTCTTTCAGATGATCGACAAAATACCCGCCGGCGACCCTTATATCGGCTTTCACGGAGCCGGAGGGGGCGGTTCGATGATGTCCATGGACGCGGTCCTTGATCAGGGGTTCAAACTGGCCAATTACTGCGACACGAGCGGCAATCCGCCGGCCAGCAAGGTCTACCGCGCGGCCAAGATCATTCTGAGCCAACCCGGCATCCGCGGCTACTTCGCTTCCGGGTCGGGCGTCGCCAGCCAGGAGCAATACCATTCGGCGCGCGGCCTGATCAAAGCTTTTCTCGAAGAGGATTTGCGCATCCCCGCCGTCATCCGCCTTGGCGGAAACTGCGAAGAAGAGGCCATCCGCATCCTCGCCGATTATGGCCAGAGCCTGCCGGCCGGGGTCGAAGGCTATGGCCGGGACGATGCCCCGGAGAAATGCGCGACCAGGCTCAAAGAGATGATCCTGGCGAACGGCAACATCCGGCACGAGGTCATTCCGATGGAGGCGTTCCGGCCCGCCGGTGGAGCGTATTCTTTCGAGACTTTGACCGGGCGCCTGTTCATCGACCATAAAGAATGCCCGGGCTGCCGATCCAAAGGGTGCGTCGAATCCTGCGCCCAGAAAATCCTGAAATTGGAAGGGGATCATCCGGTCTTGGCCATCCCGCCGGAGCAAGCCAGAAAAGGAAAATGCACGGAATGTCTGGCCTGCGAGATCTTCTGCCGGTTCCACGAGCGAAAGGCCATCGCCATCGATCTGCCGATCCCGGGGCTGAAAGAGTACCGGGAGAAAAAGACATGAGATTTCTTGGCCGGCGATCGGCGGGGCCGCGGCGATCCGGCGAAGTCGTCGCCGTCCGGCGAGGATGGAGTTGAGAGCCCAATGTCGATTTTAGTGGATGGAGCATCGCGGGTCCTGATCCAGGGGATCACCGGCCGTGAAGGCATGGCCCGGGCCCAACTGATGAAGGATTACGGAACGAACGTCGTCGCCGGCGTGACTCCCGGCCGGGGAGGCCAGGCCGTTTATGGGATCCCCGTCTATGATTCCGTCGAGGAAGCCCGGGAGAGCCAAGGGGCGATCGACGTCAGCGTCATCTTCATTCCGGCCGCGCTCGTCAAGAATGCCGCCCTCGAAGCGATCGCCGCCGGAGTGAAACTCCTGGTCATCGTGCCCGACCGCGTCCCGATTTACGATGTGCTCGATATCGCGCGCGCGGCCCGGGAAAAAGGGGCGCGCTTCGTCGGCCCGAACACGCTCGGCCTGTTGAGTCCCGGGCAAGCCGTGCTCGGCATGATCGGCGGCCGGGCCCAGCGCGCACGAGAGTGGTTCAAACCCGGCGCCGTGGGCGTCAGCTCCCGGAGCGGCGGCATGACGTCGGCCATTTCCTATTATCTGACTCAGGCCGGGTTCGGCCAGAGCACGATCATCCATGTCGGCGGGGACGCCGTCGTCGGGCTCTCCCATCCCGAGGTCATGGAGCTGTTCGAGCGGGACGGACGGACCGAGGCCGTGGCGATGTTCGGCGAGATCGGAACGACCCAGGAAGAGCGGGTGGCCGATCTCGTCGAAAGCCGGAAATTCACGAAGCCGCTGATCGCCTACATCGGCGGCAAAGCGGCCAAAGCGGGGACGCGATTCTCGCATGCCGGCGCGATCGTGGAGGGCAGCCGGGGATCCTACGAAACGAAGGTCAAGCGGCTGCGCGAGGCCGGCGTCCATGTCGTGGACACGATTTTTGATATCCCGAAAAAAGTGAAGGAACTCTTGGGATAAGCCGGAGGACCGAATGCCCGACGAAAAATGGAAAACCGCGATCACCGATGTCAAACCGAACAAAATCGTCATGCGGGGCTATCCCGTGGACGAGTTGCTGGGTAAGATCTCCTTCGCCCAGGCCGTCTATCTCATTCTCAAAGGCGAATGGCCCACGCCCGACGTGGGCAAGCTCATCGATGCCGTCTTGGTCGCGTCGATCGATCATGGCGCGAGTCCGCCGTCCACTCTCGCCGCCCGGACGGTCGCTTCGACCGGGGGAGAGCTGAACGCGGCGATCGCGGCCGGCGTGCTGGCCATCAACAAATTCCACGGCGGCGCCATCGAAGAAGGCCAACGGCTTTTTCTGGAAATCGCCGAGCGGGCCGGCGAGCTGGGAGGAAACGAGGAAAAAGCCGCGAAAGACGTTCTCGACGAAATGAAAGCCGGGGGCAAAAGGGCTTCGGGTTACGGCCACCGCCTTCACACCAAGGATCCCCGGACCGGAAAGCTCTTCGCCCTGGCCGAAAATCTCCATTTGGCGGAAAAACATGTCCGGATCGCCCGGCTCGTCGAGCGGATCCTTGGAGAGCGGATGGGAAAGATTCTTCCGATCAACGTCGACGGGGCGATCGCCGCGCTCCTCTGCGACCTTGGCATTCCTCCCGAGATCGGAAACGCCTTTTTCATCATTTCCCGCGTGCCCGGCATCGTGGCCCATGTCCACGAAGAAAAAACGCGGATGAAACCCATGCGCAAGATCGACCCGGAAAATTTTGAATACGACGGCCCCCCGGAAAGGAAGGCGCCATGAGGCAAGATATCCTGAAAATGATCCCGGAAATCAAGCTCATCAAGGACGAGAAATTGCGCGATCTGACGCTCACGGTCTGGGAGGAGGCGATCAAGCGCGGCGGCTGGACGATCGAGGATCTTCATCACATGCCGTTCACGCTCCTCATCAAAAAGACCGGGGTCAGCATCATCGATCATACGCGGGCCGTGACGCGGACCGCCGTACAGATCGCGGAGGTTTTGAACGAAGGCTATCAAGGCAAAGTGGCCGTCGATCGGGACATCCTTCTTTCGGGGGCGATCCTGCACGACGTCGGAAAGCTCTTTGAATACACGAGGGAAAAGGGCGATTTCATCAAGAGCCGCGGGGGGGACCTGCTCCGCCATCCGATCTCGGGAGCGGCGTTCGCCTTCAAATTCGGCCTGCCGGAGGAAGTCGTCCACATCATCGCCGCCCATTCCAAGGAAGGCGACGGGTCGAGGCGGACGATCGAGGCCGTCATCGTCAATCACGCCGATTTCGTCAATTTCGACGTTTTTAAGGGATAGGCGGGCTGCGGCCCGGCCATGGGTCGGTGATGGAACCGAATGGGCGAGCCTGACCTCCCGAGGAGACCGCGATGGGCCGTACATTTTCCGAGAAAGTCTTGAGCCTCAAAGCCGGACGCGCGGTCCGGGCGGGCGAGGTGATCACGGTCGCGCCGGATTACTATCTTTCCCACGACAACTCCTCGGCCATCATCGGCGAGTTCAAGAAACTCGGCCTGAAGAGCGTCGTTGCGCCCCGGAAGATTGTCATTGTCCTCGACCATATCGTTCCCGCCGCGGACGAGAAATACGCCCAGAATCACAAAACGATCCGCGAGTTCGTGATCGAGCAGAAGATCCCGAATTTTTTCGACATCCACGCCGGCGTCTGCCATCAGGTCTTTTCGGAAGCGAGTTTCGCCCTTCCGGGAAAAGTGATCATGGGCAGCGACTCCCACACGACCACGTACGGGGCGTTCGGCGCGTTCAGCGCCGGGATCGGCCGGACCGAAATGGCCAGTTTGTGGGCCACGGACGAGATCTGGCTCCGCGTGCCGGAAACGCTCAGGATCGAGATGACGGGGAAACCCGGTCCGGGCGTTTATGCCAAGGACGTCATCCTCAAGATCATCGGCGACAACGGCGCCGATCGGGCGAATTACGAGGCCGTGGAATTCGCGGGGCCGGAGGCTGGGAATTTCAGTCTCGCATCCCGCATGGTTCTGACGAACATGGCGGCCGAAATGGGCGCCAAAAATGGATACTTCGAGCCCGACGACCAGACGATCGCTTGGCTCAAGGCCCGGGCCAGGGACGCGTATGAAATCGTCAAGTCCGATCCGGACGCGACGTACGAGGCCGTTTTGAAATACGATTTATCCCGGATCGAGCCCCAGATCGCCTGCCCTCACTCCGTCGATAACGTCAAGCCGGTATCGGCGGTCGTAGGCAGGCCCTTCCATCAGGCCCTGATCGGAACGTGCACGAACGGCAGACTCGAAGATCTGGAAATCGCGGCCAAGATCCTCAAAGGGAAAAAAATCCATCCCCGGGTCAGAGCCCTCGTGCTGCCGGCCTCCCGGGAGGTTTATCTGGAAGCCTTGAAAAAAGGTTTGATCGAAATCTTCGTCGCGGCGAATTGCGTCATCCTCAATCCGGGATGCGGTCCCTGCCTCGGCGCGCACGAAGGCCTTCTCGCGCCGGGCGAAGTCGTCGTCGGAACGTCCAACCGCAATTTCAAGGGGCGGATGGGCGGGCGCGATTCCGAGATCTACCTCGCCTCGCCGGCCACTGTCGCCGCGTCGGCCCTCGAGGGAAAAATCACCGATCCGAGGACATGCCTATGAGCAAAGGAAGAGTCTGGAAATACGGAGACGACGTCAACACGGACGTCATTTATGCGGGGAAATATACCTATCAACAGCTGAAACCCGAGGAGATGGCCGCCCATGCGTTCGAGGACCTGGATCCGGCGTTCGCCGGGAATGTCCGGCCGGGGGACGTCATCGTCGCGGGCAGGAATTTCGGCTGCGGGAGCTCCCGGGAGCAGGCCGCGGCCTGCCTGAGGGCGGCGGGCGTCCAGGCCGTCGTCGCCAAGTCCTTTGCCCGGATCTATTTCCGGAACGCCATCAACCTCGGCCTGCCCGTTCTGCAGTGCGAGGAGGCGTCGGAGACAATGAAGACGGGCGATGAGGTGGAGATCGATTTCGCCGGCGGGACGATCGCCTCCGCCGGCAAGGTTTTCAAATTCCCGCCTCTCCCGGATTCGGTCATCGGCATCCTTGAAGCCGGCGGCCTGCTCGCATATACGAAAAAAAAGATCGAAGGGTCATAAAGGAATTCTAACCATGAAGAAAATCATTTTTTTGCCAAATGAGCGCGCGTGAGGCGAAATCCATCCGCCCCGAAGCCGGCTGGCGCCAAAGGACGCTATTCCTTTGGCGCCGCGGGTTGTATTAAAATATCCGGGGCCGCGATTTCGATGATATCATGAAGAAAGAAGTTCTTGATGCGCAAGTATAGAATTGCGGTTTTGCCCGGCGACGGCGTCGGCGTCGAAGTCATGGAAGCGGCGATGATCGTCCTCAAAAAATTGGACGTCAACGCGGAATACATCCACGGCGACATCGGCTGGGAATTCTGGGCGAAGGAAGGCAACGCGCTTCCGGACCGGACGGTTCAGCTGCTCAAAGAAACAGACGTCTGCTTCTTCGGGGCCATCACCTCCAAGCCGAAAGAGGACGCGGCGAAGGAGCTGGCGCCGTCGCTCCAGGGCAAAGGCCTGTCCTACTTCAGCCCCATCGTCCGCCTCCGCCAGGAATTCGACCTCTATACCAACCTCCGGCCGTGCAAGGCCTATCCCGGCAATCCCCTGAACTACCGGGACAACATCGACCTCGTCATCTTCCGGGAGAACACCGAAGGGATGTACGCCGGCGTTGAATTCTTCCCCCTTCCCCAGGCCGTGAAGGACGCGCTGATGGCCCACGCCAAGATGAAACCGTTCAAGAACGTCCCGCTCGACGAGATCGCCGTTTCGACGCGGATCATGACCAAAAAAGGATGCGAACGGATCGTCAAGGCCGCCTTCGATTACGCCCGCAAAAACAAGCGCCGCTCGGTGACCATCGTCGAGAAACCCAACGTCCTTCGGGAGACCGGCGGCCTGATGCTGAGCGTTTCCCGAGCCGTCGCCCGGCAATATCCGGATATCGAGTTCAAGGAGGCGAATATCGACGCCATGTGCATGTGGCTCGTCAAGAACCCTCACGACTATGATGTTCTCGTGGCCGAAAACTTGTTCGGCGATATCATTTCCGACCTGGCCGCCCAGCTCGTCGGCGGGCTGGGGTTCGCTTCGGCCGGCAACATCGGCGAGAAGTACGGCGTATTCGAGCCGACGCACGGCTCAGCGCCGAAGTACGCCGGGCTCTATAAAGTCAACCCGATCGCGACGTTTCTGGCCGCCATGCTGATGCTCGAGTGGTTGGGCGAGACGGCCAAGGCCAGGGTTCTCGAAGGCGCCGTCTCCGACGTCATCAAGGACGGCAAGGTCCGGACGTACGATATGGGCGGGAAATCCACGACGCTCGACATGGCCGCGGCCGTGGCCGCCAAGATCTGAGCGGGGGATCCTTTGCGAAAAACGATCATCGAGAAGATCATTCAGGCCCATAGCCGGGACGAAGTCGCTCCTGGCCGAATCGTCTGGATGGATTTGGACGTCCGGTCGGCCAGGGACTTCGGCGGGCCCAATGTCGTCATCCATTACGAACGGGAGTATGGAGACGCGCCGCCCGCGGATGCCCACAAAACGTTTTTCACCTTTGACCTTTGCGCTCCGGCGTGTTCCCTCAAATATGCCGACAACCAGCAGGCCTGTCGCGATTTCGCCGGGAGACACGGCCTCGAGGTCTTTGATGTGAACCGCGGCATCGGGACGCATGTCATGATAGAGGAAGGTCTGGCCCGGCCCAACGGGACGGTCGTCGGCACCGACAGTCACCTGAATATCCTGGGGGCCGTCGGCTGCTTCGGCCAGGGGATGGGCGACATCGATATTGCCTTCGCTTTCAAGACCGGAAAAACTTGGTTCGAAGTGCCGGAGACCGTCAAAGTCGTCATCAAAGGCCGGCCGTCTCCCGCGGCCGACGCGAAAGACCTGACCTTGTTTCTCTGCAAAGAGCTGGGGACGAGACGGATCGCCCTCCGCGCGGCGGAGTTTTACGGCGAGGCCGTACGCCGCCTCTCGCTGGCCGGCCGGATCACGTTGTGCAGTATGATCACGGAAATGGCCGGGATCATTGGATTCATTCCGGAATTCGAGACCGCCCTGTCCGCCGAGATGAAAGTGTCCGCGGGTCTGGAATTCGCGCCTTTCGTCAAGGGACGAGCCTTCGCGGCGGAAGTGGACCCCCGGGCAAAGCCCGGGGCCCCGTCCGCCGTCGCCGACGGCCGGGCCGCCTATGCCGCCGTCGTCGAGATCGACGTTTCCGGCCTCCCGCCCCAGGTCGCCGTTCCGCCTTCTCCGAATACCGTCAAAGCCTTGAGCGAAGTGCGCGGCACGAAGATCGAATCGGGTTTCATCGGCTCGTGCACCAATGGCCGGACCGAGGATTTTGCCCGGGCCGCGGAGGTCCTTAAAGGTCGCGTCGTCAAAAAGGGCGTGATGTTAAAAATCGTCCCGGCCACGCGGAACGTCTATGACGAGATGCTCGGACGCGGCATTCTCGAAACGCTCTTCCGCAGCGGGGCGATCATCGTCAACCCCGGCTGCGGCGGATGCGCCGAAGGCCATGTCGGCCTCACCGGAAAGGGCGAAACGCAGATCAGCACGGGCAACCGGAATTTTCCCGGGAAGCAGGGGAAAGGCCATACCTTCCTGGCGGGCCCGGCCGTCGTGGCCGCCTCCTGTATCGCCGGTGAAATCATCAGTCCGGAGGATTTGTGACATGGACAGCGACATCAAACAGGGCCGGATTTGGCTCCTCCTCAACACGGATGGAAAGATCCTCGAGGACATCGATACCGACCAGATCTATCACAACGCTCATCTTCACATTACCGATGTCGCCCAGATGGGCCCCTTCGCCCTCGGGAATCTGGAAGGCTGGCAGGATTTTCCGAAGCGGTGCGAAGCGGGAGACATCGTGATCGCCGGCCGCAATTTCGGGGCCGGCTCGTCTCGGCAGCAGGCTGTCGATTGTTTCGTCGCTCTCAAGATCGGCGCCGTTCTCGCGCCGTCCTTTTCGGCGATCTATTTCCGGAACGCCGTGAATTCCGGATTTCCGATTCTCAAGATCCGCGGGCTCGAACCGCTGGTCGCCTCGGGAAAAATCGCGAGCGGCGACGTGATCCGGCTCGACGTCCGGACGGGGAAAGGGGAGAACCTTAACCAGGGGATTCCTTTGGAGCTCGAAGCGATGAGTTCCGTCCAATACAATATTTTCAAGGCCGGCAATCTGTTCAAATTCGGCCGATCGGTGAAATCCTAGCATGCGCATTCTCGCCGTCGACACGACGACGCCGGGCGGCTCCGCGGCCGTCCTCGAAGACCGCCGCCTCCTCGCGGAATTCGCCGTCGAAGCGCCGTCTACGCATTCGGCCCGGCTTCTCTCTTCGATCGATCTGCTTCTCGGATCTCTCCATCTGGGCATTCAGGACATCGACGGATTCGCCGTCACGCCGGGTCCCGGCTCGTTCACCGGAATCCGCATCGGTTTGAGCACCGTGAAATCCTTTGCCTTCGCCTCGGGAAAGCCGGTCGCTCCCGTCTCTTCGCTCGCGGCCCTGGCCTGGAAGCTCCGCGATGCGCCGGTCTCTCTTGTGGCCCCGATGCTCGACGCGAAAAGGGGAGAAATCTACGCGGCCCTTTTTGAAATTCGAGGGAAAAGACTCAAGGAGGCGATCCCCCAGGGAGCCTATCCTCCCGACCGTTTTCTGTCCCTTCTTCCGGCGCGGCGCGCCATTCTCATGATCGGGAACGGGAGCGGTCTTTACCGGGAGAAAATTGTGGACCGCTTGAAAGACAAAGCCCGATTTTCGGATCGGTCGCCATTCATCGCCTATGAAGTCGGCCTCCTCGGCCATGATATCCTGGCCGCCAAAAAGGGAATTTCCTCGACCGAACTCGAGCCGCTCTATTATCGAAAATCCCAGGCGGAGGAAAAGCATTAATCATCGACCGGCCGCCTCCCTTCCCTTCGCTCTCCGGAGGATGGAGAACGGAGACCTCCCCGAGGTGCTGGCCATCGAACAATCGTCGTTTCCCAACCCCTGGCGGGAAACGACATTCCGGGGCGAGATCCAAAACGACGACATCTCCTTTCCTCTCGTGGCCGTGCACGCGACGGAGAAAAAGATCGTCGGATACATCATCTACTGGAAGATCAAGGATGAGATCATGATCAACAACATCGCGGTCCATCCCGATTTCAGGCGGCTGGGGGTCGGCGAGTCGATACTCCGGGACGCCATCGAGCGCGGCCGGGGCGAGAAGGTGACGTTCGTCTCTCTCGAAGTCCGGATGTCCAACAAGCCCGCCCAGACCCTCTACGCGAAACTCGGGTTCGACCTGATCGGCGTCAGAAAAAACTATTATTTCAATCCCGATGAGGACGCGCTTGTCTTCGGATTGAACTTGATGTCGTAAAGAAATGTCGGCGCGGGCTCATCCGTTGCGGGCGGAGGAGCTCGACCTTCATCGTCACCCGCGCTTCGTTCAATAAATGGAGTTCAATCCTTCTCCTCAATAAATGACCTTGAGAAGACAAAGGCCCTTGGCCGGTGCGGTCGGACTCGACAGCGTTCGCTCTTTTTCATGGAAGATGCGTTCGATCTTATCCAGGGGGACTTTGCCCCGGCCGACTTCAAGGATCGTGCCCACGATCGTCCGGACCATGTAGCGCAGAAACCCCCCGGCTTCGATGGTATAGACGAGTTCGTCGCCTTTTTTACGAAGTTCTGACCGCACGACGCTGCGGACCGGCGGAAGAAGCCGGTTGGAGGAAAATCCGGAATAATCGCCCGTCCTTTGAAAAAGCCGCGCCGCGTCGCGCATGAGCCTGATGTCGAGCGGGTAAGGCCAATGGAGGACATAACGGCAGATAAACGGAGTGATCTCGGGCGCCTGCCAAATCCGGTATTGATAGACCTTTCCCTTGGCGTTCCTCCGGGCGTGGAAATCCAACGGGACTCTCCGGATATCGAGGATCCGGATGTCATCCGGGAGCAGGGCGTTCAGGGCTTTGAAAAGCTCCGGATCGGACATTTTCAACGCCGCTTTGAAATTGGCGACCTGGCCCAGGGCGTGGACGCCGGCGTCCGTGCGCCCGGCGCCGGTGGCGGGGATTTTTTTTCGGGCGATCTTCGCCAGAACGCCCTCGAGCGTGTCCTGGATCGTGTTTTTGTCCGGTTGGCTCTGCCAGCCGTGATAATCCGTGCCGTCGTAGCTCAGGACAATCTTGTAATTCTGCATTTCTTGCCGCATTCGGCCGTTATTCCTTGCCGCCCAGAGCAAGGGCGACGGCTTCCTCCGGGGTCTTGGCCGGGATGACGCCTTTCACGTCCCACGTTCCCAGGCCGATGACCTTCTTGCCGTAGACGCAGCCGTAGGCGATCTCGCTCAGCGTCCCGTATTCGCCGTCCACGGCGATGAGGACGTCGGCGTTCATGGCCACGAGGGAATTGCGCGTGAACCCCAGGCCCGTGGCGATGGGAACATCGATATAGGCGTTGGCGTCGGCAGTCCGGTTTCCCGGGAGGATCCCGATCGTCGTCCCGCCGGCATCCTTGGCTCCGCGGGCCGCCTCTTCCATGACGCCCCCCAGGCCTCCGCAGACGAGGATGGCCCCGCGCGATGCGATCAGCCGGCCGACCTCACGGGCGATTTTGAGAAATTCCCGCCGGGGATGGTTTCCTCCGATGACGCCGACTCTGGTTCTTTGATTGAGATTCATGATGGCCTTTCCTTTTCTCTTAATTAACATACTGTCCGGGTCTTTTCAATTCCTTCCGGCCCTGACCGTAGTCCAGTTTCCAACGGGAACGCCTCATGTGACGTGTTCGTTTGACCCCACTTCCCCAATTCGATTAAAATGTCCTTCGATTGAATTTGCTGAGAAAGGAGCCGCCATGCCGGATTTTCTCAAGATCCAATGCCTGGGCGAGGCCGAAGAAAAGAAGATTATGGCCGAAATCGAAGCCCGGATCGCGGCCCGGAAGAAAGAAGGCCTGCTGACGGACCGGGAAGTCCGGGAGATCCAGGAAATGAGGCTACATCCTCTTCCGGATATTCAGGACGTTCAGAGCGTATACGAAAACCATCTTTTCACGAAAAAGGACTGAGAGCGGGCGAAATCGCGAGAGCGGGGAAACGCAGGAGGTGACAATGGACGGTCCAATGCCGACGGAAACGAAGCCCGGCGCGCCGTTTGAAATCGACTACGATCACGTCAACGTCGCGGAGATCATGGCCCTGATCCAGAAAGCCGCCGCCGAAGCCCCCCTCGCGGAAGCCTGGGAGGAGACCGCACCTCGGGATCCGGCGCAGCCGGCGTCCACGTTGTCTCCTCAAGCTTCGATGCCGGCGCCTCCCGCCCCGGGGGGGACGGATTGGAGCCCGGAGCCTCAGGGACTGAAGCCGAAACTCAAAAGAATTTTGCGCAAGATCATGCGGCCGTTTTTCCCCGTGATGCGGCTTTTGGCCTTTCCCGTCCATGAAGAGCTCCGGGCCGCGGTCAAGAGCCTTCACGATACCAACGTCCGCCTGGACAATCTCTACCGGCTGTTGCATCTGCAGGCGGAAAAGTTCGAACGGGATTTGGAAATTGAGCGGACGAGATTGGAAATTGAGCAGAAAAGAAAAGACAGGGGAGAGCATCGATTGGACCTTATCGAGGAGAGGCTGAAGGACCTGGACACGAGCATGGCCTATATCCGGCTTCTCCACAACCTGGACCACAACCTCGTCGTCGAGCTCACGAAGCTCAAGATCGAGACGGACACGCTGAAAAGCAAATTCCGGATTCTCGAAAAGGATCAGGAATTTCTTCAGAACAGGGAAAAGGCGCTGGAAGAGCGGACTTCGAAATGACCATCGCCTTCGTCGTCCAGCGCTACGGCCTCGAGATCAACGGCGGGGCCGAGCTCCATTGCCGCTGGGTCGCCGAGCACATGCGCAAATATCTGCCCGTCGAGGTCCTGACCTCGTGCGCCCATGACTACATCACGTGGCGCAACCATTATCCGGAGGGGGACGAAGTCATCAACGGCATCACCGTCCGGCGCTTTCCCGTGACGAAACCCCGCAGCCCGGAAAAATTCGGCCGTCTCCAAAATGCCATTCTCGAGAACGAGCACGCGGAAAAGGACGAACTGGCCTGGCTCGAGGAGGAAGGCCCGACATCGCCCAAGCTCATCCATTTCATCCGGAAACACGCCTCCGACTACGACTATTTCATCTTTTTCAGCTACCGCTACTATCACTCGTACTGGGGGATTCATGCCGTTCCCGGCAAGAGCATTCTCGTGCCGACCGCCGAACACGACCCGGTCATTCATCTCAAGATCTTCCGCGACTTGTTCCGGATGCCCAGGGCGTTCGTCTATAACTCCGAAGAAGAGAGGGCGATGATCCAATCCCTGTCGCGGAACGAGGACGTTCCGGGTCTCGTCGTCGGCGTCGGAACGGAGGTCCCCTCAAGCTATTCGGCGGAACGCTTCCGGCGGAAGCATGAGGTGAAAGGCCCTTATATCCTCTACATCGGCCGGATCGATCAGAATAAAGGTTGCCCCCACCTCTTCGATCATTTCCTGCGCTTCAAGAAAGACACGGGCTCCGACGTCAAGCTCGTCCTGATCGGCAATACCGTCCTCAAGATCCCGTCCCATCCAGACGTCCGCTTTTTGGGGTTCCTTTCGGAAGAGGACAAGTTCGACGCGTTGAGCGGCGCTGAGCTTTTGGTCATGCCTTCGTTCTATGAAAGCCTGTCCATGGTGACGCTCGAGGCTTGGGCCCTCGGCCGGCCCGTCCTGGCCAACGCCCGGTGCGAAGTCTTGAAAGGCCAGTGCCTGCGGTCGAACGGCGGGCTTTTTTACGAGAATTACGGAGAGTTCCGCGAAGCGCTCAAACTGATCCTCTCCGATCCGCGGCTGCGCGCCGTTCTCGGAGAAAACGGGAAAGCCTATTACTCGGCGAACTACACCTGGGACATCATCGAGCATAAATATCTCGCCATCATGAACGCGCTGGGAGCCAAGCCCTGATGGACGTCCATCAATTCGCCACCTCGCTCAGCTACGGCGACGCGATCTCGGACGAGATGCTCGAGATCCAGAGCGTCCTCCGCGAGAACGGCTTCAAGTCCGAGATCTTCGTCAAGATGTTCGATCCCAAATCCGCGAAATACGTCAAGGATTACCGCGAGTATAAAAAGTTCAGTTCCCCCGGAAATGTGGTCATCTTCCATTTTTCCATCGGCTCCCCGGTCTCGAAGCTGTTCTTCCGCGTGCCGGACAAAAAAATGATGATCTACCACAACATTACGCCTCACGAATTCTTCGTGGATTCCCACCGCGTCCTCGCCCGGGAATGCTACAAGGGACGGCTCGAGATCAATCTTTTTGTGGACAAGGTGGATTTGGCCGTGGGCGATTCCGAATTCAACCGGCGGGAGCTCGAAACCGTCGGCTACAAAACCACGGGCGTCCTTCCCATCCTCATGAATTTCGCCAAGTTCGACGGCCCGGCCGACGCCGTGACCGAGCGCCTCTTCGGCGACGATAAGACGACGCTCTTGTTCGTCGGGCGGCTGATCCCCAACAAGAAGTTCGAGGACATCGTCAAGGTGTTTTATTTCTACAAGAAATATTTCGACCCGGATTCCCGGCTCATCCTGGCCGGCGATTACCGGGGGCTGGAGCGGTATTTCGCCTCCCTTCAGGATCTCGTCCTGAAATTGAAGCTCGCGGACGTCCATTTCAGCGGCCACATCGAGTTTCCCGAGCTCCTGGCCTTTTATCGCGCCGCCGATTTCTATGTCAGCATGAGCGAGCACGAGGGGTTCGGCGTCCCGCTCCTGGAAGCCTTTTATACCGGAATTCCCGTCCTCGGCTACGCCGCCGGGGCGGTCGAAGAAACGATGAACGGCGGCGGCGTCACGCTGCGGGAGAAGGATTTTCTGAGGACCGCCGCCCTGATCGACCGGATCCGCAGGGACAAGGCGCTGACGTCCCGGATCGTCGAGGGGCAGCGTCAGGCGCTCGAAAAATACGGCCGTAAAAACGTGAGCCGCATTCTTCTCGAGCACGTGGAAAGAGTCGCCCGCGCATGAGGATCGACCAGCTCGTTCCGGCCTTCCATCGCGGCGACGCCATCGGCGACGAGGCCTTCGAGCTCAAGAAATTTTTCCGGGCCAAGGGATTCGCCTCCGAGATCTATTGCCTGACCCGGGACCTCGGCCTGGAAGGCGAGGCGCGCCTGTTCGCCGAATTTCCTCCGCCCGGTCCGGACGATGTCACGATCCTCCATTTCGCCCTGCCTTCGCCGTTGACCCAAGCGCTGGCCGGGCTCCGCTCCAAAAAGGCCATTATCTATCACAACATCACGCCTCCGGAATTCTTCGCTCAGCTCAATCCGGAAATGGCCCGGATCTCCCGCGTGGGACGCCTTGAGCTCGCCTCCCTGAAGCCGCATATCGTCCTCAGCCTGGCGGATTCGGAGTTCAACCGGCTGGAGCTCGCCGGTCTCGGGTTCCGCAACACCCATGTCTTTCCGTTGTTCATCGATTTCGCCAAGTATGAAAAGCCGGCCAGCCGCTTCGTCCACGATCTCGTCCGCGACGACCGCGTGAACGTCCTGTTCGTCGGCCGGATCGCGCCCAACAAAAAGATCGAGAACCTGATCAAAGCCGTTTTTTATTACAAGAAATATATCTCGCCCCTCGTCCGGCTGATCGTCGTCGGCCAGACGAACACGTTCCCGACGTATTACCGGAGCGTCGTCCAGATGGCCGACGAATTCTTTCTCAAACCCGAAGAGATCCGGTTCATCGGGCACGTGCCGGACGAAGAAATGTTCGCCCTGTACCGGGCGTCCGACGTTTTCTTGTCGTTGAGCGAGCACGAGGGGTTCTGCCTCCCTCTCGTCGAGAGCATGATCTTCGATCTTCCGGTCATCGCCCTCGATTCCACGGCGGTGCCCTACACGCTCGGCGGCGCGGGGATCCTGGTGCGGGACAGCCGGCCGGATTACGTCGCCGAGCTTGTCGACATCGTCGTCCATGATCGCCCTCTGAAAGAGAGCCTCGTCGCCAGCGGACGGCGGGCCCTCGATCAATTCAAATCGTTCGGGAGGGAGGAATTCCTCCTTCGGGAATTGAGCAGGATCTGACGATGAAGATCGCCTTCGTCATTCAGCGATACGGCAAAGAGGTCATGGGCGGCTCCGAATTGCACTGCCGGCTTATCGCCGAGCGCTTGGCGGAAAAGGGCTACGACTGCACGGTCTACACCACGACGGCCAAGGATTACGTCACCTGGAAGAACGAATACGCGCCGGGGGAATCCGTTCTGAACGGCGTCTCCGTCAGGCGGTTCGACGTCGAGAAGCCGCGGGATATTGAATCGTTCAATAAATATTCCGACTGGATCTTTTTCAACGACCACAATCGGGGGGACGAGATCGAGTGGATGAAGCAGCAGGGGCCGTATTCCCCGGCCTTGATCGATGCGCTGGAAAAGGAAGAGGCGAAACACGATCATTTCGTTTTCTTCACCTATCTTTATTACAATACGTACTGGGGCCTGCAAGCCGTCAGGAAGAGCAAGATCCTCGTTCCCACGGCGCACGACGAGCCGGCGCTGCGCCTGGACATCATGAAAAACGTCTTCTCCCTGCCCGCGGCCTTCGTCTTCAACACGGAATCCGAAAAGGCGATGCTGGGCCGGTACTTCTCCTTCGCCGGCAAATACCAGGACACGGTCGGCGTCGGCGTGGATGTCCCGGACCGGGTCGAGCTATCGGCCGCTTTCGCGAAATATCGATTGTATTCCCCCTATATCCTTTATGCGGGGCGCATAGAGCCGGGTAAAGGATGCCGGGAGGTCCTGGACTATTTCACGAGATACAGCCGGCGCCGCCCGGATTTCAGCTTTCTTCTCATCGGGAACCTTTTAATGCCGCTCCCCGCGCATCCGAACATCCATTACCTGGGCTTTGTCTCGCCCGAGGAGAAAAACGCGGCGATGGCCCGGGCCGAAGCGACCGTTCATCCCTCGCATTTGGAAAGCCTGTGCATGGCGGCCCTGGAATCGATGGCGGTCCGGGCGCCCGTGCTTGTCCAGGCCGCGACCGACCCTTTGAAGCAGCACTGTCTCGTGGGGAACAGCGGCTTGTATTACGCCAATTACGAGGAATTCGCCTTGGCCCTCGATCTCCTGCATAAGGATGGGCGGCTGCGGGCGGCCCTCGGCCGGAACGGCCGCTCTTATGTCCTCAAGAATTACGCTTGGCCCCAGGTCATTAGGAAATACGAGATCCTCTTCAATTCCCTGACCTGAAAAAATCCCGGGGCTGACATAAACCGCCTTTTCCACCGTCATCTCCTAAAGCGACATGCTGTTCAAATCCTTCAGCTCGGCTCTCCTGGGGATCGAGGCCTATGTGGTCGAAGTCGAAGTGGACTTCGGCGGAGGCCTTCCCCAGTTCATCATCGTCGGCCTGCCCGACGCCTCTGTCCGGGAAAGCAAGGAGCGGGTCAAGGCCGCGCTCAAGAACTGCGGTTACGATTTTCCTCCGCGAAAGGCGACCATCAACCTGGCGCCCGCGGACAGGCGCAAAGAAGGCCCCGCTTTCGATCTCCCGATCGCGCTCGGACACCTCGCCTACCTCGGTATCATATCGCCGGAAAGTTTCCGGGATCACCTGTTCTTGGGCGAACTCGCTCTCGACGGCCGGTTGAAGCCCGTCAAGGGCGTTCTATCGGCAGCGCTTCTAGCTGTAAAAAAAAGCTTCAAAGGGATCGTCGTCCCCCGGGACAACGCGAAAGAAGCGGCGCTGGTGAAAGGCATGGATGTCTTCGGCCTGGATAATCTCGTCCAGGTCGTCGAGTTCTTGACCGTTCCCGGAAAAATATCACCCTGTTTATTTTCCCCGGCCGAGCTTTTCGCGCGGCCGGAGTTCGATCTGGATTTCCGGGAAGTCAAGGGCCAGCATCACGTGAAGCGGGCACTTGAAGTCGCGGCGGCCGGGGCGCACAACATCCTGCTCATCGGCCCGCCGGGCGCCGGAAAGACCATGCTTGCCCGCCGAATCCCGACCATTCTGCCGGACATGACGTTCCAGGAGATCATCGAAGTCAGCCAAGTCTATAGCGCCGCGGGGCTGCTCAAGGACCAAGGCGCCGTCGGCCGGCGTCCGTTTCGCGCTCCCCACCATACGATTTCGGACGCCGGCCTCATCGGCGGAGGGCAGATCCCGAAGCCGGGCGAGGTGAGCCTGGCCCATCACGGCGTTCTGTTCCTCGACGAGCTTCCCCAATTCAACCGGAGCCTCTTGGACGGGCTGAGGCAGCCCGTCGAGGACGGAAAAGTGACTATCGCGCGCGCTTCGATGGCCGCGACGTTCCCCTGCGCGTTCATGCTCGTGGCGGCCATGAATCCCTGAGGTTTCGTTGCTCAGTTGTCATCAATTCTAAAGAAGAGGGAAGATAGGTGAGGTTGATGGTGACGTCTTCTTTTCCGATAACGATCTTTTCCGTAATGTTTTCAATGATTTTTCTTTTTTCTTCGGAAGTAAGCTGAGGCCAGCGGGAGTAAAGGTCTTTGGCTTCTGTGAATATCTGGTCAGAAGAAAGATATTGGATTTTCAGGAAGTCAATCTCTCCCTGGACTTCGGGAATCTGGTTGTCGATTTGCTTTAGCCGCTCTTCAAGCGGCCGATAATGCCTTCCGAATCCCTCCATTGTAATTTCTTCATTGGTATAAGCCCGATATATCTTATCCATGTCCTGTTCAGTCTTTTTTCTCTCGTCTCTCAAGGTCTTTAGCAGGTTTTCTTTTTCTTTAATCACTTGATCAGCTTGGCTCAGATAATTCGTTATTTCCGTAGGCGAAAAGAAAAACGTCTTAAGCTGATGATGAAAGATTTCTTCTAAGTCAGTCGTCCCGATCTTGTTTCGGCATTTGTAGCAGATATACTTGGGGGAATTCGAAGGCACATACATTTTGTAGTCGCAGTTGCAGAACACGAATCCGGTAAACAACTGAGGGCTTTTTCTGGCTGGTCTTTTATTCTTTTTTTCCTGCTCGTCCAGGATCGTGTTACATTGATCCCAAAGCTCTTCGGAAACAATCGGCTCGATCCGGTTATAGACCCATTCGGACTCGGATTTTATGACCCTCTTTTGGCCTTTATCAGGCGGCCCTTTGGTCCAATTCGCCCGGCGAAGGCCCTTGGCCGTCGTATCTCTTAAAAGCCTTCCTACGGTCGTATCCGTGAATTTAGAGCCGTTTCTGGTGCGGTATCCGGTTTCGTTCAGGAGCCGTGCTACGGTCTTTTTTCTTTGGTGTTCAAGGAACATCTCATAAATTAGCTTCCGAATCGGCGCTTCTTTGGGGTCAGGCACAAGCTGTTTGTTTACCCATTGGTAGCCATAAGCGGCTTGTCCGCCTGTTGGCTTTCCGAGCTTTGCTCTGATAGGGACAGAAGCTGCTACTCGATCGGATATTTCTTCCCGCTCCCATTGGGCCATAGCCGCTATCATCGTATAGAAAAGCCGTCCAGCAGGGGAGGAAGTGTCGATGGCCTCTTGTAGAGAGATCAGGTCAGCATTATATTTTCTGAAAATATCGGCAAAATCGAGCAATTCTCTGGTATTTCGGGCAAGTCGGGCGAGCTTAGAAAAAATCAGCCCGGTGATATGGCCGGATTTGATATGGTCGAGCATTTTCTGGGTCTCGAGATGACCCATGACCGATTTTCCCGAGACCGCCTCTAAATGATATATCTCTTTGACTTGCCAGCCCTTGGATTCGGCATAGTACCGGGCGCGCTTCTCGTGGTGCTCCGGGCTTTCGCCCCTGGCCTGGTCTTCGGTTGAGACCCGAATCCAAATACCGACGGGTTTATGACTGTCCATCTGCGATATCCTATTTTTAATTTTACCATAATAAGCAAGAGGAATGGTTTGATATATGTGGCCAATAGTTGTAAATTAATCGAGAAAAACTAAATTTTCGATATATTTATCGGAACCAATAATGGCAAAGCTAGATGAGGTCATTAAGCTTTTACAGCAAGGGCAGCTAGATCAAGCCAGGTCTTTGCTCGAAGAAATGCTTGAACATGACTCCAAAAACATCGATGCCCTCTACAATCTAGGCATGTGCTATACCGAACTCGGGTTTTCCGATAAAGCCATAACCATTCTAAAAAAATGCGTGGAGTTAAATCCGAATTTCTCCAATGCTCAAGTCGCTTTAGGATTCGCCTTCGAAAAATCTAATGACTCTAAAAGCGCAGAAAAACATTTTCTGGATGCCATTAAGATCGACCCGAATAATTCCTATGCCTTAAGAAATCTGGGCGGACTCTATGGCAAGTTGTTCGATCTCGAGAAATCAATTTACTACCTTGAAAGATCCTTTCGAATCAACCCCTCGGACCCGATGACTATTTACGGTTTAGGGTATGTATACCAACGGATAGAAGATTATGAACGAGCGGATCAATATTTTAAAAAACTTTTAGAACTCGATGCTCCCGAGAAGCTAAAAGAACTAGCCCGAACGGCCAGAAGAGAAATTGCGATCAGCAATTTCAAATCCAAAGGATTTCGGATCGATGCTGTTTTCTACCTATTGGACTCGATACAACTCTTTGCGAAAAAACGAAATGAGGAAATAAGAAATATCTCCTTTGAAATTGCTCAAAAGGGTCGCGAAGGATTGGATATCAATAACCCTGATAAAAAATATCGAATTAACTTTCTTGAAGGCGAATATACCGGATTGCAGCTGGTCTGCTATATGTTCGCCGGTTTTCAGATTATTGATCCTTCCATGGATATAGGGATAGATCTATCGAAGGAATATCGATTTGCTAAGAATTTGTTCAGTTCTGAGGTGGTTCATTGAACCTTGATCTGATTCAATCAACCAAAAACATCATTCAGCTTGCAGAAGACGTTAGCAAAAAGAAATTTCAGTTTATCGAAAAAAAGGAGTTAGCCTACTTCGCTCGGGTTAAACCCGCAAGAAAGGATATGCCGTTCCATTTGATTTATTATAAAACCGAGCATAATGAATTGATTAATCATCTTATTGCCCATGAATGTGGACATATCATCAGAATGTTTGCTGTGCCTGAGGAAAATCGGCTAATCCCTAAAACAAACAATGATATTAAAAAAACGGCCCTGACGGAGATTGAAGGAGATATTAACAAAATATCTTCGTCAATGCCTTTTAATCAGTTGGCTCAGATAGTAAATATGTGGTACAGCGGTACTGTTACTCAGGTTACCAATCAACCTCCTGATCTAATGATAGAAAAATGGATTCATGATGATTATCAGGATTTGAGAGAGTTGCAACTTCAATCAATAAAAAAACAACACGATGAATCGATCGTCGCTTTAACCAATCGAGTAGCGCGTTTGACGCCCCGGAAAATATATGAGGTGTCAAACGTTATGAACTATTGCTTTTTTAAATATTTGGGGTTGTATCTCAATACGAATTACCTTCAACCGTATTGGGATTTTAAATATAAAAGAAAGGGAGAAGAACTGGCGAGAATAACGCTGGATTATAAAGACGATTATCTGGGCGATTTGGAGATGATCAACAAATGGGCGGAGTATCTAGGAATCACAAATTGGTTCGCTTGGACCGATTTTGAAAATATTCCTGCAAATTATCTGGAGACGTTTTAGGGGGGAAGATGGATGAACTGCTGAAGGAAATAATAAAGAAGATAATGAAGTTTCGAGACGAACGAGATTGGGTTCAATTTCATGATCCGAAGAATCTCGCCGAGGCTATCTCGGTAGAGGCGGGGGAGCTTTTAGAAAAATTCCTATGGCTCAATATTGAACAAGCTTCGAAATTAGATGATAAAAAAATCGGTAAGATCAAAGAGGAAGTGGCGGATATCTTCATTTTCACCTTGTACCTTTGCGATGTGCTGAAAATTGATCTGTTGGCTGAAGTGGAAAAAAAGATATCGATTAATGCTGAAAAATATCCAGTAGCCAAAGCCAAGGGAACGGCCAAGAAATATACGGAGTTATGAAGCCGTGATACTCTACTCTGGAACCTCACAGCAATTCATTCAAGACACGATCCAGAACCAAATCGCGGAGAAGCTTAAACAAGCCTTCTTTTATCATCTCCGATATAATCCCTCGCCGGGCGAAGTAAACTCCTGGCGAAATTCTTTAAAAGCGATCTGCCTTATCTTTCAATATGCTAATCTGATCGATCACGGCGTTATCCTGGAGTATCAGCTACCTTTGAGTTCCCTTCGTTTGGATTGCTTGATTTGTGGTAAAGACAGTTCGTTAGTCGATAACGCGGTAATTATTGAATTGAAACAGTGGGAAAAATGCAAGGATGCCGATGGGGAGAACGAAGTCACCACCTGGGTTGGCGGGCAATTAAAAGAAGTGCTCCATCCTTCGGTCCAGGTTGGGAGATATAAAACATATTTGCAGGACGTTCATACTGCTTTCTATGAAGAAAATCCCATAAGTCTTTTTGCCTGCACTTATCTTCATAATTATAACTATTATTCCTCCGATATCATTTTCTCGAATAAATTCGAAAAAAGTTTGATTGATTATCCTTTGTTTACGGCCGATGATGTTGAAAAATTAAAAAGTTATCTTTCCGATAAACTCCAAAAAGGCGACGGGATTGATGTCTTAAAGCGGATCGAGAAGAGCAAATATCGGCCGAGCAGAAAACTGATGGATCATGTTGGCAACGTTATCAAAGGCGTACCCTCCTATACTCTCTTGGACGAGCAGCTTGTCGTTTATGATAAGGTATTTTCTTTCGCTAAGGAGGGGTTTCACGATAAACAAAAGGCCACGCTAATCATTAAAGGCGGTCCGGGAACCGGGAAATCGGTTATTGCCATAAATTTAATGGCGGATCTTCTTTTAAAGGGATATAACGCGCATTATGCAACGGGCTCGCGGGCGTTTACTCAGACACTAAGAAAGATAATTGGAACGCGGGGGTCGGTCCAGTTCAAATATTTCAATAGCTATACGGACATCGAACCAAATACTCTTGATGTCTTAATTTGTGATGAGGCTCATAGACTGAGAACGTCGAGCAATAATCGGTTTACGCCAAAGAAGAAGAAAATTGATGGGGCTCAGATAGACGAACTGATCAGAGCCTCGAAAGTATCAGTCTTTTTTATCGACGATGACCAAATTGTTCGTCCAGGAGAAATTGGTTCAGTCGCATATATTAAAGAGGCGGCAAATAACAATAAATGCAAGGTATTTGAATATGAATTGGAAATTCAATTCCGCTGCAGCGGATCAGATGCTTTTGTTAATTGGATTAATAATACGTTGGGAATTAAAAGAACAGCTAACGTTCTCTGGGATCTAAAAGAGGAATTCGATTTCAAAATCTTCAATACGCCGGAAGCTTTAGAAAGCGCCATTCGGGAAAAAGCCCAAAAAGGATTTACGGCTAGAATGACAGCGGGGTTCTGTTGGCCTTGGTCCATGCCAGACGCGGACGGCAATCTAGAAGACGATGTCGAGATTGAAGGATATAAACGACCGTGGAACGCGAAGCCTGAATCTAAGAAGCTGGCAAAAGGAATTCCAGTCTCAAATCTATGGGCTTATGACCCAAACGGGATAAACCAAATTGGATGCATTTACACGGCGCAAGGATTCGAATTTGATTACGTGGGAGTGATTATCGGGAATGATCTTACATATGACTTTGAAACTCAATCATGGAAAGGAATACCCGAGAATTCCGCCGATACAGTAGTGAAAAGATCAAAAGACCATTTTTTACAATTAACCAAGAACACGTATCGGGTTTTGCTTTCAAGGGGGATGAAAGGCTGCTATGTCTGTTTCCTTGACAAGGAAACAGAGAAGTTTATTAAGACCAGACTAGAAACATAGAGAGGCGGCCGGAGGCCGGTTTCTTCCCGGCCCCCAGCTTCATGAAATGACCGCCGTGAAGCGGAATACGCGCCTCACTTGATAAGACGAATGCATAGTGAAAAAATTCTCAGCATGGAGGAATAATAATGTCTAAGATGCGGAACAAAGCTCCTTTTTATTTGATAATTATCGATGATGACAACAATGTTTTTAACGTACTTGGCCCTATGACCAAAGATCACGAATGGAACAAGAAAGTGGTTGAACAACAGCAGGCGGGACGAAATGTTAGGTGTTTTTCTGATTCAAAGTCTGATTCAATAGAATCATCCATTAGGAGGTTTTCCAATGAGGGAAAGTATAAATATTCAGCAGCTTTGATTGTAAATAAGCCCGAAGAAAATATTTCAATAGTTATAGGGACGTTACCCATTTATGCAAGGAACGCAAATAGACGAAGAATTGTAAAGATACTATGTAGAGGGCGTTGTAACATGGAAAGGTTCGCAGAAATGGATGTTGATTTTCCTGGAGAAGATGCGTTGAAAAGATCGCAAGTTGGGGACTTTTCTGCAAAATGTTTAAAGTGTGGGTATGTAGCAATAGACCCTTATAATTGGTATAGATAACGATCTAAGAAAATAATCAGATATTTTGAAAAGGAGATGCTTGTGCATCTCCTTTTCCTCTCCGCCATTTATTAAAAACACGGGCTTGATAAGGAAATAAAGAACAAATCTACATCTCGTCTAGAGCCTTGAAATCCTCGACCGGCAGGGTGATGAGATTCCCGGCGATCCGCTCCATCTCCACGGACTTCTCCCAGGTTTCCTCTTTTTGGGCCGCTAGGGTCAGGGCATTGGCGATTCCGTATTTGTCGTATTCCGGCTCTGCGCCGAAGGCCATGAGGATGTTCGCTTTCTGGGCTTCGCTGAGTTTGTACTGCTCGACCACGTTCTGAATCACTTTCTGGGGATTTCTGATCTTGGCTTCCGCGGATTCGCGGAGAAGCAGGACGATTTCGCCGAATCTGCTGAACAGCTCTCGGATTGAGCGCCGAAGGGAGAGATATACGATCTCGTCTGAAATCTCGTCGCTGTTCCCAATATGGATTTCCCGCGTGACCAGTTCTTCGACAATCATCCCGTTTGAGCATTTGACCCTGAACATTCTAGGTTCTACCCGAAGGGCTTTGTGGCCGGTTTCGGAATTCGTAATGAAGATCCCGCCCATGATCAGATCGTCTTTGTGCCTAACAAAGTCCTTGAGCTTTTGGCTTTTGACCTTGATGTTCATCTCGATCTCGGAAAGATAGCAGTCCTCGATTTCGGCATCGTGGGCTTGAAGCTCGTTCAGAGCGCAGAGAAGAACGTCCAGATGGTCGATCACCCGGTAGCGGTCGCTGAGGAACGCCCGGACAGAATTCCCGAGTCCTCTGATAAAAATGTCCTTTTCGTTTTTTCTGAGCCAGGTGTTGACGTTCGAGACGAGCAGGTCGGGCGCGGATTCCTCCATCTTGTGGTAGTACTTGAGCGGGATTTCGAGTTTCTCCGCGATCTGGGTGTGGCAGGGTTTGGTGATGGAGAATAATTCTTCGCCTGGGAGCCTGAGAATGGGAGTGTTTTCAGCCAGAGCCATTGCGATCTGTGCGGCGTTCAGTTTCCGGTCCCATTTCAGGGGCTTTTGGGTTTCCAATTCATCGATCATAGTTTGAAGGTTCATGCAGTTCTCCTAAATTTTGAAATGTGTTGGCAGAGAGGATATATGTGAATAAAAAGAGCTTATAAAGTGCTTTATCGCCTAACGTCCGAATAAAACCTCCATCTTTCGATGAGAGTTTTCATTTTTCTGGGCTTGGGAATTCCTTTGAAAATCATCTGTCCATAAGTTCCTGCTGATTCAATTATTAAATCGCCATAGCCCAGGATTCTTCCCAAAATGCCGAAAGTGCAAGTCGTGTCTTCGATATTCGATAACCGGACGGACATATAGCGCTTGCCGATAATGCCGCTTTCCCTGATGAGCCTGTAATTCGTCAAATAGAGACGGTTGAATTTCCAATCCAGATAAAAGACAAGGCTTAAAAAGATCAGAATTATTAGAGCCGTGACATAACAGTAGTGTTCCAAGGCGTGGGCCATAAATCCGAGAAACGGACAAGCGAAAAAATAGTATAAAAAGAAAAACAGAAATATCTGGCCAATGGAGACGAGAAGGAAAAGCCAATGCGGATTGGCTTGAAAGACAATTTGTTCATTCGGAAGAAGAAAGGTTTTTGTTTTAGAAAGATAGTTGTTGACCATAAGAATCAGGGAAGCGAGACGGCCGGTACAAAATATCTTTTTCCACTTCGTCTCTCGGCTTCGTATATCGCTTCCGCGAAAAGTCAATTATTTCTTCTTTATGCGATGTATTTATTTCTCTAAGCGGCAAGGTAATAGCGCTGAACGGCTGCGATGTTACTCCGTCGATCATGAGCTTGAGGTAGATATGGAAATTCGGGAGCTTGATTAAATCTTCTTCATTGAATACTGGCGCGAATTCCTGGGCTAAGTACTTCGCGTCCTCAGCGCCGACCCTGAAAGAAATGATTGTCCCGACATTGCCGAAAATTGCGGCTCGGATTCTTTCATCCAACTGTTCGATATATTGATGGGCGAGAATGAGATTTAATCCGTACTTGCGAGCTTCAGACAAGATATCCGCGAAAGAGAGAGTAATGAAGCTATAAATTTCGTCCACATAGAAATAGAACGGCTTTCTTTGCTCTTCAGGCTGATCCGTACGGCTCAGGGCGGCTAGTTGAATCTTAGTAACAATCAACGCGCCGAGCAGAGAGCAATTGTCTTCTCCGATTTTTCCTTTAGCTAAGTTGACAATGAGAATCTTGCCCTCATCCATCGCTTGCCTGACATTAAAGGTGTTTTCTTTCTGGCCGACAATGTTTCTAAGCGGGATGCTGATTAAGAATTGGCCGATCTTGTTGAGAATCGGAGAAATCGCTTCTGACTTGAGCCAGACAGAATATTTATCGAATTCCGAGAACCAGAATTCCCTGACCTGGGGATGGGTAATATAGTTAATGACGTTTTTTCTAAAATCTTTATCCGTCAGGAGCTTCGGCAAGTCGAGAAGCGTGCTGTTCGGATATTCAAGAAGTGAAAGGAGCGCGTGCCTGAGAATATGCTCCAATCTCGGTCCCCAGGATTCCGACCAAATCTTTTTAAAAGTCGAGATAATTCCCGAAGCGATCAGATGATGAAAATCTTTCGGCACTTTTTCCAGAGGATTGAACGCTATCGGATTATCCAAGTCTGCCGGATTGAAATAGATGACATCCTTGATTCTTTTCTTGGGAACGTAATCCAGAATTTCTTCAACCATGTCGCCGTGAGGGTCGATCAAGGCAACGCCATAACCGTTCTTGATATCCGAGATCGCCATATTCTCGATTAAGGTTGATTTTCCGGTTCCGGTCTTGCCGATAATGTACATATGGCCACGCCGGTTTTTTTCTTTGATTCCGAACAGCTTTCTGATGTCGCGGTAATCGGTTATGGCAAAGGGAGTGATGCGATTATTTTTCTGAGAATTCTCCATACGTCTTCATCATAAGTCCCCAATAAATCCAATAAAAGACAGGAATAATATGCTTTATCGGCATTTTTGCCCGTCTTGTTTGTCTCTGTCTGTGCGCTAAGCTGAAAATAGATCTTTAAATTTCAAAGGAGTAAGGAAAAATGAAAGACAAGGCAAGACGGATGGAACTCGGAACTGCAGACGGGAAAGTTATCCTCGTTCTCTATCTCTACGAAGAGATAGCCGTAGAGGATAATCCCAAGGCGAATGAAAGCCCGAAACCGGACGCGGGTAAGGCTAAGCCCCAGAACAGCGGCCAGTCAAACGAGAATCCTCCGATGACGGACGCCCAGAAGCGGTATCTTTTCAGAATCATGGCCGAGAAAGGCTACGAGAACGACAAGGGATATGCCAAGCTCAAGGAGCTTTTCCAGGTCGATTCTCTGAAAGAGGTCACGAAGCTTGAAGCCTCGAAAATGATCGAACGGCTTCTCGATGAGGCCAAAGGCGAAAGCCATGACTCCGTACCTTTCTAGCTCTCAGATCAATCTTTATCTGCTCTGCGGTCTGAAGTACAAATTCCAGTACATTGACGAGATCCCGAGACGCTTCAAATCTTCAGGATTGGCTTTCGGGAGTGCTGTCCATTCCGCGCTTTCCTGGTATCACAAACAACTGATGAACGGAAACGGAGTGACAATTGACCGGCTGCATAAGATTTTCGACGCTGACTGGTACAGCCTGAAGACGGAAAACGAGATTCACTTCAAAGAAGGGGAAGAAGAGATGAAGCTCGTCGTCTTGGGAAAAGAGATGCTGGCTCAGTATTTCGAGCTTCCGAAAAAGAAAGTCAAGGGTACTGAGGTTCCGTTTTCCGTCCCGCTCATCAATCCGGAGAACGGTCATGGCCTCGCAATCGAGCTTGAAGGCGTGATCGATTTGATCGAGGAGGACGACACTATCACGGAATTCAAAACTTCGGCCCAGACCATGGATGCTCAGGAAGTCGAAAACCATCTCCAACTGACCATCTACAGCTACGCCTTTGAAAGAATCAGCCACAAGCAGCCAAAGTCATTGAAGATTATCGATTTCGTTAAATCCAAGAAGCCCAAGCTGATCACGATTGAGACAAAGCGCGATAAGGACGACTACCAACGATTCTACTTCCTGGCCGGACAGATTCTCAAAGGAATCCAGCAACGCATCTTTTTTCCGAGAACCAGTTTTATGTGCAAGGACTGCGAGTACGCTGAACTCTGCAAGGCGTGGAAGGGGAATTAGCTCTTTTTTCAAACAAAACAAGGAAGCAGAAGTCTGCTTCCTTTTTACATATTTTACATAATATTTTTATTATGTTAACATTTTAATAATATAAGCATTAACTTTAGGGTGGTGCTCATGGAATCTAATAAATCTTTTGTGAATGGTTCCATATGGCGTAAATGGGATCTACATATTCATTCGGATGCAGGATCAATCGATAGTATTATCGAAAAATTAATAGAAAAAAATATTTCAGTATTTGCGATTACTGATCATTGTAATGTTGATAATATTGATGAATGTTTAAAAAAGACAGAAATAAAAAGAAAAGAAAAGAAGGAGATATATTTTCTTTCAGGAATAGAGTTGCGGACTGATAAAGGAGATAAATCCGTACATCTAGTTGGGATATTTCCAGATAAGGACAAAAATGGAAATAAGATTGATTCCGCGTATTTAAAACAGAACCTTTTATCTAAGATCGATTGTAGTGATACGGATATAAGGAGCGCTGGCAAAGCCGTGTTAGGGGAAAAATCAAGCGACGAAGAATGTATATCAAGGGGTCGTTTAGAAATAGTAGTAGATTTTGAAAAAGCGACAAGCCAGATAAAAGAATTAGGAGGAATAACGATAGTTCACGCTGGCCTGAAGAGTAGTGGTATAGAAACTGAGATGAAGCATGCACATTCAGAAGATAAATGTGAACTACTTAATACTCTAGGACATACGAAAAGATCATTGATGAAGAAATATATTGATGTATGTGAATTGTCGAACTGGAACGACGCGAATTTAGACGAAAGAGAATTTTATATCAAGGAATTCGGAAAACCATCCATAATAGGATCTGACAGCCACGCGTTAGCGGATATCGGCAAAAAGTATTCATGGATTAAAGCTGATCCGACTTTTGAAGGATTAAGGCAAATAACTTATGAACCGAAATTAAGGGTCGCTCTCCAAGAAAAGCCAATAACCTATTTATTCTCTCGAATATTATCAATAAAGCTAAAAGGGTGGAAGGAATATGAAGGCCAAAAAGATAAAGATGAATTTCCTCCCATTAATATGACCGATGAAGTTTTATTCAGCTCCAACCTAACTAATATTATTGGCCCAAGAGGATCGGGAAAAACCGTCTTAGTTGAAATGTTAAGTTATATATTTGACCATAATCAGAAAGAGTCGAGGAAGAACGAGAAGCTACCTTTAATTCAATATTTAGCAAAAAGATTCCCGAAATTAAGTATCGAAATTAAATATCAAAATGGAGAAAATGAGCCTCAATATGTCGAACGAAAAATAAGCGAGTACCAAGATCCATTTTATAATGCGCCATTAAAAATCGAATATTGGGCTCAAGGAACGATCGAACAAATTGCAGATAAGAAGGAACATCTCGACGAATATATTAGAGGCAAGCTGGAATCCAGTTACCTAAACGGATTAGCGCATACGATTGACAAGATAAAGGACGAGCTTAAGCAGTTGCGCTGCAATTATTTAACTCGAATAGATATCGAAATAGAGAAGAAGAAATATATAACAGAGAAAAAACAAATCGAGGAATATTTCGATAAGCTAAAAAGCGATGAATATAAAGGTATCGTTAAACGAATTAGAAAGAATAGAGAGAATATCCAATTAGTTAAATCATTAGCCGAAAATATTAGTAAGCTAATAGAGATATTGGAGGATGCGTCTTCGCAAATAGGTGCGACTGTATTACCGGAAAAACAAAAGATACTAAACATATTCAAAGAGCAAGAACTAGCTGGCGAAATAGATAAATATTATTCCTATAATAAATTAGGACTGACAAGCACTATAACAAAATGCAAAAAAATCATAGATAAAATAACGAATTCAAAAGAATATGCAAGTCTATTAAAGGAAGAGAAAGATCTTAAGGAAGAATTTATTAGATATAGCGAGAAGTGCGGTATTAATATCAATCAAGCTGAATACGAAAAGAAAACTAAGAGACTTAATTTCGTAAATGAGCAGTTGCGTAGTATTGAAGCAAAAATAAATGAATATGATTTGATCGTAATAAAACGCGCCACTTTAAATACTCAATTGAAAGAAGCCTATGATGAGTGGATAAAAGAGAATGAAAAAATAAATAAAGAATTCAATAAGGAATATGCTAAAACCGACATAAAAATAGAATGGTGCGACGCTACGAATATATTGGCAGAATGGGTAAAAGATCAGTTTATGGCAAGCGATGCCGACACAAAAAACGTTATCAAGAAATACTATAATGTTTCTTCGCCAGCGAGAGAAAATTATATTGGTGAAATAATAACAGAGCTGGTTGAGACAAAAAAATATGCTTTAATTAAAATTATCGAATATTTAAAAGAGAAGAGACTCCCGCCAGTTATCCGAAGTATGGGAAAAGAAGAAAATTTGAGGTGGTTTTTTCAGAGAGATGAAACACGTATATTAAGAGACGATTTAATTATGAGGTTGGAAGAATTTGCGGAAAGGACGATAAATTTAATCAAATACAAAGGTAAGGTATTAGGCAAAGATAGCATGTCATTTGGCGAGCGATGCGGGACCGTGATCGAAATGATAATGCAATCGGGAGATTATCCCATAGTTATTGATCAACCCGAAGAACATTTAGATTCAAAGTTTATTACAGGACGAGTAATAGAAATACTTCAATTAAATAAATCGAATCGTCAAATAATTATTTGTACGCATAACGCGAATATTGTTGTACTGGGCGATTCTGAATTGGTCACGGTACTTGATGTAGAAAAAGATGGTACGAATTGTTGTCAGGGATCAATCGAAAACCCAATAATTAAAAGTTTGATTTATAACGTATTGGAAGGTGGGGAAGCGGCCTTTAAAAAACGAGAACAAAAATACGGATTTTCGGCCCACTAGAATTAGATAAGATATAATCTCAGAGAATATTAAATTGATAAGTAATTATGAATTGTCTTCTATACGCCCGTATTTCCACGGACAAACAAGCGCAAGAAGGCTGATCACATCTTAAACGATGTGAGGTCATAATCGTTATAATTCTCCATAATCCAGGTTCGAATTTTATCTAATTCGCGGCTCACTATCGGACGATTGAAGCAGTGACTGATGATTTTAGCTTCATTTTGCCCTGTTTTTTTAGGTTCGAACGAGCTTTTTGCCTCTGGCACGTTTTTAAGGATGTTATTGATCGCAAAGAACGGTTTCTTAAGCTGAATTGAGAGGTGTTTGTTTCTAAGAATTAGGTTCGAACCAAGTGTTTGAAACATCCGGGATTTTTCCTGGGGTGAGCCTCTAGTAAACCAATAACGGGCCGAGCGGGCGAATTCAAAGACTTTTTCTTCAATTTCTTGCCATCGTGCCGACCTGTCTTGTGATCCATTAAGAGATTCTTCAAGTCGAGTTTTTTCTTTTGAAAGCTCGTTTTTTTGTTTTGCGTATTCTTCATCTGATAGAAGACTGCCGGTACTGTTTAGAGGAGATATTTTTAGCTGGAAGAGGTTTCCAAGTTTTATGAGGCAATTGGCAAGAGTTTTTTTCTGAGCCGAAATGACATCCTCTTTTGAAACGGCTTCTTTATTATCGACTTCTTTCAGATATTTAATCGCCCAGTTTTTGAAATCTTCAGTAATATGGATATCGGACAAATAATGATTAAACTGCGCTTCAATCTCTTGAACGCTTATTGAGCCCTGCGTACAGTTCGGATGGACTCTCTTCGTGCAATGGTAATAAATATAATGGAGAATAGTCGGATTGATCATTTCTTCTATGGCAGTTCTACATTTCGGACAGTCAAATCTGTGAGTTGAGGAAAACTTATATTTGCATTCCGGACAGATAATCTGATTTTTTTCTTCTGCCGTAATATTCCCTCCACACTCACCGCATCTAAGAATCCCCGTGAAAGAAAAATCTATTTTTTTTAATCTCCTTGGCTTTCCCCTTTGTGCCAGCAATAGTTGGACGCGATCATATTCCGAGGCCGTGATCATCGGCTCATGTCGGCCTTGATGCCAATTTCCGCTGCCTACGGGATATTCATACCAGCCATAATAGAAGGGATTGGTGAAAAGCTTGTAAATTGTGCTTCTGGAAATAAATCTGTTTTTAGGATTAAGGATGCCCCATTCCTCGTGAGCTATTTCAATAATCTTGGTCGGCGTATAAAGCCCGGTGAGCATCAATTGCCACATCTTTTTAACCAATTCAAACCTCTCCGGGTCTTTGGCAATTTCTTTTAATCCTTTACCTTTAGATTTGTCATTCAGGTAGCCAATAGGAGCAATAGAGGGGAGCCATCCTTTTTCGGCTTTTGTCTTAAGCCCTCTTTTAACGTTTCGCCCTAAATCTAAGATAAATTGATTAGCCATTCCGAACTCGACATTCATTAAAAGAACATTGTCTTCGGGGTAATAACCTCGATCAAAAGTCTGAATATGCTTTATGATATTCTTCTGAAGCAGCCAGATGATCTGGCCACCGTCTATCGGATTTCTCGATAAACGGTCTAACTTCCAGCAGATAATCCCATCCGCTTTGTTTTGGTTGATCCGTTTTATCATTTCATCAAATTGTGGCCGGCCAGGAGATTTTGCCGATTTGGATTCGATGAAAGTTTCAATAACCGAAAGATTCAACCGCTTTGCGAGGCTTATCAGTTCATTTAATTGAGATTCCAGCGAAAGAACTTGTCGATCTTCGGATTCCGTGGATTTACGACAATAAATAAAATAGCGAAGCATAAGATTTGAAAGAGAGGGAACAGCAAACGGCACTCAAAGAGATTCCGTTGAATGAGATTCCCGAACCCCTTGAATAATATTTATATTTTAATATTACAATGGATAAAAAGAATTTCAAAATAAATGTCCGAAATTATACGGACAATGAATCGCTGTATTTTGTTTTATCTTTCTCCTCCTCCGGAATTGGTCTATAAACGATCTTAAACAGAGAGAGGAGATTTTGTCCCATCTCTTGAGCTTTCTCGTCGGAGATTTTCTTTCCATATTCCCGCCAGTAGATTATTTTAAATTCACTGATTGCTTCTTCGCTTAGCTTCATCAATTACAGGATAAGCCAAGAAAATTAAAGCAATAAGAGAGGATAATTTGCCGTGAATGGCAATTTCTGAGATAAATAAAGGGTTTATTTTTTCAACTAGGCGAAATAGAATGAAAAAACTGATGGACGATTTGTTTCTCGAGAGATCGAAGCATTTTAGCGACGCTGGGTAAGGAGACCGTTATGCAGAAATCAGATATCAAGGTTGGGAAGGAATATGTTTTGCGGGAAAAGAGAGGTTCCGACGCGCCCCTTCAACGGATTAAAATCTTACAACATGTTCGCGGAAAGAAATGGAAGGCCGAATGGATTGATCCAAATCCCGGATTGATTGATTACGTTGAATCCCAAATGCTGATAGTCAGCTGGAAAGAGAGGAAGGCTTACTTCCGTGATGAGGAAAAAATGAAACAACTTCAGGCGGATAATGAAAAGCACGACTATAAGGAAGTTTCCCCCATTGCAAACGTTCTATCTCAGGTCTTTGAATCATTGGGAGAAAAAGATTTGTACTTTTACAGAGGAACTCTCTCCGGTAATCCTGAGGCGTTAGACCGAGTCAAGGTGCGCGCAAATTTCAGCCCCGAAAAAGAATCCGAAACCACAACAAAAGTTGCATATATTGATCGATTTGGAGTCGTACATATTCCCTATGCCGAAGCTCTAGAGCTTGCCAAAGCAATATGTATGTCAGAGCCCAACACAGTCCTCGTGAATATTGAATCAACGGAACGCGAATGGGTTCAAAAAGTGTCCCAGCCCGGTTATGAGTATATGCTTTCGCTTCTTAATGAATATCGAGCCTCTTGGGCCCTCATTCGTCAATGGGCTGGTTACGATGCGGCCATTTCTCAAAAGGAGGCTCAGATTCAACGTTTAGAGCGGCTTGTCTTGGATGCGATCTATGCCCTGCAAAAGGCAGGTCAGGATGATGAGGCATCGCGTCTTCGGCGCGCTCTACAGAAAAAATAGTTGGATATCGAGCGAAGAAAGGCTTTGTATTGCCTTCTCAGGGTATTAAAAATAAATTATCCTTCTAAGCATATCAAATGATTGATTAATGGGAGTCCATCAGAGGCTCCTAAAAAGGACATATTCGAAAACCGATTATATTTTTGAGGTTCCGCCCTCAATATTGCAATTATATACTGTTTAAATTAATATAAAATTAAGGATGAATTCAAATGGGGAAAAAGGCTTCTGAATTAATTTTTCTTGTGATTTCATGGCTATTTGGAATTTATCTTCTCGTTATTTTTCATATAGAACGTGGGTTTCCTCCAAGAATTTTTCCATTTAATTGGGAATGGCTAATAATCGGCATCGCGATTGTATTATTTCTTCTCCCGTTTGTAAGTAAGATAAAAATTGGAAATATTATTGAGTTTGAACGAGAAGTAAAAAGAATGAAAGAAAGTATTAGCGAGTTCAAGATGGAAACCCGTCAAACGTTATCTTTAATAAGTTCCTCAATTAGGAATATTCAAAACATTAATCTTTACAATGTCCCAAAACTCGATGATATAAAAGTTGCCGATGGGGAAGTCGAGAGATTGTTGTCACCTGATAAATCATCGGAGGCTCAAAATATTAGAAATGAACTTCTTGATGCGGAGGAAGACAACATAATGATACTGGCAAGAATAAGGATTATGTTAGAGCAATCATTACGTAAGATATTGGGCAAAAAGCTGGAGGATAGAAGAATCGGAGAAAAAGAAGTTAAATATCTTACAGCACGACAGCTATTTGATCGCTTCATAATTGAATATCCTGAATATATAAAGATGAAAGAAGGTTTTGATTATGTAATTAGGATATGTAACGCAGCAATACACGGACAAAGAATACCTGAAGATGAAGCGAATGCTGCCATTGATATGAGCTCTAGATTAATAGCCGTATTAAAAGATCCTGCTGGAGAACATAGCTTATAACAAAAATATACCTATACGGATATGGATAGAATGATATGAGAAATAAAGAAATCGTAATCAGGAGTTTTATTTCTCTTATTATCATTGGAATTATTATTGTGCTTATCGCTTTGATAGCGAAATATCCAACTCACCAAGTACATGCGACAATCCTTGAATATCTAAGAGTGATCCTAACATGGCCTGGGGTAATATTTGTATTGGGAATTATATTATTGTTATTTTTCGGCCGATTTATGCTTTTCCCAAGAGAAAAAATAAAGTTTATTGAATTGGAAAAGCCCGAAGTTACGGGTTTTATACAGATAATTGGAAAAACCGACGAGGGAGATATTATTATTAAAGCTGATGAAAAATATAAGATCGCAGATGGAGATGCAATTGTAAATAAGGCATTTATTCTGAAATTTAATGAAAACCTTCAGGATATTAAATCTATGAGGGAAAAACTTGAGAAATATCAAAATAAACTTCTTGAGAAATAGAAATTCAATCACATTTGAATGAGCTTATTAAAAGATCCGCAAGTCCGAGCCTGGTATGAGATGCTATTCCAGCTAAAGGTGCGACACAAGTATGGTTTAGAATTTCAAGACTTTTTTTCTGATTTAATGTCTCGCCGATACCCTGGAGATTTTCGTAAAGTAAGACCAGCGGGTCAACATGGTGACCGAAAATGCGACGGGTTATTGCCATCTGAACATCAGCTTTTCCAATGTTATGCCCCCGAACGCATGGAAACAAGACCTGCAATCAAAAAAATCGAAGAAGATTTTTATGGCGCAATTACACATTGGGGTGCACTCTTTAAAACTTGGATTTTCGTGCATAACCAATATAGTGGATTACCGCCAGATGTAGAAAGGAAACTGCAAGATATAAATGGACATAAGGGATATAATGTATCTATTTGGGCCGAAACCGTTCTTAGAAATTTGGTTTTTGGCTTAGATGATGGTGATATAGTCGGACTATTCGGCCCGCCGTTGGATCCCCGCTCAGTAAAGGATGTTGGTTTTCAACTATTAAAAGAGGTACTTGATCAAATTGCAAAAAGCGAGTTGGATTATATAGCACCTATAATGCCAGTTGAGACTGGCAAAGTCGAATTTAATCGACTATCTTCGAATATTGCTTCTTGGCTAAACGTTGGAAGACAAAAGGCGGTCATTGTGAAGGATTTGTTTGCTAAATGGATAGACCCTGAACTGGGCGATAAAGTTGCAAAAACATTTAAGGAAAGATACGAAGCATTGCGCAATGCTGGCTACCTGCCCGATAACATATTTAATGAACTATGGATATTTGCTGGAGGCGGGCGACAGCCAGATCAACAATTAGAAACGGCGGTCTTAGCCATATTGGCTTATTTATTTGATTCATGTGATGTCTTTGAAAATGCGTCAAAGGAGCTCTCTTGATGATTCTTCCAACAAAGAGGATTCCTCAAGATAGAGCCCTACTTACGATAGGAGGCCAAATTTTACGGCTTTTAGATGAGCCAAAAACAATATCACATGTATGGATCGATATAAAGAAATTACGGGATGCCGAACCCGGCTTTAAGCCAATATATTTTGATTGGTTTGTGCTTTCTGTCGATCTTCTTTATATAGTTTGCGGGGTTGAACTTCAGGAAGGAAAACTCAAGCGGAAATCGAGATGATTCATAAAATATATAGTTCGCTTCCGACATTTAGAGAGCTGAAATTCGCACCGGGTTTAAATTTGTTGATTGCAGATAAAAGTAGGGATGCTACTACGAAGGACACGCGCAATCGTGCAGGTAAAACTAGTATAGTTGAAATTATAAATTTCTTAATGGGTGGCGAATGTGACCAGAAATCGATTTTTCGCAATTCGGTCTTAAAAAAATATCGGTTTGGTTTGCTATTAGATATCGGGCAGTTTCAGGTTGCTGTTGAACGAAATGGTGAGCAACCTAATCGTATTTTTATAGTTAAAGACACAATTGAAAAATGGCCAATAAAAACAAAAACTGACGAAGATACAAATGAGGTATTTTTCTCAAATTCTCAATGGAAAGCTGCGCTAGGTGAAATTATATTTTGCCTATCAAAAGAGATATTACAGCAAAGATATTCACCAACTTTTCGCTCAATCTTCCCTTATTTTGCACGAAAGAATCCTGAAGGTTTTATACATCCATACACTCATTTTGTTACATCTCCACCTTGGCTTTGGCAAGTTGCCCTAACTTACATGCTCGGCTTAGATTGGACCATCACACAAGATTGGCAGAATGTCCGGATCTTAGAGGACCAGATTCGCAAACTCAAACAGCAAATGGGAGAGGGAATTTTAGCGGAAATAATAGGAAAGACAGCTGAATTAAGGAGCAAATTGGCGAATTCTCAAAATAAATATAAGGAATTCAAAAAAACGCTCGACCAATTTCAAGTTCATCCTAAATATCATGATTTTGAACAAGAGGCATCAGGAATATCAAGAGCTTTGAATGCGCTTGCCAATGATAACACAATTGATGAACAATTATTAGCTGACATCAAACAGGCGATTGAGATTGAACATGAGCCGCCTGCCGAAGATTTAAAGCGTTTGTACGAAGAAGCGGGTATCGCTTTGCCTAGCGTATCTCTCCGCAGATTCGATGAAGTAAAAACGTTTCACGAATCGGTTGTTCGGAATCGAAAGCTTTATCTTCAAGGCGAACTTATTAAAGCACAGCAACGTATTCAAGATCGAGATAAAAAAAAGGCAAGTTTAGGGGCGCGTCTTTCTGAGCTAATGTCTATTCTAAATTCGTATGGGGCTTTGGATCAATACACTCAGTTACAGAGGGAGCTTGCAAGATATGAGGCAGAATCAAAAGGTCTTCAACAAAGGTTTGAAACTGCAGAACAAATTGAGGGTCAGTCCGCAGAGCTAGCAATAAAGCGAAAACAGCTCCTCTTACGATTGCAGCAAGATTATCGGGAGCAAAAGGAAAAGATTGATAAAGCAATAGTAAAATTTACCGAGATTTCAAGCCAGCTTTATAAAGAACCTGCTATACTTACGATTAAAGAGACCGAAAATGGTCCAGATGTTTCCATACAAATACAAGGGGAGCGTAGTGCTGGCATATCGAATATGCAGATCTTCACATTTGATATGATGTTAACCAGTCTTTTAGCTGAACGCGGTATTGGACCAGGTTTCCTAATCCATGATAGTCATTTATTCGATCCCGTTGATGGTCGTCAAGTAGGCACAGCCCTTATGCTAGGAGCTAAGTTGGCGACAGAATTGGGATTTCAATATATTGTTACTATGAATTCTGATAAACTTGCCGAAGTTGAAGCACAAGCAACATTTGATATAGGCAAATACGTTATGTCAACAAGGTTGACTGACGCAAGAGAAGATGGCGGTCTTTTCGGTTTCAGATTCGACTGATAAAAGCACCAATAATAATCTCTCTTTCTCGGAAAACTCTTTCTTGGAAAATGCTTTTTGTAAATTGTAAATATTCTCCTAAAAAATAAAAACAGAGTCTTTGTGAAAGCTCGCTATTACTTTGTCAATTTTCGGTGGTTTTTTAATATTCTCCACATCTTTTTAACAAATTTACCTAAAAATTGCCTGAAAAGGCAAATTTTCATGTCTTGTTTTGTCTTCGCGCTCGGCCTATTCTGAAAAGTATAACCATTAAACCAAGGAGAGCATGAAAAAGGTCGAAATAAAAATGATTCCAAATAATCTGAGGAGATACAGAAAAGCCGTAGGATTGAAGCAGAAGGATGTCGCGGAAATCCTGAATCTTAAGAGTGCGGGAATGATCTCCCGATGGGAAAAAGGCATCTGCCTGCCGAGCTTGACTAACGTGATCAAATTGTCGGGCATATACAGCGTATTGGTAGATGCCTTGTTTTTCCCTTTGATCCGGATGATTAAGAGAAAGATTATGGAGAGAGAAGAATATTTGAGACGAAAGCATGACTAAAAGAAAGACACGCCCAGACATATATGAAAAGTATCGCCGCATTCTCAAAATGCGGGGGCTATCTTGTAAATCCATAGACGAAATGAGGCGGAATCTTTGTCTCGTCGCTCAAATCATCTGCGAGCACGTCTGGGGTAAGAAGTTTTACTGAAACTATGAATAACGAAAAACGAGAAAATGAAATACGAAGCTTGGGTGATAAAAACTGGTATTGGGTAAGCAAGCCCGTTATAAATCATTACGGTCGTATTCTTAGAAGCTCGGGGATCGGGGTCTATAACGTCTTGGCCTCTTATGCGAATTCCAAGAGCCAGACGTGCTTTCCGACTCAAAAGACGATAGCTGATCGGATAGGGCTCAGCAGAAAAACTGTTAACCGAAAAGTCAGAATACTGAAAGACCTCAAGCTTGTGAGAGTTCGAAAGACGAGAGGCCGCTGTATATATTTTCTTTTAAAGCCGTATACGCCAAACGAGATACAGGTAAGAGACAAAAGAGATACAAGGGATGAGACACCAGGGAACATAAACAATAATAAAGAAATAAAATTAATTAACAAGAATAACGGGACGGAAGGTTTTAATAATTTAAAACCGATACGACGACTACTAAAACGATATGACAAAAGAACCTCTAAGAATAATCGGGATTAATCCCGGAACGAGATATCTTGGCTTCGCCATCCTCTACGGCGAAGAGCTTATGGACTGGGGAATCAAGGTCCTGGCGGGGAAGTGGAAGGAGGGGAAAATTAAGAAGGCTATCGGAATCGTCTCCGAAATAATCGACCGATACCAGCCGAACGTCTTGGCAATTAAAAAACTCCATCCCGCAAGGAGGACGGGGAAGTTACTAAGAGTAGCCAAAAAGATTAAAGACGTTGCGCGGCGAAAGGGCCTGAAGGTCTGTCAGTATTCGATTAAAGAAATCGAGAAGTCTCTTATCGAAGGCGGGAAGCTGAATAAAAAGAATCTGATCGAGGAGATTGTGAGGCGGTATCCTGCACTCTCTCCCAATTTAGGGAAAGAGAAAGTCCAAAAGAACCTTTATTTTATTCGGATGTTCGAGGCAGTAGCGTTGGCTGTGGTGAATTTATGGTCACCACCGTTTTGAAGCCATTTTTAAGCCCTTGACTAGCCATTTAATTTTTTCTATACTTCATGAAGTAAGAGAGCGAACGTAACGTGTTCTAGATTGGGGGAGGCAAATATGACGACTAAAACGGACCCTTTTGATTATGTGAGAGGCAAAATCCCGAGACATTTTCCTGTTTGCAATACTGTTGTTTTTTTTGACGTTGTTGGATTCACCAAAATACCTACAAATGAAAAAATGGAAGAAATTATTGAAGCGATTGAAAAAGTGTTAAATTCTCTGCTTTATGGTAATTATGACTGGGATGAAAGAGATAAGCACAACCATTTAATTCTAATCCCAACAGGGGACGGGTACGCGATAGGATTCAATCCGCTTGATTTCCATTCATCAGCCGTTCTGGACATGGCTCTGAATATATATAATGAGCTCCTCAAAAAAAAGATACCGATAAGAATGGGAATTGCAAAAGGTCCTAACATCAGGTACGTAGATTTGAACGAAAGTAACAACTTATTTGGATTTGGAATTAACATGGCAAATCGAATGATGGGTTTGGCGAGAAAAAACCAGATTCTGGTACATGAAGATTTAGCGAAAGAAACAAAGAGAAATGGTACTAGGGGGGCAGCCGAGTTATTAGATATCGGCGAGTATAAGATACGACACGGGCAAAAAGTAACAGTTTATAATTATTATAAAAAGGACGAATTTGGTATGAGGCAAGCTCCAGCACGTCAAAGAATCGAGGCTCAAGCAAAAAGAAAATAAATTTAAAAAGTCAATAAGATATGGAATATTACATTTTTTTAACTTATAACTGCAATATGCGCTGTACGTATTGTTTAGCAAAAGAGGTCTTATCGAATGACCAAAAACTTAATTTATCAAGAAAACGAATCGAAGAAATAATTAAATATATTATAAAAGAAAAGGATAAAAACGAAGAAACCCGGGTGGTATTTTTTGGCGGCGAGCCGTTGCTTAAGCCAAAAATAATGGGTGAGTTCATTAGGAGGCTATCTCCAATAAATGCCTCTTTCGCCGTCTATACAAATGGATTGTTGCTTGATCGCGTTCCGCTCTCAGTGCTAAATAGTTTGGACGTGATACTCGTATCCTTAGATGGTGATCAAAAGGCACATGAAAAATACAGAGGAAAAGGAACGTATAAAGTCATTATCGACAATATTAAAAAGATGAAACCGCAGCTTTATTCTACGGTGATCGGAAGAATAACAGTAGAAGAAGAAACCGATATTTATTCTTCAGCCAACAACATTCTAAAAGAAGTCGACGCTGTATATTGGCAACTCGTCAACAAGCCAAGTTTCGAGAACAAAGAAAAATTCATCGTAAATTATAAAAAGGGTGTATCTGAATTATTTGATTTGTGGTTAGATCATTTTAAGAAAGGCGAGATACTCAAAATTATTCCTTTCCAGGTCATAGTTTCCTCTCTAGTTTTTGATTATAACAATAATGGAAAATCGTTTCGTTGCGGGACGACGAATCATTACAAAGCGATCGGATTAGATGGCAGTATTTATATTTGCGATGAGTATATAGGATCGGAAAAGGGGATACTGGGAAATATTAATAATGGCACCCAAAACATGCCTGAGGAAACTCATGAGGATATTTTTGAGGATTGCAGGAAATGCGAGGTTACAAACATTTGTTTGGGACGATGCAGAAAATGCCTCTTGGAGTATTCCGTGGACCAGAAAAGGGTTTATTGCGAATTAACAAAATATTTAATAACAACAATCAATCAACATATTGATGAAATTAAAGAAATTGCTGGGTTGAGGAATTATAGTATTGACGACATATATGGTGATGGCTTAAGAGGAGTTACGGAAGAAATACCGTAAATATTATAATTATAAAGAGTATTATACGAAAAAATATATGGGGAGGAAAGGTCTATTATGAAAGAAGGAAGACTATCTTTTATGGAGCAGCGAGTCTCTTTATCTTTATCCAAAACGAGCAAGTGAAATAGTCCTTGCCTTTTAATAATCGCTTCCTGTAGAATCCGCGCCAATGGGAATAGGTATTCATAGAAATTAGCAATATAAAGGGTGGCGTCCCTTTTTTGTTTTTGCTCGGGGACGGAACGGGCGAGCGAGAACTTAAAAAAGGAGGCTCCTATGTTTGGAAAAATCACGCTTAAAGACGAGAAGATCATAGATCGCTGGTCTATGATCGTCGAGGATGCCCAGGGTCTGGCAGAGCAGATTTACACGGATACTGAAGCCAATGTTAAAGAAATGCAAGCTCCGGGCATCACTTTTGATCGTGTTAAGGTCAGGCCGAGCTGGCTCAAGGGCATCTTGGGCAACGAGCGAAGCTATTTGATGGTCGAAAACGACGCTCTGGGCGATTATCGGATGTTTATCGGGGCGAGGGATTACGGAAAAGCCTTAGACATCTCCTGGTTTATGACTTGCGAGCCGGGCTTCTTTTCGAAAAAGCTCTCCAATGTCCTGACCAGCGGCGCTTCGGACAAAGCCCTTTCCCTGAACCTCGATATTTTTCAACAGCAGGACCTGAACGCTTACGCGACCGTTGTTCATCATTGCATGCTGAAGGCGATCGAAAAAATGATGACGGGGAAGGGTCAAGATACCTCACAGATCGACCGCAAATCCAAAGGGTTTCTGGGAATTTCTTAAGGTAATTCCTTCTTTTTTTGTGTAGAATATACTCAAGCGAATGGGTCTATTCAAAAGGAAAATGATTCAGCTTTTCGAAGATCCCAACGAGTCCGCTCCGCCTGAAGAAAAAGCTGAACAAAAACCCGTTGAAGAAGAATCTATAAATCAGATCGAAAATAAATCCGACAAAGAATCCGAAAAAACTCTTAACCTCGGTTGGTACTATTCCGAAAACAAAGACGAATTCCAGCTGGCTAAAATCGCTGAAAAAGACCGAGCTACGCACTTATACGTTGTCGGGGCTACCGGAACGGGCAAGACAAAATTTCTAGAATACCTGATTAAGCAGGATATTGAGAAAGGAAACGGCTTCGGAGTTATTGATCCGCACGGCGATTTAATCGAAGACGTTAAAGGCTTTTTGATCCTGCAATACAGCCCGGACGATTCGGAGATAACAGACAAGGTTATTCTTATTGACCCAACAGACCCGAATTATACGGTCACGTTCAATCCATTAGAGAGAATCCCCGGCATTTCCGAAGCTGAGCTTGCTGGCGAGCTTGTCGGCGCGTTAAAGACAATTTGGAAGGATTCCTGGGGCGCGAGGATGGAAGAGATGCTGATAAACTCTTTTATCGCGCTTTCGGAAAACAATATGACTCTGGCAGAGCTTCCGCTTCTGCTTACGGATTACTACTTCCGAGAAAGCGTTGTATTGAATATCCGCAATCCCGTTACACGGCAGTATTTCAAAGTTTTTAATTCCTGGACGCCCAAGATGAGGGCGTTTTGGGCAGAAAGTACGCTGAATAAGATCAACGCTTTTCTTGTGGATGATAGGATAAGATACATTTTGTCTCATCCGAAAAGCTCTTTTAATATGCGAGAAGCGATTGACAATCAAAAGATCGTCCTCATAAAACTCGACAAGGGCAAGCTCAAGGATTCAGCCGATCTCTTGGGCTCCTTATTTATGGCGAAAATCCAGATGGCCGCGTTCTCGCGCTCAGACCTTCCGCAAAAGAAACGAACTCCTTTTTATATGTACATCGACGAGTTTCAAAGTTTTGCCAGCGAGTCGTTTTCGGTTATTTTGTCCGAAGCCCGGAAATACGGTCTTTCTTTAATCATGGCCCATCAGACCTTGGCGCAGATCCCTGAAGAGCTAAGAAGCCTGATTTTAGGAAATACAGGAATCCAAGTTTATTTTCGGCTCAACCGATACGATTCCCAAACACTCGCCAAAGAAGCCTTCGAGTATTCGGGCCAGGAAGTCAAGACCGTAAGGAAGTTGAGTCCTGTTTTTTGGAGCTTGAGCGAAGAATGGGAGCAGCATTTCAAAGAGCTTCAGACCCTTGAACCGAGAATCTGCTATGTAAAGCATAAAATCGAGGGCGGCGTTATTCCCATTAATACGGTTTATATTGAAACCGCCCAAGAGGTATTTACCGAGATACTTGGGCAGACAGAAGAGCAGTTTGAGAAATGGTTTAAATCTATTCCCTTTGGTCGGAAATATGTTGTGGAGCGGGAAAAGCTCGCCGCCGAAAGCATGGCGAGAGAGACACAAATTAGCGAAAGAGCGAAACCGTACAGAAAAGAATATAAGAAAGAAATACAAAAAAAAGAAACAGAAATAGCAAAAGTCGCTGTCCCTCCGAAAGAAAAAGTCCCAGAGATTCCCGAAGAAAAAAAACAACCTAAAGTAGAGCCCGCGCTTCTAAAAGATAAATCCGTTTCTCAGCATCGGTATCTTCAGAATCTTATTAAGAAGATCGCAGAGGACAAGGGATACAAAGCTACAATCGAGCTTCCCGTTCTTGACGGATCAGGCAAGGTAGATGTCAGCCTTGAGCGGGACGGAAGAAAGATTGCTTGTGAAATCTCTATAACCTCGACAGAAGATCAGGAGCTTAAGAATATTAAGAAATGTCTGGCGGCCGGTTATGAGAAGGTTATAGTTTGCTCGCCAGATAAAAAAACGTTAGAAAGTATCAAGGCTCTCGCGTCTAAAAATATCGCGGAATCAGAACAAAAAAAGATTTATTTCTTTCAGCCCGAAGAGCTGTTAATGTTCCTTGAAGAAGAATCCGCCGCCGAATTGACCAAGGAAGAAAGGGTCAAGGGTTATAAGGTCAAAGTTCAATACCAAGCGGCGAGCGAGGACGAGAAAAAAGCTAAACGAGAGGCCGTGGCGAATGTGATTTTGCAGGCGATGAAGAGAATGAGGGAGAAGGAATAATTACCAAATGGTAGGAGCAATATGCTTTGATTCAAATCTCAGATAACGTAAGAAAGATAAATAATTTATCGAGCGATATAGTAATTCCCCCTTGGCTTTCGGCTAATAATGCAGAACGATATTAGGTTAATTTAATTGTGAAATTGAAAAAAGCCGATCTATAATATATATTAACGATAGTAATTTCGAAGATCTGAGAAGATGAAACGCGTTCTTTTTTTCGCGTATTTTGTGGGGTATATTATTTCCATTTTAGCCCCTATATTTATTGATCCTAAGCTGACCTCCCATGTCAGTTATGGGGCAAGATATTACCCTTTTCAATTTTTAACTATCCCAATCATTGTAATTCTCGTAATATCTGAACTAATAATTCTTCAAAAAACCAAACGTATCCGTGAATTGTATTGGAGCCTTATCCCATTTGGTTTTGCATATCTCTTGACGCTTCCAATATTTACACCTGAGATTCCCCATATGAATATAACAGTGGTTTGTGGCTATGTCATAATTATGTCAATAGCAACTATTGCAATTCAAGATAAACTAGATACATATTCTCTTGATCCGCGTCAGATGACTTATGAGTCAACAGTGCAGATTGAATATCTGAAAGAGGCTATCTCTGCCGTGAAACAATTAATGGTTACGGTATTAATCGTTTATGCGGGTGCGCTCATGACTTGGTACACGAAAATGCTAGACATAAATAAAAACATGGTAAACCGGAATGATGAATTATTCTTGCTAAGCATTAATTCAAGCCTTATTTTCTCTGGAATGATAATTTATTTCTTGTTCGGACCGATGTATTCAGGGTTTAAGACTATTAACAATTTATTGCACCAGATGAAGAGTATTGTCCAACCAATAAAAAAGGAAAACGAGGCTGGGGGATTAATAGATATTGAAACGACTGTTCATAGAAATAGCAATATTCCAAAAGAAAGCGGCAGAAAACAAGACTAGGAAGAATGAGATTATAGATATAAGACATAATTCAGAAATAATAAGCAGAAAATAAACAAGAAGAAAGCGAAACGGGAAGCCGTGGCGCAGGTCATCCTTCAGGCGTTGAAGAGGATGAGAAAATAAACATGGTATTTTGTTATAATACAATCCGAGGGTTACCGATGGGGGATAGAAAATGAAATCAAAGAATAAATGGAAAACATCTTTAATTTTGGTATTTTTCTTCGCAATAATCATTTTCATCTTTTATGGCTTGTATAAAATAGGTGCCTTTTTCTTTCAACTTCTGAACGCTTCCGTACCCGAAGTTTCAGCTGCGATAATAGCTGGCGTAATAGCTGTTTTATCTTCAGTTTTTACGGTTGTGCTTGCCCGTTATTTTGAAGCAAAGAAAGACAGGGAAGTTGCGCATAGAGATAAAAAAATCGGTCTTTATGATGATTTTCTTAAAAAGCTATTTGAAATCTTTTCAGGCGATGATCAACAAAGCAAAAAGACTGGGAACTTAGTACCTTTTCTTCATGAAACTCATCGCAAATTAGTTCTTTGGTCTGGTCCCAGAGTGATAAAAACTTATGCGGAGTGGAATGCGGAATTAACATCACAAGGCAATACCCCAAAAGCGAAATCCATGATAAAAATGGTTGATCTCTTCCTTGCTATTAGACGAGACTTGGGGCACAGCAATAAGGGAATCAAGCCAGAATATATTATTCGGTTCATATTAAAAAATACAAATCTATTTATGACAATGTACAAGGAAAATCCCAACGTGACTTTTGAGGAAATTGCTGCTAGAGAGAAGGATCTCTTGATATCCAAATAAATAAATACTTTCGCAATGTTGAGGGCTTGCGAGGGCGAGTGATAGGAGGTGATAGGAGTGAGAAGATTAATCAGTTGGCTTGGAGCGCTGATTATTACTGCCTTCGCTGTTTTTGCCGGTGTTCTAATTCTCGCTGTCTGCGATAAAGCCCCCACAACGCCTCAACCGCCCGAACCAGCCAGTTATTACACGTTAGAATACGCATACACGAGAGTTGGGGTAGTAGATGTGAAAAAGTTGGTTGATACTCCAGGTGTGTGTTTTGATTTATATGGTGGCGGAAATTATGATCGGGTACTTGACTCCACAAGAGTTAATGATTATAATTTCACGGGCAGACTCAACAAAAAGTATGCGGCCGGGACATATTGTATTTTAGCATACGATCCAGCTCGATACGATGGCGTAGACAAAGGAACCAACCTTGTGGGCTACAAATTCACATTGAAAGTTGTGGAGACGGGATTTACTCAAGAGTTGGCCAAGATTATGGTCAATACAATGCAGGGATTCCCCGACGCAAATAGTTCCTCCACCATGGCACGATTCATGCTCAAAAAGGACGGTACATTTATTGATTACTAAAAGGGGTTATGAAAAACATAACCCTTTTTTTGTTGACAAGAAATTTTGTGCTATAATATATTTATGATGAATGCAATCCTCTTGTCTGCGGCTTGACGCGGACAAGAGGCCGACTTTTATTCAGAAATAAGATTCAAAACTCTCTCTTGAAATCTCTTTGATTGCTGGTGTTTTCCAGTTTCCCATCCCTTCAGAGTCGATAGGTCGATTCCTAATTGTTCAGCGAGTTTTTTTCTAGATAATCCGCGAATCCGTCTATAATCTTTAATTCGGTCGGCTAAATTATCGGTTTTTTTCTCAAACGGATCTCGTCCCAAGAACTCAATAATCTTCGGAATCTGGACAAGGGACGGCCTCACTTTATTCCTCTCCCAAAGATATATCGTTGTATCGTCAACATGAAACTTGAGGGAAAGTTGGCGCTTGGTGAGCTTCAAATCGAGCCTTCGGGTCTTAATGTGATCGCCCCAAGTTCGTAGGAAATCAGGGTATTTCTCCCTGTGAACCGGTTTCTGGGCCTTTAAAGTCAAATGGCAACTTGGCAACGCAACCCTGCGAGGACGTTTTTCGGAGTCCCGGGAGCCCGGATGTCGAATGCACCGAGGCTCAGAGGAGCCGGTATTATGCGAAGATCTCCGGCCCGCTCCTTGACCGCATCGACATTCAGGTCGAGGCCCCCGGCGTCAAGTTCCAGGACATCATCTCGAAGACCGAGGGAGAGAGCTCGGAAGAGATTCGAAACCGGGTCGGCCGGGCCAGGCTGAGACAGCTCGAGCGATTCGAGGGCCGGCGGATCTATGCCAATGCTCAGATGGGACCGAAAGAGGTGAAGATATTCTGCCGCATCGGCCGGGAAGGGGAGAAGCTGCTCGAGGCGGCTGTGGATAGGCTGGGATTCAGCGCGAGGGCTTATGACCGGTCGCTCAAGGTCGCCCGGACGATCGCGGATTTGGCCGGGGAGAAAGATATCAGCCCCTCCCATTTGAGCGAAGCCATTCAGTACCGGGCGATGGATAGGTATTATTAGCGGACGTTCCTATCCGAGGTTCTGCGCTGATATTATTTTGTTTTGTCTTTAAACCATTGGTCAATATCTGATTTGAACGTAAATACTCTGGAACGAGGCGAACCCTTATCAATGTGATAAACGGGCAAGTGGTAACGTTTCGCCCATTTAACACATGTTCCCACATCTCGTCTGATATATTTTGCAATATCTTTCCAGGAATCGAGTCTTTCCGTCGTCTCCATGATAAGACTCCCCTAAAATCTTATGGATTCATAATTATGAGTCGGACAAACATGAAATAAATTGAATTAATGTTAAAAACAATGAAATGACCATAAATGACGGATGATCTGTTGACTTAATTTCGCCGGATATCCATCGTTAGAAAAGAATCTATTTATTATGAACGAAAGGGAAGAAGAACGACGGACATTTGGTTTATCACCATTAAGGAGGTAATAAAAATATGGCAAAAATAAAACCACCCCGGATGATTGATAAAAGAACCATAGGCTGCTCCGCCGCTGTCTTGGTTTTATTGTCCCTGTCTCTATTGAGCAGTTGCGTTACCGCCCGTTTTACCGAGCCGATCACCTCATTCAGGGATTGCATCAACGCTTCGAGTCTGCTGATCGGGAGTTATTATACCGAGCTTAATAATTTTGAGCGGGAGATCTATCTGGATGAGCGATTGTATGGCTCCACGCCGGAGGAAATGACCGTCAGCCTGACCAATAACGGCAAACCGACCGCCCTTTTAGGGCCGTTCAGCGCTAAATCGATAGCAGCCCGCACGGATGCGATTGTCTTGCTTGGAACTTATGCCCAGCTGCTCGGCGATTTAGCCGGGAGCGACGCGCCTCAGCAGTTTTCGGAAGGCGCGAAAATCCTTGGCGACAATCTTTTCAATCTCCAAACGACATTTGAAAAGTTGGGCGCCGTCGGAGATTCTTCCGCAAAGAATTATTTTGGCCCCGTCGGAACGATTATCGGCGTCATCGGCAATATCTATCTGAACGGCGTTAGGGATGCGCAAATTAAGATCGCCATTGAAAAGGGAGCCCCGGCCGTGCGGAACGTTCTCAGCCTCCTCGAAAAAGATTTCATCGACGTGATCACGCCCCTCCAATCGACGGGACTCAAGGAAGAGCTGAGTCTTCGAATGGGATATTACAACAGCCGTTTGAATTCAAGCTTCGAGCAGAGAAAGCAGATGCTCGCGGAAATTGGCGTCCTCGTCGCGCGCTACGATACGGCCATGAATGCGAACCCCGTCAATCTGATTCAGACGATGAGGGCGGCTCATGAAAGCCTGGTCAAGTACGCGGAATCGCCAAAGGGACTTCAAACCTTTGCTGAGTTTTTATCGGCTTTGGAAACTTTCAAGAACCATGTCCAGGAGCTGTCCACGGCCATAAATCAAATCCGCGATCTAAAGAAGGGGGAATAAGCATGAAAATTGACTTTGCGATCCTTACCCAGTTGACCGGACGCTGCTTTGATCTCTCCATGGATGCGGGAGTTCATGTTTCCGATCAAAATGAATTCCGGGCCTTGGGAAAACGGCTGCGGGGATGCTTGCTGAATTTGCTGACCGCGGAGTTTGAAGAAGGCACAGCAGCCGTGACGAATGCGAACACCATGATGAGCGATGTCAACGAGAAAATCAGCAAGATCACTGAGGTTTTAGCCCATACAGCCCAGGTGATTGCGCAAATAGGACAGGTCGTGTCGATATTGGATGATCTTCTGAAAATTGCCACGAAGTTCGTATAGACGTGCTCGAGAAAGGAATCATGACGCCCGCGTCAGATAATAAATTTAGGGAGAGAAGGGGGGATTTCAATGTTTGGCTCGGAAATACTTGAAGTCGCAATCGGCATTATCTTCATCTATTGGCTGCTCAGCCTGATGTGTTCCGCTCTCAATGAGATAATGGCTTCGCTATTATCCCTGCGGGCTAAAAATCTGGAAAAAGGAATCCGAAATCTGTTAAACGATCCCAAGGGCCTCCATGAAGCTAAGAACTTTTATGAGCATAGCTTAATAACGTCGCTGAAGAACGGTGAAAAAAATCCGTCTTATATTCCGGCCCGCACGTTTGCCATGGCTCTGACCGATATGATTAGCAAAGGCGGCACCAGCTTGTCAAGAGGCGGAGAAATACGAAGCGCCGTCAACGAGCTTTCCAATAGCAGGCTGAAAAAAACCTTGCTTGTGCTCATGAATGAAGCGGGATCTCAGCGCGGCCCAGCTCCAGAGAATCCGTTGCAAGAAAATATCGAGAAATGGTTTAACGACATGATGGAACGGGTCTCCGGCTGGTACAAGAGGAAGGTGCAATTCATCATCGCTCTTTTCGCTGTCGGATTGGTCGTTTTATTCAATGCCGATACCTTTATGATCGCCAAAAATCTTTTATATGACGCACCTGTACGAACGGCCATTGCGACGAAGGCCGAAGAAATGATAAAGCCATCGGCCGTGGCCGAGAAGAATGAGACAGATGGACTATCCTCTTCAGTGAAAAGAATAAAAGATCTTCAGAAAGATCTTCAAACGCTGCCTCTACCACTGGGTTGGTCCGAACTTCCCCATGGCCCTGGAGATTGGTTTATGAAAATATTGGGACTGCTATTTACGATAATAGCCGTGTCTTTTGGAGCGCCATTTTGGTTCGATATTCTGCAAAAAATCCTTAAGATCCATCCGGCGCAAACCGGAAAACGTCCGGAAAGCACATCTTAGGGAAAACAAGTTCTTCCGACTTCATAAAATACTTCGCCCGGAAAAACCGGGCTTTGAAATGTCCCGCTGCCCAAGGGCGGATCAGTTTCCGGGGAACGTCTTCAATATTCTTTCGTAGAGATTGTTGATTTTATCAAACGCGCCCGTCACATAGGCCGTCAGCCTTCTCTGCGCTTCTTTTTTGTCTTTCGCATATAGGGACGAAATTTCCGATTCGAATTTCCCCTTGTTTTCCACAAATTCTTTTTCGACGGGGGAGCATTCCCGGTCTATCCTTTCCCGCATATGAGCGTAATCCGCTTCGGCGATCTTCTGAAGCCGCAGAACATTCGTGTGCAGAAGTTGATCTTTCCGGGCTTTCCATTCGGCATCGTCGAAATGCTGTTTATAGAAGAGCGGATAATCGTGGATATCGGCCCCCAGTCCCGCGCTCTGCGGCAGGTTTTCAACCCCATAATACAAAGGCAGATAGACCGTCGTGTCGGGCTTCCCCAGGGCGATCCACAAAGAGATGGAGATCGGCTCGGGGCGATCGGCGTTCAGGGAAGCGATGAATGAGACGATCGTCGAAGCCGTGCAGATGCATCTGTGTTTCGTCTTGTTCGGCGTGCCGAGCCGGTAGCCGTCCGTATCGTCGTATTCCGTTCCTTCGTAATGATCCCGGAGGATGTTCATGAGCGATTCCGCGGTGACCTTTTTCCCGGGCTTGAAGGAGAAAGGATAAGGATCGCCGATCTCGTGTTTTTTATCGTCGAAATAGTTCAAACCTCTCCAGTGGCGAAGAGTATTGCCGTCGAAGACCGGGTCCGAGCCGCGGGAGCGGGAAAAGGCCGTCTTGAAATCGAACGGACCGTCCTTGGTTTCATCGTACCAGCTGTTTTTCCGGGCATAATCGACGATATCGCGGCTGCCCGCGAAATGGTCTTTGTCGTTCAGGTCGATTTTCCTGATCGTATAATAATTGGGAATGACGGCGATCTCGTCATCGGGGACCCTCTGGGCGAACCAATGCCGGCCCTTGATGATCGCCATCATCCAAGCCTCATTTTTATCGGCGAATATGTAAGTCCTTCCCGAGCCCGTATAGCCGTATTTTTCCACAAGCTCGGAGGCGATTCTCACCGCCTCTTTCGCGGAGGGGGCCTTCTCGGCGACGATCCTTCTGAGCATATATCCGATTCCGCCATCCGTGAAATCCTTTTTCGTCTCCTTGGAAGAGCAGCTGTCCGAGGTGATGAGGAGTCCGTTCTGATTGATGAAGCTGTCGGCGAATTCCTGGGTTGTCGCTTCGATCCACAAGAATTCCCTGGTCGTTCCGTCCGTTTCATAAACGGCGCCTTTACCGAGGTCGACGCGCTGAGGCGAACCGTAGTTTCGCGCCTTGATTTTCCGGAGATTGACGATGATGTTTCCCGAGTCGTCTTCATTATGTCCGACGATGACCGACCCGTCGGCGCTGGCTTTCTTGCCGACGACGATCGTATAACAATTGGTGTCCTGGTCTCCGCCGGCAAACGATAATACGCTTAAAGCCAGCGACAAGAAAACAAGAATCAAAGCTTTTTTCTTCATCGAGAGCCTTTCCGGTGAATTCATGCTGAGGATCATTTTATATGATTTTCAAATATTTTCATATTTAAAGTCACAACGCTATACTGTACGCATGATTCCTTCCGGAGCATCGCGGATGAAAATTCTCCTCATCCAGCCCCCGTTCGAGGATTTTTACGCGACGCCCATCCGGCTCTATCCTCTCGGCCTGCTCTATACGGCGAGCGCGCTTCGGGATGCGGGTTGCGAGGTCCGCGTCCTGGATTGTCTGTCTCCGCTCCGGAAGCGCCCCAAGCCCGTCCCCCGCGAAATGGCCTATCTCGAACCCTATTTGCGCGAGCCGCTGTTCTTCAAAGGCTATCATCGATTCGGCCTCTCCGAGGAAGAGATTATCCGGAGGATCAGGGAATTCGGGCCGGAGGCGATCGGCATCTCCTCGCAGTTCACGGCCTATTACCAAAGCGTCGAGGAACTGGCCCGACGGATCAAGCGTGAATTCGGGCTTCCGATTTTCGTCGGAGGGCATCATGCCACCGCCTTTCCGGAAGAGATCAAGCGGCGGACGCCGGAGATCGATCATGTTTTCGCCGGTCCGGCCGAAGAATGCCTTCCCGACGTGTTGAAGGCTTTGGGAATTCCCCGGAACGAATCGGGTGGAGACTGGACCTTGACGCGGCCGGCTCACGATCTCGTTCCGGCGGAACTCTACAAGATCGGCCAAAGGAATTATCTGAGTCTCATCGGCGGCCGCGGCTGCCCGCTCCGTTGCGATTTCTGCGGCGTGCACTCCATGTTCGGCCGGACGATCCGCTACCGGCCCGTCGAGGGCGTGCTGGACGAGATGCGCGCGGCTTATCTCCATCGGCGCGTTCGCGTTTTCAATTTCGAGGACGACAACCTTTCCTTCGACAGGCCGTGGTTTCTGGAATTATTGAAGGCGATCAAAGAGGACAAAACGCTCGAGAACATCGAGTTGACGGCCATGAATGGGCTTTGCTCGATGACTCTCGACGAAAACCTGCTGCCGGACATGGCTGCGGCCGGATTCCGCGAACTCAATCTGTCGTATGTCACCCGGAGCGGGGAGATCAAGGAACGCTATCATCGGCCGGTGGAAAAAGAGGATTTCGAGCGCTTGATTCGGGCGGCCCGCCGTCAGGGATTTTTCGTGACGGTCTATGTCATCATGGGACTTCCGGGCCAGTCGGTCGAAGAGATCCGGGCCGGCATGGAATATCTATGGAGCCTCGGCGTTCTCGTCGGGCCGTCGGTCTTTTATATCCCGCCGGGGAGTCCGCTCTATGATCGACTTCATCTTCCCGCGGACATCAGGAACAACTGGAATCTCTATCGTTCTTCGGCCTTTGCCGTGGAAACGGAGACGCTTGATCGCGCCCGGCTCATCGATCTGTTCTTATACGCGCGACGGAAAAACCTGGAAAACAGGAACGAAATGAGGTAATCTCAGGTCCATGGACAAACAGGGACACAGCCTTCCGAGAGTTCTTGGCCTTTGGGATATCGTCGGCATCGTCGTCGGGGGGGTCATCGGCTCGGGCATTTTCCTCGTGCCGTCGACCATCGCCGCGGGCCTCGGCGCGCCGCTCGTGATCCTCGCCGTATGGGTCGTGGGCGGGCTTCTGAGTTTCTTCGGCGCGCTCTCCTTCGCCGAGCTCGGCGCGGCCATACCGGAAGCCGGCGGCATTTATGTTTATCTCCGGGAAGCGTACGGCTCCATGATCTCGTTCCTCTTCGGTTGGACGCTGTTCCTGGTCATTGACGCCGGCGCGATCGCGACGCTGGCCGTCGCTTTCTCCTCGAAGTATCTCACCCATTTCTTCGTCCTCTCGCCGCTCCTCCAAAAACTCATCAGCGCCGGGCTCATCCTGTTCCTGATGCTCGTGAATTACATCGGGACGCGGTGGGGGGCGAATCTCCAGAATCTCCTGACTGCGATCAAGTTCGTCGCCCTGGCCGGGATCTGCGGGATCGTCTTCATCTTCGGGAAGGGGAATCCGGCGAATTTCGTGACCCCCGCGCCCCAAGGGCTCAGGGGCCTTCTCGGTCCCTTTGGAATCGCCCTGGTCGCGTCGTTGTGGGCCTATAAAGGATGGGAATCGGCGACGTACAGCGCCGGTGAGACTAAAAACCCTCAGAGAAACCTCCCCATGGGCCTGTTTATCGGCATGGCGGTCGTCATCGCCCTCTATTTGGCGGCCAACCTGGCTTATATGTGGGTCATGCCGACGAGCGCCATCGCCGGCTCGGCGAGGGTCGCCGCGGACGCCATGAATTCGGCCATCGGTCCCATCGCCGCGTCGATCGTTTCGTTCATCATCCTCTTCTCGATCATGGGCGCCGCGAACCAGAACATCCTCTGCTCGCCGCGCGTCTATTTCGCCATGGCCAAGGACGGCTTATTCTTCAAGAAGCTCGCGGCCGTCCATCCGACATTCAAGACCCCGCACATTTCCATCATCGCCATCGGCGTGTGGAGCATCATCCTGAGCCTGTCCGGCACGTTCGAGCAGTTGTTCACCTACGTCGTGTTCGGGCAGTGGATCTTCTTCGGTTTGACCGTCGCCGCGGTGATCATTCTGCGCCGGAAAAAACCCGACTTGCCGCGGCCCTATAAGACCTGGGGCTATCCGGTGACGCCGATCGTCTTCATCCTGGCGGCGCTCTATATTTCGATCAACTCGCTCCTCAACCAGTTCGGCAACGCCGTGGCCGGCCTGGTCATCATTTTGATGGGTTTGTCTCCTTTCGTTTACTGGCAGCATAAAATCGGAAAGAAGATCGGCGCGTTCTATGCCACGGTCTTCCTCATCGGGCTGCTCGCGTGGGATGCGGCCGTCATCCTGATCCATATTCCGTTATTGAATTTTCTGGCCGGCTTGTGGGAAAAAATATTCAAGACGAGCCCGGATCCGACGGCCTGGACGACGATATTGTCCGGAGTCACGGTCTTGGCCAACGTCGTCATCATCATTCTCTTTTTCTCGGCCGCGTGGAAAAAGCGACGGGCCTCTTGACGCTTTGACGAGAGCCGGAGGTTTTCCGGGAAAGAACCCCCCGTTGCGGGGGGGTTGGGGGATATGGGAAAAGGGATTAGGGGCTTAGGTCGCGTAAACGGGGCGGCCGTCCTTGACGACGAGCGTCCCCCTTTTGATGACGTGCGTGATCGGGTTGACGCCGGGATGATAAACGAGGTAACGGTAATCGGGAATATCGCATAGGATAAGGTCCATTTTTTTCCCGATCGTCAAGCTTCCGACCTCGTCCTGCATCCGGATCGCGAAAGCGCCGTTAGACGTCGTCGCGTTGAGGGCTTCCTCGATGCTCAAGCGGAGCGAAAAGACGCCGAGCTGAAGGATAAAGAGCATCGATTCGGTCATCGAGGTCCCCGGATTGAAATCCGAAGCCAGGGCCACGATCGCGCCCGCCTCAACCAGCTTCCGCGCCGGCGCCTTCTTGTCCAGCATCAAAAAGAACGAAACGCCGGGGAGGAGTGTGGCGACGGTCTCGCTTTTGGCCAGCGCCTCGATGCCCGAGTCCGTGACCGCGATCAGGTGGTCGGCCGAGGCGGCGCCGATCCTTGCGGCCAGCTCCGTGGCGCCGAGCGGGGTGAATTCGTCGGAGTGGACCTTGATCTGAAAGCCGGCCGACGTTCCCGCCTCCGTCAGCCTTTTCGTCTCGTCTAGAGAAAACACGCCTTTTTCGCAAAACACATCGAAAAATCTGGCGAGGCCCCGCCGGCGGATCTCGGGAATGATCTTCTGGAGAAGAAGATCGATATAGCCCTCTTTCCGCGTCTGGAATTCGTCGGGGACTTCGTGGGCTCCCATGAAGGTCGGGACGATATCGATGGGATGCCTTTCATCCGCCTCGCGGAGCGCCTCGAGCTGCTTGATCTCGTCCTCCACGTTGAGACCGTAGCCGCTTTTCGCTTCGGCCGTCGTCGTCCCGTGAAGGAGCATTTGGTCCAGGCGTTTGAGACAGGCGTCGCGCAGGTCGTCTTTCGATATCCGGCGGGTGGCCCTGACGGTCGAGCGGATCCCCATGCCTTTCTCGGCGAGTTGCTGATAGGTCCAACCGTTGAGCCTGAGCGAGAATTCTTCGGCGCGGTCCCCGGCGAAGGGGAGATGGGTGTGCGAGTCGACGAAGCCGGGGAGCCCGACAAATCCGCGGCCGTCGATCCAGAGGCCGCCGCATTCGAATTCCACGTCGCGGCGGAAATCGCGTTCGTCGCCGACGAAGACGATGCGTCCTTCATGCGCGGCGATCCAGCCGTTTTCGACGAGGCCGACGTCTCTGAGCGCGTCCTTCCTTTTAGGGATGCTTCCCGCGCAGGTCAAAAGCTGGCGGCAGCCGGCGACGACGCAATCCGCTTTTTTCATCATGAAGGATATTTTCGGATCTGGGAGTGATTCTTGCGGATATAGGAGGGCGATTCGAAGGAATCCCACTCTTTATCCCATGACGGCTGGGTCCACGAAGGCGCGGGCTCGCGCCGTTCGGTGCCGGCCGGCTCGAACGGGAAAGGCGGCGTTTCGGAGTAGCCTGGAACGGGGAATGGAGGAGGCGTCTTCTTGTGGATCTGCCGGGCCTGGACGGGTTTGGCGGAAACGTTCGCGTGGCGTTCGAAACCCCGCTCGAAGCCGGTGGCGATGACGGTGACCTTGACCATGTCCTTCATGCCCGCGTCGATGACCGTTCCGAAGATGATGTTCGCGTCGGGATGAGCCAGCTTATGGATGAGCTGCGAAGCCTTGTGGACTTCATGGAGCGTGAGGTCCTTGCCGCCGGTGATATTGATGAGGACGCCTTTGGCGCCTTCGATCGACGTGTCGATGAGGAGCGGGCTGCAGATGGCCTTGTTCGCCGCTTCGGCCGCCCGGTTCTCGCCCGAGGCAATGCCCGTGCCCATGAAGGCCATGCCCATCCCTTTCATGATGGACTTGACGTCGGCGAAGTCGAGGTTGATCAGACCGGGTTTCGTGATCAGATCGGAGACGCCCTGGACGGCCTGGCGGAGAACGTCGTCGGCCATTTTGAATGCGTCTTCGATCGAGGTCTCTATATTGACCGTCTGGAGCAGGCGCTCGTTGGGGATGGCGATGACGGTGTCCACGGCCGACTTCAGTTCGTTCAAACCTTCTTCGGCCTGTCGTCCCCGGACTTTCCCCTCGAATTCGAAGGGAAGCGTGCAAATGGCAATGCAGAGAACGTCGAGTTCCGCGGCCAGGTTGGCGATGATGGGCGTCGCGCCCGTCCCCGTCCCGCCGCCCAATCCCGCGGTCAGGAAGACCATATCCGAGCCTTCGAGAAGGCCGAGAAGCTTTTCCGTATCTTCGAGGGCGGCCTGTTTGCCCTTCTCAGGCTGCCCGCCCGATCCCAGTCCCCTGGTCAGTTGGTTCCCGATCTGGATCTTGTTGGGAGCTTTGCTGTTGTTCAACGCCTGCAGGTCGGTGTTGACGGCGATGAAATCGACGCCCTCGATCCCGGACTCGATCATCCGGTTCAGAGCGTTGCCGCCGCCCCCGCCGATGCCGACCACCCTGATCTTGGCGCTGTAGGTCTCTTCGACGAGATGAAACTTCAATTTGCTCGCTGGATCATGGCCCATAATCCCTCCTATTCTTCCCTGAAAATATCCCTGATTTTAGCGAATAATCCTTTTTTTCTGTCCTTCGTCATTCCCTTTTCCTTCATGAGGGTGTGACCGTAGAGAAGCAGCCCCACGGCCGTGGAATAATCGGGAGTGCTCACCCGATCCACCAGCCCGCCGACGCCCGTCGGATCCCCGCGGCGGACGGGCAGGTCGAAGATTTCCTCGGCGACCTCTTCGAGGCCGTCGAGGAGGGCCGTTCCGCCGGTCAAGACGATTCCGGAGTTCAAGGACTTTTCGTAGCCCATCCGCTTGATATCGTTGTCGACCAGGCGAAAAATTTCTTCGGCGCGGGGCTCGATGATGTCGGCGAGGAGCTGTCGCGATAAGACGCGCGGTTTCCGGCCCTTGCCGACCGACGGCACTTCGACCGTTTCCTGCTCGTCCCCTCTGGGGCCGACGGCGCATCCGAACTTCTTCTTGATCTTTTCCGCTTCGGGGATGGGCGTCCGCAGCCCGACGGCGATGTCGTTGGTGAAATTGTCGCCGCCCAGCGGGATGATCGCCGTGTACCACAGGCTTCCCCGCTCGAAGATGGCGACCTCGGTCGTCCCGGCGCCGATGTCGATGAGTCCCACGCCCAATTCCTTTTCATCGTGGGTCAGGACGGCGGCGCTCGTCGCGATCTGGTTGAGGACGATTTGCTCGATGTTGATGCCGGCCCGCTCGACGCAGGTCCGGAGGTTCTGGACGAGCGTGATGGCGCCGGTGACGATGTGGACGTTGACTTCGAGTTTGATGCCGTTCATCCCGAGAGGGTCCCTGATCCCGTCCTGTTCGTCCACCACGAATTCCTGGGGAATGATATGGATGATTTCCCGGTCGGGCGGGATCGAGACGGCCTTGGACTGCTCGATGACGCGGCGGATGTCGTCGCGCCCGATCTCGCGGTTCTTGCCGGAAACCGCGATCACGCCCCGGCTGTTGAAGCTCTTGATGTGGGCGCCGGATATGCCGATGAGGGCCGAGTTGATGGCCACTCCGGCCATGAGTTCGGCTTCTTCCTGGGCTTTTTTGATGGCGGCCGAGGTGATGTCGAGGTTGACCACGACGCCCTTGCGCAGTCCCTTCGAATCGGCCGTGCCGATCCCGATGACCTCCACCTTGCGCTCTTCGGTAATCTCGCCGATGATGGCCGTCACTTTTTTTGTGCCGATATCGATGCCGACGACGTAACCGTTTTTTGGCATTATCGTCTCTCCTTGTCCGGTTGGGTGATCCCCTGCCCGCGCTTGATCGATCCGGCCGGAACGAAATAGATCCTGTCCGTTATGCGAAGGTCCGCGAATTCCGGCGGACCGGACTCATTCGCCAGCCGGGCCCTGTTCTCCCGGTAAAAGGCGATCTTCCGGGCGAACAGGCCGTCGCCGAGCTTGAGCCGCGTCGGATCCGAGCGGAATTTCAAGATGACGTCGTTCGGATCGGACAGGTCGAGGATCTCTACGTCGGCTTTTTCGGCGGCGGAAAGGTCCGCCAGGCAGCTCCACGCCAGGTCGAGCTTGTCCCGGCGGTCTTCGCGGAAACCGCCCGTATCGAAAAGCACGGGGAGGCCCGGGTAATCTTCGCGGACGGCTCTTCCGAGTTCCACCCGCTCCCCGTCGATCGGGACCAGGCCGTCCCCCTGGAGAAGAGCGACCGGCACCCGGGGGGTGACCTCGATCTTTACGGACCCCGGAAAGACCTTGCGCAGGCGCGTTTCCTTGACCCAGGGATAAGATTCGATCCGGCTTCTGATCCGCGAGAGATCGAGGAGAAGGATGTTGCCCCAGCGGACGTTTCCGACCATCCGGGCGACTTCGGATTTGACCGCAGCGTCGGCGCAGAAGACCTGGACATCCTTGACGTCCAGGTTATTCCAGGAAATGACGAAGAGAAAAATCTCATATACGGCGAAGAACGAAAGCGCCGCGAGGCCGACCGTGAGCAAGATCTGCCGGAGCCTGGCGGGCATTCTCCGGGGATCCTTTTTCAGGCGGGCTTTTCCCTCCCCTCGCTGGAAATGCAAGGCGTGAGGAGAGGCGATGGCGGATCGGTTCACCGTTTTCCTTCCAAGGTTTCAATAAAGTCCGGTATGGCCTTGTAAATGTTGCCGGCGCCCAGAAATAGGACGATATCACCGGCGCGGACGACTTTTTTGAGAAGTCCGGCGATCTTTTTCATGTCCGGCTCGAAATGCGCGTCTTTATGGCCGAATCGTTTCACTTCCTCGAAGAGCACCGCCCCCGAAACGTTGGCGATCGGCTCTTCGCCGGCGGGATAGATCTCGGTAAGGATCAAGACGTCCGCCTGGTTGAAGGACGTGGCGAACTCGGTCATCAAATACGAGAGCCGAGTGTAGCGGTGAGGCTGGAAAACGGCCACGACCCGGCGCGGCCAGCCGCGTTTCGCCGCGTCGAGCGTCGCCCTGATCTCCGTGGGATGGTGGGCGTAATCCTCGATGATCATCACCTTCCGCGTTTCTTTTTTGAGCTCGAAGCGGCGTCCCGTTCCCGAGTAGCTTTCGAGCGCTTCTAGGATGAGCGCGGGAGGGATATCCAGGTCCAGGCCCACGGCCGTCGAGGCCATCGCGTTGAGAACACCGTGCTTGCCCGGAACGTTCAGCTTCAACCGTCCAAGCTTGCGGCCTTTGTGGAAGATCGTGGACGTGCTGGTGAATCCATCGAATCGCATGTCCCGGGCGAAGATGTCGGACTGGGCCGAGAACCCGTAGGTGATGACGCGGCGCTCGAGTTGGGGGATGATGCTCTGCAGGTTGGGGTCGTCGAGGCAGAGGATGATCGGGCAGTAGAAAGGCACCTTATTGGCGAAATGGACGAAAGTCTTTTTGATCTCTTCGACGTTCCGATAATGGTCGAGATGTTCCTCGTCGATGTTGGTGAGCACGGCGATGAACGGAGAGAGATAGAGGAAGGAACGGTCGCTCTCGTCGGCCTCGGCGACGAAGAACTCGCCCTCGCCCAGCTTGGCGTGAGCGCCGATCGTGTTCAACCGTCCGCCGACGATGATCGTCGGATCGAAGCCGGCCCGGTCCAGGATCGTGGCGATCATGGACGTCGTCGTCGTCTTGCCGTGGGAACCGGCAACGGCGATGCCGTATTTCATGCGCATGAGTTCGGCCAGCATTTCGGCGCGCGGGATGACGGGAATTTTCCGCAGCCGGGCCTCCCGGACTTCGACGTTGTCCTCTTTGATGGCCGAGGAGATGACGACGACGTCCGCCCCTTTGATGTTCTCGGCCTTATGGCCGATCGAGACGCTGGCCTTGAGCTTCTTGACCAGCCGCCGCGTGGCGTCGTTGGCCTGGATATCCGAACCCGTGACTTTGTAGCCGAGGTTGATGAGCACTTCCGCGATGCCGTTCATGCCGGTCCCGCCGATGCCGATCATGTGGATGTGTTTCAGTTTTCGGTATGAGGTCTTGACCATGAGTTTCTCCTAGCGGCGGGCCTCCATCAGTTCGAAGCACAGACCGGCGATCGCGTCGGCGGCCCCGTCTTTTTTCAAGGAGGCCAGGTTTTTTTCCATGACCGAGATGCCGTCTTTATGTTCGAGGAAATGGACGATCTTTTCGGCCAGAAGCCCGGGCGTCCATTCGCTTTCCAGAATGACCACGGCCCCCCCGGCTTTCTCCAGCGCCCGAGCGTTGGCGGCCTGGTGATCATCGGCCGCCTTGGCGAAGGGGATGAGGATCGAGGCTCTCCCGGAGGCGATGAGCTCGGAGCAAGTCGTCGCCCCGGCGCGGCCGATGACGAGGTCCGCGGCCCGGAAACGGTCGGGCATGTCAAAAAAGAAAGGCGCGACGATCGCCCCGGAAAAGCCGTTTTGATCGTAGGCTTTTTTCACCCAACCCCAATCGATCTTGCCGGTCTGGTGATGGATCGTCAGGAAGTCCCTGGCCTTGATGAGGAGAGGCAGCGTCGCCGCGACCGCCCGATTGAGAAAACGCGAGCCCTGGCTCCCTCCGAAAATGAGAAGCGTCAGCCGATCCGTCCGCTCTTTGGGCGGAAGGACATAGAATTCCCGGCGAACCGGGTTGCCGAGGAATACGCCCTTGCCCTTCAAATAGGGCAGGGCGGCCTCGAAGGCGGCCACGGCCTTTTTGACCCAGGGGAGGAGGAGCCGGTTGGTGAATCCGGGCCGCACGTTCTGTTCGAGAATCACGGTCGGAATCCCCAGCCACGCGGCCAGCAGCACGAGCGGGCCGGAACTGTAACCGCCGACCCCGACGACGAGGTCCGGTTTGATGCGGGCCAGGAGCCGGAGGGACTTGATGAACGCGCCCGGCAGGAGGCCGAGGGCTTTCAGGCTCCGCCAACCCCTGCCCTTCAAGCCTTCGATGGGCATGGGGATAAAGGCGACCTCATGATGGGCCATGATCTTTTGTTCGGACTCGCGTCGGCTCCCGACGAACGTCAACCGAAGGTCGCGATCCTTTTCCCGGAGCTTTTGTCCCAGCACGAGCGCGGGATAAAGGTGCCCGCCCGTACCGCCTCCTCCGATGATCACGCGTTTTTCTCTCATGTGGGACCCCGGTTGATGGTCTTTCTCTGGGAGATATGGAGAAGAATGCCGACGGCGAAGATGGTCGTCAGGAGCGACGACCGGCCGAAGCTGAGCAGGGGAAGGGGAACCCCCTTGGCCGGGCTCAACCCCAGGACGACGGTGATATTGAGAAGGGCCTGGGCGGCGATGAGGATCGTCAATCCGGCGGCCGCGAGCTGGCTGACGGCGTTCGCCGCTTTCATCGAGATGGCGATGCCCCGCCAGACGAAAATGACGAAGAGAAGAAGGGTGGCCAGCGTCCCGATCAGTCCCATCTCTTCGCCGATGACGGCGAATATGAAATCCGTGTGCGGACAGGGCAGAAACATCTTCTGGACGCTCTCTCCGATACTGACGCCCAGGAGGCCCCCCGCTCCGAGGGCGAGCTTGGATTGAGTGACCTGAAAATTGAGAGTCTGAAGGTCCTTGCCCGGCGAGAAAAAGGCGAGGAACCGGTCGAGGCGGTAGCCCGCCGAAATGACGTAGTAGGCGAAAACGGGCAAGGAGAAAAGCCCCAGAACGGCGAAATATCTCAGGCGAACGCCGCCGATGAAGAAGAGGGCCGCGCATATGGAGAAGGTCAGCGCCGCCGTTCCGAAATCCGGTTCTTTGAGGATCAATAGGGTGAAAAGAAAGACCACGCCCAGGGGGACGAGAAGGACCCTAGGCTCTTGGATCTTCTCCTTGCGCCGGTCGAGATACCAAGCCAGGAACAGGACCAGGCTGATCTTGGCCAGCTCCGAGGGTTGGAACCGAAAGCCGAAGAAGACCAGCCATCGGTTGGTCTTGGCAACGGACGGCATCATGAAGCAGAGCAAGAGAAGGCCGAAGGCGACCAGCAGGAGCCCGAAAATGAAAGCCGCCTGCTGGTACATGGGCCTTTCGACCGAGAGCATGAACAGGATGAAAAACAGTCCGGCGGCGGCCCCGATCAACTGATGGAAGAAATAATAGAACGGCTGCTGATATTTTTCGGCCGCCGATACGCCCGAGGCGCTGAAAACCATGACCAGGCCCAGCGTGATCAGGACGAGGGTCGTGAAGAACAGCACCTTGTCGAATCCGTAGGACCTGAAGATCTCCATGGCTCAGGCTTTCCCCATTTTTATTTTCTTCGCCAGTTTTCTGACGTCGCTCTTGAACGTCCGGCCGCGCTCCTCGAAGTTATTGAACATGTCCCAACTCGTGCAGGCGGGAGCGAGGAGGACGATGTCGCCCCGCGCCGCGGCCGCGAACGCGCGCGGCACGACCTCGTGGAATGAGCCGGCGTCTTCCATCGGGACGACCCCGGTCAGGGCTTTCCGGATCTTTTCCTTGGCCGCCCCGACGAGGACGGCCTTCTTGACCCGGGCTTTCAACGACCGGCCGAGCTTCGTGAAATCCGACCCCTTATCCTTGCCCCCGAGGATGAGGACGATCGGCCGGTCGAAGCTGGCGATCGCCTTGAGCGTCGCGTCCACGGTCGTGGCTTTCGAGTCGTTGACGAAGGCGACGCCGCGCACCGTGAGAACGCGTTCCAGACGATGCTCGAGACCCTGGAACGTCCTGATGGATTTGCGCATGGCGGCCGGGGCGACCCCGAACTGAAAAGCGGCCGCGGAGGCGGCCAGGACGTTTTCCAGGTTGTGGAGGCCGGGCAGCCGGACTTCCGAGACGGGCATGACCGGAGTCTCGGCCGCGTCCCGCAAAACGATCCGGCCGCCGCGAACAAAGCAGCCGCGCCGCAAAATCCGCTTCCGGGTGAAACCGAACACGTCCGATCCGGCCGCCTCGGCCAGGCCCCAGACCAGGGCATCGTCGCGGTTCAAGATGGCCTTATCGCCTCGGCCTTGCGCGGTGACGAGCTTTTTCTTCGCGGCGAAATAATCTTCGAGCGTGCCGTGCCAGTCCAGGTGGTTCTGCGAGACGTTGAGAACGAGCGCCACGTGGGCGCGAAAAGCGTCGATATATTCGAGTTGAAAGCTCGAGATTTCCGTGACATAAATATGGTCGTCCCGGCTTTTATCCACGAATGAAATGAGCGGCGTCCCGATGTTTCCGGCGAGATAGGCTTGGCTTCGCGCCTCCTTGAGGATCTTGTGAAGGAGGGTCGTGGTCGTCGATTTGCCGTTCGTGCCGGTGATGCCGGCGATCGTGCCTTTTAAAAAACGATAAGCGATCTCGATCTCGGAAAGGATGGGAATCCCCCTCTCCCGAGCCGCTTGGAATTCGGGGAGAGGCGGCACGCCGGGGCTGGGAACGATGACGTCGGCTTCGAGGAACGAGGCCAATTGATGCCCGCCGGCCTCGACGACCGCCCCGCGTTCCGCCCATTTCCGGGTCCGGTCGCCGAGCTCGCCCGCCGTTTTCTTTTCGCTGATCTTCACCCGGGCGCCGCGCCGCAGCAGGAAGTCTGCCGTGGCTTCGCCCGTCTTTCCCAGGCCGACGACGAGGATTTTTTTGCCGCTCAATTCCATGGTCATCTCAACTTCACCGTGGCCAGGCTGAACAGAGCGAAAATGATGCCCAGGATCCAGAACCTAATCACGACTTTTTCTTCGGGCCAGCCCAAAAGTTCGAAATGATGATGGAGAGGAGCCATCTTGAAGATCCTCTTGCCGCCGCTCAGCTTGAAGTAGCCGACTTGAAGCACGACGGAGAGCAGCTCCATAATGAAAACTCCGGCCACGGCGAAAAGAAGGAGTTCCTGCTTGATGAGGATGGCCAGGGCCGCCAGCGTCCCGCCGAGCGACAGCGCTCCGACATCGCCCATGAAGATCTGGGCCGGGTGCGAGTTGAACCAAAGGAATCCGAGACAGGCGCCAGTCAGGGCGCCGGCGAACACGGTCAGCTCCGCGGCTTGGGGAACCTGAGCGATTCCCAGGTAGCCGGAAAATATCTTATGGCCGGCGATATACGTCAGCGCCGTCAAAGCTGTGGCGCTGATCAACGTCAATCCGATGGCCAGCCCGTCCAATCCGTCGGCCAGGTTGACCGCGTTCGAGGAGCCGACCAGAATGAAAACGATCCAGGGGAGATAGAGCCAGCCGAGATAAGGGATCCAGTTCTTGAAGAACGGAAGATAGAGCTTGAGATCGAATCCTTTCCTGGGTCCGAGGGCGTATCCGAGATAGAGGACGATCAGGGCGAAGGCGATCGCCAGGATGAATTGAAGGACGAACTTGTTCCGGGCGATGAGGCCGAGGGATCTTCTTTTTTTGATCTTGAGGTAGTCGTCCAGGAAGCCGATCAGCCCGAAGAAGAACATCGTGCCCATGCCGAGCCAGACGTAGCTGTTGCTCAGGTTGCCCCACAGGAGCGTCGGAATCAGCGTCGTGCCGATGATCAGGAGGCCGCCCATGGACGGCGTTCCTTTTTTCGTTAAATGGGACTGCGGCCCTTCGAGCCGGATTTCCTGGCCGATTTGGTTTTTTTTCAGGATCTTGATGAGCGTCGGGCCGAGAAGAAAGGTCAAAATGAGCGCGGTGATACCAGAGAGCGCGGTCCTGATCGTGATGTAGCCGAAGACATTGAAAAAAGTCACGAATTTTTTCAGCGGCACGAGCAACAAATAGAGCACGTCATGTCTCCTTGAAAACGTCTCTCAATCTCTCGACGATCATCTCGGTCTCGATCCCCCGGGATCCTTTGACCAGGACGAGATCGTCATCCCGGAGGAGGGAGGGGATGCCTTCCGCCGCTTCTGAGCTGCTCGCGAAGGAGAAGATCCTTCCCTGTCCCATCCCCGCGTCGCGCGCGCCTTCCGCCGTATAGCGGCCCAGCGGCCCGACCGTGATGAGAAGATCCCAACCTGTTTTGGCGGCCCATCCGCCGGCTTCTTCGTGGAATAGGGCGGCGGAGTCGCCCAGTTCGAGCATATCGCCGAGCACCGCGACGCGCCTTCGGGCCGGAAGCGCGGCGAAACTGCGCAACGCGGCCTCGAGGGCCCGGGGGTTCGAATTATAGGAGTCGTCGATGACGACGATGCTTTTGGTGAGGCGAAGAAGGATGCCTCTGTGGGCATAGGGCCTGAGTCCCTGGATCGCTTCCTCGAGCTTGTCGACGGGAAGGGAGAGAACGCGCGCGACGCCCAGGGCGGCTAAAAGGTTGTAGATATAGGTTTCCGAAAAAAAGGGAAAACGGATCCGGCGTTTTTCCTTGCCGGAGATCACGTCGAACTTGAATCCGTCGTATCCCATTCTCTGGACGTTTTCGGCTCGAATATCGCAACCCTGGGACAGGCCGAAATACAGCTTCCGGCCTTTCCACTCCTGGGCGATCTGCTCGACAAACGGGTCATCTCCGTTCAAGACGGCGATACCGTCCTCTTTCATTCCGTCCAGAATTTCCTTTTTCGCCGCCGCGATGGCCTCCATGGTCTTGAGAAATTCCAAATGGACGGGGTTGATGTTGGTGATCACGGCCACATCCGGGGGGGCGATGGCCGTGAGCGTCCGGATCTCGCCGGAAGCGCTCATGCCCATCTCGAGGACGGCGGCGTCGTGCCGCGGCTCGATCCGGAGCAGGGTCAGGGCCAAGCCCAGATGATTGTTGAAATTGCCCTCGGACTTGAGCACCTGAAATTTCGTCGAAAGCAGCGCGGCCGCGAATTCCTTGGTCGTCGTCTTGCCGACGCTTCCCGTGACGCCGACGATTTTGATGTTCCGTCCGGCGAGGGCGTCCTTGGCCAGCGCCTGGAGAGCCGCCGTCGTATCCGGCACGAGAAGAAGGGCGAAATCCTTGCCGGGCGACGGGACGGGACGCGAGATCACGGCCCCGGCCGCGCCCCGTTCGGCCGCGGCCGCGACGTAATCGTGACCGTCGCGCCGGGCGACCATGGCGAAGAAAAGCTCGCCCTGTTTCGTCCCGCGCGAATCGATATTGAACGTGCGGAATACCGATGTCGGCGATCCCTGGAGGATCGTTCCTCCCGTCGTTTCCGCGATCCGGTCCAATCTCAATTCCGCCATGCTTAGGCCGTTCCCATTTTCGCGAGGATTTCCCGGATCACGTCGCCGTCGTTGAACGGAATGACCCGGTCTTTGATGACCTGCGTGCTTTCATGACCCTTGCCGGCGAATAGGACATAATCTCCCTTTTTGGCGAAGGCGAGGGCCTTGGCGATCGCTTCTTGGCGATCGATCTCGAGGCTGTATTTTTTCGAGCCCGTTTTGAGGACGCCTTTTTCGATCTCCCGAATGATGTCCATGGGATCTTCGGAGCGGGGATTGTCCGAGGTAATAAAGGTCCAGTCGGCGAACAGGCCGGCGATCTCGCCCATGCGTTCCCGTTTGAACTTGTCCCGGTCGCCGCCGGCGCCGAAGACCAGGAGGATGCGGCTGGGCTTGAGCTCTTTCACGGTCTCGAGAAGACTCCGCAGCGCGCTGTCGGTGTGGGCGTAATCGACGTAGATATTCAAACCGAAATCGTTCTCGATTTTTTCGAACCGTCCCGGCACCTGCTTCAATGCGGCGATGCCGTCCCGGATGACCTGAGGGGACACGTTCAGGGCCAGGGCCACGGAAAAAGCCGCAAGGATGTTGTAGAGATTGTGCTTGCCCGAGAGAGACGAAGTGATGGTCGCCTGTCCGCCCGGATACTTGACCAGGGCTTCGAGGCCGGGGCCGTTCAGCTTGAATTTCTCGCTCCGGACGAGCGCCGCCGGCTCTAACCCGAAGGTGATGGTGTTCATCGGCAGCTCGGCGATCAGCCGTTTTCCCCAGGGATCGTCCTCGTTGACGACCGCGGTTCGCTTTTTGGAATTTTGCATGAACAGCTTTTTCTTAGCGGCGAAATACTCATCCATGGTGTGATGGTAGTCCAAGTGCTCGCCGCTGAGGTTGGTGAAAACGGCCACGTCGAAACTGATGCCCGAGACACGCTTCAGATCGAGCGAGTGCGAGGAGACTTCCATCAAACAGTGCGTTACGCCAGTGTCGAACATGGTCTTGAGCATGTTCTGGAGATCGGGGGCTTCCGGCGTCGTCCGCTGGGCCTTGAGCTCAAAGTCCGGCCCCCGGTAGTTGATCGTCCCGATGACGCCCGGACGATATCCCGCGATTTTCAGGATGGATTCCAGGATGAACGTGATGGTCGTCTTCCCTTTGGTCCCGGTGATGCCGACGAGTTTCATTTTGTAAGAGGGATTGTCGTAAAAGTTCGCCGAGCATAAAGCCAAAGCCTCGCGGGGATCGAAGACCTGGATCCAGCTCACATCCAAACCGGAGGGTTTCGGTTTGTCCGAGAGGACCGCCGCGGCGCCGTTCTTGAGGGCCTCGGGGACGAAGTCGAACCCGTCCCTTTTTTCGCCTTTCAGCGCGGCGAACAGGAAATTCGGTTTCACGGCCTTCGAGGAATAGGTGATGCCCTGGATGTCGACCGTCTCGTCGCCCAGGCCGGCGAGGACCGTGACGTCTTTGAATAGGTCTTTCAAGGTCATCGTTCGCCGTCTCCCCCGCGGTTGGCCGCGATGATGGTCCGGACGGGCCCGGATTGAGGAAAAACGTTCAGATAGAGCAGGACGCGCTGCGCGATCTCGCGGAACACGGGGGCCGCGACCTGGCCGCCGTAATATTCGTCCGTCTTCGGCTCGTCCAGGACCACGATAATGGACAGGATCGGATTTTCGACGGGGACAAATCCCGCGAACGAAGCGATGTGCTTCGACGTCGAAAAGGCCTGGATCTCCGGGTCGTATTTTTGGGTCGTTCCCGTCTTCCCGGCCACGGTATAGCCTTTGGCCTGGGCTTCCTTGCCGGTCCCTTCGAGGACGGCTTTTTCCAGAATGGATACGACCTGCCCGGCCGTGTTCCCGGAAATGACCTGCTCGGACTCGGGGCCTCTCTTTTTGGCCGGCTCCGGAGAGCCCAGGACGCCCTTGATGAGCCGCGGAGGAACATAGCTCCCCCGGGTGGCGATGACGTTCATCGCCTGAAGGACTTGGAGCGCCGTCACCGAGATCTCATATCCGATGGATACGGAATCCAGCGATCGGCGCGTCCATTCCTTGAGCGGATGGACTTTGCCGGCGGCCTCGGCGGGCAGCTCGATGCCGGTTTTGGAGCCGAAGCGGAAGAGCTTGATGGTTTGGTAGAGGAATTCCTGTCCGACGCGCCGGCCGATCTGAACGGTCCCGACGTTGGACGAATTGCTGAAAACGTCGGGAAAAGCGAGAACGCCGAAATTCTTGTGGTCGCGGATGGGCGTGCCGGCGGTCTCGATCGCGCCTTTGCGGCAATCGAAGGTATCGGTCATGGCCGCCCGATGGTTTTCGAGCGCTGCTGAAGCTGTCACGATCTTGAACATGGAGCCGGGATCGAAGAGATGACGGATGGCCCGATTGATTTCGGCCTCCGCCGATTCCGGAGGATAGTTGTTCGGGTCGAACGTCGGACGGCTGGCCATGGCCAGGATCTCGCCCGACCCGGGGTTGGCGACGATCACCGTCCCCCAATTGGCGTCGTGCTCGCGAACGGCCTTGTCGAGGGCTTGTTCGGCGATATACTGGATGGTTTTGTCGAGGGTGAGAACGATATCGCCGCCTTCCTGGGATTCCTCGAGCGTTTCGAAGTGGTACTCTCTCCGGCGCGAATCCCGGAGGATGATCTGCCGGCCTTTTTTCCCGCTGAGGACGTAATCATAGAGGTACTCCAGGCCGCTTTGACCTTTGTGTTCGGCCCCGACGCCGCCCAGGACATGGGCGGCCAGGGAACCCTGCGGATAGAAGCGACTCGTTTCTTCCCGGGTATAAATTCCGTTCAGTTTGAGGCTCATGACCTTCTCGGCCGCCTCGACTTCGAGTTTTTTCTTGACCGGGATGTGATTCGATCCGTTTTGAAGGGCGGTTTTGACCCTTTCGATATCCTTGGGGCCGAGCTCGAGGAGAGATTCGAGGGCAAGGACCGGCTTCATCTGGAGTTCCAAAGGCTCGCCGGGCGATGGCGCGTAATAGACGGTCTGAGTGGGAACGCTTTGAGCCAGGATTTCGCCTTTCCTATCGAAGATCGTGCCGCGTCTCGGGTAGATGTCGATCTCGCCCTGGTTCTGGGCGATGACCTGGGCGCTCAAACGAGCATGATTCAAGACCTGGAGCTGGAAGAGGCGAAGGAAGATCCCGCAGGCCCAAACGGCAAAGACGAGGACGAGGATCCTGGTCCTTTTCCGGACCTTTTTCTGGAAATGCATATTGGCGATGTTCATGTCGTCAGCCGTGGATTAGTGATCCGCATAGATGATCTGGTCTTCGCGAACATCGGCCAGCTTCAGCTCTTCTCTGGCTTTTTTTTCGATACGCGAAAGGGCGCGGAGCGCGGACTTTTTCGTCTCTAATTTCTTGATGTCCTCCTGGAGGGTCTTCACCTGGCTCTCGCCGCGGCTGATGTCATATCCGAGCTGGACGTTTTCTGTGATGTGCCAGAGGTAGAACGTCAGGGTCAGGATCGTCATGAGGCTGGCCAGGACCCCGAAAGCGATCTCTTTTCTATTGAATTTTTTTCGGACCATAGGATTTCTTTTCGGCCGCCCGCAATTTGGCCGAGCGCGCCCGGGGGTTGCGGGCGATCTCCTCCTCCGTCGCCGCGACGGGCTTTTTCATCAGGATATCGATGAGGCTGTCCCCGTTTTCCGGGTGCGCCAGGCGGGCCAAAGTGTGTTTGACGATGCGGTCCTCGAGGGAGTGGAACGAGATGACCGCGAGCCGCCCCCCGGGAGGAAGAAGTCGGACGGCCCGTTCCAGGAATTCGCCGAGCCTATCGAGTTCCTGATTGATTTCGATCCGCAGGGCTTGAAAGACCTTGGCCGCGGGGTGGACTTTTCCTTTCTGGGGGATCCAATGGCAGACCTCTTCGACGATCGCCCGCAATTGGGTCGTGCTCTCGATCTTCTGCGTCCGCCGGATCGTAGCGATCTTCCGGGCGAGCTTATTGGCCTGTTTGAGCTCGCCGAACTCCCGGAAGATCTTGGCCAGCTTGGATTCGGAGTATTTGTCGAGGATCTTGGCTGCCGTCATTTTGTTCCGGAAATCCATTCTCATGTCCAGCGGCCCTTCCAGGGTATGGCTGAATCCCCGGCCGGGGGCGTCGAGCTGAAAGGACGACATTCCGAGGTCGAGCAAAATTCCCCGGATCGTCGAAAAGTCGATGTCGAGATCAGGGAGATACCGGAAATCGGCGTGATAAAGATCGACGCGATCGGCATAAGGGCGAAGATATTCCCGGGCCTTGAGGATCGAAGTTTCGTCGAGATCCAGGCCGATGAGCCGGGCTCGCGGATTCCTCTTGAGAATTTCGGTCGCGTGGCCCGCCATCCCGAGCGTGCCGTCGATATAGGTGCCCTCTCTCCGGATGTCCAGGTAGGAGAGGGCCTCTTCGAGCAACACGGGGATGTGTTCTCTTTCGCTCATTCCGGCTTCCTGTTCGATATGAGCTTGGCATAATTCTTGAAGTCCTCGTAGGTGAGCGGTTTTTTGGCCATTTTCTCGGCGAGGCGGCCGCAGTCCCAGATTTCGAGGTAATTATTGGCCCCGATGACTTGGACTTCGTTTTGGAGGCCGGCTTTTTCGCGGAGCGCCTGGTTGATGAGGATGCGGCCTTTCGAATCGATCTCACCGTGATTGCCCGATAGATTGGCTTTTCGATTGAATTCCTGAACGTCGGGATCGGGGTAGCGAGTTCCGTTTTCGGGAGTCTTCATCATGTTTTCCCAGACGGGCAAGGGAAAGATTTGGACGAAGTCGTCCTCCAGCGAGGTTATGAAAAGCCCTTTTCCGGACTGCTCCTCAATAGCGGCCCGGAACTTTTCGGGAATCTTGATTCTCCCGCCGTTGTCGAGCTTTGCTTTGTAACTTCCTATCAATAAACTTCCCATTTCGTCCCTTTTTATCCCATTTTGCTTAAAATATAATGGAAAAAGGCAGGGAAGTCAAGCAAAAATAGCTGAAAAACGGAAATACTTTTCTATGTCGAGATCATGGGAAAATCATTGAAAGGAATCACTTTATGGGCGGAGATTCAGAGCTGACGGCTCTTCAGACGCGGATTTGAAGAAAAATTGGGATTTTCACTCGCGCTTTTCGATGAGGGATTTCGCCGTTTCATAGTCTTTTTCGGGGACATATATTCTGACCTCCCCCAGACCGTCGGCTGAGAACGGATAGAGCGTTTGAAGCATCAGACCCTTGAAAAAACAGGGGATACCTTCACTTTCGAGAAAATTTTTAATGACCTCGGCTTCGACCGGGCCCCAGACGCGGGTCAATTCCTTGAGGTCCATATTCAGGGATTCACTCTTGGGTTTTGCTTCTTCGTCGATCATGATGGTTCTCTCGGTTTCCGCGCGGTTTTTCCCGCCTCGATTTTTTTCTTTTTTTTAAGCCGGACATAATCGTCCAGGATCTTGTTGTGGTCGAAGGCCAAGGGAAAAGGGATGTCCTTGGGCTGGAAGATGCCTATGTCCCTGGCGTCGTCCTGCGCTTTCGGCGTTCCTTTCGCCGCGGCGACGAAAATCGTGGATATCGTGTGAAGGCGAGGGTCGCGGCCTGGATCGGAGTACGTATGAAGCTGATATTTGAGGTCGACTTTGAGTGATGTCTCCTCTTCGGCCTCGCGCGCGGCGGCCGATTCGAGAGTCTCGCCGTAATCCACGAAGCCTCCGGGGAGCGCCCAGCCGCGAGGAGGATTTTTCCTTTCGATGAGGATGATCCCCGGTTTTCCTCGTTTGTCCTTGATTTCGATGATGATATCCACGGTCGGAACGGGATTCCTGAAAGTCCGGGATGGTTTCTTTCGAGCCATGGGCATATCTATTCTAGCAAAAAAACGGGTCCTTTGACACAGCGAAAAACGGCGCGATCGATTCGGGGCGGATGGACACGAGTTCGGGCGGATCGCTCGCCGGTCGAATTTTTCAGCGCAGAAAGGCTTCGCGCAACATCAGCGGCGCGTCAAGCAAGCGATCGCAGATCTCCACGTCCTTCTTGAACGCCTCTTTGAATTCCGGACGGAGCGGCTCGACGGGCAGAAATTTCCAGGAGAGGGGGTTGATGAATGTCCCTCCTTGTTTGACCCTGTAATCCAGGTGAGGCCCGGTCGATTCGCCCGAATTGCCGACCGTCCCGATGACCTGTCCTCCCGACACTTTCTGGCCCGCCTTGACGAACATCCCGCTGAGGTGGAGATACATCGTTTCATAGCTGTTCCGGTGACGGAGATGGACCATGTTGCCGGCGGCGCCGTTCGAGCCGGCCGAGATGACGGTTCCGTCGGCGGTGGCGTGCACCGGCATTCCGACGGGAGCTCCGTAATCCACGCCTAAATGGGCCGTGTAGATCTTGAGGATCGGATGAAAGCGGTTGTAGCTGAACCGCGAGGTGATCGGAGCGCCGTAGGGAAGGGGGGAGCGGAGGAATTCCTTGCGGAGGGACTTTCCTTCCCGGTCAAAATAATCGGCTTTCTTGATTCCGGGTTTGGCCTGGTCCGGATATTCGAAGCGGAAAGCCTGGAATGTCTTTCCCCGGCAGACGAATTCCGCGGTCAGGATTTCTCCGTAACCGTAGAATTTTCCGTCGAGGTATTTTTTCTCATAGACCATCCGGAAGACGTCGCCGCGGCGGAGATCGGTGTAGAAGTCGATGTCCCAGGCGAAGAGGTCGGTCATGCGGATGGCCAGCGCTTCTTTTTCGCCTCTTTGAAGAAAGGCGTTGATCGGATTGTCCTCGATCATGCCGTCGATATAGAGGACGGCCGTGGCGAAAACGTAATCTTTCTTTTCGGCCTTGAAATCGGATCCGTCCCGCGTGACGACAAGGAAATATTTCTCGTCCAGGGGATACTCGATGGACCGGACGATAAGGTCGGCATCCATGGTCAGTCGCATCCGGCGGCCGGCGATGATCCTGTCCGGCCTGAAAACGGGTCGGATTTGTCGAATGAGCCGCTGGATCTCTTCGGCTGAAAAATGATAGCCGGCCAATATATCGGAGAGCGTTTGGCCCTTGCGAATGGTTTCCTCGTACACCGTCGGCGCCGGAGGCCCGGCTTCGGCGAGCGCCGGCGCCGGTTTTGGAGCCGGCGTTTCCGGCCGTTTTTTGCCGGTCATGAGAACGGCCGCAATGACCGCCAGGACGACGGCGGTCGCGGCCAGGATCGCGATTCTTCTTCTGATAAGAGTCATGGCATTCGACGATGTCAACGCGGCCGCGCCCGGATTCGTTTCAATCCGATGTCACGGCCGGCGGGAGGGACCTCCGGATTTCAGTTTCCGTTTGCGGTCGATCTCCCGGCGCACGGGTTTGTGGAGGACGAGGACATAATAAAAGGCCAGACCGCCGATGATGACCGCGAAGCGCAGGGTATTGCCCTGGACGAGGGCCGCGAGGGCATAAATGACCAGGCCGACGAGAGCCAGAAGATGGACGATGGCGAACAGCGTGTCGCCGAGCTTCGATCTTTTTGCGTTGTCGTGGGTCAAGGCCTGATGGGAACGCCTATTTGTTATCGGCGCGGCGGACGGACACGATCGTGATCGTCTGCCGCGGGGCGTTTTCGTAGCCCTTGATCGTTCCGGTCGGCGCGGCGGCTATGGCGTCCACGACCTCCATGCCTCTGAGGACTTTGCCGAAGACGGCATATTGAGTGTCCAGTCTGGGGTTGTCCGCGTGGTTGATGTAAAACTGGCAGGTCGCGCTGTCAAAGGCGCCGCCCCGGGCCATGGCGATCGTCCCGCGCAGGTTTTTGAGGCCGTTGGCCGCCTCGTTCTTGATCGGCGCTTTGGCTATTTTCTCCTTGAAATCCGCCGTGAGCCCCCCGCCCTGAATCATGAATCCCGGTATGACGCGATGGAAGATCGTCTCGTCATAGAATTGCGCGTCCACGTAGGCGAGGAAGTTTTTCGCGGAGATCGGGGCCTTGGCCTGATCCAGCTCGATCGTGATGTCCCCCTTGCTCGTCGTCAGGACGATGACGGGGTTCGTCGGGGCGGCGAAAAGGGCGAACCCGCAAACGGCGGTTGCCATCAGCACCGCCGGGATAATCGTGCGAAGCATCGGAGCCTCCTTTTTCAATCGCTCGCGGCTTGACGGAAAGAAGATAGCAGAATCCCGCGGGCAAATCAACCCATTCGACTCCCCGGGCTGAAGCCCGGGGTATGCTCAGGGTTAATACTGAGCGGCGCTTTTTACCCCGATTTAAAAATCGGGGTTTGGCGCCGTCGAACGTATCAAATCAGCGCATGGAAGAGGGCCGCCTTCACGGCTTCAAGGAGTTGACGGTCGAACGGTGCGGTGGTATAGATAAAATCAAGCAAGGATTTGCCTCTAGATAAAGGAGGGTCCCATGAAGAAAACGCGGTTTCTTTTCGTCGCGTCTTTCGTGTCGGCGGTTCTGCTCCTGACGAGTCCGACGCTTTCGGCCCAAGGGAATTTTGAGTTCAGCTTTCATTACGGCTCATGGGGGCTGAATCTTCTCAAAGGGGTGATCGATTCGGCCGCTTCCAGCGTCCTGAAGGACCAGATGGTCGACAGCATCAAAAACGAGCATCCGGACGTGATCGAGGATCGCGCCAATTCGTCCGCGAGTTTCGATTCCGGCGGGCACAATTTCGGATTTGAATTCCGCTGGTATCCCGCGGGCCAGGACGGTTCTTTCAGCCTTGGTCTCGCCGTCGAAAAGACATCCATGTGGGTCAGTATTAACGGCACGGCCGACTTGTCCGTCCATTACACGGACAACGGGATCGTCAAGTCCGCCGGTTTCAACGGACAGGGATCGGGCGAATTCAAAATTGCTCCTCTGTCGTTCCATTTCAGTTTCCGTTGGGATATCCTGCCGAGCGCCAGAATCCATCCCTTCATCACGTTCGGCCTGGGCATCTCTCCCGGAAGCTATCTGGACGATGGGACGTTGACGTATTCCGTCCAAGGCGACTTGCACAATCCCGACGGAACGACGGAACACGACACGGACTCCGGAACGAAGACGCTCAAAGACGTTCGCAAGGAAGCGGACGATAAGGCCCTGCAGGAAGGGAAGAGTTCGGATATCCCGTTCTGGTTCATCCCGTTCGTCCAACTCAACATCGGTCTCAAGGCCAAGATCACGGACAATATCCACGTCATTATCGACGGCGGGATCTTGGACGGTTTTATCCTCCGCGCCGGCATCGCCGTCCGCATTTAGAGGGCTCGGGGAAGAAGCTCGCTCCCTGGCGGAAATCTTAACGCCTGCATCGTTCGGTTTTTTCGGCGGCGAGTAGCTCGCACGAATTTCTCTTTCGATCAACAGGATTCTTGCTGTCATCTCGAGGATGTTCTCACCCGAGGAATTACGCTCGGGTGTTCTCGCCGGCCGCAAAACGCGGCTTCCCGAAAAAACCGAAACACAGCGGCGAGATTTCCTTATGGTCGCTTCGCCTTCTTCCCCTTCGCCCAGCTGATCAATAATTCTCATATTTTTACGACTTGCTTTCGCCTCACGCTTATAATAAAAAATGAATATCTGAAATCTTTTAAAGGAGGAGAGGATGAGAAACAGGAAAATTTTAGCGGCTCTGTTCGTGTTCGTCTTCCTGGCGGCCGGCGTCTCGACGTTTGCGGTCCAGGCCCGGCGCGGCCAGTCGCCGGCGCCGCTGACTGACGAGCAGAAGCTTCTCGAGGCCATGCATCTCATCTCGAGCGAAACGCTTTACGGCTATGTCAAAGAGCTCACCTCCGAGAAATTCGGCGGCCGGCTCACCGGCACACCGGAATTCAACGCCAGCGCCGAATGGGTGATTTCGCTTCTCAAGCAATGGGGCGTCCAACCCGGGGGTGACAAGGGCACTTACCTCCAGGCTTTTCCGAATCCCTACACGCTCGTTTTTAAAGGCGGACTTCTCTCTCTCAACATTCCCCTGAAAAACGACGTGATCAAGAAATATTATCGATACGAGGAGGAATTCATCCCCGGGGGGACGACCGCAGGCGGCGAGGTCACGGCCGAGGTCGTCTTCGTCGGCTACGGCGTGACCGCGCCCGAGCTGGGTTACGACGATTATGCGGGCGTGGACGTCAAAGGCAAGATCGTCCTCATGGATCCCGAAGTCCCGATGGCGGCCGGCGACACGTCCGATGTTTTCAAAAAATGGCGCCCTTATTCCTTCCATCAATACAAGCTCGAGAACGCCGTCGCCCACGGGGCCAAAGGCATGATTTATAATTACGGCCCGATCGGCAATCCGAACAACTCCTATCGTGAAGGATTCGTCTATCATCATGTCGGCCCGGCCGTGGTCAACGATGTCTTCGCCGGGACCGGCAGGACCTATGCCGACACGACGGCCAAGATCAAAAAAGATCTCAAGCCCCAGTCTTTCGCCACGGGCAAGATCATGACGATCAAGAACGTGGCGGAGCGGCATCCCGAAGGGATCGGATATAACGTCATCGGCGTCATTCCCGGAACGGATCCGAAGCTCAAGGACGAAGCCATCATCATCGGCGGGCATCTCGACCACTTGGGCCGGCTCTGGGAGCTCATGCCGGGGGCGAACGACAACGCGACCGCGGTCGCCGTGGGCCTCGGAGTCGCCGAAGCCATGGCCAAGTGCGCCATCAAGCCGAAACGGTCCGTGATGTTCATTTTCTTCGGCAGCGAGGAGCAGGGCGTGGCCGGCTCGGATTATTACTGCGAGCATCCCGTCTTCCCGTTGGAAAAAACGCTCGTTTTCATCAACATGGAAGGGCCCGGCATGGGCGACAAGATCTCGGCCAGTGGAGCGAGAACATATCCGGCCTTCTGGGATTTCATCGAAAAGGCCAATCAGAAGTACATTCACCGGCAGGTATCGGGCGGCGCCGCGTCCTACCCCGGCCGGCCGCGCCAGGATTCGGCCCGGTTTTTTTGGAAGGGCGTGCCGTCCCTGACCTTCGGCACGTACGGCAAGTCCGTGCCTTACGCGACCTACCACCTTCCGAAGGATAGCATCGACCTGATCACCCCGGAGATCATGGAGGACACGGCTCAGCTCTTTTTCATGGCGGTCATGGACATCTGCGCCCAGGACGCGGTGAATTTCCGCCCGGAAAAGAAATAGAGAGACACAATACCCGATTCGATATTAAAGATGGAGTTCGCAGACGTCCTTGTCTTCAAGGACGAATTCGCGATTGATCATCTGTCCCGTGAATTCGCTTCCGCGCCATAGGCGGGCGTAGGCCAGCTTCTCGGCGAAGTCCTTGTGGACGGCCCGCGCCATCTCGATGACGGTCGTTCCCCGTTTCAGGACGAATGGCTCGCTATTGTCCGGCTTCTTGCCGGGCGCTTTGCTGTAGACGCGGATGACATGGAGGAAGCCGAAGATCCTTTTTTTCAGATCTTCCAAGCCGTCGCCGGCCTCGGCCGAGACGGGGAGGACGGTCAGTTGGCCTTCGAAGAAAAATTTCAAGGTCTCCAGATTTTCTTTCGCCGCGTCGAGATCGCTCTTGTTGGCGACGATGATCGTCTTTTTCTTGAACGGCGGCGGGCCCGGACTTTCCGGCGGCGGAACATAATCTTCCCGCACGAACTCGACTTTTTTTTCTTTGAGCTTGCCGATGAGCGATTCAAGAAGGGAAGACGAGTCCGCGTTCGCGAGGTCCACGACGAGGAGCGCGGCATCGGCGACCTTGATGAGTTCGATTTGCCAGCTTTCCATGATATCGGGCGTCAGAGGAGGCTGGTCCACGAGCTGGACGCGGACGTTCTCGAATTTCATCATATACGGAGCCGGGGCGCGCGTCGTGAAAGGATAATCCCCAACTTCGGGCTCCGCGCCCGTCAGCGCTTTGATGAGCATGGATTTGCCGCTATTCGGCGGACCGACGACGGCGATTTGCCCGGCGCCCTGTTTCGGAATGACATAGCTCGTCCCGTGCTTTACGGACGGCTGTTTCTCCATCTCTTCTTTGAGCTTGGAGATCTTGGACTTGAGCTGGGCCTGGAGCTTTTCCGTGGCCTTATGCTTGGGCATGAGGGACAGCATTTCCTCGAGAATTTCAATTTTTTCCTGAGGCGTTTTGGCCGTGCGGAGTTTTTTATCCGCTTCCATGTATTGGGGGGTCAGGTTGGCCGCCATGATCGTCTCTTTCCTAGCGAATCACTGGATCCAGGCGAGCAGCCGGTCGCGCTTCGCGTCGAACGCGTATCCCTTGGGAGCCTTGATTTCCCAGGCGGAAAAACGCTCGTTGGTCGGCAGGTCAAGAATGGTCACATGTTCTCGCGTTCCTTGATCGACCAGCATGAGGATGGCCGCGTACCGTTCTTCGGGATCGAAGACCGGACGATTGATGATCTGGCCGGATTCCATGTCGGCTCCCCGCACCGTTTGCCCGCTTTCCGGGTCGATCTGGATGAAATATTGCCGCGGTCCCTTGTCCGTCGTTTCAATTCCGAGGCCGAACAGCCGATTCGTCTTTGGCGTAAAAACCAGCGCCAATTCGCCTTCGACGCCCCAGCTCCCGTTCTCCCAACGGTAGATATTCTGCTGGATCTCGTTTTGAAAAGAGAGCTGGCTCCATTCATGAAAAAGGGGAGTCACGTAAATGGAGTGCTCGAACAGCGTGAGATTCTCGGGGTTCCTCTCCACGGACAAGAGGACCGAATCGTTTCCCTTGGAGACGTCCACGAATTTCCATCGTTCCTGGCTCGGGAAGTCGGTGGTCTTGACGAGGAGCGGCGTGGCGTCGAGCTGGACGAGGAAGGCTTTGTTGGCGAAGATCTCCGCCTCGTCGGTCCGGCGCGGCATCGGCCCGTCGAACGCGGAAAAGACGAGCGTGTTCTTCGCGAGGAACAGGCAGCTACCCAGCTCCCCGCACCTCATTTCCTGCGCGGTCGATGAATCGTCTTCTGCGCCATAGAGGGCCTTCCCGCCCTGAAAGATTTTCATGACGTTGCCCTGGATTCTCCCGGCGAAGAGACGATTGGTTTCACAGCCCGTCATGATGAAGAACCGCGATCCGTCGGCGTTCCATCCCATCGTCCGGGCGCTTTCGTTCAGGACGGACTTGTCGAGTCCAGTCGATAAATCCCGGAGGAACGTCTGGTCTTTCAAGGCGTAGAGCAAATAATTTCCGTCCGGCGACATGGCCGCCGTCGCGACGTCCGTGACGAGCGTTTGGATGGAGTTCTGGGTGATGACGAAAACGTTCCCTTGGGCCAGGACAAATAATTGCCCGGGAATCCTGGTCTTTCGAGCGCAGCCGGACCAGACGAGAACGAAGGTCATCATGACCAGCGACGGCAAGATTTTTGAAGCGAGCTTGCGGCTCCGGACGGCTTTATCCATCATGGCGATACCTCCATGGCCTGCCTCGTCATCATAGCAAAAAAGCGCGAAAAGACCAATTTTCCTCCCCCCGCGTCCCCGCCGTTCCGCCGCGGAAGCCGGGGCTTTTTTGGGAAAAGTCGCGGCCCTCTTTTTTGGAATCGGTGATTTCGCTCGAGACCCCAAAAGATTGTGAGATCCGGCTGCCGCCGCCACAAAATATTGTGGATTCGAGTCTCGAAAAAGCTTTACTTTTTGACCTCATTTTTATATAATTTTATCTTCAAAAAAGCAGGCGGAACATATGAGAATCCCGCTCTCATAAACCGTCCTTTTACCATGAGAAGAAAGCCATGAAAGAAGAAAAATATACGGCGGAAAGCATCAAGGTCCTCAAAGGGCTTGAAGCGGTTCGAAAGCGGCCGGCCATGTACATCGGGAGCACCGCGACCGAGGGGCTCCATCATATCGTCTATGAAGTCGTCGACAACTCCATCGACGAAGCCCTGGCCGGCTACTGCAAGAATATCGAGGTCTTCATCCACGTCGACAATTCGATCACGGTCATCGACGACGGCCGCGGCATCCCGGTCGAACAGCACAAGAAAGAGAAGAAATCCGCCGCCGAAGTCGTCATGACCATGCTCCATGCCGGCGGCAAGTTCGACGACAAGAGCTACAAGGTCTCGGGCGGACTCCACGGCGTCGGCGTCTCGGTCGTCAACGCTCTGTCCAAGCGCCTCGACCTGGAGATCAAGCGCGACGGCGGAATCTACACCCAAAGCTACGAACGCGGCATCCCCGTCACCAAGTTGAAGCAGGTCGGCAAGACCAAGAAGACGGGCACCAAGATCACGTTCTGGCCCGACGACGAGATCTTCGAGCTCCTGGAATACAATTTCGAGATCCTGACCCAGCGGCTGCGCGAATTGTCCTTCCTCAACCGCGGGATCCGGATCTTCATCACCGACGAGCGGATCGGCAAATCCCACGAATTCCAATACAAGGGCGGCATCCTGGAGTTCGTCCAATATCTCAACCAAAACAAGGACGTCCTCAACCCCCGGCCGATCTATTTCGAGTCCCAGAAAGACGACGTCGCGGTCGAGGTCGCGTTCCAGTACAACGCCGGCTATTCCGAGACGATTTTCACCTTCGTCAACAACATCAACACGACCGAGGGCGGCACCCATCTCATCGGCTTCAAGTCCGCCCTGACGCGCTGCATCAACAATTACGCGGTCGCCCATAACCTCCTCAAAGACTTGGGCGCCGGGGCCCTCTCCGGCGACGACACGCGCGAAGGCCTGTGCGCCGTGCTCAGCGTCAAGATGCGCGATCCCCAGTTCGAAGGGCAGACCAAAACCAAGCTCGGCAATTCCGAAGTCAAGGGCATCGTCGAGTCGCTGGTCAACGAGCAGCTCGCGGCCTACCTCGAAGAGAATCCGACGAACGCCAAGCGCGTCGTCCTCAAGGCGCTCGACGCCGCCCGCGCCCGCGACGCCGCCCGCAAGGCCCGCGAGCTTGCCCGCCGCAAAAGCGTCCTCGAATCCTCGTCGCTCCCCGGTAAGCTGGCCGACTGCCAGGAGCGGGACCCGGCCCTGGCCGAAATCTACCTCGTCGAGGGCGATTCCGCCGGCGGCTCGGCCAAGCAGGGCCGCGACCGCCGCTTTCAGGCGATCCTCCCCCTCAAGGGCAAGATCCTCAACGTCTGGAAAGCCCGTCAGGACAAGATCTTCAATAATGAGGAGATCGGAATGATGGTCGCCGCCTTGGGGACGAGCATCGGCGAGGAAGAATCCAGCCTCGAGAAGCTCCGCTACCACAAGGTCATCATCATGACCGACGCCGATGTGGACGGCTCCCACATCCGGACGCTCCTCATGACTTTCTTTTACCGGCAATTGAAAGGCCTCATCGAGAGGGGCTACCTCTATATCGCCCAGCCGCCGCTCTACAAAATTTCCCGCGGCAAGGAAATTCTCTATCTCAAAGAAGAGCGGGCCTACGAAAAGTGGATCGTCAAGAAGATCTCCGAGGACTTCAAGGTCCGGGTCAAAGGACGGAAGGAAATCTTCGAGGGCGAGAAGTTCCGCAAGCTCTTTCTCCGGATCATGCAGAAGAAGAGCTACATCCAGCTCCTCGAACGGAAGAACTATCCGTTCTTCCTGATCGAGCTCCTCATCAAGGAGAAAGTGAACGGGCTCGAAGTCCTTCAGGACAAGAAATTGATGAAACGCCTTCAGTCCCTCGTCGACGCCATGGGAGATATGGAAACCGCGCTGACCAAGGACGAGGAATACGACACCTGGGAGCTTTCGGTCAAATTCGGCGTCAACGGCATGACGATCACGAGCAAGGTCAACTTGGGTCTCGTCAATTCCATAGAGTACAAGAACCTCCTCAAGATCTTCCAGGAGCTCGAGGAATTCCGCCCGCCGTACGAGGTCATCAGCGATGCCGAGACCGTGACGGTCGAGAACGAAAACAAGCTCCTCGACTATCTCCACGAGAAGGGGAAAAAGGGCGTTTCGATCCAGCGCTACAAAGGCCTCGGCGAGATGGCGCCCGAACAGCTCTGGCAGACGACCATGAACCCCGAGAACCGCGCGCTCTTGAAGGTCTCCATTCAGGACGCCGTCGCGGCGGACGAGGTCTTTTCCATCCTCATGGGCGATGACGTCGAACGCCGGCGGGATTTCATCGAATCGAACGCCCGGCTGGCGACCAATCTGGACATTTAAACCATGGCTAAAGATAAAGATAAAGATAAAGACAAAGACAAAGAGAAGGCCAGGGAAAAAGATTCCGGAAAGGAAAAAGAGCCGGACGTCCAACAGCCGCCCCCGCCCATCGCCGCCGACCTGACCGTCGTCTCCCTCGAAGAGGAGATGAAGCGCTCATACCTCGATTATGCCATGAGCGTGATCATTGGGCGGGCCATCCCCGACATCAAGGACGGCCTCAAGCCCGTCCATCGCCGCGTCCTGTACGCGATGTACGAGACGGGGACGCAGTGGAACAAGCCCTATAAAAAGTCGGCCCGCATCGTCGGCGACGTCATCGGCAAATACCATCCGCACGGCGACGTGGCCGTTTACGACACGCTGGTCCGCCTGGCCCAGGACTTCAGCCTGCGCTACCTTCTCGTGGACGGGCAGGGGAACTTCGGCTCGATCGACGGCGACCCTCCGGCCGCCATGCGGTACACCGAAGTCCGGATGACGAAGCTGGCCTCGGAACTCCTGGCGGACATCGAGAAGGACACGGTCAACTTCGTCCCCAATTATGATGAAAGCCTGACCATGCCCGAGGTCCTGCCGGCCAAGTTCCCGAACCTCCTCGTCAACGGCGGGTCGGGGATCGCCGTCGGCATGGCCACCAACATCCCGCCGCACAACCTGGGCGAGGTCATCGACGGCATCGTCCACCTCATCCTGCATCCCAACGCGAGCCTCGACAAAATCATGGAGCACGTCCCGGGCCCCGATTTCCCGACCGGCGGTTATATCTTCAACCGCCAGGGCATCCGCGACGCCTACACGACGGGACGCGGCAGCATTCAGCTCCGGGCCAAGACCATGATCGAGCACGGCGAGAAAGGCGAACGCGAGAGGATCGTCGTCACCGAAATCCCCTACGCGGTCAACAAGTCCAGGCTCATCGAGAACATGGCCGAGCTCGTCAACGCGAAGAAGCTCGAGGGCATTGCCGATATCCGCGACGAATCCGACCGGGAAGGCATCCGCGTCGTCATCGAGATCAAGAAGGGCGAACTGCCCGAGGTCGTCCTGAACAATCTCTACAAGCACACCGCTCTCCAGACCACGTTCGGCATCATCATGCTGGCCATCGTCGACAAGCAGCCCAAGTATCTGGGCCTGCTCGACATCATGAAATACTTCATCTCCCACCGCCAGGACGTCATCCGCCGGCGGACGCGGTTCGACCTCATGAAGGCCGAAGCCCGGGCCCACATCCTGGAGGGGTTGACGATCGCCCTCGATCACCTCGACGCGATCATCAAGCTCATCCGGGCGTCGAAGAACGTCGACGAGGCGCGGACGGGCCTGATGGAGCGGTTCAAACTGACCCAGATCCAGGCCCAGGCCATCCTCGAGATGCAGCTCCAGAGGCTGACCCACCTCGAACGGGACAAGATCGTCAAGGAATACGAAGAGGTGAAAGCCCTCATCGCCAAGCTGAAGAAAATTCTCGGCTCGGACAAGCTTGTCCAGGAGATCATCGTCGACGAACTCAAGAACGTCAAGGAGAGCTTCGGCGACGAGCGACGGACCGAGATCCGGGACGAAGTCATCGGCGACATCCGTCCCGAGGACCTGATCAAGGAAGAGGACGTCGTCGTGCTCTACACCCAGTCCGGATACGTCAAGCGGACCTCGCTCAGCACGTATCACTTCCAGATCCGGGGCGGCAAGGGGCGCAAGGGCATCAGCATGAAGGCCGAGGACGTCGTCGAGAACCTCTTCATCTGCTCTACCCACAACTATCTGCTCTTCTTCACCAACAAAGGCCGCGTCTACTGGCTCAAAGCGCTCGAGATCCCCGACGTCGGGCCGGTCGGCCGCGGAAAATCGATCGCCAACCTCCTCGAGTTTCAGCCCGAGGAACGGGTCACGTCCGTGCTGGCGATCAAAGACTTCGACGAGGAAAAGTATATCGTCATGCTGACGACGGACGGACTGATCAAGAAGACCAAGCTCGGCGATTTCAAGAACATCCGCCGGGGCGGCATCATCGCCGTCAGTCTCCGGCCCAAAAGCGAATTGATGTGGACGCGCCTCACCGACGGCAAGCACGACATTGTCCTGGCCACCAAACTGGGCAAGGCCATCCGGTTCAAGGAATCCGACATCCGGTCGATGGGCCGCCAGGCCGCCGGGGTCCGGTCCATGTCCCTCCGGAAGAAGGACGAGGTCATCGGCATGGTCGCCATCGGCCCCGAAGACAAGTACATCTTCACCGCGAGCGAGAAAGGCTACGGCAAGAAAACCGAGACGGGCCTTTATCGCAAGACGCGCCGCGGCGGGAAGGGGATCCTCAACCTCAAGATCACGCCCAAGATCGGGAACGCCATGGGCGTCCTCGGCATCGCTGACGAGGACCTCCTCGTCGTGACGGTATCCGGCAAAGTCATTCGCTTTCAGACCAAGCAAGTGAGGGCATCGGGCCGGGCGACCCAGGGCGTCCGCCTGATCAACCTCGACGAAAAAGACCGGGTCTCGTCCGTGGCCAAGGCCGACGAAGAAACCGAATAGGAATCCCGGGGTCGGGTCTGCACTTTCCACTAAAAAGTGGGAAGTCTAAACGCGACCCCACTTCATCAACAAAAGCCGACCCCTCAAAGATATTTGCAGCCCTATCCATCCCCGCCGGATGATGCTGAATCCATTGAAAATAACGCTTGACTTTGCCGATTTTCTTGTGTAACAATTCGGCCATAGGGAAGACGGGAATTCCGTAACATATAAAAGGCAAAAGTTTTTTTGTCTTTTGGGAAAAGGTAATGCCGGGGCGTATATTTCTACTCTACGGGGAAGGATGTCCGCACTTTTTTCTGAAAACCGACCCGCCATCAGCCGAAAAAACCATCTAAGGGGGTTATCATGTCCTATCGCCGCATCTTAACTACCGCGATTATCGTTCTTGGAGCTTCGTTCGGTTTCTTCGGAATGGGATCGAGTCCGACCAAACAATTCAATCAGGATATGTCGGCTCAACAAAACGGCTCTTTAATCGCCGGCCGGAACGTCAATATGATTTCGGGCAAGCAGCTGCCGTGGGGAGATCCTTTTCTGCAGCGGCAGAATGAGCCTTCGATCGCTGTCTCCTCGCGGAATCCGATGCATATTCTGGCTGGGGCCAATGACTATCGGACCGTGGACATGTTCATTCCCTACGAAGAGATTCCGGGCTATGAGGGAGCGGCAGCGCGGGATGCCTGGCTGGGCTTATACAAGTCCTTTGATGGAGGCCAGTCGTGGAAGAGCTCGCTTCTTCCGGGCTTTCCCTTGGATTATACAAGCCAGGGAAGCTCATCTCCGCTCAAAGCCTATGGAACCGCGGCTGACCCGGTGGTCAAGGCGGGGACGAGCGGCATGTTTTATTACAGCGGGCTGGCCTTCAACCGGAACCAGACAGAGAACTCTGTTTTTGTCGCCCGGCTCATCGATAACAACAATAGTGAAAACCAGAGCGTTGATTCGATCAAATATATTGATGCCAAGATCATCGACAAGGGCAACGCAGGCCAGTTCATAGATAAGCCCTGGCTGGCGGTGGACATACCCCGGAGCGGGGCGAAGCGGGTCACGATCCAAGGTTCGGGGATTCCGTTCCAGACGATCTCGGCTGGGAATGTCTACCTCGCTTATTCGATTTTCACGGGCAAAGCCCCGAGCAATCCTTTCAGCCGGGTCTATCTAGCCCGGTCGATCGACTGCGGCGCGACATGGGAGAAAGCGACCAAGCTGTCGGAGAGCTCCCACGTGAATCAGGGGGTAACGATCGCCATTTCGCCGGCTACCGGATATATCTATGTGGCCTGGCGGCGGTTCGCCCATGGCAATGATGGCCACGCGATCATGTTTTGCTATTCCACGGACGGCGGGAAGAAGTTCAGCAATCCCCAGGCGGTGGCGGCTGTCCAGCCCTTTGACCAGGGGACGACCGGCACGTCTTTCCGGACGAACACCTACCCGGCCCTCACTGTAGACCATAACGGGATCGTCTATCTTGCCTGGGCCCAGCGGGGCGTCGGGCCGGGAGGAGACGCGCGGATCGTGGTCTCGACTTCCGCAAGCGGAGAGAACTGGTCGACTCCTCAGGCTGTGGACAACCACAGCGGGCCGGGCCACCAGTTCATGCCCGCGCTCTCTTATTCAGCGGGCAAGGTCACCGCCGTCTGGTATGATCAGAGGTACGATATTTCTCAACATTGGCATAGCTACATCAGCGACGAGCCCGGCCAAGAAAAGCGGCACACCATAGACGTCCGGGCTGCTCAAGCCGCCGCCTCGGCCAGCCCCTTGTTCGAGGCGTCTGCCCAAGTTTCCCGCTACCTGCATCTGACGGATGCAAAGGGCCAGCTCCATCAGGTCCAGTTCAGCCCGCCGAACTATCCCATGTTCAAGGAAGGGACGAGGCCTTTCCACGGCGACTATGTGGACCTCACGCCGGCGCCGATGTTTTTGCCTGTTTCTGGCGGAGGCTGGACGTACAACACCGACGGAAATCAGTCGCCTGTCTTTCATGTGGCTTGGACGGACAACCGGAACGTCAAGCCGCCCAAGGACGGCAACTGGAGCAACTACGTGCCTCCCTACTCGACGCAGGACCCGCTGTTTCAATCAGCGACGACCTGTCTGCCCGGCCAGACGAGCATGCGGAACCAGGACGTCTATATGGCCAGCCTCACTCGGGGTCTCATCGTCGGCTCGCCGGTCAATACGAAGCCCTTGAACAGGTCGGCGAACAAGCACACCTTCGTCGTCTTCGTGAAGAACATGACGAGTCTAAAGAGGCGGTTCCGGTTGACCATTGTGCCGGTGACGGGAGTGACGGCGTCCTTTAAGCAATTTACGCCTCTGACCACCTTGGAAGTGGAGGTGGCGCGTTATTCATCGGTTTCCCGGACCGTCTTTGCCACGGGCAGTATACTTTTTGGCTCGATCCGGGTGGACGTGGGGGAGATTAGCGGCCCGAACGGCAACCCGGTGAGCGGAGGGCTTAAAGGCTATGTTGTTCTCAACCCGGATATCGAGAACCCGGACATCGAGAACCCCGATATCGAGAACAACGAACTTCATAACCCGGATATTGAGAATCCCGACATCGAGAACCCGGATATTGAAAATGTCAATGTCCTCAACCCGAATATCGAGAACCCGGATATCGAAAACCCGGACATCGTCAATCCCGATATTGAGAACCCGGACATCGAGAACCCGGATATTGAGAATCCCGACATCGAGAACCCGGGCTGGCTGAACCCGGACATCGAGAACCCGGACATCACAAACCCGGATATCGAGAACGGCTCGATCAGGGACTACACTTGGAAGGTGGCGAATACGGGGAATACGGCCTCGGCCTACGCGTTCAAGATGATCTCGGCCGGCTTTAAGGGGAGCCAGTATCCCGGCTTTGGGTTCCAGCTTCTGATCTACCGGGTGCACACGTCGCCGGCGGCGACGTCGCTCTCTAACTCCTGCCTTTTGACTTTGAAGCACCATGACGAGCTCATCGCCAACATCATCAATCCCATCATCTTCAATCCGGATAGCAAGAACCCGGATATTGAGAACCCGGACATCGAGAACCCCGACATTGAGAACGCCACCCTCTGGCTGGCGCCGGGCGATAAAGCCTATATTACGCTGAGGGTGTATGACCCGAATAAATACGACAACGTTAAGTTCGACCCGACGAAGACTCCTATTACAGGCGTGACCACGGGCCAGGCCGTGAATTCCGTGAATGAAAATGATCCTCATCCAACTCCGCCCATCTCCAGCCCCATTACAACCCTCACGATTTGGAATAGTTCTCTTCCCAACGGAACGCTGAATACAGCCTACAACGTGTACCTTGTCGCCCTTGGCGGAAAGCCTCACTACACCTGGAGCAAAACCTCAGGCTCACTGCCCGCCGGGTTATCGCTCAACGCCGACACGGGAGCTATCAGCGGCACACCGACAGCCGCTGGTACATTTAATTTCACAATCAAGGTTGTCGATTCTTCAACGCCGACTCCGCAGACCGCGCCGAAGGCTTTCAGCCTCCTGATCCCTCCTCCCACCTATACGGTTTCGGGCACGGTCTTTTACTCGACGACAGGGCTGAGCGGCGTAGCCGTTAAGCTTTATTCGTCACCGCCGGCGGAACCGCCGATCCAACAAACGACAACGGACACGAGCGGTCGATACAGCTTTTCCTCCGTGGCAAACGGCTCGTATGAAGTAAAAGCTATCGGCCCGAGTTCTGAATACGTCGGCTCGATCAGCCAGCCGATTCAAGTATCCGGGACCAATCTCACACATGATATTGATTTGCCGAAGAAGATGACGTTGGTGTCGCCTCCCAACGCTTCGACCGTGACCGTCTTAAAGCCGACTTTGACCTGGCAGGCCAATCCTCAGGCGGCGAGGTATACTGTTCAGGTGAATATCACCTCTCCTTGGACCCTGGTAGAGCAAGGGCCGAGCACGACAACGAGTTATGCGGTGACCACGGCCCTGACGGTGGGGACGAACTACACTTGGCAGGTTGGTGCCTATGATTCGGTCAATCATTATGTTGGGACCACCTTGACTCCATTTATTTTTACAGTAAGCGCAATCGTGGAAACTGCTGTTAAGCTGGCTTTTGATCAACAGCCGACTAGTACGTTTGTCGATTCTGCTATTCCTTCATTTACCGTCAAAATACTGGGTAGTAACAATAATCTGGTGACTACGGCCACAAATGTAGTGAATATCGCAGTGAATAGTGGAACTGGCACCTTGCATGGGACTCTATCAAAAGCAGCGGCAGGTGGTATTGCCACCTTTGATGATGTAAGCCTAGATACTGCAGGAGCCTTTACTCTAAAGAGCACATCAGGCAATTTGACTCAGGCTGTCTCCACTGCTTTTAATGTCATTTCCCCGCCTCCATATCACCCCGATCAAGTGAATGATATAGCGACTGGAACCAGTTATGGATGTGGCACAACTCCTGGAGCATTATTTCAATCCTTCAAACCCGGACTTAATCCTCTTACTGCTGTGAAACTTCGGTTAAGAGCAGGAGGAGGCTTCCCTGCAGGTGGGATTAACTCTACAGTTAAAATCAGAGCTGACAGCCCTTCTGGCACAGTTATTGGGACAGCGGTGACTTATGTTCATGATTCAAACTCCACAGAAGTATTTTATTATTTTCCAGTGCCGATAGGAGTTACTGCTGGAAATACCTACGTCATAGAATGGACTTCCACTGACAGCCGTATTTTGACCTGGATGGGAAATGATGCAGGCAGCCCTAACTCTTACCCTGCAGGAACAATGTATGGTTGTACTGGAATCGCAGATCCACAAAGCACAGATTTAATTTTTACTACATACACAGAGTTGTTCGGTTTTGTGACAGATCCGGCTGGCGATACTTCTCCATACCCCGGTGTTACATCTCCTGACCTTGTATCTGCCACTGGTACCGTGACGGGTACGGACCTGGTTCTGAATGTTCAATTTGCAGCCGGCTCTTTCGGTCCCGCTTCGTCTTGTGCCCAGTTCATGCTTGATACGGACCAGAATCCCTCAACCGGGCATCCGGGTGTGAATGCAGGCTGCATTGATGATGCCTCACTGCTAGGAAGCGAGTTTATTGTAAATATGGAGCCAAACTACTCTCCTCTCCAGGCAAGCGTTTATATATATAATGGAAGTTGCAACAATTTTACCTTTGTCGGCTTCGTCAATCTCACCTTGCAGACCAATGGCATGGAAGCTAAGATACCCTTATCTCTGCTTAATAATGATGATGGCAGGCTGAATTTCAAGGTCATATCTTCTGCCTCGCTGGGAGGTGGTGGATACACAGGTTGTCTCGACTACATGCCAAATATCGGTGTGCTACCGGGAAAGATAAGATAGGCTTGGCGCCTGTAAAGTTATGGCGCGAGGGGCTAGATGATATTCTGATATAGAGGGCCTCTGAGTTATGGTTTGCTGGTCCTCTTCCGGGCGTCCTCGACCATGGAATCGCCCGCCTCGGCCTTCTCCTTGATTTTTAAGAATTTTTGATAAGATTCCTTGGCTGCCGGACTCTTGAGTCCCTCCTGGGCCCGGCCCAAATAATAATAAACTTGGGGCACATATCTGAACGACGGGATATCGTTCAGAAAGACCGCCGCCGCTTCGCCGCGCCGTTTGTCGCATTTTTCGAGTTCCGAATGAGCTTCGGCGAATGCTCCGGCTTTTAGATAAGCCCGGCCTAGGGCCAAGCGGCCGATCCATGTATCGACGATGTTTTGGGCTTCTATGAAGGCCGTGATGGCCTCGTTCGTCCGGCTTTTTTTTTCGGCTAAAAGGCCTTCGATGAGCTTGGCGTAAGCGCGCGGCTCCGGCTCCAATTTTGCCTCGAGGTCTTTGGCCAAAGCCGCGGCCTTCTCGTCTTTTCCTCCCTCGCTGTAAATCTCGGCTGCAGGGAAGGCGATATTGACCTCCGGTATCAAGGCAATCGCCCGGTCGGCCGCTTCCACAGCTTTTGATTTTTGCCCTTGGCCGAGCCTGACCTGGCCGAGCATGATCCATTTTTCGGCGGCCATATCGGGTTTGTTATTCTTCAGGTCGGCCTCGAGGCCATTTTCGAGGATCTTGGCCGCAGCGGACAGCCGGCCTTCGTAAAGGGCGATATCGGCCCGGCCGATAGCCGCCAACGACGCTCCAAGAAAGCTGAGGGGCTCGAGCTTTTGATACCAGGCCTCTGCTTCGTCGCTCCGTCCCTGGCCGATTTCGGAGAGAGCGGCGCAGACGCAGGCTTTCTCGAATTTTGGGTTCAGCTCAAGCGCTTTTTTGGCCTGGACAAGAGCCATGGAAAAGTCGCCCGCGCCGATCGCGTACCAGGCCAGGTTGCCCTGTCCATTGATGTTTTTAGGATAGATTTTAACGTAATGAAGCCCGTGTTCAACGGCCTTGGCCATGTCCCGGGCGATATAGTAGGCATAGGCCAGGTTGTTGTGACCGGCCGAATCTCCGGGAAATCGCCCGACCAGAGCGCTGAATTCTTCGATGGCTTTTTGATAGTTCTTGGTCATCAGGTACCAAATTCCGCGGGTCCTGAATTTTTCGCGGTCGTTCATGCTGTCGAGCCGGGCCAGGGCCAGTTGTTGATATTCCGCGGCTTTTTTCAGCTCCCCCGCGTTCTGAAAGGCCACGGCCAATCCGGAGTAGGCCCGGCCGAAGTTCGGGTCCTCCTTGATGGCCCGCTGGTACTCCTCGATGGCCTCCGGCCGTTTTCCCTGTTTGATCGATTCCTGGGCCCGGGCATAGGCGTTCATCGCTTCGAGCGAAGATGTCGTGAACGTTTCGACGGAAAGCTGGCCGGCCGCTTCGTAGCCTTTGCCGCCAAGCTCTTCACAGAGCGGCAGGGACAGGGCTGCGGCGGCATTCATCACATCGGCTTTTTTGGAAACCTTTTTTTCCTTCTCGGTGATCACCGTGGAACTCACCGGATCGACGGCTTTGACTTTGACCCTATAGTCACCCGACCGTCCGTTTTCGATCGACCCTTCGACGAGGACGGGGATGCCTTCACTGCGGCAGACGAGCTGGCCGAGTTTTGTGTCGAGCTTCCCCCCGGAGTTCGGGTCGAGCTGGCCGGCCTTTTTCCGGGCGTCTTCGCGTTTATATATGTTGATGAACGAGGCGTCTTCCAGGCCCAGGATCAGCGCCTGTTCCACGGCGCCGTTGAAGACGGTCTCGCCGGTGCGGTTATCGAAGTCCGCGACGAGAACGGAGACCGGCTCCGGAGCGGACTTTGCCGACGGCCCTCTCGGTTGAAAAACGAAACGCCAGAGAACTAGAAAGACGACGAGCACGGCCAGAGCGGCCGCCGCAATCGCCTGCCATCTTCGCGGGAAGATCCAGCCCTTGCCCACAACCTCGTCCCGGACTTTCCTGATTTCGGCCGAGAATTCCTTGATAGTCGCGTAGCGGTCCTCGGGCTTCTTGGCCAGGCATTTCTTGATGATATAGTGAGCGGCTGGATTGATATTCTTTGGCTTGACCACGAATGAGGGGACGGGGTCTTTGAGGACCGAGGTCAGGGTCTCGATCGGGGTCAGCTTGGCGAAAGGATGTTTTCCGGACAGCATTTCGTAGAGAATGACACCCAGCGAGAAGATGTCGCTCCGGCCGTCCACCGGGACGCCCCTGGCCTGCTCGGGCGACATGTAATCGATAGTGCCCATGATCATGCCCTGGGCGGTGACCCCCGTTTGGGTCAAGGTGGCCTGGGCGGATTCCGGTCCGGGCAGGATGCGCTTGGCGATGCCGAAGTCCATGACCTTGGCGTGGCCCTGCGGCGTGCACATGATGTTGGCCGGCTTCAGGTCGCGGTGGACGATGCCCTTGGCATGGGCGACTTCCAGAGCTTCGGCGACTTCCAGGGCGATCTGGAGGGCGTCGCGCGCGGAGATCTCCGCTTCCTTCATTTTATCCTGAAGGTTGCAGCCCTCCACGTATTCCATGACGATATAGGTCCGGCCGCCGCTCTCTCCGGTCTCATAGATCTTGCAGATGAAGGGATGGTCGAGGGCCGCCGCCGCTTTCGCCTCGCGGAGGAAGCGTTCCTTGGTGGTCGGATCGGCTTGAAGATTCTCCGGGAGAAATTTGATCGCGACCTGACGGTCAAGGACCGTATCATGGGCCAGCCAGACCTCGCCCATGCCGCCTTTACCCAGTTGGCGGAGGATCTGGTAATGACTGATGAGGTTCCCTGATAGGGTCATTTTTCCCCTTATTCCCAGAATTTATATAGCAGAGAAGAGGCGCGGGTGTCAAATTCGGGCTAGGGGGTCAGTCCTTTTCGCTTGACAGCCGCCCCGGCCGAAACTAGAATCAGCTTACTCTAAAAAAAAAGAGGGAACATGGTCAACACGCTCTCTGAGCTTCTGCTCAACTCCCTGAAAAGCTATCCAAAAGCCGATTACATGCTCGTCAAGAACGAGGGGCGATATGCTCCTATCTCGACGGAGGAATTCGGCCGAAAGATCAGGCATTTCAGCCTCGGGCTTCGCGATTTGGGAATGGCCAAGGGCGATAAGCTCATCATTCTTTCCGAAAACCGCCCCGAATGGACGATGACCGACTTCGCCTGCATCTGCCAGGGCGGCATCACGGTCCCCGTCTATACCACGCTCGTCCCGGAGCAGGTGAAGTATATCATCAACGATTCCGACGCCCGATTTGTCGTTTTTTCCAATACCGAGCTGTGGTCCAAGCTCGCGGTCGTGCGGGCCGAACTTCCGCTGGTCAAGCATTTCATTACTTTCGCCGATAAAGCCCCGGAAGGCTGCCTGACGATGGGTCAGGTCATCGAGCGGGGGGCTAGGATCGACCGGGACGAGCCAGTCCTGTTTGAAAAAATCGCTTTCAGCCTGAAGCCCGAGGACGAGGCCTCCATCATCTATACGTCGGGCACTACAGGGGTGCCGAAAGGCGTCATCCTGACCCACGGCAATTTCGTCAGCAACGTCACGACGGCCGCCGACCTCCTGGAATTTACGGCGAAAGACACTGTTCTTTCGTTCCTGCCTCTTTCCCACGTCCTGGAGAGGATGGTGACGTTCGCTTATATTTTCAAGGGTTGCAGCATCGCCCACGCCGAAAGCATCGACACGGTCGCCCGGAACCTCCTCGAGGTCCGGCCGCACATCATGGTCAGCGTGCCCCGCGTCTTCGAGAAAATGTACGCCAAGATCATGGACAACGTCCTCCTCAGCTCGGGCCTGAAGAGGAAGATTTTCTACCGGGCGATGAACGCCGGAAAGGCGTGGGGCCGGCGGAAGATCGCCAAGCAGCAGATCGGGCGATGGATGCGAATGAAGAGGAAATTGTACCATAAGCTGGTTTACGCCAAGATCGTCGAAAAGACGGGAGGCCGCGTTCGGTTCTTCGTCTCCGGAGGGGCTCCCCTCTCCAAGGACATCGCCGAATTTTTGTACGCCGCGGGTCTCGTCATCATGGAAGGCTACGGCCTGACCGAGACCTCGCCGGCCATCACCATCAATACGTTCGAGAACCTGAGGTTCGGAACCGTGGGCAAGCCCATGCCCGGCATCGAGGTCAAGATCGCCCCGGACGGCGAGATCCTGACCCGCGGCCCGCACGTGATGAAGGGCTATTATAAAAAGCCGGCCGAGACCGCGGAGGTCTTCGAAGGGGATTGGTTCAAGACCGGGGATATCGGAGTCCTCGACGAGGACGGCTTCCTGGCGATCACGGACCGCAAGAAAGACCTCATCGTCACGGCCGGCGGGAAAAACATCGCCCCCCAGCCGATCGAAAACATCCTCAAGCTCAATCCTTACATCACGAGCGCCGTGGTCATCGGCGACCGGAGACGCTTCATTTCGGCCCTCGTCGTTCCCAATTTCGAGAAGCTCGAGGAATACGCGAATTCGAGCAAGATCGCCTTCGCCAGCCGGGCCGAGCTCGTCAAGAACGAACAGATCGTTTCTTTTTTAAGGGCGGAGATCGACCGGGCCACGCCCTACCTGGCGTCCTACGAGAAGATCAAGAAAATCGTGGTTCTCGATCGGGACTTCGAGATCGAGAAAGACGAAATGACGCCTTCCCAGAAGATCAAGCGGAACGTCGTCGAAAAGAAGTACCGGAATCTCATCGAGGCCCTTTATAAAGAAGAGATCGGCTGACCGGCGGGCTCGGAAGATTTTCGTTTCCATGAAACAAGCCCGCGGGCGTCGGTTAATTTTCCTCCTCATGTTTCTGCCGTTGACTAATAACCAGGCCTCCGATAAAAAGTCTTGACTTTCTACCGCGTGCGCCGCGCTACTCCATCCCGAAGAAAACCGGGAAGGGGACGGCGACGACCTTCGAGCTCAAGGCGATGATGTCGGTTCCGCCATAAACGATCACGCCGATCTGGACGGCGTCCTTGAGATCCGCCATGCACCGCTCCAGGTTGCGAACGGCCGAGTCCTCGACGCGGCTTCCCCATTTCACTTCGACGGCGACGAGCTTCCCCGCCCGTTCGATAAGGAAATCGGCCTCTTGCCCGGTCTGTGTCCGCCAAAAGAAAAGACTCAGGCGGCGATCGGCGAGGCTCATCAGTTTGCGGATTTCGGAGGCCGCCCAGGACTCGACGAACGATCCGGTGAACCCCTGTTTTTCCAAGGCCTGCCAATCGTCCAATCCGGCGAAATAAGCGGCCATTCCGGTGTCATGGAAAAAAAGCTTGGGGGTCTTGGCCAGCCGTTTTCCGATGTTGGCCTGAAAGGGCGGCAGGAAGGACACTTGATAGGTTACGTCGAGCAGATTCATATAGCGGCGCAACGTCGTAAAGGCCAGGCCGCTGTCCCGGGCCAGGTCCGAGAGATTGACCAAACGTCCCGTTCTCAGCGCGGCGAGCGTCAGAAGCCGGTTGAAATCGGGAACGTGTTCGATCGCCCGGATGTTAAGAAGATCTCTCTCCAGGTAGGTCTGGCGGTAGGCGGCGAACCATTCGCCCCTGGCCCGATCCGAGTTCATGAGAAAAGCCGGCGGAAAACCGCCGCACATGATTTCTCTGATGATTTCGCTCTTGCGGTTGCCTCGGGCGGTACGGGAGACGCTGCCGGCGCCGCTTGTACCCGAGAAAGATTTCAGGACATTCGCGGCCGATCCGGCGTGAAACAGGCGGTTTATCGTCGACGGTTCGGGCCGCTCGTTTTTTTCCGCCCAGGAGAAGGGAAGAAGGGTATGGATGGAAATCCGGCCGGCCAGACTTTCGGAAACCTGCGATAAGGTCAGGAGGTTGGCCGAACCGGTGAGAAGAAACCGGCCGGGCTTTTTGTCCTCGTCCACGCTCTTCTTGATCGCCCGCAGGAGGTCGGGCGCGCGTTGGACTTCGTCGAGGACGGCCGGGCCATCCAGCCCGGCGATCAACCCATCGGGGTCGCGGAGGGCGGAATCGAGGATGTTGCGGTCGTCAAGAGTCAGGTAGCGCGCCTTCCAGGAGGGCCCGATCAATCCCTGGGCCAGCGTCGATTTGCCGACCTGACGGGCGCCCGTTAGAAGAACGACGGGAAAATGGCGTAGGGACTCCGCGACCTGGTCCGTGAGATATCTCCGTAACATGGTTAGATTATAGCCACGCCGTGGCGAATTTGTCAAGATCCTTCTTACCCATTGCTTTTTGGCCGCACGAATCGGGACGAGGTGGAGATCGGATCGAGCCCCGCCGCTCATCTGGAATTCGGTGACACACAACCAAATTACCGAAATGCGGATCGGCAGAAGAATTCAACGACCTTCGGGGGCCGATTATGAATCGAAAAAAAACGTGCAATTCGGTAAATGATTGTATGTCACCAAATAATTCGTAGAGCCGTTTTAGGGTCCCGTAGAGGCGATCCTCCGCTATTCGCGACTTTTTAATATTTTTTTGATGTGAGGCTTAAGGAACGGAATATCTTCTTGAAGCGTTTGCCATAAAGTCTTCACGTCGACGCCGAAATATTCATGGATTAAAACGTCTCTCATTCCAGCCATTTCCTTCCAGGGAACTTCAGGATGTTTTTGCTTGATATCCGAGGGAATATGTTTGGCCGCTTCTCCGATGATTTCGATGGCCCGGATTGTGGCAAAGACCGTTTTTTCATCTTTTGAGAATTTGTCAAAATCAAATCCTGCGATAAAATTCTCAATTTTCTCGATCGTCTCCAAAACATCGATCAAGAAATCAAAAAATGGAGGGCCTTCAGACATAGAGGACCTCAGTCAGGATGTTTTTGCCGATCCTCGGCTTAAGGGCGGTTTTCATGACGAGGTCCACTTTGCATTCGAAGAGAGAGGAGAGTTCATTTTTTAGCCTGACGAACGCGAATAATCCGATCGGTTTTTCGAAAGAAACGAGTATATCGATATCGCTATTTTGATTTTGTCTGTTTTTGACGTAGGAGCCGAAGATCCCGATTTCGCTCACTCCGAAGGATTTTTGGAGTTGTGGTTTTTGCTTTTCGAGAGTTTTAGAGATATCTGAAAGCGATCTCATCGACAACTCCTTTTCTGGTTTTATTTTATCCGAGGAAGTCCAAAGAATCAATACCAAGGTTATATGATGGAGAATTTGCAGGCCTTCTTCTTTTGTTCTACTTCAGCGACAGATAAATTTCTTTCCGATGGCCGATGCGGACGATCAGGATGAGGAGCCGCCGGTCTTCCTTCTTGAAGATGATCCTGTAGCTGCCGACCCGCAGCCGGAAGAAATCCTCGCCCGCGGCGAGCCGCTTGATGTTATCCTTGAGGGCTTCGGGATTGTCGGCCAATATCAGCAGCTTCTCTTTGATGATTCTTTGGTGAGGCTTGTCGATCCTTTTAAGATCGTCCATCGCTCGGCCGAGGAACTTGAGCTCATACACCGCTAAATGCCCAGAGATTTCCAGACCTTTTCGGCATCCAGGAGCCTGTCCCGGCCTTTTTCGAGATCCTTGATCCTTTTCTTGGCCAGCTTCAGATCCAGAAGGTCGAAATACACGGTCAGCGCTTTTTCGATGATATAGCTCTTTTTTTCGCCGAGCTCCCGGGCCGCCGTCTCCAACTCCGTGGAAATCTCTTCGTCGAGGGTGATGTTATGCCGGACCTGCATGATGTTCGTCTCCTGAGTGGAATACACCGATTATACACATAATATGTGTAGTGTCAAGACGGCTCATAATCAGGAGGCATAGAATAGGACGCCCTCACGCCCGGACTGGAAATCCTTCCGCCGCAATGAGTCGGGCTAGGCATGTGTCACTTCCGTGTCATCGAATTTCCGCAAGATACCGGATTTGAAATTCGGTGACATGATCGCTAATTCTCTTGAATTAGGTTCGTGTCTCCGAATTTCCACTGGAAATAAGGAAATGGGTATTGTGTCTCCCTGATATTTAAAAAAACAGTTGACATCCTATTGAAAACATGATAACTAACATATGTTCTTGTGGATGCGGGGTATATGAAAATGTTTTTAGGGCATTGTTTTCTCATTTCCCAAAAGTCAGATATTCAATGCATTTTCAGCGGGTTGAACTATCCTAACCATTGTCGAATTGCCCATCTCTACATAGAGAACGATTTGCGGGGCCATTTGGCCGAGAATTAGGCGAAATGCAGAATTCCAGCGTAATTCAAAAAGCCGCCCCTTCTTCCAAACCTTATTCGCACACTCCTTCCCAGGCTTATGCCCCCACTTCGCCTCGAATCATCCCGCTTTCCGAAAAAACACTTCCCGAGTCCGCGATTCCCTTCCAATTCTCCTGGCAAAAACTGCAGACCTCCAAAGAAGTCCTTCCGATCATTTTTGAGTTCGCGCCGGTCGCTCATTTTCTTTTTGATATGCGGGGGACAATCATCGAGGCCAATAAGGCTGCCGTGGAGCTCACCGGCTATACCCGGGAGGAAATTATCGGCAGAAACACTTTTGAATTGGAGATCCTTACCCGAGAACAAGTCCGCAAGGTCCGCCATCGTTTTGCCCGCGCCGGCTCCGGAAAATCCGTCGGTCATCACGAATTCGACCTGAAGTTGCGGGACGGAAGCCGGAGAACCCTGGAGTCTAGCGTTTTTCCGATTACGATCGACGGACAAACCCTGATTTTGGCCATGGCCGGCGATGTGACGGCCCGCAAAATCAGCACCGAGAATTTGCGGAAGCAAAGAGCGAAGCTCAGATCCTCCCAGAAAGAGCTGAAATCTTTTTCTCGCCGGCTGATCTGCGTCCGCGAGGAAGAACGCAAAAACCTATCTTCCGTCCTTCATAATGAGGCCGGAGCCCTGGCCGGGCTGCTGAAATGCCGTCTCAATACCGTCCAGAAGGAGATTCAAGCCGGCCAGACGAGCCCAGCGCTTCAGGGGCTCGACGAAAGCCTGTCTCTGGTCAGTCAGCATATCGCAGCGCTGAAAAAATGCGCCGTGGACTTGCGGCCGCCCGATCTCGACAGGCTGAGTCTTCCCGAGGTCCTGAAAAATTATTATTCCGAAACGGCTGAAAAAACAGGCCTCAACATCGTTTTCCGGTTCGGCCTGAACGGGCATGAAATCCAAAATCACGCGTCCACCATCATCTACCGGATCGCTCAGGAAGCCCTGAACAATATCATTCATCATGCGGAGGCGAAGAAAGTCACATTGAGCCTGGCCTTTGGGGGCGGCTTTATCAGGCTGAAGATAACTGACGACGGCCGAGGTTTTCATCCGGATAAAAAGCTGAAAGCAAAGAAAATAGGCCTGGGCATCCGGAGCATGAACGAGATGGCCGATTGTGTCGGCGGCAGGTTCGCCATCCATAGCTCGCCGGGAAAAGGAACGACCGTCTCCGTCGCCATCCCGGTCGAGAGCGGCGTCACCAGCCCGGATAAGTAATTTTAAATACATCGGGAACTACTCACTTCTTGGTATTTACAGCATTAATGCTTTGTTTTAAATATTAAATTTCCATATGAGCATCAGGGTCGTATTAGCGGATGATCACCCCATCGTCAGGGCCGGCCTCAGGGCGGTCATCGAGAAAAGCAAGGAAGACATCGTGATCGTCGACGAGGCGATCAACGGCAAAGATGTCCTCAAGATCGCCGAGAAAAGCCCGGTCGACGTCTATCTCCTGGACGTCGAAATGCCCCATCTCAACGGCATCGAGACGGCTGAACGGCTCCTCAGCAAGGACCCGAAAACCAAGATCATCATCCTCAGCATCCACGACTCCCGGATTTTCGTCCATCGGGCTCTCCGCTGCGGGGTCAAAGGCTATATCCTGAAGGAAAACGCAACCGAAGAGGTGATCCAGGCCATTCAGGAGGTTTTCAGGGGCCGGTTCTTTTTAAGTCCCGGTATCTCAAGCTATATTGTGGACGGCTTCTTGGGTAAAGTCGGCGCCCGCAAGGATAAGAGCGCGGGGAACGGCCTGACAAAAAGGGAGCGGGAAATCGTTCAACTCATCGGCGAAGGCTGCACGAACAAGGAAATCGCCCAAAAACTCAATCTCTACCTGAACACCGTCCATGTCCACCGCCGGAACCTGATGCAGAAGCTTAATATCCATAAGCAGGCCGACCTCATCCGGTATACGATCAAGGAAGGCATCTCCAAGCTGTAGCGAATATCTTATTTGCCGCCGCCCGTGGGACGATAAAGCCGGATTCCGTCGATCCGGGCGAAATCTTCGTCATTCGTTGCCAGCGCCGTGGTCCCGCAGGCGCGCATCGTCGCCACCGTCAGCGAATCGTTCACGAGAAGGCCGCTCTGGGAGCGAACCCAGCCGCTCGCCCGGAGGATCTCCGCCGTCAGCGGAATGACGTCGACTCCCATGTCCATGATCGCGGCCCCCGCAGCGGCGTGATCGGAGAGCCGACGGACGATCCCGGGATCCGCCTTGAGCTTCGCCACGACGGCGGACGGGGCCCCGGGCTTTGCCCGGGGGTCAACTTCCGCCGCGAAGGCTCGTCCCTTGGCGTTCGATTTCGGAGCGAGGTTTTTTGCCATCGCTTCCATGATCATCGCCCGATGAAGGACTTCGGCGACAAGATGGGCGGCGGTCGTTCCCTTCAGTTCGCCGGACGCGCACCGGCCTAAAAATTCCGTGCAATCTTCCGATATGCCGGCGTAATGATAGAGAAAAATATTGGCGTCGATGAACACGGCCGCGCCGGCCTCGATCTCCTTAAGAGTCCCAAAGGCCGGGCTCATTCATGACCTCCCGCATCTCTCCCGGAGCGAGCTTGAACAGGCCGCGCGTCGCCCCGACGATGTCTCGGCGGTCTTTGACGCGCGTCCGACGTTCAAGATAGGCCTCGACGGCCTCCCCGAAGATCTGGCTAAGGGGCGCGTCTTCCTCCAAGGCCGCCTTTTTCGCCCCGTAGAGAAGCCGATCTTCCATCACGGTCCCGATCTTTTTTTTCATGACATCTCCCTCATCTCAATATAGCGCCAAATGGCCTTAATGTCAAGAAATAGAGAAATATATCTAGAAATTAAGATTAAAGCGGCCATCTTCCCCCCTAAAATTCGGGGACATGTTCGCTAATTCTCTGGAATTAGGTACGTGTCGCCGAATTTTCCCCACGAACTCGCGAACTATGTTTCAAAACATTATGTTTTACTGTATAATCAATCATCATGAAATTTATTGATCGTCAAACCGAGCTGCAGCAGCTATTGCGCTTGTCAGGGGCGAAATCCGGTGGATTGGCTGTTGTGTGGGGGCGCCGGCGGGTGGGAAAAACGCGGTTATTGCTGGAATGGTCGAAAAAAGAAAACGGACTATATCTTGTCGGTGACGAATCCGCCCCCGCCATTCAGCGCAAGTACATGGCGGATCGCATCGCGGAAAAATTTTCCGGGTTCGATGAAGTGGACTACCCAGACTGGCGAAGCCTGTTCACGCGGTTGGCGCGTGAAGCGCAGCAAAGCGGCTGGCCTGGTCCTGTCATCATCGATGAATTGCCCTATCTGGCCGTGGCCGCGCCGGAGATTGCCAGTGTTCTGCAGCGCTGGATCGATCACGAAGCCAAGGCTGCCGGACTGTGCGTGGCCCTGGCCGGGTCCAGCCAGCGCATGATGCATGGCATTGTGCTGGACCAAACGGCGCCATTGTTCGGCCGCGCCGCTGTCGCCATCCGGGTGAAGCCGATTGCGGCCGGGTATTTGCCCCAAGTATTCGGCCTCAAGGAGAATTATCAGGCGATCATGGCTCAAGCCGTCTGGGGCGGAATGCCGCGTTATTGGGAGTTGGCCCAGCCATTCGGCGCCGACCTGTTCGCCGCCGTGGACAATTTGCTTTTAAATCCCCTGGGGCCATTGCACAACGAGCTGGATACTTTGTTGCTGGAAGAATTCCCGCCGGCTCCAGCGCTTCGCTCCATGTTGGATTGCATCGCCATGGGAGCGCACCGGCCTTCCGAAATGGCCGGACGCTTGGGACGACCGGTCACATCGCTGTCACGTCCGCTGAGCAGATTGCTTGACATGGGCATGATCCGGCGCGAAATCCCCTTTGGCGAGTCTGAAAAATCCAGTAAGCGGGCATTATACAAACTGGAAGACCCGTTTGTCAGAAGTTGGTTCGGCATGGTGGCTTCTTATCGATCCTCGCTGGCGGACGCGACGCTGAAAATACGTAAAAACATCTGGGAGCGGAAACGAACCTGGTTGTTTGCTTCTGCCTGGGAAGAGATTTGTCGCTCCAGTGTTCCCCGTTTATTGGCCGGCGGCGTCGCCAAGCTGGGGCCCTGGCTGCCGGCCGCGCGCTATTGGCGGGGGAATGATCCTGCATGGGATGTCATTTCGGTTTCTCTGGACGGCAAATGTCTGTTGCTTGGTGAGGTGAAATGGTCGGAACGGATTCTGACGGGGCCCGAAGTACTGGAAATTTTTTCGGGTTTGAAGAAAAAAAAATGGCCGGGAATCGCCGGCTTGCCCCATGAGCGGGTTCTTTACGCGGCGTTCGTTCCCCGGCATGCCAGGGGAGTATCGCTGCCGCCTGATTGCTGCCTGGTAAACGCGGACCATGTTATCGGGGCTTTGGCGGAGAAAACAAACCGCGCTGATCGTGAATCGTGAATCGTGAATCGAGTGAATGTATCCCCGTATTTATTAGATCTCTGTATTTATTAGATCGAAAACCAGGGGCGGACGGCGACTCCGCGGCGCTCGTAAGCGTCGTCGCCGCCGTAAACCAAAATGGGCCGTACTCCGGTGCTCTCTCGCCCTTTCTCTTCCCCTCCCTTTCCCTTCCCCTCGGATCTCCCCGACAGGCGGCGCCACCACAGCAACGCGTCCAGCATGTCGCCGCCGACCGTCGCCCCCGATTTCATTTCCATGGGATAGAGGGCCCCGCCCTCCTCGATCAGCAGATCGACTTCGTGGCCGATCCTATCCCTCCAGAAAAAAAGAGGCGGCTGTCGCCGATGGTGGAAATAGGCCTTGGCAACCTCCGCGATGACGAAATTCTCGAAGAGAGCCCCGCGGAGAGGATGCGTTTCCAGTTGGACGCGAGAACGAAGGCCGAGCAAATAGCAGGCCAGGCCCGTGTCGTAAAAGTAGAGCTTCGAGCTCTTGATGAGGCGTTTGTTGAAATTCCGATGATGGGGAGCGAGTGAAAAAACAATAAAGCTCGTCTTCAACACCGAAATCCAGCGGCGGGCGGTGTCGACCGAAACTCCGGCGTCGGACGCGAGCGAGGAATAATTGAGAATCTGTCCGACGCGTCCGGCGACAAGCCCCAGAAAGCGCTCGAAGGCATCGAGGTCGCCGATGTTCACCAAGCTCCGGACGTCACGCTCGATGTAGGTTAGGACGTAATCGGCCAGCCAGACTTCGGGAGGGATGCCGCGGTCATGGATGCGCGGATAGAAGCCCGTCCGGATCGCCTCCCACAAGTCGGGCAAGTCCGGTCCGGATATTCGGTTCGTGAACAAGCGGAGAGGGTCCCCGGGTTCAGATTGCGGCCGCCGGTCGAGTTCGGCTCGCGAAAATGGGAGGAGATGAAGGATCCCGCTGCGCCCCGCGAGCGATTGGGAGACATCCTTTAACAGAAGAATATTTTGAGATCCCGTCAGAACAAACCGGCCCGGGGATGCGTCCTTGTCCACGGCCGTCTGCAGCGCGGAGAAAAGGTCGGGGACGCGCTGGGCCTCGTCGAAAATCACAGGACCGGAATGCCTGGTCAGAAAGCCCTTGGGATCGTCCCTGGCGAACGATCGTGTTTCCGTGTCTTCGAACGAGAGATACTCATGATTCGGGAAGGCGGCCTTCGCAAGAGTTGTTTTTCCCGATTGACGGGGCCCCGTGACGATGACGAGCGGATAGTAACCGGCATCGCGAATTGCATAGGCAGAGAGTAGGCGAGGTATCATGTGGCTAATTTACGATTGAATCGTACAATTGTCAAGTGCCAAATTTTTTTCTTGACTTGTTTGCATGACCTTCTATAATGGTTATATAAAATAGTCTTATGGTGTGATCATGAACGACTCCGGTTCCGAACTTTCCGTCAGTATCGCCGAAGGGAAGAAAAACCTCAGCCGGATCCTGCGCGCGGCCGAATCGGCCAATCGCGACATCATCCTGACCCGGCGCGGAAAACCGGTCGCCGTCCTCGTGCCCTTTGCGGCCTACCAGGGATCGAGGAAGGCCGACGGGCTCCGGCAGATCATGGAGGCCCGGGCCGCTTACCGCCTGGCTGCCGTCGACGCGGACTCGGTGATCGAGGAAGCCCGCGACCAATTGCGGAGACGGCCGTGAAGACGGTGGTTGCCGACGCTTCCGTCGTCCTGCGCTGGTTCCTTCCGGACGAGGAGCGCGGCGACAAGGCCCTGGCCTTGCTGGAATCTTATGTCCGGGGAGAGATTAGGATAGTCGTCCCTTCGCTCCTGGGGTTCGAGGTCCTCAACGGCTTGTTGATCGCTTCCCGGAGAAACCGTTTGGAGATCGCGACGGCCCTGCAGGCTTATCGGGGATTCCAGGCCCTGGGGCTCGAGGTCATCGGCATGGAGGCGGATGGGCCCGAGATTCTGAGGATTGCGGCTCAAATGGGTTTGACGGCCTACGATGCCGCCTATATCGCGCTGGCAAGGCGCGAGAAGGCCGATCAGTTCACCTGAAATTCGGGGACATGTTCGCTAATTCTCTTGAATTAGGTACGTGTCGCCGAATTTCTCTTTCTCTGAATTCCCCCCCTTCTTACCTCTGATTACTAAATACCATGAAATAACCCCAAATCTACTCACTTTCTGGTATTTACAGCCCGCCCGGGAATTTCTATAGTCGGAGTTCCTTTTTTTAATCCCATTGCCAAGTGGGATAAAAAAAGAATAAGGAAGCGGGCATGAGATTATCGGCAGAAGGGGAGTTTCAATTGGCCATAGCCACAGGCCAAGTTTTCTTATCCTTGGCGGCTTTTTAGTCTATTTCCCTTTTATCCAAATGCCCTTCTTGACTTATTGCGATTTTGCTATGCCGAAGAGCTATTTTATCGGTCAGGAAGCCAACGGCGGTAGCCTGTCATGAGCATCAGGGTCGTCTTGGCGGATGATCACCCCGTCGTCAGGGCCGGCCTCAGGGCGGTCATCGAGAAGAGCAAGGAAGACATCGCGATCGTCGACGAAGCCATCAACGGCATGGAAGTCCTGAAGATCGCCGAAAAAAGCCCGGCCGACGTCTATCTCCTGGATGTCGAAATGCCCCATCTCAACGGCATCGAGACGGCCGAACGGCTCCTTAAGAAGGACCCCAAAGCCAAGATCATCATCCTCAGCATCCACGACTCCCGGATTTTCGTCCAGCGGGCCCTCCGCTGCGGGGTCAAGGGCTACATCCTCAAGGAAAGCGCCACCGACGAGGTGATCCAAGCCATTCAAGAGGTTTACAAGGGCCGGTTCTTTTTAAGCCCCGGCATCTCCAATTATATCGTGGACGGTTTTCTGGGCAAAATCGGCGCTGGCAAAGATAAAAACGAGGGGAACGGCCTGACGAAAAGGGAGCGGGAAATCGTTCAACTCATCGGCGAAGGCTGCACGAACAAGGAAATCGCCCAAAAGCTTAATCTTTACTTGAACACCGTCCAGGTCCACCGGCGGAACCTAATGCATAAGCTTAATATCCATAAGCAAGCCGACCTCATCCGTTACACGATCAAAGAAGGCATCTCGAAACTGTAAAATTCGGTGACATGTTCTCTAATTCTCTTGAATTAGGTACGTGTCACCGAATTTCCCTCGCCAATATAAATATTGCCCGAAAATAATCAGCGATAAAGAATTAGCCTGGCATAAGCGTAATTGAACAAAAATATTATAAAGTCCCATAAATGATCGACCTGAAATCCAAGCGAATTACCGTTACCGGAGGAAAAGGTTTCCTTGGCACTCATCTCGTCAAGAAACTTAAAGAAGATCGTGGATGTAAAAACGTATTCGTTGTCGACCTCCCTGAATACGACCTCCGGAACCTCGATGCCATCCGCCGTATGTTCGATGACCAAAAGCCGGACATCGTCATCCACCTGGCCGCGGTCGTCGGAGGAATCGGTGCTAATAAGGAAAACCCCGGCCGATTCTTCTACGATAACGCCATAATGGGCATTCAATTAATGCACGAAGCTTACCTTAGACAAATTGAAAAATTCGTTGCTCTCGGGACCATCTGCTGTTATCCAAAATACACTCCGGTCCCTTTTTCCGAAGACCGTCTATGGGACGGATACCCGGAGGAAACGAACGCTCCCTACGGCCTGGCAAAAAAAATGATGCTTGTTCAAAGCCAAGCTTATCGTCAGCAATATGGATTCAATTCGATATTTCTCATGCCGGTCAACCTCTATGGTCCTGGCGATAATTTTAATCCCGAAAGCTCCCATGTCATACCCTCAATCATTAGAAAGTGCATCGAGGCCAAAGCTCGGGGCGATGATGAGATCGTCGTCTGGGGCGATGGTTCTCCGACCCGCGAATTCCTTTATGTCGAAGACGCTTCGGAAGGGATCATCAAAGCTACGGAGTCCTATGAGAAAAGCCTCCCGGTCAATCTCGGGAGCGGTCATGAAATCAGCATCAAAGATCTCGTCGCGCTGATCGCAAACATCACAGAATTTTGTGGACGCATAGTCTGGGACCAGTCAAAACCCAACGGCCAGCCGCGCCGGAAACTGGATGTAAGTCGAGCAAAATTAATGTTTGGGTTTGAGGCAAAAACGTTATTTTTCGAAGGGCTGAAGCGGACGATTGAGTGGTATAAGGACCGCTCATAGCAAATAAGGAATCGATATGACGGATTATGAGCTTGTCATTAAGCCGCCCAAGAGATTATCCGCTCTTCGCCTGAAGGAATTATGGGAATACCGGGAGCTGTTTTATTTTCTGATTTGGCGGGACGTGAAGGTTCGCTACAAGCAGACCGTCCTGGGTGCAGGGTGGGCGATCGTGCGGCCGGTCGTCTCGATGGTCGTTTTTACTTTCATCTTCAATCGGCTGGCGGGCTTTTCATCCGAAGGCGTTCCGTATCAACTTTTTACTTTTACCGGGGTTTTGGCCTGGAATTTTTTTTCCGAAGGTCTGACAGCTTCAAGTCAGAGCATGATTTCCAATGCCAATCTTATAACGAAAGTCTATTTCCCCAGATTGATTATGCCGGCGGCCGCGGTGTTGCGTGGTCTGGTGGATTTCGGCATCGCCTTTCTCATTTTTATCGGGTTCATGATTCACTATCACTATATGCCAAAAGCGCAAATATTTTTATTCCCGCTCGTATTGCTCTGGGGCATTGTCGCAGCCCTGGGCGTCGGGTTATGGTTTGCCGCGATCGGCGTGAAATATAGAGATATCGCCCAGGCCCTTCCTTTTGTGACGCAGTTAGTATTCTGGATAACACCGGTCGGCTATTCCAGCGCCAAGATTCCTGCCAAATTGGAGTTCTTTTACTGGCTTAATCCCATGACAGGCGTGATCGAGGGTTTCAGGTACACCCTTCTTGGAACCGCCCATATTCCACCGCACCTGGTTTGGATGTCCATCATTCTGAGCATCGTGATATTCATCACGGGGATGATGAATTTCCGACGGATGGAAAAAGAATTTGCGGATGTGATTTGATCGAACATGAAGCCAATCATCAGCGTTAGAAATCTCAGTAAAAAATACATCATCGGCAAGACCATACATGGCCGGGGCGCTCGCACCTTTCGCGATATCTTCGATTATAAAACGAAACGTCTATTCCGAAGAGACGTTAAGAGGAACAAAGAAGACACAACAATTTGGGCGCTGAAAGATGTGTCTTTTGATGTTGACCAGGGCGAAGTCGTCGGCATCATCGGCCGCAACGGCGCCGGGAAAAGCACCTTGCTGAAAATAATATCACGAATAACGGAGCCGACCGAGGGCAATGTGACTCTGCGCGGACGCGTCGCCTCACTGCTGGAAGTGGGCACGGGGTTCAACCAGGAATTAACCGGGCGAGAGAACATTTTTCTCAATGGCTCCATCCTCGGCATGAAAAAGGCCGAGATAAAGAAAAAATTCGATGAGATCGTTGCCTTTTCCGAGGTGGAAAAGTTTATCGACACCCCGGTGAAGCGCTACTCCAGCGGTATGTATGTACGCCTGGCCTTTGCCGTGGCTGCCCATCTCGATCCGGAGATTCTGGTTGTGGATGAAGTCTTGGCTGTCGGCGATGCGGCTTTTCAAAAAAAGTGTATCGGAAAGATGGGGGAGGTGGCGCAGGGCGGCAGGACGGTGGTGTTTGTGAGTCATAACATGGGGACGATCAACCGCCTCTGCAAGAATGCTCTCCTTCTGGATGCAGGGGTAATCAAAGCAATGGGACCGACGCTCGATATCACAGCTCAATATCTGCGGAGTGGCGACGAAACGATGGCGGAAACAATCTGGACGGATTCAAAAGAGGCTCCAGGCGACGATGTGGCCAGGCTGCGGGCAGTAAGGATCATTCAAAATGAACAAGTAACGGAGAGCGTGGACATCCGCTTTCCGGTACTCATAGAAATGGAATATGATTGCCTTAAGCCTAATGCGTTCCTAATTTCCGTGTTTGCCTTTTTTGATGAACAAGGAACCTTCTTATTCGTCAGCGGCGATACAGATGATTTAGAGTGGACGAATCCCCGTCCGCAAGGTCGCTACGTTTCCCGTTGCGTTGTCCCCGGTAATCTCTTTGCGGAGAGTCAAATCCGCGTAGTCGCCGAGGTGAGCACACGCGCGCCTGTTTACCAGATCCACTTCTTGCGGTATGACGCAGTTGCGTTCCAGGTTGTGGATAAAGGCGAATCCGGAAGTGTCAGGGCAGGATGGGGACGGCCCATGCCTGGGGTCATGCGACCCATGTGCTCCTGGGAGACACGGCTGATTGGAAACAGGGGCGGTATTCACTCCTGAAGAAACTTAGGATGATGAATTTCTTCCATACCCACATTTCACCGCTAGCTTATGATTTAATCAAAGAAACCCTTGATTCCACGTTTATCAGTGAAGGCAAGCGCGTCAAGCAGTTCGAGGAGGCCCTCGCGAGCCAGCTAGGGTTGGCAAATCCCGTCGCTGTGAACAGCGGGACTTCTGCATTGCATTTGGCCCTGGTTCTGGCAGGTGTCGGACCCGGAGACGAGGTCATTCTTCCTGCCCAGACATTCGTAGCGAGCGGGCTCGTGATTCTTATGCAGAGGGCCACGCCCGTTTTTGCGGATATCGACCCCTCAACAGGGAACATTTCCCCTGAGTCTATCAAAGAGAAGATAACGGTTCGCACGAAAGCCATTATTCCCGTTCACTGGGGCGGATACCCCTGCGACCTTGATGAGATAAAAACCATCGCGAATGAACACGGTTTGACTGTTATCGAGGATGCGGCCCATGCTCTGGGGGCCACTTATAAAGGCCGACCAATTGGTTCCATTTCTCGTTTTGCAGCCTTCTCTTTCCAGGCCATCAAAAACCTGACAACGGGGGACGGGGGGGCCCTTTGTTGTGCTAACCAAGAGGACGCTCGCCAGGCAGTGATTCGCCGCTGGTTTGGCATCGACAGGGCAAATAGCAGGCCCTCTATCCTTGGGGAGCGGGAATACGACTTGACCGATTTGGGATACAAGTACCATATGAATGATCTGGCGGCATCGCTTGGCCTGGCAAACTTGGCGGATTTCAAAGATCGGCTGCGGAGGCGCCAGGAGAATGCCCGAGTTTACCGCGAGGAGCTTGGCAATGTGGCGGGTCTCACGCTCCTGAGGGCCGATCCTGACAGAACGCATGCATATTGGCTTTTCACAATACTCGTCGAGCGGAGGGAGGCTTTTATCAGAAAGCTTGCTTCGGCGGGGGTGCCCTCATCCGTCGTGCATATGAGAATTGATAAGAATACTGTCTTTGGCGGGCCACGACAGGAAATGCCGGGACAGACACATTTCAATGATCGCCAAGTGTCTATTCCCGTTCATGAAGCATTGTCAGGTGAAGACATTCTCCGCGTAGGAGCGGCAATCAAGAGAGGGTGGTAGACTCTATGACAAGAGTAATTTATTTGTCTTCGACGCGGAATGGAGAGTTGTTACTCGATTGGCTAACAGGCCAACATTGTGAAGTTATTCTTGCAGATACAAGCGATTCCAAACATATAGCTTTTCCAGCATACGATCTTGGAATCTCCTTCCTTTATACGCACAGGATACCAGCTTGCGAGTTTGACATACCCTACAAATGGGTAAACTTCCATCCAGGACCTCTGCCAGAGTTCCAAGGGAGGAATCTTGCATTCAATGCGATCCTGAATGACGCCATGACGTTTGGAGCAACGGTTCACTACATGGACAAAGAGTTCGATACTGGAGAGATTATCGAAGTTGTTAGGTTTCCAATTTTGCCATCGGATACCGCCGGAGACTTAGTCCAAAAAGCCCATAATGCTCTCGTGTGCCTTTTCAAGAAGCAGATCCCGAGGTTGCTACTTGGTAAGGTGCCTTCAGAACCGCAAGGCAAAGGCAGATATTTTTCCAAGAAGCCAATTGATGGTTTCGTCGTCCTCACTGCCGAACAGCAAAAGCTGGTCAGAGCACTCACTGTATTACCACTATATTATGCCGCAGCGACCATTGGAGGGAAGTCATATCGAATAGTCCCCCTGGAGGAGCCGAGCAATGACAAAAGATAGGTGTTTTCGCATAGCCATCCTCGGCGGCACGGGCTTTGCCGGACGTAACCTCCGCGAGTGCCTTGAAAAGGTGGGGATGATAGTCGGTGTCTTCAGCCGAACGACCGGTTGCGACCTTCTAGATATCTCCTCCGCATGGGTCAAGCTGGACGCGTTCCGGCCCGACTACATCGCCAACTGCGCCGCGCTCGTGGGCAGCGTGAACTACGTGACGGACTTCGCCGCCGATGTAGTCGACGTCAACATGCGGTTGATCCTGAATGCCTATAAGATCGCCCAGCAGATGCGCGAGGTCGTCGTCATTAATCCTATCGCCAACTGCGGCTATCCCGGCGCCATGGACAGCTATGAGGAAAGAGGCTTCTGGGATGGGCCTATCCATCCATCCGTCCTCTCGTACGGGAGCACTCGGCGCATGATGTGGGTCCTTTCAAAATGCTACAAAGATCAATATGGTGTGCGTTCGATTAATATTGTAGTTCCAAATATGTATGGTCCATATGATAGTACAAATCCTAATAAAACACATGCATTGAATGCGTTGATTATTAAATTTGTTAAAGCAGTTAAATACAACCAACCCGAAGTGGAAATTTGGGGTACTGGTAAGCCGATACGGGAATGGTTATATATCAAGGATTTTGCCCAAATTATTCGACGAATAATTTGTGATCAATCAGTATCGCAAGATCTGGTCAATATAGCGCAAAATCGAGGGTACTCTGTAAATGAATTAATACAATTGATTTCTAAAGCAACGAACTATAAAGGAGAGATTGTTTATAACAGACGTTATCAAGATGGTTCTCAGAAAAAAGTGATGGACGACAGACTGTTTCGCCAGCGATTTCCTGATTATAATTTCACATCTATTGAGAATGGGATACGTGAGACCATTGAATATTATCAAGCTATCCTATGAATAAAATACTTACTGTAATTACTACTACATATCGGTCCGCAAAATACCTAAAGAATTATTTTGACGGGATTCTAGCCCTTACTGGAAGGGATGCTTTTCAATTTATCTTGGTGATGAATGCGCCAAATACAGTGGAGAGAAAAATCGCTTTTTCTTACTATGAGCAATACCCTGATCTAATTCGAATTATCGAAGTGCCGCATCGCGAAACAATAGGTGCGTCCCTTAATCGTGGCCTTGTTTTAGTCAATACGCCATACTGCTCTTTTCTGGATGTCGATGATGTGCGGGTAAATGATTCTTATTTGAAACAGATTGATACCTTGGAGAAAAACAGAAATGTAGATTATACGTATGGCGATTACATTCTTGTTGATGAATACGGAAGTACAAAGGGAGAGTATGTAAGGAAGCCAGATTTTCAAAGAAACGATTTTATTCATGAAAGCAGAGTCAGCCCAACCCATTTATTTCGCTCATCGTTGATTAAGAAAATTGGCGGATTTGATGAACAGTTCCAAGTTTGTACTGATTTCGAATTCCAGGTAAGAGCGGTTTTCAATTGCTTATTTAAAAAAACGCCGGGGTTATTGTCGTATTATACACAATATCCGAACAGCGGTAGTGCCAGCAGCAATCTTAGTCGTCTTATGGTAGAACATGTCATGATACTGTTGCGATATGGGGTATATGATAAAATAATGGGCCGTGATTATTATAGTCGTATTAGGATGGCACAAAAATATCGACTTGATCATGTTTTGCTTAACAACCAATGGATTCCACTTGAGAGGTACATACCAGGTTATCCGAACAGCCTAAACGTATTCGCGAGCGCGGATTATTTTGAATATCAGCGAAAATATCGCAACTGGCTTATTCAATATTATCTGAATACACCAGATCGTCTATTGCGTAAATCATTCCGTATCATTCTCAACAAACTCGGACTTCTGCATTCGGTGCGAAAGCTGAGAGGACTGGATCCGGAAACAGGGATGAAAATGAGGTGGAAATAAAAACCCGCGTGCCAGGAGGGAAAGAACTGCCTATGAGTCAAGGCAATCAGCCACCAACAACTTCCGGATCGTTCGTCGGCAAAAAATCCTGGCGCGCATTCATCCCTGTATCAGTCAAACGAGCTGTGCATCGCGTTCGTAATCTGTGTAACGTCACCAGATCACTGGAGGCACTCATGCTCACCCGCTCCGGCCAAACCATCAGCTTGCCGCTGTACCACCTTGCTGCCCGCATAATGCGCTTTCAGGCGAGATTCAGCAGCGGCCGGTTGCCTCTGGCTTGGAAGGTGTCCGATTCGCTCGGCGTTTCCCCCGTGTTGTTCCACTTCTATCAACCCCTGTTTGACCCTCACCAACTGGATGAAGCGCAGCTCGATAGGCCCAATTCAGTGGCATCACTGACCTTTGATGACGCCACTCTGAAAACCTTCGTGGCGGAACTGGGAGCCTATCAAACGGAGCTGTCGCGCATACCGGCCACCAAACAATCGCTATCTGAGCCGTATTTTGAGAACAGCAGCTTCAACTACATTGACTGTGCCGCGCTTTATGCCGTCATCAGACACTTTAAGCCCAAACTATTCATGGAAATTGGTTGTGGTAACTCGACGCTTTTCGCGCGCAAAGCGTTGTTGCAGAACGCATCGGAGGGCATGCGCGCCGAACACCTCGGCATTGAGCCCTTCGGACCGCCTTGGCTTGAAAGCTTGAGCGACGTGTCGATCCTGCCTGAGAAAATAGAAAACTTGCCTCTAGCCATGTTCGATGCGCTTGGCCCAAACGACATCTTGTTCATTGATTCCACGCACGTTGTGCGATGCGGTGGCGACGTAGTAACGGAATATTGCAAGATACTGCCGCGTTTGCGACCCGGCGTTATTGTCCATATTCACGACATCTGGCTGCCGTTCGACTATCCGAAATTCTGGTTCACGGAGCACCGTCGGTATTGGACAGAGCAGTACCTCCTCGCGGCGCTCCTGGCCAACTCTTCTCGCTTCAAGGTCATCTTCCCGGCCATGTATCTCGTTGCTTTCCATCCCGAACTTTTATTTGCGACCTTTCCCGATTATAAGAATGTCTATTTCGACAAGCGGTTCAACTCGGATGGTACAATCGAACACGGAAAGCGTCCGAACCGTTGGGCTGCGGGTGGCTCTTTCTGGCTGAAGGTAAACGGCTGAAATAGGCCCCCAATAAAGAACCGAGAATGGCTGAGAGATCCCCAAGGTTCATCCTCCAAACGAGCACCACATATAAAAATTATAACACAAAAGAAGATTTCGTTAGAAAAATAAGGGAATTAGATCCGCAAACGAGCCTGCGAAAAAAGCACAACTTCATAAAATGACTTTTATCCCAATATTAAAAATCGTCGTCCCTCTATTTATTCTTCTTGTTTTAATTCTTAAATCAAGGAAAAGTTCAATTTATCTTGTATCCCTGCCATTACTTTTATCATTAGGCGGAAATATTTATTTATTTAATTATGAAATGCGGTTTGAAATATTCGGTCTCTCGTTGGGTATTCATGATTTCCTACTAGCACTGCAAATTATCGCTTGGATATATGTAATATTTACCAGGCCTGTTTCTAAATCGATTACTCAAAATGCGGGTTATAAATGGGCGATAGGGATTTTGATTTACTATTTATTTTTAATAATTATTTCCGTGCCAAGTCTTGAAAAAATCATAGGAAAACCAATTCTCGCTTTCCCGCGCATGTACCTACTCCCTGTAGGTTTCCTCGTCATGATGGATACATATCGTCGTTATTCTATCGAAGAGGTTATGACTTTCCTGACAGATTTGCGCAATATCGTGCTGATAATCTGCATTCTCTATATTATCAACGCTATTTATCCTGGCGCAATTTATGAAATTAATAGAGGGGACGCGTACGATTCCATAACTGGTGTTTTTCGAAGTTATACTTTTCCTCCGATATTATTCTTCCTAGCGTTGGCAATTACGATAGGAAAAATTAAGTATTCATTTAAAGAAATAGTAATTACGGGAACTATGCTGACGGCGGGCATCTTTAACTTCGGACGTAATCTTATTTTAACATCAACTGCAGTCATTATACTTGGAAGATTCCTTAGCAGGGGAGAAGGCTCAGCTAATAGAAAAAAGTTTATTCGGCTAGCAATTGGTTTCATAGCCATCGCGGCATCATTAATTATCTTACAAGATGTCTTTGTCCGGCAATACGATTATATACTGAAAAGGCTGGAGCCGTTATTATTAGGGGCTGCTGATTCGTCGTACGTGGGGCGGTTAGACCTATTGGAAAATGCCCTCATGGCAGCGAAGCAAAATAGTATATTGTTAGGCGCTGGTGCTTATGCAGCTAACCCATATACGTGGGTTATGGGTAGTTGGGATAGCGATTTATACCAATTAATTATTCGAAGCGGTTTAATTGGTGTCGGTCTATTCTTGCTCGTATATGTATATGCATTGTGGGGATCTATAAGACTCATGAATAGGCGCACTGAAAAATCGTTCGAAATAACAATTATCAGCATGCTTTTTATATTTGCGATGTTTCTTTTTTCGCTTACATCGACAAACTATACACATTATCCGACGATTGCAACAATTGGATTTGTTTTCATTTCCATCGAGGCTGGCGAGCTTTGGCCTATGGCAGCTTAGACAAGAGGGCCACCTGTTAGCGTAAGTTCAAATATGAAAAAAATACGACTATGAAATTCAACAATATTCCTTGGAATAAATGGCATAAGATTAGGCCTCGACATATTCTATACTTTCTAAGTGCAGTGGGAAGATGGTCCCGTTTGATCATTGTTAAATGCCGGAAGCGCATCATTAGGTCAAGAATTAGATGGACAGAATTCAGAAAATCGAAGTTATTCGGACCGTATGAAAAGGAAGGCATTTTGATGAGCTTCCGGAAGAGCAGTGGCTCTACACAAATCGAAATTTTATCCGTGGTCTTGTTTTGGATATGTCAACGCCGGAATATTTCCATAAATGGATATATAAACTCTCAACAGTTGAAAAGGTTCTTGTAAGCGACCTGCAAGGCCCGATTGTGGAAAAAGCGGGTCATTATACACAAGCGGACATCATCGGAGATTTCTGTGCAATTGATCTACCGGTACCAGAGAACAGTTATGACACAGTCCTTTGTTTAAATATTATAGAGCATTGCGAAGATCCCATATCAATGGTGAAAAATATGTATCGTATTCTCCGAAGGGAAGGGGTGGTATTCTTTTTAACTCCATACGCATATATTTATGGACATACGGGGGATACGTGGCCTGATTATTGGCGGTTTGGAAGAGATGCTTATTTATTGATGGCGAAAAAGGCAGGCTTAGAAGTAATAGCTACGGGTTCGCATGGCGATATGGGCAAATATTTTAAGTATGAAATAGGAGAAGATGTATCTGCAAAGGGTTATCACAGAGGCGTGCCCTTAGCGACGTGGATGATTTGTCGCAAATCAGAAAGATAGCAGATGTCCATACTATTATTGACACCTAATTGGCAGGCCAAGTCGGAAGTATGGATCCAATATTCGATTGAAGCCAATTCTGATAATATTGCTTGCATAGTCGCAAACAATACGCAAGGAAATCGATATTGGCGCAACCAGATTAGAGCTGTATCACTCAGCGGTACGGATAAATTGTTAAACCGTATGTTATGGAGGGCCGGGTTTTACACACAGCAAAAAACCCTCATGAGGGAAATACGAAGAAAAGAAGTGAGTCGCATTTTATGCCATTACGGAACCACGGCAGTCAACTTCTTTGATGTCTGGAACCAGACAGACAAACCTCTCTTTGTTCATTTCCACGGCTACGATGCAACGTTCAATCTTTGCCCGGATGATAATCCGGACAAATTATATCATCGCACCGATTATAAGGATAAATTAATTAGCATATCAAAACACGCCACATGTATTGCAAATTCTCACTTCACAAAAAAACTACTTATCAGCGCGGGATTGCCTGACGAGCGCATTGTGGTTAAATATCTCGGCGTTCCGATTCCTCAACAGACAAAGAATCATATCGAAAAGAAAGAAATACATATCCTCCAACTGGGACGTCTGATAGATTCCAAGTCACCGGATAGAACAATCCGTGCCTTTGAAATGGCGCGGGCAAACGGATTAAAGGCACGCCTGACGATTGCCGGGGATGGACCCCTGAGACCCATGTGTGAACTAATGAGATTACGGTCACCCTATAAGGAAGACATTTTTATGCCTGGTGCGGTCACAGCGCAGGAAGCTCAAGAATTGTTTTTTGATGCTGATATTTATACACAGCACAACATTACCGGTGAGATCACTAATCAGGCGGAGAGTTTTGGAGTGACGATCATTGAAGCAATGGCCGCGGGCCTGCCTGTTTTGGGAACGAAGAGCGGTGCAGTTCCTGAAACGGTCGTTGATGGAGAAACAGGTATCCTCATTGAACCAGGGAATGTTGAGGCGCAGGCGGCGAATATGTGCCTGCTTGCGAGAAATGTTGAACTGAGAAAGAAAATGGGTTTAGCTGGCCGAACCCGGGTTATAGAAAATTTCACCTCAGAAATTGAAGCCAATAAACTCAAAGAAATAATGAACATTTAGATGGACGTATTGTTATAAGTGACTTTAGAAGATATAGAAATTAGTTTGGTTCGCCGATATGGCCGTGCACTCAAAAGACGTTTAACCACCAAATTGGAACATAGGGGGATTACATGAGCAAGCATGTGCCGATCATCCTCTTCGCCTACGCCCGACCCGACCACCTACGCCAAACGTTAGATTGCCTGAGGGAGAATCAGGTGCCGTTGATCTACGCCTTCAGCGACGGGCCTCGCACTCCGGACAAAACGCTTGCCGTGGCCCAGGTGCGTGACATGCTAAGGGACATCAACTGGTGCGAAGTGATCCTCTGCGAGCGAGAAACCAATCTGGGGCTGGGGCGCTCCATCCTTACCGGCGTCACAGAAGTGTTGGACAAACATGAAGCTACAATTATCTTTGAGGATGATCTGATCTGCGTGCCGGAAACATATGAGTATCTTTGTGCCGCATTAGATCAATACCAGGATGATGACCGCGTTATGAGCGTAACCGGCTGGACACATCCACTTGTTACTCCGGGGGATGTGAGTGTCCTGCCGTACTTTGATGGTCGCGCCGAATGTGGGGTTTGGGGTACTTGGGCCAGAGCGTGGCATGGAATGGAAATAGACGCTAAGACGTTAATGGAACAATGCAAAGACCAAGGTATCGACATTTATAGGTACGGTGCAGATCTGGTTAATATGGCTAAAGCGGAACTTCATCAGAACATCTGGGCAGTTCGATTGCTATACCTACATATTCTCAAAAAAGGGCTATGTCTGCGTCCACCGTGGAGTATGGTGGAGCACATTGGCTGGGATTCTCAGGGAACAAACGCCAAGGAAGCCGGTATATGGGAGGCGCTGCCATTAAAGCCCTGTCCACCTATTCCAGCGCAATGGCCCGAACCAATGGAACATCCAGCGTGTAGCCGACTGCATCGGAAGGTCTGTGGCGCGCGTCCGACTGTTCCCGGTCGTCTGTATCGCTTCACCCGTAAACTGGCTTCGCGAGCCTTACGCGCTGTTTTCATGAGGTGAGAGGCGTATGAGAATGAGGCTGAAAGACATGTTCAGGCTGATAACGCCGCCGGTGTTTATCCATCTGGCAAAGCGGCTGCAAAGCGGACGCCAGTCCCGTGTTGAATGGGAGTATATCCCCAAAGGCTGGGCCTATGCTGAGAAGCATCCCGAAGTCAAGGGCTGGAATGTCCAGGATGTGCTCGAGACGTACAAGAAGAAATGGCCACAGTTCGTGACGATGGTCCAGGGTCGGCTGCCGCTGGGGATGGCGCATGAATCGGCCCTGACTACCAACGAGGAAATCCGCAGCCACAACACGATGATGGCCTATGCCCTGGCGCTGGCCGCCCACAAGAAAGACCGCCTTTCTATGCTGGATTGGGGTGGAGGAATCGGACACTACTATTTGCTGGCCCAGGCGCTTCTGCCGGGAGTGGCGATCGAATATCATTGCAAGGATGTGCCTGTGCTGTGTGAGTACGGCGCGCAGTTGTTCCCGCAACAGCACTTTTACACTGATGAACGTTGCTTCGACCGAGTTTATGATTTCGTGCTGGCGAACGCCTCCATGCACTACACGGAAGATTGGCAGTCTTTGTTGCAACGTCTGGCCTGCGCAGCATCAGAATATATGTATATCGCTAACCTGCCCACTGTGCAGCAAGCATCTTCCTTCGTGTTTGTACAGCGTCCGTATCAATATGGTTACAACACAGAGTATCTGGCCTGGTGTCTAAACGAGACAGAGTTTCTACACACGGCAGAACTCGCCGGACTGGATTTGGTGCGCGAGTTCGTATATGGACATCAACCGTTTATTCACGGTGCACCGGAACAAAATACGTATCGCGGGTATCTGTTTCGGGGTACATCCAGAGGGAAAACTTGAACCGAGAAATTGATAAGGTACTGACGACATTCAGCATACAGCCGGTCTTGGTGGATATCGGTGCATCGGGTGCGCCTCCAAAGGTCTGGGAACCCATCGCACGTCACTCTATTTACGTTGGCTTTGATCCTGACCGACGGGAACTGCACGACGTTGCCGAGGGACAATATGCCCGCTCAATCATTATCAACGAGGCCGTGACAAGCGCATCCGATCAGAATCAGGTCCACTTCTATCTCACCCAATCACCCTACTGTTCCAGCACGTTGCCGCCGGATACAGCGGCGCTTGCCAAATACCTTTTTTCCGATTTGTTTGTGGTGGAAAGAGAAGTTCTTGTGCCCGCTTCCCCGCTGAACGCAGTTATTGATCGTCTGAGGCTACAGGGCGTGGATTGGTTCAAGACCGATTCACAGGGCACTGATCTACGGCTATTCCAGAGTTTAAAGGACAATCTGCGCGAGCGGGTGTTGGCAATTGATATTGAGCCCGGACTCATTGATGCCTATCGGGGAGAAGATCTTTTTGTGGATGCCCATCGCGAGTTGATACGCCAAGGGTTTTGGCTTTCTTTTCTGGATGTGAAAGGCACGGTACGCATGAAGCGCACGACTCTACAAGCTATGACAAATCAATATCCCAAGTTGAAAGACTCTCATATTTATCAGTCAATCCACCCGAGTCCTGGATGGTGTGAAGCTCGTTATCTGCGCACACTTGAATCGCTCGCAGAGCGAAATGCCGAGGTGCGGGATTATGCGCTGTTATGGGTCTTTGCCATGGTTGAACGGCAGTGGGGCTATGCGCTGGACATTGCCCATGCATACAAGCAGCAATTTGCTCAGGATAGCGTTTCATCTCTACTGCGTGATTTACCGCTGAAACTGATTATTCAAAAAAATAGGAATTTCCGATCGATAGCGAGGCGGTTTCTTCCACACCGGTTTATACAATTTCTACATTGGTGCAGAGGGAAGATCCATGTATAATTTTAAAGACAAGCAGGTCATCATTACCGGCGGCCTGGGTTTCATCGGCTCCAACCTGGCGCGCCGTCTAGTGGACCTGGAGGCACACGTGACCTTGGTGGACAGCCTGATCCCGGAATATGGCGGCAATCTGTTCAACATCGCCGGCATCGAGGACCGGGTGCGGGTCAACATCTCCGATGTGCGCGACGCCCACAGCATGCGCTACCTGGTGCAGGGGCAGGACTATCTCTTCAACCTAGCCGGGCAGACCAGCCACATGGATTCTATGCAAGACCCGGAGGCCGACCTGGAGATCAACTGCCGCGCGCAGCTCTCCATTCTGGAAGCCTGTCGGCAGTACAACCCGGAGATCAAGGTCGTCTTTGCCAGCACCCGCCAGATTTATGGCAAGCCCGAATACCTGCCTGTGGATGAGAAACACCTGCTGCGCCCCACCGACGTGAACGGCATCAATAAAATGGCAGGGGAGTGGTATCATATCCTCTACAACAATGTCTACGGGATTCGGGCCTGTGCCCTGCGCCTGACCAATACCTATGGCCCGCGCATGCGGGTCAAAGATGCCCGCCAGACCTTTCTCGGCATCTGGATCAAGTTGCTGGTGGAAGGCAAATCCTTTGACGTTTGGGGCGGTGAGCAGTTGCGGGATTTCACATACGTGGACGATGCGGTGGACGCCTTACTGCTGGCAGCAACCAGAGAGGAAGCCTATGGACGAGCCTACAACCTGGGTGGCTGTGAGGTGATCACCTTGCGGGCATTGGCCAATCTACTGGTAAAGGTCAACGGCGGCGGTGAGTTTCAGATGCGGGAGTTTCCGGATGATCGCAAACGGATCGACATCGGAGACTATTACGCGGATGACAGCCACATTCGTTCAGAATTGGGCTGGGCGCCCCAGGTGAACTTAGAAGAAGGGCTGACCCGCTCACTGGACTATTATCGTTGCCATTTGGTGAACTACCTGTGAGCATGGACCGACATATTGAAGTGCCACAGACCGACCCTAAGGCAGGCTATCTGGCCCACCAGGCTGAAATAGATTCTGCAATTCAGAGAGTGCTGAATAGCGGTTGGTACATTTTGGGGCGCGAGGTGGAATCATTTGAGCAGGAGTTTGCCGCCTACATCGGGGTACATCACGCTGTCGGTGTGGCAAATGGTACCGATGCCCTGGAATTGTCGTTACGGGCTTGCGATGTAGGGCCGGGCGATTTGGTGTTCACCGTCTCCCATACAGCCGTAGCGACTGTAGCCGCGATTGAGTTAGCCGGCGCAACACCCGTGCTGGTAGACATCGATCCGGTTTCCTATACAATGGATACAAACAGTCTGGAGACTGCACTATCCCATCTGCCGGATGGCAAACCAAAAGCCGTTATTCCAGTTCATCTCTATGGCCATCCAGCCGACATGTCTTCGATAATGAAGCTCGCGAAACGCCACGATTTATACGTGATTGAAGATTGCGCACAGTCTCACGGGGCAACCCTGGAAAAACGCAAGACGGGGGGCTGGGGCGACATCGCTGCCTTCAGCTTCTACCCGACAAAGAACTTGGGGGCTCTGGGCGATGGCGGCATGGTTGTGACCGATAACTCTGTACTGGCCGAACGGGTACGACTCCTACAGCAGTATGGGTGGCGGGAACGATACATCAGCGATATCCCCGGCGGCAATTCACGATTGGATGAACTTCAGGCGGCCATCCTGCGTGTGAAGTTGCGGCACTTGGATGAGGAGAATGCACAACGTCGAAACTTGGCTCAGGCGTACAACGCTGTGTTGGCAAATACAGGATTGTCCCTGCCAAAAATCCGTCCAGGCGCAACTCACGTCTACCACCAATATGTTGTGCGCCTGCCCCAGCGGGATACGTTGAAGAACTACCTGCGGACCATGGGAGTGGGCACGCTCATTCATTATCCGGCGCCTGTGCACTTGCAGCCGGCCTACCGCGATCGCCTGCCACTGGTGGCTTCCCTGGCACGGACGGAGGAGATTGCCCGGCAGGTTCTCAGTCTGCCCATGTTTCCGCAACTAAGCGATGACCAGGTCCGGCACGTTGGCGAGAGTGTTGTCCGTTTCAAGAGAGATGGGAGTGGGGCAGAAGCCTAATGAACTATTTCTGCACGTATTTCGACCGGAACTATCTGCCTCGTGGGCTGGCATTGTATCGCTCGCTCAGGAAGCACTGCTCTGAATTCAGGCTTTGGGTGCTGTGTATGGACGAAGCAACTCATGAGGTACTGACGCAGTTAAAACTGCCCGAAGTTGAGCTGATTGCGCTAAAAGATTTCGAGCGGAATGACGAATCGCTGCGAAGCGCCAAACAGAACCGTTCCCAAGTGGAGTACTATTTCACGTGCACACCGTCTCTACCCCTCTATGTCCTCAATCATTGGCCGGAGGTTGATCTCATCACCTACCTGGATGCGGATCTCTTTTTCTTTTCCGATCCGGGGCCGCTGTTTGCAGAACTGGGAACTGGTTCTATTGCCATTATTGGTCATCGTTTCCCACCACGCCTGCGGCAATATAGAGAGAAATACGGCATTTATAACGTGGGCTGGCTTTCCTTCAGGCGGAATGAACATGCGCTTGCCTGCCTCAATTGGTGGCGGGAGCAATGTATCGCGTGGTGTTATGATCGGGAAGAGGAAGACCGCTTTGCTGATCAGAAGTACCTGGATGACTGGCCAATCCGATTTCATAACGTGGTTGTGCTGGAGCATAAAGGGGCCAATCTCGCGCGGTGGAATCTGGCCAATTATCGGATTGATTTCAGGAACGGAAAATGTTGGGTTGATGAGGATCCGTTGATTTTTTTCCATTTTCAAGGTTTTCGTCAGGTGATGAGAGGAATGTATGACCCCGGATTATGGTGTTATCAAATCCGCCCGTCGCTTCAGATGTTAAATGGTCTTTACTTCCCCTATATTAAGGCGCTTCGCGAAATAGCGCCGGAAAGGTCGTTGCAGAGTTTGCGATATAAGAAAAAGAAAACCGGATTATTACGGAAGGCAAAATCTACCGCCGGACGCGTGTTACACATCGGTCGGGGGATACTGGCCCGCCGTTATTTTTATGTTTTGGATAACCGAATTATAATGTAGAGTCTTCTGAAAAACACGATAACTTTACTTGACTTCATTATCACTATATTAATAATTACTCAATAAGTTGTGGCATCGGCCGGTGCGGAGAGAGTGTTATTTCGATAGAAGCAATTTCTTATGAAAATCCGAGATCTTCCTGATCTGTTCCTTCAGCCGTTTGTAATTCTTGCTACAAAGTTCCGCCTCTTTCAGATAGGTCATCGGGATATAGAGAGTTTGTATTTTTTGATTTTCTTTCCAGGTCAGAAATATCGCCGGATGTTTCCTGGCCGGATTCGTTCTGCAGCGACAACCGGGATTGCCGCAGATTCTCCGGACCTTACGGGAACGCCTTTCTTATCGCCAACAGGGTCTGAAAGAGGTTCGTGATGTCAGAATGGCCCAGGATATCAATTGTTACTCCTTCATATAATCAGGGACAGTTTCTGGAAGAAACGATTGGCAGCGTGTTGGATCAGGGCTACCAAAATCTGGAGTACATTGTTATCGATGGGGGGAGCACCGATAATAGTGTGGATATTATTAAAAGGTATGCAGGACGGTTGGCTTACTGGGTTTCGGAAAAGGATCGAGGACAGTCGCATGCTTTGAACAAGGGATTTAGTAGAGCAACGGGTGACATCTTGGCCTGGATCAACTCTGATGATCTTTTCATTCCAGGATCTTTGCAAACGGTTGCACGAGCCTGGCAGCAAAACAAAGGCCGTGTGATCGCGGGAGATGTGATCTGGTTTTATGATGATTCGAGGAAGGAAACGATCTGGGTCTCTAAAGGTTTGACTTTTGAGAACCTGATAAAGTATTGGACTGGAGATTGCGTCTATCAGCAGCCGGGCACCTTCTTTCCTTTACGCCTTTGTAAAGAGGTCGGTGGTATTGACGAGTCGTTGAACTATGCGATGGATTACGATCTCTTCTGTCGGCTTTTCAGACAGACTAGCGCTGTCTATGTCAACGAACCCTTGGCGCGATTTCGATATCACGCTCATTCCAAGTCGGCAACCGGGGCTGAGCTCAGTTTTCTGGAGAAGCATAGCGTTTCTCGGCGCTATTGGGATATCGTTTCCCCCGATGAGAAACGGGATGCTAATCGTTACATGGCACGATATCTGTCCCGGCAGTCTATGCATAGACTCAAGAGTGGTAATCTTCTTCATTCGATAAGGCTATATCGCGCCGCACTTGGCTTTGATCTTGGTTCCGCCCTGGCTGAACCAGGATTGGCGTTGATCTCCCGACGCAGAAACCGATAAGGTTTATTGCCGAAGTCTGATCATGTCGGTCTTAGTACTATTGGTGGCGTGATCAACTATAATTCCCGTACTCTCTTTCTGACTGGCCTTAGATTACAAAATGTCTTCATTAACGTTACCTTGCCGCACCATATTCCAAAGATCAGTTGACAGATGAGAGAACAGGCGGCTTGGAGGAGCATTAACTGGCCGGTCCAGGCTCCGGTTCTGCTGGCCTTGTTGGGGGGTGTATATGTTTGTTCTTCGCTCGCAACGGGTCAGATGTTCCCATCATTATTTGGGGTTCTCTTCGTCATCGGAAGCATTACTTATTTCCGGAACAACGACGGTATCCCATAACTTCTATTTGTCGTTAGCTCTGCACACCGGCTTGATTGGTTTGGTCCTCTACCTTGCTCCAATCGCGGAGATCGTATTGCGGACGGGGAAATGGCTGCGATCTTCAACTTCTGGTGGGATATCAAGTCGAAAAAGAGATCTTGTTATCGTTCTCTGGCTTAGTGTCATCGCGATGATGATCAACGGAATGTTTATGGATCTTCGTTTCTTCGGAACGGCGGTGGCCCTTTTCTGGTTTATCTTGGGTATGATTGCACGTATTACCGCGTGGCCACGGTCAGACGGTGACGTGTCTAGGCCAACTTTTACGCCATATGTTCCGTAGATCCCTTGAATGCCATCGCTTTGGCCCGAGGTGTAATTGGTGAATGCACAGTCTGGACTGAAAATCTTGCTGATTGGCCCATATCCGCGCCAAAGTGGGAAGATCGTTGGAGGTGTGGAAGCGGTAATCAGCACTCTCGCACCTTCCCTGGCCGCGGAACGGGAAGTTGCTGAGGTGATTGTCTTGTGTTTCGCTCGAGGCCCGATTAAAGTCGAGCGGCGCGGTCTTAGCAGTAAACTCAAAGTGATTTATGCAAGGGGGCAGAACCGCTTAGAATTGCCGACCCGCGCTATCCTGGATGTATTATATGCACGTCGTATTGCTCGAGAGCTTAATGTACATATCGTACACGGTCAGGGAATAGGGATACAAGGGGACATAGCAACTCGCATGGGCCGCCCGTCGGTAGTGACAGTGCATGGCCTGACACACAATGAAGCCCGCCTACAATCCCGTGGTGGCCTGATTGACCGATATCGAATTCGGTTAATCGAGACTATGGCCAAGCGTGTGCTAGCGTGCGCGCAGATGGTGATCTCTACAAGTGCTTATGACATGAAAGCCGTTGGAAACCTTATACGAGGTCAACGAGTATACATTCCTAACCCGGTTTCTTCCGAGTTCTTTGAGAGAAACTGGAATAATAATAATGGGTATCGGAAGATCCTATTTGTCGGATCTATTTTGCCCAGAAAAAACATTGAAGGAATCATTCGGGCATTTGAAGCGGCCCGGTCCATGCTGGATAATGCGCAACTAACGCTCATCGGACCGACCCTTGATCCGCTTTACGCATCACAGCTACAAGAATTGGTGGGGAGATTGAAACTCGGCGACTCTATTGAGTTTCTTGGGCATGTTGACAACACTATGCTGCTGGATCGAATGAGGGCATGCAGTGTGTTGGTATTGTTCTCTCGTGAAGAGACCTCGCCGATGGTAATTGCTCAAGCCATGGCTATAGGCAAACCGGTGGTTGCTTCAAATGTTGGAGGAATCCCGGAAATGATTCAAGATGGTTATACCGGCTTCCTGGTCAAGTCCGGAGATGAAGAGGCGTTGAGGATACGCCTTGTTGAACTGATGCAATCGCCGGATCTTTGCTATCGGATGGGACAGAATGCTCGCGAGGTTGCCACAAGTAGGTTCGCTCCCGCGATAATCGCTAAAAAGACTATTGAAGTATACAGGAGAGCGATCAATAGATGAAAGTTGTGTTGGGCACTATCTATCCCTACGACGAATCCCGACCTCGCGGTGGTGTGGAGGCCGTAGCGCTTTATCTCACCCAAGCCCTGGGCAAGCGGGATGACATAGAACTCCATGTTGTTTCATGTAACAGCCTTATTTCACGAAGCTGTACAGAACGACGCGGGTCGGTTACCTTTCATTGGCTGAAAACAGGACACAGACTATATAGTCTCCGAGCAGCGACGGTGGACGCCTGGCGAGTAAAAAAAGTGTACCGGGAGATTCAACCTGATATTATTCACACTCAGGGCTTTACCGAGTATGCCCTAGCCGTATCCCCTGACCATCGCCATCTGCTTGCCATACATGGAGTAGAGTCGCTTGTGCCTTGGATGCGCAGGGCCACCCATTTCAGGGGTGTTGCAGGCATTTATCGCCGGTGGATTGGCCCCCGGATTGCCAGACAGAGCATCCAAAAGGCTCAAGGTATCGTTTCTAACGCGGGAGACTATATTCCAACCTTGCTGGCACTATGGTTAGAGGGCAAGAGTATCTACCCAATCTTTAATCCCATCGCCGACGAATTCTTCAGAATTGAAGGTACTAATGAGGTTGAGAACCCGACTGTTCTCTGGGTCGGTACTATATCGGAGCGTAAAAATGTCCTTGGGCTGATCGAGGTATTTGGCATGGTTTCTGAGCATATTCCTAAAGCCCATTTACGCTTGATCGGCGGCGTGACCGATCCTCGATACTTCGAACGTGTGAAGGACGAAATCACTGCACGTAATCTATGGGATAGCATTATAATTTCGGATCGGGTGGAACAAACTTCATTGTTAGATGCATATTCTATTGCCTCAATGGTGGTGATGGCCTCTATTGAGGAGACAGCTCCTATGGCCATTGCCCAAGCGATGGCCGCTGGCAAGCCAGTAGTTGCTACGCGGGTAGGTGGCATTCCCTGGATGATAGAAGACGGGGTGACAGGCTACCTGTTGGATGTAGGAGATACGAAGGGCGTGGCTGACCGGATGATAGAGTTGCTGAGGGATGAATCCAAGCAAGGTCGCATGGGCCAGGCAGGTAGGGAGATCGCGAGGCAACGATTTGCGGCTGACAAGGTAGCGGAGCAAACGGTCCAGGCCTACCGAGATTTGCTTGAAAAGAAGGAGATGTAACATTGCCTATACAAAGTCCGTGGATAAATAAGAAGGTGTTGGTCACCGGAGGGGCTGGCTTCATCGGCTCGCATCTGGTAGAGCAATTGGCAACCGCCGGCGCGGCGGTTATGGTCGTAGACAACCTGAGCACGGGCCGTCGCGAGAACCTACTGAGCGTAGACGGTGCGGTGCAGGTGCATGAGCAGGACATCCGTCAAGTGGCTTGGGAAAAAGTGCTCTCCGGACAGCAGTATGACGTCATCTTCCACTTGGCAGCCAATGCCTACGTCCCCCCTTCGGTGGAACGACCGGCCTGGGACTACGAAATAAATCTAGCGGGCACCTTTCGCTTACTGGAGGTCCTGCGTTCGTTAAAATGGCCGGGCGTGTTGCTCTATGCCTCGTCTGCAGCCGTCTATGGCGACCCGGTGCGCATGCCGATTCATGAGGACGATCCCACAGTACCTATCTCCCCTTACGGTGTGGCCAAGTTGGCAGCGGAGCGGTACATTGCTGTGTACAGTCAGCTTTATGGCCTGCGGGCCGCATTGCTGCGTTTCTTCTCGGTATATGGTCCCCGACAATACAAACAGGTAGTGTACGATTTGATTCAGAAAATCGTGCAAAACCCATATGAATTGTTTATTCATGGCGATGGAACACAGATGCGTGATTTCAATTATGTAGAAGATACAGTTCGCGCAATGATGCTAGTAGCGGAGTGTGGGGTATTGCGAGGCGAAGTGTATAATGTAGCGTCTGGTCGGGCGTGTTTCATCCATGAGCTGGCCGAGACGCTGTGCCGTGTCATGGCTGTGCAACTCAAGTTTAACTACAGTGGTTCGGTTCGCCGAGGTGACCCGGACAAGTGGTCGGTGGATATTAGTCGGCTTACGGCACTAGGTTACAGACCGAAAATGTCACTGGAAGAAGGATTGAAGCGAACGGTAGAGTGGTTTTTCTCTCTGAAGTCAAGAGTTTGATGTGAGAGCTATAGAGGTGGAGTAATGCGGCCGGTAGTGGTCGAAGCTTTCGCAAGAGCCTTGTCTGTTATCCTTGACCCCAGTCACAAGCAAGATTATATTCCCTGGTTCTGGGATTATCATGGGAGTCTTGTTCGCAAGGAAAAACTCCTGAAAATCGTCCGAGCATTCGACGATAACTTCAATCTTGCCCGCATTGAACCCGCAGGCAAGATCATTCTGGACGCAGGATGTGGCTTTGGAATCCCCTCTCTGCTCATATCCTTGATGGGGGCGCAGGAGGTTCATGGCATTGAGATCTTCCAGCCCATGGTGAATACCTTCGCCAAGTTCTTGACCTTCCTGCCGTCTGTAAAGGGCATCTATCCTAAGTGGGGGGATGTGGTTAAGACAGGTTATCCGGGCAACAGTTTCGATTTTGTGCTGTCGAATGAGGCACTTTCACACTATTATGACATCCCTGGTTTTCTTCAGGAAGCGTGGAGGGTATTGAAGCCGGGCGGGATACTGTTTATATCAGATGGCAATAACGGCGCCAACCCCTGGCGTGTTTGGAGCACACACCGAGTCTGGGATCGTTTCGAGAATGGGCCTTCGGGCCCCATTTATCACCACAAGGTCGAAATGCCATATCGTGAGTTGCGGGCAAATATCGTACAGGAGGAATTTCCGGATTTCACAGCGGACGAAGTCATAGCCCTGATTGCCGGCACATTCGGGTACACGAAAGCCCAAGTGCTGGAAGCTGCCCGTGTTTACCAGGAAAGTCATACCCTGCCGAAGTCGTATTATCGGTACGGCCAGGCTTGTCCGGTACATCCGATGATAGCACAGTATATCGAACGTCTCATCTATCCGTGTGAACTGGACCACCAACTGCGCGAGGTCGGCTTCAGATACCGGATTTATGCCCATGCAGGTGGTGCAGGCGGCAATTCTGCCGTTCGAGCTGTGAACGCGATAGTTCAGGCGCTCAGCCCACTGACGTGGCCTGTAGGGCGTGGACTCAGGGTCGTTGCACAAAAAGGTGGCGCCGCGGGATCAGGGAACACGTGATGAGAAAAACGTGGTCGAATGAGATCGTGTTTGTCACCGGCGCCGGCGGCTTTATCGGCAGTCACTTAGTGGAGCGGCTGGCCGCTTTGGGCTCTCGAGTGCGCGCCTTCGTCCGTTACACGTCTCGCCCGCAGGCCGGCTTCCTGGATACGCTGGATCAAAACATCCGCGCTTCCATCGAAATCATCCGCGGCGATTTGCGCGACTACGATGCCATTGTGCAGGCTATGCGGGGCACGGCCGTGGTTTTTCACTTAGGCGCGCTCATAGGTATTCCATACTCCTACGTTCATCCCAGGGAGACGATTGACACGAACGTGACTGGTACGCTGAATGTCTTGATGGCTGCTCGTGAGTCCGACGTGGGGCGCATCATTCATACGTCATCCAGTGAAGTCTACGGTACGGCGTGTTATGCGCCGATTGATGAAAACCATCCTTTACAGGGACAGTCGCCTTATTCAGCCAGCAAAATCGGCGCAGACAAGATTGCAGAGAGTTTCTTCGGCAGTTACAGTCTTCCTGTGGTGATCCTGCGTCCCTTCAACACATACGGCCCCCGCCAGTCGGCCCGGGCTGTCATACCGACTATCATTACTCAGGCTCTTGCTGGCGACGAGATTTCTCTGGGCAATTTGACACCCCGGCGTGACTTCACCTACGTCACAGATACGGTCGAGGGATTCATCAAGGCAGCAGAATATGATGCGGCTATAGGTCGAACCATCAACTTGGGAACTTCAACCGAGGTCAGTGTTGGTGATCTGGTTGACAAAATTGGAGCGATTCTAGGCAAGGAGCTACGAGTGTGTCAGGATGAGATCCGACAGCGGCCGACAGGCAGCGAAGTCGACCGACTGATCTCGGACAATCGCTTGGCCCGTGAACTGCTGGGGTGGCAACCGCGCGTATTACTAGATGAAGGGCTTGGTAAAACGGTGGAATGGATCAAAGACAATCCGGAACTTTACCAAGTCGGCCATTACGAAATATAGGCTGGAGGTCCGTGTGAAACAAGCCATCATCAGGAGGTTGATGCAGTTGCGCGAGAGATTTCCAGACCAGAAGACGTCCCTCGGACACGAGGTGTTCGATCACACTTTGTTCTCCCACGGTACTCCGGCCCAACGTCAAGAGATCATGCACAGGCTCTCATCGTCCCGCTACGAATTAGAGCGGCGCAATCCGTTTGAGAGCTACTTTGGGCTTGATCTGACCCCTTTCTTGAAGGGCAGTACTGTGTTGGATCTGGGCTGTTTTGCCGGAGGTGCAGCGATTGCCTGGATGGAGCGATACGGCATTGAGAGGATGTACGGGGTAGATGTGCGCGATATATACGTTCAAGCGGCCCAAAGATTTGCTGTCAGTAAAAAGGTTAATGCGCATTTTGCCGCTTCTATTGGTGAGGCCCTGCCATTCAACGACAACTGTTTTGACGTCGTCTTGAGTTTTGATGTTTTCGAGCACGTCCGGAGTGTGCGTAAGGTGATGGGTGAGTGTTGTCGAATTTTGCGACCAGGAGGGATGTTGCTTTTAGTCTTCCCGGGTTATTTTCACCCGACTGAACACCACTTGAGTATGGTGACATTGACTCCTTGTTTACACTGGTTCTTCTCCGGAGAGGACTTAATAGAAGCGTATAATGGCGTCCTGGATCAACGGGGTGAAGAAGCGAGATGGTACGCGCGCAGCAGCCGTTGTCTCCAGCCCTGGGAGCGTTGTAATACTATCAACGGGATGGAGGTCAACGAATTCCGGTGTCTTGTTCACGAGATGGAGTGGCAGGTTGTGCTGGACCGCAGGCTACCGCTGCTCGGCGCTGGACAGATTGTCAAACGGGCACCCGTTCTGCGGGTCGTCCCCCTTGTCAGCCGGATATTGATGAGACTACCGTTTTTGGAAGAATTCCTATCTCATCGGATTGTCTACATTCTGCGCAAGCCCCCCCTGTCTGCTGTACAGAAATAATGACATCCAGACAAATCAACGCGTCGTCAAGTGTGGATAATGTGAGAGCAGTAATCCTGGCTGGCGGAACGGGACGGCGGCTGGCTCCCTACACGACGATCCTGCCTAAACCGCTCATGCCTATTGACGATATGCCGATTCTGGAGGTTGTGGTACGCCAGTTGCGGCGCGCTGGCATCCGAGACATCACCCTGGCAGTGGGCTACCTGGCCAGCCTGCTAGAGGCCTACTTTGGGGACGGCAGCAAGTGGGGGGTGCGTATTTGCTACTCGCGCGAGGAGACGCCGCTGGGCACGGCCGGGCCGCTGACGTTGGTCTCCGGCCTGGACCACACGTTCCTGGTTATGAATGGTGATCTGTTGACGACGTTGGACTATGACGCGATGGTGCGCTTTCACCGTGAGCAGGGCGCTGTGGCAACAGTGGGTTTGTTCGACAAAGAGGTCCATCTTGATCTGGGAGTAATTGAAACGGACAACGTTAACCGCGTCACCGGATATGTGGAAAAGCCGACCCTCCATTATCAGGTCAGCATGGGGATGTATGTAATGGAGCCCGAGGTGTTGCGCTATATCCCGACTGGCCAAAAGTTTGATCTGCCCGAACTGGTCAAGGCACTGATTGCGGAGGGATTGCCGGTTATAGGCTATCAGTTCGATGGCTACTGGCTGGATATTGGACGGCAAGAGGATTACGTTCAGGCGGTCGATCTATTCCAGCGAGAACGGACCCTCTTTTTGCCGGGAGTAGAGTCATGACCGAACGGGTGTTGGTCACCGGTGCGGCCGGGTTTGTGGGGCATCACCTAGCCCGTCATTTACAGGAACAAGGGCTTATCGTTCACGGGCTGGATCGACCGGGTGTCCCGCCGCCCAGCGATTTGCGTATTACCTGGCACGCATGCGACATCATCCATGCCGCGCAGGTGGCCGAAGTTGTCGGTCAGGTTCAGCCGGATTACGTTTTTCACCTGGCCGCGTTGACCAAGAGCAAATCACTGACTGACTTGCTGGCGGTCAACGTGCTCGGCACGCAGAACGTTTTGGACGCGCTAGTGGCGGCCCGGCCGGAAGCGCGCGTACTGGTCGCCGGTTCGTCGGCCGAATATGGACTGGTTCGTCCGGATGAACTGCCGATCAGGGAGGATCATCCGTTGCGCCCGCTCAGTCCTTACGGAGTCAGCAAGGTAGCCCAAAGCCTGCTGGCTGCGCAGTATGTTTACCGTCACAACCTGGCCGTCGTGCGCACCCGAACCTTTAACCTGACCGGTCCGGGCGAGCCGGATGCGTTGGTATGTTCTGCCTTCGCTCGCCAGATCGCCGAGATCGAGCGAGGGTTACGCCCGCCGGTGTTGAAAGTGGGCAATCTGGAATCGGCGCGCGACTTTGTGGACGTACGTGACGCAGTGCGGGCTTATTGGTTGGTCGCGAAGCACGGCGAACCAGGGGAGGTATATAACGTCTGTTCCGGAAAAGCTTCCCCTATTCGGGGTGTGCTGGAGGCATTGTTCGAACTGACGCCGATGAAGGTGGAGGTGCTGGAGGAAGCCCAACGGCGCACGGCTTGGGATGTGCCGATCCAATATGGTGATGTGACTAAGTTGCGAGATGTTACTAGATGGTCGCAAGCTGTCTCATTGCAGGAGAGCTTGAGAGATTTGATGGACTTGTGGCGACACCAGTTTTTTGAAACGACTTCATAGGCAGATGGCTTTGGGGAGCGTATTGCGGATTGCTTTGGTAGGCCCTTTTCCACCACCTTATGGTGGTATGGCGTCATACTGCAGTAGGCTGAAAGCCAGCATTATGTCTCAGGGTCATCAATGCCGGCCAATTGCCCTATCTTCTGCCCGTGATGGGCCGTGGCGGGGTGTTAAGCGACTTGTGTCTTTCCTACTGGCATCGGTACGTGTCAGCAGGGCAGGCGTTAACATAGTTCATTGTATAACGGGCAGCCAATTCAATTTGATGGCTAATGCGTTACCCCTGTTGGCGGCCCGTCTGTCCCGCAAAGCCAGTGCTCTGTCTATAGTTGGTGGAGAGCTACCCGAAGTGGTCAGTTCGAGCACGTGGCTAAAGCAAAAGCTCCTTCAAATTATTTTATCTTTACCCAGCAAAGTGGTAGCATGCCATATCGAGAATGAACATGCTCTCCGACAGCTTGGCGTTACTAGTGAGCGCATCCTCGTAATCTCCAACGCATTACCACAGAGATCTGGCGAAGACGCGCTTGCCGACATCCTGCCAGACAGCGCTCTTGTTTTTTGTGATTCACATCGCCCTATCATTGTATCGGTTACTGCATGGTATCCCCATTATGGTGCGATGGAACTGGTTCAAGCTGCTGCCGGACTCCGGCGGTTATATCCAAGACTTGGTTTGTTGTTAATCTTCAAAGAAGGTGGGGATACTGAGTTTACCAAGAGATTCCACGCATTCCTTGAGAACCGGTATTTGACGGAACATGTCCTAGTTTTGCATAACGTGCCCAGCGTCATGGCCTTGCTGCGTCGCGCAGATGTGTTTGTCCGAACGCCGCACTCCGAGGGTGACTCCATGTCAGTGCGAGAAGCCCTTCTAGAAGGCTTGCCTGTAATTGCTAGTGATGTCGGGTATCGTCCTCCCGGCGTTGTCCTGTTCAGGCCTGGCGATAGTGATGATTTGCAAGTGCAACTTGAAACGGTGTTAACTGCCTCTCGTCCGCCTCAAAATCGGCGAGGCAACTTGGACCACGAAGGAGAGCTGAATTTGAAGCACCTTATTCAAATGTACCAGCAATTGGCCTCCCCCAAGTCTGTAAACGACAATTAGCTGATTCTGGACAGGGATCAGTGAAACAAATCATCCAATCCTATCGCAACGGCGAGCTCAAATTAGAAGAATTTCCAGGGCCTAATCTCGAATCCGTATGTAAGGTGCTAAATACTTGGATCAGTTCTCCCCTAAGATAGAAGTGAGAACAATACAAAAAGAAAAACTCCAACTATAAGTTCCAGTATCTTTTCCCGTTCAACTTCTCTTTTAACCTATTCAACTTTGGAGGACAGAACTTGGCAGAACGTCTTTCTGTAGTAGGTTTAGGCAAACTCGGTCTGTGTCTCGCAGCTTGCTTTGCCGATAAGGGATTTGAAACTATAGGTGTTGATGTTGACGAACATGTGGTTGATGACGTCAATCATGGCATCACCCCGATTATCGAGTCGGGGTTGGATGTTTTGGTTGCCAGGAATGGGGGTAGGAATTTGCGAGCGACGCTCAACCATCGAGAAGCCATTGAGCAAAGTGACATAACCTTTGTGCTGGTAGCCACGCCCAGCAAATCAGATGGCACCTTTTCCAATCAATATATCGAATCAGCATTACAGTCGCTCGCAACGGCTTATAAGAATAGCCAAAAGCAATGCCATTTGTTTGTCATCAGCAGTACGGTAATGCCCGGCTCGACGGACGAATGTTTCATTCCCCTGCTGGAGAAATATTCAGGTCGTAGATTACACGTTGACTTTGAAGTGTGCTATGACCCGGATTTCGTTGCGTTGGGGAACGTTGTAAGAGACTTCCTGAATCCAGATTTAGTTGTAATCGGCGAGACTTCAGCAGAGGCTGGGCAGCGCTTAGAAGCCCTTCACCGCAAGATGTGCGAGAATAAGCCACAAATTTCGCATATGTCTGTGGTCAACGCCGAAATCGCCAAAGTTTGTGTAAATGCTTTCGTTACGCTTAAGATCAGCTTTGCTAATTCCGTGGCAAATCTATGCGAACGAATACCGGGCGCAGATGTAGATGCAATTACGCAAGCCATTGGGGCGGATAAGCGTATATCCCCCCATTACTTTCGGGGTGGGTTAGGTTTCGGTGGCACATGTTTTCCGCGCGACACAAAAGCTTTTATCTCTCTCGCCGAGAAATATGGAAGCCCGGCTGATCTTGTCCAGGCGACCGCCCGCGTCAATAGTTATCAGGATAATCACCTGTCCGAAATTGTGTTAAGAGAAGCAGATGAATTCAATGACGAGAGAATCGGTATTCTTGGGTTGGCATTTACGCTCAATACCCCGGTGATCACGGAGTCGCCTTCGATTAAATTAATAAAAGTTCTATTGGAGAAAGGACTGAGTGTGGTAGTCTTTGACCCCTTGGCGATGGCCAATACGCGAACGGTGTTTGGTGACGCTATCGAGTATGCAGGTTCAGCAGAAGAATGCCTAGAGCAATCTCGGATATATGTTGTTGCTACTCGGCTGAAAGACTACAAACAAGCAATTGAAGCATACAAGCCGGGCAAACCATTCACCGTCATAGATTGTTGGCGCATCATTGATCCCATGCAATTAGATACCCAGATAAAGTATGTTCCCTTGGGGCGGTACTTTACAAAACAATGATAGAGACTGCACAAATAAAGAATATTCAGTAGGAACTAACAGAGAAGGAATTATCGACGAGTCTTCCAGTAAGAACAAAAATGCGTATTCTGATGCTGAACCACGCAGTCGCTTGGCGGAGCCGCCTGGCAAGGTCTTATTACTGGGGACGTTGCCTTGCTCGCAGGGGACACGACGTAACAATAGTAGAAATATCAGATGCAAGGCGCGGAGGGTTTGCTGTGAGTGAGCAAGATGGAGTTGCTTTTATTGGAGCCCCCGACTTGTTTACGGGAAAGCTCAGAAGTGGTTGGGATCCTTGGGATGTTCTCAACCGAATCGCTTATGTGTTACAAAAGAAATTTGATATTGTCCACTCAGTCGATTCTCGACCTGTCGCGATTCTACCGGCTTTGGCTAGTAAGTACCTAAGGAACGCAAAACTAATCATGGATTGGGGCGATTGGTGGGGACGGGGAGGAACAAGCCAAGGGCGCGCTACCAGCATACTAGAGCATGCGTTTGCGCCCATCGAAACTTTCTTCGAAGAATTTTTTAGACGGTTCGCAGATGGTTCGATTGTGCTTACATCCGCCCTTAAACAGCGAGCCATTGCTTTAGGAGTAGATCCAGAAACAATCCTCCAGACATCATCCGGTGCAGATGTGGAACGAATTCAGCCCCGCAATCAAAACAATGCACGTCAGCGGCTAGGATTTGGATTGGACGATAAACTAATCGGCTACGTTGGTGCTATGTTGAAGGATGATCAAGAATTACTCACCCAATCCTTCACGTTGATATGCAAGATGGACCCCAATATACGATTGATTTTACTAGGACGTAAAAGTCCCAAAATCCTCGACATTGATCGCGATATTCAACAACGTGTGATCCCAGTTGGCGCAGTTTCCTTCAACGACTTACATGACTACGTGGCAGCGTGTGACGTGATGTTGTTGCCTCTCAAAGACAATCTGGCCAGTCGCGGACGCTGGCCTGCTAAGATAGGTGATTATTTAGCTGGAGGAAAACCTTTGGTGGCTACCCGTGTCGGAGATTTTTCTTCGATGATAGAAGAAGGACGATGTGGTGTCCTGGCCGAAGATACGCCTTATGATTTTGCAATAAAAACTGTTGAAACAATGGCTCAACATGGCTTGATTGAGGAAATGGGTAGAAATGCTCGTAAACTGGCTGAGACAAGGTTGGATTGGCGTTTACTAACCGCGCAGGTAGAGCAGTTTTATTCTCGCATATTGGCCAGTCATTGATAAGAATGTCATATGATAAACGATAGCAAACGCAAGGGCATTAAGTTCGTAAAGAAATGCTTTTGTTCTACCCTCGGTAAGAGCGAATTGGTTGATGAAATATGTAATTCTATTTTGCAATGAAGTGCAATTGTCCCGTTAATGCGCATCTCCAAACATAAACTCCTACTGGCCAGCGTCGATGTCTTCATAATCAGCGCCGGATTCGGACTGGCATTCTGGTTCGTTTTCAGATCGGGTCTGTATGTCGGTATTCGGCCTTTTCCGGGATATTTTGCCCCTTCTCTTCTCCTTCTTGCGGTCATTTTCATTTCGGTATTCCAATTGGAAGGCCTTTATAAATATCAAGCTGTAGCCAATCCCATCCATCAGCTTCAGAAGCTCTTCAAATGTTACCTTCGGGTCTTTGGAACGTTCATAGTTCTCGTTTTCTTCATGAAGACGGAGTATATCGCCGACAGCCGCTTGACGATCGGCCTCGGGTTTTTAATCAGTTTTCTCGCGCTGGCCCTTTTCCGGGTGAACCTGGTGCCCCGTGTTTTCCGGTTCATGGTCGCCCGAAGATTCATCCTAAAGCGTGTAGCTATCATAGGCGCCGGGGAACACGGCCGGGCTGTGTTGAAACATTGGTCAAGCAATTCTCTCAGCTATTTCAAGATTATGGGATTCCTTGACGATGATCCGTCTCTCAAAGAAAAAATGATTGAAGGAATGGAAGTCCTTGGGACCAGCAGGGATATCAGCGAAATCGCCGCCCGCTATCATCTCGCGGCGGTCGTAATCGCCATTAGCAATATAGAGAAGACGAGATTGCTGGAGATCATCGACGTTTGTCGGAACACCGGCCTTTCCGTTCACGTCATCTCGACTCTTTTCTCGATGGTCAACGAGAAGTTAGAGGCGGAGCAGTATGGAGGGTTAACCACCTACCGGCTGGAAGCCCGAGAGAACGGTGTCGTCCGAGCGGCCGTTAAGCGTGTTTTCGACCTGAGCGTATCGGCCGTCCTTCTCATCCTGCTTGCGCCCGTTTTCGGGATCCTTGCCTGGGCCATAAAGCGCGATTCTAAGGGGCGCGTGTTCTACCGAAGCGATGTCGTCGGAAGAAATGAAAAAATCTTCAAAGCCTATAAGTTCAGGACCATGATCCACGGAGATTGCGCTGATGAAAAGGAAGAGCGGCTTTATGAAACGGGACGCCGGCAGCATCTCGAATTCATGAAAGATTTTATCCAGGGCCGGAAGAAGGACGAGTATTTCGTCAAGAATGAGACCCGCGTAACAAAAGTCGGCAGCTTTCTGCGGAAATATTCGCTGGATGAGCTTCCCCAATTAATTAATGTATTCCGCGGTCAGATGAGCCTGGTGGGGCCGCGTTTTTGCTCGCCCGCGGAGCTCAAATTCTACGAACCGTGGCAAAAGAGACGGTTTCAGGTCAAATCGGGGGTTACGGGTCTTTGGCAGGTTCGGGCCAGAAGCGAAGTGTCCTATGACGATATGATCATGATGGACCTCTATTATATTCAGAACCGGTCGTTTTTCTTCGACCTGGAAATTCTTCTGAGAACGATTTCCGTGGTCTTGACCGGGAAGGGCAGCAGGATTAAATAGAGGATCGGCGATGCGAAAGAAAATCGGCGTCTTGGGCCTAGGTTGGTGGGGTTTAAAATTAGCGAGGGCCCTAACAGCTCAACAGGGCCTTGGCCCAGGATTGGTGATCGGGGTCGATCCTCTTACGCCACGCCGGAGCGAGGCTGAAAAAACCTTGGGTATCGGAACCGTGGAAGATCCGCGCCGGATTTTTGACGATGAGGATATCGAGGCTGTCGTCGTCGCGACTCCTCCCCCGACTCATTTCGGCTTGGCACAAGCCGCGCTCGCGGCCGGCAAGCATGTGCTCGTGACGAAGCCTCCGACGTCCACGCTCGACGAGCTCGAGATCCTCGTCCGCGAGGCCGAAACGCGGCGGGCCGTTTTCATGCTGGACTCCACGTTCGTTTACAGCGATCCTGTTCAAAAAATCCGCGAACTATTGGACGCCGGCGCGGTCCCCGACATCCGTTTCGTCCAGTCCCTGCGCTACGGCAACGACTTACGGTTCCACCATGTCGGCCGGCTGCGGGGCACCATGCTGGCGAACGGCGTGGATGTTGTCCGCGACCTCGTTTTCCATGATCTCGCGGTGATCACTCATTTGTTCCCGGGGATGCGAATACGCCCTACGGCCGTGCACAAAGCCAATACACTGGCGAAGTTCACGGCACCCGAATACGCCGGAACGATGTGCGACACGGCTTTCCTGCGGCTGGAGACCGACCGCTTCCCCATCCATATCGGTCTGAGCTGGGTGCTGCCGGAGCGGAGGCGGGAACTGCTCATCGCGAGCTCCGATGTCCAGCTTGTCTACGATGATCTAAAGCCGGAAAAGAAGATCTCGATGTTTAGAATCGAGGACAAGCACGAAGAGTTCGTCGTGCACGGACAGCGGGAACCGCTGGCTCTTGTCGTGGAACATTTTCTCGACTGTATTAAGAACGGGAAAAGGCCGATGACCGACGGAAAATATATGCTTGATGTCATGCGCCTTTACGATGAGATTAGAGAATGCCGATAAAATGAACGTTCCTTTCCTCGATCTGAAATCCCAATATCTTCGGCTGAAACCCGAGATAGAGGAAGTCTTTGCCGATATTTTCGAGCGCAGCGCCTTTATTTGCGGCAAATACGTCGGATTGTTCGAGAAGGAATTCGCAGCGGCGCTCGGAGCGAAGCGATTCGTCGCGACGAGTTCAGGCACGGATGCCGTCCATCTCATGCTCTGGGCTGGGGGAATAGGCCCTGGCGACGAGGTCATCGTCCCTGTGAATACGTTTATCGCTACCGCGGAGGGGGTGTCGCTCTGCGGCGCGACGCCCGTCTTCGTGGATAACGATCCAGTTTCATTCAATATCGACATCGGGCAAGTCGAAGAAAAAATCACTCCCCGAACGCGAGTTGTTTTGCCGGTCCATCTCTACGGTCAGCCCGTGAATATGGAAGCCATCAAAGTCATTGCGAGCCGCAATGGGCTGATGGTTTTCGAGGATGCTTGTCAGGCCCAATTGGCGAGATTTCGGGGAAAAGCGGTAGGCAACTTCGGAACGGCAGCGGCATTCAGCTTCTTCCCGGGAAAGAACCTCGGGGCTTATGGAGAGGCTGGGGGGATTTCCACGAACGACGAGGAACTGTATCAGAAGATGCTCCGGATGCGCGGGCATGGCTCCGTCGAACGCTATGTTCATGAAATCATCGGCCACAATTACCGTATGGAGGAGATACAGGCTGCGGTTCTCCTGGTGAAATTGAAATATTTAGACGGATGGAACGCCAGGAGGCGAGAAATCGCCGGCATGTATCGGTCTCTGCTCGCGGATCTTAAGGAAGTCATCTGTCCCGTCGAATCCGCCGAGGTTTATCATATTTATCACCTTTTCGTCATCCGAGTTCCCGCGGAAAAGAGAGACAAACTCAGGGGATTCCTCCAGGAGAGAAATATCGTCACCGGTCTTCATTACCCGATTCCGATGCACCTTCAAAAGGCCTATGCCCACCTCGGGTATAAGAAAGGCGACTTCCCGGTCGCGGAAAAGCAGGCGAACGAGATTCTGTCTCTTCCCATGTGTCCGGAGATGAAGGACGAGCAGGTCGAATATGTCTCGGCGAACATCAGGAGGTATTTCCATGGCTGAGATGGAAGGCGTCTTCATCCATCCTCAGGCTATTTGCGAAAGCCCGAGCGTGGGGTCGGGAACGAGGATCTGGGCGTTCGCTCATATTCTCAAGGGGGCGAAGATCGGAAGCAGGGTCAATATCGGCGATCATTGCTTTATCGAAAATGACGTCGTCATCGGGGACAACGTGGTCATCAAAAACGGAGTCGCCGTCTGGGACGGCGTGACGATCGAGGACAGCGCGTTTCTCGGACCGAATGTCGCCCTGACGAACGAGCTGTGGCCGCGGTCGGGTTTTCCCAAAGGGTTGGCCAGGACTCTGATTCGCAAAGGTGCGACGATCGGGGCCAACACGACCATCATCACGGGTATCACCTTGGGCGAGTACTGCACTATCGGCGCGGGATCGGTCGTAACCAAGGACGTTCCGCCTCATGCCTTGATGGTTGGAAATCCCGCCCGCCGGAAGGGATGGGTGTGCGTCTGTGGTTTGAAGCTCTCCTTCGGCGAAAAAGGGAAAGCTTCATGTTCGTGCGGCAGGGAGTATAGGGAAGGGGACGGAGCGGTCAAGCTGTTGAAAGGTTAGGGAAGATATCGCCTTGAAAGAAAAGATATTTGTTACCGGCGTGGCGGGATTTATCGGATCGAATCTCGCCGTGCGTTTGCTCAAGGAAGGATATCAAGTCGCTGGAATCGATAATCTCGCCTATGGGTTGCAGGAAAACGTCCCGGATGGGGTCGAATTCCATGAAAGAGATATCCGGGACCGCGGTATCTATGGTCTTTTTGAGGGAGTCGATGCCGTATTCCATCTCGCCGCCAAGAACTGTATCAGCGATTGCCAGGCCGATCCGATAGAGACGTCTGATATCAACGTTACTGGAACTATCAATGTCTTTGAAGCGGCGCGGCTGGCCGGAGTCCGGAAGATCATATACGCGGAATCCTCAGCGCTCTATGAAGGAAGTTCGATTTTCCCAACGCCGGAAAGTGAAGTCAGGCCGGAGAGTTTTTATGCTATCAGCAAATCGGCCGCGATGCATTTCGCCGAGGCATATCGTCGGTTTTTCGGGATGACATTCACGGCTCTTCGCTATTTTTGCGTTTATGGGCCCATCCAGGATTATCGCCGGACGATCCCGCCGGTCATGAGCGCCTTTATAATCAAGCTGTTAAAGGGCGAACGTCCGATCATCTACGGGAAGGGCGAAAAGCGACGGGATTTCGTTTACATTGATGATATCAACGATTTTCATCTTCTCTGCCTTCGCGATTCTCGGACCGACGATGAAACCTTCAATCTTGGTTCGGGGGAAAATCATTCCGTCTTGGAGATATATGAACTTGTCTCGCGGCTTCTCGGCGTTCGCTTGGAGCCGGAATTCAAGCCTGATCTGCCAGGCGAAGCTCAAATGACGCTCGCTGACATCACAAAGGCTTCGGCTCTCGGCTGGAAGCCGAAGACGGACCTCGAAACCGGTCTGCTCCACGCCGTCGATTACATCAAATCCGAAATGGCGGAGGGAAGGATTTGACGTCGTTGCGGAAAGAACCGGATGGCTCGGCTCATGAGGGAAAACAGCATCCGGTCGCTGATGAAAAGGCTATTCTAGACTCACTCATAAAAATTCTTTTATCACTTATTATTTATATTTATTTCTTCTCGATTACGAATACTTCTGCCTATGCGATCACGAAATTTATTGATAATTTTTCTCGCGCTGATGGTCCAGTAGGCAATGGTTGGATTGGTTCGTCATGGGCAATTAGGGGGAATAGTCTTGTCTATACCCCAAGCCTTACAGAGCGCGTGACAAATCCAGGGGCAGAAGGATTATTTACTAAAAGATTATTGTTGCGAGATTACTCCTCTGGCGATATTGTAGTTAATTCGGCGATGACCTATGTCCCGTCACCTGTAAAAGCTTTCAACAATCAAATAGGTACGGGTCCCGGTATTATTGTGAATCTTGATGATCCTAATAATCCGCAGAATTATGTTATCGCGTACTATGATGGAACACATCTGCGATTAAGTAAATTTGTCTCTGGAGTGGAAACTAATCTTATTAATATTTTAGAGTCGGCACCGGATGGAGATTTGGTTGAGATACGCAAGAATGGCACAACATACCAAATGTTTACTCATGGAAATCAAGTTGGTACGGACCAGACGATAAGTGACGCAGCTATTCTTGTTGGGCGATATGTGGGATTGTACAGCATAGAAAACTCAGCGACCAAATTTAGCGTGTTTACGTCAAGACCATATGGTACAGTCTATATATCTACAAAGTCGACAGGGAGTTTCACCAATGCAACAGCTCCCTCCGGAAAATGTGTATTAAGTCTGCGCTTTGATGATAACAGCGCAAAAGATTATTCATTTGTATACCCTTTATTGCATGCTCGTTGTTTGATTGGAGGTTTTGCAATCGTCCGTAATAGCATTAGCTACGGTGGTGATGCCTTAGCAAATATAAAGACAATGCAGGCAAACGGTATGGAAATAATGTCGCATAGTTACACCCATTCGAGCGACCCAATGTTTTATAAAACATTTGAAAATGAAACAGCGCTTGCGGTAGAAGAGATGAGGCTTATAGGACTTAATGTTGATTCATTTGTACAACCCGGATCATGGACGGGGAACTATTATCATCTTATGAATAGCACGAGTTTCTTGAGGACGTCAGAGAGCGCACTATTAAGAATATATTACCATGCCTTCGAAGGATACATTTGGGATCCTATCAGAAACCTACCTATCACTAGTAACTATCGATATGGAGCCAATCATAAAACTTGTGATCAGATGTCATTAACTGATATAGAAACAATTGTTGATTCGTGTATAAAAAATCACAAAGGACTAGAGATTTTGTTCCATTCAGACAGTATTGGTCAACCAAAACATATTAGTAAAGCAGATTTTATTTCATTTCTTGATTATATTAATAAAAAAGTTAATACAAGTCAGCTTATCGTACTTACTCCAACTCAACAGCTTTTCGCTCAAAACAGTGATTCAAGGAGGTAAGCAGTGAGTAATAATAATAATTTTCACTTTATCAAAGGGGCGGAGGAATGATAGCGGTCCTGCTTGCAGCGGGCAAGGGGACGAGGCTCCGTCCGCTTACCGATGAGATGCCCAAGGTCATGATCCCGATCTTGGGAAAGCCCGCTCTGGAGCATCATGTCGAGCATCTGGCAGGAGCGGGAATCCGGGAGATATTCATCAATCTCCATCATCTTCCGGAACGAATCACATCCCATTTCGGAGACGGGAAAAAGTGGGGAGTGCGGATCCGGTATTCGTTTGAACCTGAGATATTGGGTACCGCAGGAGCGGTGAAAAAGCTCGAAGCCGAGCTTCGCGGCGCGCCTTTCCTTGTCGTTTACGCCGACAATTACTCGGAATTCGATTTCGCCGATTTTATCTCTTGGTCGGAAAAAGCCAGCGGAGTGGGTGCGGTTGCCGTCTTTGAAAAGGAGGATGTTGCCGGAAGCGGCGTCGTCGATATCGGCTCCGGTGATCGAATCGTTCGATTTCTCGAAAAGCCGGCGCCGAATGAAGTCCAGAGCCATTGGGTGAATGCCGGAATTTATCGGCTTTCCGAAGATATTTTCGATGCGATTCCAATCGGATATTCGGATTTCGGACACGACATTTTTCCCGAGGCGATCAAACGCGGAAAGAAGCTTTTCGCATATAGATCGAGAGAGCCGGTCTGGGCCATCGATCATCTGGACCTTTTGGATGAATTAAGTCAACGATTGGGAACCTGAAGCTTTTTTCTTGGGGGGGGTTATATGATCATCACGAGAACGCCATTTCGAATCACGCTCGGCGGCGGGGGTACGGACCTGCCCGCCTATTATTCAAAATACGGCGGGTTCATCTTCGCCGCGGCCATCGACAAGTTCATGTTCATCAACATCAATGTCCCGATCGTAGACAGCCTGGTGAGGGTCAAATATTCGCAGTCGGAGACGGTCAAACACCGGGAAGAGCTTCGGCATGACATCGCCAAGGAAGCGATGCGGATGATGGAGATCGAAGATTCGCTCGAAATCGTCTCGATGGCGGATGTTCCTTCCGGAACGGGGCTCGGTTCTTCGAGTTGTTATGCCGTGGGACTTCTCACGGGCCTCCACAGCCTGAAGAGAAATCAAGTGTCGCTTAAAGAGCTGGCTGAGGAAGCCTGTTGCATCGAGATCGATAGACTGAAAAAGCCGATCGGGAAACAGGACCAGTATATGGCGGCTTTCGGCGGACTGAGGGTCCTGAAGATCGAAAAAGACGGAACGGTAAAAACGAGGGCGGCCCGTTTAACGGAGGAAACCGCGGATGCCTTGAACCGGAAACTTCTGATGTTCTATACCGGGTTGTCGCGAAGCGCGGATGCGATCCTGGCGGAACAAAGCCGGGGCGCCCGGGAGGCGAAAAGCGCCGTTGTCGAAAACATGCATGGAATCAAGGAACTCGGCTATAAGGTCCTCGAAGCCGCGGAAAGCGGGAACATCACCGACATAGGACTTCTGTTTGACGAGCACTGGAAGCGCAAAAAAAAACTGTCGATGAACATGACCAATCCCTGGCTGGAGGAGATCTATGCCTTGGCCAAGGCGAACGGCGCTCTGGGGGGGAAAATCTCGGGTGCCGGAGGCGGGGGATTTTTCCTGTTTTACACCGAAAAAGATCATCAGAAGCTGAAGGAAGCGATGAAGAAGGCCGGGTTGAAGGAAATGCACTTTCGCTTTTTTTATGAAGGGTCGAAAGTTATGATCAATTTAATGAACGGGGTCAGATAAAAGCTTAACATGTAAATACGGAGATCTCATGAAGAAGAATATTGGGGTCATAGGACTTTGGCATTTAGGCTGCGTCATTGCCGCATCATGGTCAAAACTGGGCCACCGCGTCTATGGAGTCGATTTCGATCCTTCCAGGATCAGCCGACTGCAGCAGGGAATTCCTCCAATTTATGAGCCAATGCTCGAGACGGAGATAAAAAGGGGTATCTCTTCAAATAAACTATCATTTTCCACCGAACTCGAGACCTTAAGGAACTGCGATTATGTATTTCTGGCCTATGATACCCCTGTCGGAGATGATGATGCGAGCGATATTTCCATCCTTGAGAATTCGGTTATAAGAGTAAGGAATATTCTTAAGAATGGCTCTATTCTTATTATTAGTTCTCAATCTCCGATCGGATTCTGTACGCATTTAAGGGAGGAACTTACCAAAATAAACAAGACCCTTGACCTTGCCTATTCTCCCGAAAACCTAAGGCTGGGCGCTGCTTTGGAATGCTACATGACGCCCGGAAGGATAATTCTTGGCGCCAATAGTGTTAAAGCGGAGAAAAAATGTAGACAGCTCTTTCAAGAAATTGCCGATAATATCATTTCGATGAACTTGGAGAGCGCGGAGTTGGTCAAGCATGGAATTAACTCGTTCCTGGCGACAAGCATAGTCTTCGCTAATGGCCTCTCGGATATTTGCGAATCCCATGGTGCGAGGATCGATGATGTCATCAAGGGGATGAAATCGGATCCCCGGATTGGAGAAAAAGCATATTTAACGCCGGGGATCGGATTTTCGGGTGGCACTCTTGGAAGAGATCTTATGGTACTTAGCCGGCAAGACCACGCTCATCCTGTGGGCAGTAATTTATTTGGTTATGTAATAGATCTGAATAGGGGAAGGATAAATGGGATCGTAAGTAAGATCAAGACCGCGTTGGGAGAAATTGAAGGCGCAAGAATCGGTATCCTCGGCTTGACGTATAAACCGGGAACAAGCACGCTGAGACGGAGCCTTCCCATGGAGATTGCCGGCAGGCTCGTTCAGGAAAAGGCGATGGTGAGCGCTTATGATCCCAAAGCCGACTATGAGGAATTAAGCGCCGCGCCGGCTTTTCACGTAGGTAAAAATATCCCTGAAACCGCGAAGGATTCGGATTTGCTTGTTTTATTGACGGAATGGGAAGAATTCAAGCAGTTCGACTGGAGTTCGATAAAGAAGGAGATGAGAAGGCCGATATTCTTTGATACAAAGAACTGTCTTGACGAGGATCAAATGAAAAAGATCGGATTTCGCTATATTTCATTGGGGAGAGGATAAAGATGAAGCTCCAGGGAAAAAACATCGTCATTACGGGAGGAAGCCTGGGGATCGGTTTTGCCGTGGCGAAAAAATGCGTGGCCGAGGGCGCTCAGGTCGTCATTGCGGCCAGGAATCAAAAAGATCTTCTGAGATCCGTCGCCGAGTTAAAGGGAAGTCCGGGCGCCGCTGTTCGCTCCTATTCATTGGATGTCAGTGATCTCAATAAGGTAAAGGCATTCGCTTCCTGGTGCGTAAACGAAGTGGGTGATATCAGCGGTCTTGTCAATTGTGCCGGCGTTTACGGACCGATCGGTAGAACGACCGCCGTCAGCCTTCAAGAATTCAAAGAGGCCATGAACATTAATTTTATGGGCGCTGTTTACATGTGCAGCATCTTTGCCCCGATAATGAAATCACACTCGCGCAAAAAAATCGTCAGCTATTCCGGGGGAGGCGCTGCGAGCCCTTTTCCTAACTATTCCGCGTATGCGACAAGCAAAATAGCCATTGTCAGATATACGGAAAATATCGCGATTGAACTGGCGGCGGAGAACATTGATGTCAACTGCATAGCGCCGGGATTTGTCATTACGAGATTACATCAACAGACGCTGGCCGTAGGAAGCGAAGCCGCGGGCGCCTCTTTTTATGAGGGAACAAAAAAACAAATGGAAAGCGGTGGGGTTCCCCCCGAAAAAGCGGCTGATCTGACCGCTTTTCTTTTGTCCGCTGATTCCGACGGGATCACGGGCAAGTTCATATCCGCCCCTTGGGACCCCTGGGACTCACCGGAATTTCTGAGCACCCTTCGGTCTGACAAAGATTTTTGCACGATCAGAAGGATCGATAATAAATCGTTCTTTAAAAAGACGTGATCCTATACAGCTGAGTGCACAACAACTGGTTATGAGGACTGGAATTATCGGCGCTGGGTTGATCGGAAGAAAAAGGGCGGAGGTGATCTCCGCCGAAAAAAAAGACGAGATCATCCTTATCTGTGACATCGAAATCGAGAAAGCGCAAGTTTTAGCCGGCTTGTGCGGAGGAAAACCGGCCTCTGATTGGAGATCCGTCGTAGATGATCCTCGGATCGAAGCGGTCATTGTCGCCACCCCGAATATATTCTTGAAAGATATCTCGATCGCCGCGCTCGAGAGCGGAAAACATGTCTTGTGCGAGAAACCTCTGGGACGAAATGCCGGGGAAGCGGAGGCGATGTGGCGGGCGGCTCGACGCGCCGGTCGTATCCTTAAGACCGGGTTCAATCATCGCCACCATCCCGCGGTTTGGAAGGCAAAAGGCTTGGTCGAGGAGGGGGAGCTGGGAGAATTGTATCTCATTCGATGCATTTACGGCCATGGCGGCCGGCCGGGCTATGAAAAGGAGTGGCGGGCGAACCGGGAGATCTGCGGCGGCGGCGAGCTGCTCGATCAGGGCGTCCACGTCGTCGATCTGTTCCGATGGTTCATGGGGGAATTCGTGAACGTCTTCGGATATACGCGGACGTATTCGTGGCCCGTGGAAGTCGAGGACAATGCCTTCGCTATGTTCAAGACCGCAAAAGGGCAGGTGGCCCAGATGCATACGAGCTGGGCCCAATGGAAAAATAAATTCTTATTCGAAATCTTCGGAGAAAAAGGATACGCCCTCGTCGTCGGTTTGGGCGGGAGCTATGGCATGGAAAAACTCATTATCGGCCGAAGGAAAACGACGGCCGAATTTCCGGCCGATGGCGATGTATCCCGGACACGATATCTTGGAGGAGCGCCGGAAGAGGAAGTCATCGAAGTCAGCGGTCCCGATGTATCTTGGGAAAATGAATGGCGGGAGTTCGCCTCGGCCGTCCGTGAGGGCCGGGAACCGCTCGGCTCCGGATACGACGGCTGGATGGCCAACGTGATGATCGAAGCCGTCTATGCCTCGGCCCGGACCGACAAGCCGGCCGAAGTTCGAACTGGAATTCCTATTCTCTCCTGAATACCGCGGTCGAATGGAAAAGAAAATCGCTATTCTCACCGGCGGCGGGGATGTGCCGCCGCTCAATGCCTTGATCGCGTCGGCCGCCGAGACCGCCAGGGCGGCGGGCGCGAAATTGATCGGCTTCATCAAGGGATGGCAGGGGGTTCTTGAAGAGAAATTCGTCGAGCTTACGGAATTCCCGCTAAATCCTGAAATTGGGGGGACGGTTCTGAAGTCGTCCCGGACAGGCCTCGGGCGAATGGAAAACGGCCCGGAAAAAGCGCTCGGTGTATTCGCAAAGCTCAGACTCGAAGGGCTGATCGTCGTCGGCGGAGAAGATACCCTCTCCAATGCTTTTCGACTTGGCGGATTCCGCCAGGTTTTGATTGCTAAGACAATCGACAACGATGTAGGAAAGATGGACGTCCGCGGAAACGAAAAAGCGGCCGGGTTCGATCCCGAAAATGTCCTCAATTATTTTAACTTGGGTTTTCCGACCGCCGCTGAAAAAATCGCGTCTTTCGTAAGCCTGAAGGAAGGGCTGCGCACGACGGCCTATTCCCATGAACGAATCATCGTTGTCGAGGCTATGGGAATGCATGCCGGCTGGCTGGCTCTGGCAGCGGGGCTGGGGAATCCCGATTTTATCATCATTCCCGAGTTCCCGTTGGACTACGAAAGATTTTTAGATGCCGTGATTTCAGCGTATGAGCGGAGGAGACATCTCATTATCGTGGCGGCTGAGGGCGCGAAATGGGCGGATGGATCATTCATCAGCGCTGAAGATGATGAAGGGCCGGATTACGGCCATCCCAGGTTCGGCGGCGCCGCCGAGGCTTTGAAAAGCCGGCTTAAAAAAGACCTGGCCGATCGTTTTGACACGAGGAATGTGAATGCCGTGAATCCATCTTATCTTTATCGCGCGGGAGCGTCGACTCCTTTGGACAGAGTCTGGGCCGATAGGCTCGGCCGGCGGGCTGTGGAAATAATGCTCGGCTCCGGCAGCGAGACGAGCCTGCTGACTATTCAAAAGCGAGGAGCGGGGTTTGAGGTCGAAGAATGCCCGCTCTCCGGCTTCGCCTCCATGGCCGAGCTTCATCGCTTCGTGGACGGACGATTTTATGATCCGGTGAGTTTTGGGATCACTGAAGCGGGGAAAAATTATCTCAAGGAGATCGCACATGAATTCATCCTGGAAGGGAAATATGGGCTTCCTGACTGACAACCTCAACCTGGCTTTATTTCCAGCGATCGTCCGGGAACTCGAGCCGGATTATACAGAGGGCTATTTGTCCGAAGTCAAGGACATCGTCGATCAGCTCGACAAGGACAGCATCAATCGAATGATCCAGGCTCTTGTCGAGATCCGCGAGCGGGGCGGCCGCCTTTTTTTCCTTGGCGTAGGCGGAAGCGCGGCGAACGCCTCGCACGCTGTGAACGATTTTCGCAAAATCTGCGGGTTCGAAGCCTACACTCCGGTCGATAATATTTCCGAGCTGACGGCGAGGATCAACGATGAGGGCTGGGAATATATTTTCGTCGAATGGCTGAAAAAAAGCCGGCTGTGCGAAAACGACGGGGTTTTCGTGCTTTCCGTCGGCGGCGGGAATCTGGAGAAAAACATCAGTTCGAACCTCGTTCGGGCGGTGGAATTCGCCAAGGTCTGCAACGCGATCGTCCTGGGTATTGTCGGCAGAGACGGCGGGTTTACGGCCCGCGGGGCCGACGCCTGCGTCATCATTCCTCCGGTGAATCATGAGACGATAACTCCGCACACCGAGGCTTTTCAGGCCGTGGTCTGGCACCTGCTCACCAGCCATCCAGCCCTGAAAATACACGAAACGAAGTGGGAAAGCACAAAGTAATCAGTGAAACAGTAAGCAGTGAACAGTGATCAGTAAGCAGTAAGAAGTAAGCAGAAAGCAGTAAGCAGTGAACGGTGATCAGTAAGAAGTAAAAAGTGAATAATAAGAAGAAAACAGTAAACAGAAAGAAGTGAACAGTAAAAAGAAAAAGTGAAGAGGAAGAAGTGAAAACGCATAAAGATTTGGATGTATGGAAGAGAGCCATGCGTTTTGTCACGCAAATATATACTGCGACAAATGATTTTCCTAAGTCAGAAGAATTCGGCTTAAAATCACAAATTCGTAGAGCAGCGGTTTCAATAGCGGCGAATATTGCCGAAGGAGCGGCAAGACAGACTAAAAAAGAATTTATACAATTCATTTATATCGGAATCGGATCGTTAAGTGAAATCGAGACCCTATTGCTCATTTCAGCTAATCTGAATTTATTGAAGTCGGAAGATTTTTTGGCTGAACTTGAAACCATAAGGAAAATGCTTTTTGGTCTTCTTAACTCCCTAAAAATGTCAATGATTTCTGAATACTGATTGCTTCTTGCTGATAACTGATTGCCGATTACTTCTTACAGGTTACTTCTTACTGATTACAGTTCATTGATTACTCATAACTGAGAACTGTTCACCGATTACTGGTTACTGATTTCTAATTACTGTTCACTGATGACAGATTACTGATTACTGTTACGGAGGAAAAATGTGTATTTTTTTAGACACCGGCAAGATCGACGATGTTGCGAGATTTGCGCGGATGGGGATCATCCGCGGGGTGACGACGAATCCGACGATTCTCCTCAAGGCGGGAGTGACGGGCGGCCGTGAAGCCATCAAAACCCGGTCCATCGAGATCGCGAAGCTCATCACGCCGCATCCGCTGTCCGTCGAAGTCACGACGAACGAGCCGAAAGCCATGCTCGAGCAGGCCCGCGAATTCGCCGGCTGGGCGAAGAACATCGTGGTGAAGATCACGATCCATGGGCCTGAAGGGGAGTTGGAGAACCTCGAAATCGTCCATGATCTGGAAACGAAAAATGATGTCCGGGTCAACGTCACGGCCATGATGAGCGCCCAGCAATGCCTGTTGGCCGCGCTCGCCGGCGCGACGTATGTTTCCATTTTCGGGGGCCGGGTCAATAATATGGGCTACAACTGCGTCGAGGAAATTCGGAAGGCGCGGCAGGTCCTTGACGCCCAAGGCCTCAAGGCGAAGATCATCTCCGGCTCGACCCGGGAGGTCCTGAACGTCATCGAGTGGCTGGCAGCGGGCGCCCACGTCGTGACCGTGGTTCCGGAGCTATTATACGGAATGATCGTCCATCCGTATTCGAAGGAGACGGTGAAGATGTTCCTGAGGGACGCGGAGAAAGCGGAGAAATGAGGGCGAAATTCGACGACACGATCGCACAAGAGAATACGAAATTCGACGACACGATCCCAATTCCAGAGAATTGGGTCATGTCCCCGAATTTCGTACCCGAATTACAAGAGAGAGGTAAGTTGAAATGAACGAAATAAACAACGGAAAAAGCACTTTAAAACCGCAAGAGATCAACCTAAATGAATATTGGAGGATCGTCACTAAGAGGCGATGGATGATCGCCGCTTTTGTCCTGGTCGTATTAGCCGGCGCGGCGTTCAAGACTTTTACGATGACGCCGATATATACGGCGAAAGGAACCTTGCTCATCGAAAAAGAGCCGAATATTTTGACGTTCCAGGATATGTTTCAGATCGAATCGTTCAGGGATGATTATTATCAAACCCAGTATAAACTGCTCCAGAGCTATGCCCTGGCCGAGCGGACGGTGGATAAGCTGGGCCTGGCCGAGAAGAAAGCCCGGGAGCTCGATTCCGCTCCGGCGAATCATAACGGCCGGCCTGTGGATCCCAAAGAAGCGGGTTTCAAGCGAGGACTGGCCGAATCCTTGATGGGCGGGATCAAAGTCACTCCGGTCCGTCTGACCCGGCTCGTGGATATCGCCTACAGCGATCCGGATCCGAACATGGCGGCCGACATCGTGAACGCGCTCTTCGAAGCCTTTGTCGACATGAGCATCGAAGCGAAATACGCCGCCACCGAGCAGGCGTCGGAGTTTCTCTCCAATCAGATCAAGTCTTTAAAAAAAGAGATCGATAGCGCCCAACAGGAGCTCCAAAAATACGGGGCGGAAAAAAACATCGTTGCCCTGAGCGACAAGGAAACGACCACAATCGAAAAGCTGGGGGCGTTGAACAGCGCTCTGACCGAGGCGATGATCGATAGAATCAAAAAAGAGACGTATTACAACGAGGTCAAAATCGCTTCGCCGGATTACATCCCCGAGACCATGGGCAATCAATTGATCCAGAGACTGCGCGAAACCTATGTCGGCCTGAGCCGCGATTATCAGAAGAAAACGGAAACCTACAAGGCCGATTATCCGGAAATGGTCCGTCTGAAATCCGAGCTGGAAACGACCAGGGCGGCGCTCGAAGCTGAAACGCAGAGTTTTATCAAGGGCACGTATTCGGATTTCCAGGCCGCGCTGAAGAAGGAGCAGTCCCTGACCCGGGTCTTCAACAATCAGAAGCAGGAAGCGCTTCTGCTCAATTCCAACGCCATCGCTTATAACAGCTTGAAAATCGAGATCGATAATAAAAAAAATATGCTGGAATCGTTGATGAAGAGACTGAGCGAAACGGACGTCTCGGCCCGCCTCCGCGGATTGAGGACGTCGAATGTCCGCGTCGTGGATCCGGCCAGGGTGCCGGTCGCGCCGTCGAGCCCTAACAAACAGAGGAATCTGCTCCTGGCGCTTTTTCTGGGGCTCTTCGGCGGTCTCGGGCTCGCCTTCCTGATGGAATACTTGGACAATTCGGTCAAAACGAGCGAAGACGTGGAGCGGTCGGCCGACCTGCCGACGCTCGGCATCATCCCGGAATTCAGCAAGGCCGGATACAAAAAAGGCTACGGGTACGGCTACGGATATGGGCAGGGGGAGAGGAAGGAAAGGAAGAGGAAAAAAGAAGAGATTGCCGAGGCGGGTGTAGAGGAAAGAAAAACGGAAAAAGAGAACGAAATCAAGGCCGAAAAAAAGAAACCCATCACCCATATCGAGCTGATTACCCATTACGCCCCCAAGTCGAATTTCTCGGAGAGCTATAGGTCGCTTCGAGCGGCATTCCTGTTGTCTTCGGCCGGGCCGAGCCGCAAAACGATGCTCATCACGAGCGCGCTGCCGTCGGAGGGGAAAAGCGCCAACATCTGCAATTTCGCGGTCACTCTGGCCCAGGACAATAAGCGGGTCCTGATCGTGGACGCCGATTTGAGAAAACCGCGTCAGCACCGTATCTTCGGCATCAAGAACCTGCACGGGCTGACGAACTGCCTGACCATCGGCGCGGAATTCAAAGACTTGATCAAGCCGACGATGATCAAGAACTTATTCTTGATCAATTCGGGCCCGCTCCCGCCCAATCCGGCGGAGCTCTTGGGGTCGGAGAGGATGGCGGCGCTGTTGTCTCAGTTGAAGCATTCGATTATGGGGTTCGATTATATCGTGCTGGACACGCCGCCGATCCTGGCCGTGACCGATGCCCTGGTCGTCGCCCCGCATACGGACGGCGTCATCCTGATCGTCTGGAGCGGGAAAACGTCCCGGGAATCCCTCAGAATAGCCAAGGAGAAACTCGATATGATGAACATCAAGACGATAGGCGTCGTGCTCAATCATCTGAACGTGCGGGATCTCGGATATTATTACAAGCATTATCACTATCACTACCGGGAATCCGGGGCCGGCGGAGGCGCGCGGGCTTGAAGCATAGACGGGCGGCGGTTTGGCTGGGGATCGCTCTGCTCGCGGCTGGGAGCGCGTCCGGCGAGACCTGGAAAGCGAGGAATCTAAAATATACGATGCAGCGGGCGGGTTTGCGGCTAGGCCCTTTCCGCATTCAGCCCGTTCTTTATCTGACGGATGCCGGTTTCGATTCGAACATCTACGGCCAGACCGGACATCCGGTCCAGGACTATTGGCTGCAAGCGGGGCCCGGAGTCAGCGTTTATTTGCCGATCGAAAAAAAGATCGTTTTTTCTTTGACGGAATCTCCGCGCTACGTCTATTTCTTCAACACGGCAAGGGAGAGGGCCTGGAACAACTATCTTTCCGGCGAGGTCTCGTTTCTGTTCAATAAGATGTTTGTCAGCGGAGGCTTCACCTACAATAATTACAAATTTCGCTATCCGTTCGAGATCGACATCTGGCCGCGCTTAAAAGAAACAGGCGCTTTCGGCTCGCTCTTGTATCAAGTTTCCAAAAAAACTTCGTTTTCCATGGCGGCGCGAACGACGGATTACGCTTTCGAAAACCTGGAGGCGGAGTTTCAAGACCTTAAAAGCCGGCTGAGCCGGAGGGAAGATTACTTGACGGTCTCGGGCTATTACCAAGTCACGCCCCGGGTCATGTTCAGCGTCGGCGGTGAATATGGCCGGACGCATTTCGTCGATTCCGCCTGGAGCTATGGCGATTCCGAGAGCTGGGCGGGATTCGGCGGGATCGACTTCAGCCCCGGGGGAAGAATCCGGGGCAATATCAAGCTCGGGTATAAGAAATTGGCGCCTCTGGCGCCGGGCCGGACGGGTTTTGAAGGGATCGTCGGAAGCTCGACATTGAGCGCGCGGATTTTCAGAGCATTGACGGTCCGGGGCCAATACGGCAGAGACGTTTATTATTCGGCGTGGTATGACAATGCGCTTTTCGTCGGCAACCGTTATGGAGCCGGCGTTTCTCTTTACGTGATAAATAGAAAAGTGCGTCTGGATTATGACTATATTTTCAATAGACAGTTCTATTCATGGAAAGGCGGGGCGGTGCCGGCTCCGGGCGGAGCCGAATCGAAGATTTCCCAGGATTATCAGATCGGGGGTGTTTTTTTCCGCCTGCGCGAGAATATCGGCATCGGCGTCAGAGGCGGGACTTATGTGTGGATATATAACCCGAATTCCGCCAAAGCCCGGCGGACCTTTGTCGGGCTGAATTTGACTTATGATTACTGATACGTTCGACGGCGCCAAATCCCGATTTTTAAATCGGGGAAAAAGCGCCGCTCAGTATCAACCCTGAGCATACCCCGGGCTTCAGCCCGGGGAGTCGAATGGGTTGATTTTCGAAATGAGCGTTAAACGAAAGAGAAAGAACATGAACACATGCTTGAAATGGATGATTTTCGGCGCATTGATCGTCCTTGCCGTTGGACTGGGCAACGCGCAGGAGCAGAAAGACGCCTTCATCAAGGACTACAAGATCGGTCCCCACGACCTTTTGGAAATCAAGGTCAGCGAGGTTCCCGAGCTCAATTTGACGGTTCGCGTCTCGGAGAGCGGGTCGATCACCCTCCCGCTTCTCGGGCGAGTCGATCTCGGCGGCCTGACGAAAGAAGGCGCCGAGCGAAAAATCGCGACGATGCTCGAGGAGAAATACGTTAAAAATCCTCAAGTGACGGTCTTTATCCGGGAATACCAGAGCAACCGCCTGACGTTGATCGGCGCGGTGAGAACGCCGGGAATGTATGAAATCGCGGGGGAGATGAATCTCCTGGAGCTCATTTCCAAGGCCGGGGGATTTGCCGAGAACGCGGGAAACGAGCTGTTCGTCATGCGGAAAGGGAAAGAGGGGCTCAAAGAAAAGGTGACGATCGATCTCAACGATCTCATCCTGAACGGCAATCCGAATCTCAATATTCCGCTCCAACCGAACGACGACATCATCGTCCCGTTCGACAAGATCATTCAGATTTACGTCTGGGGCGAGGTGAAGAATCCCGGCGCGCTGGACGTGAAACTGTCGAAGAAGATCACCCTCGTCCAGGCCATCGCCCAGGCGGGCGGGACGACGGATTCGGCCAAGAAATCCGCGGTCATCATCAAGCGCAAGGACGAGAAGACGGGCAAGGAAATCCGGATGACTTTTAATCTGAACGATATCATTAAAGGGAAAAAGCCCGACCCCCCGCTGAAAGAAGGGGACGTCGTGTATGTGCCGGTGAGTTTCTGGTAAGGACGTGCGTAAGGACGGGCACAAGGACGCGCGCCGGCGGGGGAGAAACGGGAGGAAATGAAATGATCGATCTGCACGTCCATCTGCTTCCGGGTTGGGACGACGGGGCGACGAGTCTCGATGAGGCGCGGGCGATGGCAGAGGTCGCCCGGCGAGACGGCATCACGAAGATCGGGGTCACGCCGCATGTCTTCCGGATGACCAAGCACGACGGCGACTGGGCGGGGCTGGCCGACCGGGTGGAGCGGTTCAAAGAGGCGGCCGGCGGTTTTCCCTGCGAGATTTACTGGGGCGCCGAAGTCTTCATCCAGCCCGACATCGTCAAGAACATCCGCGAGCATCGCCTGACCGTGAACAAGTCCGATTATTTTTTTCTCGAGTTTCCGGCGGATGCGGTTTGGGCCGGGGCGCAAGATTTATTGTATGAAATCATGCTCAAAGGTTTCATCCCCATCATCAGCCATCCGGAGCGCAACGCCGAGTTTCAGGCCAGGCCGCGGCTTTTATATGAGATCGTCACGATGAACTGCCTGGCCCAGGTGACGGCCAAGAGCATCCTGGGGGAGTTCGGCCCGGAGGCGAAGCGGGCGGCCGACGTCTTTCTCTCCCATAACCTGGTTCATATCATCGCTTCGGACGCTCATGATCCGTTCGACCGGCCGCCGAAGCTAAGCCGGGCCGTGAAGGAAGCGGCGAAAATCGTGGGAAAGGAAAAGGCGGAGGCCATGGTCACGGCCATCCCGGAAGCGATCCTCGAAAACAAGGCCGTCGGAAATTGGGGGGATCCGAAGAATCCGGAAAAAGAGCATAAGCCATGGACCATCCGGATTCCGTGGAGGAAATGAGGAATTTTATCGCTTGACTTTCTTGGCTGAAGCGAATTTAATATAGTAGGTAAGGGAGGTTTCCATGCTAAAAGGCCACCTTTTCAGGTCAAAGCTTCTCATCCTCGGCGTTCTTGCGTCGATGTCGATCCTGTTCTTTCCCTATGAAGCGCTCGGACAAGTGGACGCCGGCTCCCTGACGGGATTCATCTACTGGGAAAGTCAGAAATCACCGATGGAAGGCGCCATTGTCAAGCTCCGGAATGTTCTGACCGACACGATTTATCAGAGCGAACCGTCGGACAAGAACGGCATGTACGTGATCAAGGAGATCACCGCGGGAAGCTATGTCCTCGGCGTCAGCACGCAACAAGGAAACTTCAACTTCGATCGCGAGCTTCAAATCAAAGCCCTGGAGCTGGCCAAGCTCAATCTGGTGCTTAAAGTGGACAAGAATGGGATTTTAGTTGCGGGGGCACTTGGGGCAGTTGGGGCAGGAGCGGCAGTAGCGGGAGCGGCAGCAGCCGTCGGCTTCTTCGCTACGCCGGTTGGAATTGCCGTCGCCGTGGTGGCCGCCGTCGCGGTGACCGCGGCTACTGTTTCGCTTCTCAGCCCGTCGGGAGCGGCGAGCCCGGCGAGAAGGTAGGCTCGCATAGACGCGGCCTAATAGGACATTTAAAAAAGGGGTCAGCGGACCCTTTTTTTTTGGTTAAAAATGCGATTAGAAGGGGGCAATCTCATTCACAGGATAATTTTTATCGGTCTTTGTTGTCTGCTCGTTTACATCCCCCTTCCTTACGGCGGGGTCGAGGAATGGGCGATTTTTATTTTTGAGGCGGCGGTTATTCTGCTGTTTGCTCTCCACCTCGCTGGCCGCTTCGCGAAATCCGCGGATCCGGAAGCCGGGGAGAGTAGTGGGTCCGCGACGACCGAGAAAATCCCATGGTTGATCAAAGCTCTGATTGGCTTATTTTTCGTTATCGGCGCGATTCAGCTTGTGCCCTTGCCTACGGCTCTGCTCAAGGCGATCTCTCCCCATACCGCCGGTTTGTACGAAAGCCTGGCCCGGGATGGGATTTTGGCGGCGCGGGATTCGGTTGGGCGGACGCTCTCTCTTTCCCCCGTGCTGAGCATTTATGAGTTATTGAAATATCTCTGCTATGGGATTTTCGCTTATTTAGTCTATGCCCATATCCGCTCGCGGAAGGAAACCCGTGTTTTCGTTCTTGTCATGTTGGCCGTGGGAGTCTTCGAATCTCTCTACGGCCTCGAGGAATATTTCGGCGGGACTTTCCGGATCTTCGGTTGGAAGAATATCTATTACAGCGGAAATGCGTTCGGGACGTTCGTCAATCGGAACCATTTTTCCGGCTTTTTGGAGATGATCCTCGCTTTAAGCATCGGCTACCTTCTGGCGAGGGCGGATTTCTTTTCGATGATGAGAGGGCTGTCTCTCCGAGAAAAGATCGTCTGGTTCGGCCAGGAGAAACTTCAAAAAACCATCATCGCGGGCATCATACCGGTCATCCTCGGCGTCGGAATCGTCTTTTCCAGGTCACGATCGGGCATCTTCATATTCCTGGCCTCGCTTCTGATCATGATCGTTTTCATTTCCCTCTCGGGAGGAAGAAGAGAGGCAAATGGAACCTATCGAAGCCGCCGGCTTCGCCGGATCATCAGCGCGGTTTTCGCCCTTGTCGCAGGAATCGCGATATGGATCGGCCTGGCCCCGGTGCTCGAGAGATTTTCTCCCGATCTCATCGAGAGTGAGGGCCGGCCGATTCTTTATAAATACACGCTGGACGTGATTCAAAAGTATCCCGTTTTTGGCGTCGGATCGGGCAGTTATTTATACGGTTATAACATGGCCGAGCGGGAATATACGCCGACGCTGAAGACGCACGCGCATAACGATTATCTCGAGGTTCTCGCGGAGAGCGGAGTGGCGGGGGGCGGGGCCTTGATCGCGGCGGGACTGGCCGCGCTGGCCTTGATGGGGGCGCGGTGGACGAAGCGGCGCGATTATTTCGTCAAAGGCGTCATGCTGGGCTGCATCGCCGGGATCTCCGGGATGCTGATCCACAGTTTCACGGATTTCGGCCTGCGCATGCCGGCCAACGCCGCTTTTTTTGTCGCCCTCTATGCACTGGGGTTAAGGGCGGGAATGCTTCGCTCTTCGAACGAGCCGGTTCATGAAGAAAGCCCTGAACGAGTTTCCGGTTTTCAGGGCCGGAAGGCGATGACGGTGTTGATGGCGGCCGGGACGATCCTCCTGATGATCCTCGTCATCAAGCATAACATGGGGTTTTTGTATCTCAATCAATTTAAAGCGGCGCGGGCGAAGCTCGCCGAAAACGGGCGGAGCCTGATGTCGGGATACGCGGAGCTGGACTCTCTCCTGAAAAAGGCCGTTCGCTGGTCCGGCAGCCCGCAATTCTACGAGGAGCAGGGACGTTTCTATCTGGAAATGGCCATGGCTGAAAATACGTCCGGGAATCCTCAGAAGCGGGAGGCCTATCTCGATCTCTCGCGCGAGGCCCAGGCTGAGCGGATCCGGAGGAATCCGGCGGACGCTTTCGCCTATTACGATATGAGCCGGGTCTATATGTTCTCGAATTTTCCGCTGCTGATCTACCAGGATAAGGCGCGTTTTTATATGCGAAAAGCGCTCGATTTCAAGCCGCACGACCAGTTTTTGAACGTGAACGTCGTTTATAATTTCCTGCTGCAATGGGCGGGGTTGAGCGAGGAAGAAAAGGCGTTCGTGTTCAAGACGCTCAAGACGGTCTGGCCCGTCGACGCGGAAAAGTTTTATCCGGCGCTCATCCAGCGCTGGAAGCGGGACATCAAAGACTTGAACGCGTTAAGGGACATCTTGCGCCTGGACCCGGACGTCTGGAAAACAAGCATCCGGTTCTTATAATTTAGGTGACACAGCTCCTTGGGCAATGTGACTTCAGAAGAATTTGCGGAAAGCGAAGCGGATCCCGAACTTCTTCCAGAGGCGGTTCCGGAGGCGAACAAAAATGATTTACAAATATTTTTCTAATCTGAAAAATGGACCTAATCAGAGGGCGAGTTCACCATTGCTTCCAGCTTTGGGATCAAAATTGAGAAAGAGAAAGAGTAAACGGTTTCGCTATGGTGTAAAATATCTTTTCTCCTTTTTTTGCTCTATAGCTTTCTTCTTATCTTTTCATTCTTCTGTTTATGCCACCACTTTGAGATGGATTCAAGTTGATAAGGGTGTAGTTTCTCATGCTTATAGGGCTGGTTCCATGATGGTTCAAAAAGATAAGATAACCGCCATCAACCAAGTTTATGGCACTTGCATGTTTGATGGAACAAAATGGAACGATGTGGGAACTCCAAGCCCAAGCCGTACAGTAGGAGATATGTTTTTAGATAGCCGTGGAATTGTTTATATTGGGGGAGTAAAAACCGATGATAGTAAGTCATATATTTTCGAGAGTACAGATGGCCTAAACTTCACTCCAGTCCAACAATTTATTGATGCTAGCGGCAATGGGTATATTTGGAATTTTACGGAGGATAAATACGGAAACGTATGGGCAGGAGAGTATACATCATCATCAACAGGTGCTTATTTGTGGCGGAGAAGGCCCAATGGAACTTGGACTAATGTTGCGAGTTGGCCATCTGAAAGACATATTCATCAAGTTTATTATGATCCCTACCGTGACTCACTTTACGTAGCTATAGGAGACAACGACCATGGAATATTAAAACTTCCTTCTAATAAGATTAACGCCGATGATATTTCAGCCATTTATTTTAGTTTTATCCTGCCAACTGACCCCAACGGCAAAGGAGTAGAAGTAACAGCTATGACTTCAGATTCATCTTATATATATGTTGGCTTAGATATGCATAGTCCAAACATTAATGCGCGTTCTATTGCTAGAATAAATGATAATGGCACTACTCAGTCTATGGAATATGTTTATATTTTGCCTACTTGTGCTGTTTGGAACTGGGCACACGTTGATGATAATGGTGTCGTAATATTCTTTGCTAATAGTACCACTGAGTTTACTTGTAAAAGTGGAAATTATTTCAGTAAAATTCTTGCTTCAGACGATCACGGCACAACATGGCAGGTTGTAAAAGATTATGGAAATACATTTAGCAATGTAACCGGTTCGAATGGGTCTGTTGGACTTCCATCCTATTATGCTACTAATTGGAGTGGTCTGTATGGAACAGGTAATGGATCGGGCGGAAAATCATTTAGAGGATCTATAGGGAGAGTCATACCAGTTAATAGCACTTTCTATGTTGATGGCAATAATGGTGTCGACTGGACTAATATTGGCATTTCCCAATCAAGGCCAATTAAAACACTTAACTACCTGGAGATGTTAGATATTCAGCCTGGAGACACAGTTAGATTTGTTGGCACTAATACATATTCTGATCCTCTAATGGCAGGGTGGAGCGGAAACAGCACAAGTAAAATATCGGTTCGGGGAAATACAACCTCAATATTTTCAGGAGGAAATATAGCAAACGTTCCAGCAGTAGCTGAAACATTTGAGTCAGAAAAAGGATCGTGGAATTTTACCGTAAATGAAACCGGGGGCTCAATTACGGCCGATACATCAATTGTCCATGAAGGTGCCCAATCTGCGAAGGTTGTTCGAGGAAAATCAGGTGCAGTTTATCTAAGGCTAAAGAACGTAGTGACGACTAATATTAACGAAGGGGACACAATGTATATTAGTTACTGGTTTTATTACCCTAATGATCAGACAGATAATAGTGATCAAAATATGTTCAGTATTCTGGATAATTCAAGCTACGAGTTTAGAACTTTGCTTAAACCCCCTGCTAACTCAGCTTATCAAAACGAAATTGTCTTAGATGCACCACAGAATAGCAATTGGGCAATTCCCAGCAGGAAAAGCCTTACTAGCGGAAGTTGGCATAAAATGTATATTGAAGATTATCTTCATTCGACGAGCGGTAGCTTCAAAATGTATGTAGATAATCAATTATGGCTCAATGTCAACGGAATAAAAACTATAACTGCTGGTGGAAAATTGAATGCAATATATTTTTATCCTTACCAAAATCCCATTACTTTTTACATTGATGATTTCAAATTTAGCAAATTACCATTTGACAGTAGAGGCGCAATTAACACCAATGATAATAACTATTTAGATATTGGTAATTTTAAATTCCAGGGAATAAACGGAGCTCTCTTATCCAGTAATACAACAAATGTTGATTTGCACGACTCCGTTTTCAACGGATTAACAAACGATGCCATTATTAGCAATGGTAGTGCGAGTATAAACTATTATTACAATACAATATTCGGTTCTGGGAGATACGGGATTAACGCTGCCAGCAGTGCGACTTTAAAAAATAATGTCATTTATAACTCAAAAACAAATGATGTTTTTGTTGGATTAGGGGCAACACTTACTGGCAGCAATAATTGGTTTAAGGATTCATGTAAAGGCGGGACAGGAACTTATACTGACGCCGGAAGCGCGACTTGGTCGGGAGCTGACCCGGCTTTTGTTAATTCAGGGATCGGAGATTTTCACTTACTTGCTTCATCGCCTTTAATTGACGCCGGAACAACTGTCACTGGATTTGCATCTGATTTTGCCGGTACTACTCGCCCTCAAAGAGCGGCCCCGGATATTGGTGCTTTTGAATATATTCCGCTTACAGTGACTATTCACCAAGCTGGAGCTGATCCTACTAAAAGCTCAACTATTAACTACACTGTTATTTTTAGTGAATCAGTTCGGATAAGCCAATACCTAAATACACTTTTTATCCCGATTAATAATCAGCCCCCCCTCATGTTGTAATTAAGGTAACATCTTGTAATTAAGGTAACATCCAAGAGCGCAGCTTTAAGACAAGCTGCACAGGCCCTTGCTCGAGGTCTCGATGCTGAGCGATGTATCTTTCGATCACGTCCCGAGTCATCCGGTCTTCGACTGTCCGGACGAAATATCCATCTTCCAATATCTCCCCGCACGGTCATGACCCCCATTTTTCGAACCACTTAGAGGGCTAATTTCCGCTAACATCTCAGCCGAATGCTACGGTGCGCTTCTAGGCGCGGATAGAAGGGTGGTTCAAAAGACCGAGGCAGCGGTGAAGAATAAAAGAAAGAAAAAGGGGCTTGCGTTTCGCCATCATAGAAGGAAGGCGCAATTCCTATTGCCTTAATTCGCAGTTATAGGGTCCCATAGAGGCGACCCTCGAAGGGAGAGGAGGGAGCCATGATATGCCCTCTGTGCGGCAGCTCTGAAATCCTTCGGGTTCACGGCGGCCGGGGCCCCGGGCTTTACCCGGGGGTCCACTTCCGCCGCGAAGGCTCGTCCCTTGACGCGCGGCGTTTTGAAATTATCCCGCGAAAGCTCCTCGGCATCAGGTTTTATTCCTGCTTGGACTGCGATTGGCGCGGCACCGAATTGACCGGATATCTTGAGAATATTGAAGGCGCTTAACCGTCATATCAATGTAATCCTGGGCGAAGAGAAGCATCTCGATATTTTCGTTGACAAAAAAAATATTGCTGGTCATACTATAGTATGAATATAGTAATACCAGGAGCATGGCCATGAATCATTCTACGAAATTCACGATCAGTCTCCCCGCCAGAGAATTCCAGGATCTTGAGTCCATCCGTAAGAAAAGGGGACTAAGCCGGAGCGGGTTTATCCTCGAGGCTATGCGTCTATGGAAAGAGACGAAAAGAAAGGAAAAGAACGCCCGCATCTACGTGGAAGGCTATCAGAGGATGCCCGAGACTCCCGGACACAGCGAAGCCTGGGAGAAGGCTTCGGTCGATTCCTTTTCCGGCTAGTCCCTCTCGGCCCCGAGGACGGACTGCCCAAAAAGTGCGTCGCTAACCTCGATACGCTCGCTACCATCAGGAAAGAACTTCTCGTCTCGAGAATCGCGTCACTCGATCCGGAGAAACTCAACCTGATCGATGAAGCGATCAGATTCGCTCTTGATCTTTAGGCATCAAAGGAAGGAGTTCAGCCTGCTATGCAGTGGAGCTCAAGAGGATAGAACGCCGATTAATAATCAGCCCTCCTTGATGTTGTCGAATTCTTCGGCCGATCCATATTTAGGTAATGGGTTATCTGTCACCAAAATACGGGGGAGGGCTTAGCCCGCGCTGGAATCGTCCGCTTTATCGGGGTTGTCGAGTTTTTCCTCGGGGATATTCTCGTCCTTGGGCTTGTGCCAATACAAGATCCTCCCGCACGCCTCGCACATGATGATCTTTTTCATCTCGATCAATTCGTTCACGAGCTGGGGCCGGACGCGCAGCTGGCAGAGCGAGCAGAAATCGTCGGTGACGGCTGACAGGGCGATGCCGTTCAATTTCGATACGATACGGAGATAAAGTCTGAGCTGATCGGGGGGGATTTGAGGGAGCAGGTCCTGGCGCTCTTTGGCGAGGACCGCCTTTTGCGCGTCGAGTTCCTTTTCCTTCCCGAGGATGGCCTCTTTTTCCTTTTGGAGCCGTTTCTCTTCCTCGGCTTTCTTGACGTTGGCCGTCTTGATTTCCTTTTCGACGTCGTCGGCGCCGATCATCTCGTTGAGGATGTCCTCCTCGATCTTGTCGGTTTTGTGTTCGGCTTCCGCGATTTCCTTGAGAAGCGCCGTGTATTCCTTGTTCGATTTGACGTCGTTGAGCTGGCGCTTGAACTTGGCGATATAAGTCTTGATCTCTTTGACCTCGCCTTCCATTTCCCTTCGTTTTTTCTGGTTGGCGGCGAGCTTATCCTTCGCCTGGGCGATGATTTCGACCGTGGATTTGGTCTGCTGATCGATCCCATCGAGCTGGGAGGGTATGGCGTCGAGAATAGAGGAAATCGTATTTATTTCGGTGTCGACATGCTGCAACCTGATCAGTTTGTCAAATGCGATTTCCACATCATTTCCTCTTGGTCAAATGGGCCTACCAGGATTCGAACCTGGGACCGACCGGTTATGAGCCGGGAGCTCTACCGCTGAGCTATAGGCCCTTGGGCTATTTTATATCAGATATCCGGTTGATAAGTCAAACAATTACGCGGAATCGAAATATGGAGACACAATACCTATTACCCCTTCTATGATAGCGAAACGCAAGTCCTCGGACACATTTCTTTTCTTTCCATCTTTCTTAATGACTGCCTCGGTTTCTTGAACCACCCTTCTATCCGCGCCTTTATGCGCACCATAACATTCGATCTCGGCTCCTAAACCTATTTCTGAACGCGACCCTCCCGGGCCCGTTAAGGGGAATTCTAGGCAGCCGATGGTTTCATCTGGTCGGGAAGATAATCCCTCTTCTCGGTGAGCACGCGATAAATGATCGTCAGCAATCGCCGAGCCACCGCGATTTTCGCCACATTCGCTCCTTTGCTTCGCGCCAAGCGGTTGTATAAGGTCCGCAGCCCGAGGTCTTTTTTGATCGCCGGGTAAACTGCTTCCAAAGCCGCCCACCTCAGCCAACCGTTCCCTTGTTTCGTGATATGGCCGTGATACGTCCGTTCTCCCGATGAGTAGGTCGAGGGAATCACCCCGGCATAGGAATGAAGATCCGCCGCCCTCGTAAATCGCTTGACGTCCGCGATCTCGACCGCAACCAACACCGACAACGTCGCGGCAAAGCCCGGCACACTGTCGATTCGCGCCGCCTCCTCGATCTCCCCATACAGATTGCGGACGATTCCGTCTGTCTTCTTGAGATGAGCCTGAACTTCCCGATAGCCCTGGATCAGGTCGTCCAAGACCATCTTGTCCGGATCCTCCAGGGGAAGCTTGGTCAGGAACTCCAGCCCTTTCAAACTGAACAGGCCCTCCTCCCGTTTCCCAACCTCCACCCGGACCTCCTCGTCCTGTTGAGCCAAAAGCGCCCGGATCTTGTTCTTCACTTCCGTTTGCTTGCGGACCCAATAGGTCCTCATCCGCATCACCCGTTGCGCCCGCCGGTTCCCCGCTCCTCGCTGATAAATCTCCGGAATCAGATCCGCCCGCAAGAGGTAGGCCAATGTCCGCGAGTCTCGTTTGTCGGTCTTGATCCGGGCATGGGCAATCGCCTTCACTTGAAGCGCATTCGCGATCTTCACCTCGCCGCCCAGCTCCCGAAGCAGGTCCGCCATCACGTACGACGATCGCCCAGCCTCGAGAACGGCCGTAAACGGATGATACCCTTCCAAGAATCGCTCGACCTTCTCCCTCAGATTGAACACTCGCCCGTTCTTCAACTCTCGACCATCCTCGTCCAAGACCGTCATGACCGACGCTTGCTTATGATGGTCCACACCGATAAAATACATCCGCGCACCTCCTTTTGAAGTTTTTCTCCAACGAGTAATCTATCACAGCATTACCCGTCAGGGAGGTGCGTCTCGCTATCATGTTACCTATTTCAATTCAGCTCCAGTAGCCGTTCGTGAAGGACTTGAGCTTCTTCGACCGGCTGGGGTGCTTGAGTTTACGCAGGGCCTTGGCTTCGATCTGGCGGATGCGTTCGCGCGTGACCTTGAATTGTTGCCCGACTTCTTCCAGAGTGTGCTCGTTGCCGTCGCCCAGTCCGAAGCGCATCTTGAGAACCTTGGCCTCTCTCTCGGTCAGCGATTTCAGGGCCTCTTCGATCTGTTCGCGCAAATTGATATGGATGACCGTGTCGGGCGGAGAGGGCATGACTTTGTCCTCGATGAAATCGCCCAGGTGGCTGTCTTCTTCCTCGCCGATCGGCGTTTCCAGAGAGATCGGCTCCTGGGCGATTTTGATGATCTTGCGGACCTTGCTCACCGGCAGGTCCATTTTCTTGGCGATTTCCTCGGATGTCGGCTCGCGCCCGATCTCCTGGACGAGGCTCCGGCTGATGCGGACGAGCTTGTTGATCGTCTCGATCATGTGGACCGGGATACGGATGGTCCGGGCCTGGTCGGCGATGGCCCGGGTGATGGCCTGCCGGATCCACCACGTGGCATAGGTCGAGAATTTATAGCCGCGCCGGTACTCGAATTTGTCCACGGCCTTCATCAGACCCATGTTGCCTTCCTGGATAAGGTCGAGGAACTGGAGGCCGCGGTTGCTGTATTTCTTGGCGATCGAAACGACGAGCCGGAGGTTGGCCGCGACGAGCTCTTTCTTCGCCTGGTCGCTGATCCTCTTTCCGGTCGTGATCGCGCGGATGGTCTTGCGCAGGTTTTGCGCGTCCAACCCGATCTCTTTCTGATAGGCCTTGAGGCGTTTCGCGGCTTCCTTGAGCTTGATCTGCAGCTCCTCGGATTCCTTTTTCTTGCGCGTCTTGGAGATCGTGTATTCGAGCTCTTCTTTGTTCTCCTCGAGCTCGTTGATGCGGTGGAGCCTGTCCCGCAGGGTGTCGACGATCTTTTCGCGCTGGGCCGCGCGCAGGTTGAGATCCCGGATCCCGCTGCTCATATGGACGATGACGCGGCTCCGCGAGAGGACATATTTTCTGAGGAGCGGGATCTTGTCCAGCTTGTGGCTCAGGTCCTTGATCTTCTTGATCTTGCCCAGGATCTGCCTTTTTTTCTCATCGAGCTTGCCCTCGGCGATGTCGTCCTCGCTGACGTCGAACATCTCCTGGATGACCATAGGATCGATCTTGATCTTCTCTTCGAGGGCGAGGACTTCGTTAAGGACGAGCCGCGTTTTGGAGAGGGCCTTGATGATCCCTTTCTCGCCCCGCTCGATCTCCCGGGCGATGGTGATCTCTCCCTCCCGGGTCAAAAGGGAAATGGTCCCCATCTCGCGCAAGTACAGCTTGACCGGGTCGGTCGTCCGCTCCAGGCCCTGAAGCGTCACGATCTCGCTTTTCCGCCGCTTGGGGATGATCTGTTTCTGCTTGGTGTCGAGGATCTTGATCCCGAAGTCGTCGATCGAAGTGAGAAAATCGTCGAAGCTTTCCTCGGATTCAAGGTCGTCCTGGAAGGTCTTGTCGATTTCCTCGAACAGGAGATAGCCTTGCTTCCGGCCTTTCGTGATCAGTTGCGAAATGTCGCCCTTTTGGAATTTATTTTCAGCGGACACCGAGTGCTCCTAACCGATGAATTTTCCCTTTATGCTTAAATACGTATTTTCGGCGCATTCCGTTACATCCCCTCTTATTTCAAGGCCATGATCTGTTTCGTCAGGTCCTGTTTAAGGGACAGCAGCGACTGGACTTTCGCCTGGTCGCCTTTCTTTTCCTCGCGGGCCAACTCGGCCTGGATCCTTCTCAGCTCGACTTCCTTGCAGGTCCGCTGAAGGGCGCACAAACAGTCGAGCGCTTCCTCGACGGTCGGCGGATCTCCCTTCTCGAGGAGGGCCAGGGAAAGAGGCGTGGCGAGAGAGGGGCCGATCTCTTTTTGTAAATCGTGGAAATTGAGGTCCTTTTCGTTTTTAAAACAACTTAATATTATCCTAAAAACCGGCTCACTTTTCAAGCCCTTAAAATCTTCATCGCGGACCTCGGCGAAAATATACGGGCGGAGCTCCTTGTTCTCGATCAGAATCTGGAGTAGCCGTCTTTCGGCATGGAGGAAGGAATCTTTCGCCTCGGGCTCGGTCCCGGCCGGCTTCCGTTCCGCGAGTCCGCGAAGAACGCTCTCTTCGACGGCGAGAAACTCGGCCGCCTGCCTGAGGTATTCGCTCCGGACGATGGAATCCGGGATGTTGTCGATAATGGCCAGGATGCCGCGCAGGACCTTCGTTTTGACCTCCGGGACGTTCATCCGCTTGCCTTCGACCGAAAAATCGATGGCGAATTTGAGGCCGGGAACGGCGGAATTCATGAGCTGGACGTACTCGTCCTTGCCGTGTTCCTTGATGAATCCATCCGGGTCGAGGTCCGTGGGTAAGACAACGACGCGCGTCTCCAGGCCCCTTTCCAGGCAGAGCGGGACGGCGCGAAAGGCTGCGGTCCGGCCAGCCGTATCGCCGTCGTAGTTGATGAGAATCTTCGGCGCGAACCTCTGGGCCAATCCGATCTGATGGGGGGTAAGCGCGGTTCCCAAAGAGGCGACGACGTTTGTCAGACCGGACTGAAACAGAGAGATGAAGTCTGTGTAGCCTTCGACCAGGATGGCCTCGCCCGCGTTGCGGATGGAATCCTTGCTGAAGTTGAGTCCGTAAAGGAGCTGTCCTTTGGAGTAGATCGGCGTGTCGGGAGAGTTCAGGTATTTCGGTTCCTGGTTGAAAAGCGTCCGGCCGCCGAAGCCGACGACCTTGCCGGTGAGGCTGAATATGGGGAAGATGAGGCGGCCCCTGAAGCGGTCATAAAATTCTCCGGCTTTTCGGCCCGGGGCGGCGAGCCCCGCCTTTTCGAGGAGTCCGGGCAAGACGCCCTTGCTGTTAAAAAATACGGAAAGGGAGTCCCAGGAGTTCATGGCATAGCCGATCTTGAAATCCTGGATGATCTGGTCCGGGATCTGGCGCTTTTTCAGGTACTCGAGGGCGGTCTTGCCTTCCTGGGTGTTGAAGAGGTTTTTCTTGAAAAAAGCCAGGGCGGACTCGTTGATTTTCAGGATCTGCTCTTCGAGCTTAAGCGCCTGGGGCGAGATCTTCCTTTGCTCGGGGAGAGGAATGTTGTATTTCTCGGCGAGATACTTCAAGGCCTCGGGAAAGCTCATATTCTCCTTTTCCATGACCAGGGAAAAGACATCGCCGCCGATACCGCAGCCGAAACAGTGGAAGAGCCCCTTTTCCGAATCCACGGTGAAAGAAGGGGTCTTTTCGGCGTGAAAAGGACAGAGCCCGACGTGTTTCCTGCCCCGTTGCCTGAGCGATGTGTACTGGGACGCAATCTCCGTGATATTGGCAACTTGCCGAATTTGGTCGATAATTTCCATAATTTTGGATTTCTGGGATTAACGCAAGGTTTTATTAAATATAAGGTCAGTGGGGCGGTTTGTCAAGGAAATCGCGAAAAAATATCGAGGTTTTCTTCCCTTTACGAGTGGTTGATGAGGCTGGCGAGGTAGGCCGCCCCGAACCCGTTGTCGATGTTGACGACGCCCACGCCGCCCGGACAGGAATTGAGCATGGCCAGGAGGGCGGCCAGCCCTTTGAAACTGGCCCCGTAGCCGATGCTCGTCGGCACGGCGATCACCGGGACAGCGACCAGGCCGGCGACGACGCTGGGCAAAGCGCCTTCCATTCCCGCGATGGTGATGATGATTCTGGCTTGTTTGAACTTGTCGTATTCGCCCAGCAATCGGTGGAGTCCGGCGACGCCGACGTCGTAGACGCGCTCGGTATCGTTTCCGAGCATATCGCACGTCACATAAGCCTCTTCGGCGACCGGAATGTCCGCTGTCCCGGCCGTCAGGATGACGATCTTGCCTTTTCCCGGCAGGGGAGGGCGCTGTTTGAGGAAAATCGTCCTGGCCTGCGCGTTATATCCGGCTTTTGGAATGGCCTTTTTGATCTTTTTGTAGGCCGCCGCTTCGACGCGGGTGATCAGCAAGCTGCTGCCCTTTTTGACGATTTCCTTGGCGATATTCAGGATCTGCCCGTCCGTTTTTCCCAGCCCGTAAATGATCTCGGGAAACCCTTTTCTCAATTCCCGGTGATGATCGATCTTGGCGAAGGCCAGGTCTTGATAGGGATAATCTTTCAGGGACTCGAGGGCCTCTTCGGCCGAGAGCCGCCCGGCCTGGACTTTTTTCAAAATGGATTCAAGCTGCGATTTCATGCCGGGATTTTACCATAAAAAGCCGGATTTGAGGTAAAATACAAGCGGCCGATATGCTATGACCCATAAAAAGACAATCCTCAAGGATATTCGACTCTCGGGAACCGGAGTCCATTCGGGAAAGCCCGTCCGGCTGGCCCTTTTGCCTTCCGAGGCCGGCGAGATCATTTTCCGGCGGACGGATCTCGGAAACCTCGAATTGCGGATCGATCCGGGCCGCGTCCAGTCATTCAACGGCACCACGCTTGTCGGGGATAAGTTCAATGTCCGGACCGTCGAACACCTTTTGGCCTCGCTCTTTGCCTTCGGCATCAACAGCCTGGATGTCGAGATCGACGCCGATGAAATTCCGATCATGGACGGGAGCGCGCTTCCTTTCGCCTTGGCCCTCGAAAAGGCGGGGACCCGCCGTCTCGCTCAAAAAATCCCCTCGCTCAAGATCCTCAAGCCCTTTGCCATCCAGGACAAGGGCGCATCTGTGATCGTCGAGCCCGCGGAGACCGGAGCGGGCCTTCGGCTTTCCTATGCCATTGATTTTGCGAACCCGGCCATCGGGCGCCGGCGCTTTGAACGGCCATTCACCCTCTCCGCTTTTGCCCGGGATATCGCGCCCGCGCGCACCTTCGGTTTCGTCCGGGACGTCGAAACGCTCCGGCGTCAGAGCCTCGCCCTCGGGGCGTCATTCGAGAATACCGTGGTCCTGGATGACGCCGGCGTCATGAACGGACCTCTCCGCTTCCCCGACGAATTCGTCCGGCATAAGCTCCTGGACCTCGCCGGCGACCTGGCCCTTCTCGGCCGCCCGATCATCGGCCGCTTCACGGCCTGCAAAGCCGGCCATCGCCTCCACCTCCAGGTCGTCCGCTTCATTCTTGAGCACCCCGGGTTGTGGACAGAGACCTGAAAAACAGGTAAAATGAACAAAATTCCGGTTTTGGGAGTAAAAACGTGAAAGACGATAAAGCCAAGAAAGACGAATACAAGAAAGCGTTGACCGCGTATGGCGAGGCCATCAAAGAATTCCGTAAAGGGAAATACGAAAAAGCGGTCGAGATGCTCAAGGATTTCATCGTGAAGCATGCGGCGGAGAAAGAGCTCGTCGACCGGGCCAAGATCTACATCAAGATCTGCGAAGACAAAGCCGGGGAACTCAAGGACACCGTCCCGCTCAAGACGATGGACGATTATTTTCAATACGGCATATACCAGACAAACGCCGGCCGGTTCGAAGAAGCGCAGAAACTCCTTGAAAAAGCGCTGAAAATGAATCCCGAGGAAGGCAAGGTCCATTATGCCCTGGCCGATCTTCACTGCCTGATGGGCCAGCCGGACGTTTGCCTCGACTATCTGAAAAGAGCCGTCCAGATCGATAAATTCTTCAGAGTCCTGGCTCAGAACGAAACCGATTTCGAACCCCTGTGGGAGGACAAAAAGTTTAAACTCATCATCCGCCTCGTCTGATATGAAAAAACCTGTATCGGCTCTCGTCCTGGCCGCGGGGGAGGGGACGAGATTTCGCTCCGAAACGAACAAAGTCCTCCATCCTTTGCTGGGAAAATCCATGATCAGGCTTGTGATCGAGAGCGTTCGGGAGCTCAAACCGCGAAAGATCTATTTGGTCGTCGGGCACAAGCGCGAAGCCGTCATGGCCGAAACGCTCCCGCTCGGAATCGAATACGTTCATCAGCCCGAGCGGAAGGGCACCGGACACGCCGTCTCGGCCGCCAGGGCGGTTCTCTCGAAGCCTAAGGCCGGCGATGTGGTCATTCTCCCGGGGGATTTGCCGTTGGTCCGGCCCGCGGCCCTGAAAGCTCTTCTGGCTTTCCATAAGAAACGCGGAAACGCGGCTTCGGTGTTGAGCGCCGAACTCGAGGATCCGTCGGGATTCGGCCGGATCGTTCGTGAGGGCGAGGCCGGCCTTCGGATCGTCGAGGAGATGGACGCGGACTCCCGCCTCCGGAGGATCAAGGAAGTGAACGCGGGGATTTATGTCTTCGACGTCCGGGATCTGTTATGGGCGCTTCCGAAAGTGAAAAAAGCCGGGAAGAAGGGTGAATATTATTTGACCGACGTCATCGCCGTCCTGGCCGCGGCCGGGAAAAAGACGGGCATCTTCAAAACTAAGAATCCCGAGGATATCATTCAAATCAACTCCCGCCGCGACCTGAGCCGGGCTCTAAGTGCGCTCCGGGATCGCAAGATCCGCGATCTCGCCGATAACGGCGTCACGATCCTGAATCCTGCCTCGACCTGGATCGATCTCGAGGTCGAGATCGGCCGGGACACGGTCATTTATCCCTCGGTCGTGATCGAAGGTCAAACGGTCATCGGCGCTCGCGGCCGCCTCTATCCCGGCTGCCATATTATCGATTCCCGCATCGCGGACCATGTCACGGTTTTCAGCTCGACCGTCATCGAAAATTCGGCGATCGAAGACCATGTGACGGTCGGCCCGTTCGCCCGCCTGAGGCCGAAGACCATCCTCCGCGCCGGCGCCCATGTCGGCAATTTCGTCGAGATGAAGAACACCGATTTCGGCCGGAACTCCAAAGCCGGGCATCTCTCCTACCTCGGCGATACGGAGGTCCAAGAAGGCGTCAACATCGGGGCCGGAACGATCACGTGCAACTATGACGGCGTGCGGAAAAACAAGACCGTCATTGAGGCCGGGGCCTTCATCGGGTCCGGCGCCCAGCTCGTGGCGCCCGTCAAGATCGGCCGGGGAGCCTACGTCGCCGCGGGATCCGTCATCACCAAGGACGTTTCACCGGGCGCGCTGGCCGTCGCCCGCGGCCGTCAGTTCGAAAAAGAGGGCTGGGCGAAGCGGCAAAGAGAAAAGCAAAAGCGAGAAAATCCCAAATCCTAAGGGGGTCCCATGTGCGGAATCATCGGCTACATCGGGCCGAAGAGCGTCATCCCGGTCCTTCTCGAAGGGTTGAAAAAGCTCGAATACCGCGGCTACGATTCGGCCGGGGTCGCTTTGATCGATCATGGAAAGGTCCACGTCAAGAGGGTCAAAGGCAAGATCAAGGAGCTCGAAGAGGCCCTCCGGAAATCGCCGCTCAGCGGAACTTACGGTTTGGGCCACACGCGGTGGGCGACCCACGGCCGGCCGAGCGAGGAGAACGCCCATCCCCATCGGGATTGTACGGGAAAGATCGTCATCGCCCACAACGGCATCATCGAGAATTACCTCGCTCTCAAGAAGAAGCTCAAAAAAGAGGGGCATACGTTCAAAACCGAAACCGATACCGAGGTGATCGCCCACCTCATCGAAAAATATTTCAAAGGATCGCTCGAAGCGGCCGTGCGGGCGGCGATCGCCGAGCTCGAAGGCGCTTTCGCGCTGGCCGTGATCTCATCCGACGATCCCGACAAGATCGTCGCGGCCAAGTTCGGGCCGCCGGTCGTGGTCGGCCTGGGCGACGGCGAGTATCTGTTGTCCTCGGACATCAATCCCATCCTCGCCCATACGTCGAGGGTGGCCTTCCTCGAAGACGGCGAGATGGCCGTGATCGGGCCGAAGGGCGTGACGTTCACCGATTTCCAAGGCCGTCCCGTGCGGAAAAAGATCGAAACGATCGCCTGGAACCCGATGATGATCGAAAAGCGCGGGTTCAAGCATTTCATGCTGAAGGAGATCTTCGAACAGCCCGAGGTCGTGCGGGACACCCTGCTCGGACGGACCTCGCTCGATTCGGGCAAGGTCCTCCTCGACGAGATCAAACTTTCGCCGCAGGTCATGAAAAGGTTCCGCAAAGTCGTCCTCATCGCCTGCGGCACGTCCTACCATGCCGGGCTTGTCGGAAAGTATTTTTTCGAATCGCTCGCTCGCGTGCCGGTGGACGTCGAATACGCCTCGGAGTTCCGCTACCGAGATTTCATCCTGGACAAAAAGACGCTCGTGATCGTCATCTCCCAGTCGGGGGAGACCGCCGATACGCTGGCGGCGCTGAGGGCGGCGAAGGACAAATGCGCGGCCGTTCTGGCCGTGACCAACTCCGTCAGCTCTTCCATCGCCCGCGAGGCGCACGGCGTCCTTTATACGCACGCCGGGCCGGAGATCGGCGTGGCCGCGACCAAGACGTTCACGGCCCAGATGACGGCGCTGGCGCTCATCGCCCTGTATCTGGCCCAAGCGCTGGGAAAGCTGTCCGGGAAAGAGAGCCTGGAATTCATCCAGGAATTCCAGCGCATCCCGCACAAGATGGAGAAGATCCTCCGCCAGGCCAAATCGATCGAAGAGCTGGCTGTTTCCTTCGTTCCCTTCTCCCATTTCCTCTATCTCGGCCGCTGGGTGAACTTTCCCGTCGCCCTCGAGGGCGCGCTCAAGCTCAAGGAAATCTCCTATATCCATGCCGAGGCCTATCCCGGGGGCGAGATGAAGCACGGGCCGATCGCCCTGATCGACGAGAACATGCCGACGATGGCCGTCGTCCCCGAAGACCGCGTTTACGACAAGATGCTGAGCAACATCTCGGAGATCAAGGCGCGCATGGGCTACGTCCTGGCGGTGGCTCACGAGAAAGACCAGCAAATCTACCAGCGCGTGGACCAGGTGATTCCCGTCCCCTCTTCCCATCCGCTGCTCATGCCGTTCCTGACGGTCGTGCCGCTCCAGCTGTTCGCCTATTATATCGCGGCCAAGAGGGGAGCGGATGTCGATCAGCCCCGGAATCTGGCGAAGAGCGTTACGGTCGAGTGATCAGAATTTCAGTTTCGCCGACAGGCGCGCCTGCCGCGGCTGCTGGCGGGCCCAAATAGTCCCGAAAATCGCGACATCTTCCTTGACGTAAGAAATCGGGCGCTGGCTGTCCAAGAGATTGAAAACGTCCAGCCGGACCGAGAGCGCGGCGTTCTTGAATAGACCGGCGGCCGGGATCGCGAACGATTTCTCGAGCGAGACGTCGAGATAGGCATGCGGAGGGGTCTTCCGCGAACCGCGGCCTTCGGGGAATGAATAGTAGCCGCCGAAACCCGGCACATAGCCCAGCTTTTCCCAGTAGTAGCCGGAGATATATTCGAAAGCCGCGGACATGAGAAGGTTGAAAGGCCCGTTGTACGCCGCGTTCACCTTGACGTCGTGATCGATCGAATAAGGCAATTTTCCGTACCAGCCTTCGTCGCCGACGCCTCTTCCGCCCAGCCCTCCGAACAGATAATCGACCTGGGCCTTGATGTCCTCGAAACCGGGCGCGTTCGGGACGTACATGTGTTTCCCGAAGAGCCCGACGAAATTCGTGCCTCCCTCTTCTTGCGACCAGGACCCGGTCTCCGTTTGGCCGGGGTTCGTTCCCCTGGCCAGGGCGTGAGAATAGGATGCGTTCAGGAAAAAGGACCGTCCGATTTTCCCGATGAGCTCGACCTCGAAGCCGCCGTAATCTCTTCGCTTGTTCTCGAAATTGTCATAGAGGAACTTATACCCCAGGGCCGAGCCGGGATCCAAGACCATCAGGGCCTCGAGGAGCTTGTCGGCGCTGGAATGGACATAGCGCGCCTTGACCGCCCAGTCCCGGGCGATCCTCCGGTCGAATTCGAGAAGAAAGCGGCTTTGAAAATTGGGGGACAGCCCGTCGGCCACTTGGAATCGTTCGTTCGGTTGTTCCCATTGGAGCGCCCAGTTCGAGGGATTGTGGAGCTCGCTTTCCGATGGGTTCTGCGGCCCCGTCCAGCGGTAGTCGCGATACGTCAAGCTTCCCCCGGCGTTGAAAAAACCGAGGGGCATGGTCGTGATCGGATCCGAAAAGAGGCCCCAGGCGATCTTCAAAATATTGGCCCCGTCGTTGGCCAGGTCCGCCGTCAAAGAGAAGCGGGGAGAGAGAAAATCGTTCAGGTTCCAGGACCAGATCTCGTTTCCTTTATCGTCCAGCAGGAGCTGGGTCTGGCTGCGGATTCCGGCCATCAGCGTGAACCGGTCCCAGGAGATCTTGTCCTTGAAATAGAGGCCGATTCCCCGCGCTGAATCGATGAAGGAAAAAAGCCCGTATTCGCGGAGCAGGGTCGGCGTTCCGCCGCCGTTTTTCCGGGTGTCGAACTGGTATTTCGTCCCGTTGTCGAAGCCGTCTCCCGGAAAGATGTCTTCGTTTTTGCCGCTGAAGTCCGTCACGAAATGGGAGGCGACCCTGTAATATTCCAGTCCCAGGTTGATCTCATGGCGGCCGATGGTCTCGGTCTCGAAAACCTTGGAGAGCTTGAAGCTCGCGTCCAGCCGGTCCTCGTTGTCCGTGACGTCGCCGTAGGAATTGCGGGTGTTCTGGGCCAGGTCCTCGATGTAATACTGGGCCGGGCCCAGATCCCCGGAGACGGGGTGCTTGAAGGATTTCCTGCTGACGAGGCCCAGACCGGCCTCGATGTATGTCGAGGCGTTCAAAATGCCCTTATAATTCATCCGGGCGATGAGATCCCGGGTGTCGTTCGCCTCGTTCATTTCCGGGAAACCCGTGACTCCATGGGGCCGGAACGACGTGTCGTATATGGCCGTGAATGAAATGTTGTGGTTGGTGTTGAACGAATAGGTGAGCTTCCCGAAGAGGTTGTTGCTGCCCGTCGTCTTCTTTCCTCCCGGGATGGAGAGATAGTCGATCGCGCCGTCCGTGGTCTCCTCGGTATTCGTGTAATAGTTCTCGGACAGAAAGAACCAGAGCTTGTCCTTCAGAATCGGGCCGCCCAGGTTGGCGTACCAATTGCCGTTGGAGAAATAGTTCGGCTCGCTGACGATGGAGAGCTGGGGCTGCCGCGCGGCCTGCAGGTATTTGTTCATGAAGACGAGGCTCGCCTCGCCCTTGAATTCGTTGCCGCCGCTCTTGGTGACCATGTTGATGATGCCGCCGTAGGCCGAACCGAACTCGGGGCTGAACGGGTCGGAGATGATCTGGATCTCGTCGAGCGAGTCGAGGTTGAGCTTCGCTCCGGAATTCTTGAGCCGCACGCCGCTGATCGACAGGCCGTCCACGATCCAGGTGTTGCCTTCCTGGCCCTCGCCGCGGATGCTCGGCTGTCCTTCGGCCGCGGATCCGCGCCGGGTATCCATCCGGACGCCGGTCACGCCGGGAGCGAATTTGACGGCGTCCACGACCGTCCGGTTCTGGACCGGGGCCTTGTCCAGGTCCGCGGCGCTCAAATGGTAGGATGTGTCCGTCGCGGTTTTGTCGATGAGCGGAGATTCCGCGGTGACAACGATCTCCTTTTGGAGAGAGGCCTGCGGCATCGCCACGCTCAGGCTGGTCGTCATGCCCAGGCGGACGACGACCTTCTCCTGTTTGACGGTGTTGAAGCCCTGGAGCTTGAATGTGAGGGTATAGAATCCGACCGGAAGGAGCGGGAAATGGAAATCGCCGTCCTTCGAGGAGAGGCCCGTCCTTGTCCCCTGGAGCGAAGGCCCGCTGGCCGATATCTCCACACCGGGGAGGCCGGCGCCGGTCTCGTCCGCGACCTTGCCTTTGATCTCGCCGGTCTCGATGGCAAAGGCCAGGCCGAGGGCGACGATGCCCATTCCGAACAAGACGAAGGATAGCCGAAGCGGGAATTTTTTGGGGGATTGTCGGTTCATGGCCTTTGTCCTTTGGGTCCCATTTTAGCACGGCTCCGCTTTACTTTGAAGACGGGATTGAATATCTTACGGTAAGGTCAAGGGACGACTTAGATACGCGAGGAGATCATCATGATGAACATGAAAAAAAACGCCGGCCTTTTCCTTGTCGTTTTCGGCGTCCTCTGCCGGGTCGCGGTCCTTGCCGCTCAGGACAAACCCTATGATCCTCTACTGAATTTAGAGCGCATTTACAATTCGCGCGAATTCGCCTCGCAACGTTTCGGCCCGGCCCGCTGGCTCAAGGACGGCTCGTCCTATACGACCCTGGAGGAGGCGAAGGACGGCCGGGGCGGCCGCGACATCGTCGTCTATTCGGCCGAAACGGGGAAGCGCGAGGTCCTCGTTTCCGCGTCCAAGCTCATCCCTCCGCCGCCGGCTGAGGCGAAACCGCTCACGATCGAGAATTACGAATGGTCGGACGACGGCCGAAAGCTCATGATCTTCACCAATTCCCGCCGCGTCTGGCGGCAGAACACGCGCGGCGATTACTGGGTTTTGGACCTGGCCGCGGGCGCGCTGAAAAAACTGGGAGAGACGTTCGAGCCGTCCACGCTCATGTTCGCCAAATTCTCACCCGACGGCCTCCGCGCCGCCTACGTCGTCAAGAACGACATCTATTCCGAGGACATCGGTTCGGGCCGGATCGTCCGCCTGACCTGGAACGGATCGGACACGCTCATCAACGGCACGTCCGATTGGGTTTACGAAGAGGAATTCGGCTTGAGAGACGGATTCCGCTGGAGCCCCGACGGCGCGAACATCGCCTTCTGGCAGTTCGATACCTCCCAGGTCCAAATCTTCAATCTGATCAATAATACGGATTCGCTCTACCCGAGGCTCATCCCGATCCCGTATCCCAAACCGGGGGAGACGAACTCCGCCTGTCGCGTGGGAATCGTCAGCTCCTTCGGCGGTCCGCTGAAATGGATCCGCGTCCCCGGCGATGAACGCAACGCGTACATCCCCCGGATGGACTGGGCCGGCAATTCGGCCGAGATCATTTTCCAGCGCCTCAACCGCCTCCAGAACGTGAACGAGGTCATGCTCGGCGACATCAAGACCGGCGAGGCCCGGACGATCTTCACCGACCGCGATGATGCCTGGGTCGAGGTCGTCAACGATCCGCGATGGATCGAGAAGGGAGCGCGGTTCACCTGGACGAGCGAGCGGGACGGCTGGCGCCACGTGTATTTCGTTTCGCGACGGGGCGAAGCCCGGCTCGTCACGCCCGGGGATTACGACGTCCTGGGGATCGATAGCATCGATGAGAACGCGGGCTGGCTGTATTTCACCGGATCGCTCGAAAATCCGGTTCAGCGCTATCTCTACCGCATCCGGCTCGACGGCAAGGGAAAACCCGAACGCCTGAGCCCCGCCGACAAGCCCGGCTCGCACAGCTATCAGATGTCGCCTTCGTCGCTGTGGGCGATCCACACGTATTCGAACTTCGATACTCCGCCGGTCGTGGATCTTGTCAAGCTCCCGCAGCACGCCGTCGTCCGGCCGCTCGCGGAGAACAAAGATCTTGCGGCCAAGATCAAGGGCCTCGGGCGCAGCCCTGTGGAATTCTTCCGCGTCGATATCGGCGCCGGCGTCCGGCTGGACGGCTGGATGATCAAGCCGCCGGACTTCGATCCGCAAAAAAAATATCCGCTCTTCTTCCAGGTCTACGGCGAGCCGGCCGGGACCACGGTGAACGACCGCTGGGGCGGAAACGGGTATCTATGGCATCTCATGCTCGCCCAGAAGGGCTATCTGGTCGCCAGCGTGGACAACCGCGGGACGCCCCAGCCGCGTGGCCGGGCCTGGCGCAAGAGCATCTATCGCCAAATCGGCATCCTCGCTTCCGAAGACCAGGCGGCCGCGGCGAAAGCCATGCTCCGGAAATGGCCGTTTATCGACGCGGACCGGATCGGCATCTGGGGCTGGAGCGGCGGCGGATCGATGACGCTCAATATGATGTTCCGCTATCCCGAGATCTACAAGACGGGGATGTCCGTGGCCTCCGTGCCCGACCAGCGATTGTACGATTCGATTTACCAAGAGCGCTACATGGGCTTGCCCAAGGATAATCCCGACGGCTACAAGAACGGCTCGCCGCTCACGTTCGCCGATCGATTGAAGGGGAATTTGCTCATCGTCCACGGCACGGGCGACGACAACGTCCATTATCAAGGCTTCGAGCGGCTCGTCAACGAGCTCGTGGCCGCCGGCAAGAAGTTCACGATGATGGCTTATCCGAACCGGACCCACGGCATTTCGGAGGGGAGAGGCACGACGATGCACCTCTACGCTCTTTTGACGTCCTATCTGCTGGACCATCTGCCGCCCGGGCCGAAGAAGTAATCGTTTTCAGGAGGTAACCATGAACGGTTTATTCTATTCCATCGCCGATGCCGTGTTCCTCAAGTTTCCGGAGTATGTGCGCGGCGTCCTCATCGCTCTTGACGTCCAAAACAGCGAATCGCCTTCCCCCCTTGTCGAGATGCTCCGGGCCGCGGAAGCCTCGGTCCGCGAACGACTGAAACTGGAGGAGATCGCCGCCCACCCCCGGATCGCTTCGTGGCGGGAGGCGTTTCGGACGGCGGGAATCAAGCCGAGCGAATTCAGGTCGTCCGTCGAGGCGATGGCCCGCCGCGTGCTTCATAATCAAGAGCTGCCGTCGATCAACGCTTTGGTCGACATCGGCAATATTCTCTCGCTGCGGCATATCCTGCCCATCGGCGCTCACGCGCTCGACGCCGTTTCCCATGATATCGCCCTGAGACCGGCCACGGGAGAAGAGGTGTTTGTCCCGTTCGGATCGGAGGAGACGGAGCATCCTGTCTCCGGGGAGATCATTTTCGCCGAAGGGAATACGGTCTTGACCCGCCGCTGGAGCTGGCGCCAGGCCACACACACGTTGACCGTGCCGGCCACGCGAGCCATCGAATTCAACGTCGACGGGCTTCCTCCCGTTCCGAAATCCGAGGTGGAGGACATCGGCCGGGAACTGACGGACTTGGTCCAGCGGTTTTGCGGCGGCCGGATGCGCTTCGAAATCCTGACGCGGCAGAATCCGCGGATGGCGCTGGATCTTTAATGGAATCCGATGGCGATACCCGTCTCATGCGGGGATCGCGTCGACGGCGGACGGGGCCCGGGCTTTGCCCGGGGGTCCACTTCCGCCGCGAAGGATCGTCCCTTGACAGGAGGTTTTGAGATGAAGAACCAATTCCGAGCGGCCCTCTTTTGCCTCGTCTTTCTTTTCGCGGTGTCCTTCGCCCTTGGGCAGGCGCCGGAAGGAGGGATGGCCTTCACCGTGTCCATGGATCGGCCGAACACGCATTATTTCCACGTCGTTTTCCGCGTGGACGGGTTGAAGGGCGAGACCCAGGATTTCAAAATGCCGGCCTGGACGCCGGGATATTACTTGATCATGGATTATGCCAAAAACGTCATCAATTTCCGCGCCGAGGACAGCGCGGGGAACCTTTTAGCGTGGCAGAAAACCGCGAAAAATACCTGGCGGGTCAAGTCCGGGAAGAGCGCTTTCGTTGCGGTGAGCTATGACGTCTATGCTTTCGCCCGGTCGGTGGCCGATAGCTATCTGGACGACAGTCGGGGTTTTATTTCGCCGACCGGCGTCTTCATGCATATCGCCGGCCGCCTCCAACATCCCGTGATCGTCGCCGTCAAACCGTATCAGGATTGGAGCCGGGTCTCGACCGGGCTCGATCCCGTTCCGGAGCGGCCGAACACGTTCTCCGCCCCGGATTTCGACGTCCTCTACGACAGCCCGATCCTCGCCGGGAACCAGGAGATCCTGCCGTTCGAGGTCCAGGGCATTCCCCATCTTTTCGTCGCCGATAATCTGGGGACCCTCGACCGGGCGAAATTCTCCTCCGACCTGAAGAGGATGGTCGAGGCGGCCGCGGCGCTCATCGGAGAAATCCCGTACCGGCGCTACGTCTTCCTGGGGATCGGCCCGGGCGGGGGGGGCCTCGAGCACCTGAATTCCGTGGCGCTCACGCTCAACGCCGCCGGCTTGAGCAGCCCGGCGGGCTATAAGAGCTTTTTGAGCTTCGTCTCGCACGAATTCTTCCACCTTTATAACGTCAAAAGGATCCGGCCGATCGCGCTGGGTCCGTTCGATTATGACCGAGAAAATTATACGAACATGCTCTGGGTGGCCGAAGGGTTCACCGTTTATTACGAGGACCTGATCCTCAATCGGGCCGGGCTTCTCGGCCGGGACGAAATCCTCGAACGGTTCCGGTCGACCATCGCCAGGTTCGAGAACGCCCCCGGACATCTGGTCCAATCCGCGACCCAGTCGAGCTTCGACACCTGGATCCAGTTCTTCAACCGGAACGAGAACGCGGCCAACACCACGATCTCCTATTACGACAAGGGCGCCGCGCTCGGCCTGCTTCTCGACCTCAAGATCCGGAACGAGACGAAGAACCGGAAGTCCCTCGACGACGTGATGCGGACGCTCTATCAGAAGTTTTACAAGGAAAAGAAGCGGGGCTTCACCGATCTGGAGTTTCGCGAGGTCTGCGAAGGAGCGGCCGGATGCTCATTGGCCGAGATCTTCGATGATTACGCCGCGACGGTGAAAGACATCGATTACGGCAAATATCTCGCCTTTGCGGGTCTGGATATCGACGTTCAGCCCCGGGAAACGCCCGGCGCCGATTTCGGGGCGGTCGCCCGCGACCAAAACGGGGCCCTGATCATCTCGAGCGTCGTGCTGGATTCTCCGGCTTCGCGCGCCGGACTCAGCGCGCAGGACGAGATCGTCGCCCTGGACGGCGTGCGCGCCCAAGCCCGGACGCTCAGCGAACTCCTCGGCGCCGGAAAAGCGGGGGACAAGGTCAAGGTCCTCATCTCGCGCCGCAACATAAACCGCGAGGTCGAAGTCGTCCTGGGGAAGAAGACGGAGCGGAGCTTTCGCATGAAGCCCATCGCGAACCCCACTCCGCTCCAGGCGGCGATTTTCAGAGATTGGCTGAAGGATTGATACGTTCGACGGCGCCAAACCCCGATTTTTAAATCGGGGTAAAAAGCGCCGCTCAGTATTAACCCTGAGCATACCCCGGGCTTCAGCCCGGGGAGTCGAATGGGTTGATTTCGGATCCCTGGGCGCGCTCTCGTTTTCGGCGAAAAGCAATCTGAAGGTCTAAAAATAAACGGCTGAAACCAAAAGCCTCCTTCCGGAGTTGTATAATCCACGGCGGACGGGGCCCCGGGCTTTGCCCGAGGGTCCACTTCCACCGTACTCACCCGTAGATATAAGCCACGGGCGAGTGGCGAGCCGAAGGCTCGTCCCTTGACGGTTTTTAAAGGAGAATATGGACGATGCTGCATAAAAAAAGGCTCGTTTCGGCTCTGGTATTTTCATTGATCGCGATGACGGCGTTCGCCGGGCAAAGCAGGAAAGAAGAGGCCAAGGTCGAATTGCCCAAGACCGCGGCCGGACAGAGCGTTCAAGCTTTTATCGAAGCTTTGAACAGCGGCGAAGTCGGACAATTGGAGCGATTTTTCGCCGCGCATATCAGCGCGGAAGCCGCGAAGCAGGCGCCTCCGGCCGACCGCGCCGCGCGCGTGATGCAGCTTCATCGTGAAATGGGCGTCATGAAACTCAGGAAAGCGGATTCTCCGTCCCCGGAATCCGTGGTCATATATGTTTCCGGCGAAGGAAATCAACTCATGCGGGTGGGTTTCCAATTTTCACCGGCGCCGGAATACTTCCTGACGGGGATCACCGTGGACGAGGCGGACCCGGAGGACCTGGCCGGATCTCCGCAACCGATGAGCGGGCCGGAAGCTCTGGCCGCACTCGAAAAGGAAATCGCGGCCGCGGTGGAGGCCGACGAGTTTTCCGGAGTGGTCCTTGTCGCCCATCAAGGCCGGCCCTTGTTCCTGAAGGCTTGGGGACTCGCCAACAAAGAGTTCAACGTTCCCAACCGCACGGATACGAAGTTCAACCTGGGTTCGATCAATAAGATCTTCACGAAGCTGGCCGTCGCCCAACTGATCGAAAAAGGGAAGCTCTTTCCGGACGACAAACTGGGAACGGTTCTTCCCGACTATCCGAACGCCGAAGCCAAGGCCAAGGTCACTATCCGGCAATTGATCGATATGAAATCCGGCGTCGGGGATTTTTTTGGAGACAGGTTTGTCGCCACTCCCAAGGACGTCTTCCGGCGCAACGTGGATTTCCTGCCCATGTTCGCCGACCAGCCTTTGGCTTTCGAGCCCGGGGCCCAGCAAAGCTACTCGAACGGAGGCTACATCGTGCTCGGCGAAATCGTCGGCCGCGTCTCAGGCATGGATTATTACGATTACGTCCGGAAGAATATTTATGAACCGGCGGGAATGACGAACACCGATTCCTATGAAGCGGACGTGTCCGTGCCGAACCTCGCCGAGGGATACACGCGGAGATGGGACGGAAACGAAAACCCCGGAAGTCCCCGCCGCAAGAATATCTACTCCCGTCCGGCGCGGGGCAGCGCCGCCGGAGGGGGCTATACCTCGGCCGAAGACCTTTTGCGTTTCACGAACGCGCTCGTCGCGGGCAAGCTGCTTTCGCCGGCTTATACGGAATGGCAGCTGACCGGAGTCGAGCCGTCCGTTTCGCAGAAAAGCCCGGCCGGCCCTCGAGTGCGCGGCGGACTGGGCGTCGCCGGCGGGGCGCCGGGAATCAACGCGGCGCTGGAAATGGATCGCGAAACCGGCTATACGATCATCGTCCTGGGTAACTACGATCCGCCCGCGGCCGTCAATATCGCGAAAAAAGCCCGCCGCCTCATCGGCGCGATCAAAAAATAAGCCGGGCCCGCCGACGCGCTCGGCGCTTCAATTCGTCCGGGCCTCGAAGTCATAAAACTTCCAATCCAGAGACATGCCCGGGGCCAGCTTCTGCTTGCCCAGCTCCAAGCGAAGGAGGGCGATGGGGATGTTGCCCATTTGAATCACCGCATCATGAAATTGCTTTATGGTCATCTGGCCGGAGTCTACGATTTCCCTGCGGAGCTCGCGCATCTGCAGAGCGCCGATCAGATAGGCAGCCTGATATAGCGGGCCGTAGCCGCCCCCGAAAGAGCGCCGGACCTCGGCGGTGGCATTTTCCCGTTCATGGCCGACCTTATCGACAAGGTAGTCGATGCATTCCTGCGGCGACCATTCGCCCAGATGGAACTTGAGCGAAAAGACGATGCGCGCGCAGCGGTGCATGCGCCAGAACAACGCGCCGATGCGCTCTTCCGGCGTCGCGTCAAAGCCCATGTCGTAGAGCAATGTCTCCCAATAGACGGGCCAGCCCTCGGTCCAGAACGCCGTGTTGGCGAGATTGCCGCGGTTGACTCCATAGCGTGGACTCATAAAGCTCTGCATGTTGTGGCCGGGGATCATTTCGTGGAAGGCCGTGGCATGGGAGAAGGGAATATTGTTGCCGCGCATGCTCTCGAGTTTTTGTTGAGTGGTCATGGTGTTTGCGGGGAACGACACGCTGATCAGCGCTCCGCCCGTGAAAAAGGGATTCACCAATTGGCGCTGCGGCGACATCATCTCCATGCGCAGCGTTTCCCACTCGATCTCGGGGATCGTGATCAATTCGTGAGCGCGCAGAAAATCGACGGCCTGCCACATCAAATCGCGGACCACGTCGGGTTGCTTGCCCGGCGGGGCGTGCATGTCCTTGATCTTTTCGATCGCTTGCTTCCATTCGTCGCCGAACCCCAACTCTCGCGAGGCTTTCTTCATTTCCGATTCGCACCAGGCGAACTGCTGGTTGGCCAGTTCGATCAGTTGCTCGGGGGTATAGGGGATCATCTCCTCGGCCAGATTGAGCATGAGGGCGTCGCGGCCGATAGGCTGGCCGTTGATGCCGCTGGTATCCGTCTTGCGCGGAATATCGGCCTGAGGCGGGCGATTGAGGCGGCGGATCTGAACCTCGAGGCTGTTACGTAAATACAGATAATCGATCTGGCCGTCGCGGCTGAGTTTGGCGAAGTTCAGCTTCTTCAGCGCGGACAGCCAGTCGATGAAGTACCGCTTGTCCGGGGCGGCAATGCTTCCGCTGCCGCCTCGGTTCCCGCCGCGGCCGCCGCGACTGCCCCGGAATTGCTGCGCCACGCCGCGCATCTCGTCTTGGGGAAGCGCGATCAGCGATTGAAGGTCCGGGACCTCCGCGAACTTGGGCGTCGGCGCCGCGGAAATGTCGCTGGGCGGCGCGGCCGGAGCCGAGCCTTCTTTGACCGCGGGCGCCACCTTCTCGCGAAGATACGTCCCATAATCCAGCAACGCTTTATCGGCGTCCTTATACGGCTGGGCCATCCACCAGGTGAAGAGCGGATCGAATTCGTTGGTGAAGTTGAACCAATCCCGCAGCGTCGTACGCAAACCATTGACGCTATCGGCGCCGCGAACGACAAGATCTTTACTGAGATTCATGGCCTCCAGCTTGGCTTTTTCTCCCAACCCCTCCTCCAGGATCGCCCGGGCCCGGCCGATCTGTTCCGAGACCTTGGAAACGACGATCGCGGCCTTCTCCGGATTCATGGAATCCATCCGCAGGCGAGCCTCTTCCAATTGGGCGATTCCCGCGGCGAAAGGAATGAGCGGGCCGAGCTGCGCGGAGGAGGCCGCGTCGGTATCCAGTCGCTTCAAGTTGACTATGACATTATTTTTGAGCGTCCGCAGGTCGCTTTTTGCGGCTGCGCTCAAGTTGTCCGCCTTCAACTCGTCAAGGGCGGCGGCCCAATCCATATCGAATCGCTTCAGGCGGGAAAAGCGATTGGCCGAAAGGACGTGATAGAAACGGCTGAGTTCCGCGCGGTCGGCCTCATAGCGCTGAGTGACGATGCGCATTTCGCTCTGCTTTGGAGTTAGAAGAGCGTTCAAGTTTGCGGGAACGGCGGGGGGCTGCTGTGTGGCCTGGGCGCCCGCTCCGCCGCGTTGGCCGCGCTGTTGAACATCGACTTGGGCCGACGCTGCCATGACCAACCATAGACTCAATCCTGCGATGACCAAAAATTTATTTCTCACTCCGTCTTCTCCTTTTGGCCTTGTCAGGGAGACATCGCTTCCGGAGCGGTCTCGCCCGGCCGGTTTATGAAATAAATAGATGAGGTTTTTTGGATCGGCACCATACATATTATTTGACGCTTTTAATTGAGATATTCTTCCCTTTGACAGGAATATGCGGTTCAAGAAAGCGCTTCGGAAATCGAGCTGAGCCGGCTTCAGCAATGGTCAGGGTCACGGTTAGCGATGGCGGATCCGTCCGCGCAGAAATTCCGAAATGAGATGTTGCATAAATTATAGACATTCTTATACTTGAACTGAGGGAAACAAATGACAAGAACGCCCTTGATCAAGCTTGTATGTATTTCTTTGCTTTGTCTCACAGGTTTTATCCCCGCTCAAACGCCGCAAAGGACGCCCACGCCGGCCGACATTCTGCGCGGCGCCTACGGATCCTATCGGGCCAACAACGACCTCCTTTCGTATGACCTCGATATCCGTGTCGATCCCGAGAAGAAGTTCATCGGCGGGAAGAACACGATTCGTTTCAAGATGCTGAAGGATGACTCGCGCATCCAGCTCGATCTGACGGCCCATTTGAACATCGACAAGATCCTGCTCGGTCCGACCGAGCTGAAATACACACGGGAATTCGACGCCGTGTTCGTGGATTTTCCCGAGACGCTCAAGAAAAACTCCGAATACGCGATCGATTTCTATTATTCCGGCAATCCGGCAGAGACGGGACGGTTCGGCGGCATAACCTTCAGGAAGGATCCCGCGGGCCGGCCCTGGATCACGACGGCCTGTCAGGGACCCGGGGCCATGGTCTGGTGGCCGAACAAGGAACAGCAACGCGACGAAGTGGAGAATATGCGCCTCCGTGTGGCCGTCCCCAGCGACCTTGTCGACGTGTCGAACGGGCGGCTCATGAGCAAGACCGACCTCGGTGACGGATATACGCGTTGGGACTGGCTCATCCACTATCCCATCAACAACTATTGCGTTGCGCTGAATATCGGCCATTATGCCCATTGGAGCGACAGACTGAAAGATCTGACCTTGGATTTCTATTGCCTGCCGGAAAACCTTGAAAAGGCCCGGCGGCAATTCGCCCAGGCGAAGCCGATGCTCCAGTGCTATCAAAAATACTTCGGCGAGTACCCCTTCAAGAAGGACGGCTATAAGCTGATCGAAGTCCCTTATTCCGGAATGGAGCACCAAAGCGCCGTCGCGTACGGAAACCACTTTGCGAATGGATATCTGGAGCGGGACTGGACCGGCGTGGGTGTCAGTCTGAAATTCGATTTCATCATCATTCACGAAAGCGCGCACGAATGGTTCGGCAACAGCATCACGGCCAGCGACGTCTGCGACGAGTGGATCCATGAGGGCTGGGGCACCTACGCCGAGTGCGTGTATGTGGAAGAGATGTTCGGCCATGAGGATGCCCTGAAATACGTCAACGGCTACAAGACGAAGGTCAGGAACCGGGAACCGATCATCGGGCCGGCCGGCGTGAATACCAATGCGCCTCAGGATATGTATTTCAAAGGCGCGCTTTTCCTCAACACCCTCCGCAGCGTCATCGACAATGACGCTCGCTGGTGGAAGCTCGTGCGCGGTTTCTACGACTGCTTCAAATACCGGAATATCGCGACCGAGGATGTGGTCAAGTTCTTCAACGAGAGAACGGGCAAGAACCTCACTCCCATGTTCGACCAATACCTCCGGCACACCGACATTCCGGCGCTCGAATTACGCTTTCAAGAAACCGAAGGCAGCATTTCCTATCGTTGGAAAGCCGACGTCAAGGAGTTCGCCATGCCCGTGAAAGTCGGAAGAAGGGATCATTGGCAGCTCATCCAGCCCACGACGGAATGGACGACCATGAAATCGGGAGTGAAGAAGGACGATTTTAAGGTGGCGACAGACTTATATTTCATCAATGTCATCGTTCTGGAAAATTAGGAGGGATAGCAATTTCCTTTTTCCTTTTCCATGTTGTCTCGAATCATATCCATGTTGAACTGACAACGACGCCTCCCGTTGCGAAAAAATGATACATGCTTCATCCCCGTGCGGTCTTTAGGCCATTTTTCGCTAAAAGCCGTCAAGCATTTTGTGATTGGATGATAAACGGCTTGATCTTTTTCAGTTTCTGCTCCATCTCACTCTTTTTCTCTTCGATATCGAAGTGGTTTTGAAGATTAATCCAGAATTCAGGGGAGTTTCCGAAGAACTTGGCGAAGCGCAAAGCCGTATCTACGGAGATACTCCGCTTGCCCCTTATGATTTCACTAATCCGCGTTTGGTCGATTTTCGTTTCTTTCGAAAGCCGATAAGCCGTAATCCCCATCGGCTTTAAAAATTCCTCCAGAAGAATTTCACCCGGATGGATATTCGGTATTCTATTCATCTTTTTCTCCTCCTCATGAGTGATAATCGGTGATTTCCACGTTCCGGGCATTTCCATCCTTCCATGCGAAACAGATTCTCCATTGATCATTGATCGATATGCTGAATTGGCCTTTGCGGTCGCCCGATAACACATGCAATCTGTTTCCGGGAGGTATCTTTAAATCCAGCAGGTTAATGGCCGCATGGAGCATAGCCAATTTGCGCTTGGCCGGCCGTTGGATGTCCGGAGGAAAATGCTTGGAATAAAACCCATTCCATATTTTTTCCGTTTCCTTATCCTTGAAGGATACTATCACATAGCAATAGTATTACTCAGCGCTAACATTGTCAAGAAAATTCGCATCTTTCTCTGAAACCGGGTAAGATAAGAGCAGTAGGCTTCGTCGGAATCCGGAACATCAGCGATGAGATTGAAGAAAAAACTCCCCGAAGATAGGACTCTCGAACAGCTCAAGAATCATTACGAAGTCGAAAAGGCGATCGCCCGAAGAGTGAAAAATTCCACGCGGGAAGAACGGGCGGCCCTGTATCCCCGGATCTATGAGGAGATTTTTGAGAAGGTCCCCGATCATCCTCGTCTCAAGGCCAGGGAGAGCGCCACGGAAATCGACGGCGGCCGGGGCCCCGGGCTTTGCCCGGGGGTCCACTTCCGCCGCGAAGGCTCGTCCCTTGACGCGCGCGGCGAAGCCAAGCTCAGGCTGGTGAAAAAGTATTTGAAGAAATCCGGCGCCTATGCCGAATTCGGACCCGGAGATTGCCGCTTTGCCTCGGCGGTAGCCCCCTTTGTCGAACACGCCTATGCCCTGGACATTTCCGAGCAAAGAAGCAAGGCTCTGAAAACGGCAGAGAATTTCAGCCTGATCCTTTATGACGGATACCGCCTTGACTTGAAAGACGGTTCGATCGACGTCGTGTTCAGCGACCAGTTGATCGAGCATCTTCTTCCCGAGGACGTCGAGTTCCATTTTGCCCTGGCCCGAAGAATCCTGCGGGATGGCGGCGTTTATATCCTGAGCACGCCCCATGCGTTTTTCGGGCCCCACGATATCTCCGGCTATTTTTCGGATGCGCCGGAGGGGTTGCATTTCAAAGAGTGGACCTATTCGGAAATCGCCAAGATATCGAAGAGGTTGGGTTATTCTTTCCGGCACGGATTCATGAGACGGGGTGAAGGGTATCGGCGGGTCCCTCTCGGCTATTTTTTGCTCATGGAAACTTTGCTTCGGCATCTCCCCGTCAAGCCGAGGGGGCGACGGTTCCTGTCCCGGTTCTTCTTGCCGAGACATCTGGTCATGGTCGCGGGAAAATGAAATCGGTCCGCTTCCTTTAAAAAAGGATGAAGGGCCGGCGTAGGATAAAGGAGCTCAAATGAAACTTAAAAAAAGAGGTTTTCTTGCGGCGGCGATCATCGTCATGATCGCGGGAGGGGTGCCGATCATGACCGGATGCAAAAACAAAAAAGAGACTTCGGGAAATGTGGGAAATTCCCAAGCGGCCGCGAAGAGCGAGAAAAACGCGTCCATTCCCTGCCGGTCCCTCGAGACGTTCAAGGAAGACGTCGTCGGTTTTCTGGTGAAGAAGCCGGCGGGCTGGATTATCAGGTACACCACGGGTATCATCACCATCCTCAGGGACAGCCAAGGGCAGGAGGGTGTTCTGATCTACCCGATCAGACCGCAAACGGGGTTCACCCTCGAGAATTTCTTTTCAAGTTTCATGAACATACTCAAGGAATCATCGAAGGATTCCTCCCGAGTCGATTACGCGGATGTCACCCAGGGCAGGGGCCAGGTCCAGGCAAAAGTATCGGGCTTTATAGGCGGGAAGACCGTCATCGGCGAGGCTGCGGCCTTTCCTTCCGGACCCGATTATATTTTGACCCTTTATTGGGCCCCGACGGAAGAGCTTTCGTCCCGACAGCTCGTGTTGAAGTGCATCGCCGACAGCTATCAAAAGGCTCCAGGTCAGCCCCTTGTCAAGTTGAGCGGAACCTATTTTGAAACGATGGCCCCGACGGGCTGGAAGATTGTCGAGGAAGGTTCGAATGGAGTCGATTTCAGGAATTCCACGGGGGATGCCGGGGTTATCGTCGGCTATGGCGATTTCGGCTCCGATCCCCAACCGATGACGATCCCCCGCCTTTTCGAGGCCGTGACCAAGCCGTGTTCCCCCGGCCAGCAGCCTTGTTTCAGCAAAAACAAAAGCTACACGATGCTCGCGGGCGGCGACGCGCCGGACTTTAAAGACGGCCTGGGGAGGACCTGGAAAGCCAGGGCCGAGGAGTTCGATGCGACGATGGCCGACGCCCAAAATTTGAGAGTGCACGGCGTCTTGACCGGCATGGTCATGGGAGGCCGGCACATCACCGGGCTTTATGGCTGGTTCGTCATCACCTCGACGAGAGTTTCCCTGCCGGAAGCATGGGATCGGAACTCCGCGGCGACTGCCATCATCCAGGACAATCTCAAGATCATCAAGGCCAGCGAGTGGAGCACCAGTCGAATCCTGCCCCGGAACAACCCGTTAGACTCCTCGACGTACCTGAGCTCAGGGGAGTATAAAAACAGGGTGGACGCGGAGCTCTCGGGCAAACGCGAGGAAGGCATCATGGGCTACGAAACTTTTCAGACGGAGAGCGGGCAGCGCGTCGATCTTCCTCTCAATTCGATTCCCCCAGGCAATACTCCTCCCTTCTTCAACTCGCAGACCCAGCAAACTTGGAATTCGACGCTGGAACCGCCGCCCTTAGGATATTCTCAGCTCAGAAAGTAGATTCACGACGACGAGGATCGAGGGGCTTAAAACCATATGGATCGAAATCCGTATGAACATAAAAATAGCTATGGTCGGATACGATCAAAAAGGAGAAGTGAAATGAAAAAAATCCTGATTTTTTCCGTGGCCCTGATTTTGCTGTCGGGAGCGGCCGTCAATGCCGGCGCCCAGGATGTCAAAGTCATCCTGAACAAAATGATCGACGCTCAAGGCGGACGGAAAGCATTGGAAGCCGTTGCCGATGTCACGATTTCCGGATCGCTCGATTTGATCCAAATGGGGATGAGCGGCAACATCACTCTCTATCAGAAATATCCGGATAAGATAAGGATCGACATTGAGGTGATGGGAATCATGATCACCCAGGCCTATGACGGCGAGAAGGCCTGGATGACGAATCCCCAGAGCGGGGCGGTCGAAGAGATGCCCGATCTCATGGCCAAGAACATGAAGCGACAGGCTTTCGGCGCGCGCGCAGCCCTTGACCCCGAAAAGTACGGCATCAGCTACGCCTACAAAGGAAAAGAAAAGATCAACGATAAAGAGTACCTCGTCCTGGAGCAGTCCTTTAAAGACGGATTCAAGACGACGGACTATATCGATCCCGCGACTTACCTGATTTATAAGACGAAGGCCAAGAGCATGGATGCGACGGGAACGGGCGGAGAAGTCGATACCGAGTCCATCTCCGAGGATTATAGAAATGAAGGCGGCCTGATCATTGCCCATAAGATATCGACGTTCCAGAGCGGCGCCGCGGCCATGGCCATGACGTTTGTGAAGATCTCCACCAATTCCAAATTGGAGGACGCCCTCTTCAAAATATCGAAATAGCCGGCGGCCGGACAATCGTCGGGATCGAGGCGATTCCCCAGTAAGCCTATTCTGCCTGTCGCCGCCGTTTCTCAATGGTGTCGATGGTTGCGATCATTCTGTGGAAGAGGAATAACGACATGCCGGACAATTTGACCGATCGGTTGAGAGCCCGAGCCCTGGCCAACGATATCGACATGATCGGGATTACCTCGGCGAAGCCTTTGGCCAGAAACCAAAAGATTGTCGATCCGCTGGATACACTCAATGACGCCCGCGCGGTCGTCGTCGCCGGATTTTGCATGAAAGAAGACGACCGGATCGATTCTCCGCCCTCCGGCTCTCCGACGGGTAAGTATTCGCGGGCTTACAACGTCAGGGCATTTACGCGTTTGGAGGAATATTACGTCAAAACCGTAAGCGGCTTTTTAAAAAAGGAAGGATACAAGGCCGTCTTCAACAAGAATTACCAGATTCCAGACAAGCCGGCCGCGGTTAGGGCGGGACTGGGCGGCTATGGAAAAAACGGCGTTGTAGTGACGGAACGGTTCGGATCGTGCGTGATGTTTGCCACGATCGTCACGAACGCTCCTTTGGACGCTGAGGAATTCCCAATGCATGAAGCCGATTGCGGGGCCTGCGACTTATGTCTTCGCTCGTGTCCGACTGACGCAATAACGGGGCCGTTTAAAGTGAACCGCAAGTTGTGCATCACGGATTGGCTTTGGGGAGCGTTCGTTCCGGCCGGGCTACGGAAAAAACAGGGGGACCGGCTTTTCGGTTGCGGCGATTGCGTCCGGATCTGCCCGAAGAACCGGAAGATCGAACCGCGACGAAGCTACCCCGTTCTGTTGGAGGATGTCTCCGAGCGGCCCGAGCTCATTCCTCTGATAACGGCGGACGAAGCGTATTTCAAAAGAGTCATTCCTTCATTTCCTATGCGGGCGGGAATTGAAGCCCTCCGCGGAAATGCCATCATCGCCCTCGGAAACGCGGCGGACGCCGCGGCCATAGAGCCTCTCGGTTGGGCTCTCGATCACGGTGGGCCGCAAATCAGATCCTATTCCGCTTGGGCGCTGGGCCGCATCGGAGGAGGGAAGGCCGTCCGGCTGCTGCGGCGGGCGAAATCAACGGAAAAAGAGCCGGGCGTCATCGAAGAAATCGAACAGGCGATCGCCTCCGGGACCGATCGGCCGAATCACTAATGCGAAGGACGATAGGTTTTTTCGGTGACAGATTTGGAAAGGGACGAAGCAACGGACGGATGGGAGCAACTTTTTACCGTTCTTGATCGTATTTGATAGCGTGGAATGACATTGCGGCCTTCGGCAGGTGGCCGGATGAACAGGAGGACGATATGATCAAGACATTTCCGGCGGGGCGAGGCCATATTCTGATTTGGGTTTTGGCGGCAATCCTGTTGAGCCTGCCCGCGCTTTCGGCCCAAACGGCGGCGGGCCAGGACCCGGCCAAGACATACGAAAAATTCCTGGGCAAATACGAATTCGATCTCAGCGCCATAGGGGATAGTCAAAGAGTTTTCGAATTCTACGTCAAGGACGGGGCTTTCTGGATCGAATACGGCTTCACTTCGCCCGGCGAGCTGAAGGCGGTGGAAAACTCCGCTGACAAGTTCACGTTCACCGATCCCGACGATGGACTGATCAAGATCACGTTCCAAAAAGACGCCGATGGGAAGTACACGAAATGCCGCCTCGTGGCCGAATCCCTCTCCCTGGACGCTGTGGGAATAAAACAGAAATAGATAATAGGGAGAGACCGTATCTGTTTCCCTGATTCTGCTTACCCCAACCTTCTCGGAAATGAGGAAATGGGTAGGGTGTCTTCCATTATATCAAAGTTCCGCCGATTGGGCATCGTTCCGCGCTACGTCCGGTCATCCTCCGCGATCAAACGCGCATAATCCGCATCCGTATTGATGTTCCGATACCAGCTCGCGTCCGGGATCCGCACGAGGCGGACCTTCACCCGATCCAGGAGAGCGAGAATGCTCCGGCCGCCGCTTTCCAGAATCCGCCCGGCCGGCGCGATCGCGCTCTTCCGGTAAACGGCGAACAGCGGCTCGTAGCGGCCGTCCTCGATGGTCGGCAGGACCAGGTCATAACCGTCGGCCAGAGCGAACAGATGGCTGACGAAGCCCAAGTCGATCCGCGGGACGTCGCAGGCGACGACGAAATTGAGGTCATGCCGCATGCGCCGGAGGCTCGAGGCGATGCCCATGAGGGGACCTTGTCCGGGTTCGAGGTCGGGAATGATTTCCAATTTTAAAAATCGATAAGCCTCCGGTCTGTTGGCGCTGACGACGACCTCGTTGAAGAGCCTCTTAAGCTGATCGACGATATGCTCGATCATGGGCTTTCCGGCGACGGGAAGCATGGCCTTGTCCTGTCCGATCCTGAGGCTGTCTCCGCCGGCCAGGACGATGGCCCCGGCCTCGGGGCGGACCATCCATTCTCCGTCGAGGAAAAGGCAATCTTCGGGCGGGAAATCCCAGGAGAGGCCGTCGAAGACCGCCGTTTTGTCGGCGAGATGAACGACCGCGGCGCAAGAGTCTTTCATCGCCGGGTCGTCTTTCTTGCCCAGGACGATGAACGCGCCCGGCTCCATGACCGTCCTCGCGGACGTCCCCTCGGCCACGATGCAGGCGTCGTCTGGGAGGAGTCGAAAGAGCGCCTCGATTCCTTCCTCCAAATATTCGCGCGTGGCGCGGAGCCAATAAGCCCGGCGGGCCCCGGCTTCGAGCATCCGGCCCGTATCCGTGATATCCGAGGGAATCGAATCTTCCAATATTCGATAACTTCCGCCGGGTGAATGATTCTCGCCTGCGGCCGGTCCGCCGTGGCGGTCCCGATCGTCTCGATCGCCCTCGCCGGAGACCGTGATTTTGATCCCGACGACATCGACATCGGGCGCGTAGCGCTTGATGATCCGGCAGGCGAACGCGGTTTTCCCGACGTCGCGGGCCGCCCCGCCGATGAGGAGGACATTTTTTTTCGCGATCATTTCGTCCCCGTCGGACCTCGCTTGGACGGCGGACGGGGCCCCGGGTTTTGCCCGGGGATCCATTTCCGCCGTACTCGCCCGTCGTAAGTTACGGGCGAGTGATATAGTACAATAAATGCGTTGGGCCGTGCTATAATCCCGATCATGATGGACCTTCTCGGAACCGATGTCTTGTATCGCCGCTGGGACGCGCCGTCCGCTAAAGCCGTGTTTCTTCTTGTCCACGGTCTCGGCGCGCACACCGGCCGCTGGGACTTTCTCGCGAATTTTTTCGCCCGCCGGGGATACACCTCGTACGCTGTGGAACTCAAGGGCTTCGGCCGGACAAAGGAGCGGCCGCGCGGGCATATCGATTCCTTCCGCGTTTACGACCGGGATATCCTGGCCCTGCGGGAGATCATCGCCCGGGAGCATCCGGGCAAAAAGATTTTCCTCCTCGGCGAGAGCATGGGCGGATTGATCGCCTTCAACCTGACCTGCCGCTATCCGGACGCGTTCGCCGGGCAGATTCTGATTTCTCCGGCTTTCAAGAATGCCATGAAGTTTCCCGTCTCCGCCTATCTCACCCTGGTCTCCCTGATCCTCGTCAAACCGAAAAAGACGATCGCCCTGCCTTTCACTTCGGCCATGTGCACGGCCGACATCGACTATCAAAAAATCATGGATGAAAATCCCGACGAAGTGCGCTCGGCGAGCCTGAAGCTTCTGCTGAATATCATGGGCGAACAAAGGAAATCCGGGCGGCTGGCCGGAGATCTGAGCGTCCCCGCGCTCTTCTTGCTCGCCGGAGAGGACCTTTTGGTCGATGCCCGGGCAAGCCGAAAGCTCTTTAAGAAGCTGAAGCTTCAAGACAAAACGCTTCTGGAATACCCCGGCCTGCGCCATGCCCTTTCCATCGAAGCCGGCCGCGAACGGGTCTTCGAGGACATCCTTCATTGGGTCGAAAAGAAGATTTGAGATGGACCATATCCTGGCCATCGACCAGGGGACGACGGGAAGCCGGGCGATCGTTTACGACCGGCGCGGCCGGGAGGTCGCCTGCGCTTATGAGGAATTTCCTCAATACTTCCCCAAGCCCGGCTGGGTCGAGCACAATCCCGAAGACATCTGGCGGAGCGTCTATCGCACGATTCAAAAAGCCCTGAGGTCCATTCCCGGCTCCTCCATCGCTGCTGTCGGCATCACCAATCAAAGGGAGACCGTTTTTATCTGGGACAGGAAAACGGGCCGGCCCATCCACAACGCGATCGTTTGGCAGTGTCGCCGGACCGCGGAGCGATGCCGCCGGCTCAAGGCCGAAAAGGGGATGGGCGCGTTCATCCGGAAAAGGACCGGCCTGCCGATCGATTCCTATTTTTCGGCGACGAAAGCGGAGTGGATATTGAAGCATGCGGCGGGCGGAAGGACGGTAGGCGGCAAAGAATTGTGTTTCGGCAACGCCGACGCCTGGATCCTCTGGAAACTGACCGGCGGCAAAAGCCACGCCACCGATCCCACCAACGCTTCGCGGACGATGCTTTTCAACATCGATACGCTGCGCTGGGATGACGATCTGTTGGGATTGTTCGGCGTCCCCAAAGCCATCCTCCCCCGGGTCCTTCCGTCTTCCGGCGAATTTGGGCGGACGGCGAAGATCGGGCGGCTCCCGGCCGGCGTCCCGATCATGGGCATCGTCGGGGACCAGCAGGCCGCCCTGTTCGGCCAGGCCGGCTTCGAGCCGGGATCCATCAAGAACACGTACGGGACGGGCTGTTTCATTCTTTTGAACACAGGCCGCCAACGGAGGGAATCGAGACACGGATTGATCACCACCCTGGCCTGCGGCCCGGAAGGGAAGGCCGCCTATGCGCTCGAGGGCTCCATTTTCGTCGCGGGCGCGGCGGTCCAGTGGCTCCGCGACCAGCTCGGCTTGTTGAAGACGTCCGCCGAATCGGAAGCGATGGCCGCGTCCGTCGAGGACAATGCCGGCGTCTATTTCGTTCCCGCCTTCGTCGGTCTCGGCGCGCCCTACTGGGATCCTGGAGCGCGCGGCACGATCGTCGGGCTGACCCGGGGGGCGAATAAAAATCACCTTGTCCGCGCCGCGCTCGAGGCCATGGGCTACGCGACGAGGGACGTCCTGGAGATCATGACGAAGGATTCCGGTTTGAAGTTCGCGGAATTGAGGGTCGATGGCGGGACGGCCGCCAATGATTTTCTTTGCCGGTTCCAGGCGGATATTCTCGGCCTTCCCGTCATCCGGCCGGCGAGCGTCGAGACCACGGCCCTCGGCGCCGCTTATCTGGCCGGCCTGGCCGCGGGCATTTGGAAAAACACCGCCGAAATCAAAAAGCTCCGGGCGGTCGATAAGACATTCGCGCCCCGAATGAAAAAGTCCGAGGCCGACGCGCTCTATAAGGGCTGGTTGAGCGCCGTCAAAAAATCTTTGTCGTGCTGATCCGGCCGAAGCCTCGACGCCGCATCCGAGAGATGGTGAGTCGGCTCCATCTCATCCCGCGCATGAACCTTTTAGCCTGGATTTGCGTCTATATAGACGGACACATGAAGAAGACCATGTTGCCTCGAGAAGAAGAGAAAAGAAGAACGGAGGAAGCCTTGAAGAAGACGACGCCGGGAAAGGCGCAAAAGTTCATCCTGTTGGCGATTCTCATGTCGTTCTCGACGGCCCTTCTCGCTCTCGAAACGCAGGACATCGCTCCGGCCAAGAAACCGCCGATCATCGACGGGAAACTGACACCCGGGGAATGGGACGGCGCGCTGAAGATGACGAATTTCAAGACGTTCCAGCCCGATTACGGCAAAGATCCCTCGCAAAAGACCGAAGCTTATTTCTTCTACGACGCGGATTATCTCTATTTCGCGTTTCGCTGTTTTGACAGCGATCCATCGAAGATCAAAGCCTCCATCTGCAAACGGGACGCCATGTTCTCCGACGATGCTGTGGGCATCATTCTCGATACCTACAACACCATGCAGAGCGGCTACGGATTTATTGTCAACCCCCTGGGCATCCAAGGGGACGGCATCATGGACATCCAGGGCAACCTCAGCAACGATCAGGATTTTATCTGGGACAGCAAAGGGCAGATCGATGACCAGGGGTACACGGTGGAATGCCGGGTTCCTCTTCAGAGCATCAGGTTTCCCGGCGGAAAGACGATCACGATGCGGCTGGGCATTTTCCGCCAACTCGTGAGAACCTCGGAGTCGGCCAGCGCTCCGCCGCTGTCTCCGGATAAGGGAAGCATCATCGCCCAGACCCAACCCATTTCCCTCACCGGATTGAAATATCAGCGAGTGGTCGAGATCCTTCCGGCGGTGACCTACAGCAACAAACTGGCGATCCAGGACGGCGTTCTGAAGCGCGACGAGCGGAATACGGACTTCAGCCTGACCGGCAAGGTCGGCCTGACCTCAAACCTTACGCTCGACGCGGCGGTCAACCCCGATTTCAGCCAGGTCGAATCCGACGCGGGCCAGGTGGATATCAACTTGCGCTATGCCCTCTACTTTCCCGAAAAAAGGCCCTTTTTCCTCGAGGGCAATGACTATTTTCAATTTGCCGGAAACACGGAAGAGGCCCCTTTGATGGCCCTGGTTCATACACGGACGATCGCCGATCCCGACTACGGATTCAAGCTGTCGGGCCGGTTGGGGGCCAAGAATACGATCGCGGCCATTTATGCCCGGGACTACGAACCCGACAGTAATGATGAGCACCCGACGTTCTCCATCTTCCGCATCCGCCACGCCTTGAAGGAAGATTCGTATATCGGCGGATTTTATACGGCCCGGGATGTCCGGGACGGCTACAATCGCGTCGTCGGAGGGGATGGCCGGATCCGGCTGAGTCCGACTTCCGTGGCCGCTTTCCACCTTTTCGGGTCGTTCTCCAAAAATCCGGACGGCGGCGAGACGAACGCCGGGCATGCGCTGGCCGTGGAATATACACAGAGTACCCGGACCTTCAACTTGGATGTGGGCTATCAGGACATTTCGCAGAATTTTCAGGTCGACACCGGCTTCCTGCAGAGGACGGGATTGCGACGCCTGGCGATTTTCACTGAATACATGATTTATCCCAAATCGAATTTTTTCAATCGCATCGAGCCTTTCTATTGGGGGTACCAGCTTTTCGACACGTTTTCCAACATGCTCGAGACGTTCAACCTCGTGACCTTGCGCTTTCAGCTTCCCCGGAGCACCCAGGTCCGTTTCGATAGCATCCTGGCCAACGAAGTCTATGCGCGAAGGAGTTTTGGAAAAAGCGGACTCGGCCTGCAGGCCAATTCCCAGATCTCCAAGCATTTGTTTCTTCAATTGTTCTATCGGCATACGGGCGCCATCTTCTACGATCCCGACGCCCCTTACCAGGGCGATGGGAACCGCGCCAGCGCGAGCATCGAATTCCAGCCGACGGATCAGCTCGATTTCTCCCTCAATCTTTCTTACGCTGACTTTTATCGTCGCTCGGATAACGCCAAGATCTATGATGACACCATCGTCCGCAGCTTCAATACTTATCAGGTCAATAAATTTCTGTTCCTGCGGGCCATCGTCGAATACAACACCTATTACAAGCGGATGACCGTGGACACGCTTGCCTCTTTCACGTATATTCCCGGCACGGTCTTTTACGTGGGATATGGATCCGCTTTCGAGAAGATCCGGTGGAACGGCGACGATTATGAAAACAGCAATCGCTTCTTGGAAACGAAGCGCGGGTTTTTCTTCAAAGTGAGTTATCTCTGGCGGTGGTGAGGCCGGCCGGCTCTTATTTTTTCGTTTCCATCTGGTTCCAGTCCGGCGGCTCGACGCCGAGCAGGCTATGGACGAAGAAGTCGTTCCGTTTCCGCTCGCCGTAGGCCCCGCCGGGGCCGTGACCCGCACCCGGGATGACGAGCAGATCGAACGTCTTGTTGGCCTTGATGAGGGCGTTGACGACCTGCATGGTCGAGGCCGGATCCACGTTCTTGTCCATCTCGCCGACGACGAGCAGGAGCTTGCCCTGGAGCCGGAAGGCGTTATCCACGTTGGATGAGGCCGCGTATTCGGGGCTGAGAGGCCAGCCCATCCACTGCTCGTTCCACCAGATCTTGTCCATCCGGTTGTCGTGGCAGCCGCAGGCGGAGAACCCGGCTTTGTAGAATTCGGGGTGAAAAAGCAGGCCGCCCAGCGCGCTCTGCGCGCCGGCCGATGTGCCGTAGATGCCGACCCTCGTGATGTCATAGTAAGGATATTTGGCGGCCACCGATTTGTGCCAGAGGATGCGGTCGGGGAAGCCCGCGTCGCCGAGGTTCTTCCAGCAGACGTCGTGGAAGGCCTTGGACCGGTTGGACGTGCCCATCCCGTCCACTTGGACGACGATGAAACCCAATTCGGCCAGGGATTGCATCCCGTTGAATGCGCTGAAGGATTTGGGGACGAAGGAACCCTGGGGCCCGGCGTAGATGTTCTCGATGACCGGGTATTTCCCGGACGGATCGAAATTCGTCGGCCGGAAAATGACGCCCCAGATATCGGTTTTCCCGTCGCGGGCGAGGGCCGTGAAGACTTCGGGGGCGCGCCATCCCGCTTTGAGGAGATCCTGGATATCCGCGCGCTCGAGGCCGAGGACGATCTTATTGTCCACAGTTCGGCGCAGCTCCATGACAGGCTGCTGGTCGACGCGCGACCAGGTATCGACGTAGTATTTCATGTCGGAGGAAAAGCTCAGGCTGTGGTTCGCGTCGGTCTCGGTCAGCGGCGTGAGGCCGGAGCCGTCAAAGTTGATCCGATAATAATGAACGAGGTAGGGGTCTTTTCCGGGAACCATTCCGCTCGCCTGGAACCAGATCTGGCGCGCTTTTTCGTCGACCTTGACCACGGCCCGCACGACCCATTCGCCTTTGGTGATCTGGTTCTTCACCGCGCCGCTTATGCCGTCATAGAGATAGAGATGGTTCCAGCCGTCCCGCTCCGACATCCAGACGATTTCCTTTCCATCCGCGAGGTCGAAGCGATATTTCTTGCCGGAGTAGCAGAAGAACGTCTTGGTTTCTTCGGTGATCAGGGCCCGGGCCTTTCCGGTCATGGCCTCCACTTCGACGACGCGATAGACCTGATGGCCCCGCTGGTTGTATTCGAAGGTGAACGCCCGGCCGTCCTTCCACCAGACCATGTTCGTCACATCGTAGGGATTGGGAAAGAGCGCGTTGTCGATAAGGAGCTGCCTTCTCGTATCGATGTGGAAAAGGACCGGCTGCTCGATGTCGAGCGCGTCGCCGGGCTTGGCGTATTCCATCGATGAATATTTCGGCTGGAGCTGATCGGCCGGCGACGATTCGACGTACTGAATGAACCGGTGAAAACCGGGCTTGAGACGGTAGGCGACCAGTTTGTTGGAGTCGGGAGCCCAGATGATGGATCGGTAGACATAATAGAAGCCCTCGGATCCGTCGTAGCTCATGGCGAATTCCTCTTTTTTGTCTTTGGGCCGGATATAGACGTTGTAATTTTTTATGAAAGCCTCCCATTTTCCGTCGGGAGACGCCTTGAATTCCGGCGAGGCGGCCTGCGCGGGCGGGCCTCCCTGCCCGAGTCCGCCGCCGCCACCGTCCCTGGGGCCGCGGCGCTCGACCGGGCCGACCTTGGAGCAGACGTATTTGGCGAGATCGAATTTCCATCGCATATCGCCGACCTCGAATTGGACGGCTTTATCGTTGTCGACGAACGTGAACGTCGTGAAGGGAAGGGTCACGGCCGTGGTTTTTTCTTTCGTCGCGGCGGAGAGCGCCGCGGCCAGCCTGGCGTGGTCGAAGGCCGGCTTCTTGACCGCTTTGTCCGCGTCCACGATTTCGAACTCGAAACCGCCCTTGACGGATTTCCTGTACCAGAAGCGGTTTGTCTTCTCGATCCAGTTGGGTCTGTCCGCGATGTTCAGGGCCAGGTTTTGGAACTTGGCCCGCAGGCCGTTGGCCCTCTCATAGTCCGCCGGCGTGCCCTGCGCCGCGAGAAAAGCGGGCAGGCAGGCGAGCGCCCATATCAAGACCGTCAGCCCGGCCATCAGACGTCCGCGTTTCATGGAGCCTCCTTTAGATCGTTTTGAATTTATCGGTCCGGACATTCACGCTTCAGACGTTCGAAGCGCGCTCCAGTTTTTTCATGATCGAGAACATGAAACCCGCCGAGAGCAGGCAGGCCACGACCAGGATGAACCACAAAAGCCACAGCGGGAGCGCCATCCACAGCCAGCCGAGAAGACCGACGAGGAGGATCCCGATGCCCGTGGCCGCGAACCATAGGCCCTGCATCAGCCCCTTGTATTTGGGCGGGGCGACGCGCGAAACGAACGAAATGCCGATGGGGCTGAGGAATAACTCGGCGACGGTCTGCAGGAAGTAGGTCGAGATCAGCCAGTAGACCGACACCTGAGAAGCGGCCGGGGCGACCAGGCCGCCGAGCTGCTTGGGAGAGGGAAGCCCGAACGAGCCGACGACAAGGATGGCGAAGGCCGCGGCGGTGAGCAGCATGCCGAATCCGATCTTACGGGGAGACGACGGCTCCTTTCCCTTTTTATTCAGGTAGCCGAAAAGCCAGACGACGAGCGGTGACAGCGCGACGATAAAGAACGGGTTGAAATGCTGGAACCTCTGCGGCTGGAATTCGGTGGAAGGGGCATAGCCGTGGAAGCGGAGGTAGGCCAGCGCTCCGAAAACGAGGAACGCGGCGCCGCCGAAAAGCCGGGCGACGATGCGCGAACTCTTGCGGACCAGAAAAACCAGTCCCACGATGGCCAGGAATATGGCCAGAAGCCCGGTCAGGTCAAACCACAGGTTGGTCACCTTGCCCACATTCGATAAGGTGTAATCCCTGGCGAAGTAATTCAGCGTGACGGCGCTCTCCTGGAAGGCCATCCAGAAGAAAATGACGACGAAAAAGACGAGCAGGAGCGCCACGATCCGCTCTTTCGTCTGCCGCGGAGTGAGCTCGACGACCTGGGCCTTGTGGGCTTCGGACTTCGTCTTTTGTTTTTCGGTGAGGTCCGCGTGCTTGTAATATTTCTTGAAGCCCCAGAAAATCAGCATGGAAATGATCAAGCTGACGCAGGCCAGACCGAACGCATAATGATAGGACTTGCTCAGGACGTTGATGTATTTTTCGGAGAACTGCTTGAGGGTCTCCATGGTGGCGGTTTTGTCCTGGCCTTGGGCAAGAGCCAGGTATTCGGCCGCGTTCGCCAGCTTCCCTTTCAGGAAATCGTTGGCGAGCGCGGGAATCTCCGGCCTGTAGCTCAATTGGGCGCCGGAGAGGATCCAGTTGATCACCTTCTCCGAGGCCGTCGGGGCGAACATCGCGCCGACGTTGATGCCCATATAGAAGATGGAAAAGGCCCGGTCGCGGAGGGGGCTGTATTTCGGGTCGTCATAAAGGTTCCCGACGAGGGCCTGGAGGTTGCCCTTGAAAAACCCCGTCCCGACGGCGATGACCACGAGGGCGAAGATGATCAGGGGAAAGCCGGTGGCCATCTTGGTCGGGAGCGTGAGGACGGCATAGCCGATGAACATGACGATCAGGCCGAGGCCGATTGTCTTGCCGTAGCCAAAGACATTGTCGGCCAGGAACCCGCCTAAGACCGGGAAGAAATAGACGCAAGCGGCGAAGACGGAATAGATCACGGCCGCGGCGCCGGCGTTCAGGCCGTATTTGGCCTGGAGGAAAAGGACGAAGACGCTGACCATGGTGTAGAAACCGAAGCGCTCGCCCATGTTGGCGAAGAAGGCGACGAACAGACCTTTGGGATGTCCTTTAAACATGCTGAGGGACCCTCCTTGGGGACGATGGATTAGGTGCCGTGCCTGGAAAATGCACCCATCATTTATATCGGAGCGGGGAAGAGGTTGTCAACCTTGACTTCCCGGTGCCCGTTGGAAGGGGTCTTCCCCTCCAAGTTGACTCCGGCATATTGATCTATTTTAATCTACAAGTAGAATAAGAGGAAAGGACTGACCGCGATTTTTTTTGAACGGGGATAATCATGAGCGCTAAAAACCTTCACCGCCGGGAATTCCTCAAGACCTGCGTGACCGCCGCGGCGGCCGCCGCCGGGAGCGGGCCTTTTCAAAAGTTGTTTTCGGGCCCGCCGCCGCGGGACTATGAGGCCAAAGGCCTGCCCACGGCCGTCCTGGGAAAAACGGGCGTCCGGGTGCCGCGGATCGGCGTCGGGCTGGGCAGCCGTTTTTGCGCCGTGGAGGACGAGAATAAAGCGCTGGCCATTCTCCATGCGGCGCTCGACCACGGCTTTTTTTATTGGGACACGGCTTATAGCTACCGAAACAAAAACATCGTCAGCGAGGAACGGATCGGGATGGTGTTGAAGGATCGCCGAAAGGACGTATTCCTAGCCACCAAAGCCGAATCGCGAACCTACGATGCCGCCATGAAGGAGTTCGAGACGAGTCTGAAGCGCCTTCAGACCGATCATCTGGACCTTTATCAAATCCATCTCGTTCAATCGAGCGCGGACCTCGACGCCATTGGGGCGAAAGACGGCGTTCTCAAGGCCCTGCGCAAGTTAAAGGACGAGAAGGCGACGCGGTTCATCGGCTTCACCGGTCACCTGTCGGCCGAGGCCATGGCCGAAGCCGCGCGCCGCTACGATTTCGACACCATGCTCATCGCCCTCAATCATTACGCCGAGCGTAAAGGCGACATGGAGAATCTCGCCATCCCGGCCGCGGCCGGGAAGAACATGGGCATCATGCTCATCAAGGTCATCCGCCCCCGGGAGACCGTCAAGGAGATCCCCGTCACGGATTTGATCCGCTACGGTTTGAGCCTGCCTCATGTCCATTCGGCCGTGATCGGGATGGACAGCGTGGATGTGGTCCGGCAGAACGCCGGACTCCTGAAAAATTTCAAGCCGCTGTCTCCCGACGAGATGAAGAAGCTCGGCGCGGCCTTGGAGCCGTTTATGTCGGGGACGCATCTGCCCTGGATGCAACCGGGCTATGTGGATGGAATGTTGGCCTGATGCATGAAGGAGGCTCACGCCGTGAAGCTCGCGATATCTCTCATGATTCTCGCTGCCGGCGCTTTTTTTATTCAAACTTCGGCCCAAACGCCGCAGGATCTTCCCCTTCTCGCTCAATTCGATTTCGAGAAGGGGAACGCCGACGGCTGGCAGCCGAAGGAACCCGGCCATTGGCGCGTCGTCAATAAAGATGGTTCCTCGATCTATGAGTTGACGGCGCCGGGGGAAGCGGGAAAAATCCGCGCGCCGACGTCCTGGTCGCTGATCGCCGGCCAGGAGGTGTCCTCGTTCGTCTTCACCGGCCGGCTCCGATGTTACACCGATCCCGCCAATACCAAGCGGGACATGTGCGTCATCTTCCATTATCAAGACCCGACCCATTTTTATTACGTTCACTTCGCGGGATCGAGCGACGATGTCCACAACGTCATCGCCCTGGTCGACGGCGCCGACCGGAAAAAAATCAATGCCGAGCCGGCCGGCCGATCCGTTTTCCGGCTGATCGATATGAATTGGCATGATTACAAGGTGACATGCGACGATCGGACGGGCGAAATCAAAGCTTATCTGGATGACATGAACGTGCCGGTTCTCACGGCCCGCGACGTCACCTTGCGCCGCGGACTCGTCGGAGTCGGCTCGTTCGACGACACCGGCGCCTTCGACGATATTCGCTTGCGGGGGAGGAAATAAGGACGTCCGGACGGCCTCCGGCATTCCGGACAGGCGGCCGCCCCCGCTGAACCGGTCACCGGATTTCGGGGATATCCGTCTTGATCGCCGTCCGGTAGTCCGTGTAGTGGACGTATTTCTCGTTGTTCATCCACAGGACGCGCGGCTCCGCGTTCTTCGGATGGCCGCGGACGACGAACGGCCGGACGTTATGATGCGCCGAGTTCGCGGTCAGGGCCTCCGATTTCCATGTTTTTCCGTCGTCCCGGGTTGTCCATTTTTCGATCTCGAAGACCCCCTTGATCTTGCGCGATAAATAGACGACGGACGGGTCGGCGTGATCGAGCGTCACGCCTCCCGAATAATACGGCTCGGGCTCTTTTTTCCCTTCCGGCGTTTCCGGGAACCAGGGTCCGGCGGCGCAGATTTCGCGGTCTTCCCATTTTTTCCCCGTCCAGCGCGCATAATGATAGCGATGGTCGGTCTCTTCGGGCAGCCGGGAATAAACGATCACCGGCCGGTCTTTTCTGTCGGCGGCGATGTCCCAGATCCAGGAGCGCACGTTCGTCTTATTCGCGTCGTACACCAAATCGGCGTCCTTGTGCTTGATCGGCAGGCCCGCCATGTCCGTGATCTTTCTGCCGTCGGCCCGATAAAAAACCCCGTCCCTGTAACAGGCGTAGTAGATGCCGTTCGTCGGCTCGTTCCTGGGATGCCCGTCCGTGAAAGCGATATGGATGCGGTCTTTTCCGTTGGAATCGAATTTCGTGTAGGGCCGGACATCGTTATTTTCATCGCTCGCGATCAACGTGCGGGCCTGGGACCAGCTTTTCAGATCGTCCGTCCAGGAAACGGCCGGCTTGAAATTTCCGCCGCGCCAGAAAAGATAGATCCGGTCTTTTTCTTTCGTCAGCCGGAAGGGGTTGGGATAACAGTATCCGCGCGGGCCCCCGGTGTTCGTCTTCAGCATCAGTTCGTCGCCCCATTCCAGGATATCCTCGGGATTTTTCGAGATCCGGCAGCGCATCCCCCGGTCTTCGGCGCCGCCGTGGCCGGAATAGAAGATCGCGAGTCTCCCGTCCCGCAGGACAAGGAGGGCGGGATTGACATGGTCGTCCTTTTCGAATTCGAAATGGACGTTCGCTTCGATCTTCTGGCCTGTTTTCATATCCAAGCTTCCCGCCCAGATGCTGCCGCGGCTGTCCACCCATCCCGCGTAGATCCTCTCCTCGGCGCCTTTGAAATAGACGGCGCGGGGGTCGGCGAACCAGCACCAGGCTCCGTCGGTCGAGAGACTCTTGTAATCCTCGCCCTTGAGGGCGCGAGAAGGGCCGGTCGAGAACAACGCCGCCGCGCCGATCATGAACGTGACGGAGATAAACGAAAGGACCATCCTTGGATTCATGGCGTCATTCCTTTACGGACATATTTTATGCCATCCGCGATTTTTTTCCCACCCGATTTGACGAAATGGCGCCGGTTTGTTAAAGTGGCCGCGATTTCAGGATGATCGATGATGATTAATGAACCCGTCATCCGCGTTTCCCGATTGAAAAAGGTCTACGGCTCCGTGACGGCCGTCGACGGCGTTTCCTTCGAAGTCCGGGCCAATGAGATCTTCGGCATGGTCGGGCCCAACGGCGCCGGGAAGACGACGACCGTCGAATGCATCGAAGGCCTGCGTCGACCGGACGGAGGGGAGATCCGCGTCCTCGGGCTCGATCCCCGAAACGACGGCCGGGCCCTTCGGGAAATGATCGGCGTCCAGCTTCAGGAAAGTGCGCTCCAAAGCCGGATCAGGGTCTGGGAGGCCCTCGATCTCTTCGCCTCCTTCTACTCCCGTTCCATGGAATGGGAAGGCTTGCTCAAGACATTGGGCCTGGGAGACAAGCGCAAGGCGGCGTATGCGAAACTCTCCGGCGGGCAGAAACAGCGCTTGTTCATCGCCCTGGCCATGATCAATGATCCCCAGATCGTTTTTTTCGACGAGTTGAGCACCGGGCTCGATCCTCAAGCGCGGCGGGCCATGTGGGACCTCGTCCGCGGCATTCGCGACAGGGGAAAGACGATCGTCCTGACGACCCATTTCATGGAAGAAGCCGAAAGGCTCTGCGACAGGGTGGCGATCATCGACCACGGGAAGATCATCGCCCTGGACTCTCCGGAAAACCTGATCCGCGGCCTCGGCGCCGAGCATCGCGTCGTGTTCACCTCGGACACCGGACTGGATGCCGATTCGCTGGCGGGGCTTCCCGGCGTCACCCGGGCCGATCGGATCGGGGAGCGATGGGTCGTCTTTGGTCGGGATGACCGCGTGGTGGTCGAGGTCGTCAATTTCCTCAGCTCCAGCCGGATCAAATTCCGCGATCTCCGGACCGAGCAGGCGACGCTCGAAGACGTCTTTCTGACCCTGACCGGCCGGGAGATGAGGGACTGAGGGGAGGATGCCATGCGCGGCTTCTGGAAACTGACGCTGGTCGAATTGAAGCTCATGCTCCGGGAGCCCTTTGCCGCCTTTTTCACTCTCGTCTTTCCGATGATGATGCTCTTCCTTTTCGGGAGCATTTACGGAAATACGCCGAGTCCGTTCTTCGGCGGACTAGGCTTCGTGGATGCGATGGTCCCCGCTTATACGGCCATGATCATCGCCACGAGCGGCATGATGTCATTGACCATCAGCATGGCTTCGAATCGCGAACAGGGCATTCTCCGGCGTTACAACGCCACCCCGCTCCGGCCCCAAGCCATCCTTGGCGCCCAGGTGATCATGATTTTCCTGATGACCCTCATCGGCATGGCCTTTTTGATCGTCGCCGGAAGCCTCGTTTACCATCTCCGGATTTCCGGAAACCCGGTGAGCATTATCGGCGGGTTTCTCCTGGGTTGCCTGAGCTTTTTCGGCTTGGGATTCGTCATGGCCGGGCTCATGCCCACCGCCCGATCGGCCCAGCTCGTGGCGATGGCCCTCTACTACCCCATGATCTTCCTTTCGGGCTCGACGATTCCCCGGGAAGTCCTTCCGCCGTCGGTGCAAAACGTGGCGAAATTTTTGCCCTTGACCTGGGTCGTCAATTTGCTGCGGGGATTGTGGAAAGGGGACGCCTGGGGGCTTCACCTGTCGGATGTTCTTTGTCTCGGCGCCGTTTTCGTCGTGGGCGTCGCGATCTCGGCCAAGACGTTCAAGTGGGACTGACCGTCTCCGGCCTCACATGTATTTCCCGGCGATATAGTTGCTGAGTTGGACGATGAGGTCCTCTTTCTCGGAGATGATCGATTTGACGACGTCGCCGATGGACACGAGGCCGATGAAACGGCCTTCGTCGCAGACGGGGAGATGACGGACATGTTTCCCCGTCATCAGGACCATGCACTCTTCGACCGTATTGGCGGGCTTGATATGGTACATGGCGGCGAGGGGGGTCATGATCTCTTCGACCGACGTTTCCTTCGAGGTTTTTCCGAGGAGGATGACCTTCCGCGCGTAGTCCCGTTCCGAAATGATTCCCCGGATTTCGTTTTTTTCGTCCATGACCATGAGCGCGCCGATCTCTTTTTCGCTCATGAGCTTGAGCGCGTCGAAAACCTTCGCTTTCGGGGAGATCGACCAGACGGTTTTGCCCTTGGTTTCAAGGATGTCTTTGACTGTTTTCATCGTCCCTTTCCTCAGTCGCGGCGTTCCGCGCGACGCTATCGATAATGACCGAATTCATTCTATCCCGAACGAAGCCCGAGTGCAAGCGCGGAAGGATCCGGTCCTCTAGCGCTCGATCCGGAGCATGACGCTCTCCGCCGGCGACAGGCGGAGCGACCCTTCGATTTTTTCCAATCTGTCCTCGAACGGATCGCTCAGGAAGACAGTCCCTCCGCCGCCCGGGACGCCGGAGAGGACGACGTCCGCGGGCCGCGCGGACGGATTGTAGACGCGCGCGATCCAGGCTTTGCCGTCGGCGCTCGGCTTGAGCGAGGTCACGACGACGACGCTGGGATTGAGCGCAAGCGGGGCCATGGGCGCCGAGAAATTCTCTTTTGCCGGCGCGACGATGAGCGGACGGGCGCGCTCCATTCCGAATTTCGTGATTTCCGCGGGGTCGTTTCCTTCATGGGGCCGAAGGGAATAGCGGAGCGTGACCGGACCCGGCTGATCCGCTTTGTAATTGGTATGCCAGTAGTTGTTCATCGCGTAAGAATAAATCGTCTGAGAGGGATCGAGTTCCTTCCGCCAGGAGCGCACGCCCTTTTCCACGATCGTCTCGTCCGTCATTCGGCCGATTTCGGCAAGGGGCGCGTCCAGGCTGACCCACGTCACGCCGTAATCCGCGTTGGAAATATCGACGGCGTTCTGGGCGCAGAAGAAATCCTTGCATGAGCCGGGAATCTGGTCGGCCTCGGGCCGGATCGTCCCCCAGCCGAGGTCCACGCGGATCGTGCCGCCCGCGACGGCGAAAGAAAAGGCGATGTGGACGCTTTCTTTTTCCCGGACGCCTTTTTTGTCCAACTGATCGATCAAGTCGAGCCTGTCCAGGCCGCTGTAAACCCGCAACTCGCGTTTCAATCCGGCGCAGCCCGGAGCGCCGGATTCGACGAGCAGGGAGGCGACGAGCGGCCCCGGCTCCTTCACGGAAATCTTTGCCTGATGAACGCCCTGCGCTTTTTGCGGGTCTCGTCCGGGGACATAAAGATAAGCATTGAGCCCGAGATCGCCGGCCGCGTTCGCGAATTCGATTTCGCGAGAGGATTTCCAGGTGAGGTTGGAGACGGCGCCGCTTCGCGGATCGACGGCGATCGACAGCCGGCCGTTAGCCAGTTTGCGCGGCCCGGCCGCAGCATCGCCCCGGCTCAAAGCGCGGCCCGGGAGGACGGTGTATTTTTTCGCGCCGAACGGCGGAATGCGCAGCGCTTGAACAGCCAGCTCTCCGTTGGACAGGCGCTGGGAGGGGATGGGCCGGCCCTGCTCATCCTCGACGAGATCTCCGGCCAAGCTCCGTTCCCTAGGGACCATGACGATGTCCGAGATCTCCCAGGAGTTGGTGTTGGCGACAAGGATGACTTCGCGCGGAGACTCTCCCTTCGTTCCGGCTTTCAACGCGGCGGCGAGGAGGTCCTCCGAGCGTTGTCGGCCTTCGAGAGCGAAGGCCCGTTTGTAGGCCCACTGGCTTTTGGCGTTTTCTCCGTCGGGATCGCTGACGCTGTCCGCGGCGCCCCAGGTATGCTCATCGAACAAGACGACCTGGCGCCAGGCTTCATAGAACGCCGGGGCCGGGCAGTTCGCGGGATCGAACATGGCCCACAACGTCTCGGCTTGGAGGAGGCGGTTGGCGCTGGCCCTGTTCATGGCCGTCTCCAGGGCGGTGGACGCGGCGCCGTCTTCCCAATAGGGCGTGAAATCCCCCCGGACGGACGGCAGGCGATTTCCGTAGCGGCGCTCGAATTCTTCGAACATTTCCTGCGATGTGGCGATCACGAACTTCGGCGACTCGTATTCCTCATTCCATTTTTTGACGAAATCGCTCAGGTTCGGGTCCGGGGGGCCGTTGTCGCCGCCGGTCGTGTAGCGCACCTGGACCATGTCGTAAGGATATCCGGAATCGGCGAGTTCCCGGAGATAATCGTAGATCGGCTGTTTTTTTTCGAAGCTGAGGCTGCCCATGTTCAGGCCGTGGAACCAGGAATATCCGCGGCCCGCCATCCAGAAAAGGACTTTCTCCTTTTCCGACGGTGAGACCCAGTAAAATGGCCGGTCGCGCCAGTTTTTGAAGGCGTGCCCGATCCGGTCGCCCGAATCCGGCAGGTTCGGCATGTAGTTTGGCCCGCTCGAAAAATATTTGACGCCGCTCTGAGCGAGGGCCGGGACGAGGCTCCATGTATAACTCGGAATGTCGGTGATCATAGCCGAATCGATGGCGAGACCATATCGGCGCGAAAGAAGACGGGCGAATTCCGTGAGGTGATAGAGCTCTTCGGGGTGACAGATCCCGGTCAGTTCGTTGGCCAGAAGCGCCTGGAGGCCGATCCAGCCTTTTTTAACGGCCTCGAGGAAGGCGTCGCGTTGGCCGGGAGTCGCTTGGCGGAGATAGGTTTCCACGGCCCACAGGACTTCGACGTTCCATTTGAAGCGGGCGCCCGGCGGATAATTTTGCGTGCGGCGGGCGAGTTCGATCGCCTCCTCGAAATATCTCCAATGGTTTTTTTCGACGACGGCTTGAGGGTCCGAATATCCGATATCCACGTGGGAATGGGGCAGGAGCCAGATCTCGCGCGGCGCAACGGGACGGAGCTTGATGGTTTTTATGACGGCCGGCCGGCCGCCGAAGCCCACGCTGACCGCGATGTCCTTTTCCCGGGCGGCCGCTTCTGCCGCGAAGGCTCGTCCCTCGACGGGAAGATAGAAGACGTTATAGCCGGTCTCGATCCGCGCCGTCATTTTTTCGCCGCCTCCGGCTGAAATAACCGCTTCTTCCGGCGGCCCGATGTGGCTGATTTCCACCCGGATCGATTGCGAGAGCTTGTCGCCCTTGCGGACCAGGGCTTGTTCGGCTGAGGCCCTGACCCACGGTTCGAGATCGTATTGAAAGACCATGAACCAGTCCCGGCTCCCGCCGTTTTCGCCGGCGACTTTCAGGCGGACGGGCTTCCCGGGCCGGAGCGAGGATTTCGGGAGCGTCAGGAACATGAACCCGAAGAGTTCCTGAAACTGATCGACGAGCGTCGTTTTGAACGTCAGGGTCGCGCCGTTTTTTCCGGGGATTTCCCAGGATTTTTCCGAAGCGTCTTTTCCGGTGTGGAACGCGAGTAACGGTTCATCGTCGACCGAGAGGAAAAACGCGTGGGCGCCTTTCTGAGTCGCCAGGCCGGCCATCCAGACGAACGTGGCGACCGGCGCGCTGAAATCGTCTGGGACGGGAGCGGTTTCCCATGCCGCGGACATACGGCCGTCCGTGGCCCGGACGAGAAGCGCCGAAGTCGCGTCGGGATAAGGCGAGTGATAGCCGATCGTTTCTCCGGAGACGGTTTTTGCGTATCCCTTGAGCCAGGCATTCTCGGCCGCGTGCGTGAGCGGCGCCGAGCAGAGAACGAGCAGAAGGGCGAATCTCATTTGTCCGTCCCTTTCGATATCCTGAAGACCCAGGCGTGCCGGCAGGGAGGATTCTTGAGGGCCGGCTCCGGGACGTGAATGAGGATGCCCTTGCCGTCCTTTTCCCATCGGACGGCCTCCGGGACGCCGAGCATGCGGATCTTCGCTCCCGGCCCCGGCGCCTGGGAATAGAGCTGGATCGTCGCCGGAGGACGGGTCTCGTCCTCGTCCGCCAGGTAGATCGCGAAAATCGTTCCGTCCGCCAGCGAAGTGAAGCACGTCTTGGCTTCTTTGTAGGGAGCGATGGGCCTGGTTTTATAGATGGCCTCGGCGTTGATTTTCATCCAATCGCCGATCTCCTTCAGGCGCTTCAAGGCTTCGGCCGGCAGTTCGCCCTCGGCGTTCGGTCCGATGTTCAAGAGGAAATTTCCGCCTTTAGAGACGATATCGACCAGAAGATGGATCAATTTGTTCGCGGACTTGTAGCGATCGTTCGGCACATAGGACCAGGAATTCCCCATGGTCATGCACGTTTCCCAGATATAGGCCGGCGGCTTGTCGGGGATCTCTTGTTCGGGCGTTCGGTAATTTTCGTATTTGCCCGTCACCGTGCGATCGACGATGATCAAGCCCGGCTGCCGTCCGCGGGCCATGGCGGCGATTTTCGGCATGTCGATGTCCTGGTTGAACGGCCTTTTGAGGATGCCGCGAAGATCTGGCTCGAGCGGAGGATAAGGCCGGACCCAGCCGCCGTCGAGCCACAGGATATCGATATTCCCGTAACCCGTCATCAGCTCTTCGATCTGGGCGTACGTATAATCCCGGAATTTCCGCCAGCGCGCGGGATATTTCTCCGTATCATAATTGACGTTCCGGTCGGGGGTCGCCCACTCCGGCGCCCAATAGTCCGGAGAGTGCCAGTCGGGCTTGGAAAAATAGGCGCCGATGCCGAAACCTTCCCGGCGGAACGCGTCGAAGATCTCCTTGACGATATTGGCCTTGGGATTCTTGGAAAACGGGCATTCGGCCGACGTGATCTTGTAATCGGTCTGTCGCGTGTCGAACATGCAGAACCCGTCGTGATGCTTGGTCGTGTGAACGACGTAGCGCATGCCCGCGTATTTGGCCGCCCGCGCCCACGCCTCGGGATCGAACTTCACGGGATTGAACGTCTTTTTGAGGTCTTCGTACTTATTCTTATAGGCGACGTAATCGGGGATGTCGCGGCGGCACCAGGGCTCATCCTCGGAACAAATGCTCCAGGATTCGACGACACCCCACTGGCTGTAAGGGCCCCAGTGCATCATCAACCCGAACTTGACGTCCCGGAACCAATCGAGTTTTTTCAGGACCAGGAGATCGGTTTCCCGTTCCTCGTTTTTGGGGGTCTGCCCGCCGTTCGGAAAACCGGAAAATGCCAGCCCCGCGCAAATCATAAAAAGGCATAAAAAGATTTTCGTTCGCATGCGCTCTCCTCTTGAACCGCTTCCCGGATCGATATAAAAATATTTAATGCTTTTTTTTGAAAAAAGCAAGCCGGTGCTCAGGGTGCTCAGCCACTTGACAAATGAATGTTTTCCATCTAAATTATATCTAGATATATCTAAGAGTATCTTTTTAACCTTAAGGAGGTAAAATGTTTTATCGACAACGATATGGTTTTTGGCCGAGGGGAGAAAGGCTCTTTCACAAAGGCGACTTCAAATATTTGATCCTCGATTTGCTCAAGAACAAGCCGCGGCACGGTTATGAGATCATCCGGGATCTCGAGGAGCAGTGCAACGGTTTCTACTCGCCGAGCCCCGGCGCCATCTATCCTACGCTCCAGTGGCTCGAGGAAGCAGGGTATGTCACATCCGTCCAGCAGGAAGGCAAGAAAGTCTATACCATAACCGAAGAAGGAAAATCTTTTTTGGCGGGAAAGGAAAAGGAAACCGACGAAATCCACAGACAGATGAAGAACTGGTGGGGAAATTGGGGATCGGAAATGCGGGATGATATGCACGGGATCATGCATACGCTGGGCGACCTCGGCCGCATGATCGGGCACCAAGCGCGGAAAGCGGGCGCCGAGAAGATCCCCGTGGTCAAAGAGATCCTTACAAAAGCGTTTAACGATATCGAGAAGATTTTCAAATCTTGAAGAATTCTATCCCCGTCTCGACCGGGGCGCCCCATTTTTAAATATAGCCTAACCGCAAAATTGCGTTCACGAGATGCTCCAGGGAAGGGTGGCAGAGAGCGAAGCTCCCGTTGGAGGGAAACCCCAAAAAGGGTTTTCCTCCAAGAGTGTCCGGTTGACTTCCTTTTTGCCTCTGCACTAAGCTAGAGGACGATTCGTTCCCGAGGTCGCGAATGAAGCGCCGTCATTTCCTGAAGGCCGCCTGGGCCGCGATGCCGGTCCTGGCCGTCGGTCTGCTCGCGGCCTGCGCGCCCAAGCCGGTCTCCATCGTTGGAAAAGCGGTTGGGATCCGCTTCGGCATCGTCACGGACGCGCATTATGCCGACTGCCAAGCCAGGGAGGGGCGGCCCTTCCGAGAATCCCTGGCGAAAATGGAGGAGTGCGTCGCGGTCATGAACCGCGAGCGGGTCGATTTCCTCATCGAACTCGGCGATTTCAAGGATCAGGACGAGGTTCCGGTGGAAGCCAGGACTCTGGCCTATCTCCGGAGGATCGAAAGCGCGTTCGGGCGTTTTCTCGGCCCCCGATACCATGTTCTCGGCAACCATGACCAAGACAGTTTGTCGAAAGAACAATTCCTGAACGCGGTCGAAAACACCGGCATCCCCAAAGGATGGAGCTTCTATGGCTTCGATGTCCGGGGCGTCCGTTTTCTCGTGCTCGACGCCAATTTCGACGCCAAGGGCGCGCCCTACGATCATGGCCGGTTCGCCTGGGCCGATACCAACATTCCGGCCCATGAGATCGATTGGCTCAGAAGCGAGCTGGTCGCTTCGTCCAAACCCGTCGTCGTTTTTATTCACCAGCAGTTGGACGGCGCCGGGGATTATTACGTCAAGAATGCCGCAAAAGTCAGATCGATGCTCGAACAATCCGGGAAGGTGCTCGCGGTTTTCCAGGGCCACCGCCACGAGGGGGCGTACAGCCGGATCGGCGGCATTCATTACTACACGCTGAAAGGGATGATCGAGGGCCTCGGCCCCGAAAACAACAGCTATGCCGTTGTCGATGTCGCTCCGTCGGGCGATATGATCGTGAGAGGCTTTCGCAAGGCCGACAGTCTGACGCTCGAGAAAAATAAAAAGGAGGCGAAATGAGAGGAAAATTCATGAAAGGCGTTTTTTTCGCTGTCGTCATCATCGGGGTTTTATCCTCCGCTTCGCTTTTCGCTCAGCTCGAAACGCAGGCCCAACATGATGCCCGCCTGCAGTGGTGGCGCGAGGCCCGCTTCGGCCTTTTCATCCACTGGGGCCTGTATGCCGTCCCGGCCGGCGAGTGGAACGGTAAGACGAACTACGGCGAATGGATCAGGAACAACGCCCAGATCCCGCTGGAGGAGTACGAAAAGCTCGTCCAAATGTTCGACCCGAAGGAGTTCAACGCCGATGAATGGGTCCGCATGGCCAAAGACGCCGGCATGAAATACATCGTCATCACCTCCAAACATCATGACGGGTTTTGCCTTTTCGATTCCCGATTCACGGATTTCGACATCATGTCCACGCCGTTCAAACGCGACGTCTTGAAGGAGCTTTCCGAGGCTTGCCGCAAGCAAGGGATCAAGCTGGGTTTCTATTACTCGATCATGGACTGGCACCATCCCGATTACTTGCCGCGCCGCGGTTGGGAAAAAGATCGCCCGACGGCCGGCGCGAATTTCGACCGGTACGTCCAGTACATGAAAAACGAGCTCAAGGAGCTGCTGACAAATTACGGGCCGATCGGGGTCCTCTGGTTCGACGGAGAGTGGGAGGCGACCTGGAACGAGAAGTATGGCCGCGAGCTCTACCAATATGTCAGGAGCCTGCAGCCGGACATCATCATCAACAACCGCGTCGGCGCGAGCCGGTCGGGCATGGAGGGCTTTTCCCAGGGAAAGGAATCGGCCGGCGATTTCGGCACGCCTGAGCAGCAGATCCCGGCCACCGGGCTTCCCGGCCTGGACTGGGAGACCTGCATGACCATGAACGACAACTGGGGCTACAACAGCCACGACTCGAATTGGAAATCGGCCAAGGATCTCACCCTGATGCTGGTCGACATCGCCTCGAAAGGCGGAAATTTCCTGCTCAATGACGGCCCCCGGGCGGACGGCCAATTTCCGCCGCTGAGCACAACACTCCTCGCCGATATCGGGTCGTGGCTGCGGATGAACGGGGAATCGATCTACGGAACGCAGGCCAGCCCATTCAAGAAGCTCGTCTGGGGGAGATGCACTCAGAAGGCGATCGACGGCGGGACGCGCCTCTTCCTCCATGTTTTCCAATGGCCGGTGGAAGGGAAGCTTGTCGTGCCCGGGATTTCCAACAAAACAAAGCAAGCCTTTCTTCTGGCCGATCCGGCGAAATCCCCGCTGGCCGTGACCCGGAACGAGGATGCCCTGGTTATCGACCTTCAAAGCATCGCTCCCAATCCTTACGACAGCGTCGTCGTGCTGGACGTTGAGGGCCGGCCCGACATCAGCGATCCGCCGGACATCAAATCCGAATTCGCTATTTTCCTGGACGCCCTCGACGTGACCGTGGTGTCCGGCCGGGCGAACGTCGATATTCGTTTTACGCTGGACGGAACCGTGCCGTCGCTTTCATCGCTTCCGGTCAAGGGGCCCATCCATGTGACGGACACGTCCGTCGTCTCGGCCAGGTGTTTCCGCGAGGGCAAGCCGGTCAGCGCGACCGCCCAGGCCGCGTTCACTAAAGTCAAGCCGCGTCCCGCTGCGGCCGACATCGACCTCAAGCCCGGCGCCCTTTACAATTATTATGAGGGCGATTGGGACAACATCCCCGATTTTGCAAAACTCCGGCCGGCCGGCACCGGGGTAAGCTCCGCCGTTGATCTGTCCGGCAAGAAGAGAAAGGAATATTACGGATTCGAATTCACGGGCTATCTCCAGGTTCCGAAAGACGGCGTCTACGCGTTTTTTATCGGATCGGACGACGGGAGCGATCTTAATATCGACGACACGCTCGTCGTCGATAATAGCGGCTTGCACGGGATGCAGGAAAAACACGGCCTGATCGCCCTGGCCGCCGGCCCGCATCCCTTCCGGGTCCGCTATTTCAATAAGTCCGGAGGCGACAGATTGACGGTTTCCTTTCAAATGCCGGGCCTCCCGAAACAGCCTGTTTCCGGGGCCATGCTCGGACATCGATAGTTGTGCGTCTCGTAAGTTCCTTGGCTAAATAGCCGACGAGGGGGACGCACAACATCCAGGGGAGTTTGAGGGGGAATGGATTGGTTCCCCCTCAGGGGGTCAGCGAAGCGCCGAGGGGGGAGCTTGACTCCCCCCTGGAAGTATCCCGTCTCAAGGAGATATTTGATAGGGAAATTGAGAGACGGGATACTAGGAAGCGCGGGCGGACGCTCTTCGGTTTTCCGAGTCTGGAATTCCAGCTCGTTTTCTGTCGGCAATTTTCGGTTTTCGACCTCCGATTGAAAATGCGCGCGTTCTTCCGTATGATGCTGCCATGACCTCCCGGGAACGGGTGCGCGCGGTTTTTGAGCGCCGGATGCCCGACCGCGTGCCCTGCTGGATGGGCGCCTCGCCCGAATTCCGGGAACTGGCCAGAAACCGCCTGAATCTCGCTGACGACGAGGACTTGTCGCTCCATATCGGCGACGATTTCCGCCGCGTCTATGCAAAATATAGCGGTCCCGCGGACCGCTCGCCGGATGCTTGTTTCACCAGTCCCATCGCGACGAGCCGCACTCCGTTTGGCGTCGAGCGCCACGGCTACGGCTATGGCCAACCGCTCGGACATCCTTTGCGGGACGCCCGGACGCCCGCGGACCTCGACGCCTTTCCCTGGCCCGATCCCGCGTGGATGGACGTTTCGCGGATCAGGGCCGACGCGCTCGCGTGGGAAGGCCGCTATGCCGTTCTCGGCGGCGACTGGTCTCCCTTTTACCACGACGCCGTCGACCTTCTCGGCATGGAAACATTCATGACGGCCATGATCGAAAATCCCGCGCTCGTGGATGCGCTCCTCGGCCGCGTCGTGGACTATTACAGCGAGGTCAGCCGGAGGATTTTCGAGGCGGCCGCGGGAAGCCTGGATATTTTTTTCATCGGCAACGACTTCGGGACGCAGAACGGGCCGGTCGTCGGCGAAAGCATGTTCCGGCGGTTCTTTCTTCCGCATTTGAAACGCCTCGTCGGGCTCGGCCACGATTTCGGCCTCAAAGTCATGCTCCATTGCTGCGGCGGTTTCTTTCCGCTCGTCCCGGCCATGATCGGAATCGGCCTCGATGCGCTGCAGTCCCTCCAGCCCGATGCGCGCGACATGGATCCGGCCCGGTTGAAAAGGGCGTACGGCGGCCGGATCGTCCTCAACGGCTCCATCGACACGCATCACCTGCTCATTCGGGGGACCCCCGATCTCGTCAGGGCCGGGACCCGCGAAGTCCTGGCGATCATGAAGCCGGGGGGAGGCTATATCGCTTCGCCCAGCCATGATTATCTTCTGCCGGAGACGCCCGTGGACAATGTCCTGGCTCTTTATGAGACCGTCCGCGAAGCCGGCGGATATGAGGCCTAGAAAGGAGAGAAGCATGCGAAAATTCCGTTCGAAATCCATGGCCCGTTGGATCGGGGTCGGCTCTTTGTGCGGCGTTCTCGCGCTCGGCATCCTGGGTTGCGCGAAGCGTCCGGCCGACGATAAGATTCCGGGCCAGAAGCCCCCGACGCTTCTGGCCGAAGACAAGGTCCGCCTTTCGAACGATCCGGCGAAGACGGAGATGTTCCGTGACGCGGGCCTCGGCCTGTTCATTCACTGGGGGCCGAATTCGCAGATGGGGACCGAGATCTCCTGGCCGCTCTACAACGCCTCGGACGATTATGTCAAAAAATATTACGGCCTGGCGGAAACATTCAATCCCGTCGATTTCGACCCGAAGGCCTGGGCGCGGCTGGCCAAGCTCGCCGGCGTGGAATACGTCGTTTTCACGGCCAAGCACCACGACGGTTTTTGCATGTTCGATACCGCCTACAGCGATTTCAAGATCACCAGGACGCCCTACGGCCGGGACATCCTGGCCGGGCTCGTCGACGCTTTCCGCCGGGAAGGTCTTCTCGTCGGGATCTATTATTCGCCGGGGGATTTCCGTTATCAATACGAAACCGGCCATCGCTTCAGCCATCTCTACGAAGCGGATTTCGCGAGCCCCGAGCTTTTCGGCCCGCTGAAAAAAAATTTCGCGGATTACGAGCGCGGCCAGGTCGAAGAGCTCCTGACGCGGTATGGGGACGTCTTCATGATCTGGTTCGATGGAAAATGCGAACCGCTCAAGAAACAAGCCTGGCGGGTGAAACAGGACGTCTTCATCGGCCGGGGCGAGATCCCGACGCCCGAGCAGGAAATCCCCGGCCAGGCGTCCGACCATGCCTGGGAAAGCTGCATGACGACGAGCATTCAATGGTCCTATCAGCCGGATCCGGATATCCGCACGCCGAAAGAAATCATCAAAAACCTTATTGCCATCCGCGCCCGCGGCGGAAACATGCTGCTCAACGTCGGGCCGCGTCCCGAGGGCAGGATCGCCGACCCCGACGTCGACCGCCTCCGCGACCTCGGCCTCTGGATGATGCTCTACGGCGAGGCCGTGCGCGGCATCCGGCCGTGGGTCGTGACGAACGAGGGCGACGTTTGGTTCACCCAGCGGCGCGACGAGAAGACGGTCTATGCCTTCGCCGATCTGGACTATGGCGCGGAGCCGGCGACGTCTTCCCATCGTCCCGGACGGCTCCTGACGCTCAGGTCGTTGAAGGCCACGCCGACGACGAAAGTGACCCTCCTGAGCCAGGCGGGCGACTTGGAGTGGAAAGAGGATGCCCAGGGGCTCCATATCCAGGTCGAAAGGAAGCAGACCGTGCAGATGATCCGGAAGCCCGGATCGAAATGGACCGGCGCGGAGAAGGCGGATAACGCGATCGCCATCGCCTGGGGGCCGGACTGGCCGGTCGCCCTCAAAATCACGAACGTCCAGCCCGTCCAAAATTTCTTAAAAAAGGAAAAATGAATGGCCAAACTCAAACTCGGCAAGTATGTCGTTTTCATGGCGGGGGCCCTGGGCTCCGCTTTCATGGTCGGCCGGCTTTTCAGCCAGCCGAAGGTCCAACGCTACGGCATGGTCATCGGCATCAAGCCCGATAAGATCGACTATTATAAAAAGCTCCATGCCGCGTGCTGGCCCGGCGTCCTCAAGATGATCAAGGAATGCCACATTCGCAATTACTCGATCTACTTGAAGGAAGTCGAGAAAGGCAAATTCTATTTGTTTTCGTATTTCGAATACACGGGCGCGGATTTCCAGGCCGACATGGCCAGGATGGCGGCCGATCCGACGACGCAGCAATGGTGGAAGGAAACCGATCCCTGCCAGGTTCCAGTTCCCCTGCGGAGTCCCAAGGAGTTTTGGAGCGCGATGGAAGAAGTCTTCCATACGGATTGAGGTTGGGGCGGCCGGCGGCGCATGGAACCACATCCTCTCCTCACGATGGCCTGGCCCGATCTGCTGGTCATCGGGGTCTATCTCGTCGGGATCGTCGGGCTCGGACTTTGGGCCTGGGGAAAGCGCAAACGCAAGCAGCACACGAGTGCCGAGTACTTTCTGGCCGGAAGCGCCCTTCGCTGGCCGGTGATCGGCCTGGCCCTTTTCTCGACCAACATCTCGACCACGCACCTCGTCAGCCTGGCCCAGGAAGGCTATGTCAACGGGCTGGCCTACGGAAATTTCGAGTGGATGGCGGCTTTCCTGCTCATCGTCCTGTCCCTCTTTTTCGCGCCGTTCTATATCCGCTCCAGGGTGGCCACCCTGCCGGATTTCCTCGAAAAGCGCTACAGCCGGGCCAGCCGCGATTGGCTGGCCGCGCTCTCGATCGTCTCGGCCGTCTTCATCCACATCGGCTTCACCCTCTATACGGGCGCCGTTGTCTTGAAAGGGCTGTTCGGCATCGATATCGGGACGAGCATCGTCCTCACCGCGCTTCTGACGGGGCTCTATACGATCGTCGGCGGGCTGCTGGCGGTGGTGCTCACGGAATCCGCCCAGACGATCATCCTGATCGTCGGCTCGGGCTGCGTCCTCGGATTCGGCCTGGCCGCCGTGGGAGGATGGAGCGGGCTCGCCGCCTCCGTCGAGCCGGTGAAGCTGACCATCCTGCGGACCGCGGCCGAGACTCCGTCGTTGCCCTGGTATTCCGTTTTTCTAGGCTATCCGATCATCGGGCTCTGGTATTGGTGCGCCGACCAGACCATCGTCCAGCGCGTTTTGGGCGCCAGGGACGAGCGACAGGCCAGACTCGGCCCGTTGTTTGCCGGGTTCATCAAGATCCTCCCGGTCTTCCTCTTCGTTCTGCCCGGCCTGATCGCGTACGGATTGGTCCGCCAGGGCCGCTTGGCGGCGCCGGCAAATTCGGCGGACATTTATTCCGTGCTGATCAATCGGCTTCTTCCCGTCGGTATCAAGGGAATCGTCGCGGCGGCCCTGCTGGCCGCCTTGATGAGCACGGTCTCGGGGGCGCTGAATTCGATCGCCACGCTCTTCACCCTCGATTTCTACAAGCGCTGGAAACCGCGGGCCACCGAACGCCGGCTGACCTTTGTCGGGCGGCTGGTCACGTTCATCGCCATGCTCGCGGCCATTCTCTGGTCGCCGCTGGTCAGCCATTTCCCCAGCATCTTCCAGGGCATCGTGTCGGTCATCTGTTACATCGCTCCACCCATCACGGCCGTTTTTATCTGGGGCGTTTTTTGGCGAAAGGCGTCGTCGGCCGCCGCCTATGCGACATTGTCCTTCGGCTCGGGGCTCGGGTTGATCGTATTTTTCCTGGACTGGTTCAAGGACAAGACCGGCTGGAACGTTCCATCGATGTTGGCCACATTCTATCTTTTCGTCCTCTGTTCGGCGATTCTCGTCATCGTCTCCCTGATTAAGCCTCACATCCATACCGCGGAAAGCGAGAAACTCGTCTGGTCGAGCCCGATGGAAGCCGTGAGGGGAAAGCTGACGGGAGGCGCGTTCGATTACCGATTCGTTTCCGCCGTTCTTTTTATAACGATGGTCGTTCTATACGTGCTTTTTGGATAACGAGGGCGAAAACCGCGCTGTTTCCATGACCGTAGTACTGTACTGCGATAAGGATGTTTTTTCGTTGACATCGGGCGGAGGAAATGATTATTTAATGATAAAGGAAAGAGAGGGAGCGAATCCATGAAAAATATCAAGCGAAGGAGAGTCGGGCTCGGAATCGTCGCCGTCCTCCTGCTCGCGGCCGCCGTCTTTGTTTATTCGAAGCGGGACTTCTTTCCCCAGCTTCCCATCGGCTGCGGGGTCAAGGCGAAACTGCTCTGCTCCGCGCTATTCGTTTCGGGCCGCGATGAGGCTACGGCCCTGAACGAAGACGTGGCCTTCCATCCCTTGTTTAAAATCCTGAAAGCGAAAGTCGACCGCCGGGAAAAGAGCGTGACGGTGTCCCTTTGGGGCCTGGGGCTGTTTAAAAGGAAAGCGATCTTTATCGAGTCGTTGGGCGCCGTGCTCCTTCAGGATGTGGCGGAAGAAACGGTCCGCGGTTGGAACGTGAATATCCCAACGCCCGAGCCGGCTAATCCGGAATCCGTTCCTTGGCCGACCGGAGATCTCCTGCCGGCGCTTCCTCTCCCTTGGAATATCGACAACGCCAGGCTCACGTCAGCCTTGGACAAGGTCTTCTCCGAGCCGGACCCCAAACGCCTCAAAAGGACCCGGGCCGCTCTCGTCGTCTATGACGGCCGGATCGTCGCCGAGCGCTACGCGCCGGGCTTTACGAAGGACACGCGGCTCATCAGCTGGTCCGTGGCCAAAAGCGTCACGAGTACCCTGGTCGGAATCCTCGCCGGGAGGGGCCGGCTGGATATCTGGGCGCCCGCGCCCGTCCCCGAATGGCAGGGTCCGAATGATCCGCGGAAAGCGATCACGACCGACCAGCTTCTGCGGATGAGCTCCGGCCTCGAATGGTACGAAGCCTACGCCGACCACCCGATCTCCGACGTCAACAAGATGCTTTTTTTGAAGTCCGACATGGCCGCTTACGCGGCCCAGAAGCCGCTCGCGGCGCCGCCCGATACGCGATGGGAATATTCGACCGGGACGACGATGATCATCAACAGGATCATCCGGCGGACGATCGGCGACCAGGATGAATACTGGGCCTTCCCCCGCCGTGAACTCTTCAACAGGATCGGGATGAGGAGCGCGATCATCGAATCCGACGCTTCGGGAACCTTCACGACCGGATCGGGCGTTTATGCCTCGGCCCGCGATTACGCCAGGTTCGGCCTGCTCTATCTCAATGACGGAGTCTGGCAGGGGAACCGCATCCTTCCGGAGAGCTGGGTGGCTTACGCGACGACGCCGACGCCGACGCTGAAAGGGGGTGGATATGGCGCCCAATTCTGGCTGAACAAAAGCGACCCGCCGGATCCGGCGAAGCGCCCCTATCCCGGGCTGCCTCCCGACATGTTCATGGCCGAAGGCTACCAGGGCCAGATGATCGCTGTGATTCCGTCCCGCAAACTCGTCGTCGTCCGATTAGGGATGACCTTCGATAATCGCTGGGGCTTGGCGGAATTTTTGACGAATGTCTTAAGCGCGATCCATGACTAAAAAAATCCCCCCGCTTCCTTTTGTCAAATGAAGCGGAGAAAAAGGATCAGTCTTTCTTTGGCAGCGGCAACACTCCGGCCAGGTCGCCGATGACATTGATCAGCTGGGCATCGCCCGGCACGATGATCTTGGCGTTCCCGGCCATCGCTTTCTCCACCGTTTCCAGCCGCCTCAGGAGCTGCGCGTTCCCGACGAAATACTGATTGGCCGCTTCGTTGACGAGCTTGATGGCCTGGGCCTCGCCCTCGGCCTGGAGAATGCGGGCCATCCTGATCCCCTCGGCCTTCTTGATCTCCGCTCTTCTCGCTCCGTCGGCCATCGTTTCCGTAGCCGTGGCGAAATCGATGGCCGCGATCTTCTCGTTCTCGGCCTTGACGACCTTGTTCATCGTTTCCTGGACGTCTTTCGGAGGGTCGATCTCCTTGAGCTCGGTCCGGACGATTTCGATGCCCCAGCTCCCGGTCTCTTCCCGCAACGTCCGTTGGAGTTCGGAGTTGATCTTGCCCCGCTCGCTGTTGGCCGATTTGAGGGTCAGCGTGCCGATGATGTTCCGCAGCGTCGTCCGGGCCAGATTGACGATCTGCCACTGGTAGTTAAAGACGCTGTATTGGGAATGCTTGACGCTCTCCTCATCGTCCTTGACCTTGAAATAGACCTGGGCGTCCACCCGGGCGTTCAAGTTGTCGTTGGTTATGATCTCCTGCGGCTGGGCGTCCACCATGACCTCCGTGATGTTGATCTGGAACATCCGGTCGATGACGGGAATGATCCAGTTGAATCCGTAATGGGCGAACCTTCGGTATTTCCCGAGCCGCTCGACCAGGCCCCGGTGGGTGGGCCGGACGATCCGAATGCCGCTGAAGAAAATGAATAAGATGATCGCGCCGGCGATGATGATGAGATTCGTGACCATGAGTCCCTCCTTTTCTTGAAGAAGAGCTTCGTCGTTTTGATCTCTCCCTCTGTGGGAAGCGAGCGATAAAACTCTTACTGAATATATTACAGCGATTGGAAATCTAATTCAATCTTCCTCCCGGAATTCCGCGTTGGATCTCTTCGGCGATTTCGGGCGCGAGCGGCGTGTTATTTCGCCACCGGCTAACACCCAGCGAGGACTATTTGGCGGAAAAAACCGTCCGAGGGGTGAGCGGGCACGGACCCGCTTTATTATTTAAAGCGAAGGGGCAGAGGGTGAGGAGGCCATAAGGAGGCGAGCGGGCACGGACCTGCTTCGCCTAACGAAGCAGGGAGCGAGCCGACGCCAGAGCCGGTTTCCTCGCCACCGCTTAATCCCTAGCGAGGACTAATTGGCGGAAAAAACCGTCCGAGGGGTGAGCGAGCACGGTCCCGCTGCGCGAACGCGGCGGGGAGCGAACCCGGAGGCCGAGCCGCGCACGCGCTCGCCGGGCGCGCGGGCGGCGTGTTTTTTCGCCAAATAGTCCGAGCGTTCCTTGACATTGATTCGCGGCTGATAATATCCTTTTCTCGTGAAGGGTAGTGCCGATTCCAATCTGAACGGGAGGGATCGTCGCGTTACCCGAAAAAAACTTTATCCTAAGGAGGGAATGACCATGCGATACCTGCGTAAAGGACAATTCCTGCTGGTGATCACTCTTGGCTTGGCGCTCAGCGCCTGGGGGCAGGGCAGCGGCAGCCAGGCCGGCCGCGGCGGGCGCGGCGGCGGAGGCGCTGCCGATTTCTACAACTACGATTCGACGGCAACCGCAGGGATACCGATTCCCGATGCCAAGCCGACGGAGACTCATCAGAAGATCATGATCAATGGAGAAATACTCGCCTACACCGCGCAGGCGGGCTACGTGCCGCTCCGCAACGCGACAACGGGACAATCGGAAGCGCATTTGTTTTTCACCTCTTATACCAAGGATGGCGTTAGCGATGCCTCCGCCCGCCCGGTGTTGTTTTTCTTGGGCGGCGCGCCGGGCGTAGCGACCAGTTGGCAGGAGTTCGGCGGATTGGGTCCGAAGCGGATGAAGTGGATGGGCGACGGTACCGTCGGGCTCCCGCCTTATGGCTGGATGGATAATCCCAACACCCTACTGGGCCAGGCCGACCTGGTTTTCGTTAATCCGGTGGGCACCGCGTTCAGCCGGCCCGACCAACCGAGCCGAGGGCCGAACTTCTGGAATACGGCCACCGACATCGCTTCGCTGGCGGAGTTCGTACGCAGCTTCTTAAACACCTACGACCGCCGGAACTCGCCCGTTTTCCTGGCGGGGGAGGACATGGCCACGGGGCGGGTGGCGGGATTGGCCGGCTATCTCCAAGACCACCAACTCCCCGTCCGCGGGGTGGTGCTTTTGTCGATGACGCCGGCCGCCGACGCGCTTGCCGGCGACGAACAATACATAACGCTGCTGCCGAATTTAATCCTGTCCGCCTGGTACCACAAGAAGCTGGCGCCGGAGTTGACGGCGCTGAGCGCCGAACAGATCGCGGAACAGGCGAGGCAATTCGCCTCTCGCGAGTACCTCCATGCGCTCTACAAGGGCGATCGCATGACGCCCGAGGAACGCGCCAAGGTGGTGGCAAGCTTATCGCGGTTGACCGGACTTTCGAGGGCCTTTATCGTAAGCAACAATCTGCGCATTACGCTGGACCGCTTCAATGGAGAATTGCTGCGCGACCAGCACCGGGCGCTTTCGAACTCGGATGCGCGCGTCACCGGCTTTGTCCCGGGAACGAGCGGCGGGCGCGGCGGCTTTGGCGGATTCGGCGGCTTCGTCAGCGCGCCCGCGATTGACTACAACCAAAGCTATCTGGCCGGCGGCTTCCTGACAGCCTACGAGGCCTATTTGCGGCGCGAGCTCACTTTCACCAACAGCAACGGCACCTTTTACTTGTCGAGCGGCGGCATCGGGACGTTCACCTCGACCGGGAATGACGACGCGAGCCTGGCCGGCGCGTTCGTCCGCAATCCCCGCCTGCGTCTTTTCGTGGGCGTGAACTTTTTTGACCTCAATGCGCCGTTCTACGCGACCGAGTTTGCCTTGGCTCACCTGAACGTGTCTCCGGACGTCCGCGCCAACAACATCAGGGTGAGTCATTTCGAGTCCGGCCAGATGACCTACGTCGACTCGAAATCGCTGGCCAAACTGCAGGCCGACCTGACCGGGTTCATCAATGAGGCCGTGTCGTCGGCACGCCAATAGGCGCCCGAAACCGAGGAGAAATGCCATGAAAATCCAGAGACGATATGACCTGAAATTTTTCGGGCTCGTCATCTTCATCGCGGCCATGAGCGTCGGCGCCTTGGCCCAGGGCCGGGGTGGCGGCGCCGCGCCCAACAATTTCTTCCGCTTCAATTACAGCCTGGAGGAGATGCAGGCGATCGAATACCCGGCGCGGCCGATCACCACACAGCATCAGATCACGCTGCAAAACGAGACGATCCAATATACCGCTCACGTCGGGTTCATGCCCATCCGCAACGCCACCAGCGGCGTGACCGAGGGGCATCTGTTCTACGTTTACTATTCCAAGAACGGCGTCACCGACAAGTCGAAACGGCCGGTCTGGTTTCTGTTCAACGGCGGACCGGGCGCGGCCACCATCTGGCTGCACATGGGCGCCTTCGGCCCCAAAATGGTGAAGATGAACTCGAACGGCCTGGCCACGCCGCCCCCGTATGCTTACGTCGACAATCCCAATTGCCTGCTGGATACCGGCGACTTGGTCTTTATCGACGCCATGGGCACCGGCTTCAGCCGGCCGGACAAGCCGGGCTACGGCCCTAACTTCGGCGGCGTGGACAACGACCTGGCCGCCTTCGGCGAGTTCATCCGGAGCTTCCTGAACGAATACAACCTCTGGGGCTCGCCGCTTTTTGTCGGCGGCGAGAGCTACGGCACGACGCGCGCGGCGGGTCTGGCCGGCTATCTCACCGACCGCGACTGTCCCATCAACGGCGTGATGCTCCTCTCGGCGGTCATCGACAGCAACGCCGGCGCGGGCGAACAGCGTCAGCTCAGCACCCTGCCGACCGAGATCATGACCGCGCATTATCACAAGAAGCTCGCCCCGGACCTGCAAAGGCTCACCGTCGACCAGATGGCCGAAGAGGCCCGCCGGTTCGCTTCGGGCGAGTACCTGGAGTATCTCTTTGACGGGGCCCGCGCGACACAAGCCCAGCGCGACAACGTGCTGAACGACATGGCCCGGTACACGGGACTGTCGAAGGCCTTCATCGACGCCCTCGACCTGCGCGTCCCGCTCGGGCCGTTCAGCACCGAGCTGCTGCGCGACCAGCACCTCATGACGTCCCGTCTCGACTCGCGCTTTGCCGGCTACCAAATCGACGGCGGCGCCACCAATACGAGCTTTGACTTCAGCAACGCCAACATCGAGAACTGTTTCCTTACCTGTTTCGAAGCCTACGTCCGTAATGACCTGAATTACAAAAACAACAACCTCTATTACGTCTCGGGCAACGCTCCTCCTTGGTCGGGCGAATACAACACCGTGGTCAACCTGGAGAACGGCTTTGCCAAGAACCCGCACATGCATCTTTTCGTGGGCATGGGCTATTACGATTTCGCCTGCCCTTTCTTCCCCGTGGAGTGGACCGTTGCCCACTTGAAGGTCTCGGACGAAATCAAGAAGAACAACATCTCCATGGGTTATTACGAAGCGGGCCACATGGTTTACATTGACTTGCCTTCGGCGGCGAAGTACCACGCCGACCTGGTGAAGTTTGTCCAGGCCTCGCTGCCGAAGAAATGAGATGAGGCTGGAAGCTGAAGCCAGGAGCGAACCATGAGAGGACCGCGGCCGTGACCTCCAAGGATCGCCTGATGCTGGCCGTTCACAGGGAGAAGCCCGATCGGCTTCCCGTGTCTGTTCATCAATGGCAGAAATTTCATCTCGAGACCTATATGAACGGCATGAGCGATATCGAAGCTTTTCAGATGGTCGGCATGGACGCCCAGATCCAGTATTTCGAGTCCATGGCCCAATTCTGGCTCACGGACGCCGATTTCACGAAATTGAACACGTCGGCCTGGAAGGACGACGCCGAGGTCATCAGCGGCGATCCCGACCATCGCGTCGTCCATCATACGATCCATACGCCCGAGGGCGCGTTGACCTATAAAACCGAGGGCGACCGCAAAACGACATGGATCTCGGAGTACCTCGTCAAACGCGACGAGGACATCCGGCTCGTCGAAAAATACATGCCCGTCCCGCGCCTGGATCTCAACTCCGTCGCCAGAGCTTATGACGATGTCGGCGATCGGGGCATTTTGCGAGGATTCGTCTGGGGCGACCAGGCTGGCTGTTGGCAGCACGCCGCCTGCCTCTACGACATCAATGAGCTGCTCCTGGCCGTGTTCGATAAGCCGGGCTGGGTCCATGAATTCCTGGGAATTTTGCTCGAAAAAAAATTGCGGTTCATCGAATCGATGAAAGGCGCGAAGTTCGACCTGGTCGAAACGGGAGGAGGATCGGCGTCCTCGACGCTCATTTCGCCGAAGCTGCACGCGGAGTTCTGCCTGCCGTACGACCGGGTCATGCACGAGGCTCTCCACGCCTTCGGCTTCAAGATCACGTATCACACGTGCGGCGGCACGCTGGGCATCGAGGACATGATCGTCGGGAACGGCGCCGATGTCTCCGAAACGCTCGCGCCGATCAGCATCGGCGGCAATCAGGAACCGTGGGAATTCCGGCGGAAAGTCGGCCGTCGGCTGGCCTTGATCGGCGGGATCGACCAGTTCAATACGCTGACGCTGGGATCGCCGAGCGAGATCCGGCGGGCCGTGTTCAAGCTCTTTGAAACCGTCGGCCGGGAGGGCGGATATATCTGCTCGGCGTCCGACCATTTTTTCGAGACGCCGGTGGATAATCTCCGGACCATGGCCGGCGCAGCCGGGGAATGCGTTTATTCGTGAAATCTTCCCGCTTCCTCTTTTCCGAGAAAGGAGAAGGCGGATGTTTTTCCATCACAGGAGGATAAAATGAGCCGTCTCAGAATAGGGACAAAGCGCCTGATGACATTCTTATTTTGGATTTCCGCCTTCACCGGCGTCGCTTTGGCCTTGACCGAATCTCCCGTCAGACTCACCCCCAAGCCGGGGCCGGAGCCGCGCCTCAACGGCGCCCGGATCTTCGGCGTCCGTCCCGGTTCGCCTTTTCTTTTCGCGATTCCGGCGACGGGCGAGAGGCCGATGACGTTCTCCGTCGACAAGCTGCCCGCGGGGCTCCGGGTCGATCCTCTCTCCGGACGGATCACCGGCCGGATCAAGGATAAGAGCGAATACGTCGTCACGTTCAGGGCCGAGAACAAGCGCGGCAAGGCCGAGCGCAAATTCAAGATCGTCTGCGGCGATACGCTCTCTCTCACGCCGCAAATGGGCTGGAACAGCTGGTATGTTTGGGAGAACCACGTCACGGACCGGATCATGCGCGAGGCGGCTGAGGCGATGGTCGCGAGCGGCATGATCGACCACGGCTATATGTACGTGAATATCGACGACTGCTGGGCCGTCAGGCCGGGCGCGAAGGATCCGACGCTCCTGGGCGAGGAGCGAAATGCCGATGGCCGGGTCAACGCCAATCCGCGGTTCCCCGACATGAAAGCGCTGACGGATTTTATTCACGATAAAGGCCTCAAAGCCGGGATCTACACGTCTCCCGGACCGACAACATGCGCGGGTCATGTCGGCGCCTACGGGCATGAACGGCAGGATGTCGAGCGCTTCGTCGCGTGGGGCTTCGATTTTCTCAAATATGATTGGTGCTCATACAGCTCCGTCGCCAAAGACAAGAGCCGTGAAGAGCTCCAAAAACCGTATCGCCTGATCAGCGCAATTCTGAAGAAGCAGCCGCGCGACATCGTCCTCAATCTCTGCCAGTATGGGACGGGCAACGTCTGGGAGTGGGGGAGGGACGTCGGCGGAAACAGTTGGCGGACGGCCGACGATCTGGGCGGCACGTTCGAAAAGATCGGCGAGGCCCTCTTCCGCGACGGCTTCGACGTTTACGCCAAGAACGAGCTCCATAAATACGGCCGGCCGGGAGCGTGGAATGACCCGGATTACCTGCTCCTTGGCTACTTGAGCAATTGGAAGGGCGGGACCGCGCCCACGCCGCTCACCCCGGACGAGCAGTACACGCACGTTTCCTTATGGTGCCTCGTGGCGGCCCCCTTGATCTTCAGCGGCGACATCACCCGGCTCGACGATTTCACGCTGGGCCTGCTCACCAATGACGAGGTCATCGATGTCGACCAGGATCCCCTCGGCCGGCCCGGCCGGCGCGCGGCCAAAAACGGGGATCTCGAAGTCTGGGCGCGGCCGATGGAAGACGGCTCGCTCGCGGTCGGATTGTTCAACCGCGGCCCGGCGACCAAGGCCGTCGCGGCGACGTGGGCGGATCTCGGTTTGAGCGGGAAGCAAAAGATCCGCGATCTGTGGCGGCAGAAGGACGTCGGCGTTTTCGAAGGAAGGTTCGAAGTCCCCGTCGCGCCCCACGGTGTCGCCTTAGTCCGGATGGGACCGGTCAAATGACGGAGTAGCGCAGGGCGGATTGATCCGGGGGCCGGATAACCGAAAGAGTCATCCGTACTTCTGCCAATCCGGCTTGTTATCGTAGACCCATTTGTAATATTCCGCCCGTTGGAGTTCGGACGCGGCGTCCTCGTCGAGGAGGAAGATCGCCCGCGGATGCATCTGGAGGATGGAGGCCGGCACCATGGCCGTCAGCGGCCCCTCGACGGCCTGGGCGACCGCGTGGGCCTTGCTTTTCCCGAAAGCGAGCAGGAGGCACATCCGGCAGGCCATGATCGTCCCCAGCCCCATGGTGATGACGTGATGGGGGACTTTGTCTTCGCCGCCGAAAAAGCGGGCGTTGTCTTTGCGCGTCCGCGCGGTGAGAGTCTTGATGCGGGTTCGGGAAGCAAGCGAGGACGTGGGCTCGTTGAAGCCGACGTGGCCGTCCGTGCCGAGCCCCAGAATCTGGATATCGATGCCGCCGGCCGCGTGAATCTGTTCTTCGTACGCGCGGCAGCCGGCGGGAATGTCGCTCGCCTGCCCGTCAGGGATGTTCACGCGGTCTTTCGGGATATTGATGGAGCCGAAGAGGTTCTTCCACATGTAGTGGTGATAGGATTCCGGGTGGGAGGGGTCGAGGCCGACGTATTCATCCAGATTGAACGTCGTCACCTGGCTGAAATCCAGCTCCTCCTCCCGGCGCATCTGGATAAGGAACCGATAAAGCTGGAGCGGCGATTGTCCCGTGGCGAATCCGATGACGGCGTGCGGTTTTTCCCGGACCAGGCGCGCCGTGATCTCGGCGGCCAGGAGGCTGGCCTGTTGGCTGTCCGGCCGGATGATGATCTCCATGGGCGCATTATACCATTAAAATTCCGCCGGCTTCATCCGCGGGGCGAGCAGCTGGATGATCCCAAGCGCCAGCAGATAGGCCGACGCCGCGACGATGAACAGGGCATAATAGCTGCCCGTCCAATGCAAAACATAGCCGGCCGATTTGGAAAACAGCAGCCCGCCGGCGGCCCCGGCCATGCCGCCCAATCCCGTCACGGACCCGACCGCCTTTTTGGGGAACATGTCCGAGGCGAAGGTCATGATATTCGCCGACCAGGCCTGGTGGGCCGCCGCGGCGAGTCCGATGAGGAGGACCGCCGTCCCCAGCTTCGAGGCGTTCGACGCCGTGACGATGGGGACGACACACAGGGCGCAGATGAACATCACGAGTTTGCGGCTCCGGTTCACCGTCCAGCCGATTTTGATGAGAGCGGACGACATCCATCCGCCGCCGACGCTGCCCGCGTCCGAAATGACATAGACGATGATGAGAGGAAGACCCAGTTCCGTCAGGGTCAACCCGAATTTCGCGTTGAGAAATTTCGGCAGCCAGTAGAGATAAAACCACCAGATCGGATCGGTCAGGAATTTGCCGAGGACGATCGCCCAGGTCTGCCGGTGCTTGAGCAGCCGGAGCCAGGGGATCTTTTCCGAAGCGGGCTCAGGGGGGTCGCTGTGGATCAGCGCCCGCTCGGCGCGGCTCAGATTTTTCTTCCTTTCCGGGATCTCGTAGAGCGCGAGCCAGAAGATGAGCCACAAGAAGCCGATCGTTCCGGTGGCGATGAACGCGGAAGGCCAACCGAACCTGTTCGTGAGCCAGGGCACGACGGCCAGGGAGATGACCACGCCGAGGTTACAGCCGGCGTTGAACAGGCCCGTGGCCAAGGCCCGCTCCTTGCGCGGAAACCACTCGGCGACGGCTTTGATGGCCGAGGGAAAATTTCCCGATTCGCCCAGCCCGAGAGCGAAACGAGCCGCCCCGAAACCGAAAACGCTGCGCACGGCCGCGTGAGCCACCGCGGCAAGGCTCCAAATAGTGAGCGAAGCCGCATAGCTGATTTTTGTCCCGTACCGGTCGATCAAAAATCCGAAAACGACGAGTCCCAACATATAGGCCGTCTGGAAGGCCGTGACGATGTCGCTGTACTGGATTTCGGTCCATCCCAGCGTTTTTTGGAGGTGGGGGGCGAGAACCCCCAGGACCTGGCGGTCGATATAGTTGATCGTCGTGCCGGCGAAAAGAAGGGCGCAGACCGTCCAACGAAAATGACCCGTTTTCTCCTGGAGGTCCGAAGGGGGTCGAGTCATGATCCGGGTTCTTTGTCATCATACCGAATCGGTTTGGATTTACAAGCCGTTTTTTGACACGCGGAAATTCTTGTGTTATGGATATCGCGGACCCAAAAAAATTGAAGACGCATCGCGACGGCCCGGCCTTTGTCATCGCTGTAATCGTTTTATCCGCCGTCCTTCGATCCTAGAGAAATAAAAAAAACGGGGGCGGGATGAAGACAACGATCGGCGTTTTTCTCCTTATCGGAATCTTATGGGGAGCATCATTCACCATGGGCAAGGAACAACCGCAAAAAGTCACCGGGGGCGAATCCGATTTCAAAAACGGCGGGCGGCTCCGCCTTCTGTCCTCGAGCCATCAGGACATCGCTTGGATGGACAGCCCGCAGAAATGCATTGTTTATCGCGACGAACACTGCATCACTCCGGCCCTCGAAATGATGGCCAGGAATCCCGATTACTGCTTCGTCATGGAGAACATGCTCAACCTGATGGAATATCTCGAGCGCCATCCGGACAGGAAAGCGGACATCCAACGCTATACAAAGGAGGGGCGGTTGGAATGGGGAGCGACGTTCAACCAGCCGTATGAATCCCTCCTCTCGGGCGAGCAACTCGTCCGCGAAGTCTACTTCGGCCGGCGCTGGATCAGGAAGAATCTCCCCGGCTGCGATGCCGTGGTCTATTTCAATCCCGACGTGCCCGGCCGCGCCCTCCAGATGCAGCAGATCCTGAGCAAGTCCGGCGTTCCGTACATGGTCATCAGCCGCTATCACGAGGGATTTTACGACTGGGCCAGCCCGGACGGATCGAAGGTGCTGGCTTATTCGCCCGGCCATTACAGCAACACCTCCGCGCTCTTGAACGCCAAGCCGGAGCAGGGGGTCAAAGCCATCGCCGAAAAACTGGCCGCCTGGACGCCTTATTACCGGCAACGCGGCCTTCCCCCGGAATTCCCGCTTCTTCATTCCGAGGATTTCTCGAAACCCACGGATTACGGCCCGCTCATCGGTCTGTGGAACGACTCGCATCGAACGGCCGCCGGCGTCCCCGGGCCTAAGATGCAGTATTCCTCGACCGCCGATTTCTTCAGGGCGCTCGACGGGGCTCAATCGTCGTTCGACCGGGTCATGGGCGAGCGGCCGAACCTTTGGCTTTATATCCACGGCCCGACGCATCATGAGGCGATCTCCGCGCAGCGGGAAGCCGGATTTCTCCTCCCCGCGGCCGAGAAATTCCAAACGGTCAACGCCCTGCTCGCCGGCGGCTTCAAGGACTATCCCGTGAAATCCATGGAAGAGGCCTGGCAGGCCGCGATTTATCCGGACCACGGCTGGGGCGGGAAAGAAGGCCAAATCACGGACCGGCTCTTCCGCAAGAAATATGAGTTCGCCCGGGACAAAGGCCGGGAGATGCTGATGGGCGCCCTCCGGGCGATCGCCGCGCGCGTCGGGACGGACCCGGCCAAAGGCAAGCCGGTCATCGTTTTTAACGCCCTCTCATGGACGCGCAGCGATCCCGTGATGGTCACGATCAAGAGAGGCCCGGCCCCTTTGACCGTGCAGGATGCGCGGGGCAAAGTCGTCCCCTGCCAGATGCTGCCCCCGCTGCCCGATCAATCCCCGGACGAAATCCGCTATGAATTCATCGCGGAGGATGTCCCTCCCATCGGCTACAAGACGTTCTACTTGACCGAACACCTCAATCTCGGCCCGGTCCGGCCGCAGGGCGCGCGTTCTGGAGGAACTCTTGAAAATTCCTTTTATAGGATCGAACTCGCGCCGGGCGGAGTCAAGAGCATTTTCGACAAGGAGCTCGGGCTCGAGATCCTGAACACGCGAAAATTCCTGGGCTTCGAGATCTTCACGATGCAGTCCGTCGGCAGCGGAGCCGGCGAGTTCGGCCGCGTCCAGCAGCCGACCATGGAAGGGTTTGACAAGCTCAGCGCGCACGGCACGCCCTGGACATTCGAAGCCGGGGAATCCGGCCCGCTCAAGACCGTGTTCAGCATGACGCAACCGCTTCCGGATTGCACCGTCAGGGAAAAACTCATCCTCTATCATGCCATCAAGCGTATCGATTGCGAGATCGATCTGCTCGGCTGGGACGGATCGCCGTACCGTGAATACCGATTGGCCCTGCCGGCGGCCGCGACCGGAGGACATGTCGCTTACGAAGTGCCCATGGGTGTTGTCGAAGTCGGGAAGGACGAGGCCGCCGGAACGGGAGGGCCTGCCTACGGCAGCCTGGTTTATGACGAGCCCCTGTCGCAGATCCGGCCGCGCGAAGTCCAGAATTTCATGAGCGTGAGCGACGCCCGCCTCGGGCTGACGATGAGCACGAGCGTCGCGGTCAACGATTTCCAGGATCCGACGAGCGATCCGGCGAGCTCCCCGGTCCTCCAGGCCGTGCTCCTCGCTTCCCGCCGGAGCTGCCACGCGGAAGGGAACTGGTATCTCCAGGAAGGAGATCATCATTATCGGTTTTCCGTCGTCTCGCACGCGCCCGGATGGCGGAACGGCTATCGCTCCGCCATCCAAGTCAACGGTCCGCTGTTCACGATCCTCCAACCGGTGCGAGAGACGGGAGCCGCCCTGCCCGAATCGAAAAGCTTTTTCTCGGTTTCCGCGCCGAACGTCCTCATCAGCACGATCAAGAAAAGCGAAGACGACGAGGCGGTAATCGTGCGCGGCTATGATATCGAAGGGAAGGGGAGCGGCGCTCAGTTGGAATTCTTTTTTCCCGTTGAAAAGGCCGAGCGGGTCAACATGATCGAGGACGAGGGAAAGACGATTCCCTCGCGGAGGACCGTTCTTCTCTGGAACGTCGGGTCCAACGCCATCGAGACGTTGAAGCTTTATCCGGCGAAAACAAAAAGCGCCTAGTTGTGCGTCTCGTAAGTTCCTTGGTTAAATAGCAGACGAGGGGGACGCACAACATCCGGGGGAGTTTGAGGGGGAATGGATTGGTTCCCCCTCAGGGGGTCAGCGAAGCGCCGAGGGGGGAGCTTGACTCCCCCCTGGAAGTATCCCGTCTCATGGAGATATTTGATAAGGAAATTGAGAGACGGGATACTAGGACTTCAGATCCTGGACGATGCCGCGCATCGCGGTCGCCAGCGTCATCGCGTCCGTGCCGACGCAGATCAGCGCAAAACCCTCCTCCGCGGCTTTTTTAGCCGCCCGGACGTCCGGGGCGAAAATGCCGACGGGGATGCCTTTTTCTTGGCCCGCTTTCCGGACGCGGCCGATGGCCGTCACGACGTCGTCGTCCGATATGAGGCCCGGCTTGTTCATGCTGGCTGAAAGGTCGAACGGCCCGATGAAAACGGCATCGACGCCCGGAACGTCCAGGATCTTATCGATTTCGCGGACGGCCTCGATGTGTTCGGCTTGGACAATGAGGACGGTCCGCTGATTGTCGCGCTCGACCGATCCGCGGATGTTCGGACCGTAGCCCTGGGCGCGCGCGACGCCGATGCTGCGGACGCCCTCGGGGGGATACTTGGCCGACCGCGCCGCCTTCTGCGCGTCCCCCGCGTTGTTGACGTGAGGGATGATCACGCCGTCCGCCCCCGAGTCCAGCGCTTTCTGGATCCAGATCGCCTCGTTTTCCGGGACGCGGATGACGCAGGGGCATTTCCCCCCGACGGCCTGGAGGATCGCCTGCAGGCTCTTGACGTCCAAGAGCCCGTGCTCCCAGTCCAAAAAGAGCCAGTCGAAGCCGGCCTCGGCGCAGATCTCCGCCGCTTCGGGATTGGGCAGCGAGATCAGCGTTCCGATCAGGAGTCCGCCTTCGCGCAGCCGGATTTTCAAAGTTCCGTCCATGGCCTCACCTCTTTCGATGGCGGCATTTTGAATCAATTTCCGGGCAAAGTCCAGGGGCTTTTTGACTTCACGGGGGGGCTATGCTATAAGCCAGTTCGAGAGACAGCAGCCATGGCCGATATCGCGAAAGGCGTCCGTTCGTTCACTATCGGCACGGCCATCAGCCGGGTCATGGGCCTCGTCCGCGAATCCGTGTTTGCCCATCTTTTCGGCGTCGGCACCTCGACCGACGCCTTCAATGCCGCTTTCCGCATCCCCAACCTTCTCCGCGATCTCTTCGCTGAAAACGCCCTCTCCGCGGCCTTTGTCCCGGTTCTCACGACCCAGCAGAAAAAGGGGAAGGACGCCGAAAATCTCTTCGCCTCCAACATCCTGAACACGCTCCTGGTCGTCGTCGGGGCCGTGGCCATCCTCGGCATCGTCTTTTCCTCCGGGATCGTCAAGGTCGCCGCCTTCGGATTCGGCAAGATCCCAGGCAAGATCGCCTTGACCGGACAGCTCACCGCGATTCTCTTCCCGTTCCTGCTGTTCATCGCCCTCGCGGCCTGGGCGATGAGCTACCTCAACACCGAGAGCGCTTTTTTTGTCCCCTCTCTGGCCCCTTCCTTTTTCAATATTTTTTCGATCCTCACGCCTCTCGCCCTGTTCGCCTTTCTCGTCAAAAAGGGGATCAACCCCATTTTCGGCATGGCCCTCGGCGTCACGGTCGGTGGCTTGATGCAGCTGGCGATTCAACTCCCCCTCCTTTACAAAAAAGGTTTCCGCTACAAGCTCCATCTGAGTTTCAAGGATCCTGAGTTCCGCAGGGTCATGGTCCTATTCGTTCCCGTCGTCATCGGCCTTTCCGGCGAGCGGATCAACGTCTTCGTCAACACCCAGCTCGTTTCGCTCCTCAAGGAAGGCAGCATCTCCTGGCTGAATTATGCCTTCCGGATCATGCACTTGCCCCTGGGCATGTTCGGGATCGCGGTCGGCACCGTGGCCCTCCCTACGTTCTCCCGCCTGGTCGCGGACGGCGCGCACGACAAGATCCGGCAGACCCTCGCCGATTCGCTCCGGATGGTTCTTTTCCTGACCATCCCCACGTCGGCCCTCATCGCCTTTCTTTCCCGCCCCATCACCAGCCTTATTTACGAGCACGGCCGATTCCAAGCGTCGGACACCGCGGCGACGGCCTCGATCCTTGTCCTCTACATGCTCGGCGTTCCCTTCGTCTCCATTCTCCGGAATGTGGCCGGCGTTTTCTACGCATCGCGGGACGCCCGCTCGCCCATGCTGGCCAGCTTCACCTCGGTCGGCATCAATCTCGTGCTCAACCTTTCGCTGATGAACGTCTTGGGCTACCTCGCTTTTCCCCTGTCGGCCTCGATCGCCGCCGTGGCCAATATCACGATTCTTTTTCTCCTTCTGCCGAAAAAGATCGGCGCCTTTGATCTCGGTCCGCTGCTGAAATACGCGGGGCGGCTGACCTTGGCCGCGGTCCTTGGCGGCGGCGCCGCGAGCGGCCTGTTTCTCGTCCTGCGGTCGGCGGCCGGGAATGCGTTCTTCGTCAAACTCGCCGGCGTGATCTTCTGCGGAGGAGCCGGGCTGGCCATTTTTTATGGGTTCTGCCGCCTTCTGGGAGCCCACGAAGTCCGGGCCTACGTGAATCGCTTCTTGAAGATATAAGAGCGGCCGGTCCAACGCTTCCCTTATCCATCACGGCCGGGAAAAATTTCATTCCCTTCGAGGCTCCTTCAGCCCAGGGAGAAGGGGCGATGGGAAAATCCTTCAGAGCGAGGGAATGAGCTCGACCAGGAACTGTTTCGAGATGCTCCGCCAGATGAAGCGAAGATCGAGGCGGCCGGCCTTTCGAATCAAATAAAGGTCGATGTTATTGATCGTTTTCCGGTAGAAGTCATAGTTGAGAAGCGACTGGAATTTCCAGTTTTTGAGGAGCCCGATCGAGATGTCGGCGAAGGACTGTTTCCATTCGCCGGCCTTCGGGTCATAGGAGAGGGAAACCCAGCCGCTGAGCCGTTCGGATGGACTGAACCTCAGCACGCCGCTCAGGTCCTGGCTTGTTGTCCCTTCGATCAGCCACCCTTTGGTTTTTCGCCGCGACTGCAGGCTATAGAAGCCCTCGATCGTCAGGCCGGCGCCGAAGGAATGAACGGCTTTGAGGATCATGCCCCCCGACGTGAAATTCCGGCCTTCCTTCTCCAGGAATTGTTCGAGCGCCAATTGGACCTGAAGGCTCGTGTCCGGCCGGAAGAACATGGGCTTTGCGGCGATATTCAGCACGGCGTTGTTGCTGATGTTTTGCGTTTCGGCCGTATCCCGGCTCACGTTGTTGATGATGGCCGTATTTTGGAACGTCGCCGTCAGGAGCCCGCCGTAAAAAGTCACGGGCGCGAAGCCGAGTCTCAGTTGCGGCCGCGTCATTCGCTGATTTCCGAACAAGTCGTAGTTGAGGTAATAATCCCCGGCGATGGCGAACAGGTCGGCGCTATAGGAAAGATTGACATCGCCCATGAAGATCTTGGAGAAATTTCCGGTCCCGCCGATGCGAATCTGGGAATAGCTGGATGAGAGCTGAAACTTGATCTTTTTCAGGATCTCTTTCGCGTACGAAAAATTGGCTAGGACTTGGTCGTGGACTTCATATCTTCCCTGGAAGGACGCCTGCCCCCATTGGTCGAGATTGAACGTCGACTGCAGTCCCAGCCATGTCTCGCCTTCCGCTTGAAGAGGCTTATTATAGGTGAGGTCTAGAAGAAGATCGTTTTGGCCGTTTTTCCATTTCCGGTCGAGCCAGAACCTCGCGTTCCACAGGCTTGTCGAATTATAGTCGCCGGCCAGCCCGAGGCTTGTTCGCTCGCTGAGCGTGAACGTCGTCGTTGTCTGGAGGTCGAGCTGGCGGGGAAGTCCGGCGTAATTTTTCAGGATGGAATGTTCCTCGTAATAAACCTGGGTCCGGCTCTGAATTTTCTTCTCCCGCTCGTAGGCGTAGCTGACCTTGCCGAAGAGTCCCTGCTGCTCGGTGAACCAGATTTTATCGAGAGAAAAGCCGTTTGTCCGGGGTTGATCGCCTCCGGACAGCTTGAATTTTTTGAAACCGATGGATCCGATGCCCTCGACGAAAAGGGTCACGTCATAGCCGTAGACCTCGAGCCCGGATGTGATCTCGAAAGCCGTAGCTGTCGCGTAGAGCAGGGAGCCCTGGATTTTCATCAAATCGACTTCGGCCAAGGCCCGGCGTTTAGCCATAAAGCCCTGACGGATGTCGTCGGGCGGGGCGAGCTCGGAATCGAGGGTTTGAACCTCGATCGCGCTTTTGTAGCTGATGAGGAGTCCGGTTTTTTTCACCGGGTCGAAAAGGAATTCGTCGGCTTCGCGTTTCCGGTCGCCGCTCGTCGCCGTAACGCCGCCGTAAGCCAGGAAAGAGCGGGAGGCGAGATCGATTTTGAGATATTGACACGCGATATCGTAAGGCTCCAGCTTGAAAACGACTTTTTCCCCGTAAATCTGGCCGTGATCGTAGCTGTAGGCGAGATATCCGCCGTCGACGCGGAGAAAGACGTCCTCGGCGGCCGCCGGCAGGGCGGCTGAAAAGCCCGCCAGGAAAAGAAAGATGATCGCCGATCTTCGCCCGCTCACTTCAAAATCTCAATTGATAGAGTTTTTGGTTGGCGTCCACGTTCCACAAAAACCGCCCGTCGAAGGCCAATCCCTGAGGAGATTGACCGGGTGAGAGATATTTCCTGAGGACTTGTCCGTCAAGTGTGGTTTCATAGATCGACAGGGTTCTTGGGTCGGAAATCCAAAAATGGCTTCCGTCGAAGGCCAGGCCGCTGGCCCGAACGCCGGGGTTTGGAAAAGAGGCGAGGATTTCGGCCGTTTCCGCGTTGACCTTGAGGATCTTATTGGATTGGGCGTCGGCCAGCCACAAGAAGCCCAAGCCGTATTCCATGGCCGTAAACGATCCTCGCTGAAGGTTCAGCCTCTTTTGGACGTCGCCGCTGAACACGTTGATCCTGTAGACGTTCACGTCGGATTCGCCGCAGACCCAGAGATCCAGGCCGTCATAAGCGATATCGGTTGTGTTGACCAAGGGCGATTTCAAGGTCCGGACGAGAGTCCCATTCGAGGCGTTGAGGCTCAAGAGCGTGTCGCCGGAGCCGTCCACGTTCCACAGCGTCGAGCCGTCCCAAGTCATGCCCCGCGGAGCGATGGCCGGCGTGTAAACGGTGTTCATGATTTCGAAAACGATTTCGCCGGCCTGGGGATCGAAGGGATTATCGAACAACCGGTCCTTGCAGCCGGCCGAGAGGATCAGGCTAAAAACGGCAAGCAGCCGTAAATGATATTTTCTGATGTCCGCCACGTTCGATCCTGAAGGAAAATCCCTTGTCTGTTTTTCCTTTGTTTTTGACGATGAGGTAGATGTCGACGAGGTTCGCCGCCCAGACCGCGGCCGCGGCCAGAAGAAAACGATTCCGCCGCCCGTCGTATTTTTCCACGAGCTGCCGGAAACGAACGGCGTCGTCCGTGCTCGCGGCCGATTTATAAAGATCGTAGTTCAGATTGCCGAGATGGTCGTTGGCGAAGACTCCATAAAGACAAACCGCTTCCGCGGCGAGGAAGGCGGCGCCCTCGATATATCTTTTCTCGGAGAATTGTCCCCAGCCGGGAAGAAGCAGGGATTTTTCCAGGGGACCGAGGGACTTTTCGGCGGGCGGCCGTTCTTGTTCGAAAGCGGCGGCCGGCGTGGACGAGGCCAAAAAAAGGCAGAGAAAAACCGCTAAAATCCCCGCGATTTCGTTCATCCTGCGGAGAGAATTGAGCATGTCGGTTCCGGGCGTTCCGGGAGAAGAAATAACATAGAAGAACGGCGATGTCAAAATTAGGGGCCGGACGCGGGGCGTATCTTCTTTCGTATCATATGTCTTGACATCGTTCGGGCAATTCCTTATGTTTTATGAGGGAGGAAGCCAAGGATGACATCTATAAAGAAATGGCCATTTTGTAAATTTCTAGCGGTCGTTCTCTGCGTTTGGCTCGCCGCGGAAGCCCATTTCGCGTTTTCCCAGCAGGACACGCCGCTGGCGAATTTCGCCAGAGCACGGCAGGATTATGCGAATGGAGACTTCAGGTCATCCGTCGGGGACCTTGAAGCGATCGTGAAAGTCGTGGACGACAGCCGGCCCGAGAACAGGGACTTCATGGGACATGTCTACCTATTGCTTGGCGCAAGCTTGGAGAAGCTCGGGGAAAACGGCAGGGCGAAAAATTCTTACGCTAAATCCGCCGGGCTTCTCGGACGGGGAGCGGAACCGAGCATCGAAGGCATCAGCCTGACCGGGCTGCCTCTTTTAGAACAAACGTTCGGCGGAGGACTAAATCAGCCGGTACCCGAGGTCGCGGCGGATATGGACACGCTTCACGCCAAATTCGACAAAGGGAAAGACGCTTACCTCTCGGGAAACCTCGAGTACGCCAAGGGCTTGATGGAGACTTTGCTTGCGGACCTGGAATCCGTCTCCGGCCGGACTGCTTTCAAAGGGGAGACGTACCTCCTGGCCGGGGCCGTTTACGACGCTCTGGGATCGAGAAGCGCGGCGATCAAATATTTTTGCCTGGCCAAGTCCATTCTCGGACAAGGGAAGACCATCGCCGGCGTCGATCTTGAAAGACTGAATTATTATGCGACGGAATGCCCGGGCGCCGGCGTCGCCATGGCCGGGGCGACGAGCGCTCCGGAGGGGACGAGATCGCGGGGAAGCAGCGTCATGGGCACGATCCTGAAAAGTCTCCTGATATCGGCGGTCGTCAGCGGTCTCATCTGGTACCTATTCTTCTCCAAAAACGGTCCATTCAAGAAAAAATCTGAAGGAAGCAGCGGGACCTACAGCAGCACCTGCTTCACGACCTATTGGGAATTCCAGGTCAACGTGGAATGGCTCGGAGCTCCGGGGACAGCATCGTTCACGCCGGACGCGTATCCCCAGCCGAACGAAGGCAACAATTGGGAGGACCACGTCACGTATACGCTTTCGGTGACCGGGGGAACGGTCGGCAGCATCTCTCTGAATATGGACGTGACGATCGGCGCCGGTGACGGGAAAAAGCGCCAGGACATCGTATCGGTTGACGGCGTGCAGGTCCTGAACGAGACGAACACGTTCTCGGATCCGTGCAGCAGTCTCGCGAAAAAGAAATATTCCGGCGTCTACACCAGGACCAGCGCCGGGACTTTCACCGTCAACCACAAAGTGGTATTATCCGGCGCGGCCGAGATCGGGGCGTCCATGAACGTGATCAAGAAATTCTGAAACACGGCTCGTTCTTCGCCGCTAAGGAGGCCGCATGCCGTTCGTCAAAAAAGTGAGATCCGGCGTCAATACCCTGGGTGTTTTTGTTCCCTGCGACCCGCGGATCGATGAGGAGTCCAGGAAGCGGGCTTATAATATCGGGACGGCGACGGCCGGACTGCTGTCCGAAAGGCTGCGTCTCCCGGACGGAACTCATCCCAACGTCTTTTTCGCCTCCGGCCTTGTCGACAGCGAAAAAACGGCGGACGCGGCCGCCCTGGAATTGAAAGGCGCCTGCGTCGATGCCTTGTTCATCGTGCCTGATACGTGGTTTTTCCCGGGGAAATCGGCGATGGCTGTGACGGCCCATTTTTCTTCGGATCTGCCGATCGCCTGCGTCGGCGGAAACAACGCCCCCAAGCCCGGCGTCGTCGGCATCGACGCGCTGGTCGGCGGTTACGCCCAGACGGGGCGCCTGAGCCCGATGGTCATCGGGACCATGCCCGAAACGGGACTCCATCCCGATTACGACGAAGCGACCAAGGACGAGATCATCGACCTGGCCCAGGCCGTCCTGACCGTGGTCGCGCTCCGGGGCCGGCGGTATCTCGCCGTCGATACGGATTCCATGCAAATGGAGACGGCCCTTAACCATGTCCACGCGGCGCGCCACTTCTTCGGCCTCGAGTCCACGCGCGAGTCCATGAAGATCTTCGCCGACATGCTCGCGAAAAAGGGAGGCTACGATCCGGAGGAGCTCGAAGCCCTTCGCGATTGGGTCGTCAACGTCAGGTTCAAAAGCCGGATTTTCAACAACACCGAAGACATCGTGAGGCGCGAGCTTCCGGTTTACACGAGCGGCCGGATCCGCCCCCCGGCATTAACCGCCGGGGACAGGAAAAAATTGGACGAGGGCCTGGCCTTATACCTGATCATCAGGGACTACATGCGCGACATCAACGCGATCGGCGGCGGATGGACGAACCAGCTGGCCTGGGGATCGGACCGGCGCGGGATCCCGCTGACGACGGCCGACATCGCCGAATCGCTCTTCAATTCCAGCGAGGATCATACGGGCAGGAAGGCCGTCATTCCCTTCGCCACGGAGAACGATATCCAGGGGCTGCTGACCATGCTGGCTTATAACTATTTGTCCGGCGGGGCGCCGACGCTGTTCATGGATTTCCGGAAGGTCTATGAGCCCTGGGAAATCGAAAGAAACGCCAAGAAACTCGGCCTGACGGCCGGCGCGTACAAGACCAAGCCCTGGATGCAGCGGGGCTTTATCGACGGCAACAACTCCGGAAGCGCCTCACTGGATTATGCGGAAAAACCCTATTTATTCAAAGCCGCGGAACATTATTTCCCGGGCGGCGGCTTTTCGACCGGCTTTATCTCGCCCAAGGGAATCAAGGGGCAGGTCGGGCGGCTCGCTTATTCCGACCTTTCCGGGATGTTCACTATGATCCAGGACGAAGCCGAAACCCAGGAGCTTCCGCCCGTCCTGGCGGAGCGGGTATGCCATGCGTCCGATTATTCGTGGCCGCACACGTTCCTGACGTTCGACCATATCCCGGCGGGCTATGCCAAAACGGGCATGCCCGCGAACCATATCCACATGGCGATCGGGCTTCCGAGGCGCCGGTGGCAGCATTTCTCGGATTACTGTCTGATCCTGAACCGAACGTGGGAAAATACGCCGGAATACACGGAGGGATTGGACCGGCCTCAGCCCATGCTCTGGCGCTTGAACGGTGGAGAAACGACGGCCAAAATGCGGCTCGCCGGGCGGAAATAAACCCATTCGACTCCCCGGGCTGAAGCCCGGGGTATATTCAGGGTTAATACTGAGCGGCGCTTTTACCCCGATTTAAAAATCGGGGTTTTGCGCCGTCGAACATATAAAAAAGCCGGGCGAGCCTTATCGCCCATATCATCACAGTCTTCTCACATACAGAAAGGGAGCAATTCGAGCGGCTGGCCGATGAGGACCTTCGCTCCGTTCGCCCTCAATTCCTCGGCGGTGCGAAAACCCCAGAGCGCGCCGATAGCGAACATCCCGGCCGCGTTCGCGGTCAGCATATCAGTGTTCGTGTCTCCGACGTAAGCGATTTCGACCGGCGCGATATCCAGCTTCCGGGCGATTTCCAGCGCGGCGGACGGATCGGGTTTCACGGGAACGCCGTCACGGGCGCCGTAGATGACTTGGAAACGCCACCGGGAAAAAAATTTCGCCATGACGGCGAGCGTCGCGTCGTGGGGCTTGTTCGAAAGCACGGCCATGGGGATCTCCCGCCGGTTCAAGGCGTCGAGAAGTTCGGGGATGCCCTCGTAGAGCCTGGTCTTCACGGCATCCCTGACGCTGTACTCGGCGCGCATGAGGTCTTTCAGCCGAGTGATCGCCACGGGATCATCGACCGCTTCGGCGGGCAGCGCACGCCGGACGAACGTTTTCAGCCCGTCTCCGACGAGTTTTTTGCTCTCCTCGATGGTCTTGCCTGGGTATCCCATCCGCGCCAGCGCCGCGTTCATCGAATCGGTCAGATCCTCGATCGTGTCGAGCAGCGTTCCGTCCAGGTCGAAAACAACGGCTTTGAAGGTCATGTCACGGCTCCGCAAGGCATTGTATCCGATCCCGCCCGGCTGTCAATCCCGGCATCCGCCGCATGGAGACTTCCGCTAATTTGACCCGTTCGCCTCTGCTAAGCCCCGCCTTTCGAGGCGGGGACGAGAAGCGAGGCTCAGGGTTAACCCCGAATAAGCCCCGGCATTCATGCCGGGGAGTCGAAGGTTGACTTTGGTTTTTTTTCTGTGATAGAGTTCTTGCGCGGAAAGACCGAAAATATTGCTCAGGAAAGGAATCCAACATGCTGGCGATTAAAAAAATTCTTTGCCCGACGGATTTTAGCGAGCCTTCCTTGCAGGGGCTGGGATATGCCATCGAACTGGCCGAGCTGTTCAATGCCAAACTTTCCATTGTGCATGTCATAAACGAACTGCCGCCCAACCCGTCGAATCCGAACATTTCTTTCGAAGTGCCGGAATACGAGCGCATCGTCCATAAAGAATCCATCGACAAGCTTCATGAGATCGTGAAGACCCGCGTGCCCGCGAGCATCAAGGCCGAGACCGTGGTCGGCCACGGCAGCGCGGCGAAGGAAATCGTGCGCATCGCGGAAGAAGGGAAAATGGACCTGATCGTCATTGCCACGCAAGGGAATACGGGATGGCACCATCTGGTTCTGGGTTCCGTGGCCGAAAAGGTCATCCGACACGCCCCGTGCCCGGTTTTCGCGGTTCGCGAAAAGCGGAAATGAACCGGGCCCCCGCCCGAATCCGATTTTTTTCCGAAATCGCACTGACGCAGACATCCCTGGCCTAGGGATTGTCGCCAATCCTTTTTTTGCGCCGATTACCGTTGACTTTTCAGGGTGGTTCTGCTATTTTCTTGCATCGCGGCGCTATCGTCTAGGGGTTAGGACGGTTGGTTCTCAGCCATCAAACCGGGGTTCGAATCCCCGTAGCGCTACCAGCCTTGTTTCTCTATTTTCCCCTGATATTTCTTCATTTTTCTTGCTTTGTCTTTTAAGCACCAATAGCCAAGATTAAGCGATTTTAGGCAAATTCTGTGACGCCGGTGTGACACGGGATTGCCTCAGCTTTTCAAATTTATGTCCTATTTTCGCCCGGCATAGGGCAGGTCCCGGGGCTTGATCTGCCAGACGCGCGGAGCGGCTGCTTTCAATTCGGCTTCGCTGAAATAGCCTAGCTCTTCCTCGAATCCCTGGACGAGCCCGAACCATATCACGTCCGGGACCTCGCGGCCGTCGATCATCGACCCGCCGCCGTCCTTCCCCGGCGTCCGCGTCTCGGCGATCTCGAAGCCGAACAAATACCAGCCCGAGAACGATTCCCAGGCCTTAAGGACCTTCCGGCCGTCGATCTCTAAGCCGCCGTCCTCTGTCGCCTTGAATTGCGGCATGACATAGCCTCCTTATCGGTTCAACGAAAGAAAACGAAGATCGTAGTCTTCAATGAGGCCCTTGTCCGCGAAGCTGTAATAGCAATTGTTGCCGATGACGACATGATCTAAAAACCGGATTCCCATGATTTTGCAGGCGAACAAGATTTCTCTAGTAATTTCCTTGTCGCATAGGCTAGGTTCCGGGTCGCCGCTCGGGTGATTGTGAAAGCAGACGATCGCCGTCGCCCCCAGGATGAGCGCGCCCCGGATGATCTCGCGCGGATACACGGCCGCGCTATCAATCGTGCCCTCGTTTGCCTCAATAACTTCAATCGCCCGGTTTTTCGGGTCCAGATACACGACGACAAAAAATTCCCGATCCGCCTTCGCGTAGCTCTTGAACGCCTCGAAGACAGCGCCGGAGCTGCATAACATCGCGCCGTCATGGTAATCCGGCCGCTCGAAAACGGGCATTTTCACGGGCTTCTTGGTGAAGGGGAGCTTCATGATCCCGCGCTCCGTTTGTTGATTCCTCATGGCGTTTGCCTCGCTCTACTATTGCGCCGGCTGATCACCGGCGTCCTTCTATTGCGCAAGGGAGCGACCTCCCCAATTGAGTCCGTGAGCGTTGAAAATTGGGCGTTTCAAGCTTGGCCAGGCAGGCAGAAAGAAGCGAGGGCCGGGGGGGCACCCCCCTATGGGAATTCTGCCGGGCTGTTCAGATGACCATACTCGAGATTTTGCTGTGAATTTTCGGGAAATTTTTCATATAAAAACTCTGATTGATATCTGGCCGGAGATCAGGGCGAATGCCGGCGCTTGCCCTCCAGCGCATCGATTATTATGTTCTGACCCTTCTGAGAACGCATAAGGAATGGTCGTGACGCTCACCCAGGACGTCGTAGCGCATTTAGGACGGGCTTTTGGCGAGAGGGGGGGTAAGGGTACCCTACCAACCCCTTTTTCTCTTTTCTGTTTCATTCCAAGACGATAACCCTAGCCATCATTTTCAATCAGATTTTGTCACGAATTTAGCTAAAAAGCCCTGTCTTTGGTCTCCTAGAATTTTGGAAGCGGGTCAGCTTGGGGATCGGAAGACTGGGAGATTCATCGGTCGGAGCGGGAATTCGCCAGGCCGCAGAAAAATCAAATTCCTTATAGGTTTTAATGTACTTGCCCGTCGGCGAGAAGACCTTGATCATGAATTCCTCACGATCCAGGGCATAGACGTTGTCGGCAGCATCGATCCGGAGGTCGTTGATGCCCGAGAGCACGTAGGGATCGTATGCAAGATCTTCAGAACCGATCCGCAGCAAGGTTAGAAAGAGCGATCATCCCAAACAGCATAATTTTCATTGAAGCAGAAAAAGGAATTTAGTATACTTATTTTGAAAGGGGAAGAAGCTAAAATAGGGTTTGATTTTTTCCAATATATTAGAGCTAATTGCGAGGGAAAATATGTCAACTCTAAACTTAGTATTATTAGTATTTATCGTTGTACAAACAACAGTTTCTATTTTTTTCCTATTTTACCTAATGAAATTATTAAGAAAAATTGATCAATATTTTCTCTTTATTGAGAAATCGTCTTATCAAAATCAAAGAATATCAGAAGCACTTTATAGCCTTTCATCTAAGATTGACGATCTCACGGAAGAACTTTCAAAAAAGAATAAAAAGGGCTTCTTCACCTAAATAAAATGAGTAAATCCATTTCTGCGAAAATTGCGGATGCAATAATTACTTCTTTAAAAAACAAGGGGGTTCCCCAAGAATATATATCGAGTTTCGCAGGAGGAAAGCCTTTCGAAAAATTTGCGAACATCTTATCTAAATTATGGAGTGAAACAAGTTCAAAGAAATTCAGAAGTTTGCTTATAAAAGGAGAATATGGAGCCGGAAAATCAACCTGTGCATATTATATTAAGGAGCTGGCGATCGGGCTGGAAAATACCTTATTCCTTTATATTAACCAGGAAGGCCAAATGAATATTGGCAAAGTGCTTCTTACGAGCAGCGAAGGCCGTAATATTAGGCCAGGAGAACTTCTTAGAGAAATCCACACACGAATCGGTATTGAAGATAATAGATATAACGAAAAGAAACAGAAAAGCGAAAGCAGAATTTCGGTCGCTTTTGATGCCATCGCAAGTTCCTTGCTTATTCTTAGCGCGATTACAACAGCTGCATCTTTTGGAATTGCAGGCATTTTATTAATGCCATTCAGAAACTATGCTCGAAATATTAGGATTTTCTTTGAAAGAAAAGCTCTTTATGATAAATTAAAAGAAACGGGCCTTTCTTATGGTGATAAATTAGCGATATCTTTTGCATTGTTCTTATCTTATAAAAAATATAGAAAGGAACTTTCTGCTAATATTTTAAAATTTTTTGAAGAAATCCCAATAGTTGAAGGATTTTTCCTATTACTTCTAATTTTAGGAAGAGCGGATTTTAAACGAGTCATCATTGTTACAGACGAATTTGGATGGCTGAATAGCCCAGATATTCCTTTAACAAAAATTTATAAATTAATTCATGACAACTATACAGGAATTGCTACAAGATCAGCTGAAGAGGAGAGTCTTAATTCCGGAAAAAAGCCAATCCCTGGACTAGGATTCGTAATATTGAGTTCATTAAATGATTATAAAAATACCAAAAATAAGGAATCTTTCAGTTCATGCATTAGCGAAATATCTGAATTGGGAATTACAGATAAAGAAGATTATTCGGATGTTGGCAAAAAGATTAGTCATTTAATTGGATTATCAGAAATTTATAAATTAAATGAAAATTGGGAAAATGAATTAGATACAGTTTTGGAATTGGGCAGAAAGGAATGGGAATATTGGTTCAAGGATAATGGTTTGCCAGATATAAATTTAAATCCAGAATCATATATAGGAAAATGTCCATTTCGATTTGGGATTCCCATTATGATTACAAAGATGACCAAGTAAAAAAATCTAATTTTTATAGATCATGCAATAATACTCAAAGCTTCTAAGCCTATGGACCTCATCCCTTAAAAATGGTCCACCGATAATGTGAGTTTTATGGCAAAATCTCTCAGCAGGAGGTTTTGTCGATGAAGACATCGAAGTACACGGAAGAGCAGATCGCCTTCGCTCTGCGGCAAGCCGAGACGGGGACCCGGGTGCCCGAGGTTTGCCGGAAGATGGCGATTTCGGAGCAGACGTTCTATCGCTGGAAGAAGAAGTACGGAGGGCTCGGAGTATCGGAGCTGCGTCGCTTGAGGCAACTGGAGGAGGAGAACCGGCGTCTCAAGCGCATGGTCGCTGACCTGAGCCTGGATAAGCAGATGCTCCAGGATGTGCTCTCAAAAAAATTCTGAAGCCAGCCCAGAGACGGGAACGTGTCGAGCATCTTGAGGAAGCGTATTGGGTGAGCGAGCGGCGGGCATGCGAGGTGATCAGGATCTGGCGTTCGTCCCATCGGTACCGTTCGCACCACAAGGACGACGGAGCTCTGCGGATGCGAATCCGGGAGATCGCTGAGACACGGATTCGGTATGGATATCGTCGGATACATGTCCTGCTTCGGCGCGAGGGCTGGCGCGTCAATCACAAGCGGACTTATCGGATCTACTGCCAGGAGGGACTCAACTTACGCCGAAAGCGTCCTCGGCGCCATGTCACGGGAAGCCGACGAATGGCGCGGCCGGAGGTCGGCCGTCCCAACGTCTGCTGGAGCATGGATTTCGTGGTCGACAGCCTCTTCAACGGCCATCGATTCCGGGCCTTAACGATAGTCGATAATTTTAGTCGCGAGTGCCTGGCGATCGAAGCCGGCCAGAGCCTCACGGGGGCGGAAGTGGCGGCTGTCGTCGAGCGGCTGGTGAAGGAGCGGGGCGCTCCGGATCGCATCCAATGCGACAACGGGAGCGAATTTATTTCAAGGGTTTTAGACAAGTGGGCCTATGAAAGCGGAGTCACGATAGATTTTTCGAGACCCGGTAAACCTATGGATAACGCGATGATCGAATCGTTCAACGGAACGTTCAGGGATGAATGCCTGAACGTCAATTGGTTCTTGTCGATGGAGGACGCCCGAGAAAAAATAGAGAAGTTGCGAGAGGACTACAATAGGTTTCGACCGCATAGCGCGCTCGGAGACTTGACGCCATAGGAGTTCGTTGATAAATTCGCAAGGAGTAAACAAAGCCAAAAAACTTCATTTTTGGCTGGATCAGTTTTGGGGTGAGGCTCCCTCCATAAAATATTTTTCTAACCTAAAAAATGGACCTAATCAGGGGGCAGGTCCAGAACCTAGAATTTTCACTTCACAGGTGGTACACAAAGTGGGGGCGGGTCACTTACTCGAAAACGCATAGTCCCCAACAAGGCAATGTAGCCGACTCGTTACACTCGCGGCTGATCTTATTGTTAGCACTTTCAGGAGGTCACTTTGGGCAACTGCAAGTATTGTGGAAAACCCGCCGGGTTCCTCCGCAGCAAACATGCCGAGTGCGAGGAACAACACTAGCCGGTTCGTCCTGCGCTGACCAAAAGAAATTTTTCCAAGCTATTTAAAAATCTTACCCATGTTTTAGAGCATTCATTCGAAGTCTTCCGCCCCTCCTAAATTATAGAAAATTGACATCTTTCGAATCAGAGTGATAATCTACATATATGTTAACCGGGGGATATTTACAGACAAGACAGAAAGTTGTCTTCGTCGCGAAAAAAAAGGCGATTATTCCGTCCGGGAAGCTCTGTGGTGAAAGACGGAGGTAACTAGTCGGAATGAAAGGCGATGGACGAAAAGATAAGGAAAGGAAGAGACTTCTTATACGGAAAGGGACAGTCTGTATTTCAAGAATTATACAGACTGTATGATCATTGTTGGGCCGGCGCATAGAGTAACCTACATGGCGAGTAGCTATCCTCGCGATCTAGCCATTCGGCTGCTAAGACATCTTCACCAGGTAGGCCGTAGGCCACCGCCTCTATTGAGCCTTACCAGGCTCTTCGAGGTCGCTTACTTCGCCAGCATGCGACGGGACGAGAGCAGGCCATGCACCTGTACGCTCGTGTTTATGGACCCGAAGCACCCTGATCCAGATCCGCCTCTTGTGAGGCCGCAACGAGGGTCGCTATTCCCATTCGAGAACCGCGTTGCCCTCACAGCGGCCTCCCTGGCTAAGCTTGCGCAGGCCGCGCCGCGATATTCAGCGGCGTTGGCTGTCTTCGCCGACGCAGCGCATCGACCATTTGCCTGGGGCATGTTCGACCAAGAGCTCCATTTCGAAAGCAACATACACTTCGAGGGAGAAGTGTCCTTTGGGCGCCCCGGCGTCTTCCAGCTGCAGATCACGGGCCAAGGCGCGCTGACAGTGTACGACGAAAAATATCTCATAGCTACACTTCGACAGGATTCAATTGCGCCGGGCCAGATAGATGTCTTCAGCCACGGTCCCGTAAATCGGTGTTTTCGACCATTCGTAAGGCACCATATGCGGAGTGTACGCAACATTCTGCGGCGCGAGGCAGTCCGACCGGGTCCATTCGACCTGAAAACGGCGGCTGAAACCTGGACGGATGGCTTGCGTCGCCTTCTCTTGGCCATCCGCCGACAGGGACATGGCGGGGCGTTGCTGTTGCTGCCGCGCCTTAACTGGGCCGGATTGCGGCCGAAGTATGTCCTCCAGTATAGGAAACTTGCCACCGTGCTGGCCTTGCGATCTGCAAGTCGACTTATCGCCTATCGAACCGGCCAAGATATTATCGAAGATTACCTCGACCCAGGCTTGGACACCGTGCCAGCCGATCTTTACTTGAAGGAGTCTATAGCCAAAACCGACGAGTCGGACGCCATCAGTGCTGAGGCAGGTTGCGCCACCTTCGTTGCCGGACTATCCAGGATTGACGGGCTGGTGTTGGCCACAGGAAATCTAGCCATCCAAGCATTTGGCGTGGAGATAACGACGAGAGAGGAGCCGCCCCGAGTTCATCTCGCGACCACTGCTACGGCGCAGCCAGCAAGTCTGCGTAGTTTCGCCATTGACAGTCTCGGCACCCGTCATCGCTCAATGATGCGATATTGCTGGGCATATCCGGGCAGCGTCGGCTTTGTAGTCTCTCAGGATGGCGATGTACGGGCCGTGTTGCGAGACGGGAGGCGGCTCCTCGTCTGGGACAACGTCCGGATTCAACGTCTCGAACCATCTCCGCCGTCATGGAAGGCGCGACGGGCTATGTTTGCTAGCTGGCGCCAGAAGCACCACGCATGAGAACATCAATCAGGACCGCAACGTGGCCCAACATGGGGTTCTACGGGATGGGCTGCGCCCGCCGCTGAACCCCAACGTGTTGGGCGGCAAATTCGGAGGATGTTCGTCGTCAGGCGGGTTCGGACTCGCGTGCTGATTTTTTAAGCTACGGATTCCGTTTTTTCTTGCCGGATTGAAGCAGAAAGAAATAGGCTGTAATATTATTAGGTCCGTTAAGAAACGGATTTAATGTGATGTCCAAAGCTTCCAAGATACCACATGACCATATTGTCGCGGCAGACTTCACATGTGAAATTAATGGAGAATGTATTGAGGGTGAGCAAGCCGAATTAATTTATGAGTGGGTTTACGATCAGTTCCCGGAAATAAAAAATTGCCCATTCTGCGGCACTTCCCTGCGTTCGGCTGATTTTTATAAAGAACAAAATGACCCTGAATCAAAACGATTCGTTTTCTTAGTTGATTCCACTCTATGGTCTTGTGATTATTGCGCATATTGGCAGTGGTACTGGCATGAGGGCAAAGACAACACCGCATCGGAATTAATTTCGGATGCTTATATTTCCAAGCTAAGAGACTTTGAAGGGAAATTGCCCGAAGGGCCGGATGATGAGCTTGCTCAGGCTGTTAGGAGAGACAAAAATATTTGGCACACGATAAGTCCTGCCAGACTTGAAAAACTGGTGGCTTCTGTCTTTAAGGCAAATCACGGAGATTGCGAAGTGTTTCATGTCGGCAAGCCCAGCGATGGCGGCGTTGATGTAGTTTTTATTGATTCAAGGGAGAAACAGTGGCTCATACAGGTCAAGAGGCGCGGACGCCCCAATTCCTCTGAGGGTGTAGCAACTATACGCAATCTCCTTGGGGCGTTGGATTTAAAGGATTCGTTGAACGGAATCTTGGTCTCCACAGCCGACCATTTCACTTACCGCGCCTATGAAGCAGTCGGCCGAGCGAAAGAGCGAGGAAAGATAATCAAGCTGTTTGACAGGGGAAAGCTGAATCGAATGGTAGGCCCGCTATTGCCGGACAGGCCGTGGCTGTCAATAGTGGAAGATTTCTCGCCTTCTCTGTCCAAATATTTCTCAAAAAAAATTCCAAAAATCAATAAAACAAAATAAATTCCTCGCCCAGCACCAAGCCGCAGCTCAGGAAGGCGTGGATCCTGCTTTGCTATGCTCATATTTATATATATTACTAATATATATATAGCTATGCTATGCTCTATGAGCATAGCCCTAAGGTACGGTCCGAGCCGATGCGCCCGCCTGGGAGCCATGCAGAGGCATCTCCATAAAGATTTCTTCAGCTATTGTTGCAATGGTGAGCCGGGTCAGCCCATTTTTAGCTGGACTAATTAAGCTGAGCCATTAATAGCGATCTTGTCCTCAATTTTTTCACATGGATTTTTGGGGAGAAATCTAGTGGTTCATTTCGCTTATGATCCGGACGTCTACGGACAAACCCCTTATAAACGATTTCAAGAGGAAGTCGGACCCCTTACCTAGCTGGGCATGATTGCGAATCCTTGACTTCTTGACTCCGACCTATGCCGAAAGCTATAGTCAATGCGAAAGGGGAATGTCTTATCTTCAAGTAACCCAATTAAAAAAAGCGATAATAAAGCCATTATGTAATTGCGAATGGAGTAGGTATGAGCAAGAAAAGTAAAGGATTTAGCGTTTTGAATGCTTGCAAGCCACGCAAGGAAGTCCTCGAAGGCGAACTCGACGACGCCATCTTCGCCGCCGACTTCGGCCAACTCATTGACGGAAGCGCACCCAAGGTCTACGGCCATGCAGAGACCTTTTTCCGCAATACGGAACCAACGCCCGACCTCAAGGCCGTCTGCACTGCCGTCTTTAAGGCTCTCGCGGATAATAAGGAAACCGGCCAGTTGATCCGCCTCAGCACCGGCTTCGGCGGCGGCAAGACCCACACCCTTATGGCGCTCTGGCACCTCGCGCAGAACATCAACAAACTTACGCTCGGAACGGAACTGCTTCCAGCGGCTGGCCGGCCGAACTCCGTGACCGTGGTTGCGGTAGATGCTGCAAAAGCCGGCCTTCCCATCTTCTCCACGCATAATGCAACCAAGACGCACAGCTTGCAGGGCGAACTGGCCTTCCAACTTGGCGGCCCGTCCGCCCTTAAGGCACTCAGTCCAGCAGATCATCATGAAGCCTCGCCGGATGAAAAACTCCTCTCGAAAATGCTCGGTGAAGGCCCTCTGCTCATTCTCCTCGACGAACTCGTCATCTACATGGCCTGCCTCTCCGCTACCGGCCAAGGGAACCTGATGAGTTCCCTTGGGAAACTGATTTCGGCCATTGCCAAACGGAAACAAGCAGTCCTAGTTATCACCGACCCTGGCCAGCAAGCAGCCTATGCATCTGAAGCTGCTCTGATGGCGAAGGCGTTTGGACCTTCGGCCATGAAGATGGAAGACATCCTCGGTCGTAAGATGACCGACTTCGATCCCGTCGGCAAACAAGCCGCCCGCGTTATCGCGCGCCGCCTCTTCGACAAGATCGATCCCGCCGCCGCAGCCCAGGCATCTGCCATCTATCATCAACTCTACGAACGCGTCCGGGAGGCCCACCCCGACCTGCTCCCGACCGCCGTACTCAGCGCCGACTACGCCCGCCGAATCCAGGAGTGCTACCCCTTCCATCCCCGCCTGATTGACACCGCCAAGGAACGCCTCGGCCCACTTCCCGAGTTCCAACGCAGTCGCGGCGTGCTTCGCCTATTCGCCCGCATCATCCGCGAGATCTGGAACAGCCAGCGCGAGGTTGAACTCGTCACCGCCGGCGAAATCAACTGGGGAAGCCCAGACATCCGTGGAGACCTTCTCCAACGCCTACGCAAGGACCAATTCGAAGCCGCCGTCAGCGCCGACATCGAAGGTCATGCCCTCGATCTCGACGATCGCAAACCCGACGGCATCCACTACCGCGTGGCTTCTGCACTGCTTCTTGAAAGCCTCCCGCGCAACGAGAATAGCGGTATGGATCCCGCCGACCTTACCCTTGCGATACTTCGCACTTCGGAATCCGGCGAGGAGCCATCCCAAGCCCTTGACCGTCTCGTCGGCGCTTGCTGGCACACATATCCGCTCGCCGGTCACAAAGGCTGGCAGTTCCGCTTTGAGCCCAATGTCATCAAGCAGATCGAACAGCGCGCCGCCACCGTGGACCAGGACGAAGCCCTCGACCGCGTCTTCTCCGAGGCCCAGAGCTACTTCGCCGGCCCGCTCTTTTCCCTAGCCAGTTGGCCCGAAAAGGCCCGCGACGTGCAGAAGCACCCCTCGCTGCAACTCGCCCTGTGCGCCACCGTGGACATAGCGGTCAACGTCTGCCAGTACGAGGACGACACTGACCCCGCGGCCCCCACGCCCCGCCGCTTCCGCAACGCCATCGTGGCCGTCGCCCCAAACCCGGACGCGTTCCAGAACGCCCTCGAACGCACCAAGCGCTTGATCGCCGCCGAGCAGATCAAAAAGGATGCCCGCCACGGCGACAGCGGCGCCCTCGTCCGCGAGCAACTTACTCGGCTCGAACCCACTCTCGCCCGCGAGTTCAAACTTCAGACCTGCCGTGCCTTCGACACCGTCGTCCGTGCTGACGGAGTCGCTGGCCGCTTCGAGGAGAAGTACCAGGTCTCTGACGAAGACATCCTCAGCAAGCCCCAGGGCCAGCGCTGCCTACGCTCCTTCCTTGAGGATAAGGAGATGCTCTACAAGGCCGGCCAGGCTCTCGATCCCGACCGCTTCCTCAAGACCGTCCTCAGCAGCACCACACCCATCCCCGACCAGCCCGACGTTTACCGCCAGAGCGACGTTCACGAACGCTTCCTTGCCGCCCCCGGCCTCCGCCTCGTACCGGACGCCTCCGTCGTCAAGCTGACCGTGCTCCGGTCCGTCGAGCAGGGCAAAGCCGTCGTTCGCGCCGCCGACGGCGCCGCCTACGACAAGACCGGAGCCGTGACCGGCGCGCCCGGTCAACGCCGCCGCATCCAAGGCGAGACACCCAGTCTCGGACTCCGCGAAGACGAACTCATCACCCGCGCCGACAGCACCGCCGCCAAGGACTGGCTCAAAGTGGACGCGGCCAAGGAATCGGGCAAAGTCAAGGAACCAGGCGCGCAGCCTTTCCCGCCTCCCGCTGAGCCCGACACCGTCATCGCCTCCAACTGGACCAATATCCTCGCGCACGCTGAAACGCGCCCCCTCCGCATCCTCGAACTCAACGCTGGCACTCCCATTGTTGCGGAAACCCTCGCCGGCATCGCTCAACCGCTCGGGGCCGACGAACTTACACTCGAAGTCACCGTCAGCGGCGAACTCAAGTCCGGCGGCACGGCCAGCCTCGAAGTCCGCGGCGTCAAACAAAACAGCCCCATCAAAGCCTTGGAGTCTTCTCGCACCCTCTTCAACGCCATGCAGGAGGGCATGACCTATGGCGCGCAACTCCGCTTGAAGTTCAAGGACCCCGGCCGCCCGAACATGAAGATCCAACTCGAAGCCGCCGCCGAAAAGGCCGGCGACGACGTAGCCCCCTCCGCGACTTTCGGCAAACCGGCCGCCAAGGGAGGGGGTAAGAAATGACCGTCCGCGAAGCTTCATTCGCTCTCCGCATCGTCAAGCGCAAGGCCGGCGCCGCGGCCATCATCTGCCGCCGCTCCCTCAAGACTACCGGCGAGGAGCGCCTCGCCCGCGTCGCCGCCATCGGCCCGCTGGCATTCTCCGCTGGCGCGTCACTGCTTCGCGCTTCTGTCCGTGGCGCCAACGTCACCAAGTTCACGCCCGGCCCGTTCTACCCGCTGGACCAGGACTACGGCGCGCGCGTCGCCTGCTATGCGCTTGTAACAAGCGGACTCCGTAACGCTACCGCCATGCACAACGCTGCCGATTCCCTCAAGCGCGCTGACGCCACTGAGGCTGCCTGGTGGCTCGGCCTCATGTCCGGAACCCGCCGCGTCCGCGCTATCCGCGCTTTACGCATCCTTGTGGAGGCCGTCAAATGACGTTTGCCGAACTCCAGGCGCTCATGGTTGGCAACGAAACGGAAAACGTGGAGTTCAAGCCGTCCCTTGAACCGCGAACCGAGATCGCGCGCTATGCCGTTGGTATCGGTAACTCCGGCGGCGGACACCTGGTCATGGGCGTCACCAATCGCCCTCCGCGCCGCATCCAACCAGTTGATCCGTTGCCCCCGGATGAGATGCAGCAGATTCGCCGCAGCGTGTACGATTCCGCCCAGATTCACGTCCAAGTCGAGAACCTTGCCACGCCCGAGGGCAATGTCGTTGTCGTCACCATCCCAGGCCGTCCGCGTGGACAGCTCTTCCACACCCGCCGCGGCGACTACCTTATCCGCGTGGGCGAGGATCTGCGCGGCCTGACCCTCGCGGAAATCGACGCGATCCGCGCCGAGGCTGGCATCGAGTTCACCGCGGCGCCAGTGGTCGGACCTTGGGAACCGCTGATTCGACCTGCCGGCATGGAAGACCTGCGGGCCCTCATGCGTGAAGTGGGCGCAACGGCGGACCTGCTCCGCCTTTCCGACCCTGATCTGCTTCGGGCTCTTGGCGTGCTGACCAATGAGGGCCAATTGATCATGGCTGGTCTATTGCTCGTCGGCCAAACAGAGGAAATCCGCCGGCGCGTAACCCATTCCCAGTGGCAGTTCTTCCGCATGCTCTCGGATACGGACTACGATCAGGCCGACTCCGGCTTTGACTGCCTCGCAGTAGCGCTCCGCCGGTTGCGCGAGTTGATCAACGCCAACAACCCGGTCCTCACCATCAAAGGCGATCTGGTCCACCCGGAGTTCCCGCGCTATCCGGTCCTGGCCATGCGCGAACTACTAGTCAACGCTTTGGCGCATCGCGATTTCTCCGCGCCCGGCTCTCTGGTTGTGAAACTGTATCCGGATCGCATCGAAATATCCAACCCCGGCGGTTTCCCCGGCGACATTACGCCGGAAAACATCCTGCACCACACCTCTGTGCCAAGAAACCCGGCCCTGTTTGCCGCGCTCGCCCGCATCCGTCTTGCCAATGCCGCCAACCTTGGTGTGCCGCGCGTGTACTGGGACTTGCTGGCCGAAGGCAAGGAGCCTCCGTACTACTGGACCACCGGCCAGACGGTCTCAGTCGCCGTCAAAGGCCAGGATGCTCGCAAGCCGTTCCTCGATCTGATGCGCGAGTACGACGATCTCGGCGTGGACGAACTGTTGGTCATTCACTACCTCACCCGCCACCGGGAGATCACGGCCCGTCAAGCGGCGGAGTTCTGCCAGCGGCCCCTGGAAGATGCCCGCGAACACCTCGGCGCCTTGGCCAACCGTCGCGGTCTGCTCGAAGCCGCTGGCGGCCCCGGCCGGGGGCGTTATTTCCGGCTTTCATTGCGTGCCTATCACATCCTCGAAACGGACCTTGCCTACCACCTTGACCGCCGCATGGCATCCGAGGCCGCACGCGGACGGGTTCTGGCCTCCCTGAGGCAGGGCCCACTCACCAATTCCCAGTTCCGCGAAATCACCGGCATGAACCGTAACCAGGTATGGTATCTCCTGAAACAACTTGAAAACGAAGGGGTTGTGAAACAGGTCGGTGCTACTCGCAGGGCCAAATGGACTCTCAAGGAGCATGGATGAACGGTTGCAGTTATGCTGATTCAGCGAATTCTATGCTGAATCAGCAATGCCTTGGTACCCTGTAATGAAGAAACCCCGCCTCCTCATCGAAGACTGGCTTCCCGCCGCCGCCATCGGCGTCGAGTGCATGCGCGAACGCGGCAGCGCCAGCGCACTCGCGCCAACGACCTACCTCCACGTCTGGTGGGCGCGCCGGCCGCTCTGCGCCTCCCGCGCTGCCGTACTTGGTTCACTCCTACCCGCAGACTTCCCGCACGATGTCTTCGAGCGCCTACTCGGATTCGGCAAACCCGGCAAGGAACTTGTTTGTATTCGGCAACTCATGGACACCGGCAAACGGGTCGAAGGCGGCTTCGGCTGCGATCGCGCTTTCAAGGGGCCTATGCGCGAGGACGATCTCGCCAAAGCCCACGCAGCCGCCGCGCGATTATTCGGCAAAGACATCGCCGTAATTGACCCCATGGCAGGCGGCGGCTCGATCCCCCTTGAATCCGCCCGGCTCGGCTTCCGCACCCTAGCCAACGAGTACAACCCCGTTGCATGCACCGTCCTCGAAGCCACCGTGGACTATCCATTCCGCTTCGGCGACAAACTCGCCGAACGCACCCGGCAATGGGCCAAAGAATGGCTCGCGCGCGCAGAGAAGCATCTCGCGCCCTTTTTCCCTAGACGCAAAGACGGCCTGGTCCACGCCTACATCTTCGCTCGCACCGTGCCATGCCCCGACACGGAAGGCCACCCCCATACACCACTCATCCCGGACTGGCACGTCCTCAAACCCAAGGACTCCAAGGTCCGCATCTGGGCCGAACCCATCGTGGACAAGAAGGCCGGCACGTGGAGCGTCCGCATCGTGGACAACCGCGACCAGCGAGCGCGCGGCAAAACCCCGCCTGCGCCTACGTACGGAGACGGCAAAGGCATCAGCCTCTTCTCCGGCCAACAAATCGCCGACACCTGGATCAAGGCCCAGGCCCAGGCCGGCAAGATGAAATGTGCCCTTTACGCCGTTGCCGTCAAAGCGAAGGGTCTGACATTCGACCGCCCCACCGAGAACGAACTACAAACGCTGAAAAGTGCAGAAAACGAACTCTCCAAGCATCGAAAGCGTTGGGAAAATGAGAATATAATTCCAACGGAACTCTATCCAGAGATCACAACGGACGAGCGCCCACGCATCTACGGTATGCCACGATGGGCAGATATCTTCACACCCCGCCAACTTCTCAGCGCAGCGGTCTTCGTTGACGAACTCAAGGACATGATGCCAATAGTCATCAAGACCGAAGGTCGAGAGACAGGCGAGGCCGTCATCCATCTGCTTGCGTTCATCCTCGACAAGTTTATCAACCACGACTGCATGGCAACCCGCTACGAGAACACAAGATCCGTCATCAAAGGGCGTATGGACCGCCATGACTTCCAGTTCAAGCCGACCTTCGCGGAAATGGCAGCCTGCCACTCAGGCAACGGTATGGCCTGGGCTACTGACAACGTGATGGAAGCCTACGAGGAGATCTCTCGCTTCCCACGCCACGATGCCGCCCGTTGCGTCGCAATCAACTTCGGTTCCGCAACCTCTTTACCCGAGATTGCAGACCGCACTATCTCCGCCGTTGTCGTTGACCCTCCCTACGCCGACAACGTCCAGTACTCCGAACTCGCCGATTTCTTCTACGTCTGGCTCAAGCGTACCCAAGGGCATCGCCGGCCGGAATGGTTCTCAAGTTACCTCTGCGACCACACGGAAGAGGCGGTCGTCAACATCCCTCGCCATCGGAACGACGGCGAGAAGGCCGCCGACGCCCGCCGGAAGGCCAACGACTTCTACCAACGCATCATGGCCGAGACGTTCACCGAATGCCGCCGCGTCCTGTGCGACAACGGCGCGCTGACCGTGATGTTCACTCACAAGAAGCAGGAGGCGTGGGAAGCCCTTTTCACGTCGCTGGTCAAGGCCGGCTTCACCATCACCGCCACCTGGCCGGTCAAGACCGAGAGCGAGCACTCCCTCCACCAGGCCAAGAAGAACGCGGCCCAGAGCACCGTGATCCTTGTTGCCCGCAAGCGGAACCCCAAGGCTGAGGTCGGCTATTTCGACGACGAGATGCGGCGCGAGATTCGCCTCGCCGCACAGAAGACCGCCGAACGCCTAATGAAGGATGGCCTGAACCCGGTTGACCAACTCGTTGGGTCCTTCGGTCCGGCGATGGAGGTTTACAGCTGCCATTCGGAGGTCCGCACCGATACCGGCGACGCCGTCGGCGTTGACCGCGCGCTGGATGAGGCCAGCGAAGCGGTGGCCGCCTTCCGTATCCAGCAACTCGCCGCGCGTGGACTCCAGGGGGTCGAGGCCGAGGGCCGTTTCTATCTGCTCTGCTGGGACGTTCTCCAAGCCGCCGAGTTTCGCTTCAATGAAGCCCATCTGCTGGGCAAGGCCGTCGGCATGGACGTTGACACCATGGTTTACGCCAGCCTTGTTTCCAAGTCCGGTGACAAAATCAAGATCCTCTCCGCCAGGGACCGCCGCCGCGCGAAGAAACTGGAGCAGGAGGAGATGGAGGAAACGCTCTTCGGTCCCATGCCCGCCGGCAAGAAAAAGCGGGTCAAGAAAGGCGATGTCCTCAAGGTCCATCCCAACGACTCGCACTTCCGGACCGCGCTCGATGCCTGCCACGCGTTGGCCCTGCGCTACGCCGAGGCTGGTGGCGGTAATCCTGGTCTCGGCTCCGCCCGACAACTTGCCACTCAACAAGGCTGGAAGAGCGGCTCGCCTATCGCCCGCCTCATGGAAGCCTTGCTCAAAGCTGCTCCGCCCGCACTCTGGTTTGATAAGGGCAAGACCAGCGCCGCCGCAATCTATCCCGAGTTCCGCGCCTGGCATGCCATGATCGAACCAATCTTCGGAATTAAGCCACCCGAATGGCAAGAACCCAAGTACGAACTCGAACTCAATCTCCAGTACGAGGAAGAGAAGGAGAATGAGACCGACGACGAAACGGAAGATGAAGAGGCCAGCGAATGAGCACTGCCCCGTCCAAAATCGTCTCGGCGTCCAAGTCATCCTTGGCTGCCGGCGACTTGACCCGTCACGCTTGGCGGCGCTTCATCCGGGGACCGGATAACGAACTGGTCGAGAAACTCTACGTCCCGGCCTTGTCAGAGGCCATCCGCTATGACCGTTGCTGCGCCTATTTTTCAAGTAGCGTTCTTTCGGCCGCGGCCCGCGGCTTCGCCGGGCTGATCGGCCGCCTGATTGCTCTCGGCGCCAAGGCTCCGCGTCCCGCGGTCCGCCTCGTGGTTAACGAGGAATTGGCCGAAGACGATGTCCGCGCCCTGATCGAGACCGGCGACACGTCCGCACTGGAGGCGACGCTCGCCAAACGCTTCAAGACGCCGCGCGATCTACTGGAAAAGCAGCGCCTTGCCATGCTCGGCTGGATGACCAAATCCGGCCTCCTGGCCGTTCGCGTGGGAGTCATGCGGCAAGGCGAAGGCATTGTTCACGGTAAGTTCGGTCTCGTGTACGACGCCTCCGGCAAGGCCATCGTCTTCAACGGCAGCGGCAACGAGTCCGCCCAGGGTCTCCGCGCCAACTACGAGCGCCTGGAGGTCTCCGCCTCATGGCAGGACGAGGAACGCTTCCGCGAGTATCGGGAGGAGTTCGATGCGCTCTGGAAAGACAGCCACCCGCACGTTCACACCGTCACGCTCCCCGAAGCCCTCAAGCTGAAGCTCGTCAAACTCGCGCCGCCGGAACCCCCGGTCACGGAACCCACGGACGCCCTTGCCCGACGCAAGGCCGCCGTGCTCTGGCGCTTCATTGCCGAGGCTCCTTATTTGGAAAGTGGCGCGTCCGCGTGCGAAGCCACCTCGCCGATTGACCTCTGGCCGCACCAGCGGGTTGTGATCGAGGAAGCGTCCGCCGCGTGGCCGGACGGCCGCATGCTTTGCGACGAAGTCGGGATGGGCAAGACCATCGAGGCCATTATGATCCTTCGCCGCCTCATGGCTGGCCGCGGCGTCGCCCGTGCCCTGTTGCTACTCCCCGCTGGCCTCACCGCCCAATGGCAGGATGAGCTCCGCGAAAAGGGCGGTCTGGTCGTCCCCCGCCTCCAGGGTCTCGACACGCTCGTCTGGCCGGATGGCCGCACCCAACACTTTCCAGGCCTGGCCGCAGCCCTCGAACAAGACTTCCTCCTCATGAGCCGCGAGACGGCGAGGACAGAGTCCAACGCCAACATCTTGCTTGCCGCTCGACCCTGGGACTTGGTGCTTATGGACGAGGCCCACGCCGCGCGACGAGGCAAGCAGGAGGAAGGCGAATTCAATTCATCCACACTTCTCCTTAATCTGCTCCGCCTGATGCAGGTCCGTCGCAAAGCCTGCGGCTTCCTACTGCTCAGTGCCACGCCTATGCAAACGTCCCCGTGGGAACCTTGGGACCTCATGTCTATCCTCGGCGAGGGCGGCGCATGGCTCTCCGACTTCGAGGGTGTCCGCGGCTTCTATGGCCTCATACACGGGCTCAAGACCGGCACTCCCTCCCCGGAAGACGCCCACCGCGCTGCCTTTCTAGTCACATCCGACTTACGTTTCCCGCCTCCGCCAGCAGGCTTCGCGCGGATCGCCTCGCCGCAGGACGGCGAACGCCGCCTACGGTTTGTTCCACCAGGCTGGAAGGACGATGTGATCCGCTGGCTTCGTCAGGGCTCGCCACTCGCCAGGCGGATGCACCGTAACACCCGGAAGACGCTCCGGGACTACCACCAACGCGGCCTTCTCCCCGCAGCTCCGCCCATACGCGTCGTGGTTGACATCCCCTTCGACTTCCAGCCGCCAAACGGCCCGGAACGCCGGGTCTATAATGCCGTTGCGCGCTACATTGAGAAACGTTTTGAGGAACTTGAAGGGGAAAAGCCCGGCAAGGGCTTTGTCATGACGATCTACCGCCGCCGCGCGGCTAGCTCGCCCTATGCGCTCCGTTGCAGTCTGGAGCGCCGCCTTGCCGGTCTGCAACGCGTGATGACTCAGCGCGCCAGTTCCGGCTACATCGAAGAGACTGACGTGCCCGCCGGCCTCAGCGATGCCGACATCCCCGAGGGCCTCGACACCCGAGCCATCCCGGCCAGTTTGCCCACCAACCCGGAAGATGCTCGCAGGGAAGCCGCCGAAGTCACGATTCTGCTCGACCAACTCCGCGCCCTGGGCGCCACGGATACCAAGCGCGACCGCTTCTTCGATCGCATCCGGGATTTGTCCGCGGAAGGGCGCCCCATCCTCGTCTTCAGCGAGTACGCAGAAACTATGGAGTATCTCCGAGACAACCTCGCGAATCACTACGCCGAGCAGGTCGCAAGCTACAGCGGCGGAGGCGGCGCCTTCTACCGGGAAAGTAAATGGATCCCTGTCACGAAGAGGGAGATTACCGACGCCCTCAAACAGGGGACTATACGCTACCTCATCTGCACTGATGCCGCCAGCGAGGGGTTGAACCTCCAGACCGCCAGCGCCCTCATCAACTACGACCTGCCTTGGAACCCGAGCAAGGTCGAGCAGCGCATCGGCCGCATTGACCGAATCGGCCAAAGTGAGCGGGAAATCCGAGTCTACAACTTCCTGCTCAAGGATAGCATCGACGAGAAGGTCTACGGTGCGCTTCGCCGCCGGTGCGGCCTGTTTATGCATTTCGTTGGTACGATGCAGCCTGTGCTCGCCCGCGCCCAGGTCATGCTGAATCACCCTGGCCAGTTCTCCGTGGACGAGTTGGAGCGCATTGCTTTCGAGGCGGAGCGCAACTTCATCAGCGCCGAAACCTACCTCGACTCCGAAGCGGTCCAGATCGATCAGCCAACACCCTCAGTAACTCGCGCCGACATCGTTTCCGCTCTGGAAATCCTTCAACCAGATTACGGTCTCCAGATTTCCGGACATGCCGCGAAGGGAACTGTCATAGTCAAGGGCCTCGAAAACAAGCCGATCACCTTTGCCTTCGTCGATCCGGCGCTGGACGTAGCCCCCACCGCGCGGCCCCTTACAGCACTTAGCCCAGAGGTCGCGCAGATCGCCGACCGCCTGACGCGGCCCGGCGAGACCTTGCCACTCGTTGTTGGCAGCGCCCGAGTCGGAGCCTTTCGCCGCTCATGCGCCTTCTGGGTCTCCGAAAACGCCGCGGAACCACTCCAGAACCTTGCCGCCCTGCGGGCACGTGTGGAGGAATGGGACGGTACACTACCCGCCCCGGAGAAGATCGCAGCCGCCGCGCGGCACGCCCAACAGGAAGCTGAACGCCAGGTCCGCGAATTGGAGAGCCGTGCCGCCAAGATAGAACAGGCCAACCTCGCCGCGCAACGCGCCTCCGCAGCATTGAGACTTAATCGCGAAGTTGGACGCTTACTGCGCTGCATCGACTCTGCTGCTGCGGACCTTGCCCAACTTTCCGAAGCCCAGGCAGCCCGCACCGGCCCGCTCGCGGAAAGAATTCGCCGGGCCAAGGAATCGCTTGGCGGCCGGTTCGGCTGGACCCCACAACTCGCGTGGGAACTGGAACAGTTCCTCCGTACCCTCACACCCAACGATCAACGCTCCCGCCTTTCCGGCAGCAGCATCGACGCCGCCTTCGCCGACCACCGCTGGGAGGTAGGAAAGCTAAAGCCTGCGCAATAGGAGAGGTGAACCATGGGTTTCTATCTTCAAAGTATAAACCCTCTACTGTTCAAAGACTGGAGTGCAGCAATGAGGCGGGGAAACCTGGCTCATCGACAAGCCTCCCGATGAAAACGACACCGCGAAGGCAAAATCTGGCCTCATCAGGAAGGACGAAGGAAAGCGGGAATTATTCTCATGGCGCGAATCAAACGCCAGAAAATTATCGTCCTTTTCTGTCACACCTGCGGATTGCCGATGCCGTTTGAGGATTACGATGATACGGATATTTTCATGGGGAAGTGTGCAATCTGTGGGTCTGATTAACAAGCTAAACGAAAAGCTCAAGATGGCAAGAAATATGAGATAAGATCGATAAAAACTAATTAGTGAAATGGCCCCTGGCCAACTCGCTACTTAGGAGTGCTTCCCGCTGTCGATATGATCGCTGAGCGTATTAGCGCCTCAATATGACGAAGATCAGAATTTATTTTCTCATTTATTTCATTGGCTTGTAAATGACCTAAAGACTTGTTTAAATATTTAGTATCAAAATTCATATAAAGAATTTTTAAAAAGGTAATAAAGATGTCTGAAAAAGAGAAATATTGGGCTGAGCTAAATATTTGCAGCGATTTAAGAGAAAAAATAATTTCGATCAGACTTGATGAAGAGGAGCTTGATTCAAGTCACAGAAAGCTCGAATTTATTTCCAGACGAAAAGCCTGGGCAGACCTCTATAAAAACAAGACTCCAATCTTTCTCAGAGATATGCTGGGCCAGATTATTCAGGAACTTGAAATCGAATCTAATCAAAAATGGATTGACCTATGTTTGGATGATGAAGTCGACCGATTAATTGAAGAAGTCTTGTCAAAAGAAAAAATAAAGCCGAAGAGAGAGAAGAATTTTGGGGGAGCTGCAAGTAATAAATTATCCGCCGATGACCTAGCCTTCTTTAGAGATCTTAAAAGAAAAGCTGAGTCGTCTTATCTGGATACGGCGATCCTAGCTAACGAGAATAATCTTAAAAACCTCGTGTATTTATTTGAAGGACCTACAATACTAAAGAATCCGATATTTTTTAGGCTATTCCAGCATTGGTTTGAATCATCTGCAATGTCCAACAAAATTGATGAATTGGTCTATCAGCTTAAAAATAGAGCAGGCATTGTCACGAGGGGCCCCGCCAGCTATACCAAAAAGGAAAAAATCCGAATTGTTTTTAGGTACGAGTATTTAAGGAGAATATTTGTCAAAAGTCGTCCGATAGTCAAAGAGCTATATTCAAATGAAGAGGCGAGAAAAGAATGGCGTAAATATAGAATCTTCCTTAGGAAGCACCGATATTTTGAAGTAAAAAAGGATCTATTGAAACTTTGGGAAATAAGTAAAGGCTATGATTCGTGGGAAAGCATAGGTGGAGGATGGTTAATAAATAATTTTGATTTGTTCAAGCAGCTTCCAAGGTATGGCATGCCCGAGCAAGAGTTCAGGCAGGAAATGAGGAAGCGCGCCGGCCTCGATGCTCAGAGCCCCATGAAAGAAAAAGATATAAAAAAAATCCTAAATGAAACTATGTTTTTAGAAATATTAGACACTATTCGGACCGCTGAACCATCTGAATTAGCTCTGTTTCTTGTGTCAAAAATCTTCAATTCAAGCAAAAGACAAATAAGAAGAGTAATCGATTCAAATAATACCATTGTTGAACATGTATCAAAAATAATTGATCGAATCCCCGGCCTCGCCTAATCCATAATCTCAATTTTGTTATCCCCGAATTAGGTCATTAATTCGGGGCCACATCCCAATAATAGCTTGTAATAGCCTGTGGTAGTCTCGGAGTTTAGAAAATGTGTAAAGAAGAAATCGAGATTGCCCAAATAGAAATCGCCCCCGTTCCTCCCCAGAAAGGCTTGGTCGCCTTCGCTTCCTTTCTAATTGACGGGCGCTATTTCGTCGGCTCCGTCGCCATTTATACATCACCTTCCACGCCCGGCGGCTTCCGGCTCGTCTATCCCATGAAGATGGGGACGTGCTGTTTCCGTCCCCTGTCTCGCACGGTGGGAGAGACGATTCAAAATGCGGTCATCGCGAAATATCAAGAGGTGATAAAAAAATTTATTCAAGACGAGGAAGATGCATATGAAAGATCAGATCGAAGATCTTAAGAAGATCGACCTGAAAAAATACCTTCAGGACAAATACGGGCTCATTTTCAATAACTCCGATCATGCTCTCTGCCCGTTCCATCATGATACCAATCCGTCCTTATCGATCAGCCAAGAGGATGGGACTTGGCTCTGGCATTGTTTCGGGTGCGGCAAGGGAGGGTCGATTATCGACTTTCTCGTAGAGCAAGAGCATATCGATATAGCGGAAGCCATTAGCCGCCTTACCCAAGAGCTTCCTTCTGATGGTCCCGAGATCGTAAAAATTTACGACTACGTCGACGAATCGGGAAACCTTCTCTATCAATGTGTCCGTTCCAATCCCAAGTCCTTCAAGTATCGCAGACCGAACGGCAACGGCGGTTGGATTTGGGACCTAAAGGCTACCAGGAGGGTGCCCTATCGACTCGACGAGATCATCAATGCTCATTTCGTGCTGATCGTTGAAGGCGAAAAAGATGTCGATACGGTGAAAGAAAAGCTCGGATGGACCGCTACGACGAATCCTCATGGTGCCGGGAATTGGAAGGATGAATTTTCCGGATATTTCAAAGGAAAGGAAGTCGTCATCATCCCGGATAACGATGAGCCGGGCAAAAAACATGCTCAAAAGGTGGCGGAGTCTCTGCTGAAAGACGCGGCCTCGGTTAAAATCCTGAAGTTGCCGGGGCTGCGGGAAAAGGAAGACATCTCGGATTGGCTCGAAAACGGACTTGAGGGTAAGGAATATCTTGAGCGGCTCATAAAAGATACTCCCCAATATCGGAAGGCTCTCATTCCATCAGCCCGCACCTCCGGTGTCGAATCGTTAAAAGAATTTCTTGAAAAGCCTATTCCCCCGCGCCAATGCCTGATGGGATCTCTGCTCGCGAAAAAAGAGCTGACGATTCTTTCCGGACCGGCGAAGCTCGGGAAGAGCATCTTGTCTCTGAATATCGCCTTGAGTCTCGCCAACGGCAAGCCTTGGCTTGGCTTTGACATCAATCAGCCCTGCCGCGTACTCCTAATTCAGCAAGAGGTGAGCGAGGAGTCCTTGCAAGAGCGGTTGAAAAAAATGATGGGGGGTGTTTTGCCGGCTGCGACTTCGCCGGATCCAAGCAGCGCCCTGGAGAATCTCTTCCTTAAGTCCGAGAGAGGTCTTCTCCTCGATTCCGATGAAGGGCTCAAAAAGATACGCGGGATCATCGAGGAAATAAGTCCCGACATTGTCTTCCTTGATCCCATGTATACGTTCCATACAAAAAAAGAAAACACGGCTGAAGATATGGCGGCCTTCTTCCGAATTGTCCACGATTTGATAAAAAGATACGAGATCGCCGTTTCTCTGATCCATCACTTTGGGAAACCCAATTTATTAGGGCGCGAAGGTGGTGAATTACATAGAGGTTCCTCGGTAATCGCGGCAGCCTCGGATGCAAATTGGACGTTCAGCCGAATCCCTCCGAATAAGTACTCGCTCACGTCGCCACGTTCAGAATATGGCATCTTGTCGTTCGAACTTAGAAATGCGTCTTCTCTTGAACCCATGATCTTACATCGGGATCCAGAGACGCTATGGTACGAGAATGCCGAGCCCAAAGAGAATAAAAAAGTATCCGCCCAAGATATCGTCGAAGCCCTGCGGGAAAACGGCGGCGAGATGCTTCAATCCCAAATCATCGAGAAATTCAGGGATGTAGCCGCTGTGCGCTTGATCAAAGAGGCGATTTATGAAGCGACAAAGCGGCATCAGATCCGTGTCAGAGTGATAAAGGGGAAAGGAAACCCCAAAATGCTCCAGCTAATGGGCGATCAAGATGAGCCGCGGGAATAGATTTCGTCCATTTCGTCCACGGTTGGACACCCGCCTGGATATATATAGAGTGGACGAAATAGCCATATTCTATTTCATGATCTTTCAATTAGATACGAGCTTATCCGACATTTTATTCATTTCGTCCACCATCCCCGGCAGGGTTGTCACAGCTTTTTCCTTGAAGGAGGAATCATGAATAAAAGCAAAGCAATCGGGCGACATTGCCCGGAATGCTCCGGCGGGTCGCCCAAAAAGGCCGTATTTTTCCTAATCGAACCAGCCTCCTATGTCCTTTCCGGCTGGGATCTTCGACTAGGGACAAGTGGAAAGCCAATGGGTGTAGGCCTGGGGCTCATCGGGGATAGCTCTAGGGGCAACAAAGCACGACTTTTTTAAGATGACAAAGGAGGAATAATTGCCATGGCAAATGAAGCAACGGTTTTCGAGTTCAAAAAGAACTCCCGGGAAGTAGTCCGAATTCAATTCACGAAGTACGAGGGCACAGATTTGATATCGGCTAGAATCTTCTACTTCGATAACTATGCCGACGTCTGGAAACCGAGGACTAAGGGCATTTCAATTCGTCGTGAACTACTCCCCCAGCTGAAAGAAGGGATCGACAAAGCCTACGAGCTCTGGAAGAGGCTGAATTCCAAACTTGGATCCAATGCCAGCGGCGAAGGCAAGCTGCCCGACGAGGGTGATGAGACTTTGTGAATAGCGGTTCCCCTGTGCCGGAAGCCCGACTTCAGAGATTCTCGGCCCGGGCCTCGCAGGGGTTATTTCATTATGCTGAGGTTATGATTGCCTGACCATCTGATGACCTGCGCCGATGTCGCAAGCCTTCTTCAGGTGTCAAGGACGACGGTCTACAGGTATGTACGGGGCGGCGCCCTTCCATACATTCGAAAGAGATTCGGACTCCGCTTTCGCCGGAGCGATCTCGACATTTGGATTGACCAAGGCAAAAGAAATTGCCCAGCTCTCGATACCATGGCGTTTGATTTGGCCCAGCTCTCGCCAAACGCAATAGTGGGACGAGGAGGTATGAGCGAGGTGGCAAGAACGTCCAAGTCCAAGACTCGCTATAATTTTGGCTATGGTGCGATCTATCAGAGGAAGATAAAAAATGGAGGAATTCGCTGGTACGTCGATTATCGAAGCAAAGGCCAGAGAATCCAGAAACTCGTCCCGCATGCCATCACCCAAGAGGAAGCTCTCTTAGCGCTTCAGCGCATGGTCGCCCAAGAATTCAACCATGAGCACAGGGCCCAAAAGAGCGAACAGCAAATCATCTTTTCAGCGTTTTCAGAAGTTTATCTGAACAACTATGCCAAAGTGAAAAAGCGGAGTTGGCGGTCGGATGAGAAATACATCAGGGCTCAACTCAAACCGTTCTTTGGCGAAATTGATCTTCAAGAGATAACCCCTCTCCACGTTAGCCAATTCATGGTCAAACGACAGAAGGACGGAGTTAAGAACTCGACTATCAATCGAGAACTGACCGTCTTGAAAAAGATGCTTTCCCTGGGCATTGAATGGGGCTACAAGATCGAACGAAATCCCGTTAAAAAGGGGAATTATTTTTCTGAAGATGCGTATCGGAGGGAGAGGGTTCTTACGTATGAAGAAGAAACGAGGCTTTTTCTGGCTGCTGCGCCGCATTTGAGATCGATCTTAGTCTGCGCCTTGGCGACAGGAATGCGCTATTCTGAGATTCTCAGTCTTTCCTGGGAGAATGTGGATATGGCAAAATTGCAGATTACGGTAAAGCCGGAAACAAGCAAAAGCGGGAAAAAGCGCATAATTCCGATCAACAAGCCTCTCTTCAACGAACTCCTGCGGCTTCGGCGGATCAATGAAGGCCGGAACGATTACGTTTTCCTATACGAGGACTCGAAAACAGGCAAGCTTCGTCCCGTTACGACTGTTCGGAGGGCTTTTACGATGGCTTGCAAGCGGGCGAAGATTAAAAATCTTCATTTCCATGATCTTCGACATACGGTAGGAACACGTCTCATCAGCAGGGGAGTCGATCCGATCACGGTTAAAAACATCCTAGGGCATGCGAACCTAAAGACGACGGAGATCTATCTCCATTCAAGCCTGCTTCAGATGAGTGCGGCGGTTGAAAAGCTCGACGCTCCCGGCTGCGAAAAGTCCGAAAAGCCCTCAAATCTGTTACGTATCTGTGACGCGGAAAAATCGGCCGATTCTTTGACCCTCGTAACTTCTTCTACGACAATCAATTAGCGAGGTGTATGAGATGGGCATGCGGTTGGTTCTCAGCCATCAAACCGGGGTTCGAATCCCCGTAGCGCTACCAGCATTGTTTCTCAGGTTTTCCCATGATTTTAAAGGTTTTCAGTCATCCTGTTCTTTATGCTCCGTTATCCCAGTTTAGGCGAGATTCGACAATTTTTGTGACCTGCCCTCCTTTTCGGCAAGTTCGCTCCTGGGATCACAACGCTTGACAATCTCTTCGTGTCGGCAATATTTTATGAACCGAGGACGTACCCATGACCAAACGATTGTCGGTTGTTTTTCTGTTTTGCTTTGCCGCGGTTCAGCTCCGGCTTGGAGCCGAAGAGCTGATCATCAAGGAAGGGCTGGTGCTCCGGATTCCGCGGACCATTCAGCGCTCGGCGTTCGCCGTCGATCCCGTGGAAATGATGATGGCGGCGCGAACATGGAAAGCGCCGAGACCGGGCGAGGCCGTGGCGTTTTCGGCTACGGAGAACGCGAAATGGGACAAGATCGTCGCCGACGCCAACGGCTGGTTCGCGACCCCGGGCGACAGCTATGTCGACGCCCGGATCAGCAGCGCTCGGGCGCAGGTGATGATCCTCAACGGGCTGGGCGATTCGTACGTCTTCGCGAACGGCGAGCTCCGCATGGGCGGGAAGTACGCCGTCAAAGATGCGTACGAATCCTGGGAGCCGCGTTTCGATTACGGCCAGGTGCCGGTGCTCCTGAAAAAAGGGGAGAACCATTTTCTCTTTCGCTTGAGCCGGGGACGGCTGAAAGCCGTCCTCTCTTCGCCCGCGGCCCCCATCGTCCTCAACGACAAGGACGTCACGCTGCCCGACTTGATCGTCGGCGAGAGGACCGAGGCCTGGGGCGCGATCGTCGTCATGAACGGGACGAGCGAGCTCCGCAGGAACCTCATTATCGAAACGTCGGGCGAAGGCTTGGAGAGCGCGACGACGGACGTCGGGCTCATCCAGCCGATGAGCGTCCGGAAGGCCGCTTTTCTGATCAAGGGAGAGGCGCTGCCGCAGCCGGCCCGGATTCAGCTCAAAATCGTCTTGAAAGACAAAGCCGCCGTCCAAACGGCGCTCCAGGACGTTACCGTGGCGCTGGATATCAAGAGTCCGCTCCAGAACCACAAACGGACGTTCCGGAGCGATATCGACGGCAGCATCCAATATTACGCCGTGAATCCGGCCCGGGATCGCTCGCCGGAATTCAAGCCGGCTCTCGTTCTGTCCGTCCATGGCGCGGGCGTCGAAGCGGTCAACCAGGCCGGGTCCTATGAAAGCAAATCCTGGACGAACATCATCGCCCCGACCAACCGGCGGCCCTACGGATTCGACTGGGAAGATTGGGGCCGGATCGATGCCCTTGAGGCGATGGCGGATTTCAAGCGGCGCTATCCCGTCGACCCGGAGCGCGTCTATCTCACCGGGCATTCCATGGGCGGCCATGGCGCCTGGATCCTCGGCGTTCAGTTCCCCGACCTGTTCGCCGCAGTCGGCCCGAGCGCCGGCTGGATCAGCTTCCGGACTTATTCCTCGCGTCAAAGGGACGAAGGCTCGACCGGGATTGAGAAGCTGGCCGCTCGGCCGCTCATTCAAGGAGACACGCTCGCCTTTGTCCGCAATACGCTGAACTTCGGGGTATATATGCTCCACGGAGAGAAAGACGAGAGCGTTCCCGTTGCGCAGTCGAGACAGATGGCCCAGACGCTGGCCGAGTTCCACAAGGACTTCATCTATCACGAGGAAAAGGACGCGCAACACTGGTGGGACAAGTCGGATGAACCGGGCACTGATTGCGTGGATTACGCGCCGATGTTCGATTTCTTCGGCCGCCACTCTTTGCCACGTCCGGAAAACGTCCGCGAGGTCGAATTCGCGACGGCCAACCCCGGTCTTTCGTCCCAATGCCGGTGGGCGCGGATCGAAGCCCAGACCGTCCCGCTCAAGCTCAGCTCGGTTCATTTGCTCGTCGATCCGGGGATGAAGCGGTTTTCGGGAACGACCGATAACGTCGCCCGGCTGGCCCTCGACCTTGCCCTGCTTGGCCAACCGGATGCCGTCGTCGTCCGGCTCGACGGGCAGGAGCTGAAAGCGGTTCCAAAGGGATCAACGCTTTGGCTTTACAGGAACGATTCCACGTGGACGGTCGGCGACGAGCCTTCTCCCGCGCTCAAGGGACCGCGACGCTCCGGACCGTTCAAGGACGCTTTCCGCAACCGGATGATCTTCGTCTACGGCACGAAGGGCGCGGCCGAGGAAAACGCTTGGGCGTTCGAAAAGGCGAGATTCGACGCCGAGTGTTTTCAATACCAGGGCAACGGCTCGGTCGAGGTCAGGGCCGACCGCGATTTCGACCCGGCGAGCGAGCCCGACCGCAGCGTGATCCTTTATGGGAACGCGGCGACGAACGGCGCCTGGAAGCCGCTCCTCGGCGACAGCCCGGTCCAGGTCAACAAAGATGTTATCGCGGCGGGCGGCAAAAAAATCGTGGGCAAGGACCTTGCTTGCCTATTCCTCCGGCCCCGGCCGAAGAGCGCCTCGGCCTGCGTCGGCGTCGTCTCCGGCACGGGCATTCTGGGCATGCGTTTGACGAACACGCGCTCGTATCTCTATGCCGGCTTTGCGCTCCCCGACCTTGTGGTCTTCGACTCCGGCGTCGTTAAGGGCGGGGGGGAGGGGGTCAAGTTGGCCGGATTCTTCGGCCTCGATTGGTCGCTGGATGCTGGTGAATTCCTTTGGGCCGAGCCAAGCCCTCAGCCGGCGAAGACGCGGCACCCCATTCCTTGACCGCGGTTCGCGGTTTGGAGTAATCTTTTTTCAAGATGATCGGCTTTAATTTTCAAACGATGGTGATCCCGCATATCATGAAAAAACCGAACCGCGTCCCCTTTCTTGTTAAGCCGGCACTTCCGCCGCCCGATATCATGAAAAATAGCGGCTATAGCTATCCAGATCGCGTCCTCAAGTCAGACGAAGGTCTCTCGGTTGCGGCCTTCTATGCCCTTCATTACACCCACTCGACCCGGGAAACATGGCAGCAACGAATCAATATGGGGCAGGTTTTGCTCAATGGGCGGCCGACATCGTCGGACGATACTCTAACTCGGGGCGACCGGCTTATCTATGATCGTCCTGCGTGGGAAGAGCCTGATGTTCCAAGAAATATTATAACTCTGTTCGAAGATGCAAATGTTTTAGTCCTGGCGAAGCCTTCCGGACTGCCTGTCCTTCCCGGCGGCGGTTTTTTGGAAAATACACTGCTTCACCTGGTCCGTCAACGCTATGATGTCGCATGTTCGCCTCTTCATCGGCTTGGGCGTGCGACTTCAGGGGCCATCCTGTTCACCCGTAATGCCCGAACCGCGTATTTTTTAAGAATGGCCATGGACGAAAGACGAATCCGTAAGGTGTATCTGGCCTTGGCCTCCGGAACCGCCATGCCGGATGCATTTACGGTCGATGCGCCCATTGGGCCCGTTCCCTATCCGCCGCTGACAACCATCCACGCGTATTGTCCCCACGGTCGGCCATCGACGAGCCATGTTCGGGTGATCCGTCGGCTTCCCCAGGAGAACGCGACACTCCTGGAAGTGACCATTCCCACGGGCCGGCCCCACCAGATCCGAATTCATCTCAGCCATGCGGGATTCCCTCTTGTGGGCGATCCGCTCTATCCATCGGGTGGAATTCCTCTTGACCGCGGCAAGGATGACGAACGCTCCGCGCTGCCCGGTGACAGCGGCTATTTCCTGCATTCATGGAAAATCCGGTTTCCTCATCCGGAAAGGGGCGGAGACGTGGAGGTCCTTTGTCCTCCTCCACCCATCCTCGATCCTGCCGCACCGTTACCGAAATAATCCACGGCGGTCGGGGCGGCGGTTGGGGCCCCAGGCTTTGTCTGGGGATCCGCTTCCGCCGCACTCAGCCGGGTATTTACATCGCGGGTGAGTTCCCCGGGCTTTGCCCGGGGATCTGCTTCCCCGCGAAGGCTCGTCCCTTGACCCTTGCAGGCCGCTGTCAAGAAAAACGAAAGCGCCGTAAATCCAATTCCCGTTGGGCTGATCAAGTTGACATGTCAAAGTCTGGTTAGTAAAGTGGGAATTGTCATCGAAAGCCATAAAGGCGGACGACGCATATCTTTGACTCAGGACTTCAAATAGCCGGAGGTCATGGATGAAAACTCAAGGCAACACGGTCTTAATTACCGGCGGAGCGACAGGCATCGGTTTCGCCCTGGCTGAATCCTTTGTCCATGCCCGCAATACGGTCATCATCTGCGGGAGAAGGGAAGATAAGCTCAAAGAGGCCAAGAAAAAACTGCCCCTGATATGTGCTCGAGCCTGCGACTTATCGAAAGAGAAGGAACGCGAATCCCTATTCAACTGGGCCAAAGAAAATTTCAAAGACATGAATATATTGATCAATAACGCGGGAATACAAACGATGATCGATCTCAAGGCGGGAGCTCAAGCGCCGGTGAGCGGCAAAAACGAAATTGAAACGAATTTGATGGCTCCTATCAGCTTAACCGCCTATTTTGTTCCATGGCTTTTAAAGCGGAAGGAAGCCGCCATTGTTAATGTTTCTTCCGGTTTAGGATTTGTGCCCATAGCCGCTATGCCTGTTTATTGCGCGACCAAGGCGGCCCTTCATTCGTTCACCGTATCCCTCAGATATCAATTGAGAAATACTCCGATAAAAGTTTTTGAATTAGTCCCGCCCGCGGTCGATACTGAATTAGGCAAGGGGTCAGCTGAGGAAGGGGAGCCGGAATATCGAGGCATACCGCCGGGTGAAGTCGCTCGAGCCGCTTTGTCGGCGATGGCCGATAACGAATATGAGATATTCGTCGGAGAAGCCAAGGATTTAGCCATGGGGGCCAGGACGAACCCGGAACAGGCGTTTCAAAACATCAATCGATGGTGAACGACTTCCGACTTAAAAGGAGGATTAAATGAAACGAAGAACATTCGTGAAGAGCGCGGTGACGGCTTTGCCGGCGTTCGCCGTGCTGGGCATCCCTTCCGTCAACTTCGCCCAAGAGCCGCAACCTATCACGCTTCCGAAACCCGAGAAGGACGGCGGTAAGTCCGTGCTGGCGTCCATCCAGGAGCGAAAGACCATCCGCACCGTAAGTCCCGATCCTCTTTCGCCGCAGATGCTCTCCAATCTTCTCTGGGCGGCTTTCGGCGTGAACCGGCCCGAAGGGGTGAGGGGAAAGCCCGGCCGAACGGCCGCTTCGGCCAGCAACTCGCAGGAAATCGATCTTTACGTCGCCCTGCCCCAGGGAGTCTATCTCTACGAAGCGGTTCCTCACCGCCTAGTTCCCGTCGTTGCCGGCGACTTTCGAGCGCGGTCGGGGAGAGGGGCCGCGGGCACGGCTCCGGTGAATATCTTCTACGTCGTGGATCTCGCGCGATACGTCATGGCGGGACAGCCGGACCGATCCATCGGGGATCCGGAAGTCCAGAAGTCCTATTATTTTGTGGCGACGGGTCTCATCGCCTCGAACGTTTACTTGTTCGCCGCCTCGCACGGTCTGGCGGCCTGGTTCCACAATTGTGATAAAGTGAACACGCCAAAAGAGTTCAAATTGCGGCCAGAGCAGCGGGTCCTGTTCGCCCAGACCGTGGGTTTTCCGGCGAAGGCGTAGTCGGTGCGGGCATGGATAAAGCATTCCAGCAAGATTTTCTGAAGAAATGGGGGAAATATTTCGGCGGGGCGGAGGTGCCGCTCGTTTTCTTCTATTCGGACGATGAGAAATATGCAGAGTTTTTGAGGCCGATATCGGGGCGGAGCGGGACGGCCCAGCTCTGCGTCATCGCCATGCTGGGCTTGGCGCGAAAAGGGAAACCCATCGCTTTCTCCAAGGAAACCATGGGCTGCCAGGGAGGGGCGCGCTATTCGGGCTACGCGACGGGACTCAGGCCGAAATTCAAATATTTTTTGTCGTGCGGAATTCCTGGCGAGATGGAGGGCGAGCGTTATAAAAAAACGCCGGAGATCGTCGTGGAATCGATGAAGGAAACGACGCAGATCATAGCCGCGGGTAAGTATCTGGTCTTCAGGCGTTGGGACAAAGTGGAAGCGGATGAGACGCCCCTTGTCGTGAACTTTTTTGCGAAACCCGACGTTCTCAGCGGCCTGTTCACTCTGGCCAATTTTCGGAGCTCGAATCCCCACTCGGTCATGACGCCTTTTTCGGCGGGATGCGGGAGCATCATCGGCTATCCTCTGCTCGAATCGCATATGCCAAACCAGAGGGCGGTGATCGGCATGTTCGACCCGTCGGCCCGGCCGCATGTCGGTGAGAATATTTTGAGTTTCGCGGTGCCGCTCAAAAAGTTTGGGGAAATGGTGGAAGATATGGACGAGAGCTTCCTGATCACCCCGACCTGGAAACGGATTCTAAAAAGAATGAATTAAGGCTTTTACGGACGCGGCGGCAAAGCGCCCCGACGAGAAACCGCTAGGGACGCTTGTAGACCACGCCGCCCTTCATGACAAAGCGCACATCGCGGATGGCCTGGATATTCTCCGTAGGATCGCCGGGCACGGCCACGAGGTCGGCCAGAAGATTGGGACGGATTCGCCCAAGCTGGTCCTGCATACGGATGATCTTGGCGTTCACGGCCGTCGCCGCCAGGAGAGCTTGGGAAGGCGTCATGCCTCCGCGCACCATCCACTCCAGCTCGCGGTAATTGGTGCCGTGAGCGAAAACGCCGACATCGCTCCCCAACCCGATCGTCACTCCCGCCGCAAGCGCGAACTTGAAAGCGCGCAGGGCCTGCTGCATCCCCGCTGTGAAAGGCTGGCCTTGTTTGTATCCTTCGAAATACTCGGCATACGCCTCCTCGGCCGTCAGGGTGGGGAGAAACGCAACCCCGCGCTCGGCCATGAGGCGGAAGACTTCTTCGGTGCCGCCATACCCATGTTCGATCGTGTCCACTCCGGCGACCGTTGCCCGGCGCATCCCCTCCGCGGTGGTGGCATGGGCGGACACCGGCCTGCCCGCGGAGCGGGCTTCCGCCACCAGCGCGCGCAGCTCTTCCTCGCTGAAGGTTGGAACGGTCCCGCTCACCCCATGACGATAATCGGCGTACACCTTGACCCAGTCGGCGCCGTGCCCGACCTGCTCGCGGACCGCCTTGATAATCTCCGTCTGCCCGCTCACTTCCTGACCGCCCTTCGGCAAGACGAGGTCGGGAGCAAAGCCGGCAGGTCCCGGCCCGTAGCTGGCGGTGGCGACAATGGCCAGCGTCGCCACCAGGAGGCGCGGCCCTGGGATCAGGCCTTCCCTGATGGCGCGCTGAACCGAGACATCCGCGTAGCCAGCGCCCTCGGTGCCGAGGTCTCGCAGCAGAGTGAATCCCGCCATGAGTGTGGTTTCGCAGTGGCGCACGGCTCGGATGGTCCGGTAGGCGAGAGGTTCCTTCAGCACCTGGTCATTCCAAAGAGTCTCATTGTAGGGATGCAGGAATATGTGAGAGTGGATGTCCATGAGCCCCGGGAGCAGGGTCATTCCGGCGAGCTCGATCGTTTTTGCGCCTTCCGGCACAATGATCTGTGCGGCAAGCCCGACCGCGGCGATTCTTTCGCCCTTCACGAGCACGGCCCAACCTTCGTGAGTTTTGCCGTCTTCGGCGTCAAAAACGCGCGCCGGCCGGAGCAGAAGGGCGGGGGCTGCGTTTTGGACACGCGCGGCTTGAGCATCGGATGGGCGTCCCAGGGCGGCCGGGGGCGTCGCAAAGTTGAAAAGCGCCGCTAGGGCCAGAATGATAAACGTAAATTTCCCGATGCGTTCGAAGATATGATGTTCCATTTGGCTCCTTTGCAACGATCCTCTTCTGAGTTAATCGTTGCCTCCGGGTCCGGGACTCGTCGCCCGTGGGTCCGGCTTCACCGTGAGCGGCTGCGTGTAACTCTTACCGTTGACTGTCAGCTTCACGGTAAACGTCCCCGGCTGGACCAGCGGCGCGCCGCCGCGTCCGCCGCCGCCAAAACCCCCGCCGCCTCGTCCGCCGCTGCCGGCGGCTGGAGTGGGACGCAGATCCCACACCCAGCGATGCATGCCTGCGGCGGCCGAAAGAGGCTCCGTGGCGGGTACCCAGGCGGCGGCAACGTTGATCATATTTGGATTTTGGGCCGGTCTCTGATCGTCGCTGGAATAGCGTCGGATGGCCTGGCCCGCGGAATCGAGAACCTCGAGCATGACGGGCCCGGACGCGGCGGATTTCAAGTAGTAATCGATCATGGCCCCATTCGGCGGATTCTCCGCGAACGGCTCGTCTTTCGGGAGCGGCGTCCCGTAGTTGCTGCCCGGCGGCATGGCGATCGCTTCAGCGGGTTTGAAGAGAACCGCGTCCGACTGCGCGACCGTGTCGTCGATCTGGCGCAGCGCGGCGATGTCGTCGAGCACCCAGAACCCGCGGCCGTGCGTCGCGACGATCAGGTCGTCGCCGTGGATGGCCAAGTCGCGCATCGACACCGGCGGAAGATTGAGCTGCAGCGACTGCCAGTCGTCGCCGTCGTCGAACGACACGAACACGCCCAGCTCCGTGCCCGCGAAGAGCAGCCCCCGCCGCGCCGGATCTTCCTTCACGGCCTGCACGTAGACGCCCCCGGGCAGGCCCTTCGTGATTTTCTGCCAGGTCTTGCCGGCGTCGCGCGTGCGATAGATATGCGGCTCATAGTCTTCGAGCTGATGCCGTTCCACGGCGGCCCAGGCTTCGTTCGCGTCGAAGTGCGACGCCTCAATCATCGTCACCTTGCTCCATGGCGTCAGCGCCGGCGGAGTCACGTTTTGCCAGGTCCGGCCGTCGTCCGCGGTGATTTGAACGAGCCCATCGTCCGTTCCGATCCAGATCATCGATGCGCGTACGGGCGACGGCGCGATCGCGTAGATGACGCCGCGGCGCTTGCCGGAAGGGGCGTCGGCCGCGGCGGCCTCGTCCAGGTTGGGCGGCACGCCCGGATCCTCGCGCGTGAGGTCGGCGCTGATCTGCGTCCAGCTTTGGCCGCCGTTCGTCGTCTTGTACAGGAACTGATTGGCGAAGTAGAGCGCGTGCGGATCGGCCTGGGAGAAGACCAGCGGCTGCGTCCACGCGTGCCGGAACGGTCCCTGCCCCCCGCGTTCGGGCGAAACGTTCTGACCTGCGCCCGTGACAAGGTTCCAACGCGTGACCATCCCGCCGAAGAGAATCTCGGGATGCAGCGGATCGGGTGCGGTGAAGCCGCTCTCGCCGCCGGCGGCCAGGCCTGTCCAATCGTGCATGGAAATCTCGGCATGCGGGCTGCGGGTCGGCATTCCCACGGCGCCGCTGTCTTGTTGCGCGCCGGTCACCCAATACGGGAAACGATAGTCGGCCGCCACGTGGTAGAGTTGCGCGGTCGGTTGGTTGTACCAGGAGCTCCATGTCGCCGCGCCGTCGACGGTGACGACCGCGCCCTGGTCGCTGGCAACGATCATCCGGTTCGGATCGTCGGGATATATCCAGAGCTGATGATAATCGTCGCCTCCCGGCGCGCCTTTGATCGGCGTCCAGCTTTTGGCCGCATCCGTGGATTTATATAGCGCCGTGTTCGAGACGTAGACGACGTCCGCGTTCTTGGGATCGACGGCGATCCTGCCGAAGTACCAGCCGCGTCCCCAGATGCGATTTTCGCCGGAGAACTTGCTCCAGTTCTCTCCCGCGTCGTCCGAACGATAGAGCCCACCGTCTTTCGCGTCGATGATGGCGTAGACGCGACTCGCGTTCGTGGGCGCCACGGCGATGCCGATGCGCCCGACGCCCTCGGCCGGAAGGCCGGCGGTGAGCTGCCGCCATGTCGTGCCGCCGTCGACGGACTTGAAGATGCCGCCGCCCGGGCCGTTCGATGGCGCGTAGATGTACCAGGGCGGGCGGCGGGTGGCCCACATCGCCGCATAGACGATCTGCGCGTCGGTTGGATCGAAGGCGAGATCGACCGCGCCGACCCCGTCATTTTTGAACAGGACCTTCTGCCACGTCGCGCCTCCGTCGCGCGAACGATAGACGCCCCGGTCGGGACTGGGTCCGTACGCGTGGCCGAGCGCCGCGACAAAGACGATGTCCGGGTTTTTCGTATCGACAAGGACGCGCCCGATCTGCCGGGTGGCCTCGAGGCCGATGGGTTTCCAGGTGTTCCCGCCGTCCGTGGATTTGTACATCCCATGGCCGCAGCCGATCGAATCCCGCATGTCGCTTTCGCCCGTTCCGACATAAAGGACGCCGGGCTTCGACGGCGCGACACCGATGGCTCCGATCGAGGCGACAGGTTGTGCGTCGAACACCGGTCTCCAGGTGCGGCCGGCATTCGTGGATTTCCAGAGGCCGCCGCCGACCGAGCCGAAGTAGAAGGTGTTGGGCTCGCCGGGCACGCCGCTCACGGCGTTGACGCGGCCCCCGCGAAAAGGCCCGATCATGCGCCAGCGCAGGCCGGAGTAAAGATTTTGCTGATAGGCCTCGTGGGCAGGAACCGAAAACGAAGGCGTGCTCAGAAACAGGATCAGCAAACCGAAAACAGCGGTTACGGCAAAAGGCGATATTTTTTTCATAGAAGAAGTGTAGTGAAATTCCGAGCGAATATCAACAAACCTTGCTTGCCCCACGCTCGCCCGACGCCTTGACAAAGCCATGAGCAGCGATATATAGATAGCGGCATGGAGGAGGTCCAGATGATATGTCGTAAATTCACACGTTTGGTTCTTTTGGTTCCGCTTTTTTTGTTCATCGGGCTCGCGCCCATCGTGGCGCAGGAGCTCAGCCTGACGAAACAGGTCATCGAACGCACGCTGCCCAACGGGCTTAAGGTCTTGATGGTCAAGCGAGTGGACACGCCCACGGTCCGCTGCATTCTGGCCTATCGCGTCGGGTCCGTCAATGAGCGGCCGGGAATCACCGGCATCTCGCACTTCCACGAGCATATGATGTTCAAGGGAACCTATACGATGGGGATCAAGCCGGGTACGCTCGATAAGGACACGGAGTACAACCGGCAGATCGACGCCCTCGAAGATCAGATCGTAGCCGAAGAATCCAAGATCAAGGGGCGTGACGAGGCCAAGATCATCGCCCTCAAAAAGCAGGTGTCCGACTTGCTCACGAAAGAGAAGGCCGAAACGATCGTGAGCCAGGAGATCTGGGGCGCCTACCAGGAGGCGGGCGGGACCGGCCTGAACGCTTCGACGGGCCAGGAGATGACCCAGTATTATGTCACGCTGCCGAAGAACAAGCTCGAGCTCTACATGGCGCTCGAGGCGGATCGGATGGCCAACCCGGTCTTTCGCGAATTTTATTCGGAGCGCGATGTTATCACCGAAGAGCGCCGGATGAGCGAGAACAGCCCCGGGTTCTTCTTCAATGAACAGCTCAACGCGACGTTCTATGCCGCCAGTCCCTACCATTGGGAAGTCCTGGGCTGGATGTCCGACATGAGCCGCATCACCAAGCAGGAAATGATCGACTACCGCAGCCAATACTATCGTCCCGACAACGCGGTGCTGGTTTTGGCCGGCGACCTGGATGTCGAGCCGACCATGGCCCTTGTGGCCAAGTACTTCGGCCCGATCCCGTCCAAAGGCCCCTCGCCGCGCGTGCGCTCCGAAGAACCGACCCCCCAATATTACCAGAAGGTCAACGGGCCGGATTTCAAGGCGCCTTACATCGAAAAGCGCGTCATGGGCCGGGCCGCCGTGAATCCGAGCGTCCAAATCATGTTCCATATCCCGGCGCTGTGGCATGACGATCTGGCCCCCCTCTCCATGCTGAGCCAGGTCATGAGCGCGAGAACCGGCAAGATGTATCTGGACATGGTGCTGAAAAACGAGCACGCGACCAACGTCAGTGCCCGGGCTTCCAATTCCGAGTACGACGGCGAATTCCGCGTGAGCGCCACGGCCAAGGAAGTCAGGAATGAGGCGGTCGTGCCTCTCGATCAGATCGAAAAGGAGCTATGGACGTACATCGAAGACGCCAAGAACACGCCCTGCGATGACGTGCTGCTCCAGCGAGTGAAGAACTCGGTCGAAGCCAGGTATCTCCAAGGCCTGGCTGGAACCGGGATCGCCGGCCAATTGGCCTCGATGGAAGTGGCCTACCGCTGGCAGTATCTTGACGAGCAATACAAACAACGCATGGCCGTGACGCCGGCGGATCTGATGCGGGTCGCGAAGAAATATTTCACCCGGAACAACTGCGTGACCGGGGTGCTGGAGCGGGAAAAGTAGCGGTTCGCCGCACTTTCCGGAAAGGATATGACGATGTTAAAAAGACGTTTCACTTCATGGCTTATTCCGGTCCTGCTCGTGCTCGCGTTTGTGATCGCGATCGACGTGCAGGCGGCCGGACAAACGGCCCAGACGCCCAAGGGACCGCGCCCCGAGCAATTCACGTACCCGCCGCTCAATTTCAAGGTCCCCAAGCCTTCCGAATTCAGGACAAAACTCTCGAACGGCCTCGTGGTCTATATCGCGGAGGATCACGAAATCCCGTGGTTCAACGCGACGCTGATGATGCGGACCGGGCCGTTCCTCGAGCCCAAGAACAAGCTGGGCGTGGACGGTTTCACCGCCTCGATCATGCGCGTGGGCGGCAGCACGACGATGACCGGCGAGCAGATCAACGAGCGAATGGATTTTCTGGCCGGCACCGTGACGGCCAGAAACCTCTCCATCAACATCCGCTATCTCGACGAAGGTCTGAAGATTTGGATGGACATTTTGACGAGTCCGGCTTTCCCCGACGACAAGCTCCGACGCGATAAGGACCAGGCTCTGCCCGGGATCCGCAACCGCAACAAGAATGTCTCGCAGGTGGCCGCGCGCGTTTATGAAAAGCTGATCTACGGCGAAGACTCGCCCATCACCCAGGAGACGACCGAGGCGACGATCACCGGCATCACCCGCGATGACCTGGTCGCCTGGCACAAGAAATATTGGGGCGCCAACAACGCCATTCTGGTCGTCTCGGGCGATTTCAAGAAGCCGGAGATGATGAAAAAGCTGGAAGCCACCTTCGGCAAATGGCGCAAGGCCGAGAAAGCCGCGCCGACGGTTTCAAAAGTGGTGCAGGCGTCGGCGGCGGGCGTTTATATGGTGCAGCCCGAGGTCATCCCGAACCAGGGCATCATCCGGATCGGCCATCTGGGCTTGACCGTGGACAACCCCGACTATCCGGCGGTCGACCTGATGAACTACGTCCTGGGCGGAGGCTCGTTCTCCTCGCGGATCACCAAGGTCGTGCGGACCGACAACGGACTCGCCTATTCCACAAGCTCCAGCTTCAGCGGCGGCGGTGGGGGGGGCGGCGGCCCGCGGGGCGGCGGCGGCGGGACCGGAGCCGGCGTGCTGTATCCCGGGACCTTCACGGCATCTTGCCAGACCAAGAACCCGACGGTCGTTTTCGCCGCGCAACTCATGCTGGATCTGATCGAGGGGATGCATAACGGCGACATCAGCGAGGCCGATCTCAAAATGGCCAAGAACGCGCGTCTCAACGCGTTCCCCTCCATGTTCTCGGGAATCGGCTCCATCATCCAGAATTTCGCGAACCTCGAATTCAACGGCCGTCCGATGGATTACTACGACACCTATCTGGCCAAGTACGAGAAGGTGACGGTCGCCGACCTCAAACGGGTCGCCCTGAAGTGGCTGCAGCCGGATAAGATGATCATCATGGTGGCCGGCAGCATCGATGAATGCAAGGCCGGCGCCGATAAAATACTGCCGAACCAGCCGACGATCGACGCTATGGCCGCGAAATTCGGCGGCCGGACCATTGACGGACTGGCCAAGAAGTACGGCGACGGTGCCGTGCACATCGTGAAGCTCAAGTAATCATTTGGCGCGTGGCGCGCTGAGGCCCGATGCCGAGGAGCTTATCTTTGAAAACGTCGCCCTCGAAAGAAGCCTCGACCACGCGCCTCGCCGAAAAGGAGAAAAGGTCCGCTGCGGGCAGTTCCGTCATCGCCGCTCTTTTCCTCACGTCCATGAAATTGGCCGTGGGGCTGATCACGGGAAGCCTGGGCATCCTGGCCGAGGCCGCGCATTCCGGCCTTGACCTGATCGCGGCTTTTATCACTTTCCTGGCCGTGCGCGTTTCGGACAAGCCGGCCGATCGCGACCATCCCTACGGCCACGGCAAGATCGAGAACTTTTCCGCCCTTGTCGAAACCGTGCTGCTCTTTGTCACCTGTGCCTGGATCATCTATGAGGCCGTCCACCGCATCGCTTTTCAAGCCATAGAGATCGATCCCAGCCTCTATGCCTTCCTGGTGATGATCGCTTCCATCGGGATCGACGTGAGCCGGTCGCGGATGCTCTCCCGGGCCGCTCGGAAACATCACAGCCAGGCCTTGGAGGCCGACGCCCTTCACTTCTCGACGGACGTCTGGAGCTCGAGCGTGGTCATCGGCGGCCTGGTCCTCGTCTGGCTCGGGAAAAACGTTTTTCCCCGCCACGCGGCGCTTTTACTGAAGGCCGACGCCGCCTCCGCGCTGGGGGTCGCGTTCATCGTCCTGTTCGTCAGCTACCGGCTCGGCAAGCGGACCGTGGATGTCCTGTTGGACCGGGCGCCCGACGGGCTGGCCCAGAAGATCTCCGCTGCCGCCGGCGGGCTCGAGGGCGTATTGAGCGTCGGCCATATCCGGCTCCGGCGATCCGGTCCCCGCGTCTTCGTAGACATGACCGTGGACGTGGATCGCAATTTGTCCTTTGAGCGGACCCACGCCATCGCCGAATCGGTGGAAGCCTGCGTGCAGAGCGTCGCTCCCGGCGCCGACGTCGTCATTCACACCGACCCGCGCGAGATCGAGCGCGAGACCAAAGCCAAGCGGATCCGGGCCATAGCCTACCGGAACCAGATGAGCGTGCACAATATCAGCTTGCACGAGGACCGGGACCGCGTCTACGCCGATCTCCATTTGGAAGTCGACGACCATCTCTCTCTGCAGCAGGCCCACGAACTGGCGACGCGTATGGAAAAGGACCTGAAAGAGGACATGCCCGAGATCGCCCAGATCAACACCCATATCGAATCCCGCGGCACCGGCATGGGCAGCGGCGAGGACGTGACGGCCCGGGAGCCGGATCTTGTGGAGACGGTCAAGCGGCTGACGAACGAGATCGCCGGCGCCTCCCGCTGCCACAACGTCATGATCCGGCGTCATGCGGATAGATGCTCGGTCACGCTCCATTGCCAGTTCGAGAAACAGCTTTCGATCATCCAAGTCCATGATGTTTCCACCCGCATCGAGGAACGCTTGAAAGACAGGATCCCGGGTTTGGTCCGGGTGCTCGTTCACGCCGAACCCGAGCGCCGGTAGGTCCGATCTGAAGCTTACTTTTCGGGCGGGGCGGAATTTTCTTTCCAGGCTTTGTGGCGCCTGAGATATTCCTCGGCGACCCGGATGGGGTCGAGGCCGAGCATCGCGGCGTAATTCTTGAGGTGGACTTTTAAATAAATCGCTTCCGGCAAGGCTTCGAATTTCTCGGCCTCGAGGGACTTGAGGAGATCGACGCGAAGCTTTAATTCCTTCGAGATCTCACTTAACTCGATGCCCGCCTTTTCCCGGATCTTCCGCAGGGAAGGGCCGGAATACGCGGGGTCAACGATACGCTCCTGATCCGGAGTGAACTCCGGCTCCTCGACGGGAAGGAACGCCGTCCTGGACGATTCGTCCTTCTTGGCGGCGATAAGCTTGACGTAAGCCGCCTCCACGTCTTCGAGGATCTTCTTTCTCCTTTTTTCGGAGAATTCCTCGCCCAGAGGGGTCACCGCGATGGATTCATTGGAATAAATCTTTTTCAGACGCAGAAAAGATTTGTGAATTTCGCGAAGAGAAGCGTCCGCGGGCAATTCCAGAATGTCGAAATATTTTTTGAGCTCATCCTTGGCCATCAATAGCCTCCCGGCAGGCTGACTTCCTTGCCTTTGATGACGTTGTCCACGAAACTCTCGATCTCTTTTGCGCAGCTCGAGGCCAGATAGTTCAGCATGAACGGTTTTCGTTCACGGACCGATTTCCAGACGGCGTCGTTATATTCGATGTAGCCGGAATACTCGATGGGAATCCCCAGATATTTCGTCATGACGCTTTTGATCGACATGCCCAGGAGAATGTCGTTGTTGTTCCGGACCATGTTGAGGACGAGATGAATCTTGAACGAGGCCAATTCGTGGTCCAAGATCGTGCCGATGTAGGAAAAGCTCTCCTTGAGATAGTCGATCAGCTCCCGGATATTGGTGATCCCATAACTCTGGCGGCGATCCCAGATGTGCTGGACGATCTCTTTGAATCCGTATTCCTTGAGCGTCTTCTTGACCTTCCTGAACAGCGAATTCTTGACGAAATGGTACATGTTCTCGATGGCGATCACTTCGGGAACCAGGACCACGACCATCCGATCGGCGATAAGAAAAGTGTCGAGCGTGTTGTAGTGGCTGCCGGCGCCGAGGTCGATGATCACGTTCTGGGCATTGATTTTCATGATCTGGCGGAAGAGCTTGAGCTTCTGGGAGAAGGTGATCTTGTCCGAAGCGATGGAATGGACGTCCCCCGAAATCAGGGAAATATTGTCCGTGTCCGTCTTGACCACGAGGTCGGAGAGCGAAGCGCCCATCTCGAAGAAGCTGGTCAGGGATTTTTGGGGACGGTTGATGCCGAAGAACGAATGGAGGTTGGCCCCGCCGATGTCCATATCCACGAGGACGACGTTCTTCCCTTTCCTGGCGAGATAAGTGCCGATACTGCTCGTGATGAAGCTTTTTCCGGTGCCGCCTTTTCCTCCTCCGACGGCCCAGATTTCGCCTTCTTTAATCTTCGTTGTAAGCGTCATTTTCGTTCAAAATGCAGTAGTTATGAACATTTTACAATATATGAATTCGGCTTTGGCGTCAACTGGAGGAGAGGCTGAAAACGGAGCTTGGAACCGGAATTCCTGAAATTTGAGCGCTTTAAAGGCGTGGTCTGCGGGATATGAAGAGCTGGGAAGCAAGGATTCGAACCTTGATTTCATGATCCAGAGTCATGAGTCCTGCCGTTGGACGACTTCCCAGCGAGCCGCTATGATAATAAATTTCAGGCCGATATTCAAGTCAATTTGGAGGGGGAACCCGCTTCGCGTTTCCCCCTTCCAACGGGCACCGGGAAGACCCGGTCGCCCTGCCTCCCTTTCTCGGGCGGGGCATGAAACCCCGCCCTGCGACCAAGGGGGCGGCTCCCCCTTGGATCCCTCTACGAGCGGTTCCCCGTGGCTTGCCACGGGGCATATCAACCGCTCGTCGAAAAATCCGGAAAAACGGGGATGAGACCTTGCCGGCCGGCCCGGTCCCTCTTCAAAAAAGAACGCGAAAATGATAAGATGATGCGCTTAATATGAAGAAAACATGGGTTCGTCTGGCCGTGGTTCTCCTTATCACCGGAATCCTCTTGTTCTTTTTTTTCCATAGCGTCAAGGATTGGGGGGAAGTCTGGCGCTCGCTGACCCACGCGAATATCGCGATTTTCGCCCTGGCGATATTGCTGACGCCGCTTCATCTCCTGACGCGCGCGCTGCGCTGGAAATATCTGCTGATTCATGAAAAAAAGGACGTGAAATTCTACAACCTTTTCGCCGGCAACGCCGTCGGATTCACCGTGACCTTCCTTCTCCCAGGGCGGCTGGGAGAACTCGTCAAACCCCTCTATGTGGCCAAAAAAGAGGGCGTCCGGCCCGGGTTCGTCGTGGGCACGGTGATCGTCGAGCGGATTTTCGATATGTTCACCATGTGCTTTCTCCTGGGCGTTTTCCTGCTGGCCAAGCCTCTCTATGCGGCGACGTTCAAGATCCAGGCGGAGACATATTCGAAGCTCTACCTCTGGGGGATCGTCGGCGTGGCTTTCGCCTCCATTCTGCTCATCGTGAGCCTCCTTTTTTATTTTTTCAAGGAAAAAGCCTTGAGCTTGACGGCCCGAATATTGAAGCCGTTTCCCCAGAAACCGGTCGGCAGGATTTTGATCCTGCTCCACGAGTTCATCGATGGGCTGAAATTCTTTCATTCTCTTGGTAACTTGCTGATATATATAGGATTATCGTTTGTCGTCTGGCTCGGCATCATTTTCTTTTATTGGGTTTTTTTCCTGGCCTACCGGGTGAACATCCCGTTCTTTTTCCTCATTCCCTACATCTTCCTGACGATGATCGGGGCGTCCATTCCGACGCCGGGCATGATCGGCGGGTTCCATTCCTTCAGCCAGTTCGGCTTGACCCAGCTTTTCCATCTCGATCCCAATCTTGCCGTCGGCCTGACCGTCGTCGTTCACGCCATCCAGTTGGTGATGAATTGCCTCGTCGGTTATGTTATATTATGGAAAGAGGGTCTGACGTTGTTTCAGTTGAAAAAACTCGGAGAGACGGACAAGCCATGAGATGCCCCTATTGCGGCCACTTGGAAAGCAAGGTCATCGATTCCAGGGAAAGCAAAAAAGGCGTCTCGATCCGGCGGCGTCGGGAATGCTTGGCCTGCGCCCGCCGGTTCACGACCTACGAGAAAATCGAAGAGATCCCCTATATGATCGTCAAAAAGGACGGTTCCCGGCAGCTTTTCGACCCGCAGAAGCTCTTGCGCGGCATGCTCCGGGCCTGCGAAAAAAGGCCCATAGCCGTCAACAAGCTCGAGGAGATCATCGAGGAAATCGAATCCAAACTCCAGGAACGGCCGGAAAAGGAACTGAAGGCGGCGGAGATCGGCCAGTTCGTGATGGACAAGCTCAAGGCCCTGGATAAAGTGGCTTATGTCCGCTTTGCCTCCGTTTACCGGGAATTTCGTGACGTCATGGAATTCAAACAGGAACTGGAGACTCTCCTCAAGGAAAAATAACGCTTTGGGGATCGATCCTCAAATCTCAAGATTTGACGAAGGCTGATCTTGGGATGGTAAAATGCCCGATTTGGAGATGTCGATATCAGAGGTTTGACCAGGGGATGAGACCATGATCAAGCGCATCCGGCCCATCGTTCACGTCGTGAAGATCGAGGGCGAAATCCGGCCCATGATAAGGCGTCCTTATTCCGAGCTCCGCGAGATTTTGGAGCTCCAGGGCGGCTGGAGTCCGCGCATCGACGTCTATGAGAAGGACGATCAAATCATCGTCGAGGCCGAAGTGCCCGGATTATCGGCGCGGGAAATCGTCATTTCGCTCCATATGAGCCGGATCGAGATCAAGGGCCTGAAAAAGGAAACGCCGGCTTCAGGAAGCGGGCGCTACTTGCGCCTGGAGCGCGAATACGGCAATTTCCAGCGATCGGTGCCGCTGCCCCGCGCCGTAGATCCGGACAAGGCCAGGGCTTATCTCGAAAACGGCGTTTTGACGATCCGTCTCAAAAAGCTCAGAGAAGCCAAAGACCGGGATGTCATCGTGAATATTCAAAAAGGCAAGGATTGAAGCGGAGGAAAATATGGCTGAGAAAGACACCAAAGCCGACGGCCCAATCGACGATATCATCGAAGAGAAAGAACAGAAGCTGAACATCCCCCAAAAGCTTCCCATCCTGCTCCTGCGCGACATCGTCGTTTTTCCCTATATGATCGTGCCCCTTTTCGTCGGCCGCGAAAAATCCAAAAACGCGATCGACCAGGCGCTTTCTTCGCACCGGATGGTCCTCCTCCTGACCCAGAAGGACACGGAGACGGAAGATCCCAAAAGAGAAGAGGTTTACGACATGGGCACGGTTGCCCTGATCATGAGGATGCTCAAGCTGCCTGACGGCCGGATCCGGATCCTGGCCCAGGGCCTGAGCCGGGCCAGGATCGAGAGCTTCGAGGAAGAAAACGGGCATTTGACGGCCCAGGTCACGATTATCCAGGAGCCCGAGGCGGCGGAAAAAACGCTCGAGAGCGAAGCGCTTGTCCGAAACGTCCGGACGGGTCTCGAAAAGGCCACCTCGCTCGGGAAGAACCTTCCACCCGAAGTCCTGATCATCGCCACGAATGTCGATGAGCCGGGACGTCTGGCCGACCTGACCGCGGCCAACCTTGAACTCAAAGTCAGCGAGGCTCAGGCCATCTTGGAGATCACGAACCCCGTCCAGCGTCTGAAAAAAGTCTACGAGCTCCTGGCCAAGGAGTTGGAAATCCTGGACGTCCAGTCGCGCATCAGCACCGAGGCGAAAGGCGAAATGGACAAGCTCCAGCGCCAGTATTTCCTGCGGCAGCAGATGAAAGCGATCCAAAAGGAGCTCGGCGAAGGCAACGAGCTCCAGGAAGAGATCAAAGGCTACCAGGATATCTTGAAAAAGCTCAAGGTCTCCGATGAAGTCCGCGAGGAGCTCGAAAAGCAAATCAGCCGCCTGGCCCAGATGCATCCCGAGTCGGCCGAAACGACCGTCGTGCGCAATTACCTGGACTGGATGGTCGCCCTGCCCTGGAACAAAAGCACCGTTGACAATCTCGATTTGAAGAAGGCCAAGCGGATCCTCGATGAAGACCATTACGGTCTGCACAAAGTGAAAGGGCGAATCCTCGAATACCTGGCGGTTCGGACCCTGTCGAAAAAGATCAAAGGTCCCATTCTCTGTTTTGTCGGACCTCCGGGCGTCGGAAAAACGTCCCTCGGCAAATCGATCGCCCGGGCCCTCGGCCGGGAGTTCATCCGCATCTCGCTCGGCGGCGTTCGCGACGAGGCTGAAATCCGCGGCCATCGCCGGACGTATGTCGGCGCGCTCCCCGGCCGCATCATCCAGGGTTTGCGGCGGGCCGGATCGAATAACCCCGTTTTCATGATGGACGAGGTGGACAAGATCGGCGCCGATTTTCGCGGCGACCCCTCCTCGGCCCTGCTCGAAGTCCTGGACCCGGAGCAGAACTATTCGTTCCGGGACAGCTATCTCGGCGTGCCGTTCGACCTGTCCAAGGTCATGTTCATAACGACGGCGAATCTTCTCGATCCGATCCAACCGGCCTTCCGGGACCGGATGGAAGTCATCCAGCTTCCGGGGTACACGGAAGAGGAAAAGCTCGAGATTGCCGTCCAACACCTCGTTCCCAAGCAGATCAGGGAAAACGCCCTGACGTCCAAGCTCATCCAGCTGACGATCGGCGCGATCAAGAAGATCATCTCCCTTTATACGCGGGAGGCCGGGGTGCGGAACCTCGAGCGGGAACTTGCGGCGGTCTGCCGGAAAATCGCGCGCAAGGTGGCCGAAGGCAAGCGGCGAATGAACAAGATCACGTCGCAGAATGTCGAAGCTTATCTCGGTCCGCCCAAGATCTTCAGGGACCAGGTCCAGAAGAAGGACCAGGTCGGCGTGGCCACGGGCCTGGCCTGGACGGAAGCCGGGGGAGAAGTGCTCTTCGTGGAAGCGACGAAGATGAAAGGAAAGGGGGGCCTGCTCCTCACCGGGTCTCTGGGGGACGTCATGAAAGAGTCCGCCCATGCGGCGCTCAGCTACGCTCGCGCCCATGCCAAGGAGCTCGGGATCGACATCAAGATCTTTTCCCAGAACGATTTCCATATCCATATTCCCGAGGGCGCCATTCCCAAGGACGGCCCTTCAGCCGGCATCACGATGGCGACCGCGCTGATCTCGGTCTGCACCAGCAGAAAGATCAGCTGGGACGTGGCCATGACCGGCGAGATCACGCTCCGGGGGCACGTGCTTCCGATCGGCGGGGTGAAGGAAAAAGTGCTGGCCGCTCAGAGGGCGGGCGTGAAAAAGATGATCCTGCCGGCGGCCAATAAAAAAGACCTCATCGACATCCCCAAAGTCATCGCCAAGGAGATGGAGTTCATTTTCGTCGACGAAATCAAAGAAGTCTTCGCCCGGGCGCTGAAGAAGGGGAAATAAACGATCCTCTTATTTGAACATGAATGAGCCGGTGAAGGCGAACTCGGCCGGCCCCGTCTGGAAGACCTTGTCCTTTTCCCATTCGACGAGGACCTGGCCCATGCTGGTTTTGACCGTGACTTTTTTGTCCGTATAATTTTTCAGGATCGACGCCACCGCGGCCGCCGTCGAACCGCTGCCCGAGGACAGCGTCTCGCCGACCCCGCGTTCCCAGAAGAGAACCTCGATCTCCTTGCGGTTGTGCACCCGGATGAACTCGATGTTCGTCCGGTTGGGAAAGAACGGGTGGCGTTCGATTTCCCGGCCGATCTCGTGCCATTCGATGCGGGCCGGGAAGCGGTCGACGAATACGCCGCAATGCGGGTTGCCTATGGAGACGACCGTGATCGGATAGACCCTCTGATTGATCATGAGGGGATAGTCGATGATCCGCTCATGGAACGAACCGTCGTCGAAAGGGATCTCTCGCGACGTCAGCCGGGGCGCGCCGAGATCGATCTTGATCAAGTATCGACACTCTTGTTCTTCGACCAGCTCGCATTCGCGATCGCCGGCGGTCGTCTGGAACAGGATCTTGGCCGTTTCGATCTTCTTCTGGTCATAAAGGAAGGCCGCGGCGCAGCGCAGCCCGTTGCCGGATATTTCGGCTTCGGACCCATCGGCGTTGAAGATCCGGAAGCTGACGATGCCCCGAGGCTTGTCGGTGACCGAAATCACGAGCAATCCGTCGGCGCCCACCCCCGTGTGGCGCTCGCAGATCTTGCGGGCCAGGTCGGCGATATCCGCGAGCTCTGTCACTTCATCCCGGTCGATGATGAGAAAATCGTTTCCCAGGGAATGGAATTTCGTGAATTTCTTCATTTAGGGGATCTTGATGGTGACGATGAGATCTTGCGATTGTCCGTCGGCCTCATGGCGGATGCGGAGGAGGAGGGCATCTCCCGATTTCTTCTTATTGATGATGCTGTCCCACTGTTCCTCGGTGGTTACGATTTCCCGGTTGACTTCGAGAATGATGTCGCCGGGCTGAAGGCCCTTGCGGGCGGCGTCGCTGCTATTGTCCACGTCGGTGATCAAGAGGCCCTTGGTCGTCCGGATTCCGTATCTCCGGGCCAGATTGGGGGTCAACGCGGTGACGGTCAAGCCGATGTCCTTGGTCGTTCCGGCGACGTTCGTTTTTTGCCGGTTGTCTTCGAGCTCGGCGATCGTCGCGGGGAGGGTTTTTTCCTTGCCGTCGCGGATGATCGTGAATTCGACTTTCGTCCCCGGGGGGACATCGGCGATCTTCATCCGCAGATCGTTGGAGTTTTCGACCACTTGCCCGTCGATTTCGACCACGACGTCGTACGGCTTGAATCCGGCCTTTTCGGCCGGGCCGCCCTGGGTCACGCCGTTGATCAAGGCGCCTTTCTTCGATTTCAGGTTCAAGAGCTTCTGCGTGTCCTGATCGATCGGCAGGGTCGCCACTTCGACGCCGAGCCAGCCGCGGATGACCTTGCCCTTATCCTTGAGCTGGGTCACGACTTTTTTGGCCATGTTCGAGGGGATGGCGAAGCCGATGCCGATATTGCCGCCGGTTGCGTTCGGAATGAGAATGGTGCTGTTGATGCCGATGACCTCGCCCTTCATGTTGACGAGCGGGCCGCCGCTGTTGCCGCGGTTGATGGCGGCATCCGTCTGGATAAAGTCTTCGTAGCTGCCGTCGCCGAGGCCGAGCTGACGGCCTTTGGCGCTGACGATGCCCGCCGTCACGGTATGCTCCATGCCGAGCGGGTTGCCGATGGCCATCACCCATTCGCCCACTTTGGCCTGGGCCGAATCGCCGAGCTCGGCAAAGGTCAGATTCTTGGCTTCGACTTTGATCAGGGCGACGTCCGATCGCCAGTCGGTGCCGATGATCTTGGCCGCGTATTCATCGCCCTGCACGGTAAAGACTTTGACCTTTTGGCCGTTCTCCACGATGTGATTATTGGTGATGGCGTAGCCATCGGCGCTGATGAAAAAGCCCGTCCCTTGGACGGTCACTTTTTGGCTCTGGGGGCGCGTCTGGGGGCTTCCGAAGAACCTGTTCCAAAAATCGTCGCCTTGACCGTCGGGAAATCCCGCCATCTGCTGCCTCTCGACTTTTTCGCATTCGACCTTGAAGACCGCCGGACCGATCTTATCGGAGATTTTCACGAAATCCAGATCGGGCTTGATCGCCTGCGGGGCGTCCGCGAAGAGGTGGGCGCCGATGGGGGCCGTTCGGTTATCCAGAAAACTCTTCTGGGGAGCGTTCTTCTCAGGCAAATAGACGAATACATAACCGGCCAGCAGGATGCCCAGGCAGAAACTGGCCAGCGATATCCAGACAACCTTTTTCATGTGATGACCTCCGCGTTTTCCTGTCGTCGCGCTATCGGCTTTTTTGAGCTAACGCAAAAATAAAAGATAGCATAATCGTTGACTAATTTCAAACCGCGGCGGCCGCCAAAAAGTTGCATTCCGGGCGAACTCCGGCTAATATCTGGTTTCGCAGGGAAGATCCGGATGAAAAAAGGGCTGCTGATCGTCATCGAAGGCATCGATGGGGCGGGCAAATCCACGCAGGCCAAGAGCCTGCTCAGGAAGCTCCGGGCCAGAGGCGTAGAAGCCGTCTATTTCCGGGAGCCTTCCAGGGGAAAATGGGGCAGGGAGCTCAAGAGAAAGGCCAAAAAAGCCGGATCGCTTACGCCCGAACAGGAGCTGGAGCTTTTCCTGAAGGATAGAAGGGAGAATGTCGAAAAAAACTTGAGGCCGGCCTTGAGGCGGAAGAAGATCATCATCCTCGACCGGTACTATTTTTCGACGATCGCCTATCAGGGCGCGAAAGGCATCGATCGGGCCAGGATCCGGGCTTTGAACGAAAAGTTCGCGCCGCGACCGGACGTCGTCTTCATCCTGGATATCAGGGCGGGGGATGGGCTGGCCAGGATCGCGGGCCGCAAGAAAAAAGACGTTCTTTTCGAGCGCGAAGAGTACCTGCGGAAGGTCCGGAGAATCTTCCGGAGTTTCAAAGGCCGCCGTTTCATCCATATCGATGCCGGGCGGGATAGGGAGGAGATCGGGTGCCGGATTTATGAAACGAGCCTGCTCTATTTGAAAAGACGTCATTTGATGTCTTAGAATGGGCTTGGAAGTTCATTCGCGGGGTTCTTTTTAGCCGGGACGAGGTGCGGATCGAAGGCGGAACCCTCCGGCCTCCAGGCGTCGATTTGGCTTTTCCCTCGCGTTCTGCTATATTTTCAGGGGATGTTCAAAACCAAAAAGTTCTGGAAGATCAAGATCTTCAAAGGCGATAAAAAGCGCCTGATCAAGACGCTTCTCTGGATTGTCCTTTTTTCCACGGCCCTCTTTTTCGGAGGGATCCTGGGGACCTATATCGCGGTCGAAAGGACGATCCCCAGCATCGATTCTCTCGAAAATTATGAGCCCAGTATCCTCACGGCCATATACGCCGACGACGGGACCCTCATCAAGGAAATCGGCCCGGAGAAGCGCATCGTCATTTCTTACGATCAAATCCCGGACGTCCTGAAAAACGCCATTCTGGCCACCGAGGACCCCCGGTTCTTCAAGCATAAAGGCATCGACATGCGCGGCATTCTCAGGGCCATGCGCGAGAATCTTTTCAAGATCTTCACCCGCCGGAAACCGGAGGGGGGAAGCACGATCACCCAGCAACTCGCCCGGCAGCTTTTTCTCCATCCTCTCCCGACGATCCAGAGAAAGCTTGCCGAAGGGTTTTTGGCCGTCCGGATCGAGAAAAAATATTCGAAGAAGAAGATTTTTGAAATTTATTGCAACCAGTTCTCCCTCGGCCACGGCGCCTTCGGCGTCGAAGCGGCGTCGCATCTTTTCTTCGGAAAGAACGCGGCCGAATTGACCCTGGAGGAAGCGGCCATGATCGCGGGCATCTTCCGCGGGCCGTCCCTGTACTCGCCGTATAAATCTCCGAAGCTGACTCTCGACCGGCGCAATCATGTGCTGAACCGCATGGCCGAGGAAGGCTACATCACGAACGCCCAGGCTGAAGAGGCGAAAAAAAGACCGATGTCCGTCCTTCCCCAGAGCCGCCGGGATTCGGATTTCGGGGCCTATTTTTTTGAGGAAATCCGCCGCTATATCGTCAATGTCTACGGCGAGGACGCCCTTTTCCGCGGCGGCATGAAAATCTATACGACGATGAACCCGGCCACCCAGGCTTTCGCCGAGGAGGCCCTGACCAGAAACCTGCGAAACCTGGACAAAAGGCATGGTTGGAGAATGGACAAGGTGAACTTGCTCCAGGACAAGGACTTCCAGCAAAAAGGGCAGAAACTCGAAGACTACCGGCTGAAGACCTGGCTGACGCCAAAGGTCGAGCCCGGCGATGTCCTGGATGCGATCGTTCTTTCCGTGAGCAAGAAAGACGCCCGGGTGAAAGTGAAAAATTATTCCGGAAAGATGTCGAACGGCGACATCGCCTGGGCGTTCGCGGACTATCGCGACAAGACGAAGTCTCTCGATCGATTGATCAAGCCCGGCGACGTCATCCAGGTCCGGGTGATCAGTAAAAATGAGGACAAGAAAGAATTTCTGGCGGCGCTCGATCAAGAGCCCAAAGTCGAAGGGGCGTTCTTCGCGGAAGATCCCCGGACCGGACAGATCAAAGCGATGGTCGGCGGGTATTCCTTCCAGCGCAGCCAGCTCAACCGCTCGGCGCAGACGTTCCGGCAGGCCGGCTCGGCCATCAAGCCCATGCTCTACACGGCGGCGCTCGAAAACGGCTTCACGAACGCGAGCCGCATCGCCGACGAGCCGACGGATTTCGAGGACAAATGGCAAAAGACGATCTGGTCGCCCAAGAACTACGACCGGACGTACAAGGGCATGGTCACCTTGCGCACCGGCATCGAAGAGTCCCGGAACGTCGTCACGGCCAGGATCTTGGAGCATATTTCCCCCCAGGTCGGAGTGGACTATTGCCGAAAATTCGGGATCACGTCGACGCTCTATCCTTATCTGTCTCTCGCGTTGGGAACTTTTGAAGTCAGCTTGACCGAAATGGTTTCGGCCTATACGACGTTTCCGAACAAGGGTGTCCGGATCAAACCTTATTTCATCACCCGCATCGAGAATCGCGAAGGCAATATCCTCGAGGAAAACAAGATCGAGACCGAAGAGGTCATTTCTCCCCAGACGGCTTATCTCATGACCTACCTCATGCAGGGCGTCATGGAGCGCGGCACGGCTTCCATCAATCCGACGGTCATGGGTTTGTTGAACGACAAACCCCTGGCCGGAAAGACCGGCACGACGGATAAATACACAGACGCCTGGTTCATCGGTTTTTCTCCGTCGCTCTGCGCCGGAGTCTGGGTCGGCTACGACGATAACAGGACGCTCGGGCCCAACGAAGCCGGCGCCGTCGCCGCTCTGCCGGCCTGGGCGGAATTTTTCAAGAATACCGTCGAGGACGAAAAGAAAAAAGCCCTGGCGGCGAACGGAGAGGTCGCTCGAGAGGAATTCGAAATTCCGGCGAACATCGAATTTTTTGCCATCGATCTCAAAACCGGTCTGAGGGCGAACAACATCTGCAAATGGCGGTTCATGGAAGCTTTTTTGAGCGGAACCGAGCCCTCCCGGTTTTGCTCCCTCGAAGACCATCTCCTGACCTTGGATTATGCCTCGTCGTCCAAAGCCAAAGAAGAACGGTAGAAGGGCTCGGGAAGAATTCGGAGGCGTCGATACGTTCGAAGGCGCCAAACCCCGATTTTTAAATCGGGGTAAAAAGCGCCGCTCAGTATTAACCCTGAGCATACCCCGGGCTTCAGCCCGGGGAGTCGAATGGGTTGATTTTCCCCCCGTGGAAATGACAAGGGCGACCTCATGGCCGCCCTTACGGTGAGGGGGAGAAATTTATGGACTCTACTATTTCTTTTTGGTGACGCTCGGATGGGAGCCTGAGGATCCTCGCGAGGGAGAGGGTGAGGGCATCATCCGCGGAACGGATGGAGAGATGAACGAGCCGGCGCTTCGATTCGGGGGGGAAGCGAGGCGAGGGGAAGACGATCCTCTCTCGCCCGAGAAAAATTTGTAGAATTTATCCATCACCGAGCCTTGGCGGGAAACGCGGGTCCCCTGCGAAGAGCTCTCGCGGGAGATCTCTTTGGCGGCGGGGTAACCCGAATTCATGCTCCGGCCGGAATTGGATGCGCCGCCCGCCGGGCCGCCGCCTTCTTCCTTTTTGCGGATCTTTCGCTCGACGACAGTCTTATCCGGAGGAGGCGTTTCGCCCTTTTTATCGCGATCGATGACTTTTGGAGGGATCGCTTTGGGATCGGTCCCTTTCTGTCCCGAAGCGTCTTTTTGTTCGCCCGTCTTTGTCGCCGCGTTTTCCCGGTCTTTGCCGATCGTCCTTTCCGTCCGGCCCGAGGTGGGAACGGCGGTTCCGCCTTCGCCGCTTTTGCGCAGGATCACTCTCTTTCCGCCGTCCATCTGTTCGATCGAGATCCGCCGGTCTCCGGACGGCTTGACGTCCAAAGCCCGGTTGACGAGGCTGAGCCGGCCCACGGATTTGAGGGTGTCCGGGCCGAGAGCGGCTTTGTGGATGTCATGCGCTTGGAGCTGGTTTCTATGGATGACGGTCAGAGCGCGTGAATTGTTGGGATATTCGTTGTAATTGCGCCATCCGCGGCCATAGTAGAAGTTGTCGATGATGATGCCGGGGTAACCCCAGTAGCTCATCGGCGCCCAGGCAAAGTAGTCGTTATCCCACCACCAGTTGACCCAGGCGGGACTCCACATGTTCATCGGAATCCAATACCAGCCCATGTTCATTCCCCATTGCCAGCGGCCATAATGGAAGGTGCTCCATCCCCAGGGCTCGTAAGGGATCCAACACCAGCCGGCCATCGGCAGCCACGACCAACGGCCGTAGTAATAGGGCCGCCAATCGGAGGCCAGGCCGCGCGGCACCCAGACATTCCCGAACTCCGCGTCGTTGACCCAGTCGCCGTATTCATCGAGCTCGTATTCGAAGTCCGCGAGATCGCCCGACAGGTATCTGCGGGCGAGCTGCCGGTTGACCTTGGTGTCCCTGTTGTCGTTGAACGTGTCGAACGCGTCGCTCACGGAGGCGAAGAACGACGAGGGGTTCGAAAGGAAGCGTCCTTCGGAAACGGACAGACGCTGTTCTTTTTTCACCAGCATGGAACCGTTCTCTCCCGAGGCTTCGGCCATGCCCGAAAAAACCAGGATCTCGGTTTCCTTGTTCTCATTGACGTCGATCCGGTAAAGGCCCTTGTCGAGAATGTAAAAAGTCGCGTCGGAGGTCAGGACTTCGATCGCCTTTTCCTTTTCCAGAGTGGCGACGTCAAGATAGAGATTGCCCGCCCATTGCCGGACGCGGATGAGGTTGGCGTTGTTCTTGGGAAGGTTCAGGAAATCGACTTTGGCGTTCTGGTCGAGACGCAGATAATTTTTCTTTCCCAGATAGATCTCGACCAGCCCATCCGTCGTCCCGATCCGGTCGCCTTCGGCGATGGGCATGTTCACTTGCCCCTCTTCATAGGCGAGAACGGCGGCCCTTTGGATATAGGCGTTGCCGTCGACATAACTCAAACGGGCGAAGGAGGGTGATGTGGGCTTAGCGTCCTTCGCTTCTTGCGCGCTCGCAAAAAAGCTCAGGGTGAGAAAGGCCAAACCTAAAGCGGCGAGTTTTTTCATCTTCATTCTCCTTGCACCCTTATTTTATGCAAAAATTATACCAAATCCGCTGCCTGATTTTCCAATTTTTTCCCTGATTTGTGTCCTCGAAAGAGGACGCTTGTCTGAAAAATGGCGCCGAAGCAGGATTAAGAGGGCATTTTGAGCGGCCAGTATTTCCGGTGGATTTCGAAAACCGGAGCGATCTCATTTCGGACGGCTTCGGAAATAAGGGCTTTGACGGATAGGGGAGTTCCGGTCCCGGAAAGCCGAAGCAGGACCTGCTTCACTCCTTCCGCCAGGCCTTCGAGGCCGTAGCCTCCTTCGAGAACGAAGAGGATCCTTCCCCGGCATGATTTCTCCGCCATGATCAGAAGCTCGGCCGCCAAGGCCCCGAATCCTGCGCTCGTGACGTTCATGCCGCCCAGCGGGTCGTCGCGATCGATGTCGAAACCGGCCGAGACCAGGATAAAATCCGGCTGGTAGGCCGCGGCGATCGGTTCGAGGACGTTTCTGTAAATGAATACGTAGTCTTCGTCGCCCTTGCCCGCGGTCAACGGCACATTGACCGTGAACCCTTCTCCCTCACCGGCGCCGATCTCGGGCCAATAGCCGCTTCCCGGATAGAACGGATACCGGTGCGTGGAAAAAAACAGGACGTCCCGGCGAAGAAAAAACGAATTCTGGGTCCCGTTCCCGTGGTGAACGTCCCAGTCGGCGATCAGGATCCGCCGGAGGCCGTGATTCCGGAGGAGATGCTCGGCGACGATGGCGATATTGTTGAAGATGCAGAATCCTTGGGCGTGGTTGGTTTCCGCATGATGGCCCGGCGGCCGGACCAGAGCGAACCCATTGCGGATCCGGCCTTCCATGATCATGTCCGCGGCTTTCATCGCCCCGCCGGCGGCGAGCAGGGAGCAATCGAAGGATCGGGCGGTCATGGATGTGTCGGGATCGAGCGAAACGTATGGGCGTCCCGCCGTCAGCGAGAGGAAGTCGACATATTCGTGAGCGTGAACGTATTCGATCTCTTCGCGTGAAGCGGCGCGTGGTTCGATATGCTCATACGGGAAGGGGAGGCCCGCGGCGATCATCTCATAAACGGCTTCGAGGCGCTCGGGGCCTTCGATATGCCCGGCGCCCCTGTTGTGGTCTAGATAGCGCGGGTCTATGACGATGCCCGTGATCATATCTTTTTCCCCCTTTTCCTCACTTCTTCGGGAAAAACTTCTCCAGCTCTTCCGGCCGCGGTTTTTTTGTCGACAGGCTGACGATGATGAGCGCGCCGAGCGAAGCGATCAGGGCCGGATAGATGAGAGGGATGCCCCATGGATCGCCGTCGGGCACCTGGCCCGCGGGCAGGACTTTGGACAAGACAATAAAGACGACGCAAACGACCATCCCGGAGATGATCGAGGCCAGGCCGCCGGCTTTCGTGGCCCGCTTCCAAGCCAGGGCGGCGAGGAGGGCCGGAGTGATGGACACGCCGTAGATCGTATAGGCGAAGAAACTCATCTCGAGAACGCTCTTCAATTGCGTCGCCAGCAGAAAGGCCAACAAACCGATGACGATGACGAAGATCTTTTGCAGGGTGACCATGTTCTTCTGGTCGGCGCCCTTTTTCATGAATCGCTGGTAAATGTCGCGCATGAGCGTCGTCGAAGGCGAGAGGAGGTAGTTCATGCCGGTCGAAATGACGACGGCGCACGCCGCGCCCAGGAGCAGGACGCCGACCGGTACGGGCACGAGCTGCTTGGCGGCCATCAGGACGATCTTCCCGCCCGCCTTAGGCACGCTCAGGTCGATCTGTCCCTTGAGCTTGCTGAAGGCGAAGACGGCGATGACCACGACGATGGTTTCCACGAAGATCGTTCCGATCGTCCACCAGGCGACGGCCTTCTTGGCGTCCTTGGCCGACTTGGCGCTGTAGAACTTCTGGTACATGCTCTGAACGCCCAAAAGCAAAAACATGGTCGAGAGGAAATAGCCGATCGCCTTCAGCCATGGGTGGGCTCCGAACTGGGTATTGACGATGGCGAAGTAGCCGGGATCCAGGGCGGCTTTGGCCGCCGGAAGCCCGCCCACGGCCGTGACGACGAAAGGAACGGCCAATAAGCAGGCCAGGACGATAATGATGCCGTTGGGCAGGTCCGTGTAGGCGATGGCGACCATGCCTCCGAGGGTCGTGAAGAGAATGACGAAAGCGGCGGCGATGATCGTCCCCGTCGACTCGGAGATCTTGCCGTCCGTGATGACGTTCAAGATAAACCCTCCGGCGACGAACTGATAAGAAACGATGGAGATGAAAGACAGGATCAAAGCAACGGCCCCGAAGAGCCGGGCGGCGGGGCCGTAACGGACTTCCAGGACATCGCCGACCGTATATTGTCCGAAGGTGTGGATCTTGGCGGCGAGGAAGTAAATGAGAATGATGCCGACCCAGGCGCCCGCGGAGAGCCAGAGCGCGGAGAAGCCGGCCTTCGAGGCGAACTCGGCTCCGCTGATAAAGGTGCCCGAACCGATCCATGTGCAGATCAGGGTGAAGACCATGACTTGCCATTTCAGGCTGCGACCCGCGACCTGGTAATCGTCCTGGCTTTTGATCTTCTTGGCCCGCAAGAAGTTGAAGGCCGTGAGCACGAGGAGATAGGCGAGGATGACGATAAGATAAATCGACATGGCATGCTCCTTTCTCAGGAAATCATCTTTCCTTTTCCCATTTTTTTATCGGGGGATCGAGAGGCATCAATTCTTTTTGGCCGATTTATGCGCTTTGAGCTTGAGATAAACCCAGCCCATGACGGCCAGGCGCCTGAGATCGCCGAAGGAGCGGATTTGGGTGAGGGCCCGCGGCGCTTTCTTGAGAAGGGATGTCTTCGTGGTGCTGAAGGACCAGCGGAGGACGAGCTCGCTGACCTGGCTCCAGGTCAGCTTATCGATGTACAGGGGGACGTCTCCTTGAGCCATCGGCAGAGTGATTATTTTCGAAAAGTGCCTTTTTGTCCAGGAGAAATTTTCCGGCAGGACACCTGTTTCCTTGGCCTGCTTTTCGAGCGGCGTGCCGGGATAGATGTGAAGGATCGCCACAGTGCTTTCGATGCGATCCCGGTATTCCTCGATGATTCGGATCGTTTGCCTCGCCTCCTCCCAAGTCTCGGTCGGATGGCTGAAGATGAAAAAGGCGTTGGGGACGATATCGAGCTCACGGCACCATTGGACCAGATTGCGAAAATCCCGGATCTCGATTTTCTTGCCGATGATTTCGTTCCGGACGCGGTCCGAGCCGGCTTCCAGGCCGAACGATATATGGAAGAGGCCCGCCCGCTTCATCTTTTCAAGGAGCTCGCGGCTCAGGATATCCATCCGGACTTCGCAGCGGAAGAAGACGTCCAGCTTGCGTTCGATCATGAGTCCGCAGAGGTCATTGGCGCGCTTGGGATTGGCGTTGAACGTATCGTCGTAAAAAAAAGCGACTTTGATGCCGTATTTCTCCTTGAGAAACTCGATCTCCCGGACGACGTTTTCGGGGCTGCGCATCCGGACATGACGGCCCCAGTTGATCGGTGTCGCGCAGAAGTTGCAGGCGAAGGGACAGCCGCGGTTGGTCATGATATTGACGGCGGGCAGGTCGCCGTGCCCCGGCACCGGCACCGTGAAATGGTATTTTTCGAAAGGCACGAGATGGAAGGCCGGGAAGGGGAGGCTGTCGAGATCCTGGATGGGAGGCCGGAGAGGGCCGCTCCTGACCTCGCCGTCGATCCGGATCACGAGCCCCGGCACGGCGGCCAGGGCGGCCGCGCTTTTCTCTTTCTCCCAGACCCGACAGATGTCGAGCATCGTGTATTCGCCTTCGCCCCGGACGACGACATCGAGCTCCGGGATATGCTCCAGACAGTCTTCGGCCGCCATGGAAGCATGGGGTCCGCCGAGGACGACCAGGGTCCCGGGATGCGCTTTTTTCGCCAGTTTGACGAGCTTGAAGCTTTGAAAACGATTTTCCGTCGTGGCGGTTACGCCCACGATAGCGGGCTTGTCTCGGGCGATCTTTTCCGCGATATCGCCCCAGCTCATCTCGAGGATATCGGCGGGGACGATTTCGACGTGAATGCCTTCTTTCTCCAGCACGGCCCCGATGGAGAGGAGCCCCAACGGCGGCATGGATGAACCTTTGGCCCAGCGTTCGGCGAAATATCCGCCGGGCGGAACGTAGAGCTGGACCTTAATCAACGGTCTCCTCGTCTCCCTTTTTTTCGAGTTTCATCGAAAAGATCTTGGTGACGTTCGGCTCCGCCATCGTCGTGCCGTAGATGTAATCGGCGACCTCCATGGTCTTGTAGTTATGGGTGATGATGATGAACTGCGTTTCGGTCTTGATCGTCCACATCAGTTCCAGGAACCGGGCGAGGTTCACTTCGTCGAGGGCGGCGTCCACTTCGTCCAGGATGCAGAACGGCGTGGGTTTGTAGCGGAACAGGGCGAAGAGAAAAGCCAGGCTCGTCAGGGATTTTTCGCCACCGGAGAGAAGTCCCATGTTTTGGACCTTTTTTCCCGGCGGCTGGGCGATGACGTCGACGCCGCTCTCGAGGGGATTGGCCTCGTCCAACAGCCGAACCTCGGCCGAGCCGCCCTTGAACAGGGTCATGAACAGCTCCTGGAAATATCTATTGACTTCGGCCAGCGCCGTGAGAAAACGCTGACGGCTTTCCTCATCGATCTTCTGGATCGCTTCCTTCGTCTGGGCGATCGATTCCGTGAGGTCCTTCTTCTGTTGCAAGAGGAAGTCATGACGTTCTTTCTGGGCCGCGTATTCTTCCTCGGCCATGAGGTTGACGGCGCCGTATTTCAGGAGTTTCTCCTTGGCCTCCTCGAGCTCGGCCTCCACGGCGCCGGCCTCGGCTTCGGCCGGCCTCGGCTCCGCCTTCACTTCCTGGAGCGTTTTTTTGAGTTCCTGCCAGCAGGTCTCTTCGAGGTTCACCAGGTCGCGGTCGATCTCCGCTTTCCGGATCTCCCATTTCATGCGCTCGTCTTTTTTCCGCTCGAATTCTTCGCGGAGCGCGGCCAGGCCGGTCTCGGCCGCGACGACCTCGTCCTGGATTCGCCGGAGGCGGGATTCGCTTTCGGAGAGTCTGGATTCCAGCTGATTCTTCCGTTCCTCCTGCGCGACGATCTTATCGTCCAGTCCGACGATGAGGTCTTTCAGGCGGGCCGTTTCTTCTTCCGCGGCGACCGCGTCCGCTTTCAGCGCGTCGATCTTCGCCGCGGCGCTTTCCTTGCGCGGGGTCAAGTTCTTGATGAAAATCTGGAGACTGTTCGTTTTCTCCTGGAGCACATCGAGGATCCCGCCGAGCTCGAGAAGGCCTTTCCCTTCCAGGTTCGCCTTTTCCTGGAGAAGCGCGAATTCTTTTTCTTCGGCTTCGGCCCGGCCCCGGAGTTCCCGCTCTTTGTCTTCCAGGCCGCGGATGACGCGCGCGTGGGCCTCGCCTTTTTGGGTGAAGCCCGCCCTGTCCATGCCCAGGACTTCAAGTTCATGATCGAGAAGGGCCATGTCGTTCGCCAGATTCTCTTTTTCGGCCAGGCCGAGAGCGATCGTCTTCTCGATTTCCTGCTGGCTTTTATGGAGCTCCGCGAGACGTCCGCTCTCCGCCGTGATGTCCGCTTCGAACGCCTGTTTGGCGAGCGCGTTTTCTTCGAGGCGCGCCGCGAAAGGCCGGATTTCCTCATCGCGGAGGGTCACCTTTTTGTCGAGTTCTTTGATCTCCTGGCTGAGCGTGAAAAGGCCTTCCTTCCGCTGGCCGAGCTTGAGGAGACCGGTCGAAAGGAGCGCGTCTCCCTTGAGGGAGATGAAGCTCATGTCCGGAAAACGGAGCCAGAGGCGGATCGCGGCTTGGATGTCGTCGACGATGACCGCGTCGAGCAATTCGGGCAGCGGGCCCTTCATCTTCGGGCTCGGGCGTAGCCGCCCGGAAAGCAGGCCGATGACGGCGGGGTCCTCTACGACGGCATGGGGAAGGCGCTCTTTCGGGCGGTCGGGAAGGAGCAGAAAGTTGCCGCGGATCTCTCGGCCGGACAGGTTTTTCAGGAACTCCTCCGCCGAAATGACCGTGGCCCGGGCTTCCTCTTTCCAGAAGACGTCGATGAGCGGCGCGTCGGCCGGATCGGATTCGAGAAGATCGGTGAAAAAACCCAGGGCGCCCTCGACGTCTAACAGGGGTTCGGCGGCCCGCTCTTTTTCTTCCAGTTTGCGCAAGGCCTGCGCGTGGTAGGCATCCTCGTCCCGTTTTTCCTTGAGACCGCGCACGACGGCCTGAAGGTCTTCGATGGCCGACGCCGCTGCGTTGCGCCGGTTGTGCAGGGCGGCCACCTGGATTTCCTTTTCCTCGATTTTCCTGAGGATTTGCCGTCCGCGGTCATCACGCCCAGCGATCTCCCGGCCTTTTTCGTCGAGCTTCGTCCGGGTTTCGCCCTGCCGCAGCCGGATTTTCTCTTCCTGGCGGCGGATGAGTTCCAGTTCTTTGTCGAGCTTCGCGCCTTCGTTCTTGGCCTCCGTGACTTCGCTGAACTTCAGGAGATAATCGCCCCGAAGGGCTTCGATTTTTTTCGCCCGTGGGGCGATCCGCGCCTCGGTTTCCCGATGCGCGCGCTCGAGGTCTTCGGCGTCCTTTTTCTTCCTCGCGAACGATTCGACGTTCGTCTTGAGGCCGCTCTGCGCCTGGAGGATGTCCTTTTCCTGGAGGAGCAGCTCGGCCAGGAGTTCGTCGATGTCGGCGGCCGCCTTTTTTCGCTTCTCCTCAAAAAATTCGATGCGTTTGGTTTCCCGCTCTTTCTCGGCTTCGAACCGGGCGATCTGCGATTTCAGGGCGAAAAGATTTTCCTTGCCGTCCTTCAGCGATTGCTCCAATTCCCAGGCTTCTTTCCTGTTCTGATTGACGGTTTTTTCCTCCGCCGCGAGGCGCGACAGGATTTCGCGTTCCGACCCCAGGCTTTGGTCGTAGTGAAACTGGACGTCCTGTTGGCTGGAGACGAGCTGCTCGCTCTTGAGCCGGAAGTTGTGGGCCGTGAGTTCGCGGATGCGCTCGCGCAGCTTCCGGTATCTCTCGGCGGCGCCGGCCTGGCGGGCCAGGGAGTTCTTGGCTTTGGCGACCTCGGCGAGGATATCTTCGAGCCGGACCAGATTCTGCGCGGAACCTTCAAGCTTGTTTTCGGCCAGCCGTTTCTTGTCCTTGTAGTAAGCGGTGCCGGCCGCTTCTTCGATCAGCGCCCTTTTCTCGGTGGGTTTGGATGTGACGAACGTCCCGATGGCCCCTTGCTCGATGACGAAATATTTATTTTCCGAGATGGCTTTTTTCCAGAGCTCGTCATGGATATCTTTGAGGCGGACGACCTTTCCATCCAGCCGATACTCGCTTTCTCCGGACCGGAAGACGCGGTGGTTGATCTGCATTTCGTCTCCGGAGTTCTGGAGGACGAGCGTGACGTCGGCCATGCCCATGGCCGGCCTGTGGACGGTGCCGCTGAAAATGGAGTCCTCGATCTTCTCGCCGCGGACGGATTTCACCCGCTGTCCGCCCAGGACCCATTGGATGGCTTCGACGATATTGCTCTTGCCCGTGCCGTTAGGGCCGATGATGATCGTAATGCCTTTGTTGAAGACGACTTTGGTCCGGTCGGGGAACGTCTTGAACCCTTGGAGTTCAAGCCTTTTGATGATCATGATTTAGTTTTCCGAGGCAGTATTGTATTCAAAACGGCTTGAATTGAAAAGCGAAATATGAGGCCGGGCCTCGTCGCCGAACGGGCGCGGACGCCGGCCGGCATTTCCGGCGGCGGCCGGGGCCCCGGGCTTTACGAGCGGTGGATAAGCCCCGTGGCTTGCCACGTGGAACCGCGCGTAGAGGGATCCAAGGGGGAGCCGCCCCCTTGACTTGATATTTTTCGTGAAACGTGAATAAATAGAAGCATGGCGGAGGAGAAAAGGAAGTATCTGCGCTTCGAGTGTTTCGTTCCCGTCGATAGTCTGAAATTCGAGGGGGAAACTCCCCTCGCCGATAAAGGGACCCTGGAGGATATTTCGCGCGAGGGAGGCAGGCTCGTTTTGGATCTGGATACGGCCCTCAAACCCGGCGCGAACCTTGATTTCAGGCTCCAAAGTGTCGAAAATGACCAACCCTATTCCGTGACGGGCGAGATCGTCTGGAGTCAATCGAAAGGGAAGCGCCTCCAGGTGGGACTCAAGATCAAGAAAATGGATAAGCGCGCGAAGAGCGAACTTCTGGATTTAGGCTATTTGCGATGGTGCGAATCACATAAAAACAAAAAGAAGAATCCGTAGGGACTTCTCTGAATTTGGCCTCCTGACCTCTCGGCCCCAAGAACCTCTTCGTATCCGATCAAGCGAAACCGTTCGACCTCTTGCCCTGGGATCGGATTTGACAGACGGGGCGATTTAGGCTACTTTATTGAGCCGAGTTTGTCCTTGATGCCAGCGTAGCTCAGCCGGCAGAGCGACTGATTCGTAATCAGTAGGTCGGAGGTTCGATTCCTCTCGCTGGCTCTCTCGTTTCTCGGGGAAAAACCCCAAAATTCCTTTTAGCACCTTTAACCAAGTTTAAGCGAGATTTAGCATTTTTTGTGACACCGGTGTGACACGGGGAGTAGTCTGTCATTGAAGGATCAGCATAGGCTCAATCCAGAAAACTTGACTTTTGGCTGGATCAGTTTTTGAGTGAGGCTCCTTATGTTGACATATGTCACCCTCTCCTTTAAATTGATTATATGTTTCGGCGAAATTATAGTCATCGTAAGGATATAAGTAGAAAATTTTCAGTTACGTACCTTTGGGAAATAGCCACACGTTTTTTAAAAAGATGGAATCATTCATTAGATTCACAACAAAAGAAGCGTTGCTATTTTGTAGTCCTCTTGGGTCTTAGTTTCTTCCTTTTTTTCTGCGTACGAGTCAATAATCTTCAATTGACCAAAGATCTCTGGCATACTGATGAATATTACACGGTTTCGCATGCTCTAAGTTCTATCTATTTTGGTAAAAACTTTTTTAATTCCACTCAGGAGCTTGGGTCATTAGAGACGGCCAGATGGTTTGCGAGAATAGCCTACCCCTATGGACTTATCACTATGAATAGACATTTGGGGAATATGTGGGATCGAGCTGGCAACAGGTATGCCGGTTATTTCTATCTAAAGAACAATTGGAAAATCACTGCCGCTAGCGGATATCCCAACTTAAGTGATCCTAATCTGAAAGAGTTTCTTTTTGGCATTAGAAAATTCTATGTATTGGTGGTGTTTTTGAGTTTTTTGCCGCTCCTTTTCTATTGCTATAAGAAAAATTTTTTTATATTGGGCACTGGACTTATTTTATATCTAGGATTGGATAGTGTATTGCAAGAAATGTCGATAAGTTTTTTAGTGGAGCCTGCTGCTATTGTCATGCTTAATTTAATGATAGCTCATTTTCTATTTCTGATAGAGCGGAATCGGACATCTCATTGGGATGTGTTGCTGGCGGGGTTCATGGCAGCGGCCATGCTTTCCGCAAAAATATCCGCTATCTTCTTTGTGCCTATTCCAATAGTGGCTTTTTATCTTGCTAAACGGGATTTTAGTGAATTTTTGGGAAGAATAAGATTGTTTGCTATAGTATTTCTCTGCTCTTTAGCACTCATAAATTGTCCAGCTTTTCTTAGTGCAACCTCTTTGGGCAATTATATTCACGCCGTTACTCATCCCTTTTGGTATTACGCTGGATGGATCCAGGATAATGATGAGATTCCGAAAGGGGCGTTTCATCTGTTTGTTTTGTGTAAACAAATGTATTCGCTGTTAGGGCCATGGCTTTTTATTTTGCCAGCGCTTTTGTTGTTGGCGTTGGTAAAAGCTGGCAGGAGAGAGAAGATAATTATTCTGTCGTGGGCAAGTCCATTGGTCGCTGTTATCGTATCTTTAGCTGCACAGGGCTCATATCTAAGTAGAAACCTCATGGTGTTTTATGTGGTGTTGGTTTTGATTACCTTTCTTTCTGTGGAATATGTTTTTTCAGCTATGGGGCCAAAATTGAAAACGCCTTTTTTACGGCGAATGGTTATTGGGGCCTGGGTTCTTCTCTGGGTGATCCCATTTGTTTCGGGAAAATGGAATGAAATTTATATGCGTCCCAAGACTGTTTTTCTTCAAGAAGTAGCTAAGTTGATACATTCTAAAAAGTTTAGTCATGTATTTGTGTTTGGTTTTGGGCCTGAAGAGCTTGAAAAGGTTAGAGGTCATGAAAAATTTAATTATCACGATGGTGTACCGCGGTTGCGAAGTAAAGATTTTGACTCAATAATGAATGTGCTAAAGTCAGAGCTGGTAGAGGGAAAGTCAGAGCGTATTCTAAATCCCTTATTAACAGTGGGTGATTTTAACCCATTGATTTTGGTGAATAGGATAGGCAACAACAAACAGCTGACTAATTATTTCCTGCAGCAGCACTTTGGGAGGAATTACATTTTTGGCGACTATTTTATTTTCCACAAACTTACGCCCGATTCAAATGTCTTGGATTTATATAAAGGGCCAGGTACATAGGTATGATGCGGATATTGGAATATTTTGAAATAAAGCTCACGACGCAAATAAAGCCAATTCACCCCTATGGCCGTTATTAATTTTGTTTAGTAATCAGTATGTCGGAGGTTCGATTCCTCTCGCTGGCTCTCTTTTTTGCCGGGACGATCCCCGAAATTCCCAGTAGCGAGCCAAGGCTTTGTCTGAACCTTATCAGCTATCCGAGATTGTTGAGGGCCGCGACAAGGTCCGGTTTGAGTTCGAGAGCTTTCTTGAATTGATCCTCGGCGAAGGAGAATTTGCCGGTCTTCATATAGGCCAGCCCGAGATAATTGAAATTGTCCGGGTTATATTTATCTTTTTTCACGCCCAGTTCAAGAGTCTCGATGGATTCCCCATATCTCTTGGCCATGGCCGACATGATTCCCAGTCGGCTCAACAAATCCTGCGTCGTGCCCGTCCCTGTCAGGCTTTTCTTCAATCTTTCCAGATCGCCGAGGAGGCGGGGGAGGATCGATATTCTGTCGTAGCGGAGCGTATCGATCGTGATCAGGAGGACATTCGTATCCTCGGGAGGAGCGGGGGAGGACACGGCGCAATGGACAAGAACTGGGCGGAACAAGCAGAACAAAATGAAGACGACGGCCATAGTCCTGAATTTCGGATAAGATTCAATCCCGGATGGCATCGATTCATTATACATACGCCAGGCGTCATGGGTTTTTCCAATCCGCTTTGCCTTTTCAGGGAAGGAGTTTGACCCCGGCCAATAATTGTTATACAAATAATCATCGACGGCAGCCGGGGGCCCGGGCTTTGCTCGGGGGTCCACTTCTGCCGCGAAGGCTCGTCCTTTGACATTGGAGGAGGCCCCCATGAAAAAGATATCCTTTATCGTCGTTTTTCTCGCCGCGCTCTTTTGGCATTCGTCCGCCGCTCCGGCCCAGGACGCCAAGGAGATTTCGTCGGCGAGCAAGATCGTTTCGGTGACGATATTTCCCGACCGGGCGACGGTCGTCCGCCGGGCCGAGATCAAGCTCGCGCCGGGAGCGCAGTCCGTCGTCTTCAGCGGCCTTCCCACGACCCTCATTCCGAACTCCTTACGGGCCGCGGGCCGGGGGACGGCGGCCGTCAAGATCCTCGGCATCGAAGCTGACAGCGAATTCCTCGATACGGCCGTCCTCCCCGAGGTGAAAAAACTCCAGGCCGAGATCGAGGCTCTGCGGTACCTCATCGGGAAGATCAAGGGCGAGATCGAAGTCCTCGACGCCCAGGAAAAATTTCTCCTGTCGATCCAGGCCTCGACGACGGCCCGGGCCTCCGAGCAGGTCGCTCAGGGAAAGCCCGATACCTTGAGCTGGGAAAAAGTCATGGATTTTGTGGCGGCGAAAATGCAGGGCTTGAAGGAAAAGCAGCTGGCGAAACTCAAAGAGCAGAATGCGAACGAAGCCCAGCTCGATGCGCTCAAAAAGAAACTCGATGCGATCAAGCCGTCGCGGCCCCAGGAGGCCAAAAAGGTCGCGGTGCTCGTCGATGCGGCCCAGGCCGGCGATTTCTCCCTAGAGCTTTCTTACACCGTCACGAACGCGCGGTGGATGCCGCTGTATACGATGCGCGCCCTTCCCGATTCGAGCGAAATCGAACTGACCGTCACGGGAGTCATTCAACAGAGGAGCGGCGAGAATTGGGAGGGCGTGAAAGCGCAGCTCTCGACGTCGTCGCCGGCGCTCGAAAGCCAGCCGGCCGAGCTCAATCCCTGGCTGCTCGATATTTATGTGCCGCGCCCGGTCTATAAAAGCGCCGCGAGACCGAGCCCGGCTCCGGGCAGAGGCGTCGAAGGCGGCGTGATCGGGGGGGTCCTCGGCGGCGTCATGGCCCCGGCGCCTCCTCCGCTCAGGGAGGCCGAGCCCGATACGGCCGCCGTCATGGAGACGGGCATCCACGTGAACTTCGAGATCCGGCGGCCGGTGGACGTCCCGAGCGACGGCGCGCCGCACAAGGTCCCGATCGATTCCCAGAAGCTCAAAGTCAAGTTCGACTACGTCGCCGTCCCGAAGCTCAAGGACATGATGTTCTTGAGGGGAAGTCTGAAGAACACACTGCCGTATCCACTCCTGCCCGGAAACGCGGACCTTTTCATCATGCAGGATTTCGTCGGCACCACCCAGCTCCCGCACGTGGCCGCGGACGACGAAGCCAAGTTGTATTTCGGCGAGGACCGGCAGATCAAGGTCGCTTATGAGCAGGTGAAGCGGGAGAAGATCGGCGCCGGGTTCCTGAGCAAGACCGAGAAGCTGAGGCTAGCTTTTAAAATCACGGTCCAGAATTTGCGAAAGACGCCGGTGGCCATCGAAGTGATGGATCAGCTCCCGGTGAGCCAGAACAGCAAGATCGAGGTCAAGGACGCGATCATCCAGCCGGCGGCGGCGAAGAAGGACGATAAAGGCCTGCTGACCTGGACGCTGACGTTAGCGCCGCAGGAAAAGAAGGAGATCACGATCGACTTCACGATCGAATACCCGAAAGACGCGACCATCATCGGGATCTGATCGCTGGTTGACCATCCGTCATCACGGGACGCGCTCCTTGACATTTTTCTGACTCTTCGTTATGCTTGCCCCGTAAGCGCCGAGGGGGTGCGCGCGCATGGACAAATTCATCGGGGCCAAGCTCCGTAAAGCCCGCGAAGCCATCGGCCTTTCCCAGACCACGTTCGCCCGCGCCGTGGGCTTATCGCCGGAATACATCTCGGTTCTCGAGGCCAGCAAACGGGTGCCGTCCTTTTCCACGCTCCAGAAGATCGCCGCCTACCTCAACCGCGATATCGCCTTCTTCTTTTATGAGAAACCCGCTCCGCTCGATTCGTTCACGCTCCTCTTCCGGGCCGAAGCCGTGGACGACCGGGCCCGCGAAGAGCTCCAGAAGTTTCGCCGCTATTGCGACGATTACCTGCGCCTCGAAGCCATCACGGGCCGGCATCTCGAGCTCGCTCCTCTTTATGCGCCATCGATCGCGCCCGAACGCGCGGCCGACGAAGAGCGGCGCCGCCTCGGCCTGGGCGACGAGCCCGTCCGCGATATCTTCGCTCTTCTCGAGGCCAACGGCTGCCGGATCCTGCGCATGCCCATGCCCGAGGATTCCAAGGTGAGCGGCGTCTTCATCTACCTCGAGCAGAAGGAGGCCGCCTTCGCTCTCGTCAACTCCGCCCAGGCGGTCGGCCGTCAGGCCTTCAGCGCCGTTCATGAATACTGCCATTACCTCAAGGACCGCAACGAAGGCCCGGTCATCGACAATCCCGACGTTTTCGTGGACGAGTACGTCGCGCTCTACCATCCGCGCGAAGTCTACGCCCAAACGTTTGCCGCGCGCTTTTTGATGCCTCCCGACAAAGTCCGGGAGATCATCGCCAAGGACCTCCGCGTGAACACGCCGCAGCGCCTGGTCTTCGACCAGGTGATTTATCTGAAGCGCTATTTCGGCGTCAGCACCCTGGCCATGCTGAGGACGCTGCGGAGCCTGGGCTATATCGGCCGGACGCAGCTGGATGACTACGTCAAGCTGGATCCGGATGTGCGCGAGAAAGAAATCTTCGGGAGCGTCGGCGGCGGCCCGGGCGTGGGTGGGAAAGTGGAAGGCCTGCTGGCCAAAATGAAGAAACGCATCCTTCCATCCGATCGTTTCAAGCTTCTTCATCGGGAGGCCGCGCGGAGGGTCGCCGCCGAAAAGAAATCGCGGAAGCCCATCCAGAAGACCTTGCCTGAGGCCTGATCACAAGGAGGACGCCATGAACAAAACGGTCAAATATCTCGTCTATTTCCTTCTCTTCGATATCATCGTCGTCGGCGGGTTTTTCATTTTTAAAGCCCTGAAAGGAAGCGGCTCCCCGGCCGCCACATACGATTGGGTCACCATCGATCAGAATTACGCGCCGAAGAACGCCGTCGAGGAATTCATCAAGAGCGACGCCGACGTGCGGGCCGCCCTGCCGGTCCAGATCAGGAACTACGGCCACGACAAAAAGATGCTCGGCCGGTTCAAGGGCAAGAAGTTCGCCACGCCGAGCGAAAACGTGCTCGACATGTTTTTCAAGGGTCTCGACGACTGGATGCTGATGGATATCAAGTACAAAAACAACAAGGAGCAGGACGTCCAGCGGACGGTCCTCTACATTTTCGCCAACAAGCAGTGGACCGTCGGCGACACGGGCACGCTCCTGAAATGAGGCGGAACGAGCCAAGAGGCCGGATTTCATCGGCCGCATCTTTCATGAGGAGCTGATCCCCATGCCCGTTTATTCTCATTCGCGTTTGAGCGCGTTCGAGGACTGTCGTTTGAAGTACAAGCTGACGTACATCGACCGGATCGCCAGAGACACGGAATCGATCGAGGCGTTTCTCGGATCCCGGTTTCACGACGTCATGGAAACGCTTTATGAGGACCTGCCGGTCAAGACGCATTCCCTCGAAGAATTGCTCGCTGATTTCGAGGACCGCTGGGTGAAGGAATACCACGACGGCGTCGTGATCAACCACGACCGCTGGACGGCCGACGATTACCGGGCGAAAGGCCGGACGTTCATCGAGCATTACTATAAGCGTTATTATCCCTTCACCCAGAGCCGGGTGCTCGGCCTCGAAAGGAAGATCGACATCGACCTCGATGGAACGGGCCGCTACCGGCTGATGGGCTATATCGATCGCCTGGCCCAGGCGGAAGACGGCGCTTACGAGATCCACGATTACAAGACGTCAAGCGGCCTGCCCGAGCAGAAAAAGCTCGATGGGGACCGTCAGTTGGCGCTTTACCAGATCGGGGTGGAGAGCGCATGGAGGGACGCGCGCGCGGTCAGGCTCATCTGGCATTTCGTCGCCTTCGACAAGGAGATGACGTCGAGCCGGACGGGGGAAGAGCTTGAGCGGGTGAAAACGGACACGATCCGGCTGATCGACGCGATCGAAAGCACTCCGCCCGACGGATTTGAGCCGCATGAAAGCGCCCTGTGCGATTGGTGCCCGTTCTGGGCCCATTGTCCGTTGAAGAGACACCTGGCAAAGGTCGAAGAGCTTCCGGCCAACGAGTTTCTGAATGACGACGGCGTGAAGCTGGTGAATTCCTACGCGGCGCTCGATCTGGAGAAAAAAAGGCTCAAGGACGAGATCGAAGCGGTCGAAGAAAAGATGGAGAAGATCAAAGAGGCGGCCGTCGCTTATTCGCGGCGGGAAGGGGCGCGGGTCCTCAAGGGCAGCGGTCACGTATTGAAAATATCGGACAGGTCCCAGATATCGGCGCCAAGCAAGGGAACGGCGGAGCGGGCGGACCTCGAGAAGATTCTGCGCGAGGCGGGACACTGGGACGAAGTTTCCGGGCTCGATCCTTTCGCTCTCGTCCGGGCGATCAAAGAGAAAAAGTGGGAGGACGCCCTTCTCGAGCGCGTGCGGCCCTATATCGCCGTCGAGAACAAGCTCACGGTGACCCTCTCGCCGATCAAGGAAAAAGAAGAAGAGTCATAACGCGCGGCCCGGCCCCGTGAGCGGCCGGGAATCAAGAATGCTGTTTTATTTCCTATTTGCCCAGGCGGAAGGTGATCTTCTTGTTTTTGGAAATCGTCACCTTGCCTCCCATCGGAACGGCCATCAAGTCGCGCGTGATGTTATGGCCGAAGTTCGAGACGGACAGGATCGGCAGGGGATAACCCTGTTTTCTCCGGATGCGGATGACATCTCGCAGATAAGTGAGGATGAATTTTAGCGCTTCCCGCTGGTTTTTCTGATAGTTGTGGTTCTTGGGGTATTGGGCCATCGAGCCGATGACGATCCCCCGGATCTTTCCGAGGACGTTGTGGCGCCGTAAGGCCGCCAGCAGCCGGTGCAGGTCCTCAACGTCGATCTGGATGTCCTCGAAGAAGAGGATATGCCGCCTCCAACTGAATTTGGGCGGTTTCTCGCGGTTCAGGAAGTTCACGAAGGTGGTGAGGTTCCCCCCGATGGGAATGCCGGAGATGCGCCGCGCCGGAGGCGGCGTAAGCCAGCGCTGGCCCTGGTAATGGATGTCCTCGCCCAGGATGAGAGGGAAAATTTTCCTGGAGTTGCCCTTGCTCAGCTTGAGCGTCGGAAAGTAGACGACCGGAACGCGGGCGTGGTGATAAATCTCGCTCAGGAGAAAGGTGAAGTCCGAAAACCCGATGAAGATCGGCCGGCGGTTCCGGATGACCCGGTAGTCGATCTTGTCGATCTTGAAAGCCAGATCTTCGGCCCCCGTTCCGCCCGCCACGGAAACGATCAAGTCGTAGTCGCGGATGACCGTCTTGAAGTCCTCGGACCGTTCGTCCGCCGAGGCCGTCACATGGTCGATCTGTTCGTCCATGGAGAAGAGGAACGGGCTGTAATAGATCTCCTTGACGCCTAGACCCCGCTTGATGAGGCTGGCCGTCCGGTTAAGCGTACTCTTGGCGTTGCGGGGCAGACACGTGGACGGGGCGATGAAGCCGACTTTCTGGAGCGTTTTATCGGACATGGGCTTTAGAAACTCATTACGCTAACAGAAACGGACCGTCGATGCAATGGTCTGGGGGGCGAAAAGAACGCCAAATTCTTTGTAATTAATTGATAATAATATAAATATAAAAATTTATCGGGGAAATGGGCGAGGCGTCAAGCCGATGAACCGAAAATGGCCGGCGAGAGCGAAAAAATCACGTAAAAATAATAATATCAATCACTTCTGGGATTAGAATCGATACTTTCGGTGGCATCCAACCCATTCCCGAAATTTTCCCGAAAAATCTTCGAGGGTCAGAACCCGCAGGACTTTATTTTGTTCTTTTCATAATACTTCTGGTGGTATTCTTCGGCTTTGGTGAACTCGTTCGCCGGAACGATCTCGGTCATGAGGCGTTTTTTGAACGCGCCCGTCGGAGATCCGGTAGCAGATCCGGGTCTTCTGCCGGGTTCCGATGATGATTCCCGCTTTCTTCAGGACCTGGAGATGCTGGGAGACGTTCGGCTGGGAGAGCTTGATCTCCCAGAGAAGGTTGGGACCTATCGGCAATTTCGGGATCCCTCTCCAAATTGACAGGGATTCCGGACGAGTGTATGATGATCGTCTGCGGATGCAGAGCTAAGCGTATGAGAAGCGATATGAAAAGAAATGTCCCGTTCCTGAGCATGACCTTGATCTTTCTCGTTCTGGCGAATCTTCTGTTTTCAGCGAAACAACAGACGGCCGAGAAGCCCGGACCCGGCGCCGCCGCGATTCCGGTCGCCGTCCGTGTCTTTGACGGAAAACAGCCCGTGACCGGCCTCGCGCTCAAGGATTTTGAAATTTTAGAAGACGGGATCCCCAGGCCCGTCGAAGCTCTTTATTTCGTCGATAAAAACGCCATCGAAAGGCGGGAAGCCGACCAAGATAAGCGGCCCGATGTCAACCGTAAATTTTATCTTTTATTTCAGCTGTTCGAATACCATCCCAAGCTGACCGAGGCGATCCGTTATCTTTTCGACCAGGAACTCCTGCCCGGCGACTCTCTGGAGATCCAAACCCCGATGAGAAATTACAAACTTTCTCCCGCGGCCTTCGCCAACAAATCCAAAAATGTCCTGGCCGAGGAGATGACGAACCTCGTCAAGAAGGATATCGTCCAGGGAAGCCTGGCTTACAATAGCCTTTTGAACGAGTTGAAAAGACATGTCCGGGCCATCGGGGGAGCGAATCCTATGGGTGGGTTTGAGACCGACACGGAGACAGAGGAAATCGGCCTGGAAATGCTGCTGCCCCGCTATAAGGAGATCCTGGCCAAGATGGAAGCTTTGCGCCGGATCGATATCGACAAATTCATTCTGTTCGCCCAGGCCCTCAAAAATCAGAGCGGACAGAAGTTCGTCTTCTTCATCTATCAGCGGGAATACCGGCCGGAGATCAGTCCGGCGGTCATCCAACAGATCATGGGTCTCTATCAAGACTCGCCGCACGTCCTCGACGGGATCCAGGAGCTCTTCATGTCCTATTCCCGGAACATCTCCCAGAATACCCAAAGAGTGAGGGAAAGCTTTGCCGATTCTTCGGCGCATTTCAGCCTCATCTTCATGAACAAAGCGCCCGAACAGCTTGCCAAGATCGTCATGCGCGAACAGTCGGAAGATATCTTCAAGGCGTTTTCTGCGGTCGCCCAGGCGACGGGCGGGATTGTCGATACGTCTCAGAACCCCGCCGCCGGAATCAAGAGCGCGCTCGAAACCTTGAACAAATATTACCTGCTCTATTTCACGCCTTTCGCCGAGGTCAAAGACGGGTCGTTCCGGAGCATAAAAATAAGGATTAAAGATAGAGATTATACTGTCGTCAATAGACAGGGATATATTTATTGAGGTACATTATTGAGGTACACATACGGTAAGTGTACCTAATATTTTTTATCCAATGTTTTGAATAAAATCCAAATAATTGAATTTCCTGCTTCAAAAAATAGGCAAGGTACTATTTTAATTTATTGATTTTAATGCAATTAAATATGCCGCCGAAGAAAATTTCAATTGGCATATAACTTGCTTTAATTAAAAAGGATGCAGATACGTAAAAAAATTATTGAACCCAAACCCTGGACTTACGTCCGGGGATTTGCGGCGGTACTTTAAAAGAGGGGGTGAGAATCACAAAAAAATTTGTTTGTTAGGAATGGTCGGAGTGATTCATTGCTCCGGGGAAAAACGCAAACATTTTTTTCATCCGAAAAAGGAGGGAAAGTGAAAAGAAGCTTAATCGTTCTTGCCGTGCTGCTGCTGACGGTTTCCTTTGCTGCGGCACAGGTAAGAACAGGAACTATCTATGGAAAAGTCACGGACTCAGAAAAGACTCCTCTCCCGGGCGTCACCGTAAAACTCTCCTCGAACATCCTCGCTCCTCTGACGACGATCACGAGCGCGCAGGGCATGTTCAGATTCCCGTCCCTTTCTCCGGCCGAGGACTACCAGTTAACGGCCGAACTGACGGGTTTCAAAAAAGCCCAAAAGACCGGGATCATCATCGTCATCGGTGCGAACGTCGAAATCGACCTGGCGCTGGAGATCGGGACGATCGAAGAGCAGGTGACCGTCGTGGCCGTGACGCCGGTCGTCGACGTCAAAAAGACGACGGTCGGGGCGAACGTCGGCAAGGAAGCCATGCAGTCGCTGCCCTCGGCCCGCGATCCCTGGGTCATCCTGCAGTTGGTTCCCGCCGTCATGATGGACCGTGAGAACGTCGGCGGCAATGAGTCCGGCCAGCAGTCGGACTTCATCGCCAAGGGCGACTCGATCGGCGCCCGGATTTCGGGCAACCAGAACGCGAACAACATCTGGGCGCTCGACGGCATCGACATCTCGGACCCGGCGGCCCTCGGCGGCTCCGCTGGGTACTATGACTTCGACATGTTCGAAGAGCTGCAAATCCAGACGGGCGGCGCGGCCGACGTAACCATTCAGACGGCCGGTATTGCCCTGAACATGGTCACCCGCCGCGGCGGCAACAGGACGAGCCTGGCCGGCCGCTTTTATCTGACCGACAAATACTTCCAGGCCGACAACCTGACGGCTGGCCTCAAGGCCCAGGGCGTCGCCAACACCAACAAGATCGAGTATGTCAAGGACTTCGGCTTCAACGTCGGCGGCCCGATCCTCAAGGATAAGGTGTGGTGGTGGGGCGCTTACGGCGTCCAGGACATTTTCGTCTACACCATCGTCGGGGCCAAGGACACGTCGCTGCTCAACAACCTCAATTTCAAGATCAACGCCCAGCTCCTGGCCAACAACCGCTTCGAAGCCCTGATTACCTCGGGCGCGAAAGAAAAGTACGGAAGAGATTCGAACCAGGCAGCGGTCGAGGGCAACCACCAGACGGGCAAGTACCACTGGGGCAGCCCGATCGTCAAGCTGCAGGACGAACACGTCTTCGGCAACGACTTCTTCCTGTCCGCGAAATATTCCTTCAACGACGCCGGTTTCAAGTGGCGGCCGGTGCCGGACGAACTTGTGCAGTACCCCATCGTATACGACAATACCCTGGCGAAGTACGTCCCCTACAAGTCTGGCATGAACACCAGTTGGGCCTCCTACGGCGTGTCCCGTCCGCGGAACAACGCCCAGATCCAGGCCAGCTACTTCAACGACTCGTTGTTCGGGCTGTCTCACGAAATCAAGGTCGGCGCGGAATTTTCTCACAAGGTCCAGCAAACCGCGTCGGACGATACCGGCAACATCCAGGGTTTTAACATAAATAGAGCGTACTCGAGCATCCAACTCGACGCCAACGCCGACGGCACGCGGACGGTAGCCGAGATGGCCGGGTGGCAGCGGGTCTCGCTTTATCGCCGCTCCGGCAGCGATGACCTCGCCGATCAGTGGGCCGCCTACATCCAGGACACGATCACCAAGGGCAAATTCACGCTCCAACTCGGCCTGAGGTTCGACAAGCAGTGGCCCAGCGCGGGCGCATATACCCGCGACGCGGTCATCAGCGGCACCCCTGCATGGGACGCCGTCTTTGACCCGTCGGTCTCCGCCGTTCTGAAAACCGAGCTGCCCGCTATCTCGATCAACTCCGTCAAGGGAATTGACCAGATCGTCAACGGCGGAAGCCGAACCTACCAGTGGAACACCTTCTCCCCGCGCGCCGGTCTGACCTGGGACATCTTCGGCGACGGCAAGACCGTGGCCAAGCTGGCCGCCTCCCAGTACGGCGACATCATGGGCGTCGGCTGGTATCAGGCCGCGCCTTACGGCACCGGCGGCCAGATCAACTACTGGTGGTTGGACGCGAACGCCGACAATAAGATGACCTTCAACGAGATGTACTGGGCCTATTCGAGCCGTATGGCCATCGGCACGCGGTACGTCCCCTATCGCGTCTACGACGATGCGGGCAACCTCACCAATACGGCCCTGGCGAATGCCACCTCTGACGGGGGTTATTCCAACAGCGACGCCTTCTATGGCGGCCAGTTCTCGGGCTACGACTTCCTCAACCCAAACGCTCCGCCTGACTACAAGTATGGCATCACGACCTACTTCTTAGACAAGGCCGCCCAATCCTCCAGCCGAACCCGCGAACTCCTGCTGACCCTCGAGCGGGAATTCCTCCCGGACTTTTCCGCCTCCATCGACTTCACCTACAGACGCTACGACAATGAACAGGTCGGGCTGAGCTACTACCCGAAGGCGCACCAGAGCGAATACCCCAACTACACCGGCCCTGAGGTCATCGACCCGCGGACGCCCCCGGCGGGCGGCTGGTATGTCCAAGCCGGGACAATCCCCAGCACTTACATCATCGGCGGGACATGGTCGCAGGACGCCTCAGGAAACTGGGTCAACTCGGGCGGCACAAAATACTCCTCGGGCGCCGCGGCCGGCCGGCCATACTACCTGCCCGGGCCGAACATGCCGACCACGACCACGCGTTACACCTTGATCCGGAAGTCCGACAGATACAACACCTACCGCGGCGTCGACCTCGTTCTGAACAAGAGACTATCCCACAAGTGGTTCATGAACGCCTCCTTCACCTTGCAGGGCCAGGACACTAACTGGGGCTCCGATTTCTTCAACGCCACCAACCAGTGGTGCCAAGACGGCCAGCCCTACGGCGACTGGGGCGGTGGTGCCAGCGGCAAGGTTGCCGTCCTGATGTACACGCGCTGGATGGCCAAATTCAGCGGCCTCTACCAACTGCCCTGGGGCTTTAACGTCTCCGGGACGTTCAACGCCCGCGAAGGCTGGAAAATCCCCAACTACTTCTACATCGACAACTACGACGCTCCCAATTACGCCGCGGGCCATACCACGATCGTCTACACGCAGAACGACGTTAGTGACTCCCTGCCGACGTTCTACGACCTCAGCTTCCGGATCGAGAAACTCATCAACGTCGGAAACGCCGGCCGCCTCTATCTCATGGCCGACTTCTTCAACGTGCTCAACTCCAACATGCCCATCCGCTCGTATTCCAAGTACAGCGGTGACGTCTACCTTCGCACCGTGAACGGAGTCACCCAGCAGTATGGCAGCTATACGTACCCCTACAACGGCACCCTGAACGAAGTCCTCAACCCCAGGGTCATCAGGTTTGGTGCCCGATTCGAGTTCTGAGCAGTACTAGCTGACGCACGAAAGCCCGTCCCGGCCGAACGCCGGGACGGGCTTTTTTTTGAGGGGAGTTCGCCTCCGGCAAGCGGACCAAGGTGTATGGAGCGATGCCGGCGCGAGGGATCTCGTTTATCCCGCCGAATGAAGATGCTATAATAGTGACGCAACGTTTTTTCGGACGTCGCGGTATAGAGGAATACGATGAAAAGAAGACGCCTTTGGCTTCTCTCTGTGATCTTCTTGAGCCTGATCTTCACGGGCGGGCAGGCAAAAACGGCCGGCCAAAAAACGGAGAAACGCAAGGAAAAGAAAATCGACCAGAAGGCCTTGGAAACGGCTCTTGCCTCCCAATATCAAAGATTCTTGAAGATGACGACTTACCTTATTCTCCCCGCCGAAAAAGACGTCTTGCTCCGGCTGACCTCGGACCGCGAGCGGGACATTTTCATCGATTCATTCTGGAAACAGAGAGACCCGACGCCCGGCACTACCGAGAATGAATACAAGGACGAGATCCTCAAACGGTTCGCTTATGTGAACGATCATTATGCCCGCGGGACGACGCTCGAGGGATGGAAGACGGACATGGGCAGAATCTATATGATTCTCGGCCCGCCGGTGAGCACCGAAACTTTTGAGGGTAGCCTGGGGCTCGTCCCCTGTGTCGCCTGGTATTACTACGGAGACACCCAGAAAAATCTTCCCGTCCATTTCGGGCTCGTTTTTTTCCAAAAAAGGGGAGCTGGCCCTTTCCAGCTCTACGACCCGTTTTCGGACGGCCCCTATAGCCTTCTCCAGGACAAGCGCAACGTCGATCCCGATGATTATTCCGAGCTCTATGATAAGATTTTTGCAATCGCCCCGACGTTGGCCGACCTCTCCCTGTCCATCATTCCCGGAGAATACGGCGCGAATTTCCAGCCGTCGCCCCGCAACAACATCATCCTGGCCAACATCCTCGAATCCCCGAAAAAGGACATCAATCCCAGCTATGCCACTCATTTTCTCGACTACAAAGGCTACGTCAGCACGGAATATCTGACGAACTACATCGAAACGCAGGGCTTCGCGACTTTGATCCAGGATCCCGTCCTCGACATGCGGTTCGTCCATTTTTCGATCGTCCCCCAGAAATTATCCGTCGATTTCTACGATCCCAAGGACCAGTATTATTGCGCCTTTAAAGTGTCGGTCAGCCTGCGCAAGGGAGACGCCGTCATTTATCAGTACACCAAGGATTTTTCCGTGGAGATCCCTACAAAAGAATTAGACCGAACCCAGAAAAACGGGATCGGCATCGAGGATACGTTTCCCGTGATCGAGGGGAATTACCAGATGGCCGTCCTCCTGCAAAACACTGTCGGCAAAGAGTTTAGCGTTTATGAAAAAGATATCCGCGTGGCCGAGCTCGGCGACAAGCCGCAGATCGACGGGCCGTTTGTTGGATATAAAATTGATCCCTTTCAAAGCGATATCCATATCCCTTTCAAGCTCGATGATAAGAAGCTCGTCTTTGACCCGAAGATGACGTTCGCCGCCGCTGATGAAATCGATATCCTGTGGTCGGTCCTCAATCTTTCGCCCGACCTGTGGCGGGAGGGCGAGGTCCAGCTTGTCGTCAAGGGCCTGCGGCCGAAAGAACCCGTTGAAAAAAGCTACCTTTTGAAGCTCATGGGCAGCCCTTATCGAAAGATCGTCAGCCTGAGTCACCGTCTTTCGGCGAAAGACTTCAGCCCGGATTATTATGAGCTCAAATTGATTCTGAAGGGAGGAGACGGCAAAACGATCGATGAGAAAAGCGAGCATTTCGTCATCTCTCCGGAGGCGGCGATCCCTCATCCGATCATTAAAGCCAAAGGATTCGCTCTGTCCAATCAATTCTATTATTACTATGAGCTGGCCCACCAATATGACAGAACCAATATCAAAGACAAGGCCGAAGCCGCGTTCGCCAAGGCCATGTCGCTGAATCCCGCTTATAAAGAAGGCATCGTCGAATTCGCCAACTTCCTGATCAAAGCCCAGAAATTCGACCGGGCTCTGGAGCTTATCGAGAGCGTCAAGGACGATGAGAAAGCCCGCTTCGGATACTGGGTCCTCAAAGGATTGGCCCTCATGGGCAAAGCTATGTATGCTGAGGCGATCGCCAGCCTCTTGGAGGGCAATAAGATCTACAACAGCGACACGCGATTGCTCAATGCCCTGGGGAACTCCTATGCCAGGACCGATCAAGTCAAGCAGGCTCTGGAAGCTTACCGGGCCTCTTTGAAGCTGAACCCCAATCAGGAAGACGTTAAAAAAATCGTCCAGGGCCTCGAGAAAAAATAGAATCGGACTTGACCAAAGGCCGGGCCCTCTTTATTTTTGACTTTATCTTGTGCGTCCTTCGGAAAAGGGAGACTTCGGTATACGTTCCCGGAGAAGCTTACTGGTTCTGGGCGACCTTTAGGTCGATCCAGAAATCATACTTTTTCGGGAGGCGGCGGCGCATGCTGCTCATATCCGGACTGCCCGCGGTGTATTCCCCGCTCTCTTCGCCTCGGACCTGAGTTTCCAGATTCCCTCCGCGCTCGCCCCCGGCCCGAACGCCCTGGTCGCCAAGGTCGGACACTAGAGACTTCAGTATTTCCGGGGTCGCGCCGCCCCATTCGAAGCCGAACTTGAACGGCTTCGTCGTGTCGAATGGCGTCTCTGAAGCAGGATCCTTGAGGAACGCCATGGGGATGACGAACTCATAGACCGTATTTTTCCCGTCTTTCCCAGCCCGATAGGTCGCGACACCCCTCGTGGCCAGAGGGACGACTTCTCCTTTTTTATTGACGCCGTCACAGCCAAAGAGCTTGAAGGGGGTCTTGGAGTTGAGGAGTTCCGCCTTTTTTTCCTCGGGAATCAATTCACCCTGTTTTTCCATCTGTTGGATGAGCTGTTGTCCATTGAGTATTTTCTGATAGAACCGCAGGCCATGAGTTTTCTTCTCTTTGCCTTCCGTATTGATCCAGAACGTCATTCCCGTGGCGGCAATCGAGCTCAACGTCTTCGATTCATTGAAAATAAAAAGGAGATAAAGATGGTCGGCGTCATTTTTAAAAGCGTAACTGACATTTTCGCTTTTGCTCAAGTCAAGGACATTCTGGGCCCAATCGATAGCCTGGCCGTCGATTTGAGGTGGCATCGCCGTCCACTTGCTCTCGATGATCTTGTCCTTGGCAAAGAACGGGACGGTTACGGTCACGATCGCGATCAGGAGAGTGAGGAGTTTATAGGATCTCATGCGTTTCTCCTTATAAAGAATTACGCCTCATAATTTTATTCCGATCGAATGGAATTTACAAGTAAGTGAAGAAGCTCTTTTCTCTGATCGTCATTTCGCCATAGGGCGAGGGACGATATTTTGTAGATCGCCGTCCCTTGCCAATGTCAAGAAATTGATCCAGGAAATCCAGGGCAAAAAATAATGAAAAAATCGAATTTTTCTCGCAATTTTTTCTTTGACATTTGGCTTTTTTTAAATTATATATGTAAGTGATGATGCTGGCTGGAGAGGATCCTCCTTAGCCCCGCTTCCTTTTCCTTTTCAAACCTTGGCGCCTCGACAGCCAGCTCTTCTTAATCCCACAGGGGCATCGTCCCTCCTCTCGTTTTCTCCCCAAAAAAATCCCCCTTTTTCCGCCTTCTAAAAAGGGGAAAAAGGGGGACGGGCTGACTCGCTTATTCCGCAGCCTTGCCTATTTCTTGTCCGGTTCCTTCTTCTCTTCTTTCTTTTCAACCGGCTTGTCCGCCGGTTTCAAGTCTTTGGCCCGGACCTTAAGGTCGTCCTTCATCTTGAGATAAGGGATCCCCTCGGTCATCCATTTCGGAGCGGGCTTTCCCATTAGGTAATGGTCGAAGAATTCCTTCATCCGCACGGTGTAATCCTTCTGATTGGCGGCCTTGGCTAGGCCGTGGTTCTCTCCCACGTATTGGAACATGATCACGGGCTTTTTCAAGCGGCGCAGGGTGTTGTAATATTCTATGCCCTGGTTCCAGACCACCGCGCCGTCCTTGTCGTTATGAAGGATGATGAGCGGCGTGTTCACTTTCGCCGCGTAATACACGGGCGAATTCCGTTGATAGGCCTCCAGGTTGTCCCAGTACCCGCCTTTGAAACGGCCCTGGCTGCTCTCGAAGATGGCCATGTTGGCGCCGCCCGTGTTGAAATAGATCGAGCTGTACATGCTGATCATGTTGGTCAGCGGGGCGCCGGCCACGGCCGCCGCGAAATCGGCCTGGGTCACGAGGAAGGCGGTTTGATAGCCGCCCCAGGAATGGCCTTGGAGCCCGACCTTGCTCCGGTCGATGACGCCGGCCGCGACGCCCGCGTCAATGGCGGGAAGGACGCACCAGACGGCCGACATTCCCGGGTCGTTGATCTTGTAAGTAATATCGGGCATCAGGACGGCATAACCGTTGCTCGTGTAAACGGACTTGTTGAATCCGTTCGACGTCGGCTGGGCGTAGCGGTTGAACTGTTGCGACATCTTTTCATAATAGTAAACGAGCGTCGGATAGCGTTTGCCCTTTTCGCAGTTGGCGGGCAGGAACAGCGCCGCCTGCAACTTGTCGCCCTGGGCGCTCTTGTAGTCGAGGAGGATCTGTCCGCTCGACCAGAAGAAGTCCTTCTGCTGAGGATTGGCTTCCGTGATCTTCTGGCCGTTTCTGAGCAGAGCGTCGGCCACGTAGACGTTGGGGTATTCTTTGAAAGTATCGCGCGTGTAAATATAGATGTCGGCCTTCTTGGCCTTGGCCACGCTGCCGAATCCGGCGTCGTCCCAGAGAAGGACGGCCGGCGCGGGCTTCCCTTTTTCGATGAGCGAAATCCCGGCTTTTTTCGTCCATTCCCCATAAGTCATGACATATATGGGCTTGGCCAGGTCGATGCCTTTCTCCTCGGGATCGATCTGGATCCTGCGCTGATAGCGGATCTGGTCTTTCGCCCCGTTCACGGTCAGGTTGACGCCTTTGGTCCCGCCGTGGACGGGCACGCTCCACATGTCCCAGCCGTCCGACAGCACCATGAACCGGCCGTCCTTGTCCCAGCCGACCGGCGAATCCGGCGGCTTGACGACGTTGTGGTCGTCGTCCTCGTTCACGAACGAAGCAGGGACATCCTTGGTGATGTTGGTGGATTTTCCGGTGGCCATGTCATACGTGAAAAAATGGCCGTCGTCATAATAGAGAAAGTGGCTGCCGTCCGGCGAAGGCATGTAATAATTGCGGCACTCCTTGAGCGCGAGTTTCTGGGCGCCGGTCTTCATATCGATGACGTAGACATCCTGCTTCCGGCGGCCGTCGAGGTTGGCGTCAAGCTCATAGGCCCGGTTGTCGAGGCCGACGGCGAAACGCTGTTTGGGCGCTGCGCTCACCTGCCGGATGTCCTCGTCGGCCAGGCGGATGAATGTGTTTTCCTTGACCCTGTATTCGGCGAGGAAGCTGAAGCTCTGGTCGCGGCTCGCTTCGACCTGCTGCTGGGATTGGAGGCGCTTGTCCTGCCAGTGCCAGAGGACGAGATCGGGGATGTCCTCGTCGGATTCGGCCGGAGCAGGGGCGGCTTGATCGGGGGCGGCGCCCTCGGCCGGACCCTTGGCCCCTTCATCCTTCTTCTTCGGCTCATAGATCCCGAAGAGGATCGCGTCCAGGTCGTCGGTCCACTGCGGGGCGCGGTTGGGGCTGATGGTCATGCCCTGCGGGAACGATTTGTCGTTTTTGGGATCGTAGGCGAATTTCTGGATTCCGCCGGGAGTCTGCGGCGCGCCTTTTTGGTCGGGGGCTGGAGCGAAGCCGGTGAATCCCACGATGCCGTTGAATTTGTCCTCGAAGCCCTTTTCCTCTTTGCCTTTGAGGCAGGCGAGCGCCTCGCCCTTCTCGGTCCAGGTCAGGCTTTTATAAACGGCCTTGTCGTTGTCAAGGGCCGAGACGACGCCCGTGGCCATATTGCGGATCTCGACTCCGTTCCCTCCCTGGCCGTAAGCGTCGATGATCATCGCCAGCCATTGGCCTTTTTTATCGAAGGCGAATTCCGCCACGTTGCCGAAGGTCAATTCTTTGGCCGTGGCGAGTTCGTGAAGGATGAGGTCGGAACCCGACCATTTTTCCTTTTCGCGGGCTTGTCCTTCGGGAGCGTTTTTGAGAAGGGCCAGCCAGCCCGAGTTCTCCCTGGAAAAAGCGAAGCTCTTGATCTTGTCGAATTCGACCTTATCGCCCGAGGCCAAATTGAGCAGGGCGGCCTTGGCGTTGCCTTCGGGGGTTTTCTTGTCACGCCGAAGGACCTTGGCCTCTTTAGCCGTGGGAAAGATCATGAACGCGCAAAACCTGGAATCTTCCGAAAATCCCATGTTGCCGAAGCGGGCTTCGCCGACCGGGAACTTATATTCTTTGGTCCCTTTGGTTTGGCGGACGATGACCTCGCCGTCGCCTTCCTGGGGAGAGAGGAGATAGGCGAACCATTGTCCGTCGGGGGAGAGGACGGTGCCTCTGATCGATTTCCAGCTCAGGATGTCGAGGAGCCCGATCGGCCGGGGCGCCGACGGCGCGGCGGGGGCCGCCGGCTGCGTTTGGGCTGCGGCCGGCGCGATCAGGAAGGCGAGGGCTAAAACGGTCATCAAAAACGCATTTGTTTTTTTCATCGGTCCTCCGTGTTATTAGAAAACCCCATTTTTGTCTCTTTCCCGGATTTTATCAAGAGGATTCGGGCCGCGAAAAAATTGACACCCATTCCGGCCAGGTGATATCCTGGGCTCGGGATTCCGGCCGATGCCTTCCGCCAAGAAGAAAAAGACGATCGCCGCCGCCGCAACGAAATCGCAGGTCCCCCTCGCCGTGATCGTTTTCGGCGTCATGATCCTCATCCTGGGAGGGCTGACCTGGAGGCGGGAACGCATCTATGAAAATGAAACTGTCCTCTGGCGGGACACGATCGCGAAGAACCCGCAAGCATGGATCGCTTATAACAGCCTCGGGAATATCTCCGTGGACGCAGGGAAGTTTGATGAGGCCTTGGCCTGGTTCAAGAAATGCGTCGAGATCAAGCCGGACCATGTCAAAGCGATCAACAACATCGCGAATATCTACAAAATGCAGGGAAATGTCGAAGAGGCCGTCCAGGAGTATCGGAAGGCCATAGCGCTCGATCCGACATATTTCGATCCCTACTACAATTTGTGCGTTCTCTATGTTCAGCAGAACAAAATCGAGGACGCCATCCTCGCTTTTCAGGCTGCCGAAAAGATCAATCCCGCGGATTTCGACGTCCATCACGACCTGGGGATCATCTATCAGGACCGGAGATCGGATGACGAGGCCATCAGGGAATTCAAAGCGGCCCTGGCCGTAAAAGAAGATACCGAGACTTATAACCGCCTGGCCGGCCTCTATCTCAAGAAGGGATCGATCGAAGAGGCCCTGAACGAGTATCGGAAAGCCCTGCGGTTCGATCCCGATAATCGAACGGCGTCCGAATATATCCGGGAGATGACGAAAAGGATCAGGGAGTCTCCGTAAGAAACATCAAGCACATGGTCGTTCGTAGGAAATCCCCGCTCTCCAAACCGGCGCTGGGAGCCGTGCTCATTCTCGGGATGGTCGCGGCCGTGTACATTCCGGCGATGAAGGCCGGATTCGTCTGGGACGATGATTCGATGCTCACCCAGAACATCGTCCTCAAGCCGAACGGCCTCCATAGATCGTGGTTCACGACGGAGCAGCCGAACTATTGGCCGATCACTTGGACAAGCTACTGGATCGAAAACAAGCTCTGGGGTCTGAACCCGACCGGCTATCATCTGACCAATATCCTGATCCACGCCCTCTGCGCGATCTTGATCTGGCGCATCCTGAGGCGGTTGAAGATCCCCTGGCCCTTGCCGATCGCGCTCGTCTTCGCCGTCCATCCCGTCGCCGTCGAATCGGTCGCCTGGATTTCCCAACGGAAGACGATCCTGGCCATGCTCTTTTTCCTGATCTCCCTGCTGACGTATCTGAAGTTCGAGGAAAGCCGAAGTCGGCCGCTCTATGGATGCGCGCTGGCGTCATTCGTCCTGGCCTTGCTGAGCAAGGGGTCGGTGGTCGGTTTGCCGGTGGTCCTCTTGTTGTGCGCGTGGTGGCGGCGGGGAAGGATCCAGCGCCGCGACATCGTCCGGAGCCTGCCTTTTTTTGCCGCCTCAGCCGTCATGAGCGCCGTCGAGATCTGGTTCCAGGTCCATCAATCCATCGGCGCGGATGTCGTTCGCGGCGATGGTCTTCTCGCCCGCGCGGCTGGCGCCGGGACGGCGGTATGGTTCTACATTCTTAAAACGCTGTGGCCCGCCCGGCTGATCTTCGTTTATCCGCGCTGGCAGATCGATCCGGCGAAGTGGTTTGTCTGGATCCCCGATCTCGCCCTGGTGGCGCTGGCGGCTTTGGGCTGGCGCTTTCGGTCGAGCTGGGGCAAGCCGGTCCTCTTCGCTCTGGGCTATTGCCTCGTGATGCTGCTTCCGATCCTGGGCTTCTTCAACGTCTATTTCATGCGGTATTCCCTGGTGGCGGATCATTATCAATATGTTTCGATGATCGGGGTCATCGCCCTCGCGGCGGCGGCCATGGACCGGTTGGCGGCCCGATTCGGCGGTGGAGGGTCGACGCCGGCGCTTCTCGTCGTGGCCGGTCTGATCGTTTCCCTGTCCTGCGCGGCTCCGCCGAAGGTCGCGATCGGCCCGCCGCTGGCCGAGCTCGAAAAAAAAGCGGCCGACGCGGAAGCCCAAGTCCAGCGCGGCTGTTACGCCGGTTTTTCGCGGGCCATCCGGATCTACGAGGACCTGTACGCCCAGCCCGCGATGAAAAAAAAGATCGCCATTCCCTATCTCAAGGCTCTCCTCCTTAAGGCCGTTCGCGAGCGCGAGGTCGGCATCCTCGGCCATGCCAACTATCAAAAAGGCGTCGGGATCATCAAGGACAATGCCGCCCTTCAGCAATTCCTGCCCTTTTTCGTCGCCGCCGATTCGCTTTCGCCCAGGACGCGGGGGATCATGCAGGATATCGATCCCGTTGCCGCGAAAAGGGTTTATGACAACCAGATCAACCAGGCGCAAGCCAAGGAGGCCCTCTACCACAAGGCCCTCGCCGAGGATTATTACGCCTATCTCTACGCGGCTTTTTTCACGGGGTACGGGTATTACGCGGAGAAGGTCGAAGAATCCGTCAAGGGGATCCTCGCCCGCTATCCGGACTCCGTCCTCTTGAAATACAAGAACGCGATTTATCCCCGGCCGGACCGGGATCGTCTCCTGGCGCTCCTTCAAGCAGATCCGGAATTTTATGAGGCGGTTTATCATCTGGGCGAGCTGGCGATCACGGAGGGAAGCCTGCTCGAGGCCGAAGGGCATTTTCTGAAAGCCCTGGACGGACTTTCCGAATCGCCCCAGGTCCCGATCTATCTCGCCAGCATTTATACGGCCACCGAAGAATTCGAAAAGAGCCTGGACTATTACGATCGCACTCTCGCCCTTTCTCCTCAGTACCGGGATGCCCTCCTCGGAAAAGGCATTTCTTTGAGCTCCCTCGGAGCGCACAAAGAAGCCATCGAGATCTTGAAAAAAAATATCGAGCTCGGCTTTTATCTGATCGGAGAAAGCTATTATTGGATGGCCTGGAACGAACACGCCTTGAAAGACGACGACAAAGCCCAAGAGAACATCGAGGAATCCAAAAAGCGGCTGCCGACCAACAGCGAGGTCTTCAGCTTGGCCGGCACGATCGCCTTCGATAAAGGCGAGCTCGACCGGGCGGAGATGGAATTTTTAGAGGCCTTGAAGCACAACGACAAAAACGCCGATGCCCTGCTCAGCCTCGGCCTGCTCTACGGGCAGCAAAAGAAGTGGCCCGCTTCGGCCGCTCATTACGAGCGGGCCGCCTTCGTGGTCGAACGCAGCGAAGACGGGATCGCCGCCAAAATCGCCGAGATCAGGAATTCCCGATTGTCCGAGGAGCGGAAGGCGAAGCTGCTGGCCAAAAAGGATCAGCAGCTGAAGAACACCCGGCTGACCAAGGCGACCGCTTTCTATGATGCCGCGGGCAGCTTTTTCAATGCCGGGGATAAGGCCAAAGCAATGGACCTAGCCGGGCGCGCCGCCGCGCATCCTCAATTCAAGGCCAAGGCCGAAGAGCTGATCAAGCAGATCAAGTCCTTCGAGTTCAAAACATAAAAAAACCCAAAAAAAATTTTTGGAAAATCGAGTTTTAGCTCTTGCCTAAACGTTCTCTCCGCATCCGTCGTGCGCCATCCTTGATATTTATGGGCAGTTGATTTTTGGGGGCGGACTCATTTTCGAGTAATCCAGCTCCGATCCCATCAGGCTGTGGGGGATCAGGAAAGCGGCGAGAAGAAGGAGAGAGGCCGCTAAAACCCATCCCCGGGCGGGCTTTCCCTTGCGCATCATGAACAGGGCGATGATCCAGCCGATCATGGCCACGAGCGACTTTGTGTCCGTCAGGTCGCGGCCTATGGGAAAACCCGACCAGAACACACCGAAACCGAAATATTGCATTAGCGGCCCCAAGATGAAGCCGGTGATGAAGAACAGGGCGGCGGCCCATTTCGCGTATGGGCCGGGATGGTCTTTCTTGCCGAGAACGGCCAGCCCTGCCCGCGTCGAGAACATCAAGGCTAGAAGCATGATGACGATGTGCGGATATAAAATATAGAACGGCACGACGCCTCTGAAACGGATAACGACGACATCTTTACCGCTAAGAGAGACGTTTTTTCCACCGGAGGCGAGATAGACCAGATAATCCAGTTTGCCCGCAACGGGCTGTTCCGGCAGAAATCCGGTTAGCACGTCTTTTTTGGTCTTGATATCCTTTCTTCCCGCGAGCGAGACTCTCGTCCAGGCTTCGGTTGTGCCGTGCCTTTGATATTCCATATAGCCCGAAAAATCCGCGTTGGGAACCTCAACCGAGACTTCGCAATCCCCGATGTTCTCGGCGCTCCGGGGAAGCCTGAACTTGATCGTCTCGCCGGCGATATCGATTTTCCCCCGGCTGGGATACGTCGGTCCCGTCACGCGCTGATAAGCTATCGTTCCCGCGGCGATGACGAACGATAAGAACCAAAGAAGGATTTTTTTCACCCGGCCCAGCCTTCCGCCGCTTTGTTCAGCTTTTGATCGTGACGCCGCCCATGATGGCCGTGCCCTTGACGAAAAGCGTGGCTTTGGCCTCGGCATCGGAGACGCTCCGGTGTTTGTCGTCGAACCCTCCGAAAATGGGCGTCCCGTCGATCACGACCCGCCAATCCTGCGGGACCTTGATCTCCACGCCGCCCATGATGGCCGTCGCGTCGATCGTGGCTTTTCCGCCCTCCAATCCCGCGCCCGTGAAGTCGAGCTCGAGCCCGCCCATGATCGCCGTGACGTGTCCGCCCCGGAAATTCTGCGATTCGATCCGGCGCTTCATGCCCGCGAAAATGCAGGTGACGTCGATATCGTTCTCTCGGATCTGGGGAAATTTTTCCGGGCTCCGGTTCCGGAACGCCGGCCGAAGGATCAGCCAGAAGCCGGCGATAATGATAAAGGCCGGCCAGAGGTAATCCCAGGCATCGTTTTTCAGGATGTCGAGGTTGACCAGCAGGTAGACGGCGCCGAAGGCCATGAAGAAGAGCCCCGCCGCGGGACGGCGAAACCCGCTGTTGACGAGGATGGAGAATCCGAGAATGATGAAGATGACCGGCCAATAAACATGGAAGAGATCCTCGGTGAATTCAAATTTTCCCATGTGGTTGAGCAGGAATAGAACTCCAAAAAAGATCAGGATCAAGCCCCAGAAGATCCGGCCGGAATGGTGTCTGTGTTCGGACATGCGACCCTCCTCAATCATTTTTTTATACTTATACCATAATTCCATTCCCATGGCGATATCTTGGGCCGCGGCACGCGCCCCTTTCCGCTCAGAGCTTTCGGATGTCCATCCCGCCGCTGACTTCCAGGACCAGGCCGGTCGAATAGGGGAAAGATCCTTTGGCCAGGGCGGCGACGGCCTTCCCGACGTCCTCCGGGAAACCCCAGCGCTTCTGCGGCACCAGGCCTTCGGCGATGAGTCTGTCGTATTTTTCCCGGACGGGGGCCGTCATGTCGGTCTCGATGATTCCCGGGCGGACTTCATAGACGCGGATTCCGGATTCGGCGAGCCGGTCGGCGTAGACCTTCGCGGCCATGCTCAGGGCGGCCTTGGAAATGCAATATTCCGCGCGCGAAACCGAGGAGACGGTCGCGGAGATCGAGGAGATGAAAATGATGGCGGGCTTCGCGTTCGCGTCTTTTCCGACGTGTTCGATCATCAGCTTGGCGGCCTTCTGCGTCAGGAAAAAAGCGCCGCGCGCATTGATCGAAAGCAGGCGGTCGTAGCTTTCGGGGGTCGTTTCGAGGACGTCCATCCTTGTCTTGGGCGCGACGCCCGCGTTGTTGACGAGCACGTCGAGGCGGCCGAAGCCGTCGAGGACGGCCCTAAGAATTCTATCGTGCTCGTCCAGCGCGGATATGTCTCCGCGGACCGGGAGAAATCGTCCGCCGAGGTTCGCGACGGCGTCCCGGACCTCGAACAGCCCGCTCTTCTTGTTTTCGGGCTCAAAGATGATGTCGCAGCCGGCGACGGCAAACCCTTCCTTGACAAGCTCCAGGGCGATGCCGCGGCCGATGCCCCGGCCCGCTCCCGTGATCAGCGCGACGGGCATTTCGCTCATTTTTCTCTCCCTTGGGAGCGGACGATCCGATCGTTCCGAAAATCGTTCCAGACATTTTCGAACCAGGCCTCGTCCGAGGGGATCGGCCGGATGTCCGCCCAATGCTTCCGGACGTTCATCTTTTCGTCCAGCGATATTTCCAGGATTTTCCGGCTGACGAATGATTCCCGGCTCTCCACCAAAAATTTCCAGGAATCGTCGAGCTCCGGACAGGGCTTTTCGCCGTTCGGATCGAGGACGAGGAAGGATCCCCGGCTCTTTCCGCCCTTTTCCAGGTATTCTTTAATGGCCTCGAGATAAAGAGCCTGGGTCAGGCAGAGATCCAGGGTTTTGAAGGCTTCCGGAAGGTCCCGCGCCCCGGGCACGCTCAAGCTTTTGGTCAAGCGGGCATGCTGTTTCCAGGCGCTTTCGACCGCGCGCCCGATCTCTTCCGGATTTCGGATATGCGCTCCGGCGGCCGACATGCGCTTCCGCAATTCCGCGCGGGCCTTGGGGAGCGCCGTCGCGGTTCTCGCCCCGCGGCCGAGCATCCCCCGGGCCGCGTCGAGCTTCTCTCGGACCCTGGATCCGGCCCGGGCAAGAAAATCTCTCTCTCGCGGCGGCTTCGCGGCATATCTCTTGGCGATGAACAGCGCCGCGCGCATCCCGCCGACCTGCCCCGCGTTCAGCGCCGATCCACCCGGCCGGTAGACGCCGTGTGTTCCGTTCGCTTCGCCGACGGGGAAGAGGTGCTTGATATTCGATTCCCACCAGACGTCGCCCTTGAGGCCGCCGTTGTTGTGCTGGGCGCAGACGGCGATCTCGAGAATCTCCTTTTCGAGATCGATCCCGTGGCTTTTGTAGATATCGACGGCGGGCGGGTTTATGTTCTTCAGCCGCTCGATCGGCGTTGCCTGGAGGGCGTTGGATTTTTGGAGATAGGACAGAGCCTCGGGACGCAGCGTCGCCAAGGAAAAATCCCGGAGCTTGCCGGCGCCGCCCGGATTGCGCCGGAAATCGAGAAAAACACGTCGTCCTTTCACGGCGGTTTCCCGATGGACGAGCAGGTCGATCAGCGAGGATCCATGGCCGGCGATTTTGCGCGGATCGAACGGCCATTGATAGCCCTTTAAAAAAATCGCCGTGGCCAGCGTTCCCATGTCGGGGAAGGCCTCATTGAGGAATTCGCGCTCGTCGCGGCCGTCCCGCTCCGTCGAAACGTAGCGCGGAATGACCTGCTGATAAGTCCCCGATAAGTTCCAGCGGAACTTGAGCGAGGCGAGGCCGAATTGGGATTCCGTGAGATTGTTCCCGACGGCGCCGATTTCGAAGGCCAGCCCGTGCGATCCGGTCTGGCTTTCCGGATAGACCGATGTTTCATAGAGTCCCGCGGGCCCGCCCGTTCCGAGGACGATATTGACCGCATTGAAGACCACGAAGCCGGGCCGGCCTCTTTGACAGCGGGTTTTATCGAGGGCGATGGCGCCGATGACGCTCTTGTCGTCTCCCGTCCCATCCGTCAAAAGGGCGATGACCGGATGGCCGTCGAAGATTTTGATCCGCTTCTTCTTGACCTCGCGGGCCAGGCCTTCGAACATCAAGCGGGAGGTGAGGGGGCCGGCCGACGTCGCTCTCTGCTTCGGGTCGTGATCGGTTTTATATCCGACATAAGCGCCGTATCGATCGCGGGGAAAAGGCACGCCGAGGCCGACGAGGTGAAAAAACGCCTCGGCCGAGCCGAGGGCTTCACAGAGCGCGATATCGCCGTGCATGCCGCCGCCGTCGAAAAGATCCCGGGCCATCTCGTAAGGAGAGTCCGCGCGGCCGCCCGCCAGCGAGAGCTTATAATAGGTCTGCTTATCCGAGCCGGCGTTGTTCGATGTTCCGCCGCCGAAGTCCTCGGTCGCTATGGCGATATCGGTCTGTCCGTAGTCATGGAGGCGGAGAGCGGCCGCGAGGGCCGCCGTGCCGCTGCCGATGATCAGAGTGTTCAAGGAATAAAGCGGAAACCTGGTGCCGCCGATGGCGAACGCGCTTTTTTTCATGGCTCCTTCGAAGTCAAAGGGATTTTATCCCCATCCGGCCCGTCCATGCAAGACGAAGGGCCGGATCGTCAGTCGTTGGTGACGATGAAAAACGGCTTATGATGGAAGCTTTTATAAAGGGGGCGGAGGCGCTCCCGGTCGTAGTATTTATCCAGGTCCACGACTTTCTTGGCGCTCGTCACGATTTCGATCGGAACGTCGTCGTATTCGCCGTTCCGCAGGCAAACCATCCGGCCGGTCCGCTTGTCCATGATCAGGTCGAGGGCGATGTTTCCGTAGGCCATGGGAACGATGGAATCCGCGGCGTCGGGGTCGCCGCAGCGGCTCAGATAACTGAGCTTCTGAGTGATCACATTGATCCGCCGCCCGTCGTTGAACTTGGGCGAAAGATCCTTAAGATGGCTCGCGATCAAATCCCCGATGCCGCCCAGCTTCTTGTGGCCGTACATGTCTTTCTCTTCGCTGGCGAAAATCATCTCTCCGCCCTCGAACATGGCGCCCTCCGAGACGAGGGCGACGGAATACAGGCTGGGATTCGTGGACCGGTCCTCGGCCAGCAGCTCGCACAGATGCTCCACGTTGAATTTATGCTCCGGGATGACGCAGCGATTGGCGGCGCCGGCCATGGTCGGGAGGAGGGCCGTGAAGCCCGAGTACCGGCCGAAGACCTCGATCACGAGAAAGCGTTCGTGGGAGGCGGCGGTGGTCCGCAGGGCGTGGGTCATGCTGATCGTGCGGGTGATGCACGTGCTGAACCCGATGCAGTAATCGGTCCCGGGAACGTCGTTGTCCATGGTCTTGGGGATGCCGATGACCTTGACTCCTTTGTGGTGGAGGTGGGCGCAGTAGCTCAGCGTGTCGTCTCCGCCGATGGGGATGAGATAATCGATGCCGAGAAATTCGAGGTTCCTGAGGACTTCTTCGGTCAAGTCGTTGGTTTTTCTATGATATTTATCGCGCAAGTGCGCCGGCACGTTGACGTCGGGGACGTGGCTCGGCCGGGTCCGCGATGTGTGGAGAAACGTGCCGCCCGTCCGTCCGATGCGGTTGACGATCTCCTCCGTCAGATGCTGGTAATGATCGGAGTTCGGCGCGTCCTTATCTCGCACCATCTCGATCAGGCCGGCCCACCCGCGGCGGATGCCGACGACGTCGTATCCTTCATGGATGGCCCGGATCGTGACGGCGCGGATGGCCGGATTCAGGCCGGGAACGTCTCCTCCTCCGGTAAGGATCCCGATAATCCCTTTCTTGGTTTGGATGTTCGCCATGGGTATTTCTTTGCCTCCTTAAGTTTTCACGGCCTTGTAGATGCCGCTGTCGTGGACCACGCAGCCGGTCGGCCCGCCCGCCCGGAGCAGGGCGGAACATCCGGAACACGTCAGGCAGACCTTTTTGGGATCGAGCGCGCCTTTGTCCATGAGATCCTTGGCGAAATCGGGATAGGCATAGGCCATCCGGCCGACGCCGATCAGGGAAGCCCCGCCGCTCTCGATGACGCCCGCCGCGACATGCGGGAAGAATCCCCTCAACCAGGTATAACCCGTCCCGACCACGGGAAGAGAGGGGAATTCACGTCGTGTTCGAGAGGCCAAGCCGATCAGGCGGGCGATGCTGGTCAAGGGGTGTTCGCCGGGAACATTTCCGCCGGCGACCGGCGTGTCGAAGGGGCGGCCGTAATGCGGCCGATAGGCGGGGATCCCCGCGCTGATATTCAGGAGTTCTAGTCCCGCATGAAAGAGGTCCTTGACGAGGGCGACCGGCTCGAACATGTCCGGATTCGTTTCGTCCTTTTCATCGACGCCGAAACCATAAGGATATGGAATCGAGTCGAAGAGTCCGAGACGGCCGGCGAGCATGACCTCCGGCACGCCGGCCTTGATCTTGCCCGCGGTCTCGCGGAGGAAGCGCGTCCGGGCCTCAAAAGATCCGCCGTATCTGCTGCCTTCCCTGGAACGGGACGCGAGAAGTTCCGAAACAAGATATCCATGGCAGGCCTTGACATCGACTCCATCGAAGCCGGCCTCGAGCGCCATCTTCGCCGCTTGAACAAAGACCTCCTGCAGATCATCCAATTCCCGGTCCGCGATGAGCGGATGATTTGGGGGGATTTTATGGAGAGAATCGAGATATGGATTGCGCTGGGCGATGATCGGCGCGGGTGTTCCCCGGGGCTTGGAAAAACGTCCGGCATGGGTCAGTTGAAGAACGAGGACCGGAGAGGAATTCCACCCGGCGTTTTTTCGCGCCGCGTCCCGGGTCTTTTCGGCAAGCCGCTTAAAACCGTCCAGCGTTTTCCGGGTGAGAAGAAGCTGATGCGGATTGGATCTCCCATCGTCGCGGACCGCCGCGGCCTCGAACCAGATCAGGCCGCATCCGCTTTCCGCAAAACGTCGGTATCTCCGCGAGGTCAATTCGCCGGGAGCCCCGCCGGGGCCGGCGTCCGCTCCTTCCATCGGCTGGACGGCCAGCCTGTTGGGAAGGATTTTGCCTCCGAGGGAAACGGGCTCGAAAAGAACGCTGATATCTTGGGAAAAGGGGATGTCGAGGCCCAGGGATTGGCTTTTGGCCTGGAGATCCCCGCCGCTCCGGAAATGGAATTTTTCGTGCCCGATCATCATGTTCCGGCCATTCGCTTGACGGCTTTGAGGTCTCTTTTAACCCTGTCCTCGCACGCGGCGGGCCATCGCGTCCGGTCGAGGACGGCGATTTCGTTCTCGTCGATAAGGCTCCGGGTTTCAGCGGCCATCTTCAAAAGAACGCTCAGCTCCTTGACAGAGAGATCCGGAAATTCATCGAGGAAGGCCGGATCGAAAATCGGAATCAGGAACTCTCCGCCGTGATCCTCGATCGTAAGATTCACGTGCCGCTCCAGCCCCGACAAGAGCGTCAAAATCTTCTTGAAATCGATCAGGCCTTTTCCGGCTTCGGCCGTGAAGGAGACCAGCCCGCCCGGCGTCAGGTTGATCGCTCCATCCTTGATATGCGTCGTCACGACCCAAGGTAGAATCCGCCGCGTTGCCGCGACCGGATCTTCGAGCATGGTCAAAAGATTCATGGTGTCTAAACAGACGCCGAGATAATCGTCCGGCTCGGCGTCGCACATCTCGAAAAGCCTTATGAGCTCGAACGTCGTGAACTCGAAGTGCGTTTCGAGAGCAAGAATCGCGCGGTGGTCCTTGAGCATCCGCCTCAGCGGCCGCAAGCTCTTGGCCATTTCCTTGAGATATGTTTCCGTCGGCGGAGCGCCTTTCTTCCAGCGCATCAGGCCGCCCGAGCATGAGCGGATCGTCCGGACTCCCATCAGGGACGCCTGTTCGGCCGCTTTTTCATTTATGCCGGCGATATTTTTCGCTTGGCCGGTGGCGATATCGAAGGGGATATGCTCGCCCCCGCCCCATTCAAGGTAGAGATCGTTCTGGGCCGCGTATTGGCTCAACTCTCTCAAAAAGGATTTGTCTCCGGCCTGGGCCGGCGTCTCGGAGAATTGCACGCCCTCGGCCTCGTTGATAGTCGCCCAGTCCAAGAGCTCGAACGGGTCGAGGTCGAGGGGCTTGAGGCTGTAGCTGTCGATCCCGACCTTGAATTTTCTCATTTTATTGTCTTTATTTTATCACTTTCCGGAAGACATCGACAACGAACAAAAAAAAGGTTTTTATCCGTCGCCCTGACGAGGGCGCGCGCGCTCGCGGACTTCCTGACCGTGATACAGTCAGGCGCGCTTCCAATTGACATCCCTTTTCCCTTTTTATATAGTCAACGTTCTCATGAATAACGGGGACACTCGCCGAATTCGGAAATTCGGTAGGATTTTTGTGCTATATTGACACGTCGAGGGATGGCAATATGATCAAAAGAGGAGCTTTGCCATGTTAGATAAACTCCAGGAAGCTTTGATGGCCGGAAAAAAGAACGACGTGGAGACGCTCGTGGATCAGGCTCTGGCCGCGCGGATTCCTACCCGCCAGATCCTGAACGATGGCCTGATCGCCGGGATGGAGAAGCTCGGCGTGATGTTCAAGAACAACGAGGTCTTCATTCCGGAAGTCCTGGTGGCCGCCCGGGCGATGAACGCCGGCTTGACCAAGCTCGAACCCTATCTGATCAAGGACAAGATCGAGCCCAAGGGCCTGGTCGTGATCGGCACGGTCAAGGGCGACCTTCACGATATCGGCAAGAACCTCGTGGCGATGATGCTCAAGGGCGCCGGCTACAAGATCATCGATCTCGGCGCGGACGTCGCGCCGGAAAAGTTCGTCGAGGCCGCCCGTGGGAACAACGCCGACGTCGTCGCGCTTTCCGCGCTCCTCACGACGACGATGATCCAGATGAAGGGCATCATCCAAACGCTGCAGAACGCCGGATTGGCCGTGCCCGTGATCGTCGGGGGAGCGCCGCTGACGCAGGATTACGCGAACCAGATCGGGGCCAAGGGCTACGCTCCCGATGCGGCCAGCGCCGTGGATATCGTCCACCGCCTGATCGGGAAATCGAATTGACGAGCGGCGATTATGCTCCGTGGCTTGCCACGGGGAGCCGCTCGAGAGGAATCCAAGGGGGAGTCGCCCCCTTGGTCGCAGGGCGGGGTTTCATGCCCCGCCCGAGAAGGGGAGGCAGGGCGGCGCCGTTTTGTACCCTAGAGTACAAAACGGTGCGCCCGTTGGAAGGGGTCTTCCCCTCCAAGTTGAATCCCGGGCTGGCCGACTTGCCTCATCGCGGTCTTGGCCCTGGCCTCTCCCTCTATCGCTACGGATAAGATCATCGAAAGCAACGGACTAGGTCAACAAAGATCTGATCTATGAATTCGTCATCCCCTTGGCTCTCTTGAGCGATCTGACGACTAGAGCGGGACGGACACGAGGATCGCCCCGGCGAAAGCGATCATCACCGCCGCAAGTTTGATAATCGTGATCTTCTCTTTGAGGAAGATCGCCGCCAGCATGAAGATGAAGATCGTGCTCATTTGATTGAGCGCCGCGGCGATCGACGCTTGCGCGAATTTCATTCCCCCGATCCAAATGACCACGGATAAATAAGAGCCTAAAAACGAGGCCGGAACGAGGATTCGCATATTCTTGAGCGAACGCAGGGGGGCCATGATCGCCCGCCGGCGCGGGTGGATCGCGACGAAAAGTCCGATCGCGGTCGCGCCGCCCAGCATCCGGACGAAGCTGGCCCAGACCGGGGAGGCCTCGGCCAGCATGGGCTTCATCATCAAGACGCCGGCCGCCGAAAAGAACATAGACAGGATCCCGGCGCCGACGCCGGATAAAAGCGCCCGGCGCGGGATCTGAACGTCGCTTTTTTTCTGCAGGATCAAGGCCATGGCCAGGACGATGAGCGCAGCGCCGAGCGTCTGCAGGGGGTTCATCCGTTCGCCGAGAAACAGGAACGAGAACCCGATGACGAATGGCGCATAGGCGCAGTCCACGATGGCCGTAAGCTCGGCGCCGAGCCTGTTCAGGGCGACGAAGAGAAGGGTGTCCGAGATCGCGATGCCGACGACTCCGCTCAAAAAGAGCAGGACATAATGACTCTCCGAAAGCGGCGGGAAGAACGGCAATCCCAGCCCGAGCATCGTCAGCGACAGCAGCGCCAGGGCGAAGATGATCTTGAACAGATTCAGGGAGACGGCGTCGACCTTTTTGCCGGCGATCCGGAAGAGGATGACGGCGAAGGCCCAGATCAGAGCGGAGAGGACGGATAGAATTTCCCCCGGGTGAGGAAGCCGAAGCCAAGAATCGAAGATGGTCTGCATAGGAAAGGATTTCTTATAACAGATACGGATAGACCGGTCAAATGGTCTCTCTGACCTGGGTCGAGGGAGAGGGGGCGGACAAGCGACCGCGCCCTTTTTGACTTTGCGGCGCGGTTTGTGTTTAATGGGCGGATGCGGATCTTTGGGCTCCACTGGGTGGATCTCGGCATCGTCTGTCTCTATTTCATCGTGATGCTCGGGCTCGGTTTCTGGGCCTCGCGGCGGACAAAAAACCAAGGGGACTTCTACATGGCCGGCCGGCGCCTGGGCAAATTTTATCAATTCTTCCTCAACCTCGGCTGCTCGACGCACGCCGACCAGGCCGTCGCCGTCTCGCGCGAAATCTATCGCCAGGGCATCGGCGGCATGTGGATCCAGTATCTCGTCCTGTTCCTCACGCCTTTTTACTGGTTCACGACGGCTTTCATGCGCCGTTCGCGGCTCATCACCCTCGGGGATTTTTTCACCGAGCGTTTTAAAAGCCGGTTCCTCGGCGCCTCGTTCGCGGTGTTCACTCTGGTCATGGCTTTTATCGGCGGGGGCGCGGGCTACATGATCGCGGGCAAGACCGTCCAGGCCCTGACGCCCAAACCCGCCGAAAGCTACACGTCCCCGGAGCGCCGGAGCGTGGAGATGTTCCGGGAATACCAGGACCTGAAGAAGAATCTGGATGCGGGGCTTGCCTCCGAGCAAAAAATCCGCTACGACGAATTGAACGACCTGAATAAAAAAGGCAAGCTCCAGTCTTTCATCTCCTATACGAACCCTCTGGCCGTCTATATCGTTTTCGCCGTCATCGTCAGCATCTACACGATGATGGGGGGATTCTTTGCGGCGACGCTGACCGACGTCGTCCAAGGGTTCCTGATCATCGTCTTCTCGGTGATGCTCATCCCTCTGGGGCTGGCTAAAATGGGCGGATTCGCCGGTCTCCACGCCCACGTCCCGGACTACATGTTCAAGCTGTTCGGGTCGGTGACCACGTCGGAATACGCCTGGTACACGATCCTGGCCATGGTCCTCGCCAACCTGGTCTCGATCATCGCCTCCGCGCCCATGATGCAGACCGCGGGCTCGGCCAAGAACGAAATGACGGCCCGCTTCGGCATGATCATGGGGATGTACATGAAAAGGCTCCTGATGATCTTCTGGGCCTTGGCCGGCCTGCTGGCCGTCGGCCTTTTCGCCGGCCAACTTCACGATCCCGACCTTATTTGGGGCCTGATGACCCGGGAATTGCTCTTCACAGGGGGGATCGGCCTCATGCTGGCCGGCGTCCTTGCGGCCAGCATGTCCAGCCTGGGGGCCTCGTCCGTGACTTATTCCGCCCTCTTCATCCGGAACATCTATCAGCCCCTTGCGCCGGATAAATCGGAACGACATTATCTCGCGATCGGGAAGATCGTCGTCGCGGTCACCCTGCTCGGCGGGGTCGGCGCGGCGCTTTTCGTCGGAAATCTCCTCTACCTGTTCCAGTATTTCATTTCTTTGCCGGCCGTGTTCGGCGCTTCGATCTGGCTGGGCTTCCTCTGGCGCCGGCTGACGAAATGGGCCGTCATCATCCAGATCTTCGTCTGCTTCACGATCTACGCGGTCATCCCCAACGTTTTTCAGACATGGAATTGGGCCAGGACAAACCCGGCCTTTCTTCAAGAAACGAAACCCAAAACGGTCTTGATCGCCACCGAAGCCCTCAAGGAAGACGTCGAAGCGGGAAGGGCCGAGCGGCTCGGCCTGAAGATCGAAAAACCACACGTCATCGAGCCCGCCGCCGTTTTCTTCGAGAAGGTCGTCCGCATCAACGCCGACGATCCCCGCTCTCCGAAGACGGGCCTCGGCCGCTTCAATGCCGAGGTCTGGGTCCTGAGCTGGTTCGGCATCGATTTCACGAATTTTACGAAAGCCCAACTGAGCGCCGTCCGCTTTTTCTTCGACGCGCTTTTTCCCTTCGTCCTGTTGTTCCTGATCAGCTGGGTGACGAAACCGGCTCCGAAGCCCGACCTGGACCGCTTCTTCGGCCGGATCCACACGTTCGTCCAGCCGACGCCCGAAGAGGACGCGAAGGCCGTCCAAGAAGCTTACGATCATCCGGACAAATTCAAGACGAGAAAGATCTGGCCGCGCTCGGCCTGGGAGATCATGAAACCGGGGAAGTGGGACATCATCGGATTCGGCGGGAGCTGGCTGCTCGTCGGCGCCATCATCCTGCTCCTGTGGATCATGATTTCGATCCGATAATGATCGATATAAAAAACCTCACCCTCGACGAACTCAAGGCGGAGCTCAAAGGAGCCGGCGAACCGGCTTACCGGGCGGAGCAGATTTTCGATTGGCTTTACAAGAAAGGCGCGCTCCGGTTCGAGGACATGACGAACCTCGGCCATGCCCTCCGGGAAAAACTCAAGCGGATGTTCGCCCTCGGCCGGCTCGAACTTCAGGGCGTTTTCCGGTCCAAAGACCGCGCCGTGAAATACCTCTTTCGCCTTCAGGACGGGCGGGGTATCGAGACCGTGCTCATCCCGGCGGGCGGCCGGGCGACCGTCTGCCTTTCGACCCAGGTCGGCTGCAAGTTCGGATGCGCCTTCTGCGCCAGCGGCCTCAACGGATTCACGCGGAATCTGACGCCGTCCGAAATCGTCGGTCAGGTCCTCTTTCTCAGGAACCGGCTGGATGTCGCCCTGACGAATATCGTTTTCATGGGAATGGGCGAGCCGCTCGACAATTTCGAGAACCTGGCCAAGGCGATCCTAATCCTCAATTCCGCGGACGGGCTCGGAATCGCCGCTCGGCGGATGACGATTTCGTCCGTCGGCGTCATCCCCGGCCTCGAGCGTTTTATGCAAATGGATCTTCAGGTCAACCTGTCGATTTCGCTGCACGCGGCGGGCGACGCCAAAAGGACCGCGCTGATGCCGGCGAACATGAAATATCCCCTTGAAAAGGTCATCGCGGCCTGCGAGGCTTATGGGAAAGACGGAGGCCGCAAAATCACGCTCGAATATGTCCTCCTCAAAGGAGTCAACGATGCGCCGGCGGATGCCGCCGGCCTGGCCCGTATCGCCAAGCGGCTGAAAGCGAAAATCAATCTCATCCCCTATAGTCCGGTGATCGGGTTGCCCTTTGAGACTCCCGAGGAGCGACGGATCGGCGATTTCACGAGGATGCTCGAAGAAAAAAACGTCCCGGTCACTTTACGACGGTCGAAAGGGCGGGATATCCAAGCGGCCTGCGGGCAGTTGGCAGGGAAACTCTTGGAGGGAAACCCCCTTCGGTAGGTTTTCCCTCCACCGGGAAACTCTTGGAGGGAAACCCCCTTCGAAGGTTTTCCCTCCAACGGGAAACTCTTGGAGGGAAACCCCCTTCGGTAGGTTTTCCCTCCAACGGTCGCTTCGCTCCCTGCCTCCCTTCCAATGAGCATAGAACAACGAATCTTTTGCGGTATTGATAGTTCGAGGGGAAGTGAGTTTAAGTGCCGCAATCGCTGTGCTCCCTGCCTCCCTTCCAATGAGCATAGAACAACGAATCTTCGGCGGTATTGATAGTTGAGGGAGGGGAGCAGCGAGTTTGAATGCGGGTGAAACTCTTACTAAATTCACTGCTCAGCGACGGCTCAATACGGCCAGGGTCTCGATGTGCGGCGTTTGGGGAAAGAAATCATAGGCGCGAAAGGCCTTGATTTCATAAGCCGGCCCCAGGTCTTTGAGGTCGCGCGCCTGGGTTGTCGGATTGCAGGAAAGATAGATCATCGTCTCCGTCGGATGATCGAGCAGCGCTTGGACGATCTCCGGTCCCAGCCCCTTGCGCGGAGGATCGAAAATGACGGTCTCCAATTTTTTTTCGAAAATCATCGGAGCCCATTCTTCGCTCGTCCCTTCGAAAATCTTGAAGTTTGCCGCGCCGTTGCGCTCGATATTTTTCTTCAGGAATAGAATGTTGGCCGGATCGGATTCGACGCCCCAGACTTCTTTGACCTCCCGGGCCAGGGCGAGTCCGAATGTCCCGAGTCCGCAGAAAAGGTCCGCGAGGCGTTCCGTCCCCTTGAACCGGGCCAAGTCTTTCATGTCTCGGAGGACCCGGTCCATGATCCCGACATTGATCTGGAAAAAGGACCGCGCTCCCACTTCGAACGCTGTTTCGCCGATCTTCTCTTCGATGAAATTCCGTCCCCATTCCAAAGTCTCGTGATAGGCCTTTCCTTTTCTCGTGAACGAGACGATTCCGGCCAGAGGAAACCGGGTTAGCAATCCCGAAAGAATCGGATCCAGGATCTTCGGCTCGGACGGGGAGGACCAATGAAGGTTCAAAAGAAGCTCCCCGCTCGCGCGGCTCTCTTTGGCTTCGACTTCTTGAAGCGACCCGAGCTTGTTCTCGTCGATGATCTTCAAAAGGGACTTCATGATCTCGCTGACGGCGCCCGTGACGAGATAGCACTCGTCGACCTCGACGAAGGCGTTCCGGGAGCCCGGGACGCTGTAGGCCAGGCGGGCTCTTCCGGCCGGCCAAATGATGTGATATCGGACTTTATTCCGATAGTGCCAGATGTCCGGCGAGGGGACGAGTTCGATGCCGCTTTTCCCGAGGTCTATGACGCCGCCCAAGATCTCGCCAAGCTGGCTTTTCTTGAGCTCGATTTGATCGGCATAAGCCATGGACTGATAGGAGGAGCAAGCGAGAAAATGCCCGCATCGCGCTTCGACCCGGCGGCCGGATTCCCGGATGATCCTCACGGTCCGGGCCTCGATGAAGTTCTTTTTTTCCCGGACCGTTTCGACTTCGACGAGCTCGCCGGGAAGCCCTTCGTCCGTGAAGATCACTTTCCCTTCCCGCGAGGCCATCCGCCGGCCGGGATAGACGATCTTCTCGATGATGACCTGCATGCTCTTAAGCGCGGGCGGAGGGGAAGCTCTCATAGCGCGTCAAATCGATCTTGGCGCCCGGGCGGCTCCACGGAACGTCGAGTTCCGAGGGCAGCCGGCGCGTTTTGTAGCAGCGCTCGAATACCTCGTCCAGCCCCGCGACCCATATCCTTCTCCGGTCTGGAGCCGTCTCCCGGCGCAGAAGATGTTCCGGGAAGGCGGCGATATCGGGCATGGAATCCTGCATGCCGTTGAGGCACAGGGTCTGGCTCAGGGCGGCCTCGAGCCCGCAGACCGGAGGAACGCCGGTCCGCGCGGATTCCAGGCAGTCCCGGATTTTTTTCATGGGCTCGCGGTCCGGGCAGCCGTAATTTTTGACCGTTCCGTCCGTGAAGCGGGCTCGGATATCCGTATTCCGGCCTTCGCCGGCGACCGTCCCTTTTTCGAAGTCAAAAAGAAACACCGGCCCCTTATCCGCAGCGGAGACGTGGCTGACGAAAAAAAGGATTTCCACGCCCCCGTCCGTCCGGCAGCGGACCGCCGCCGTGTCGAAATTTTCGAGGTCATATGCGCGATAGAGCTCGGCTTCGACTTCGACGGGAACCGCTCCGCTGTCTCTGTCGCGGCCTAAAACATAAAAGATATTGTGGAGATCGTGAGCCATGGCGTTGTTCGCGGGGCTGTCCAGGATCCAGGCTCCGGAACGATCGCGCTTTTTTCCGGCCCAGTCATTGCGCCCGTAATAGGCCAGATCGCGCGGCCAGAGATAGAGGCATTTCATGCGCCGCGGTTTTCCGAATAGGCCGCTCAAAATATCGGTTTTGAGGTCCTGAATGGCCGCGCTGAACGACCATTGATAGCCGATCGCGACCCATCGCCCCGCCCTGGCCCGGGCTTCGGCCATCCGCCTTCCCTCTTGAATCGTGGCCGCGACCGGTTTTTCGCAGAGGACGTGGCTCCCGTTTTCGAGAGCGAGGCAGGTTTGTTGGCAATGATACTGGATGGGGGAGGAGACGATCGCGAGTTCGGCCGAATGGCGCCCGTAAAAAGTTCCCAGGTCGGCATAGATGGGAATTTTTTGCGCTTGAAGACGGCCGAGATGGGGACTTCGCTCGGGGAACGGATCCACGACTCCTTCGATCCGGAACAGGCCGCTGTCCGTTCTCTCGAACAACTCCTGGAGATAAACCGCGCCCATGCCGCCGCTGCCGCACAGGACGAGGGATACGGGGTCCGCGGCTCTCATCTCAAAGCGGTTCTTCGAGCAGATCGACTTCGCAAAATGCCTTCGTTTTCTTGTCGAATCTCAACGTCTTGATTTCGAATCCTTTAAGGGCGACCATTGTCTCTGCCCGGAGCATGGGCAAGGTCAGTTCGAATGTTCTGTCCCTGCCTGTCGGTTCGAAGAGGCGAATGATCAAATCCTTTCCCTGTTCGGCTTTTTTGAGCGCCGCGATTTGGACCGCGGGATCGGAGAGGAGGGCGCATGGTCTGGCCTTTTTTTTGTTTCCCGGCGGGAAGTAGGGGAGGACGTAGGGTTTTTCGTTCTTGACCAGAGCTTCCCGGTCGACCGCCTCCAGCCGCTCGTTGGACTTACCCCCGTTGATCCAGAAACGGAAGACGTGCTGGCCCTGGTCGATGCGCGGGATGAAACGGTCCTGATGAAGGAGGGGCCTTTCGCCCGCGGGGTCGGCGGAATGGGCCGGAGAGCGGACGAGCGAAATCCGTATTTCTCCGTCCGCGAAATCCGATCCATAGACGCCGTCGTTGATGAGCGTCAGGGCCAGGGCCTTCTCGTTCGAAACGACGGCCGCCCATTTCTGCGAAACGGCTTCATCGCCGGTCGAGGGGAGCTCTTCGACGCCGTAGGCCGTTTGGCCCAGATAGCGGCCGGGTCCTAGATGCGTCGGAACGGACAGTTTCAGCATTTTGTCCTTTTCGTTCCAGAGGAGCCTGGCTTCGATCTCGATTTCGGTTCCTTTTTTGGGCAGCTTGTATCTCAGACAGATGAATGAATTCCCGTAGCCGAGAACGGCCTCGACGATCGTCCGGACCTCTCCTTCTTCGATGACGCGGACCGAGGGCAACAGGCCTTGGGAGACGCCGGAAAACCGGGTTCCATTCTCGGGATCCAGAAGCGTGAACGCGCCGACGACGCTCCGGAAAGCGCGGACGCTCATGCCCCAGGGATCGGCGTTGTCCGCGATGACCAGAGGCCGGAACGCGCCGGGGGCCAGAAAATCGGCGCCGTCGATGCGGCATCGTTCGATCAGGCCGGTCGCGGCGCTGATGTCGACCTCCAGATCGCGGGTTTTGAAATGGATTATGCCGTTCGCTTCCTTCAGGATGGGCGACGGTTTGACGCCGCTTTTTTCCAAGCGGCAGGAGAACCGGTTCATCCGGCCGGGCTCGAGCTCGGCGGCGAAAACGACCTTTTTGCGCCATTCGAGGCTCAAATTGCTCAACTCTTTTTCCGGTTGGCAGGGCAGAGGTCTTCTTTTCCGGAATATCTTCGGCGTCAGGTAGCCGCCCTCGAAGTTGGGCTCGTGGTCCTGAAATTCGCAGGAGATGATGCCGTCGATTTTGAAGGGATGGGGATTGTAGACGAAGATCGGGATTTCGCCGTCTTCCGCAGGCTTTTCGCCGGCCGCGAGGGCGAAGAACGCCCCGGACTTAACGCGCGAGGCCATCTCGAGCCCGTGGTCGAGAAGCCGGATGGCCCCCTCCTCGGCGGGTTCGATGGAGGAGCCGGGGAGGATGTCGTGGAACTCGGCGAACGCCAGATCGCGAATCGCGGAGCGCAATTCGGTTTCGGGATATTTCATCAGGCCTTGGAAGGCCGCGGCCGAGGCCATTTTTTCCGCGCCGTAAATCTCGTTCTCGAGACGCCGGTGTCTCTGTTTCACCCGGGCCATGGTGGTGTAGCAGCCGACGGCCCAGGGATTGATGTCATCGGCATGACGCGGCAGAGCGTCTTTTCGCTCACTGAGCTCCTCGAAATAGGCCTCGGCGGTCGAATGGACGATCTCGAAATCCGGCGTCGAGGTCATCAGTTCTTTCAAGTCCGCGAGGTCGCGCTTGGAAGCGCCGCCTCCGTGATCGCCGATGCCCCAGAGCAGGACGCTCAGGCCTTTGTCGGGATGAGTTTTCATCCAATCTTCGACTTTGGCGCGCGCCCCGCCGCCGCGCGAGTTATAATGGGCCTGGACCCGAGCGGCCATGATCTCCGAACCGTCATACCCGACCCAGACGAATTCGTCGGCCGGGAGAGCGGCGAACGCCCGGTCGGGCCGGCAGAAGAGGTAGGAATGATATCCGCTTTTGGCCAGAATCTGGACGAGACCCCGGGTGTGGCCGAACGGATCGAGGTTGGCCCCCGTCTTGACATCGACTCCGAATTTTTCCTTGAAGTATCTTTTTCCTAGAAGGACCTGACGGACGAAGGATTCGCCGCTCGGCATGTTGCCGTCCGGCTGGAGAAACCACCCTCCAAGGATGTTCCATTTTCCCTTGGCGACCAGCGTTTGGATGCGCTTGAAGAGGGCGGGCTCATATTCCTCGGCCCATTGATAGAGGAGCGCTTCGTTGTGGCAGAAGATGAAACCGTCCTCGTGCTCGCAGAATTCCGCGGCCGTCCGGAACGTGGAGAAGGCCTCGCCCGCCCCTTCCGGCCATTCCCACAGCCAGACCGGATCGAGATGGGCGTTGCAGACGAGATGGATTTTTTTCAAAGCAATTTCAGGGACGGGAAAAAGATCAAAACGATGGTGTATGCGGCGAAGGCGATGAGGATGACGGCCAGGACGAAGAAGATCTTTTGGAACGTCTTGGGCTGGAACTGCTGATGGTGTTTGGCGACATAATGGGTCAGGATGAAATACCAGGCGCCGCCGCCGAGGCCGCAGGACAAGGCGAAAAAGACGCGCGTGGTGATCGTCCCGTAAACCATCCAGTCATAATGGCTGACCGAGCCGGCCATGAACAGCCAGAAGGCGTAGATCGTGGGATTGCTGACATAAAGAAGAACGACGCCGAGCAGAGGCCGCGGCGAAAACTTGGCCATGTTTTTGGGCGGTTGCGGCTCTTTGTAGGTTTTGGATTGCAAGTACATGCGGATGCCGAGAACCAAGAGCACGAGCGCGGCGAAGATTTTGAGCAGACGGAACTTGGTCAGATCCCGGCCGCCGGGCAGAGTCAAGGAAATGCCGAGAACGGCGATCAGGCAGTAAATCGTGTCCAGGACCGCAGCGGTGAGGCCCGTCATGAAGCCATGGAGGAAATCGCGCTTGAGAACCTGGGAAATGACGAAGACGTTGACCGGCCCCAGCGGGATAGCCGCCAGAAACCCGATGAAAAGCCCTATCAGAATGTACATTTTGTTCGATCAGCTTAACATAAAACCCGAAATAATCCTTGGCCGAGCCCAAAAAATATCAGATTCCCCGGTTTTATGTCAATGGCTTTCGTAGAGAAATTTTGCGGGCCGGGCCAGCCCGGGTGGGGGCATGGGCCCCGATCGATGCTCGGGGCGACGCGTTGACTCGGCAATTGGAATGGCATATCTTTGGCCTGATGACCTCCAAAGAAAGAATGGCCAGGGCGATGAGGAGGGAAATTCCCGACCGGGTACCGGTCATGTGCCAAATGAGCATCGGCCATATGCTGCTCCAAACCGGATTTTCGCCCCTCGAATTTTGGTCTTCCAAGGAGATGTTCGCCGAGGGCCTGATCCGGCTCCGCCGGCAGTACGCGTTCGACGGCATCCTGGTCAGCCTCCACGGTCACGCGCCGGATTGGGAGAAGGGCATCCTGAGGGTCATCCGCGAGGAAGGCCGCGAGACCGTCCATTGGAAGGACGGGGGCCGGACGATATTCCCGGCCGACGATCTCCCTCTTCATTATCCCGCAGAGGCCAAGGGCTTCCCTTCGATCGCGGATTTTGATCCGGCTTCGATCCCGGATCGATTGGATTTCATTCCGGTTTCCCAGGGCCTGGAATTCAACATCGATCCCGGCCGTCCTTACGATATTTTTGCCGATATAATTGCCGCGGCCGGCCGGGGCTTTTCCATCCACGGCGAAGTGACCTCGCCCTTCGATTATTTTCTGAATCTGTTCGGATTCAGCGCCGGCTTCATGGCCCTGGCCGACGAACCGGCCAAGACCGGCGATATTCTGCTGAGGCTGGCCGAGGGGGTCGCGAAGATCGCCATGGACCAGGCCCGTCTCGGCGTCGACGCGATCAAGATCTCTTCGCCCTACGCGGGAGCCGGATTCCTTTCGCCCCGTCATTACCGGGAGTTCGTCCTACCCTGCGAACGCCGGATCGCCGCAACCGTCCAGAGATTGGGCGTCCCGGCTTATACCCATACCTGCGGTGCGATCGGCGACCGCTTGGAGATCATGATCGCGGCCGGCGTCTCGGGCCTCGAATGCCTCGATCCTCCGCCCCTTGGCAATGTCGAGTTGGAAGAAGCCAAGCGCCGCGTCGGACGGAACGTCTTCATCAAGGGCAATATCGATCCCGTGCACACGCTTCTCGCCGGGACGCGGGAAACCATCGAAAATGACGCCAGGCGCCGCCTTCGAATCGGGATGCCCGGCGGCGGGTTCATCCTCAGCACGGCCTGTTCGATCGCCCCCCATACTCCCTGGGAAAATGTCGAAATCCTGGCTTCTTTGGCGGCCGACGACGGCGGATATCCTCATCATTAGGCGAATCAACCAATCGCCCCCCATGGGGACAGGGAATTATGTCCCCGAAACGGTATTACGGTCAGAAATAAATCTTATTGACTTTATAAAATTGCTAGTATATAATGTTTTCATTCCTGTTGCGCTGGCTGGGCAGGACACCCTCCTTGTTACCCCCTTTAGCTTAATTCCCTGAAACAGCCAGCCTTTTTTCTCGCGGCGTGCCGAAAATATTTCTGGAATTTTCCGGTTGAATATGGTTCGATTATCGTGCCGCGATAAAAGAAAAATGGAGGTTCAATGAAAAAAGCCGCCGTCTTCATCATGATGATTTTCGCCGCGGCGTTGGTTTCCCATGCCGCCGTCAGAATCGGTCTATTCGGAGGCTATGCTGTCCATACGGAATCCGCATACGGGAGCGGGATCGCGTTCGGCCTGAATGTGGGCTATGACCTGACTCCCAATATCGCCCTGGAATTACGGGCGACGCGGTTTCAATCCGACGTGACGGCCGTGGAGGGAGCCTTGAGCGCCGGGAAAATGACGGTCATGCCAATAGAGCTTGCTTTTGTCGGCCGGCTTCCCGTGGGCGCCAAACTGACGCCCTATTTTGTCATCGGCGGCGGCTACGGCCTCCATTCTTTCGCCGTGGATGCTACGCTCGTGAAATCCTGGAGCGATATGGGAATCACGTTGGCCGAATCCATAAAGGGCGGCCTGACGATCCTGGTCGGAGCGGGTTTGGATTACTTGATCGCGCCCGGAGCGAGGCCGGGGTCCGGGTTTCTCGTCAATTTCGAAGCCCGCTATTTAATGGGAAAAACGGATGGGACCTGGAAATTTACCGACCAAACCACCAATACGGCGACGTCGGGCACTCTGGCGGGCCTGCCGTTGGATACAATCATGTTCAGCCTGGGCCTGAAATACGGCTTCTGAGAGGAGAAGACACATGAGAAAAATGAGACTCACTCCTATCTTTTTGATTGTCGGCTTCACGGTTTTTGGACTGGCCCTGTCCGCTCCCAACAAAGCCGGCCTTCAGGTCACGCGGCCTGATCCCCCTCCGCCGATCAACGCCGGCGGTCCGGTCATGGACAAGGATGTTCTCAATCCCAAGATCGAATACGCGCTGGGAAAGCTCTACAATATTTATCTGACCAAGGGAGCGGACGAGGCGCGGGCCTTCGCCGCGAAGAGAAACATCGACCTGGAAGGAAATGAGGTCCGGGTCGTCGCCGAGGCTGTTTATTCCAACATAACCCAGGCTTTGTTCCCCCAGGCGTCCGCTTTGAAAAGCCAGGTCCAGGCCATGGGCGGGACGGTCGAGATGACTTATCAAAATCTGATCCAGAGCCGCGTGCCCATCGCGACCCTCGAAACGCTCGCCGACAATCCGTTGGTCAGGTATCTCAGGATGCCGCTCAAGCCCGTCGCGACGACCGTCATTACGTCGGAAGGGGTGAATGCCTCGGGCGCCAACCTCTGGCAGAGCATGACCGCTTATCGCAACCCTGCCGGAGGGGCGAACGTCTGCGTCCTGGACCTCGGTTTCCAGGGCTACGCGTCGTTATTGGGCACGGAGCTCCCCGCCAGCGTCACGACGAGATCGTTTCGTTCGGACGGCAATATCGAGGCCGATGAGGTCCACGGCGCGGCTTGCGCGGAGATCGTGCACGACATGGCCCCAAACGCGAACCTGACGCTCGTCAATTTCAGCACGGACGTTGAGCAGCATGACGCCGTCGACTGGATCACGTCGCTGACGGGATCTCAAAAAATCGACGTCCTGTCTTACTCCATCGGCTGGTACAATGCCGGAGACGGAAAGGGGACCGGTCCGATTTGCGCGGATGTCAACTGGGTCGCGGCCAACGGCACCCTTTGGGTGGGCGCGGCCGGAAACGACGCCCTGGATCATTTCGAAGGGACATTCAATGATCCCGACAACAACAGCTATTACAACTTTCCTGACGGCAGCGAATTCGAAGCGTTTTATGTCCCGGCTTACACCGTTGTCGGCGCTTATCTGAATTGGGACGACTGGGGGACTTGGGATGGCGCCTCGTATAGCGGGTCGAACAACGATTACGATCTCTTTCTGTATTACTGGAACGGAAGCTCCTGGGTCTTGGTTGATTCGTCGCAGGGTTGGCAGGATGGGTTCCAGCCTCCCGTGGAAGACATTTCGGGTTATTATTCCCCCACCTCACGTTACTGGGCAGTTAGGATCGGAAAGTATTTGGCGGCCAGGAATTGCAAGATGGAGCTTTTCGTCATGGGAAATTCGGGCGCCGTCAATAATAACGTTCAGGCTGGAAGCCTGCTGATTCCTGGGGATTCCGCTTCGTCGATCACGGTCGGCGCCGTCGACTGGTCCGATAATTCCCGAACGCCTTACCACACCTACAGCTCGCAGGGCCCGACCCACGACGGCCGGATAAAACCCGATATTTCAGGGTATTCCAGGGTCACCACCAGCACATACGGCAATTTGGGTTATTATTTTTCTGGGACATCCGCGGCCACGCCCTGCGTCGCTGGAGCCATCGCCCTGATGAAAGAGAAAACACCCTACGGTTTGACGGATATTTGGGCGATCCTTCAGGGACGAGCCGGGGACCTGGGCGATGCGGGCAATGACAGCGTTTACGGCGTCGGATATCTGAGTTTGAAAAAGAAATAGAGCGCCGAAGCCGGCCTTTTTCCGCGTCCCGGCGGACAAGGGAAATCGTCCCTCGGGTTGAACGCTTGGGGAAAGCGCTTACCGTATTCTGAAAAAGAGGCTGAGGGCGGACAGCGGCGCGGCCGCCGTCGTCATTTGTCCTTGTTTTCTTTCCGCCAGGCTTTCCATGTCGCCTGTTTTTCCTGATCCTTTCCGAAATTCTGTCCCGTTATTTTGGAGAGAGATTCGGCGGCCTTGCTTTTGACGAACGCTTCATCTTTCAAACAGCCGATGAGGGGATCGATCGCCTTCTTGTCGCCGATGAGCCCGAGCGCCGACGCGGCTCGCGCCCGGACGCCGGGCGTCGGATCGGACAGCGCTTGGATCAACACTTCGACCGCCTGGCCGTCTTTCAGGATTCCCAGAGCTTCGACCGCTTCTCTCCGGACCTGAGGCGTCTCGTTCTTGTTCTTGAGGACATCAGTCAATGGCCCGACGGCCTTGGTGTCCGCGATCTTTCCCAGGGCCCAGGCCGCTTCAGCGCGCACGCCCTCGTTGGAATTTTTCAGCGCTTCGATGAGCGGCTCGACGGCACGCTGATCTCCCAACAATCCGAGCGCTCCCGCCGCTCTGCGCTGGATCTGGACATCCGCGTTCTTGAGCGCGGAAATGATTTCGCCGATTTTATCTTGCGGGGTTTGTGCCCAAAGCGAGATTCCCTGGGATATCAGCGCGATCAGCATAAAAACCGGAATGAAAAGGGATAGACTTTTCCAGACCATATGACCGAACGTGGCGTTGTCTTGATTTTTCATGCATCTGCCTCCATTTGGCGACAATTTATCATGGGCACGGATGCCTGTCAATAAAGTCCAAAATATCCGAATCAGAGGCCGAAAGCCTTCGGCTTTTGACGGCCGGGCGCGCCACAGGGCGTTCAGGCCCCCAGATGGATGCCTTTTTTCCTCAAATGCAGGACGATCCCGGCGTAGATCAGGGCGCCCCAAAGAACGCCCTCGATGAGATCTGAAATGAGACTTATAGAGTTTAAGCGGTATTTATTATTCATAGACATGTAGCATAGCGGATACAATAGCTGAAGCAGGACATATGCCCCTGCGGACCACAGGATGAAGCTCCAGATCTTCGGGCCGAAGGAGCGGACGGCGAGAACCAGCCCGAGAAAGACCATAAATCCCGAGAGGAAACCGGCGATCAATCCGCCTATATGAAAAGGCGGCATGAATTTGATCTTGTCCATCGGGATCGCTTGGAGAATCAGAAGGCGGAAAATATGAACCAAAACACAGATCAGGCCGTAAAGCAAAGGAAGGACCCAATCCTCGAGCGCCAGATGGCTGATGAGGACGAAAAGCGCTGCCATCAGGATAAGAAAAAAGATTTGGATCAGATAATATCCGAGCGGAGAGAAGTAAAAATGAAAGGGATGGGAGAATCCATAAATGAGCGGGTAGAGGAATAATCCCAAAAAAGAGACCACGAAGCAAGCGGCACCGATATGATAGTTTATTCCAAAAAGCTTCCGGTCGAACAATTGGGGATAACGGCGGAACGATCGCGCCTCCGCGAGACCTGAAGGCCATCCCGCCGCACCCTGGAGACTCTGGGCTCTTTTCGCGCCGGGGTCGAGCCATTCCCCGCAATATTTGCACTTGACGGCTACAGCGAGGATCGTTTCCCCGCACAGCGGACATTTTTTTTGATCCGATGATACTATTTCCATGGCACGATCTCCTCTCCGCCGATAGAAAAATGGGCCGCTGGACATCCGCGGCCGTCGCCCTTTTCCGAAGCTATTTGGCAGGCACGCGGAATTCTTGGAAGCGCTGGTTGTCTCTCTCGGCGACGAAAACGTTGCCCTTGTCGCCGATGGCGATCCCGAAGGGCGACATCATCTGTCCGTCCGCTGTCCCCGCCGTTCCCCATTGCGTGATCAGCTTGCCGTCGGTATCGAATTTCAGGATCCTGTTGTTTCCCGTGTCGGCGATATAAACATAATTTTGGGAATCGACGCAGACGCCCAGAGGCACCTTCATCTCGCCGTCTCCGGAGCCGGCTTTTCCCCAGGAGGCTAAAGGTTCTCCCTCAAGAGAGAATTTCTGGACGCGGGCCCGGTCGACGACGATGACTTCGTTCTTCAAATTGATCGTCACCGCCGTGGGATAGACGAATTCGCCGGGGCGGACGCCCTGTTTGCCCCACGTTTTTTTCCACGCCCCGCCGGACGAATATTTGATGATCCGGTTGTTTCCCGTGTCGGCGACATAAAGATCGCCGTTTTTATCGATGGCGAGTCCGGTCGGGTTCATCATCTCGTTCTGTTTCGACCCTTCGTCTCCCCATTTCGTGATGAATTTTCCGTTCTTGTCGAATTTCGCGACGCAACAGACTTTGCTGTCCGTGACGTAGACATTTCCCCCGTTATCGACGACGATGCCGGACGAGACTTTCACGTTTCTCGTCTCCCTCCCCCCATCCCCCCAAGTCGCCTGGAAGAGACCCTCGGTATTGAACTTCTTCACCCGGACGTCGCTTTCGTCCACGATATACAAATTGCCGTCCTTGTCGAATGTCATGGCCTTGGGCAGCTTGAAGAAATTGCTTTCCGGATCGCCGAGCTTTTTGAAAAAGACATAATTCTTGACGGTCAATATCGCGGAGAGGGGCAGGGTTGCAGTCCCCTCCATCATCTGAAAAGATAGGTCCCAGTCGGCATAATTCTCTCGGACCACTTTGAGAGAATGGGCGCCGTAGGAAACATACGGCAATTCGCAATCCGTCGTCTTTCCGGTGTTCACTCCGTCCAAAAAGACTTTTCCATCTTTCGGCAAGGAGCTGAGGGCGATCGTCCGGCCGCTGCTCTCCAGCGTGTAGTCCTTGGTCGTGGCGGACTGCGACAGGAAGATCTCCTCCTTGATCGGCTTGTATCCTTCTTTCTCGATCTCCAGGGTGAATTTGGGAATGGACGTTTTGTAGATTTCCGGGGAACGCCCGACGTCCTTGCCGTTGACTTTGAGGACGGCCTCTTTCGGCTTGGTCGTGATTTCGAGATTATATTCGACGATCAGTCCCCGGGACAGTTTTTCCGCGTGGTCGATTAAGCCGCTGATCGTGGGATCGGAGAAGTTCTTGGTGATCTCTTTAGCATAGGCATAGTCCACGTCGAACACGTTCCGGAATTCTTTCAGGGCGCCGTAAAAATCGCTTTTTTTCACGTAGGCCTGCCCCATCCACAAGTAGAGTTCGCAGGCGATTTGCTTCTGTTTCTGACGGTCGTCGATGGCGAAGGCTTTGGCGAGCATCGGGCTCATGTCGTCCAGGGCTTTGTCCGGCTCGTTCTCCTGGCGGATCAATCGTTTGTCCACATCCATTTTGATCTCGATCTCCGCGGTGATTTCCGCCTGGGATTTCACTCTTCCCGCGGAGCTCAAGGATTGCTGGGCCTCGCTTTCCGAGACTTCCTTGACCAGCATTTCATGGATGAACCCGGAGATCTTGTTGCCGTCTTTCGTGACGCTGACCTTATACCATTCTCCCTGCTGGGATTCGGCGTCGAGGAGGCTGTCGAGAGGGAGGGTCGTCAGGGTCTGGCCGCCGATGCCCGGTGTGGCTTTGACGCTGGCGTTGTCGACGGTGACCCGCAGCTTGATGGCCGGAGCGGCGAGCGCCGGCCGGAAAAGAATGGCCAAGAGAAAAAGGACGAGGACAACTTTCCATCCATTGTGTTTCATGGCGTCCATCGCAAGCTCCTTTTGAAAGCCGTTGGCTTTATCCGGTTCCGCTGATCAACCAGACTTTTCCTTGTTTCCGGATTTGCCAGGCCTTCGTTTCCTCGAAAACGATTTTTCTCTTTCCGTCTTTCTTAGAGACGGCCGTCAGAAGACGGGAGAAACTCGCGGCGGCTTCTGAACGGCTGGAAAAATTCACGGTGATGTTGGAAATCATGGACTTGATATCGTCGTATCCGTTGAACAGCATTTTATATGTGTCCTGCAATTGGGCGGACAGGGTCGGCGAACCCACGTGGCTGAGGAGAGTGAGAAGGTCCTTGTTCTCCTCGGCGATCCTGTGTTTCTCGATCAGATCGAGAATGTCCGGTTTGGACAGCGCCGTATCCGCGAGAAACTGATATCTCTGCGCTTCTTTGTTGTCCCTGTCCAGGGCCAGGACCTTCTCGGTCTCCTGCAGGCACTGGGCGTAGTTTCCACCATTGTAGAATGAGATCGCGGTCCGTAGAATCGGGGCGGTCTGGATGGCGAGGAGCTCGTTTTTGGCCTTCTTCATATAATCCTGGGCGGCCGGATGGGCCGGTGTCTTGGCGAGAATATCCTCGGCCAGCTTGACCGTTTCATCATATTTCTTGGCCTCGAAGGCGGCCTTGAGCTGGACCGTATTCTCGTCGACAGCGGGGGATACCGGCGGCGCGTTGTCCCCGCGCGGGATCGGCCCGGCCTCTTCCTTTTTCACGGGCGGCGGTTTCAGGGCGGCTCCGGAAGGTTTGGACGGTTTCGACGACAGCAGAATGATCATTCCCCCCACGATGGCCACGCCGATGACCCCCAGCCCCACGACGAGGCCGGGCTTCTTTTTCGCGACTGCCGCGGGGGACCGTTTTTTATCGGTATCATAAGCCAGCGTTTGTTCCAATATCTTTTCGGCGTTTTCGAGCGCGGCGATCAGCGCCCGTCCGGTCGGGTAGCGGTCATCCGGACTCTTGGCCAGGATTTTTTGAATGACGATATCGTATCCCACGGGAAGCTCGGCGTTGACTTCCCTGATGCGGCGCGGCTGTTCGTGGACGATCTGATACACGATCGTCGATATGTTGTCACCGAAGAACGGTTTCTTTCCGGAAAGCAGCTCATAGAGGATGATGCCGAGGGCGAAGAGGTCCGACCGGCCGTCGATGCTCTGTCCGGTGATCTGTTCGGGGGACATATAGCTCAAGGTCCCGACCGTCGTTCCGGATTGAGTCATCGTGGACGAGTCCATGCGGGCCACGCCGAAATCGGCGAGAAAAGGCTTCCCCGATTTGTCGAGCAGGATATTGGCCGGCTTGATGTCGCGGTGGATGATGCCGCTTTGATGGGCGTAATCCAAGGCGTCGCCGATCAGGCCCATCAGCTCCGCGATTTCCTGGAGGGAGAACTTCTTCCCCGAATCGATCAGGGATTGAAGGCTCTGGCCTTCGACGTACTGCATGACGATATACGTCAGGTCGTTCTCCCGGCCGACTTCGTAAATGGTGACGATGTTGGGATGGGAGATCTTTCCGGCGGCGCGCGCCTCGCGGATGAAGCGGGCGATCAGATCGTCTTTCTGCGTTCCCTCCGAAAGGGTATCGAAGCGGATGGTCTTGATGGCCACTTCCCGTTCGATATCCGGGTCCAGGGCTTTGTAGACAATGCCCATGCCTCCTTTGCCCAGGATGCCCAGAATCTTATATTTGCCGATTTTATCCATGGAAGGTCAAAGCGGAGAGGAAAGTCACCCCACCCACGTCCCTAACTCCTTTCATCAGGAAGCGCCTATAAAAATATATGATAGGACGGGAGATTGTCAAGACGCAGGTGACAGACGCGGGTGAACAGACCAGGTGAACGAGTTCATACTTATTGACATTTCCGCGCGGCCGGCGGTATATTTTTTGTGATCAAGAGGAGGGATTAAACGTCGGGAGCGGCTTTTCGCCGCGCCGTGGGAAAAGGAATATCCTGTTTTTCAATGATCAAGAAAATTCGCGAGCCCGCCAACGGACTCACTCATTTCTTCGCGGCCATCGCCGCCGCTATCGGATCCGGCATTCTGATATATATCGGCCGGAACAGCCTTCTCAAAACGGTTGCCTTGAGCGTGTACGGCGCCAGCCTTATCCTGCTCTTTGCGACAAGCGCCGCGTATCATTGGGTCAAAGCGGGGCCGAAGATCATCGCCAACCTGCGCAAGCTCGATCATGCAGCGATCTTTATATTGATAGCCGGGACCTACACGCCCATCTGCGCGATCATGTTCACGGGTTTTTGGAGATGGGGAATTCTGGCGATCGTCTGGTCTTTGGCCGTGATCGGCATGATCGTGAAAATGTTCATGATGAGCGCGCCGCGCTGGCTGACGGCCGGAATCTATGTGGTCATGGGCTGGCTTTCGCTCCTCTCCATCAAGGAAATGTTGCGAATGCTTCCGGCCGGCGCGCTGATAGGAATCGGAATCGGCGGCGTCATCTATACTCTCGGCGCGGTCGTGTATACCACCAAAAGGCTCGATTTCTTCCCGGATCAATTCGGTTTCCATGCCGTCTGGCACATCTTCGTCATTCTCGGCGCGCTCGCGCATTTCATTTCCATCGCGGTCTATATCGCTCCCGCCGCATATTGAAATTTCGAGCGCCGGAAGTCAATTTGGAGGGGGAACCCGCTTCGCGTTTCCCCCTTCCAACGGGCACCGGGAAGACCCGGTCGCCCTGCCTCCCTTTCTCGGGCGGGGCATGAAACCCCGCCCTGCGACCAAGGGGGCGGCTCCCCCTTGGATCCCTTTACGAGCGGTTCCCCGTGGCAAGCCACGGGGAACCGCTCGTCATTTCGCCAAGAGATGACGCCTCGAAATGCCCGAGAATATTAATTTCGGTGACAGATAACTCAATCCCCAAATATAAGTCTAGTTGAACATAACAAGGGCAGCCTTGAAGCCGCGCCGAAAACGAGCCGAAGATTTTCCGTCAATTTGATATCGCTGAGTCTAGTGTTCCGTCTCGGAAATATATTGGCAAAGTCTCTTGATCTTGGCCAGGATGGAATCGGCCGTGGCCGTCCAGGCGAAAGCCTGGGCGCTGGCATTTGAATGTTGGACGAAATGATCGATTTTC